>CAWDBL010000001.1:0-112748 GCA_963800505.1 uncultured Actinomycetota bacterium
CACCGAGGAGCAGATGAAGCTCCTCTTCGGCCAGGGCGGCACCCGCGATCCCAGGAGCCGGATGCCGTCGCCCGCGGCTGGGGTGCCCTCGGCCGACCCTTCCCCACCTTCGAGGCAACCACCCTCCGCCAGGAGATCGCCACCGCCTTCAGCGCCCACAACACCTCACAAGGACGGGCCTGGAACGCACCCATCCCGGCCGAGGAGCGTGCCGGCATCCGCACCGAGGTCATCGCTCGCGCCTTCGCCCGGACGCACGGCCGCGCCCCTCGTGACGACACCGAGCTGACGGGGTTCGTCGCCACCGCGTCCAAGCCGGCGCAGACGCCGGTCGCCGGCTACGACCTGACCTTCAGCCCGGTGAAGTCCGTGTCGGCGCTGTGGGCGCTCGCCTCACCCGAGGTGGCCCGCGAGGTCGAGGCCGCCCACGAGGCCGCGGTTCGGGCGACGATCGGCCTGCTCGAGCGGGAGGTCGCCTTCACCCGCGTCGGCAAGGGCGGCATCCGGCAGGTCCCGGTCACCGGGCTCGTCGCCGCCGCGTTCGACCACCGCGACTCCCGCGCCGGCGACCCCGACCTGCACACCCACGTCGTGATCTCCAACAAGGTCCAGACCCTGCCGGACGAAGGTGGCAAGTGGCTCACCCTCGACGGCCGGATGGTGTTCAAGGCCAAGGTCATGGCCTCCGAGCACTACAACACCCGGCTCGAGGCCGAGCTCACCGAGCGGCTCGGCGTCCGGTTCACCGAACGTCCCTCGCCCGAGGGACGGCGGCCCGTTCGCGAGATCGAGGGCATGGACGCCGCGGCTCCTCCAGGAGTGGTCCTCTCGGCGCGGTGACATCACGAGCCGCCAGCGTCAGCTCGCTGCGTCGTTCCAGGCCGACCACGGCCGGGCGCCGACGCGGATCGAGTCCCTCGCCCTGGCCCAGCAGGCCAACCTCGAGACGCGCCCCGACAAGCACGAGCCGCGCAGCCTGCGCGAGCAGCGCGACCAGTGGCGAGCGGAGGCGGATGCCGTCCTGGCGGCCGGGGACGATGCCGGCCCCACGACCGTCCCCGGCCTGCTCTCATCCGTGCTGGGTCGCGCCTGGGGACAGGGTGCCGAGACGGGTAGGTACGAAGGGTACGGGGTACGAACTCGCGAGGCGCGTGGTCGACGTCCTCGAGTCGTCCCGGTCGACCTGGCAGGTGTGGCACGTCCGGGCCGAGGCCCTCCGCCAGGCCAGGTACGCCGGCATCCCCCTCTCGTCCCTCGACGAAACAGTCAGGGACGTCGTCGACGCGGGTGACGCAGGGTCTGTCCCTGCCTGTGGGTGTCGTCCCCGACCTCGGCGAGCCCGAGTTCCTCCGCCGACCGGACGGCGCATCGGTCTACACCGTCCACGGGAGCCGGACGTACACCTCGGCCGCGATCCTCGACGCCGAGCGCCGCCTCCTGGAGGCGGGTGAAAGGACCGACGGGTACGTCATCCCCGAGTTCTTCGTCGAGCTGGCCATCAGCCGGGGCACTGAGGCGGGAGCTGGACTCGACAGCGGGCAGGCCGAGCTGGTCAGTGCTCTCGCCACAAGCGGGGCTCGCGTGCAGGTCGCCTTGGCACCCGCCGGTAGCGGCAAGACCACCGCGATGGCCACCCTCGCGAAGGCCTGGCGCGGTGGCGGCGGGCAGGTCATCGGGCTCGCACCCACCGCGGTCGCAGCGGACGAGCTCGGTCAGGCGATCGACACGCCTGCCGAGACCGTCGCGAAGTTCCTCCACAGCGCCGCGGCCGCCGCGAGCGACGGCCGGGTGGCGGCGTTCCCGCCCATCGGCCCGCGGACCCTCGTCGTCATCGACGAGGCGGGGATGGTGGGAACCAAGGAGCTCGCGGCCGTCGTCGACCGTGTCCTCGAGCGAGGTGGCAGCGTCCGCCTGGTCGGAGACGACCAGCAGCTGACCGCGGTCGCCGCGAGTGGCGTCTTCCGCGACCTGGCCGAGCAGGGCTGCTGCGCTGGGGACGACGGCCCGCCTCACCGAACTCCACCGCTTCTCCGACCCGGAGGAAGCTGCCGCGACACTCGGCATCCGGAGTGGCGACCCTGCCGCGCTCGAGCACTACCTCGCGCAGGGACGCGTCCACGTCGGGGACGCCGGCTCCGCCACGACCAGGCATTCGACGCCTGGCGAGCCGACGTCGCCGCCGGCAGGTCGAGCCTGCTCCTCGCTGCGAGCCGCGACACGGTCCGCGAGCTCAACGAGCAGGCCCGCGCCGACCGGCTCGCAGCTCAGGCGGCGGGTCCCGATCGGGAGGCCGTGCTCGCCGACGGCACTCGAGCCAGCGCTGGGGACGTCATCATCACGCGGCACAACGACCGCTCCCTCCGCGGCCGCGACGGGTCATGGGTCAAGAACGGGGACCGATGGGTGGTCCAGGGCGTCGGCCGCAACGGCGACCTCCACGTTGCGCGCGCGGGTCATCACGCCAGCAGGGTCGGCGCGGCGCTCTCGCTGCCGGCCGACTACGTCGGGCACCACGTGCAGCTCGGGTACGCCAGCACCATCCACGGCGCCCAGGGCGCCACCGTCGACACCACGCACACCGTGGTCGCCGGCACCGAGAGCCGACAAGGTCTCTACGTCGCACTCTCGCGGGGACGCAACGAGAACCACCTCTACCTGTCGGATGCCGAGCCGGTCGCCGATGGGGTTGCTCTCGAACTGCCCGCCGACCGTGGCCCGCGTGAGGTCCTCACCAGGATCCTCGAGCGGGACGACCGGGCGGAATCCGCCACAAGGGCCAGCGCCGCCGACCCGGCCCGAGACCTGGCGCACGCCATCCAGCAGTACGAGGACGCCCTGCCGCTGCTCGCCCAACACGTCATCGGTGACCCGAAGATGCGTGCCCTCGACTCGGCGCTCGACAAGTGGATGCCCGGGCTCTGTGACCAACCCGGGTACCCAGGCCTCCGCGGCAAGATCGCCCTCCGCTGGGTCGACGGCGAGTCCCCCGACGAGGTTCTCCGGCAGGCCACGTGGTGGCAGGACAAGGCGGAACTCCTCGCCTCCGAAGACTCCGCAGCTGAGCTGGCCCGAAGTGTCTCAAGGTCAGGCCCCGCGCCTGTCCCGATCGGTCCCATGTCATGGGTGTCCGCCGCGCCTGACTCGCTGCGCGAACACCCGGAAGTCGGCCCGTACCTCGATCGCATGACGGCTGTCATCAGCGACCTTGCGGTCGCCGCGAACCAACCGGCCGGATCGCCCGCCGATCTCGAGAGCAGGCTCTCGGCCGCTCAGCGTCAACAGGACCGGCGTCTGCCTACTCCGCAGGGCCGTGGTCTACGAACGCCGGGGGCGGGCCGCTGATCGTCTCGCGACAAGGTCGCCAACTGCGCCTAGAGCACTGCCTTGGCCGCGACGAAGTCGGCTGCCGGCATCGGGATCCGCATGCGCCATGTGATGGCCATGGGCCGTTCCCCTTGGTGTTCGACGTAATCGACCTGCCCCAAGAGCAGGTATGGCGCGCCCGTGCCAAACGCTGAGACCCTGTGCGCCCTGGTGAATAGAAGAACGTGGCTTCCGAGTGACCGGTGGTTCACGTAGCGCTGACCAGTCGGTGACGCAAGGGCGGTGCGGGACTGCGACTCCCAGTGAAAGAGGTCGGGACTGATGGCGAAGTCTCGGTACATGGTGGTCGGGGAGTAGTCCGCCTCAGATTTGCGCAGGGTGATCAGGCAAGCATCTGTGTTCGCCTCCTGGGCAAACAGGACACCCTCTCGGAAGCTGCTGGGCTTCTGGCCGCTGATTGACGCGTAGTTCAGGGCAGCCAGGATCTCCTCTCGTGTGTAGCGAGCGTGCACCCTCAGCGGCCGTAAGCCGAGTTCACCCTGGAGGCGTGAGGTGATGCGCTCGGCGACCTCACGCCGAGGCCAATGACCGCCCGAAGGTCCTGGCGTACAGCCTCCTCATTCTGAAGTGCGACAAGTCCTGCCCCGTACGAGTCGAAACCGCCGCCGTCCGGCCAAATGGAGAAGAACAGCATCCGACCGTAGGCCTGCAGAACGGGGTCTGCCTGGTCGTAGCTGGGGGCATCGTCGCTAAGCCAGGTCATATAGGCCGCTGCCCGATCGGGATCATCGACGTGGCATAGCGCGCTTACCCGCTTGAGAAGGGCCTTTTCGAGGCGGCCGCCGAGCGGGACTTCAAGTCCGGCTTCGCGCCTGAGGCGTGTCCACGAGCGGTCCGCACGCACGACGTCGGCCAACTCGACACTGGAGTCTTGGAGGAACGTGCCAAGGTCATCAGTCGGGTGTGCTCGCAGCTCCGACGTGATGTTGGGCCAGCGCTTGGTGACCTGACTCTTGATGTTGTCGAGAACCAGCTGCTGACTCTGGCGATCGAGCACGATCTGCGTTCCAGCGGGAAGGAATGGGAATCCCTGCTCGATGTCGCGCTTCAAACCGGCGTGGGTGCTGCCTGTCATCGCCCGGAAGCGTTGGTCGAAGCGGAACTCCTTGCGGTGGTGGCCGACGAAGTCGAGCGCGGTGAGCACCGCCTTGTCCTTGGCACGACGCAGCCCGCGTCCGAGTTGCTGCAGGAACACGGTGGAGCTCTCCGTGGGCCGGAGGAAGAGCACGGTGTTGATCGCCGGTACGTCGACCCCTTCGTTGAACACGTCGACGGTGAACACCACCTGGACGGCGCCATCTCGAAGGTCCTGCACGGCGGCGTCACGGTCGCTCGACGCGGTGTCGCCGAGCACTGTCGCGGCCTTGATCCCCGCTTCGTTGAAGACGCGTGTCATGTAGTGCGCATGGTCTCGGGAGACGCAGAACCCGAGCGCCTTCATGGCAGTCAGGTCGCCGACCTTGTCTCGAACGGCCTTGAGCACGATCCGGGCGCGAGCGTCGTTCCCAGTGAACAGATTGGACAGTTCGCCGGTGTCGTAGGCTCCCGCCTTCCAGTCGACCCGGGTCATGTCCATCCCGTCCGCGACGGCGAAGTAGTGGAACGGGGTCAGCAGGTCGGCCTTGAGGGCATCCCACAAGCGGAGCTCGGCCGCAGTGCGGCCACCGAAGAAGGACCGCACGTCCAGGCCGTCGCCGCGTTCGGGGGTGGCTGTCAGGCCAAGCAACTCACGGGGGTTGAGGTGCTCGAGGATCCGTTTGTACGTCTTCGCCTCTGCGTGGTGAAACTCGTCGATGACGACGACTCGGTAGGCACCCGCTGGGATGTTCGTGATGCCGTACGCCGACAGAGACTGCACCGAAGCGAAGACATGCTCCCAGCGCTCGGGGCGACGACCGTCCACGTAGAGCTCACCGAAGTTCGCGTCGGCCAGAACCTCGCGATAGGTGCGCAAGGACTGCTGCAGGATCTCGCGCCGGTGCGCGACGAAGAGCAGTCCCGGAAGTGTCGGAGCGTCGGCGGCCAGGCGACGGTAGTCGAGCGCAGCGACAACGGTCTTGCCGGTACCCGTTGCCGCCACCAAGAGATTCCGATGCCGGCCATGGACGATGCGCTCGACCTCGAGTTGGTCGAGCATCTCCTGTTGGTACGGGTACGGACGCACCTCGAGGCCAGAGAGTGTCAGGGTCACCCGGTCGTTGAGTCGCTTCCCGGCTGCTTCGGCCAGCGCGTCGTCCAGCTTGTCGCGGTCTGAATCGGGGTCGTAGCGCTCGAAGGTCGGGTCGTTCCAGTAGCTGTCGAACGTGGCGAGGAACTTCCGCAGCAGGGGCGGCGTGGACACCGAGGACAGGCGCACGTTCCACTCGACGCCATCGAGCATCGCAGCGCGGGAGAGGTTGCTGGACCCGACGTAGGCCGTGTCGAACCCGGTGTTGCGCCGGAAGAGCCATGCCTTGGCGTGGAGCCGAGTTCGTTGCGCGTCGTACTGGACCTTGACCTCGGCACCGAAGTCCCTCACGAGCCGATCCAGGGCGGCCCGCTCGGTGGCTCCCATGTAGGTCGTCGTGATCAGGCGGATAGGGACGCCACGCTCGCGCGCTGTCTTGAGGCGGTCCTCGAAGAGGCGCAAGCCGTACCACTTGACGAAGGCCATGATGACGTCGACCCGGTCGGCACTCGCCAGCTCGGCTCGAATCTCGTGGCCGACTCCTGGCTCACCGGGCGCGTTGGTGAGGAGTGCGGCATCCGAGAGTGGCGTCGACGGACGCTCACGAAGCGCACGGACCACGGTGCCGGGTATAGCCGGCATCGCAACAGCGAGGAGTTGCCCAGCGGCGGAGAGTGAATCGTCGGCAGCCCCCAGCTCCCCTACAAGTCGGTTGACCAGGGCCAGCCGACGTCCCGCGTCCTTCTCCTGGCGCAGGGCTCGCAGGGTGACATCACGGACGTGCCTTGCCAGAACGTCTGGCTCGTCGGCCTCGTCGATCACTCCCCGTTGAACATCGAGGTTCGAGAGACCCGCCAGGCGCTTCTCCAGCGCGCGCGTGATCAGACTCTCGTATAGCCCCTCGAGAAGGCTGTCATCCCCGTCCCTCACTTGAGGCAGCTTGCCAGGACTCGAATACGCAATTGATCAGGCAGGTGATTGAGCACGGATCGACTGTAGTTGCGCCGCGTAGAAGGCGCGCGGGAACGGGAGTGGGTGCGCGCATACCCAAGATGTGCGCTTCGAGCGCATGCCCGTCATCGTGGCGACAACCGACGAGCGAACCCTCCGCTGAGCCCGCACGCGAGCACCGTGGAACGCTGCTCCGTTGTCAGGAAGGAGCGTCAGCAGGCTGGGACCTGTGGACATAATCATCCGCCTGGCCAAACACTTCAGGACTGCGCAACCAAGCCTCGACCTGCCCAACGGTGATGTCGTTGGGATGAAGGGGAACATCGTCCGCCGCGAGTCCTAGAGGACGGTCCCCCCACCGGGCGGGTGCGGACGAGTATCGCGCCCCCTGAAATGAGTCCTCCCAAAGTCCCTGTCGCCAGGCGAGGGGTCGCCACGGTGCGTCTGGCGAACCCTCAGGAGCATGGTCAGCGGTCGGCGGCTCGCGGCGGAGAACGTCCTCGGCCACTTCGCTCAGTGCTCGTGGCCTCGGGTCGCGGGAAGGGCCCACTAAGCGCTTAACCAGCCGGTTGACACCGACCTGAACCACAGGATCGTTGCTATCGCGGTTCCCATTCCAGTACTCATGCCCCGAAGCCCCGCTACAGCGGCGTACCAACTCGCCTAGCCGCGGTTCAGCCACTAGCAGCTCGCGGAATGGGTCACTCCGTTCGGGAAGCGAAGACTCGAGGAAGGGATCTACCTGCCTGCCGCTGTCGCTCATCGACGCATCGCGCATTTCGATTTGATCGGGCGCCAACAGCGCCCGGCCTCCAGACGCGGCGCACAACCGCCAAGCTGTCCCGTTTTCGGGCTCTTCGAGTTGCTGCAATAGACCGCCCGGACACTCGCCGTCGATGAACGGGATCTTTCGGAGGTCGGCCGAATCCAGACCAAAACGTCGAAGCGTTTCCTGCGCCGCACCAACGGTGAGGTCGTTGATGCCGGGCAGGTCGTCAGTGACGACGACCTCGTGCTCCGTTGTCACAACCAGGGGGCAGCTCGCACCGTGCGCCGCGTTGGCGAGGTCACGCAAGCGATGGTTGCCGTCACGCACTTCCAGTACGGCGATGGCATCGGCCTCCCTTAGGCGACCCAGGACTGACCCTGCAAAACGCGACCACGCAAAGCCCTCTGGCCCTGACTCACTGCCCCGTTCCATTCCTAGCCAATCGGCGTCCTCCAATAGGGACAGCGAACCGCCGTCCATCAGCAGGGTCTTGCGTGGCCTGATGACTCGTTCTTCCACGAGTAGTTGGAGATACTTCAGGGCAATGGCGGTCCGAGCACGTTCCGATCCGCCACTCACGATCAGGGTGGGCGCGGCTGCCACACTGGAGGCTCGGTCAGGAGGGGAAGCTTCATGGCGTCGGCGGACCCTGTTTGACTCCGTCTCGCTCTTGGCTCCAACGACGCGCTGGTCGAGTTCCCGAAGGACGTCATCTGAGACCTGTGCGACGGCGGCCAGCAGCCTCATGGACTCCGGCAGCGATGCAAGCGAGGCGAGAAGGTGAGGCACTCGTCGTTTCTATCATCCGACGCCGACACCCTTATGCGCGTGCGCACCGGGACTTGGGCTTGGGTGCACACACCCTAGCCCTCTATCTGAGTTGCTGAGTACCCCATGAAAGTACTGCAGTAGCTCACGAAACCGGCGTGATCCGGTACCCCACAAGGCATCAGACCGTGCTCAATCACATTCTCGCGGAACTCGTTCGGGGATTTTGCAAGCAGGCGGTTAGGGGTTCGAGCCCCCCTTGGCTAGAGCCAGGTCAGCAAGGCGGCGCCGTCTTCGAGGCGCACCGACGGTGCGCGAAGATTCGGTGCCGGCACATACGCGGCGCTGGACCTGGTGAGGCGAGCAGCGCTCGCCACGTTCTTGCCCGAGGGCCCTCCCTCGGCCGGGTGGATCTTGAATGGCGGGCTACGTCATCGCCTGGGGCAGGCGCCTCTTGGTGAAGACGCAGCCACTGCCCGTCGCGGTCGCGGCGGCGGTCGTACCGGGTCGAGACGAGGTATAAGGCGCTTATCGCCTCAACGCGGTCGGTAGACCTCGTTCGGTGGTCCATGCGTAGGACGACGACCTCGAGGCGCTCGTCGGGAATCGGGACGGTCGCGTTGCGGCGAAAGGACGCACCTCAACTAATCGAACGTCGGGACCGCTAGCCAGGAGATCAGACCGATAGTGAGTCAAGTGCCCTGCCCAGAGCCTCGCGTCGTCGATGTGTGGCCCCCGACATCGCTGGGGCCGACCCAAATGAGTAGAGAAACGGCCACTGCACCCCCGAGTGGCTTGTGGGGACTAAACCCACCGTCTGGAGGCCTTGATGGCCCAGAGGAATCACTCCAATCACAAGCCCAAGCCACCCAAGCGTGGAGATGCTTGCCTGCGCGACTGCGTCAGCACCCGATACCGCGACTCCCAGACTCGTCGCAAGGGTGCGCCTGTTCACAAACAAGTCCTTTACCGAATCATGAACAACTACGTTCTCAAGATCGGACTGGAGTTGGCGCAGTATCCGACCCACCTCGTACCCGTTCGTCGCAGTGGCGGCCGATACGCACTGCTGGCCGAGCCAAGTGACCAACTCTGAGTGGCCATCGCTTCGGAGGAACCCAGCTGATTGAAAGAAGGACTTCCCCGTTGAAGGGTCTTAAGCACCTTAAGTACGGCGTCTGTGTGCTGGACAAGATCCCCAGGTGGCAGGGGAGCCTCAACTTCGTACCGCAGGCCAACCTGCGCCACTTGACTTCCTGGGACCGCCTTGTCACGCAGGACTTGCTGCAAGAGGGAGAAGAACGCGCCGTCCTTCTGGCCCAGCATGAACGGCGCTCTGGGCGCCGTTATCTCCAGCGCATCGCCGTGGTTGTAAACATCGCGCAGAATGCGCTTGGCCAACGTTTCTGGCTCGTCTGGGAACCGGGAAATCGTCTCCCGGACACCATAGGGGAATGTGTCGATCGGCTTCCGGCGAATTGAGAAGGTCGTATATCTCATCGAACGAAGCCAACGACTCGTGTGCGGATGAGGTTGCCCGCGCTCCTCGGCCCGCCGGTCTCATCTCTCTCGGAAAGCCCACCCTTCGATCCAGGCGATGGGCTCGCTGGCGTCGGCTGGTGTGCCATTTCTGCGAGAACGGGGTCGGCTCTCCGGTTCCAATGGGCGTCGGCCCACGCGTGTCTATCGCGGCGCGACGATATCTGCTGTACCACCAGTCGCGCGCGGAAGAATTCGGACCGTTCCGCCAAGCAACCAGCTTTACGAAGGCCTTTTCCGAGGGCTCTGCAAGCTATCACTGATTAGTAGCTGAGATGGACGGCGCCCAGAATAAGCGGGTCAGAAGACGCGATCATCCGATGGAGGTTCGAATACCCCCACTCCCCAGACTCGCTAATGTGACAGAATGTCCTGAAACGACTGCGCGGTGCTTGCGCCTTCAGTCGACATCGACGACCAATCTCCTAAACGCATCGGGCTGGCTCGGATCGTATGGTTCATCCGACATCACCACCAGAATGAGTGGTTCATCGCCCGTGTTGAGGACAGGCGTGTGAACCGCCGGGCGGCACCACTACGGACACCGAACCATGCCCATCAAACTCCCTGCGGTGAACCTCGGTACCCTCGCCTTCATCCCACGCGAAGGCGCACGCAGAGGCGAAAGAAATCGTGATGATCTCGGTCTTGCGTACATGAAAATGGTTGCCGCGGACGGCACCTGGTTTAATCGACGCAATGTGCACATCCCGCACGGCAGAGAGTTTGCCAACAACCGCAGATGGTAGCGAAGTAGCTAAATCCTCGACCGTCAGATGAATCGGGGAGCGAATCTGAAGGGTAGGCGCCGAATCTAATGCTCGTCATGTGGTCCCTTCAATGGGCTCGAATGGCGCTCTCAATGGTAGGGCTATCTCGCGCATCCCTGCTGGCCATTCACCGACGTCGCGCCCTGGAGGTCTTCGGCAAGTTGAGTCCATCGCGTGCAATTGTACGACGGCAACGGTGCGCCGGTGACAGAGCGAACGGCGGCGGCGGCCCCACCGGCGAGTACCGCTGGCCGCGGCGCCTGCAACGACCCACCCGGATACACGCGCCAAATCTAGGCTGTTCAACTGGCGGCCGATGAGACGCACCACACCGCCCGAGCCGTGCGAGCGAATCGTGAAACGTGCGGTCGTCAGTGCGTGGCGTCCACGGGGGTCGCTGGACCTCGAACACGACGGCACCAAGGCAAGAATGAACTGGTGGACCAACACGCCGACAGCAGTGTTAGCCAACGACATGGCGGCGGCCCCGAGGTTCTCCGCAGGCGTGGAAGGAGGTCCCTGCCAACAGCAGAACCGAGAGCGGCGTTGACCGACAACGCCCATCCGGTTGAGTTTTAGGTGCCGCGAGACCAGGAGGACAACTTCGAGCCGGTCATCTTGGAGGACATCGTGACATAGGATTTCGTATCGTGGCTGCTGCTTGGTGCGATGCCCTTCTCGATTTCGAACAACTCACGACCCGCTCGCTTGCCACCTACCGCTGGCCGCTCAACGCGGCTCTCGGCTATGCCGCTGGGCTGGGGCTTCCCGCCATCTCTGAGGCGTCGCGCCTTGGAGTGGGCCAGGCTTTGCGTTCGGCGTTCTTCACCTCGTCTCTCCAAGCCGGCCTCAGCATCGTGGCCATCGGCACGCTGTTCCTCTACGCAGTCATCGGCCCGGTGCTCCAGCGCCGGGCCTCTGGCGGACACTCGACCGCGCTTTGCTCTCTGCCTTCCACGAGCACGTTGATCCGCGCTTCCTCGACGGCGACGGCGGGCTCGAGGGGATCGGCTGGGGTAAGGGGCAGACGCTGCTCGCATGTCCCCGGCCTGAGGCAGGGTGGCAGACGAGCGAGATCGCCTTTCGGATCAACCGCGCGCCCTATGACTTCGTCCGGCTCGAGACCGAAGCTATTCCGGCACTATCATGGCCGAGACCTGCCGTCGGAGTACCTCGAGTTTTGCGAGGGCCCCTTGAAGGATCAGTACGCGAGCGATGGCGAAAAGTGGGCGCTCGAATTGCGGCCCACCTCCTTTTCCGATTCCATCGCCATCCGCCTCAACGTGGTTCCCGGCAAGTGGAGTCAGTGCCAGTTCTTCTGGCAACAAGTCGTGTCGAGCGAGTCGCTCCCCGCTCTGTACGCCGCTGCCATCGCGCCCGGTGCTTTGCCTTATCCCAACTCGCTCTGCCTGCACCTAGTCGTTTACTCGAACGAGGGAATGGTTCTGCTCACCAGGGCGCATAGCGCAAAATTGAACGATTATCCGCTTAGCTGGGCGTGTTCGATCGGAGAGCAACTGGCCTCGGAGGACATCAGCAACCTCTCCCAGGACTGCGCACAGAAGTGGGTGCACCGGGCCCTGGACGAAGAGTTGTCCATCGCGCCGTCAGAGGTCGACGAGATCCGCTTCCTAGCCTTGACCTTTGAAGGAGATATCGCCAACTTCGCCATGCTCGGGGTGGCGCACCTGCGCCTCTCGCAACACGATGTCATGGCACGGCTGCGCACGACCAACCGTCTGGACAACGAGTTTTCGGCGATCGAGTTCATTTCCGTGGATGAGATCCCCAGCGGGCTCATCGCGCTCGTCCCGCGAGTTCCACCCTCTCCAGCGGCGTTCGGATGCTGTACGCGTACCTGCACGTTCGCGGTCAGTTCGCACTGCGCCGGGAACTGGCCAAGG
The DNA here is from genome assembly GCA_963800505.1 of uncultured Actinomycetota bacterium. Lineage (GTDB taxonomy): Bacteria > Actinomycetota > Actinomycetes > Actinomycetales > Dermatophilaceae > Fodinibacter. Next base: position 12,253 of record CAWDBL010000001.1, read on the forward strand.
CGCTCCGCACGCGCCTGTACAACTGACCCCTCGGCGGACTCAACGGTTTCGATCGATCGGCCCGGGCGGGCACAAGCTAACCGTTGCACCTGAGCCGGCGCCCACAGTGGGCGGAGTGACGGGGCCCGTCGGCGCTCTCGCGGACCGCACGAACCGCTGGGGTCGGGGACGGCTGCGCCAGTGGCCTTCGGCCGACGCTTGTGGGCGCGGTCGCTCGTTGCGATCAGGAGGTGTGGCGCGCGTCGCCTGGTGGTTTGGTGCTGCGCCGGGACGAGGACGCGCCGGACCAAGGCGACCTCATCGCAACCGCGACCCGCCTCGGCTGGACCCCAGATTCGTACCCCAGAAAAGTACTGCAGTGAGGTCGCGAAAATGGCGTGATCGGGTACCCCACAGCGCCCTCACCTGTGCTCAATCACCCTCTCGCGGAACCCGTTCGGGGATTTTGCAAGCAGGGGGTCAGCGGTCTGCCTCCCTTGGGCCCACTGCAGGCCAAACACTCGTCCGCACCGCATGGGCGGCGCCCATCCATCACGGCCTAGCGTGGAGCCATGCGCGGAGAACTCCTTGACCGGTCCGAGCGGTCCGGCACGCCCGGCCGCTTCATGCTCCAGAACGAGCGGATGCTCAAGGTCGACCTCACCGGGACGGGTGGGTACTTCTACGCCCGTCAGGGCTCGATGGTGGCCTACCAGGGCGACGTCGACTTCGCCTACGAGGGCAGCGGCGGCCTCGGCAAGATGTTCAAGAAGGCCCTCACCGGCGAGGGTATGGCGCTGATGAAGGTGTCCGGCAGCGGCGACGTCTTCCTCGCCCAGGAGGCCGACGAGATCTTCATCCTCGAGCTCGAGAACGAGTCGGTCACCGTCAACGGCAACGCCGTGCTCGCCTTCGAGAGCAGCCTGACGTGGGACATCAAGCGGGTCGAGGGAGCCTCCATGGTCAGCGGCGGCCTGTTCAACACGACCTTCACCGGCAGCGGTCTCATCGCGGTGGTGGCACATGGCACCCCGGTGGTGCTGCAGGTCGACGTCCCCACCTTCGTCGACATGCAGGCCGCCGTCCTGTGGTCGGCGGGCCTGCAGTCGTCGATCCGCAAGACGGCCAAGCTGGGCGCGGTGATCGGCCGTGGCTCCGGCGAGGCCTACCAGCTCGCCCTCTCCGGTCACGGCATCGTCGTCGTGCAGGCGTCCGAGGGGCACCCGCCGCCGCCCGAGGCTGACGTCGGCCTGGTTGGTCAGATCATCCGCGGTGCGGCCACGGGCGGAAGCCGGACGCCAGGAGCCAGCCTTCCAAGTAGCCCTTCATCCGATGATGCGGCGAGGGCGTCCCGATTCCTAGCGACGTGCGTGGGGCAGCCGCAGGGCGCGCAGGTGCCTCTGGCGGCCGACCGCAGCCGCCACCCGGTGCGCGTCCTTGCTGAACGCTCGTGGTGCCGTCTCGGCCGCTTCTGCCGCCGCGTCGGGCAGCCGGGTGCGCAGCGACTCGACCCGGTCGAGCGCGCGCTCGGGATGCAGCTCGAGCGCGGTCGCGACATCGACCCAGTCCTCGACCGTCACGTCACGCACCTGCCATGCCCGGCCGACCTTCATCGAGCTGCGCACGGCTTCGCCCGTCTTCAGGTACGGCGCGTAGCTGGCCGCGTCGTACAGCGGCGCCAAGGCGACGCGAGGGCCGCGCAGCAGCAGGCTGTAGTTCTTCGCATGAGCGTCCGTGCCTCCCACGAGCACGTTGAACGCGAACGCGTCGAAGAAGGCCGTCCGCACCGCCTCACGGTCGGCAAGCCCCAGCGTGCCGAGCAGCGCCCCCACGTTCCGGACGCTCGGGCCTGCGTCGGCCTGGTACTTCTTCGACGACGGGTAGCTCATTGCCTGGAGCAGGTCCTCCTGGTGCAGGCGCAGCCACTGCCCGCCACGGTCTCGGCGCCGGTCGTAGCGAGTGGAGACCAGGGTCTTCGCTCCGCCGAAGTCGACCAGCTCGACGTGGGCGACGGGCAGCCCGAGCAGCCCCGCAGCGCGCAGACACACGAACTCGTTGACGTGCAGGTCGCCGAAGCGAGTATCGGCTCGCGTGGGCTTCAGGATGTGCGTCGTCGGCGTGGAGTCGTTCGGCACCCCCCAGGCGCCGTCGTCGAGCAGGTGCAGTGCGACCTTGGTCTGAGCGCCGGCCAGGCTCCACCGGCCCGAGCCGGCCCCGACCTCCCAGCCGGCATCGCGCACGGTCAGCTCACGCAGCATGTCGCAGACTTCGGCCTCGGACAGGCGGCGCACGTCTCCGGTGCGCTGGGCAGCGTCCGGGGGGTCGACGTCGACCGGTAGCACCTGCACGGCCCCGGCGGCATCACGCCCGACGTGTCGCAGTAGTGCGAAGGGGTTGCGCGCCGACACCAGGAAGCGGCGGCCCCACTCCTCGCGCACGGCAGCGTTGTCAGGCAGCAGACCATCCAGCCATGCCGAGACGACGCGGTTGCCGTGGCGCCGCCCGGACAGCGGCATCGACAGCGACAGCGGGGTCGGGCTGGGCCCCGAGGTGTACCCGACGTCGTAGGTGAAGCTGAGTGCGCCACCGGTCGCCTGCTCCAGCCTGCCTGCCAACATGCCGTCGAGGAAGACGTCCAGCTGGGTCATGACGGCTCGCGGGCGAACATGTCAGCAAAGGGGTCCTCGTCCAACGAGCTGGGCTCGGCGGACGGCTCCAGCGTGACGGCCAGGCCGAGCGCGGCGAGCACGTCGAGCACCTTGCGGAGCTCGGCGCCGGGGTTCGACCCGGTCTCGAGTCGAGATATCCACTGTCGTGGAACGCCAGCGCGGTCAGCCAGGGCTTGCTGGCTCAGCCCGCCCTCTTGCCGGGCAGCGCGGACGGCGGCTCCCAGGTCGCGCACGGTGGCGAGCATGAGGCCTCCCCTCGGCTGCTGTCTGGAATGCGTGACTTCTGCGGTTGTCACGCTACCATGACATACATATTTGTCACGTTAATCAGACAGGTACGGGTGTCACGGCATCCAGACAGAAGCGATGGGTCGGCATGCCAGGGGTGACTGTGAGCCGCCGCGGCATGCCGGAGGTTCTCGGCACCCTGCGTTGGCCCATCGACGCCGGCCTGCCCTGAGCCGACCCGGCATCGACCGGGTCAGCCCGGATGCGGGCGCACCGCCCGCAGGCGCCGATCCGTGCGCCCACCCACGCTCCCACCCACGCTCCCACCCATACGCTCGCCCAGGGGAGCGGCCAGCGCGACGCAGGCCTCCCGCGTGCGGTCGTCGGCGGGCACGTAGACCATGAACAGCAGGCTCTCGCCGGCGAGCTCCATCGACTCGTTGTAGAACGCCAACTCCCCGTGGGTGGGGTGTGCGAAGCGCTTGCGCGGCGCCCTCGGAGTCTCCACGTCGTGCTCGGCCCACCACTGCCGGAACTCCTCGCTGTGCTCGCGCAGGTCGTCGAGCACCTCCTGCACTCGCACGACGTCGGGGAACCGTGCCCGTGCGCCGCGCAGGTGCGCCACCGCCTCGCGGGCGATGACCTCCCAGTCCACCCACAGCTCGCGCATCCTGGGGTCGAGCAGGGTCATCCGAGCCAGGTTGCGCTCCGTCGCCGGCAGCGACCCGGGGTCGATCCACAGCACCGTCGTCGCGTCGTTCCAAGCCACCAGGTCCCCGACCGGGGTCACGACGTAGGCCGGCGCCGGCATCAGGGTGTCGAGCAGACCGGTGACCGAACGCCTCAGCTCAGGGGACGTCTCGTAGGTTCGCGCCTCGGCGATGCCGGCCAGGAAGTGCAGGTGCGAGCGCTCGTCCGGCCCGAGGGACAGCGCGTCGGCGAGGCACCGCACGATGGCCGGCGACGGGTGCAGGTCACGCCCCTGCTCCAGGCGGGTGTAGTAGTCGACGCTGACACCCGCCAGCGCGGCGACCTCCTCGCGGCGCAAGCCTCGCGTGCGTCGGCGACCGTGCACGGGAAGGCCAACGTCTTCGGGCCCCAGTCGGTCGCGCCGCGACCGGAGGAACGCCCCGAGGCCGTCCGTGTCGCCGTTGGCCATGGAGCCAGTATGGGCGCACCCTCGACCGCGGTGGGTGGCCGTGTCAGGGCCACCCACCGACGCCTGCCGTGCGCCGGTCTGGCCCGGCCAGGTGGCGTGAGGGGATGCTCGGCGACGGCACCCGACGAGGGCGTCACCCACTGAGAGGAACTGTCATGCAGGCCATCTGGATCGAGCTCCCCGCCCTCGACATCGAGCGGGCACGCGACTTCTACGCCGCCGTCTTCGGCCACGAGCCGACGCCCGTCAGCGACGACGGGACCCGGGCCATCACCGTCATCCCCGGCGGCCCGACCGTCTCACTGAACCAGACGGCCGGCTTCGAACCGGGCACCCACGGCCCGCTGCCGGTCTTCGACGTCGACGAGCCCCTGTCGCCGGTCGTGCAGCGGGCGCTCGCCGCCGGGGCTCGGGTGGTCGAGCCGCCGGCCCAGCGCGGTGAGCACGGCTGGTTCGCCCTCGTGGCCGACTCCGAAGGCAACCGGCTCTACCTGCACAGCGCCACCCGCTGAGACGGGAGACACTGTCCGACATGAAGATCACCTTCTTGGGCCTGGGCCGGATGGGCCGCGAGCTCGTCATCCACGTGCTCGACGCCGGCCATGACGTCACCGTCTGGAACCGCTCCCCGGACGCGGCCGCCGCGGCCGTCGGTCGGGGTGCCCGGCGGGGCGCGACGCCCGCAGCGGCGGTCGAGGGCGCCGAGCTGGTCGTCTCGGTGCTCTTCGGACCCGAGACGGTGCGCGAGGTCGTCCTGGACGGCGTCGACACCTTTGGCGACGGTGCGCTGTGGGTCGACGTCACCACGGTCGGTCCGCACGACGCCCGCCGCCAGGCCGCCTGGGCGCGCGGCCGCGGAGTGCGCTACGTGCAGTCCCCGGTGCTCGGCACGCTCGCCCCGGCCCGAGCCGGTGTGCTGGGCGTCATCCTCGGCGGCGACCCGGCCGATGTCGCAGCCGCCAGGACGGTCACCGACCTGTGGGCCGACCCCGAGCGGGTCTTCGAGCTCGACTCGGCCGAGCGTGCCGCCGCCGGCAAACTCGCGGTCAACCTCGGCCTCGCGGTGTCGATGCAGGGCCTCGCCGAGGCCGTGCAGGTCGCCGCCTCGGCCGGTCTCGCCGCAAGCGACGTCCTGGACCTCCTCGTGAAGACCCCGCTCGCCGGGATCGCTGCCGCCAAGGGTGCCACCGTCCTGTCGGGCGAGTACGCCGACGCACAGTTCACCGTGAACGCGCTGCTCAAGGACATCGACCTGATGCTCGAGGCCGATGCGGGGCTCCCGGCGGTCGAAGCGGCCCGCGGCCGCCTGCTCGCGGCTGTCGAGGCAGGACTCGGCGAGAGCGACTTCTCGGTCATCGCCCGGAGATGAGCTCCTCGGCATCTCGGGGAGTGCGCGGGTGGGCTCGTGAGTGAGGAGCGGCCGCCCGCCGCCCGCACGGATCAGTCGGGCGACTCTGCCCAGCGCCGCATACAACGGTTCGAGGAAGGTGACCAGACCAGCGCCGCCCAGGGGCGCCCCCGGCACGGGGAGCTGGCGCAGCAGCAGGTCCGTCGGCAGCTCAGGCTGGACGGGCAGCGCCGGGGCGGGCACCGCAGTCCAGAAGTCGACATCGGCCGGCACCACGTCGGCCAGCGCCATCATCGCCCCCAGCCGCAGACCCTCGGAAGCCGGCCCCGAAGCCTCCACCGCAGCCGGTGACGCGTCGCTGTCGCGCAGCTCACGAAGCCGGTTCAGCAGTGCCGGCCGAGTGCGCCCCCGCCACAGCAGGATGGCGAACGGGTCGTCGTCGAAGCGCTCCGCCAGCAAGTAGAAGGCGGCGGCGAGGTGCTTGCACGGGACCTCCCAGTCCGGGCATGAGCACGACAGCGTCATGTCCTTGGCCCGCTGCGGGAACAGCGGCGCCCCGGCTGACCGGAAGACCTCCTCGAGGTCGTGCGGCATCTCACCCGCGAGCAGCCGGGCACTGTGGATCGCCTGCTCCGCCAGGGTGACCTCGACCTTGGCCCACACCAGCTCGCTGAACGCCGGCAAGGAGATCGACACCTTGTACGGCGCCCTGCGGGAGCCCTGCACCCTCGCCGTGACCACCCCAGGGGCTACCTCAAGGGACAGAACCTGACCCCGTCGGGCGTAGTTCTTGCCACGGGTGAGTCGTGAGCCGAGGGCGAACGACTCCAGCACCTCGATGAAGCGTCGCGACCACCAGTGCTCCCCGATCGCGCCTCGCGCGCTGCGGGCGACCAGCCCGCCGTCCACCGCGCGCGGTTTCGACGGGGGCGGGAAGCCGGATGCCGAGCCGTACCGTCCGCGGCCGGGCGGCGGGCTCACTCCATCACCGACCCGGACTCGAGCGTGAACAGCTCACGCAGGGCGGAGGTGGACAGGTCGGTGAGCCAGTCCTCGCCGGTGCCCACGACGCTGGCCGCCAGGCCACGCTTGTCCTTGATCATCAGGGCGATCTTCTCCTCCAACGTGCCCGCGCACACCAGCTTGCGCACCTGCACCGAGCGGGTCTGCCCGATCCGGAAGGCGCGGTCGGTGGCCTGGTCCTCCACGGCCGGGTTCCACCAGCGATCCACGTGGATGACGTGGTTGGCGGCGGTGAGGGTGAGCCCGGTGCCGCCGGCCTTCAACGACAGGACCAACAATGACGGACCCCCACCGGCAGGGTCCTGGAACCGGGCGACGAGCGCATCACGCTGACCCTTGCTCTGCCCCCCGTGCAGGTACCCGACCTCGCGGCCGAACCGCGCACCGAGGTGGGTGCGCAGCAGGTCGCCGAACTCGGCATACTGCGTGAACAGCAGCGCCTTCTCCCCCGAGGCGAGCACCTCGTCAAGGGTCTCCTCGATGCGCGCCAGCTTGCCCGAGCGCCCAGCCAGCCGGCTGCCGTCCTTGAGGAACTGCGCCGGGTGGTTGCAGACCTGCTTGAGCTTGGTCATGGTCGCCAGCACCAGCCCGCGGCGCTCGATGCCGTCGGTGCTCTCGATGCGCTCCATCATGTCCGCGACGACCGCCTGGTACAGCGAGGCCTGCTCGCGGGTCAGCGAGCACACCACCTCCATCTCGATCTTGGCCGGCAGGTCGGTGATGATCGAGGTGTCGGTCTTCAGCCGGCGCAGGACGAACGGCTGGGTCAGCGACCGCAGGCGGGCCGCCGCGTCGGCATCGCCGTGCCGCTCGATCGGCGTCGCGAACCGGTGCTTGAACGTCGTGGGCTGGCCCAGCAGCCCGGGGTTGGCGAACTCCATCAGCGACCAGAGGTCAGCCAGCCGGTTCTCGACGGGGGTCCCGGTCACCGCGAACCGGTGCGGCGACGGCAGCGCCCGTACGGCGACCGCGGCGCGGGTCGCCGCGTTCTTGACCGCCTGGGCCTCGTCGAGGACCACGCGCCGCCAGCTCAGCTCGCACAGCGCCTCGACGTCTCGAATGACCAGCCCGTAGGTCGTCACGACCAGGTCGCTGGACGCCACCACCTCCCGGAAGGCGTCGCCCCGAGGTCGCTCGGCTCCGTGGTGCACGTGCACCCGCAGCCCCGGCGCGAAGCGGGCGGCCTCGCGCTGCCAGTTGCCGACCAGCGACATCGGGCAGACCAGCAGGGTCGGACCCGCCTCCTCGCGAACGTCACTGCACATCAAGGCCAGCAACTGGACGGTCTTCCCCAGACCCATGTCGTCGGCGAGGATGCCGCCCAGCCCGACCGACTCCAGGAACGCCAGCCAGGCCAGGCCGCGTTCCTGGTACGCCCGCAGCTCGCCGGTGAAGCCCTCCGGCGCGGCCAGCGGCGCGATCCGGTGGTCGACCTCACCGGACAGCAGGTCCCCGAGCCAGCCCTGCGCCTCGACGTCCACCACCGGAAGGCCACCCGGCCCATCATCGAGTGCCCCGAGCGTGGCGAGCACCTCCCCGACGCTCATCCGCCCCGTGCCGGATGACTTCTTGGCCAGGAACGTCCGGGCCCGGGCGAGGCGTTCGGCATCCACGTACATCCACTGACCACGCACCCGCACCAGCGGCTGCTGGGCCTCGACGAGGTCGGCGACCTCCTGCTCGGTCAAGGTGTGCTCCCCGACTGCCAGGTCCCAGCGGAAGTCCACCAGGCCCTCGCGGCCGATCGTCGCGCTGCTCGCAACCTGGCCCGGCTGCGCCGGCGTCGACACCGAGAGCTTCGCGCCCAACCGCATCGACGGGTTGGTCCACCAGCTCGGCAGGAGCACGCCGAAGCCAGCAGCCAGCAGGATCGGCGCGGCCTCCGACAGGAACCGGTGCGCGCCGTCGGCATCCAGGGTCAGCGTCGACGGCTTCGACGTGCGCAGCGCACCCTCGATGTCCGGGTAGAGGCGCACCGCGCGGCCCAGCTCACCCAGTAGCGTCTCCTGCGGGTCGGTGACGTGCCGGGCCAGGGCGCGCAGAGCCCCCTTGGCCCGCCATACCTGCCCGGCGTCGACGACCAGGCTCGGCTCCGCCGTCGACTGCAACGCGAAGTCCACCCGCCACGTGGGCTCAGGCGCCATCTCGCCGGCCGTTCCTTCGCCAACGGTCGCCGCTGCTGCTCCGGCGGGTTCGACCAGCCGGAAGCAGGCCCGAACCGCACCGACCTCGGTGACCTCCCGCTGCCAGTCCGCCAGCGCCCGGTCGAGGGCGGCCAGGGCGGCCGGGGTGCTGGCGAAGTAGGGGTCGGGACCGGCCAGCGCCGACCGGAACGAGGATGCCGTCCGCTTGCGCTTCGCAGGAGCGAGGCGCGAGCGCACCGCCGCGTCCACCAGGGCATCGGTCGCGGCGGCCAGCATCCGCACCGCGGCCGCACCTCGGTCGACGGATGCCGGGTAGGCAGCCGTGAACGAACCAGGCAGCCCCGCGGCCGCGGCGCGAAGCCAGGCGGCGTCGGCTCCCGTCACGACCGGCGACCACATCGCCATCGCCTGACCCTTGCCCGCATCCCGCACGCCGGGCAGGACCCGGCCGCGTCCGACCAGATCCACGGCCAACCCGGCAAGGGCCTGCAGCGCTCGCAGGTCACCACCGGCGACGGGTCGTTCCGGGTCGAACTCGTTGTTGCCTGATTCCAGCAGGTACTCCAGGGCGTTCGCAGGGTCCAACGCAAGCGTTGCGACCTCCCACTGCCCAGCGGTCGGCGACTCCGAGGTCGGCGACTCCGCGCGGGTTCGGCGCACCTCTGCCGAGGCGGACGGGCCCCGGCCCTGGTTCGGCAGGGCGAGCACAGCCGTCCCCATGGTGCCTTCTCGGGCTGTCGTCGCTGCCAGGGTCTGCGCAGACACGGCGAAGGGGTGGGTCTGCTTCGCTGGGCGACGACCTCGGCGAACCGGTGGCTGTGTCGGCGCCTCGGAGTCCTCGGCCCACACGATCAGTTCCCCCCTGGGATCCCGCTCGATCGACCACCAACCGTGAAGGACGATCAACGCAACTCCATTCCCAGGATCCGCCTTTCCGAGTTCGCCAACGTACCCGACGATGCGCCGGGAGCGTCCCGATTCCTAGCGACGTGCGCGGGGCAGCCGCGGGAGGTGCAGGTGCCTCTGGCGGCCGACCGCAGCGGCCACCCGGTGCGCGTCCTTGCTGAAAGCTCGTGGTGCCGTCTCGGCCGCTTTGGCCACCGCGTCGGGCAGCCGGGTGCGCAGCGACTCGACCCGGTCGAGTGCGAGCTCGGGATGCAGCTCGAGGGCGGTCGCGACATCGGCCCAGTCCTCGACCGTCACGTCGCGCACCTGCCATGCCCTGCCAACCTTCATCGAGCTGCGCACGGCTTCACCCGGCTTGAGGTACGGCGCGTAGCTGGCCGCGTCGTACAGAGGCGCGAAGGCGACCCGAGGGCCCCGCAGCAGCAGGCTGTAGTTCTTCGCATGTGCGTCCGTGCCTCCAACGAGCACGTTGAACGCGAACGCGTCGAAGAACGCCGTCCGCACCGCTTCGCGGTCGGCAAGCCCCAGCGTGCCAAGCAGCGCCGCGACGTTCCTGACGCTCGGGCCTGCGTCGGCCTGGTACTTCTTCGACGACGGGTAGCTCATCGCCTGGAGCAGGTCCTCCTGGTGCAGACGCAGCCACTGCCCGCCACGGTCTCGGCGCCGGTCGTAGCGAGTGGAGACCAGGGTCTTCGCTCCGCCGAAGTCCACGAGCTCGACCTGGGCGGCGCGCAGCCCGAGCAGCCCTGCGGCACGCAGACACACGAACTCGTTGACGTGCAGGTCGCCGAAGCGGGTGTCCGCGCGCGTGGGCTTCAGGATGTGGGTGGTCGGGGTGGAGTCGTTCGGCACCCCCCATGCGCCGTCGTCGAGCAGGTGCAGTGCGACCTTGGTCTGAGCGCCGGCCAGGCTCCACCGGCCCGAGCCGGCCCCGACCTCCCAGCCGGCATCGCGCACGGTCAGCTCACGCAGCATGTCGCAGACTTCGGCCTCGGACAGGCGGCGCACGTCGCCGGTGCGCTGGGCCGCGTCCGGGGGGTCCACGTCGACCGGCAGCACCTGCACGGCCCCGGCGGCGTCACGCCCGACGTGTCGCAGGAGTGCGAAGGGGTTGCGCGCCGACACCTGGAAGCGGCGACCCCACTCCTCGCGCACGGCCGCGTTGTCGGGCAGCAGGCCATCCAGCCATGCCGAGACAACGCGGTTGCCGTGACGCCGCCCGGACAGCGGCATCGACAGCGACAGCGGGGTCGGGCTGCGGCCAGTGGTGTACCCGACGTCGTAGGTGAAGCTCAGTGCGCCACCGGTCGCCTGCTCCACCCTGCCGGCCAGGACGTCGTCAAGGAAGACGTTCAGGGCGGTCATGACGGTTCGCCGGCGAACATGTCAGCAAAGGGGTCCTCGCCCCACGAGCTGGGCTCGGGCGATGGCACCAGCGTGACGGTCAGGCCGAGCGCAGCCAGCACGTCGAGCACCTTGCGGAGCTCGGCGCCGGGGTTCGACCCGGTCTCGAGCCGAGAAACCCACTGTCGCGGGACGCCAGCTCGGTCAGCCAAGTCTTGCTGGCTGAGCCCGGCCTCTTGCCGAGCAGCGCGGACGGCCGCTCCAAGGTCGCGCACGGTGGCGAGCACGGGGCCTCCTCTCGGCCACTGTCTGGTTGGCGTGACATTTATCGCTGTAACGTTACCATGACAAACGTGTTTGTCATGGTAACCAGACAAACCCTCAGATCGCGTCAGCCGGACAGAAACAACGGGGGTCGGCATCAGAAGGGCCGCCGAGCCCATGCTCCGCCACCGTCATACAACGTGCGTCGGCCGTATCCCGGATTCGTACGCCAAAGAGGGCGTCAGCGACCCCTCCCCTGGCGCAGAGATCTCTCGGGCGGCGGTCGGCAGGGTGACCACCTGAGGACTCTGACCTGCCCATTCGGCGTGGCGCGAGCCCGACTCAACACACTCCACCGGAAGATCGGACGGTGCGGGCGATCGAAGATGACGGCTGACATCGTCACGAAATCCCGACCCGCGCCCCCGACGGCGCGTACCGGGTCGCTCGTCCGCATGCCCGGGCTCGACGGGGTCCGCGCCGTCGCCGTCGCGGCCGTCCTGATCTTCCACGCCAACCCGACCTGGCTGCCCGGTGGCTTCCTCGGGGTCGACGTCTTCTTCACGCTGTCCGGCTTCCTCATCACCTCGCTGCTGCTCACTGAGCTCGAGGCGCGCGGCGGCATCCGCTTCGGCCGCTTCTACCAGCACCGCGCCAAGCGACTCCTGCCCGCCATGTTCGCGGTGCTCATCGTCTCGTCCCTCCTCGCGATCACCGTCGCCCAGGATGCCGCGGCGCGCCTGCGCGAGGACGTGGTCGCCTCCGCGTTCTACGTGACGAACTGGTGGTACGTCGCGCACGGCACGTCGTACTTCGACGGCATCGGCCGTCCACCCTTACTCCAGCACCTGTGGTCACTGGCGGTGGAGGAGCAGTTCTACCTCGTCTGGCCGCTGATCCTCTACGTGCTGTGGCGCCTGGGCCGGGTGCCGGCCGTGCGCTTCGGTGCCATGGCCGGGGTGCTCGCCTCCACCGCGTGGATGGGGTGGATCGCCGTGCGCGACGGCATCCCCGCCATCACCGACTCCGGACGGGTCTACTTCGGCACCGACACCCACGCGATGACGCTGCTCGTCGGCGCCGTGCTCGCCACCTACTGGACGCAGGAAGGCGCGATCTCGGTGCTCACCGCCCGGGGCCGCCGGCTGGTCAGCCTCCTCGGCCTCGCCTCCCTGGCCGGCCTCGTCGTGATCTTCCGGTTCGTCGACGCGTCGTCGTGGATGCTCTACCGCAGCGGCTTCCTCTGGATCGGCCTGCTCACGGCCGGCGTCGTCGCGGCCGCAGCTGTCAACGGCACGTGGTTCTCGCGCCTCCTGGCGGTCCAGCCGCTGCGCTGGGTGGGACAGCGGTCCTACGGCATCTATCTCTGGCACTGGCCGATCTTCCTGGTGCTGCGCCCCGGCATCGACCTCGACGCCACCGGCTGGCAGGTGCAGGCCGCCCGCTTCGGGCTCACCTTCGCCGCCGCCGAGCTCTCCTACCGCTTCCTCGAGATGCCGATCCGCCGGGGAGCGATCGGCCGGCTCTGGGCCGACTGGGGCCGCCAGAGCACCAAGGACGGCCCGACCCGCATCGGAATCGCGGTGGCGACCGTCGCCGGCGTCGTGCTCGTGCTCGGCGTCGGCCTCACCGTGGTGCAGCGGCCGACCTTCCAGGACTCCCTCGGCAGCGTGACCTCCATGGGCGCCGGCTCGCTCACCCCCGCAGGCGCCAAGGGCTCGGCCGGCGGCAAGGGCACCAAGGCGTCGCCACCAGACTCCGCGACGCGAGCCCAAGCAGGACGAATCGACGTCACCACCCCGACGACCGCCGTCGGCGACTCGGTGATGCTTGCTGCCAGCGAGGCACTCGTCACGACGTTCCCCCGGATGACCGTCGACGCCGACATCAGCCGGATGCCCGACGACATCTTCTCGCGCATCCGCGAACGCCGGCACGCCGGCCAGCTCGGCGACGTCGTGGTCATCGGCGCCGGCACCAACGGCCGGGTCACCACCGCCGGGCTCACCTCCATCCTCGACCTGCTCAAGGACCGCACACGCGTCATCCTCGTGACCTGCCACGGCGACAAGCCGTGGATCCGGCAGTCCAACTCGGTCATCCGCAAGGTGGGCAAGCGCTTCGCCTCCGGGAACGTCCGCATCGCCGACTGGGACGCGTACGCCTCGGCGCACCGCACCCAGCTGTTCGCCGACGGCATCCACCCCCACCGCGGCAAGGGCAGCAAGGGTTACGCCCACGCCATCCGCAACGCCTACTCGCGCTGAGCGGCGCAAGCGCCCAGCCCGCGAGGACGATCACGCCACGTGCAGCGCCCCGTCGCGCGCGCACTCCAGGGCCGCCGCCACCGCACCGATCGACACGACGTCAGCCCCCAGGGTCGAGGCCACGAGCTCGGGCGCCGGCAGGTCGAGCTCGTCGGGCAGCAGGCGCCGGGCCACGACGAGCAGCTCCTCCACCCCGGCCGCCAGGCCGCCCGACACCACGATCCGCTCCGGGTCGTAGAGGCTGCCGAACACCCCCGCAATCCGCGCCAGCGTGGCCCCGGCCCGCTCGACGAGCACACCGGAGACCGGGTCACCGGCGCGAGCGAGGTCGATGACCGCACGCGCGGTCACGGCATCCGGCGCCAGGGCAGGCAGCGGGTGGTCAGGCGGCAACGTCCCCGAGGCCACCGCCTCCAGTGCCCACGCCTCGAGGTGGTACCCGATGCCGTGGGCCGCGTCGACGCCACGCAGGTGCCGGATGACGACCACCTCACCAACGCCCCCGTGCGCGCCGCGCAGCAGGGTGCCGTCGATGACCACACCGGCTCCGAGGCGCTGGCCGGCCAGCACCGTGACGGTGTTGCGCAGCCCGACCGCGGCACCGCGTGCGTGCTCCGCCACCGAGGCCAGGACCGCGTCGTTCTCGATGCGCACCAACGGAACCCACGACGACAGCAGGCCGGCGAAGTCGGGGTTCATCCGCGGCCAGAAGCCGTCGCGGTGCACCGGGGAGCGCCCCGCCGAGTCCACGGGGGCCGGCACACCCACGCACACCGACAGCACGTCTTCGCGCTCGACGCCGGCCCCGGCGAGGGCAGCGTCGATCGCCTCGGTGAGGAGCACCCGTCGCCGGGCCGCGGAGTCGTCCCTCCCACCCACCAGGTCGGTGCGGGTGGCCCGCGGCCGGCCACGCAGGTCGGCGACGGTGGTGACGATGTGGCCCTGCCCGGCATCCACCCCGACGACCACGGCGGCGTCGGCGCGCAGCTCGAACCGGCGCGAGGGCCGGCCCTTGCGGTAGTCGCCACCGGCGCGCGCGTTGGCGAGCTCGCGCACCAGGCCGAGGTCGACGAGGTCGTCGATCGCCTCGATCGTGGTCGAGCGCGACAACCCGGTGACGGCGAGCGCGTCGCCCGCGGTGAACACCTCGGCGTCCCAGGCGAAACGGAGCAGGGCGTCCAGGCTGGCCCGTCGCGGAACCGGGCCGCGTGGTCCGCGCGCCCTTTTTCCGAACTTCTCTGTCACTGCGGTTGCTCACCGTCCTCTCCGTGGGTCATGATGCCGGTGGGGAACTTTATGCGGTCACAAAATCTACTGGGCGGAACCTACCCCTCTCCGGCCAGCAGGGCTCGAGAGGACAACGACGTGCTTTCACCCCAGCAGATCACCCGACGGAGCCTCCTGGCGGGCGTACCGGCTGCGGCACTCGCCGCCGGAGCGGCCGGCTGCTCGAGCTCGAGCGGGCGAGAACCCGTGCGGTTCCTGCTCAGCAAACCCGAGGCCATCCCGTACTTCCGCGACCTGATCGCGAAGTTCAACGCCTCCCAGAGCGACGTCGAGGTCATCTACGACACCTCCTCGAACCTGCAGGCCGGCTTCCTGCGCGGCAACCCGCCCGACCTCGGGCTGCTGAACTACAACATGGAGATGGCGCGCTTCATGGCGCGCGGCGCGCTGAGCGACCTCAAGGACATGCCCGAGGCACAGCGCATCAAGCCCGAGGTGCAGGACCTCGTGAACAACCTCGCCACCTACCCAGGACGCACCAGCGTGCTGCCCTACTCGGTGATGGCCGCCTCGGTCATCTACAACAAGCAGATCTTCGCCGACAACGACGTCGAGGTGCCCGAGACCTGGGACGACTTCCTCGCCGTCTGCGACACCCTCAAGGCCGCCGAGCGTCACGCCGATCTACGCGACGTTCAAGGACGCCTGGACCGTCTCGCAGGGCCTGTTCGACTACACGGTCGGCGGCATGGTCGACGTGGCGTCGTTCTACGAGCAGCTGCGCAAGGAGGGCACCGACGTCGGCCCGAACTCGAGCGTGTCGTTCACCAAGACGCTCGGCGAGCCGGTGAGCCGGATGGACATGCTCGCCGAGAAGTACACCAACGACGATGCCCCGAGCCGCGGCTACGGCGACGGCAACCTCGCGTTCAGCAAGGGGGAGGGGGCGATGTACTTCCAGGGGCCGTGGGCGCTGGGCGAGATCGCCAAGAGTGGCCCCGACCTCGAGCTGGGCACCTTCCCGCTGCCGATGACCGGCGACCCGGGCGAGCGCAGGGTGCGGGTGAACATCGACCTCGCCGCCTGGATCCCCGAGGACTCCACCCACAAGGACGCCGCCCGCACGTTCCTCACCTATCTGTTCCAGCCCGACGTCATGAACGCCTACAACGAGTCCCAGCTCGGTTACGGCACCACCACGGATGCCGCGCCGGTCACCGACCCGCGGATCGTCGGCATGAAGCCGTACTTCGACGACGCCCGCTTCTACACCGGTGCGTCGCAGGCCATCCCGCTGACCATCCCCACCGAGAACTACCTGCAGGGCATCGTCACCGGTGCCGGCGTCGAGCCGACGCTGCAGACCCTCGACGCCGACTGGGCTCGCCTGGCCCTGCGCCAGTGACGCCCCGGACCCCGAAGGACTGACGACATGGCAACGAGCACGGCAACCCGAGTCGACACCCGAGAAGCCCCACGGCCCGACCTCGAGGAGCGCAAGCGTCGCAAGGTCGAGCCGATCTACTACCTCTTCCTGCTCCCGGCCCTGGTGCTGTTCACGCTGGCCATCACGCTGCCGGCGATCATGGGCATCTTCTACAGCTTCACGAACTCGATCGGGTTCGGGGAGTGGGAGTTCGTCGGCCTGATCAACTACCAGGCGATGTTCTCCGACCCGGCGATCTGGCAGAGCTACCTGTTCACCTTCGGCTTCGCCGCGGCAACGGTGGTCGTCGTCAACGTCATCGCCTTCCTGCTGGCGGTGGGGCTCACGGCCAAGATCCGGCTGAAGTCGGGGTTGCGGGCGATCTTCGTCATCCCGATGGTCATCTCGGGCATCATCATCGCCTACGTCTTCAACTACCTGTTCTCCAACTCCGTTCCGGCGGCGGGCGACGCGCTCGGCATCAGCTGGCTCAGCGAGAGCATCCTGGCCAACCCCGACCTCGCCTGGGTCGCCATCGTCATCGTCACCGCGTGGCAGGCCATCCCCGGCACCCTGCTCATCTACATCGCCGGGCTGCTGGCGATCCCCGAGGACGTCTACGAGGCCGCCGACCTCGACGGCGCCACCAAGCTGCAGTCCCTGCTGAAGATCACCCTCCCGCTCGTCGCGGGCTACGTGGTCATCAACGTGATCCTCGGCTTCAAGAACTTCCTCAACGCCTACGACATCATCGTCGGCCTCACCAACGGCGGCCCGGGCACCTCGACCCGCAGCATCGCGATGACGATCGTCACCGGGTTCACCGGCGGTGACTACGCCTACCAGATGGCCAACGCGACCTTCTTCTTCCTCATCACGATCCTGATCTCCCTCGTCCAGCTCCGCGCCACCCGCGGAAGGAGCGCCCTCTGATGTCAACGCAACCCGCACTCGTGGCCGAGACCGTGGAAGGGGTCGAGACCCTGGAGGGCCGCACCCCCAAGCGCGCCCCCGGCCGCCGGATCGGCCACCCCTCCTGGACCACCACGCTGATCCTGGCGGTCTGCTCGCTCAGCATCCTGATCCCGCTCTACGTCACGATCTCGATGGCGTTCAAGACCACCGAGCAGGCCGTCTCCGGCAACGCCTTCTCCTTGCCGTCCCCGTTCAGCGTCGACGGCTTCACAGAGGCGTGGAGCCTCACCGACTTCCCCCGGGCCTTCGTGATCTCGGTGGTCGTCACCGCCGGCTCGGTCTTCGGCACGATCATCCTGGCGGCGTTCGCGTCGTTCGCCATCTCCCGCAACTGGGAGCACCGGCTGTTCCGCTACTCGTTCTTCTACCTGCTCGCCGCGATGTTCATCCCGTTCCCGGTGCTGGCCCTGGCGCAGATCCGGCTCACCGGCATCACCAACCTCGACAACCCGGTCGGCGTCACGCTGCTGCACATCATGTTCCAGCTCAGCTTCAGCGTGCTGCTGTTCACCGCGTTCCTGCGATCGATCCCGATGGAGCTCGAGGAGAGTGCCCGCATCGACGGCGCCTCCACGTGGCAGACCTTCTGGAAGCTGATCTTCCCGCTGCTGGCCCCGATGAGCGCCACGGTCGGCATCTTCGCGTTCCTCGCCTCGTGGAACGACTTCATGATGCCGTCGCTGATCACGAGCGACCCGTCGCTGCAGACCCTGCCGGTCGTGCAGAGCATCTTCCAGACGCAGTTCAGCAACAACTACAACGTCTCGTTCGCGTCGTACCTGATGGCGATGGCGCCCGCGATCGCCGTCTACATCTTCACCCAGCGCTGGGTGATGGCCGGCGTCACCCAGGGCGCCGTCAAGGGCTGAGCCCGGGCGACCGCCCGTGTTGGGCCCGGGCGGTCGCCTGCCCTGCGCATCCACCCATCCGCACTCTCCACCCGAGGAGGACCCCCGTGACCACCCCTGTGCCCTCGCAGTCCCCCGAGCAGGCCACGCACGTCACCGAGGAGATCGTCTCGGCGCCGTGGTGGCGCCAGGCGGTGGTCTACCAGATCTACCCGCGCAGCTTCGCCGACGCGAACGGCGACGGCCTGGGCGACCTGCGCGGCATCCTCTCGCGCGTCGACTACCTCGGCGCGCTGGGCATCGACGCCGTCTGGCTCAGCCCCTTCTACCCGTCCGCGCTGGCCGACGGCGGCTACGACGTGGCCGACTACCGCGACGTCGACCCCCGCCTGGGCACCCTCGACGACTTCGACGCGATGGTCGCGCAACTGCACGACCGCGGCATCAAGGTGGTCGTCGACATCGTGCCCAACCACACCTCCGACGAGCACGAGTGGTTCCAGGAGGCGCTCGAGGCCGGCCGCGGGTCGGCGGCCCGCGAGCGCTACCTCTTCCGGGACGGGACGGGACCCGAGGGGGCCGAGCCCCCGAGCGACTGGGAGTCGATGTTCGGGGGCCCGGCCTGGACGCGGGTCGCCGACGGGCAGTGGTACCTGCACCACTTCGCGGTCGAGCAGCCCGACCTGAACTGGTCGCACCCGGAGGTGCGCGCGGACTTCGTTCGGACACTTCGGTTCTGGGCCGACCGCGGCGTCGACGGCTTCCGGGTCGACGTCGCTCACATGCTGACCAAGGACATGACCGAGCCGCTGCCGACCAAGGCCGCGCTCGACGCCATGCCGCTCGACGGCACCCATCCGGTGCTCGACCGCGACGACGTGCACGAGGTGTATGCCGAGTGGCGCGCGGTGCTCGACGACTACGACCCCCCGCGCACGGCCGTCGCGGAGGCCTGGGTGGCCCCGGCGCGGGTGCCCCTCTACGCCAGCGCGACCTCGCTGGGCCAGGCGTTCAACTTCGACCTGCTCGAGGCCGACTTCGAGGCGGGCCAGTTCCGCCAGGTCGTCGAGAACAACCTCGCCCTGGTCGCCCGCTCGGGCTCGTCGAGCACCTGGGTGCTGTCGAACCACGACGTCGTGCGGCACCCGACGCGCTACGGCCTGCCCACCCCCGGCCGCGCCCCCGACGGACGCCCCGCCGACCGGCACGGCCGCCAGTGGCTGCTCGCCGGTGGCGTCGACCCGCTCGACGTCATGGGCGGCATCCGGCGGGCCCGGGCCGCCACGCTGTTCCTGCTCGGGCTGCCCGGCTCGGCCTACCTCTACCAGGGCGAGGAGCTCGGGCTGCACGAGGTGGCCGAGATCTCCGACGCCCGGCGCCAGGACCCCACCCACGCCCGCAGCGCCGGGTTCGACGTCGGCCGCGACGGCTGCCGGGTGCCTCTGCCGTGGAGCGCGGAGGGGCCGTCGTTCGGGTTCGGCACCGCTGCAGCGCACCTGCCGCAGCCCGAGTGGATGGCGCGCTACGCGGTGTCGGAGCAGGACGACGACCCCGCGTCGACCCTGAACCTCTACCGCGACGCGCTCGCGCTGCGCCGCAAGCTGCTCTCCGGCGAGGACCTCGAGTGGCGCGAGACGAGCCACCCCGACGTGCTGTGGTTCGCGCGGCACCCGGGCTGGGAGGTGGTCACGAACTTCGGGCCCACCGACGTGCCGCTCGAGGGCGCCGAGGTGCTGCTGTCGTCGGGGCCGCTGCGCCCGGGCGTGGTGCCCGCGGAGACGACGGTCTGGGTCGCGCCACTCCACTGACCCCTTGCCCGCGACGTCACGGCCGACCGGTCATCCCGGGCAGGTCTCGACCCCTCGATCCGGCGCCCCGGCCTGAGGTGAGGCAGCGGGCGCGCCCTGTCGCGCACCGCGCATCACCTCAGTCGTCCTGAATCCATGCCCTTCTGCCGCCGACCGTGCCGATGTGCGGCTCCGGCTGAGGCCAGACCAACGACTGCTTCGATACCTCCACTCGTTCGCCCTGTGCCGGCGTGCGGCCGGAAGGTCCCCGGCGAACATCTGAACGGGTGGTCTTTCCCACTCCGTGATCTGCCGCGGCCCGCGAGGTGGGAATCTGTGCCATGGCCGAAGTAGAACGCAACGTGTTCGTCCTCGAGCCGCGCCGGCAGCCACCCCAGGGTCGGTTCAACCTCGTGGCCGCGGTTGCTGTCGCGCTTGTTGCGAGCCTGGCGTACGTCGTTGCGCTGACGGTGGGCCCCGCCCCGTCGCCGACCGTGGCTGCGGCGATGTTCACCGCTGCGCCGCTGCTGTGCCTGGTCGCGCTCGTCGTGTACTGGGCGTCTGGTCGTGAACCCGGCGAGGCCGCGGTGCGCTGGGCCGGCGGCGGGCTCGCCGTGTGCTTCACCGCCCTGACCCTGCAGTACATCTCCTTCCCGACCGTGAGCTCGGGTGGCGGACCGCTGCGCACGGACGTGCAGAGCTCCGCCGCCCTGTACCTGCTGTTCCACCTCGCCCTGTACGCCGCAGCCGCGGCGGGAGCTGCCCAGGCACCGACGACGTGGGTGCGTTCCTTCGTCGTCACGGGATGCGTCCTGTCATTCGCCCTGGCCGGAAACCTGGTGCCGTTGCCGCTGTTGATCGTGGACTCCATCCTGTTCACCCCGTTGCTCACAGCGGTGGAGATCGCGCTGGCCGTGCTCGGCGGGTTCGCCACGCTGGCGTGGGCGGCAAGGGCCGGGCAGAGCACCACCCCGCTCGCCGGCTGGTTCGCGGTCGCACTGGCCCTGTCGGTGGCTGACGTGGTCCTCAATGCCGCGACCGGGTCGCGCTTCGACCCCGTGTGGTGGTCGAGCCTGTCGCTGCGCGTGGCGACCTTCACGGTCCTCGCGTTCGGTGGGCTCGCGTTCCTCCTGCGAGACCGCAAGCGCTTCGCCGGGTACACCGAGTCAGAGCTGCTGCGTCGCGAGTCACAGCTCACGGTGACCGGGAGGATCACCGACGCCCTGATGGCCAATGCCGTTCTGCTCAGCCGGGCCAGCAGCCCCGGCGACGTTGCCGACGCGCTCGCCGACTCGGTCCGCGCCCTGACCGGGTGCCCGCGCGTCCTCGTCATCGCCGACGGGGCGCCCAACGGCATGGTTCTGTTGGCCTCGCGCGGCTACGACGAAGCCAGCCTTGCGGTCCTGGACCAGCTCCTCCACAACCCGGGCACGGCCGCGAGCGGGCTCCTTCACCGTGAACGCTCGTTCTACGCGGTGGGTGGCGAGGCGATCCACCGCGGCTGCCCACTGCTCGCCGGCATCCCGGCCGACTCGGCCTCCGCCCGGATGGCGGTACTCCCGATGCTCGCCGCCGGGGTGGTCCGCGGGATGGTGGCCGCCTCCGCCGATGTGGTGCGCGAGTGGAACGACACCGACCGTGCCGTGCTCGGTGCACTGGCTGCACAGGGCGGCCCGGCCCTGGCGCGGGCGGCCGCCCACGAGCAGGAGCACCACAACGCCGAGGTCCTCCAGCGTTCGCTGCTCCCGCCGTCGCTGCCGACCGCCCCGGGGCTGCAGATCGCGTGCCGGTACCTGCCCGGCGACTCCGCCGCCACGGTGGGCGGCGACTGGTACGACGTCGAGGTCCTGCCCGACGAACGGGTGCTGCTCACCGTCGGTGACGTCGTCGGCAAAGGCATCCGTGCCGCCGCAGTGATGGGGATGCTGCGCCAGTCAGCTCGCGCGCTCGCCCGCGTGGAGCCCAACCCGGCCACCGTGTTCGACCGGCTCGACGGCGTCAGTGCTGAGCTCGGCGACTCAGGGTTCGCCACCGTGCTCGGCGTCCTGTTCGAGCCCTCCACCGGGAGCGTCACCCTCTCGAGCGCCGGCCACCCGCCGGCCCTGCACGCGGGCAGCGATGCAGCGGTCACCCGTCTGGACGCCGCCTTGGCACCACCGATCGGCACCCCGCTCGGTCCGCGCCCGCAGCACACCGTCCCGGTCGCCGCCGGGGACTACCTGGTCCTCTACACCGACGGCCTGGTCGAGTCCCGTGGCCGCACCATCGACGACGGCATCGCCGAGCTCATGCGCGGTGTCCAGCACGCCGTCTCGGGCGGCATGTCACCCGAAGAGCTCGCCGAGCACGTCCTCACCCTGCGCCGGCACACCGACGACGTCGCCCTCGTCGTCGCCCGCGTTCGCGAGGACGGAACCACGACGAGGCGACCAGCCAGGTAGCCCGTCCACGGGCCCGCGGCCGTGCCGAACCGCTGGCCCCGGTAGCGGCACGAGCGCCATGCCGACCACGATGAGCGCGGATCCGACACCCAATGCGTGGGCGAGCGTCCGTCGGCGTGCTCGAGCACGTACGATTGACCTGCGCCCCGCCGTTCGGCGAGGACGCACCAGCGACACGGGGGCCGTCACTCGGCCCTTGCACGCGTTCGCGTCGGCCCCGGATGCCGTGCACCCGAGACGGCGCCCGCCTCGCCTCGAGCTCGGCGGATCCGGCGTCTGACGCCGGGTCCCTGCCGTGACCGACTCAATTGAAGGATCCGCTTGGCACAGCGAAGTCCGCGCCGGACCGGCGCGCCGCGCACCACGCCGCGCGACCGGCATCCCCTGCGCGCCGGTGAGGACGAGGGCATCATCCCCGTGCTCGCGAAGACCGTGCGCCAGGTCGAGGCCGCCGCGCAGCGAGGAAAGGTGCGGCCCAACGGCCGCACGTCCTACCAGGTCGTGGCCCTGCTGGTGCGCGAGGAGCGCGCCCGGGTCAAGGGTGACACCACGATGTCCGAGGCCGAGCGCACCACCATGCTCACCCGGCTCGACGGCATCGCGACGATCCTGGCCAAGACCGCCGCCCGCGACACCTCGCTGCTCGAGCTGCTGGCCGAGGGCGCGACCGTGTCGCCCGCCGCGGTCGACCTGAAGAACGACATGCTGCGTGCGGCCGGCCGCGAGCCGGAGCCCGAACCCGAGCCGGAGCCCGAGGCGGCGAGCCAGCTGTCCGCCTCGAACCGTCGCGTGGTGCCGCCGACCGTCATCGCCCGCCAGCTGGCCAACCCCTTCCTGGCGCCCGACTTCTCGGCGGTGCCCGCGCCCCGCCCGAAGACCAACCGGCTGGGCAGCTGGGAGCTGCTGACCCCGCTGTTCCGCGCGTTCGAGTACGGCGGCGACTCCACCTGCATGCCGCTGCCCGAGCCCGACAGCGTGGTGCACGGCATCAAGGGCCTGGAGCTGATGCACCACCAGGCCCAGGTCGTGGCGGCCGCCGCCGACGGCCACCGCACCTTTTTGCTCGCCGACGAGCCCGGCCTGGGCAAGACCGCGCAGGCTCTGCTGGCCGCGGATGCCGCCGACGCCTTCCCGCTGCTGGTCGTCGTGCCGAACGTGGTCAAGGCCAACTGGGCGCACGAGGCCGAGCTGTGGACACCACGCCGCGCCGCCACCGTCATCCACGGCGACGGCGAGACCATCGACGGTTTCGCCGACATCGTCATCGTCAACTACGAGATCCTCGACCGGCACGTCGGCTGGCTGGGCCACCACGGCTTCCGAGGCATGGTGGTCGACGAGGCCCACTTCATCAAGAACAAGTCCTCGCAGCGCTCGCAGCACGTGCTGCAGCTGTCGGAGCGGATCCGCACACGCAGCGCCAACGCGCTGTTCATGGCCCTCACCGGCACCCCGCTGATCAACGACATCGAGGACTTCAAGGCGATCTGGCAGTTCCTCGGCTGGATCGACGAGAAGAAGCCCGGGCACGCCCTGATGGCGGCGCTCGAGGAGACCGGGCTCAGCCCGGCCGACCGCGGGTTCTACGCGGCCGCGCGCACCAGCGTCATCGACCTCGGCATCGTGCGCCGGCGCAAGGTCGACGTCGCCGCCGACATCCCGGCCCGGCGCGTGGCCGACCTGCCGGTCGAGCTCGACGACGAGGCGAGCCGCTCGATCCGGGCCGCCGAGCAGGAGCTCGCGCGCCGCCTGGTGGCCCGCTACCGGGCGGCCCGGGCTGCGCGCCCGGTCGACGTCGACGTCGACTCGATCGACTACGACCTCGTGCGCAAGGTGGCGGCCGCCGAGCGCAAGAACGCCGGCACCGACAAGACCGGTGACAACGTGTTCACGGTGATGCGCAAGATCGGCCAGGCCAAGGCCGGCCTCGCCGCCGACTACGCCGCCCAGCTGGCCCGCAACGTCGGCAAGGTGGTGTTCTTCGCCAAGCACATCGACGTCATGGACACCGCCGAGCAGACCTTCGCCAAGCGCGGTATCGGCTACGCCTCGATCCGGGGTGACCAGACGCCGAAGCAGCGCGCGGCCAACGTGGAGGCCTTCCTCACCGACCCCGACGTCGCCGTCGTGGTGTGCTCGCTCACCGCGGCCGGCGTGGGGCTGAACCTGCAGGTCGCCTCCAACGTCGTGCTCGCCGAGCTGTCGTGGACCTCGGCGGAGCAGACCCAGGCCATCGACCGGGTTCACCGCATCGGGCAGACCGAGCCGGTCACGGCCTGGCGGGTCATCGCCGCCCAGACCATCGACCCCAAGATCGCCCAGCTCATCGACGACAAGGCCGGGCTCGCCGCGCGGGCCCTCGACGGCTCCGACGAGGAGGTCGGCTCCTCGGCCGACCTACAGCTCGAGGCGCTGGTGGCCCTGCTCACCGACGCGCTCGAGGCCGAGCGCCCCAGCACCGTCGCAGGGTTCGCCCTCGAGTGACCCATGGTGCCGGTGGCGCCCTGGCTGGGGGTGTCAGGGGCGCGGTCTGCCGCGCGTCCGGCATCCCCAGCGGTTCAGTACCAGTGCGGGGAGCGGGCCTTCCACTTGCTCATGGTGGCGCACGGTGAGCCGTAGACCTGCTTGATGTAGCCCATCCCCCACTGGATCTGGGTGGCCGGGTTGGTGAGCCAGTCGCTGCCGGCGCTGGCCATCTTCCAGCCCGGCAGGGCCTGCGGGATGCCGTAGGCGCCCGACGAGGGGTTCGCGGCACTCCAGCTCCACCCGGACTCGCCGTTCCAGAGGTCGACGAGGCAGGGGAACTGGGTGGCGGGATCCCAGCCGAAGGAGGCCATCTTCGACAGCGCGATCTGCTGAGCGGCCCGGGGCCCACCCTTGGCGGCCTGCACCCCCACCAGACTGGTGGTGTCGAGCCGGGCGGCGGCCTCGCGCTGGTTCACCAGGTCGGCAGCGCCCTTCCTGAGCTCCTCCAACCGCGCGGTGAGGGCCTCCTGCTTCTGGCCCAGCGTGGCCGCCTCGGCCGAGGCCGCCGCGGCATCCTTGGTGTTGGCGGCCAGCTCGTCGGTGGCCCGCGCGGCCGCGATGTCGCGGGCGTTGCGGGCCGAGACGAGCACCCGCTCCTGGAGGTCGGCATCGCGCGCCGCCGCGGTGGCCTGGTCGAGGTCGTCGCGCACCCGGTGGGAGTGCGTGTCGATCACCATGGCGAGGTCGGACATCACGCCGGGCGGGGCAAGGACCAACGTGGTCATGTCCTGCAGGTCGCCGCCCTGCATGTACATCTGGGCCGCGGTGCCGGACAGGAAGCGGTCGGCGACCTCACGGGCGGCGCGGGCCCTCGCCAGGTCCTCCGTGGCCTGCACCACCGCCGACTCGGCATCCGCCAGCTGCTGCTGGGCCTGCTGCTCGGCGGCCACCGACTGGGCCACCTGCGCCTGCAGCGCCTCGAGCCGGGCCTCGGCCTTGGCGACCTGCGCCGTGATGGCGGCGACCTCCTTGGCCGCCTTGGCGGCGGCAGCCTCGGCCTTCTTCACCTCGGCGGCGGTCGGCACCGACGGGGTCGGGCTCGGGGTGGGCTTGGCCGCGACGGGCACCACCGGGGGGGCCACCGGAGCGGCCGCCGCAGCGGTCGCGCCGCAGGGCACGACGGCCACCGCGAGTGCGGCGACCACCGCACCGGTCCGGGCCCGACGCGACAGACGCATTCTCCAATGATCCCCCGGAATCAGCAGTCCTGCCATGGCTCGAGCGGACTATGACGCGTGTTACTCGCCAGCGTGGCGCCCCGCGTTGTGCCAGGCGTAGAGCCCGTGGGTGCGCCGGTAGATGTCGCGGAAGGCGGCGTACTGCTGGTCGTGCACCTCGCGGGCGGCCGGATCGGGGGTGTAGGTGGCTGCGACCGCGACCCGCGACGGCACCTCCGACCAGTCGAGCGCGCCGACCCCGATGGCGGCGAGCAGGGCGGCACCGCGAGCGTTGGCCACGACCGGGTCGGCGACCTGGAGCACCGGGGTCTGCAGCACGTCGGCCATCGTCTGGCACCACAGCGCCGAGCTGGCCCCACCGCCGATGAACCGGAGCGAGGGGAACCCGGTCGGCTGCCCGCGCCGGGTGAAGCGCTCGACCACCTCCAGCATCCAGCGGGTGTTGAGCGCGATGCCCTCGAAGACGCTGCGGGCCAGGTCGGCGCGGGTGGTCGACAGCGACACGTTGAACCAGCCGCCACGGACCGTCTCGTCGTCGACCGGGGTGCGCTCGCCGTTGAGCCACGGGGTGAAGACGACGCCGTTGCACCCCGGGGGCGCGCTCTGCGCCAGCGCGTTGAGGCGCTCCAGGGCGTCGGCCGGCCGGGGCGACGCGTCGAGCATGCCGTCCTGCGCGTAGACCACCGAGTCGAGCAGCCAGTCGACCGCCTTGCCGGCGACGTCCTGCACGGTCGCGACCCAGTAGGCGCCCGGCACGACGGAGGGCAGCGAGGCGATGTTGTGCCGGATGTCGGTGCGTTTGGACGGCACGTGGCAGCTCAGCCAGGCCGACGTGCCGACGTAGAGGTGGGCGTCGTAGGGCTCGGTGGCGCCGGCGCCCACGGCCGCTGCGGTGGTGTCGCCGGTGCCGGCGACGACCCGCACCCCGACGGGCAGCGCCAGCTCGGCGGCGACGTCGGGCAGCACGGTGCCGACCACGCTGCCGGGCGGCACCAGCTCGGGCAGCCGGGCGACGTCGAGGCCGCAGCGGGCGGCCAGCCCGGCGTCCCAGACGACCGCTGACGAGTCGCGGTTGTCGGTGCACCAGCGCAGCGCCGCGGTGTCCCAGCCGGCGACGGCGCGACCGGTCAGCCGCATGGTGAGGTACTCGGGCACGTCGAGCAGCCAGGCCGCGGCGGCATCTGCCTCGGGCCGTTCGTGGCGCAGCCACGCCGCCTGGCCGACGGGGTCCTTGCCGGTGCGGGTCGGCACGCCCCCGGTCAGCGAGAGCCAGTGCCGCAGGGCCCGCGCGTTGTACCCGCCGGGCACCCGCAGCCCGCCGCCGGTGAGCTGCTGGGAGTAGCGGGCGCCGCGCGCGTCCATCCAGGTCAGTGCCGGATGGGTGTGACGCCCGTTCGCGTCGACCGGCACCAACCCGCCCCACTGGCTGCTCATGCAGACGGCGGTCACCCGTGCGTACTCGCTCGGATGCCGGTCGCGCAGCCGGCGGCTCGCCGCCACGATCGCTCGCCACCAGTCGTCGGGGTCCTGCTCGGCGCCGCCGCCGGGCAGGAGTCGCAGGCCGACGGTCTCCTTCTCGTGCCCGACCAGCACCCCGTCGGTTCCGGCGAGGGCCACCCGTGGCCCGCCGGTGCCGAGGTCGACGCCGAGCACGACGTCACTCATGGCACCGGGTCCGCGTCCCGGGTGGCTGCGCTCTCGTCGTCGCGGTGCGACCCGCCGTGCGAGGGGAGCCGGCTCGCGACGACGACGCCCGGCACGGCCAGCACGGCGAAGGCCGCCAGCGCCAGGTAGGGGTTGCCCACCACGACCTGCACCACGAGCACGAGGACG
This sequence comes from uncultured Actinomycetota bacterium, assembly GCA_963800505.1. Taxonomy (GTDB): domain Bacteria; phylum Actinomycetota; class Actinomycetes; order Actinomycetales; family Dermatophilaceae; genus Fodinibacter. The sequence goes on from CAWDBL010000001.1 coordinate 39,825, forward strand.
GCGCCGCCGAGGTTGCCGGCCAGCAGCAGGAAGCCGGTCGCCGTGGCGGCCCGCTCGGGCCCGGCCTCGAGCTCGGACCAGTCGAGCGCGATGGGCAGCCCGGCGAGCAGGAAGAAGCCGACCACCGCGAGGGCGACCGCGACCAGCCACAGGGTCGGCAGGACCGACACCAGCGGGAAGGTGATGACGGCGAGCACGGTCGTGGTGAGCAGCACGGTGCGACGGCGGTCGCGCCGGGCGGCGAGGTCGGGCAGCACCGCGGTGCCGACCAGGCCCGCGATGGTGGTCGTCGCGATGATGGTGCCGCCGGCGTTGGGCATGCCGAGGTCGGCCAGGATCGGGTCGAGCCAGGTCGCCAGCGCGTTGAACAGGCCGACGCCGACGAAGAGCATGGCGGCGAGCTTGAGCAGGAGGCGGTCGTGCCGCAGCCAGCTCAACGACGGTGCCGGGCCGGCATCCGGGGTGAACGCGGGCGGCACCAAGGCGAGGGCGACGACGAGGGCGACGGCCCCGACGGTCGCGACGGCGGCGTGCACGCCGAGCAGGAGCGACAGGCCCCCGGCATCCATGAGGGCGCCCGCGGTGGTCGCGGCGATGAGGATGCCGAGGAACTGGGCCCCGCTGCCGACGGAGATGGCGCGGGTGCGCTCGGCGGCCGGGAACCAGCGGGCGGCGACCTTGGTGGTCGCGTTGAGCACGAGCGGCTGGCCCACCGAGAGCACGACCTGCCCGGCGAGCACCCAGCCGTAGGAGTCGGGGTTGAGGGCCCGCAGCAGGGCGCCGCCGGCGGTGAGCGCGGCACCGGTCGACAGGGCCAGGCCGAAACGACGGTCGGCCCAGCGGCCGGCCGGGATCGCGAGGAGCACGTAGAGCACCGGGTTGACGACGGCGAGGTCACCGATCGCGCCCTCGGAGACACCGAGTGCCTCGGCGGACCGGGTGGTGACCGGGGCGAACGACAGCCAGAGGATCTGCGTTGAGGCGACGAGGGCCGCGAAGGCGAACAGCAGGGCCCAGCGGGCGGTGCGCACGCGGTGGTCGAGGGCCCCCGCCGGGGCCACGTCAGACACCGTCGACCATCGAGAAGACCCGGTCGAAGCGCTCGAGGGCGTCGTCGACGACGGCGTCGGTGTCGGCCATCGAGGTGTAGAGCCGCGAGCCGGCCAGGGTGATGATGCCGTTGGCCGTGTAGGCCGCGCCCATCTGCTCCATCAGCTGCTTGCGGGGCTTGTTCTCCTTGAAGAGCTTGACCGGGTTGTGCATGTCGAGCAGCATCACGCCGCTGCACTCGAGGTGCACGATCGAGCCCTGGTTGTAGACCACGTAGGGCAGCGCGTGCTTGCTGACGAGCCGCTGCAGGCCGGCGGCGAGCCGGTCACCGGCGCGCCCCGCGACGACGGGGGCATTGGTGCGGGCCATCTCCTCGATGGCGAAGTAGCCGGCGGCGCAGGACAGGGGATTAGCGGAGAGGGTGCCGCCGACCTGCACGTGGGCGCCGCTTGTGCCGTCGAGGCCCGAGCCGAAGACCGCCATGACCTCCTCGCGGCCACCGACCCCACCGGCCATCGGGTAGCCGCCGGAGACGGCCTTGCCGAGCACGGTGAGGTCGGGCGTGACGCCGAAGTAGCCCGCGGCGCCACCCATCCCGACCCGGAAACCGGTGACGACCTCGTCGAACACCAGCAGTGCACCGAACTCGTCGCACAGCTCGCGCACCCGGGCGTTGAAGTCCTCGGGCGCCGGCCGGGTTCCCGACTCGGGGCCGAGCGGCTCGAGCACCACCGCAGCCGTGCCGCCGCGCGCCCGGTTCTCGATCAGCTTGCGCCGCAACGCTTTCAGGTCGTGCGGGAAGGCCTCGCGGGTGGCGCTGGTGGCGCCGAAGGGGATGCCCTTGGCGTTCATCCGGAAGGTGCCGGGCACCCGCAGGCCGTAGACCAGGGTGTCGGACCAGCCGTGGTAGGCGCCGCCGACCTTGATGACGACCGAGTGGCCCGTGTGGGCGCGCGCCGCCCGCACTGCGGCCATCACGGCCTCGGTGCCCGACCCGAGCGAGCGGTACATCTCGACGTGCGGCATGATAGCGGTGGATCGACTCGGCGAGCTTGAGCTCGTACTCGTGGAAGAGCCCGGTCACCGGGCCCGACTCGCGCACGACCTCCGCGACCCTGTCGTTCACCGGCCCGTAGTTGCTGCCGAGCAGGGTCGGCCCGCCGGCCTGGAGGAAGTCGATGTAGACGTTGCCGTCGCGGTCGGTGAGGTGGGCGCCGTCGGCGCGGTCGATGGCGAGGGGGAACGGGTGGTTGAAGGCGAGGTTGTGCTGCACCCCCCCGGGGATGCGCGACTTCGCCCGCTCGGTGAGCTGCTTGCTGCCCTGGCACTTGGTCTCGAACCACTCGAGCACCTCGTTGAGGGCGTCGTGGCGCAGGCCGCGCACCGGCTGGTCGACCAGCGCCTTCAGCCGGGTCATGGTGTCGTCGACGTCGGGGTAGGTGCTGATCGCGTAGCCCAGCCTGGCCGACTCGGCACCCGGTGCCTCGACCGGCGCCGCAGGCTCAGCCATGGCGAAGGCCGCGCGCTCGGCGACCACGGCACTGGCCGCGGCGTCAGCGCTGGGCAGCGGCACGGCATCCGGAACCGATTGCGCCGGAACGGACTTGGTGATCTGGGCGGCGATCCGTTTCTCGTCGCTGCGCAGCTTGGTGAAGGCGATCTCGCGGATCGCCGCGGGGATCGTGTAGACCTTGCCGGACTCGGTGGTCAGGGCGAGCAGGTAGGCGATGGAGACCTTCTCGAGCAGCGCCATGTTGAACACGGCGCGCTCGGGGTCGGTGCCCACGGCCACGATGCCGTGGTTGGCGAGGATGAACGCGTTGTCACCGCTGGTGATCTTCTTCTGCACGTTCTTGGCCAGGAAGCCGGTGCCCGAGGGGGCGTAGTCGATGACGGCCACCTCGCGGCCGAGGAAGCGCACCTGCTCGTCGGTCAGTGCGGGGATCGGGCGGCGCAGCACCGCGAGCGCCGAGGCGTAGGGCTGGTGGGTGTGCACGATCGCGTGCACGTCGGGCCGCACGCGGTAGATGTTGGCGTGCATGCCGCACTCGATCGACGGGGCCAGCGCGGCGCCGGCGCGGTCGGCATCCGGCACGTGCCGGCCGTCGAAGTCGACGATGCAGACGTCCTCGACACGCATCCGGTCGTAGGAGTAGTTGCTGGGGGTCACCGCGTAGAGCCGGCGTCCGGGCACCCGCACCGAGACGTTGCCCTCGGTGGCCTTGAGGTAGCCGCGCTCGAGCATCGTGCGACACATGTCGATCACGTGCTGGCGGGCGGAGAGGTGCTCCACGGGTCCTCCTGTGCGGGCGCGGGCGGGGTGGCCCCATGGCAAGAGTGCCAGCAAGTCTGGACGAATGTCCAGACTCTTGGCACAATCGCCTCATGCCGATCCGACCAGCCACCCACCGCGCCAGTGGCCGGGCGCGCCGAGCCGCCCTGCTCGACGCCGCGGTCGAGGTGATCGCCGAGCAGGGCGTGGCGGGGGTGACGCACCGCGCGATCGCCGCCCGGGCCGGCATGTCGACGTCCACCACGAGCTACTTCTTCTCCTCGCTCGACCAGCTGGTCGCCGCGGCGCTGCACGTGGTCGGCGAGCGCATCGTGCAGCGGGTGGATGCCGTGACGGTGCAGGTCGCCGAGGCCGAGCTGGGCCCCCGCGAGGCGATCGACCGGTTCGTCGACGCGGTGATGAGCGAGCCGGAGCCCGACACGGTCGCGCAGTTCGAGATCTACCTCGAGTGCCGCCGCCGGCCGCAGCTGCAGCCCACCGCCCACCGGATCATGGCGAGCATCGAGCACGGCGCCGAGGCCTCACTGCACGCGCTCGGCATCGCGGATGCCGCCGAGCGGGCGCCGATGGTCGTGGCACTGCTCGACGGCCTGGCCCTGCACCGGCACGCCCGGCCCCGGCCCTCCGACCGGCAGCTGCTGACCAACGCGCTGTACTCGCTGCACCGCGGGTTCGTCGAGGCCGACGCCGAGGCAGCGGCTCGACGAGAGTAGAGAACCCGCCGCGTGCAGCTGGACGCAGCGGCGTGTTCTCTACTGTCGACTGGGCGGCTCAGCCACCGGCGACCCGAAACGAAACCTCGTGACACTCGGCCCGGGTGGGCCCGACGGCATGTGGTGCGATGGACACTCACCGACCGAACCCCGAAGGGACCCAGCGATGCCCGCCGTCATCTCCACCTTGTTCATCGCCGCCGACGGTGTCGCGGAGATCGACGCCGGGTGGCACTTCCCCTACTTCGACGACGACATGGGGCGCGCGGTCGGCGAGGACTACGACGCCGCCGACGTGATGCTGCTGGGGCGGGTCACCTACGACAGCTTCGCCGGTGCCTGGCCCGATCGTGAGGCCGCCGACGGCGAGGAGGCGGCGTTCGCCGCGCAGCTGGGCGACGTGCGCAAGGTGGTGGTGTCGCGGCAGCCGCTGACGTTCTCGTGGCGCAACTCCGAGCTGGTCGACGGCGACCTGGTGGCGGCCGTGACCGCGCTGAAGGCGGACACCGGCATCCGCGGCATCCTCGTGCCCGGCTCCCTCTCGGTGGTGCAGCAGCTGCTCGCCGCCGGGTTGGTCGACGAGCTGCGGCTGCTGGTGCACCCGGTGGCGGCGCGCTCGGGCCGCCGCCTCTTCGACGAGGGCGACGCGCCCTACCACCTGAGGACCGTGTCGACGCAGGTCTACGGCAGCGGCGTGATCCGGGTGGTCTACGCCCCGGTGGCGGCGCCCGCCACCGAGTAGCCGGCCGCGCTCGCGGTGCGGGTCAGAGCACCTGGGTGCCGTACATCTCGCCCAGCGGGTCGGCGATGAGCTCGATGCGCGCGCCGTCGGGGTCGCGGAAGTAGACCGACACCCCGCTGTGCACCTCGTGCTCGACCCCGGCTTGGCCCAGCCGCTCGACCAGGGCCTGCCACCGCTCGGGCTCCACCGAGATGGCCATGTGGTGCAGCCCGCCGAGCACCTCGGCGTAGGGCCCGACGTCGAGCCCGGGGAAGTCGAAGAAGGCCAGCAGGTTGGAGTTGCCGATGTCGAAGAAGAAGTGCGACGAGCCGGGGTAGTCGCGGTTCTCGATCAGCTCGGTCAGGGGGAAGCCGAGCACGTCCTGGTAGAAGCGCACGGTGCGCTCGACGTCGCTGCTCACCAGGGCGGTGTGGTGCAGGCCGCGAGCGGTGGATGCCGGGCGCGCACCGCTGGGGCGCAGGTGCGCCTCGCGGATCTGCTGGCGGCGCACCTCGAGCTCGGCGGGGCTGGGCACGGACGGTTCGGTGGCGGTCATCGGTTCTCCTCGATCAGGTGGGGTGGCCGGGTGGCGGGATCGGTGCCGAGGGCGGCGCCGCGGATGGTGGCGTCGATCGTGCTCCCCTGCGTCGCGTGGGTGAGCAGCCCGACGATGCCGTCGCGGTCGACCGGCCGCGGGTTGGGGTACGGCCGGGCGGTGGCGAGGTCGGCGGCGCGCGGGACGTCGGCGAGGGCGAACCCCAGGACGTCGAGGCGCACCGGGCCGCCCAGCTCGGCGACCAGCGCCTGCAGGCCGGATGGCGCGTCATCCACCTGCAGTGCCGCGGCGGCAGCGCTCATCGCCTCCGGTGCGGCCGGGGCGTTGTAGGCCATCGCGTGCGGCAGCACCACGGTGTGGGTGGGCGCGTGCGGGAGGCCGAAGCTGCCGCCGAGGGTGTGGCAGAGCTTGTGGTGCAGGCCCATGCCGACGGCCTCGAGGCACCGGCCCGCCAGCCACGCGCCGTAGAGCAGGTCGGCGCGCGCGTCGAGGTCGTCGGGGTCGCGCCGCAGCGACCGCAGCCCGGCGGCCAGCGCGCGCAGCCCGTCGACGGCCATGGCGTCGGTCTCGGCGGTGCGGTCGGGGGCGTAGAGCGCCTCGACGGTGTGCGCCATCGCGTTGACCGCGCTGGTGACAGTGACCAGCCAGGGCAGCGTCGTCGTGAGCGCGACGTCGTAGACGACCACCCGCGGCAGGATCTCCGGCCCGGTGCGGGTCACCTTCTCGCCGTTCGCCGTCTCGCCGAGCAGCGAGGTGACCTCCGAGCCGGCGTAGGTCGTGGGCAGCACCAGGTGCGGCAGGCCGGTACGGGCGGCCAGTGCCTTGCCCAGCCCGGTGGTCGAGCCGCCGCCGACCGAGACGATCGAGTCGGCGGCCAGCTCGCCGGCCCGCGCCAGCGCGACCTTCGTGACCTCGACCGGGGTGTGCGCCGCAGCACCGTCGAAGATGCCGGCCGCGGCGTCGCCGAGCACGCCGGCCACCAGCTGCGCGAGACCCCGCTGGCCCGGGGTCGAGAGCACCAGCGCCCGCCGGCCCCCGACCGCGGCGAGCTCGGGCGCCACCCGCGACAGGGTGCCGAGGCCGAAGACGGTCCGCGACGCGCCGGTGTCGTGCTCGAAGGAGTGCATGGTCCGTCCTCGGGTTGCGTTTCCCGATTCTGGCCCAGATCGGCGCGGAAGGGCAGCGGCCTCCTGCTGAGGCGTGCCCCTAGGGTGGCGCGCGTGACGCTCTCGCCGCGGGTCCGGCTGGTGCTGGCGAGCGCGCTGATGCTGTTCGTCGAGCTGGCCCTGATCCGGTGGACGTCCTCGAACAACCTCTACCTGGTGCACCTCACCAACTTCGTCCTGCTCGCGAGCTTCCTCGGCATCGGCCTGGGGTTCCTGCGCGGCACGCGGGGCCGCGACATCTTCCCGGTGGCCCCGGCCCTGCTGGCGCTGCTCGTCGTCTTCGTGCTCACCTTCACGGTGCGCACGGGCACGAACACCGCGGGCGGCTGGGCGCTGGTCGGCAACTTCGGCATGGCGCCGCTGCCGCGCTGGCTGTCGCTGACCGTGATCTTCCTGCTCACCGTCGCCACCCTGGGCACCATCGCGCAGGAGGTGGCCCGCACCTTCTCGCTGTTCGAGCCGCTCGACGCCTACCGCCTCGACATCGGCGGCTCGCTGCTCGGCATCGTCACCTTCGCGGGGCTGTCGTTCCTGCGGATGCCACCGCTCGCCTGGGCGGTGCTCTCGGCTGTGGTGTTCGTCGTGCTGCTCGGGCCGCGGGTGCGGTCGTGGCGCTGGCTGCCCGCGGCCGGCATCGCGGTCACCGTGGCGGTGCTGGGGCTGGAGTCGTTCCTCGGCTCCTACCAGTGGTCGCCGTACTACAAGATCCGCACCGACACGGCGTCCGGCGGCAACGTGCGGATCGACGTCAACAACACCCCGCTGCAGACGACCGCCTCGGTCGAGCAGATCACGAAGGACTCGCCGTTCTACCTCTACCCCTACACGTATGCCGGGCCGCACGACCGCGTGCTGGTCGTGGGCGCGGGCACCGGCAACGACGTCGCGGTGGCGCTGAGCAAGGGTGCCACACAGGTCGACGCGGTCGAGATCGACCCGGCGCTGGTGCAGATCGGGCGCGACCGGCATCCGGACCGTCCCTACTCGGACCCGCGCGTCACGGTGCACGTCGACGACGGGCGCGCCTTCATGGAGCGCGCGTCGAGCCGCTACGACCTGGTGCTGTTCGCCCTGCCCGACTCGGCCACCATCGTCACCGGCCAGTCGGCGCTGCGGCTGGAGAACTACCTGTTCACCACCCAGGCCCTCGACCGCGCGCGCTCGCTGCTGACCCCCGGCGGCACCTTCGCGATGTACAACTACTACGAGCCGTGGCTGCTCGACCGCTACGCCAACACCATCCGCACCGTCTACGGCACAGCGCCCTGCGTGCAGCTCGGCCCCACCAACGGGCAGCGCCAGCAGGCCGTGCTCACGCTGCGCGACGACGCCTCGACCGGCGGCTGCACCACCACGTGGACCCCACGGGTCGGCGAGCTCGAGCCCTCGGTCGACGACCGGCCGTTCCCCTACCTCGGCACCCGCACCATCCCCTCGTTCTACCTCGTCATGCTCGGGCTGGTGCTGCTCGCCTCGCTGGTGCTGGTGCGCGCGGTCGGCGGCCCGCTGAAGAAGATGGCGCCCTACACCGACCTGTTCTTCATGGGCGTGGCGTTCCTGCTGCTCGAGACCAAGAACGTCGTGCAGTTCGCCCTGTTGTTCGGCACCACCTGGGCGGTCAACGCGGCGGTGTTCACCGGGGTGCTGCTCAGCGTGCTCGCGGCGATCGAGGTGGCCCGCCGGGTGCGCATCTCGCGCCCCGTGCTGCTCTACCCCGCGCTGCTGGGAGCGCTCGCGCTGGCGTGGCTGGTGCCCGGTGACCTGCTGCTCGACCTCTCGCCGGTGCCCCGGTTCCTGGTCGGGGTGACCATCGCGTTCCTGCCGATCTTCGTGGCCAACCTGATCTTCGCGGTGCGCTTCAAGGGGGTCGGGGAGTCGACCACGGCCTTCGGCGCGAACCTGCTCGGGGCCATGGTCGGTGGCGCGCTGGAGTACCTCGCGCTCATCCTCGGCTTCAACGCCCTGCTCGTCATCGTGGCGGTCTGCTACAGCCTCGCGCTGCTCACCGGCCGCAAGCACCTGGTGCCGACGGCGGCCGGTTAGGCCGGTGCGGCGTCGGGCAGCACGGCCGCGATGGCGCTGATCTCGATCAGCCCACCCGGCACGCCGATGCCGGCCACGAGCGCCGCGGTGACCAGCGGCGGTGCGCCGCCCCCGGCGAGCTTCGGGGCGATGGCGCCGTAGGCGGCGTTGAGGTCGGCGTCGGCGTGGAGCAGCACGGTCCACTGCACGACGTCGGTGAGCGAGGCACCGGCCGCCTCCAGCGCCACGACGGCGTTGTCGAGGGCGCGCGCGGATTGCTCGCCCACGTCGTCAGAGACGACGGCACCGGTTGCGTCGACGCCGTTCTGGCCGCCGACGTAGATCGTGGTCGCGCCGGGCGGGACGACGGCGACGTGGCTGAAGGCCGGGCTCACGACGAGCCCCTGGGGCTGTAGGCGGGTGATGTCCATGTCGACCACCGTGCCAGCGGCCACCGACACCGGGGGATCGGCGACGGACGATCCAGCTCAGCCCGCCTTGCGCACCAGGCGGATGACGGGCAGCTCGCGGTCGGTCTTGTCCTGGTAGCCCCCGAACTGCGCCGACGCGGCGACGACCTGCCGCCACGCCTCCTCGCGCTCGCTGCCGTGCAGCTGCTCCGCGCGCACCGCCACGGGGCCGCCCGGCACCTCGATCGACACGTCGTCGGGGTGGGCCCGCAGGTTGTAGTACCAGGCCGGGTTCTTCGGGGCGCCGGCCGCGGCGGCCACCACGAGCCAGCTGCCGTCGGGGCCGGGAAACCAGCCGAGCGGGCTGCGGCGCTCCTCACCGCTCTTCGCGCCGCGCGTGACGAGCACCAGGGCGTCGAACTTCATGCCGGGAGCCTTGCCCTTGCGGGCGATCCGCCCGGCCACCAGCGAGTTCATCCACTTCAGGAACGGCCCCCTGGGCTGGCGGGCGCCCCGCGTGCCGTTGGTCGTGTCAAAGCTCATCCGCACCCGCCGCCCGTCGTCAGCCCCCGACCGGCAGGCCGGGCCAAGCCCGCCACCGACAGTACGGAGGCCGCGCGGCACCCGGCAAGGGCCCGAGCCGGGTGCTCCGGTCCGGCCAGCGCAGCCGCTGACACCCTCCGGCATCGCACGCGCCTCGGGCTACCGCCTGGTAGATGAGGGGATCGCATCACCTACCAGGCGGTAGGCGACGTCAGGTATGACGGCCGACCCGCGCAGGGCCTGACCGGCGGAATCCGGGCTAGCCGACGGCCGCCGCCAGCAGCTCGAGCACGTGCTGGTAGGGATGGCCGGTCGCCCGGGTCATGCCCAGCTCGCAGGTGCGGTTGCACGACGCGTACGCGTCGAACGGCCCGGCATCCGCGATCTCGGCTGACTGCACGCGCGTCGCCGACGCGGTCAGCTCGGGGTGCAGCATGCCGCGGTCGCCCGCGAAGGCGCAGCAGCCCCACGAGTCGGGCACGAAGACCTCGTCGGCCACCGCCCGGGCCACGGCCAGCAGAGCGTCGTTGATCCCCAGCTCGGTCGTCGAGCAGGTCGGGTGCAGCGCAACGCGCCCCACCCGCCGCGCCTCGGGCAGCCGGGGCAGCACCTCGGCCGCCACGAAGGCGACGGCGTCGACGACCCGGATGCCGGCATACCGGCTGTCGCTCTCGGCCGCGTGCTCGAGGCTGGTCACCAGCCCCTCGGTGCACGACGCGGCGTCGCTGACCACCTCGAGCTCGCCGCCGCGGGTCGCCTCCCACAGGGCCTGCGCCACGCGGGCCTCCATCTCGCCAGCCCCCTCGCTCATGCCCTTGGAGCGCCACGGCGTGCCACAGCACAGCCCGGGAAGGCCGGGCGGGGCCACGAGCCGCACGCCCGCCGTACGGCAGAGCGCCACGAAGGCGTCGCGCACCCCCGGCCCCGCGTCGCTCGGCCCGAACATCGCCCCGACGCACGCGCCGAAGTAGACGACCTCGCGCACCACCGCAGCGCTGGTGGGGGAACTACCCGCGCTCGCGTCGAGCCGCGGCTGTCCGCCACCGGGCAGCTCGCCCGACCACCGCGGCACGACGTCCTCGTCGCCCACCCGGCGGGCGAGGTCGTTCGGCACCAGCACCACGGGGTCGGGCAGCTTCCGGGTGACCGTCAGGGCTGTGGACGCCACCCGCGTCGTCCCCTGCCAGTGCCGCCCGGCGGTGCGCCAGACCCGGCTCGCGACCGGCCCGGCGGCTTCCGCCCGCAGCCGCTTGGTGAGGTGCCCGGTGTTGATGTCGACCGGGCACGCGGTCTGGCACATGCCGTCGACGGCGCACGTGTCGACCGCGTCGTACTCGTAGTCGCCCTCGAGCTCGCGCAGCAGGGCCAGGTCACCGGCCTGCTCGGCGGCGCGCATCTCGCGCCGCAGCACGATGCGCTGGCGGGGCGTGGTCGTGAGGTCGCGGCTCGGGCACACCGGCTCGCAGTAGCCGCACTCGACGCACCGATCGACCTCGACCTCCACGGTCGGGGCCACCTTGATGTTGCGGGTGTGCTCGTCGGGGTCGTCGCTGAGGATGACGCCGGGGTTGAGCAGCCCCCGCGGGTCGCAGAGCCGCTTGACCTCCTTCATCACGTCGTGCAGCTCGTCGCCGTACTGCAACCGCACGAAGGGGGCCATGATCCGCCCGGTGCCGTGCTCGGCCTTGAGCGACCCCTGGTGCCCGAGCACCAGCGACACCATGTCGTCGGTGAACGCGAGCAGGCGGTCCATCCGCCCGCCGCCCTCGAGCCGCTCGTTGAGCATGAAGTGGATGTTGCCGTCTTTGGCGTGCCCGAAGATGACCGGATCCTCGTAGCCGTGCCGCGCGAACAGCTCGATGAGCCGCTCGCAGGTCGGCAGCAGGGCCGGCACCGGCACCACGATGTCCTCGAGCAGCGCGGTGGTGCCGCTCGGGCGCGCCCCGGCGACTGCGGCGTACAGGCCCTTGCGGGTGTTCCACAGCCGGGCGCGGGAGGCGGGGTCGGACGCGAGCGCCGCCGGGGTGCTCACCGGCAGCCGGGTCAGCCCCGGCAGGGCCGCCTCGCCCAGCGCCGTGACCTCGGCCGCCGTGAGCGCCTGGTACTCCACGAGCAGGGCGGCGTGCCGGTCGACGGTGATGCGCCGCAGCGCCTCGTCGGCCTTGGGGTCGGCCTGACCGACCCGCAGCGACGCGGCGTCCATCAGCTCGATCGTGGCGGGGGAGGTCTCGAGGATCGCCGGCAGCGACCCCGTCGCGGCACTGAGGTCGTCGAAGACCAGCAGGCCGGTCATCGCGTGCGGCAGCAGCGGCACGGTGTGCATCACCACGGACGCGACGAAGGCGAGCGTGCCCTCGCTGCCGACGACGAGGTGGGCGAGCACGTCGACCGGCCGGGTGTGGTCGAGGAAGGAGTTCAGGCCGTAGCCCATCGTGTTCTTCATCGAGAACTGCTGCTCGAGCGTGCGCACGGATGCCGCGTTGCCGCGCACCCGATCGCGCAGCCGGTCCAGCCCGGCGTACAGCTCGGGTTCGAGCTGGCGCAGCCGCTCGTCGGCGTCGGGGGCGCCGGTGTCGAGCACGGTGCCGCTGGGCAGCACCAGCACCAAGCGAGTCGAGCGTGTTGTAGGTGTTGGCCGCGGTGCCGCACGCCATCCCGCTGCTGTTGTTGTTCACCACGCCGCCGAGGGTGCAGGCGATCTCGCTGGCCGGGTCGGGGCCGAGCTTGCGGCCGTGCCGGGCGAGCCGGGCGTTGACCGCCCGCACGGTGGCGCCGGGACCGACGCGCACCCGCATCCCGTCGTCGAGCACCTCGATGCTGCGGAAGTGCTTGCGGGTGTCGACCAGGATGCCGTCGGTGCCGGCCTGCCCGGACAGGCTGGTGCCGCCGGACCGGAACGTGATGGGGATGCCGTGGGCCGCCGCCGCGCCCAGGAGCCGGCCGACCTCGCCCGCGTCGACGGGCTCGGCCACCGCCTGCGGCACCAGGGCGTAGTGCGAGGCGTCGTGCGACATCTTGAGCCGGTCGGTGGCCCTGGTGTGCAGCCGGCCCGGCTCCCCGAGCGCCGCGGCGAACGCGCCGACGACGACCGGGTCGGCCGGGGTCAGCAGGCTCGTCACGGCGTGACGACCATCCAGCCGAGCACGTCGGTCGACTGCAGGTAGACCAGGGCGCACATGCCGAGCAGCAGGCCCAGGCTCCACCAGATGACCTTGCGGAAGAGCACGCTCTCCTTGCCCTCCATGCCGACGACGGCCGCGGCGATGGCGAGGTTCTGCGGCGAGATCATCTTGCCGAGCACGCCACCGGAGGTGTTGGCCGAGGCGAGGAGGTACTCGCTGATGCCGGTCTCCTTGGCAGCCGTCACCTGCAGCACACCGAACAGCGAGTTCGAGGAGGTGTCCGAGCCGGTGACGGCGACGCCGATCCAGCCGACGGACGCCGAGAGGAAGGCGAACAGCGCACCGGTCTCCGCGAGCGCGGTGCCCAGGGTGCCGGTCTGGCCGGAGAAGTTCATGACGTAGGCGAGGGCGAGCACGGCGACCACCGTGAGGATGGTGTAGCGGAAGTCGACGACGACCTTGCCGAGCGAGCGCGCTGCCTTTCCGGGGCTGATCCGGTAGACCAGCGCGGTGAGGATGCCGGCGATGAGCAGCACCGTGCCGGCCGCGGTGAACACGTTGAGGTTGAAGGTCGCGGCGCCGGGGGCCTTGCCGGACGCGCTGAGGATCTCCAGACCCGGCCACTGGAACTTCCAGCCCGAGTGGGTGTCGAGCCAGGTCTTCAGGGGGCCGAAGGAGACCAGGGTGAACAGGGCCACGACGATGAGGTAGGGCGCGAAGGCCATCAACGTCTCGCGACCGGTGACCGGGCCGGTGGTCGGGCCGCCGCTCTCGCCGAGGTGCGGCGGGGGCTCGGGGTCGTCCTCGTCGACGACCGCGGTGGTGCCCGCGCTGCCGGTGCTGCCCGACCCGGAGGCGACGCCGACCGACTGGGCGGCCGGGGTGCGGGCGGTGTCGGCAGAGGAGATGCCGTCGGTGCCGAGCACCTCGGAGGGCGACCAGACCCGCAGCAGCGCGACGACGGCCAGGGCGCCGGCGAACGAGGCGACGATGTCGGCCACCTGGTAGTTCCAGAAGTTGGAGGTGAGGAACTGCCCGACGCTGAAGGCGACTCCGGCGACGACGGCCGGCAGCCACGCCTCACGCATTCCCCGCCGGCCGTCGACCATGAACACGAGGATGAGCGGCACGAAGAGCGCGAGGATGGGGGTCTGCCGGCCGACCATGGCGCCGATGCTCGCCGGGTCGAGACCGGTGATCTTGCCCAGGGTCGTGATCGGCACCGCGACGGCGCCGAAGGCCACCGGGGCGGTGTTGGCGACCAGGGCGACCGCCGCGGCCTTCACCGGGCGGATGCCGACCGCCATCAGCATCACGGCGGTGACGGCCACCGGGGTGCCGAAGCCGGCGAGCGCCTCGAGCAGCGCGCCGAAGCAGAAGGCGATCAGGATCGCCTGCACCCGCTGGTCCGGGGACACCGACGCGAACGCCCGGCGCAGCACCAGGTCGTAGCCGGTGAGCTCGGTGAGCCGGAAGATCCAGATCGCCGTCAGCACGATGTAGACGATCGGGAAGAGCCCGAAGGCGCCACCCTCGGTGGCGGTGATCAGCGCCTGGCTGGCCGGCATCCCGAAGAAGGCGACGGCGACCACGATGGCCACCACCAGGCTGGTCAGCCCGGCCTGCCAGGCCTTCCACTTCAGCGCTCCGAGGAGCACGAACAACGTGATGAGGGGTAGCGCAGCCACGAGCGCGGAGAGCGCCAATGACCCGCCGACGGGGGCTGCTTCTGGCTGGAACACGTGGAACTCCCTTGTCCGGTTCTTGGTATCGTCTGACAATATGACCCGTATACTTGTCGTGCAATCGGGAGCACGGGTTGCCTGCGTCACACCCCGACGTAGAGCCGCCTCGTCACTGCTTGGCTGAAACCCGGGAGAGCCACCAAGGAGGTGCCCGCCATGAGTACCCTGCGCACCGTGTCGGTGGTCGACGCGCTGGTCGACACGCTGCGGGCCCGCGTGCTCGACGGCCACCTGGCGCCGGGGGCCGTGCTGGTGGAGGCGGACATCGCCACGGAGTTCGGCATCTCGCGCCCCACGGCGCGCACCGCCATCACCCAGCTCGTGCACGAAGGGCTGCTGCGCCGCCAGCCGCACAAGTCGGCCCACGTGCCGGTGCTGTCGCGCGCCGACGTCGAGGACCTCTTCCTCGTGCGGATCCCGCTCGAGATCGGTGTGGTGGGCGCGGTGGTGGCGCAGGGCGCCCCGCCGGCCGGCGCCGGCCGGGCCGTCGCCGCCCTGTCGGCGGTGCCCGACGACGCGCCGCACAGCGTGTTCGTCGACGCCGACCTCGACTTCCACCGGGCGCTGGTCAGCTCGGTGGCCAGCCCCCGGCTCAGCCGGCTGTACGCCGCCCTCTCCGGCGAGATCCACCTGTCGATGGTGCAGTCGCGCTACGTGCTCGGCCGTGACCGGATCGCCCGCGAGCACCGGCAGGTGCTCGAGGCGCTGGAGGCCGGGGATGCCGCGCTTGCCGAGGAGCAGATGCGCTCGCACCTCGAGGGGGCGCGCGACTCGCTCGCGGTCAGCCTCGAGCGGGGCGGCGAGAGCCTCCGCGAGGCCCACTGAGCGCTCGGCACCCCGCCGTTACCGTTTCGTTATGTCAGTAGAGCCCCGCTGCCTCGGGGCGGTCAGCACTCTTGAGTCAGAAATGTAAGCGCTTTCAATGACGAAGGCAGGACCATGGCTGACGCCGATGACGCACGCCGGGGGGCGACGATCTACTCCGTCGCCGCCGAGGCCGGCGTCAGCATCGCCACCGTGTCGCGGGTGCTGCAGGGGTCCTCGCTGGTGTCCGAGCGCACCACCCGCAAGGTGCTCGATGCCGTGGCGCAGCTCGACTACCTGCCCTCCGGCGCCGCCCGGAGCCTGGCCGTGCGCCACCACGCCACCTACGGCCTGGTGCTGCCCGAGCTGAGCGGCCCCTACTACGCCGAGCTGCTCGTGGGCTTCGAGACCCGGGCGGCCGACCTCGACCAGAGCGTGATGCTGGTGCTGGCCGACACCAAGGAGGACCGCGACCGGGCGGTGCGCACGCTGGCCACCCGGGTCGACGGCATCGCGGTGCTCGGCTCCGACGCCGCCAACATCGGCACCAGCAGCAAGCCGGTGGTCGTCATCGCCGGCCACGCCCGGCCCGGCATCGAGGCCATCGCCGCCGAGAACGTCGAGGGCGCCCGGCGGCTCACTGAGCACCTGTTCGACCACGGGCGCACCGACCTGCTCTTCGTCGGCGACACCGACGCGGCCCCCGACCTCCTCGAGCGCTACGAGGGGTTCGTCGCGGCGCACCAGGGCCGCGGCCTGACCGCCGCCGAGCCGGTGCGCGCGGAGCTCCGCGAGCGCGACGGCACCGCCGTCGCCGACCGGCTGCTCGCGGGCGAGTTCACCGCCGACGCCCTCGTCTGCGGCAACGACGAGCTCGCCCTGGCCGTCATGGCCCGCCTCGTCGACGGCGGCGTCGACGTGCCGGGCGACATCGCGATCGTCGGCTGGGACGACGTCATGACCTCCCGCTACGTGCGGCCCGGCCTGACGACCGTGCGCCAGCCGGTGCAGGAGCTGGGGGCGCTGGCCGCCGACCGGCTGCACGACCTGGTCTCCGGCGCCCCCCCGAGTGCCGAGCGCCGGGTGCTGGCCACGCAGGTGGTGATCCGCAGCTCCTGCGGGTGCCCACCGGGCCACCCCGCCGGTTAGCGACCGGCCTCCGCCGGCTCGCCACGGCATCCGTCACCCACACCACACCCGCACGACCGATACCCGCATCCACCCAGAAAGTGAGAGACCGATGAGACGCACCTCCGCCATCACCCTGGCCGGCGTCACCGCGCTTGCCCTGACCGTGTCCGCCTGCGGACGGGAGGACGCCGGCAGCGGCGCGGCAGAGACCGGCAAGGCCGTGGCATCCGGTGCCGCCACGGGCACCATCACCGTGTGGGCCATGGGCGCCGAGGGCGAGAAGCTGCCCGAGCTCACCAAGGAGTTCGAGGCCGCCAACCCCGGGGCGAAGGTGGAGGTCACCGCCATCCCGTGGGATGCCGCCCACGACAAGTTCACCACCGCGATCACCGCGAACAAGACCCCCGACGTCGCCATGGTCGGCACCACCTGGATGGGTGAGTTCGCCGGAATGGGCGCGCTCGACCCAACCCCGGGCGAGGTCGACAAGTCCGCCTTCTTCGACGGCGCACAGAAGACCACCGAGGTCGCCGGCACGTCGTACGGGGTGCCGTGGTACGTCGAGACCCGCCTGGTCTACTACCGCACCGACCTGGCCGAGAAGGCCGGCATCACCACGCCCCCCACCGACTGGGCCGGCCTGAAGACGATGGCCAAGGCGATGCAGGACAAGGCCGGCGCGAAGTGGGGCATCGGCCTGCAGGCCGGCGGCACCGGATCCTGGCAGACGGTGATGCCGTTCGCCTGGTCGGCCGGCGCCGACCTCACCAAGGACGACGGCAAGGCGTACAACTTCGACAGCCCCGAGGTGCTCAAGGCCACGGAGTACTACCAGTCGTTCTTCACCGACGGCATCTCGGACAAGGCCGCCCCGGCGACCCCGACGACCGAGCCCGACTTCGCCAGCGGCAAGGTGCCGATGTTCATCTCCGGCCCGTGGATGATGTCCGCGGTCGAGAAGGCCGGCGGCGAGGGCTTCAAGGACAAGTACGACGTCATGCAGATCCCGGCTGACGTGAAGTCCTCCTCGTTCGTGGGCGGGTCGAACCTGGTCGTCTTCAAGAACACCCAGAACCGCGACTCCGCATGGAAGCTGGTCAACTGGCTCTCCGAGCCCGAGACGCAGGTCAAGTGGTACGGCTTGTCCACGGACCTGCCCTCGGTCAAGAGCGCCTGGCAGGACCCGGCCCTGACCGCCGACGAGAAGCTCGCCGTGTTCGGCAAGCAGCTCGAGACCGCCCAGGCCCCGCCGTCGTTCCCGACCTGGGAAGAGGTCGTGACCTCGTTCGACTCCGAGATGGAGAAGGTCACCAAGACCGGCGCCGACCCGGCCGCTGCACTGCAGACCGTGCAGCAGCAGGCCGAGTCCATCGGGACCGGAAACTGATCATGTCCACCGCGACCGAGCGGGACGTCGCCTCGAGCGGCGCCGCCGAGCGCACCCCCCCCTCCCGCAGGCGCACCACCGCGTCTCGCCTGCGAGAGGGGCGGGCGGCCTGGATCCTCGCGCTGCCGTTCCTCCTGCTGTTCCTCGTGTTCACGGTCTGGCCGGTGTTCCAGTCGCTCTTCATGAGCTTCACCGACACCAGGGCCGGCGACCTGAGGACGCCGTTCTCGGTCGGGTTCATCGGCCTCGACAACTACACCAGGGCACTGAGCGACGACACCTTTCTGCGGTCGGCGCGCAACACGGCCTACTTCGTCCTCGTGGGTGTGCCGCTGACCCTGACGCTGGGGATGGCCGCGGCCGTGGCCCTGGACCGTGGCATCACGAAGTTCCGGTCGGCCTTCCGGCTGGGCTTCTACACCCCCGTCGTCACCTCGATCGTCGCCGTGGCCGTCGTCTGGCAGTTCCTGCTCAAGACCGAGTTCGGGCTGATCAACACGGTGCTGGGCTGGGTGGGCATCCCCGGGCCGAACTGGCTCGGCGACCCCAACTGGTCGATGCCGGCGCTGATCATGATGGCCTCCTGGCGAAACTTCGGCACCTCGATGATCATCTTCCTCGCCGGGCTGCAAGCGGTGCCGTGGGTCCTGCACGAGGCAGCCGCCATCGACGGCGCCAGTGCGTGGCAACGGTTCCGGCACATCACGATGCCGTTGATGCGCCCCATCATCCTGTTCGTCAGCGTCATCACGATGATCGGCTACCTGCAGTTCTTCGAGGAGCCCTTCGTCATGACCAACGGTGGCCCGCTCGACAGCACCATCTCGATGTCGATGTACACGTACAAGCAGTTCGGCTTCGGCAACTACGGGTACGCGGCCTCGATCAGCTACCTCATCTTCATCGTCATCGCGGTCGTGACGGCGATCCAGTTCCGGCTCCTGCGAGAGAACCAGTGAGGCCGTCATGACCACGACCACCACCCCGACCGAGACCACGACCACGACCACGAAGGCACCCAGGAAGACGTCGAACAGGAGCAAGGGCAGATGGTGGCTCTACGTCCTGCTCACCGTGGGGGTCGTCGTCGTCGCGGCACCGTTCATCTGGATGGTCCTCGGCAGCCTCAAGCCCACCGCGGAACTGCGCCAGACACCGCCCACGTGGCTTCCCGAGAACCCCTCGCTCGACAACTACACGCAGCTGTTCTCCCGGCTCGACTTCACCACCTACTTCATCAACTCGACGATCGTGGCCCTGGTCGTGACGGCGGGCAACCTGCTCTTCTGCTCGATGCTCGGCTACGCCCTGGCGATGCTCAACTTCCGGGGCAAGAACGTCGTCTTCGTGGCCGTTCTCGGGACGCTGATGATCCCGGGCGTCGTCACCTTCGTCCCGCTCTTCGTCCTGGTGGCGAACGCCGGCCTGGTCGACACGCTCCCAGGGCTGATCCTGCCCTTCCTCGTCGCACCCTTCGGGGTGTTCCTGATGCGGCAGTTCATCCTCGGGCTGCCCCGTGACCTGCTCGACGCGGGCCGGGTCGACGGTGCGGGAGAGCTGCGGATCTTCGCCCGGATCATCCTGCCGCTGTGCGGGCCCGCCCTGGCGACCCTCGCCATCCTCACGTTCCTCGCGAGCTGGAACAACTTCCTCTGGCCCCTCGTGGTGGCGCAGACCGAGGACTCCTACACGCTGCCCGTCGCCCTCGCCCTGTACTCCAAGGGCCAGAACTCCACGAACTACGGCCTGCTCCTGGCAGGGGCGACCGTCGTCGTGCTCCCGATCCTGGCGCTCTTCCTCGCCTTCCAGCGCAAGGTCATCGAGGGCATCGCCACCACCGGCATCAAGTAGACCCGTCCGTCGCGGGCGGCCCGGCCACCCCGGGCGCCGCCGCGACCCACCCCGAACGAAAGGCCAGACCATGTCCGACCCGACCGTCCCTGCCTCCTCGTCCAGCCCGTCCTCCTCCACCCCGTCGCTTGTCGACCTCGGCCTGGCCGCTCCCGGTCGCCGGAACGTCATCGTGGGGGGCACAGCGATGCTCGCCGCGCTGGGCCTCAGCCCGGATGCCGCCGCCGGCTCGCCCGGCAGGGGTCACCACCACCCCAAGGGTGCGCCGAACACCCGTCTCCTGCACCGCTGGGCGCGCGACACCTGGCACAGCCTCGACGCGATGACCGACCCGCGAACCGGCCTGCCGGCCGACAACATCCCCGAGTCGCTCGCGGCCGGCGACCGGTCGGGCTTCACCTCGCCGACCAACATCGGCGGCTACCTGTGGTCGACCATCGTGGCCCGCGAGCTCGGCATCATCTCGCGCAAGGAGTGCACCGCCCGCCTGACCCGCACCCTGCGCACCCTGCTGCGCATGGAGCACCACGAGGCCAGCGGGATGTTCTTCAACTGGTACGACGAGGCGACCGGCGCCACGCTGCGGATCTGGCCGGAGGACGGCAAGCCCGTCGAGCCGTTCGTGTCGAGCGTCGACAGCGGCTGGCTCGGTGCGGCCCTGCTCGTCGTCACGAACGCCGACCGCAAGGCCGGCCGCCTCGCCGCGAAGCTGTTCGACCGGATGCGCTGGGACGCCTTCTACAACCCCGGTGACGGTGCCGACGGTCACCCGACCGTGCGCACCGGTGGGCTCATGCACGGCGGGTTCTACCCGTTCGCCGACGGCCGTCCCGGTGGCACCTACGTGGGCACCCACATCGGCGGCGACCCGGTCTGGCTGACCACCCACCACTACGACACGATCGTCTCCGAGACGCGGATCACGAGCTACCTCGGCATCCTCACCGGCCAGGTCCCCGGCAAGCACTACTTCGCACCGTGGCGCACCTTCCCGGCCAGCTGCGACTGGGCGTGGCACGAGATGCAGCCGGTGGGCGAGACCCGCACCTACCTCGGCATCGAGGTGTTCGAAGGTGCCTACACCTACCGGGGCATGCACATCGTGCCCGGTTGGGGCGGAAGCATGTTCGAGGAGCTCATGCCCGCGGTGTTCGTGCCGGAGGAGAAGTGGGCGCCGCGCAGCTGGGGGGTCAACCACCCGCTGCACGTACGTGCCGAGCGCGAGCACGGCCTCGAGGACGCCGGCTACGGCTACTGGGGCTTCTCGCCGTCGAGCAACCCGGCCGGCGGCTACCGCGAGTACGGCGTCGACGCGCTCGGGCTCAACCCCGAGGGCTACTTCTCCGACCAGGAGATGACCAACCTCGACCTCGGCTTCGGCGACTGCCGGCCGGCCACCAACCCGAACCCGAAGTACGGCGACGGCGTGGTCACCCCCCACGCGTCGTTCCTCGCGATGATGTTCGAGCCCCGGCAGGCGACCGCCAACCTCGCCAGGATCGAGAAGGACCTCGGGGCCTACGGCGCGGGCGGCTTCTTCGACGCGGTCGCGACCCGCAGCGGCACCGTCGCCCGGCGCTACCTCTCGCTCGACCAGGCCATGGTCATGGGCGCGCTGGGCAATGTGCTGGGCCACGGCGTGCTGCGAAAGGCGTTCAGCACCAGGCGGGTCGAGAAGGCGCTGCGGCCCGTCATCGGCATCGAGCGGTTCGGGGCGGGGGTCCCCGGCGGCGCATGAGCCGACCTACCAGACGCACGACGCGTGCTGCCGCCTGGGCCCGGCAGCACGCGTCGTGGCCATCACCGAGGATGGACGCGCGACACTTCGAGGGGGATCTTCCGTGAACGGACCACACCAGGATGGCTGGGCGACCACCGACGACGGTGTGCGCTACCGCGACCTGAACCGCAACGGGGTGATGGACCCGTTCGAGGACCCGCGGCTCGACGTTGACGCGCGGGTCGACGACCTGCTCGGGCGGCTGTCGCTCGAGGAGAAGGTCGGGCTGATGTTCCAGACCGTCATCGAGGCCGGCGCCGACGGCACGGTCGTCGAGACCGCCGGGGCGATCAGCAAGTCACCGACCAGCGTCGTGGTGCTCGAGAAGCACCTGACCCACTTCAACGTGCACGCCCTCGACGACCCCGAGATGGCGGCCCGCTGGCACAACGCGCTCCAGGCGCTCGCCGAGCGCACGCCGCACGGCATCCCGGTCACCATCTCGACCGACCCGCGCCACGCGTTCATGGAGAACGCCGGCGTCTCGTTCACGGCGACGTCGTTCTCGCAGTGGCCCGAGCCGCTCGGCCTGGCCGCGCTGCGCGACGCCGATGCCGTGCGCGAGTTCGCCGACATCGCCCGCCAGGAGTACGTCGCGGTCGGCATCCGGGCCGCCCTGCACCCCACCCTCGACCTCGCCACCGAGCCGCGGTGGGCGCGCCAGGCCGGCACCTTCGGCCAGGACCCCGCCCTGGTGACCGAGCTCGGCACGGCCTACCTCGAGGGCTTCCAGCGCAAGGTGCTCGGCCCCGACAGCGTCGCCTGCACCTCGAAGCACTTCCCCGGCGGCGGCCCGCAGCAGGGCGGCGAGGACGCGCACTTCCCCTACGGGCGCGAACAGGTCTATCCCGGAGGGCGGTTCGCCGACCACCTCGCTCCCTTTCCCGCGGTCATCGAGGCCGGCACCGCCGCCGTGATGCCCTACTACGGGATGCCGGTCGGCCTCGTGGTCGACGGCGAGCCGATCGAGGAGGTCGGCTTCGGCTACAACGCCCAGGTCGTCACCGGGATGCTGCGCGATCAGCTGGGCTATGACGGCGTGGTCGTCACCGACTGGGAGCTCGTCAACGACAACCACGTGGGCGACCAGGTGCTGCCGGCGCGGGCCTGGGGCGTCGAGCACCTCGACGCGCACGGGCGGATGGAGCGCATCCTCGCCGCCGGCGCCGACCAGTTCGGGGGCGAGGAGTGCGTCGAGGTGCTGCTCGACCTCGTCGAGCAGGGGCGCGTCTCGCAGGAGCGCATCGACGCGTCGGCCCGGCGGCTGCTCGCGGTGAAGTTCCGGCTGGGGCTGTTCGACGACCCCTACGTCGACGAGGACGCCGCCGCCCGCACGGTGGGCCGCGACGACTTCCGGGCCGCGGGCCACGCGGCACAGGCCCGCTCGGTCACCGTGCTCACCAACGAGGCCTCGGATGCCGGCCGGCTGCTCCCGCTCGCAGCCGGGCTGCGCATCTACGCCGAGAACGTGCGGCGTGAGGCGGTGGCGCGGCACGGCATCCCGGTGGAGCGTCCGGAGGACGCCGACGTGGCGCTGGTGCGGCTGAGCGCGCCGTTCGAGCCGCGCTCGGACCTGTTCCTCGAGTCGTGGTTCCGCGCGGGCTCGCTCGACTTCGCGCCGGGGCTGGTGGTGCGGATGCAGCGGATCGCGGCGGCCTGCCCGCTCGTCGTCGACGTCACGCTCGACCGGCCCGCGGTGCTCACCCCGTTGCTGCCGGTGGCCGCCGCCGTGGTCGCGAGCTACGGCACCAGCGACGACGCCCTGCTGGAGGCGCTCACCGGCGCCGTCGCGCCGGGCGGGCGGCTGCCGTTCGACCTGCCGCGCTCGATGGACCAGGTGCGCGCCCACCCCGAGGACGTGCCCGGCTACGACGACCCGCTGTTCCCGTTCGGCCACGGCCTGACCCTGTAGGAGCGACTTCGTGCGGAACTTCCACCCCATTCCAGGGGGAGGATCCGCACACAGTCGGGAAGTCTGCCGCAGACGGCGACGCCGGCCGCCCCACTCGGGGACGGCCGGCGTCGTGCTGGTGCTGGTGTCGGTGCGTCAGGCCTTGTCGGTCGAGCCGCTGTCGAGGTGCGGGGTCGACAGGTCGGCGCCCTCGGAGGTCTCCGAGAGGGCCGGGACGCTGGCGTCGGCGTCGGCGTCGACTGCATCAGCCGAGTCGTCGAAGGCGCCGTCGTCGATCTGAGCGTCGGAGAGGATGACCGGGTTGGAGTCGGCCGCGTCGGTGATGGCCACCTCGGCGTCGAGGGCCTTGTCCTTCACGGCATCCGTGGCGTCGCCCGCCGAGTCCTTGGCGGCGTCGGTGGCGTCGCCGGCCTTGCCCTTGAGCTCACCGGCCTTGTCGACCGCGGCGTCCTTGACCTCGGTGGCCTTGCCCTTGGCGGCCGTGGCGAGGTCGCCGACCTTCTCGGACACCGGCTTGGGCGGCGTGTAGGAGCCGGCGGTCGCCCACGGGTCGGGGCGCTCGTTGCTCTTGCGCCACGCCATGACGGCCGCACCGGCGGCGATCGCGCCCAGGAGCAGGATCCACTTGCCCTTGCCGCCCTTCTTCGCGACGGCGTCACCCTTGAGCACGGCGTAGGCGTCGGGGGCCCGGTCGGCGGCCTCGGCGGCGGACTCCTTCGCGGCGGCGGCACCGGCGGCGATCGCGGCCAGCGCGCTGGCGACCTTGGGCAGCACGTCGTCGACGAAGGCCTCGCGGGCGTGCTCGACCTTGGGGGCGATGGCCTCGGCGGCCTCGTGCGCGTACTCCTTGACGGCCTCCGCGGTCTCGCGGGCGACCTCGGCGGCATCGGCCGCCTTCTCCTTCGCGACGACGGCACCGGCAGCAGTGGCCGTCGAGGCCTCGGCGGCCTTCACCTTGAGCTCGGCGGCCTTGTCGACGGCCACCTGGGCGCCGTCTGTCACCTTCTCGGCACCGGCCGCCACGGCATCCTTGGCCTGGTCGGTCTTGGTGGGTGTGCGGAACACGTGTCCTCCTCGTGTTGGACGTTTGTCTTGGCCCCATCCTGCCCTGTTTGGGCGATTCCAAGCCATCCGGGGTCGCCGGGATCGGCGGCCGGAGCCCGCTCGCGGCGTGAGAGGATCGACGCCATGAAGGCAACCCTGCACACCAACCACGGGCCCATCGTCGTCGAGCTGTTCCCGAACGAGGCCCCCAAGACCGTCGCCAACTTCACCGGTCTGGCCACCGGCAGCAAGCAGTACAAGGACGACGCCGGGCGCACCAACCCGACCAAGTTCTACGACGGGCTGATCTTCCACCGCATCATTCCCGGCTTCATGATCCAGGGCGGCTGCCCGCTCGGCCGCGGCATGGGCGGCCCGGGCTACGCGTTCGACGACGAGATCCACCCCGACAAGCAGTTCGACCGCCCCTACCTGCTCGCCATGGCCAACGCCGGCAAGCGCATGGGCAAGGGCACCAACGGCTCGCAGTTCTTCATCACCGTCGGCGCCACCTCGTGGCTCAACGGCAAGCACACCATCTTCGGCGAGGTCGCCGACGGCCCGAGCCGCGAGGTCGTCGACACGATCGCCGCCGTGGCCACCGGTCAGATGGACAAGCCGCTCGACGACGTCGTCATCGAGCGCGTCGAGATCGAGGACTGACCCCGCCACCGCGGGCTCCCGGCGCAGGAAACGAGGACCGACGTGAGTGAGCAGCCGGCCTACCCGGATGCCGTCGAGCAGGTCCCGGTGTGCCCGCGGCACCCCGACCGTGAGTCCTACGTGCGCTGCCAGCGGTGCATGCGCCCCACCTGTCCGGAGTGCCAGCGGCCGGCCGCGGTCGGCATCCAGTGCGTCGACTGCGTGGCCGAGGGCGCGAAGACGGTGCGCCAGGCGCGCACCGTCTTCGGCGGCTCGGTCACCGACGGCCGGCCGGTCGCGACGATGACGATCATCGGCATCTGCCTGTTCGTGTTCGTCGCGCAGTACGTCAGCCCGACCGTGCAGTCGCAGATCGCCTTCGTGCCGGCCGTGGCCCAGAGCGAGCCGTGGCGGTTCCTCACCTCGGCGTTCGCCCACGGTGGCATCACGCACATCGCGTTCAACATGTACGCGCTGTGGGTGATGGGCACCTACCTCGAGCCGATGCTCGGGCGGGCCCGGTTCGTCGCCATCTACCTGCTCAGCGCCCTCGGCGGCTCGGTGATGTACCTGTTGCTGTCCACCCCACCGAGCGCCGCCCAGGTCGCGACGGGCGACTACGGGATGTGGTGGACGGGCGCGGTCGGCGCCTCCGGTGCGGTGTTCGGCCTGTTCGGCGCGTTCCTCGTGCTGCAGCGCCGGCTCGGCCGGTCCGCCGCGGGCATGTACGTGATCATCGGCATCAACGCCGTCATCGGGTTCGTCATCCCGGGCATCGCGTGGCAGGCGCACCTCGGCGGGCTGCTCACCGGCGCGGCCGTGGCCGCGGCGATCGCCTACTCGGGCCGCAACCGCGAGCCGCTGGAGCCCCCCAACCGCACGGTGCACTGGTTCTCGATGGGCGGCATCCTGCTCGTGCTCGTCGTGCTGACGATCGGGAAGTACGCCCTGGCCGGCTGAGCCGGCGCGGGGCGTGGGTTACACGGCTGTCATTCGTCCCCAGTGGGGACAACTCCTGTGGACAACCTCCGCCGGCCCTGTGGAAACCCGCGGACCGGTGGAACCCGGGTGGGGTCCTGGGTCAGCGCCAGCGGGTGGTCATCAGGAAGCCGGAGAGCATCAGGCCGAAGCCGACGGCGAGGTTCCAGCGGCCGATCGCGGGGATCGGGAACTGGTTCACGCCGGAGATGTAGAACGTGACGACCCAGATCAGGCCGACGATCATCAGGCCGAGCATGAGGGGCACGAACCAGCGCGGGTTGGGCGTCGTGTTCTTCTGCGCCGTGCGCGGCGGGGTGTATGCGGGTTTGGAGCGACCCTTTGACTCGGGCACGAACGGTCTCCTCGTGACGTTGATGGTGTTGGCCTAGCGTAGAGGGTGTTCGGGGAAAGGAGGTGGCCGCCGTGGCCGGTGAGCACGCCGGACGGGTCGACCGTCCCTCCGTCTGGCCCTGGCTGGTGCCCGTCGCGGCCCTGGTCGCTGGCACCCTGTTCGCCTCCAGTGTGCAGGCCTCCGACGGCAGTGACCTGCGCACCGACCAGGCGCGGCTGCCCGACCTCATCCGGGCCCAGAACCGCACGAACGAGGACCGCGCCGCGCAGTTCGGCGCCCTGCAGGGCCGGGTCGACGCGGCCACCGCCGCGCTCGCGCCGGGCGACCTGGAGACGCAGAAGCTCGAGCGCCAGGCCAGCGAGATCGCCGCGGTCGCCGGCCGCACACCGGTACGTGGCCCCGCGCTGCAGGTCACCCTCGACGACGCCAAGCTCGACGGCGGAGACGTTCCCGCCGGCGGCGACCCCGACGACTACGTCATCCACCAGCAGGACGTGCAGTCGGTGGTCAACGCGCTGTGGAAGGGGGGCGCCGAGGCGATGATGCTGCAGGACCAGCGGGTCATCTCGACCAGCGCGGTGCGGTGCGTCGGCAACACGCTCATCCTGCAGGGGCGGGTCTACTCCCCGCCCTACGTCATCACCGCCATCGGCGACCGGGGCGCGATGCGCTCCGAGCTCGACAACGACCCGTCCGTGGGAACCCTGCGAGACTGGTCGATCGCGGTCGGGCTCGGTTACGACGTGAAGAGCGTGGGCGAGCGCACCTTCCCGGCCTACACCGGGTCCATCGTCCCCGAGCACGCCTCCGTCCCCGCCTCGTGATGCTGCACCATTGACGCCATGACCCGCATCCTCGTCGTCGACAACTACGACAGCTTCGTCTTCACCATCGTCGGCTACCTCGAGCAGCTGGGGGCCGACTGCGAGGTCGTGCGCAACGACGCGGTCGCCCCGGCCGACGGTGCCGAGTTCGACGGCGTGCTCGTCTCACCCGGCCCCGGCACGCCCGAGGAGGCCGGGGTGTCGATGGCGATGATCGAGGCGTGTGCCGAGCGGCAGCAGCCGATGCTCGGCGTGTGCCTGGGCCACCAGGCCCTCGGGGTCGTGCTCGGTGCCACCGTGGGCCGGGCGCCCGAGCTGCTGCACGGCAAGACCTCGCAGGTGCATCACGACGGCACCGGCGTGCTCGAGGGCGCCCCCGACCCGTTCACGGCCACCCGCTACCACTCACTCACCATCGAGCCCGCCACGCTGCCCGACGAGCTGCTGGCCAACGGCCGCACCGAGAGCGGCATCATCATGGCGGTGCGGCACGCGAGCCTGCCGCTGCACGGCGTGCAGTTCCACCCCGAGTCGGTGCTCACGCACGGTGGCCACCGGATGCTCGCCAACTGGCTGCAGCTGTGCGGGATGCCGGATGCGGTTGCGAACTCGGCGGGGCTGAGCCCGCTCGTGCACGACGCCGCCGGCGTCGCCCGGATGGTCGCCGCCGGCTGACCCGCCGCTGACCATGCGGGGGCCGTCCCGAGGTGTCCCTGTTGTGACCTATTGGTCGATCTGGGGACGGCGCACCGGGGCCGGGGTGTCCCTGTTGTGACCTATTGGTCGATCTGGGGACGGGTCAGGGGCTCGGGGGCACCGTGGGCGAGGTGCTCTCCGACGGCTTCGGCGTCGCCGTGGGCGTCGGGGTGGGGGTCGGGGTCGGGGTCGCCGTCGTGGGGGTCACGGTGGGGGCGGCCTTCTGCGCCACGGTGATCTTGATGGTGGCACCGATGTCGGCGGTGCCGTCGCGCGGGCTCTGCGAGATCACCTGTCCCTCGGGCACGTCGTTGGTCTGCTTGAACGACGTGGACACCTTGAGGTTGACGCCGGCGATGATCGACTGCGCCTCGCTCTGCGACCTGCCGACGACGTTGGGCACCGGCACCTTGCCGGTGCCGACCCGCACGGTGATCTTCGTGTCAGGTGCCACGGAGGTGCCGGCCTCGGGGTTGGAGTCGATGATCTTGCCCTCCTCGGTGCCGGGGTCGTCGACCTCCTGCACCGTGCCGATGACCAGGCCCTGGTCGCTGAGCTGGCTCGTGGCCTCCGCGACGGTCAGGCCCTTCAGGTCGGGCACGGTCACCGCCGCCGGCCCCGAGGAGACGAAGACCTGCACGGTGCTGTTGGGGCTGACCTCGGCGCCGGCCGTCGGGTTCTGGCTCATCACGGTGTCGACCTCCACGTCGTCGCTCGGCGTGCGCTTGACCTCGATGACGAGCTCGGCCTGCGCCATCCTGGACTCGGCGGTGGCGAGGGGGAGACCGACGAGCTGCGGCACGGCGACCTTCGGGGTCTCCTCGCCGTTGAAGTAGGTCGTCAGCCCGTAGACGAGGGCGGCCAGGGCCGCGAGGGTGACCAGGGTGAGCACGATCCAGCCGCCCGGGCCGCGCTTCTTCTCCTCCCGCTCCTCGAGCCCGGGGATGGTCTCGGTGCCGGACCCGTCGCCGAGCGCCGGGACCGGTGCGATGCCGTAGGCCTGCGTCGCGTCGCCGGCCCCCGTCGGCACCACCTGCGTGGTGGCGGCCAGCGCCCCTGCGCCGGCGAGGGCGGCGGCCGACCCGCGGGCCGCGTCGCTGATCGGCCGGCCGAGGCGCACCGCGGCGAGGTCGGAGCGGAACTCGCCGGCGCTCTGGTAGCGGGCGTCGCGCGGCTTGGCCAGCGAGTGCAGCACGACGGCGTCCAGGTCCTCGGAGATGCCCTCGACCAGCCGCGACGGCGGGATCGGCTGCTCGCCGACGTGCTGGTAGGCGACCGAGACCGGGCTCTCACCGAGGAACGGCGGCCGGCCGGTGAGCAGCTCGAAGAGCATGCAGCCGGTGGAGTACAGGTCGGAGCGCTCGTCGACCGACTGGCCCTGGGCCTGCTCGGGCGAGAGGTACTGGGCGGTGCCGATGACGGCCGAGGTCTGCGTCATCGTGGCGTTCGCGTCGGCCATCGCCCGGGCGATGCCGAAGTCCATCACCTTGATCGAGCCGTCGGGGGCGATCATCACGTTCGCGGGCTTGATGTCGCGGTGGACGATGCCGTTGCGGTGGCTGTAGCCCAGCGCGTCGAGCACGCCCTCGGTGATGCGCAGCGCCTCGGTGGGGCCGACCGTGCCGCGCTCGGTGATCTCCTGGCGCAGGGTCTTGCCGTCGACGAACTCCATGACGATGTAGGGCACCTTGACCTGGGCGCCGCCGGTCTCGGTGAGGATGTCCTCGCCGTGGTCGTAGACCGCGACGATCGAGGCGTGGTTGAGCCCCGCCGCCGACTGGGCCTCGCGGCGGAACCGGGCCAGGAAGGTGTTGTCGCGGGCGAGGTCGCTGCGCAGCATCTTGATGGCGACCTGGCGGCTGAGCCGGGAGTCGTAGCCTCGGTGCACCTCGGCCATGCCACCGCGTCCGAGGAGCTCACCGACCTCGTAGCGTCCCCCGAGCAGCTTCGGGACCTCAGGCATGGGGTGCTCTCCTCATCGGTTCAACCGTGCTTCCATCATCTGCTTGGCGATCGGGGCGGCGACGGTGCCACCCCCCGCCTCGCTGCCCGCGACGCCGCCGTCCTCGGCGATCACCGCGACGGCGATCGTCGGGTCGTTCGCGGGTGCGAACGAGATGAACCAGGCATGCGCCTTGCGTCCCTCACCGTGCTGGGCCGTGCCGGTCTTGCCGGCGACGTCGACGCCCTGCATCTGCGCGCGCTCGCCGGTGCCGTCCTCGACGACGGACTCCATCATCCGGGTCAGCTGTGCGGCCACCTCCGGGGTGACCGCCTGCGAGAGCTCCTGCGGGTCGGCCGACTCGATGACCGCGAGGTCGGAGCCGATCACCGACTCCACGAGGTAGGGCTTCATGACGACGCCGTTGTTGGCGACCCCGGCGGCGACCATCGCCATCTGCAGCGGCGTGACCTGCACGTCGTACTGCCCGATCGAGCTCTGGGCCAGCTGCGGCTTGTTCATCTCGGCGGGCACCCGGCTGGGGGTGACCCGCATCGGCACGGTGAGCCCGTCGCCGAAGCCGAACTTCGCGGCCTGCGACTGCAGCGCGTCGGCGCCGATCTCCATCCCGAGGTAGGCGAAGGCGGTGTTGCACGACACCGCGAGCGCCTCGGTCATCGTGATCTCGGGGGTCGGCCCGCACGCGCGGTCGTCGTGGTTGGGCAGGTCGGCCGTGGTGTCGGGCAGGTCGAGCACGGCCGGCCCGGGGAGCATGGAGTTCTCGGTGTACTCACCCGTCGACAGTGCGGCCGCCGCGGTGAGGACCTTGAAGACCGACCCGGGCGGGTACAGCTCGTTGATCGTGCGGTTCAGGGTCGGCTTGTCGGGGTCGGCGTTGAGCGCCTTGGAGTTGCGCTCGACCACGCGCAGGTCGTGGCTGGCGAGGTCGTTCGGGTCGTAGCTGGGGTTGCTGTACATCGCGAGGATGGCGCCGGTCCTGGGGTCGAGCGCGACCGCGGCCCCCTTGATGCCCTTGAGGCCGTCGGCAGCGGCCGCCTGCACCTTGGGGTCGAGGGTGGTCTCGATGTTGGCGCCCTGTGCCCGGCGGCCGGTGAACAGGTCGGACACGCGGCGGTAGAACAGCTTGTCGCTCGAGCCGGACAGGAACGCGTTCTCGGCCTGCTCCAGCCCGCCCGCGGCCCCGAAGAACGAGTACGAGCCGGTGACGTGCGCGTAGAGCCGCGGCTCGTCGTAGACCCGCTGGAACTTGTACTCGTCGTCGACGGGCACCGACTTCGCGACGGGCGTCTGGCCGACGAGGATCTCGCCGCGCTCGCGGGCGTACGTGGACAGCAGGGTGCGGCGGTTGTCGGGGCGCGCGTTGAGGTCGGCGGCGAAGACGTACTGGATGAGGGTCGTCGAGACGAGCAACGAGGCGAAGAGCACGGCGACGACGAGCGAGAGCCGGCGGACGGGGGCGTTCACCGCAGCTTCACCACCTCGGTGCGGGCCTCTGCCACCGGGTTGGGCGCGTTCGCCTCGGGCAGCGGGCGGCGGGCGTGGTCGGAGATGCGCAGCAGGATGGCGACCAGGGTCCAGTTCGCGAGCAGCGAGGAGCCGCCCGAGGACAGGAACGGCATGGTGAGGCCGGTGAGCGGGATGACCCGGGTGACGCCGCCGACGACGACGAAGCACTGCAGGGCGAGGGAGAACGACAGCCCGGCGGCGAGCAGCTTGCCGAAGCCGTCGCGGGTGCCGAGCGAGGTGCGCAGGCCGCGCTGGATCAGCAGCACGTAGAGCATCAGCATCGCGAAGAGCCCGATCAGCCCGATCTCCTCACCGAAGGCGGGGACGATGAAGTCGGACTCGGCGAAGTAGGTGAGGTCGGGGCGCCCGCGGCCCAGGCCCGTGCCGAACATGCCGCCGGACGCCATCCCCATCAGGCCCTTGGCGAGCTGGTCGGACGCCTGCAGCGCCTCGGGGCTGAAGGTGTCGAGCCAGAGCAGCACCCGGGTCTGCACGTGCCCGAAGACCAGGTAGGCGAGGTAGGCGCCGGCGCAGAACAGGGTGAGGCCGATGACGATCCACGACACCCGCTCGGTGGCGACGTAGAGCATCGCGACGAACAGCCCGAAGAAGAGCAGCGAGGAGCCGAGGTCGCGCTCGAAGATGAGCACGGCCAGGCTCGCCAGCCAGGCGACGAGGATGGGGCCGAGGTCGCGCCCGCGCGGCAGGGTGAGCCCGAGCACCTTGCGGCCGGCGACCGAGAGGGCGTCGCGGGTCTGCACGAGATAGCCGGCGAAGAAGATGGCCAGGGCGATCTTCGCGATCTCACCGGGCTGGAAGGAGAACGGCCCGAGCCGGATCCAGATCCGTGACCCGTAGATCGAGGTGCCGATGACCGGCAGGAGGGGCAGCAGCAGCAGGCCGAAACCGATGGCGCCGGCGAGATAGGTGTAGCGGCGCAGCACCCGGTGGTCGCGCAGCACGAGCAGCACGATCGCCGCGATGACCATGGCCACGGCGGTCCACATCAGCTGGCGCAGGGCCACCCCGTCGGCGATGGACTTGCCGTTGGCGATGTCGATGCGGTGGATCATCACCAGCCCGAGCCCGTTGAGCAGGGTCATGATCGGCAGCATCAGCGGGTCGGCGTAGGAGGCCCGCCAGCGCAGCACGAGGTGGAAGCCGAGGGCCAGCGCGAGGTAGCCGCCGACCAGGGTGAGCGTGCCGGGCGGGATGGTGCCCGTGGTGGCCAGCTCGACGTTGAGGTAGGCCAGCAGCACGATCGCCACGGCCCCGACGACCAGGACCAGCTCGATGTTGCGGCCCCGGCGCGTGGGGAGCGCGGAAACGATGCTCACGAGGTCACCGGTCCGCCGGTCGCGACGGCACCCGGGGGCACCGTGGGCGGGACGGTGGGCGCGATCCTCGGGGTGGACCCGGGGGAGGGGGTGGCCCTGGGGGTCGGGGTCGCGGCCGCGGACGGCGACGGGCTGGGCGACCCCGTGGGGCTGGGCGAGGGCGTGGGCGCGGTCCAGGTGGCCGGAACGGTGCGGCACACCTCGCCGTTGAACTGGGCCCACCTGCAGGCCATCGCCTGGAGCCGCAGCTCGTCGACCCTGACGTCGGCCGCGGCCCGGTCGTCGACCTCGATGCCCTGCTGGAGGCTGGCCTGGTAGGAGGTCGGCAGGTCGTCGATGGCGATGCTGGTGGCGAACTCGGGCCGGGACAGCGAGATCGGACCGAGGCTTTGGCCCACCCCGCGGAACACCACGACCACACCGTCCTGCGCGGCGAGGTAGTACTGGCGCTGGGACCACGCGTACCCGGCATACGAGCTGCCGGCGGCGACGACGACCAGCACGAGGGCGATGGCAGCCACCCGCAGCACGGTGCCGCGGCGTGAGCGCGGCCCCTCCTCCGCCAGGGTGACGCCGTCGTCGCTGCCGTCGCCGCCGGTGGCCGACGCGGTGAGGGCTGCCGCCTTCGCGGCCGGAGTGGTCGGCATCGGCCGGGTTCCGGTCTCGCGCACCGCCGCTGCCCCGACGACTTGAGGCTGGGTGGGCGGGACGATGCCGATGTCGACGAGGTCGCCCACCACGACGGTGACGTTGTCGGGGGCGCCGGCCCGCAGCGCCAGAGCGACCAGCCGGTCGGCGGTCTCTCCCGGGTCGCCGGCCTCGGTGAGCACTTCGGAGATGGTGTCGCGCGCGACGTAGTCGGTGAGGCCGTCGGAGGCGATGACGTAGCGGTCGCCGATCCGGCCCTGGCGCACGACGAGGTCGGGCTCGTCCTCGTGGGTGCCGGTGAGCACCCGGGTGACGAGCGAGCGCTGCGGGTGGTTCTGCGCCTCCTCGGCGGTGATCCGACCCTCGTCGACGAGGTTCTGTACGAACGAGTGGTCCTTGGTGATCTGGGTGACGACGCCGTCGCGCACCATGAACGCGCGCGAGTCGCCGATGTGGGCGAGCACGATCTTGTCGCCGGCCCGGAGCAGGGCGATGAGCGTGGTGCCCATGCCCTCGAGGCTGGGGTCGGCGTCGGCCTGGTCGCCGATCTCGTCGTTGGCACGGTTGATCTGCTCGAGCAGCGCCGAGCTCACGTCGCGGCCGCCGAGCGCCTCGCCGTCGAGCCGCACGAGGGCGCCGATCACCGTGCTGCTGGCGACGTCGCCGCCGGCGTGCCCGCCCATGCCGTCGGCCATGGCCAGCAGGTGCGGACCGGCGTAGCCGGAGTCCTCGTTGTTGGACCGGACCATTCCGACATCGGACCGGGCGGCGTAGTGGAACGCGAAGGGCATCCGTTACCTCTGCAGCTCCACGACGGTCTGGCCGATCCGCAGCACGCTGCCGACCGCCACGTCGCGTGGCTCGGTGAGGCGCGTCGCGCCGAGGAAGGTGCCGTTGGTGGAGCGCAGGTCCTCGACCCGCCAGGTGCCGTTGTCCTCCTGGAAGATGCGGGCGTGCCGGCCGCTCGCGTAGTCGTCGTCGAGCACGAGGGCGCACTCGGGGCTGCGCCCGATCAGGGTGCCGGCCGGGCGCAGCGGCAGCGTGGTGCCCGCCAGCGGGCCGGCCGTGACGGTGAGCTTGGTGGGGCCCTTGCGGCCGCGGACCCCGCGGGACTTCTTCTTCTCCGGCCGAGCGGCGCTCGGCGGGGGCGGGGTGGCACCGCGCGCGGCGGCCTTCGCGCCCCGGCCGCCGGCCCGGCGCTTGACGCGGGTGCCGTAGAGGTCGCCGCGCAGCACCCCGACGACTGCGAAGACGAAGAACCACATCAGCACCAGCAACCCCAGCCGCATCACGGTCAGGGTGAGCTCGCTCAACACGCCGCAGTCACCTCCGGCCGCCCCGGAAGGTGACCGAGGTGCGGCCGACCGTGACCCGGTCGCCGTCCTGGAGGTGCTCGCTGGTGATCCGCTCACCGTTGACGAAGGTGCCGTTGGTCGAGCCGAGGTCGCGAATGGTGGTGACGAAGTGGGGGCCGTCGGTGGTGACCCGCAGCTCGCTGTGCCGCCGCGAGATGCCGGGGTCGTCGAGGATGATGTCGGCGCTGTCGTCGCGGCCGAGGATGGTGATCGCCCCCATCAGCGGGTAGCGCTCGCCGTCGACGTCGAGCCACGGCCGGTCGGCAGGGTTGGCGCGCTTGGGCCGGGCGGGCGCCGGTGGTGCCGGATGCCGTTCCGTCGCGTCGAGTCCGTCATCGGCGGGAGCGCCGGCCCAGTCCGGGTCGGCGGCACGGGGCGCTCCGGCCGCGGCCGCTCCGCCGGCGGCCGCACCCGCGGCAGCGGCGGATCCGGACCGGACCACGCCGGGACCGGGGGGCGCGGGCGGTGCCGCGTGACCGGCATCCGGTGGCGCGGGGCGTGCCTGCGCACGCGGGCTCGGGACGCGCTCCTGCCCGGTATTGCCGGTCGCGCGCGGGCGCGAGGCCTTCGACGGGCGGATGCGGAAGACGCCGGTCTCGAGGTCGTCGTGCTCCTCGAAGGTGATGTCGATCGGCCCGGCCGGCTGGTAGTGCTGGCCGTCGCAGTGCTCCTCGGCGGCGGCCACGAGGTCCATCTCGACGTTCTGCAGGTCGGGATGGAGCCGGTCGTAGTCGCTGGGTGACAGCTCGATGGTGAAGACGTTGGGCACGATGGCGCGGCCTGAGCTGGTGACCGCGCGGTCGTCCATCGCCCGACGGATGTGGCTGGCGATCTCGACCGGGTGCACCGCGGAGCGCAGGTGCTTGGCGAACGTGCCCTGCACGGCACGCTCGAGGCCCGCCTCGAGGCGGTCGAACAGTCCCATCGGTGCACCTCCTCCACGGGGGTTCGAGTCGGCAGCGGTCTCGCAAGACTATCCGCCGGGGCTGGGCGATTACTCCACGGCACGACCCGTACCGTGGACTGATGAACGATGCCGTGCAGCTCATCGTGCCCCGGGAAGTGCCGCTCGGGGGTCCCCGGTCCATGACCGTGCGGCGCACGCTGCCGGCCCGGGACCGCTCGTTCGTCGGGGCCTGGTGCTTCGTCGACCACTACGGGCCCGACGACGTCTCGGCCGGCGGTGGCATGGACGTCGCCCCGCACCCGCACTGTGGTCTGGCGACGGTGTCGTGGCTGTTCAGCGGCGAGGTCGAGCACCGCGACTCGCTGGGCACGGTGGCCACCGTGCGCCCGGGCGAGGTCAACCTCATGACCGCCGGGCGGGGCATCTCGCACTCGGAGGTGTCGACGCCCTCGACGTCGGTGCTGCACGGGGCGCAGCTGTGGGTGGTGCTGCCCGCGGCGCTGGCCGACGTGGAGCCGCGGTTCGAGCACTTCGTGCCGTCGGTGGTGGAGGTCGCTTCGGGGGTGCGGGCGCAGGTCTTCGTGGGGTCGCTGTGGGGGTCGTCGTCGCCGGTGCGGGTCGAGACGCCGCTGGTGGGGGCCGAGCTGGTGCTCGAGGCCGGGTCGTCGGTGGTGCTGCCGGTGCCCGACGGGTTCGAGGTGTCGGTGCTGGTCGACGCCGGGTCGGTGACGTTCGGTGAGGCGGCGGTCGCGCGGGGTGTGCTGGGCGTGGTCGGCGCGGGCCGGCATCCGGATGGGGTGCCGCTGGTGGCGGGGGCCGAGGGGGCGCGGGTGCTCGTGCTCGGCGGCGAGCCGTTCGGCGAGGAGGTGGTCATGTGGTGGAACTTCATCGGCCGCACCGGTGACGACGTCGCGGCGGCACGCGAGGCGTGGGAGGCCGACGGGTCGGAGCGCTTCGGGGTGGTGGAGGGCTACGTGGGGTCGGTGCCGCGCATCCCGGCGCCGGCGCTGCCGGGAGTTCGGCTGAAGCCGCGCGGCAACCGGGGGGCTACGGGGTTCAGCGGCGGCGCGGAGGCTCCGGCGATGTCGTGAGGGCTCGGCGCCGTCGTGGGGTGATGCAGGGGCATGGGGTGCTGCAGGGGGCGCGCTGGGGCGCGCGGTGTGCAGCACGGCATCCGACCGTCTCGTGAGGGGTGCTGCAGGGGGCGCGCTGGGGCGCGCGGTGTGCCTCACCTGAGGCGCCGGCGAAACCCATTTTGTGGGATGCCGGGTGCATCGGGCACACTAGGACGGCTCACGCGAGCGGTCACGCGCAAGTGGCGGAACGGCAGACGCGCTGGCTTCAGGTGCCAGTGTCCGAAAGGGCGTGGGGGTTCAAATCCCCCCTTGCGCACAAATGGCAATGAGCCGGCGAAAGCCGGCTCATTGCCATGTGCTGCGCCCGGGGAGATGCCGGGAGTCGGAACTGGCACCGACGAAGGAGGTGGCTGCTCCGACGGGTCCCCCCTTGCGCACCGCCCCAGGACCCCGACGGTGGGCCTGCCGACATGCAGTCGACCCCGAGCAGGCCGCCGGCCACGCTCACCGGAGGCCTGTGCGGTGGCCACTGCATGTCTGCAGAGGCACTCCGCGGTGCGACTCGGCGGTCAGGCGCTCGCGCCGGTGTAGCGGCGCAGCACCCGACGCCACGCCAGGCCGGCCGCAGCGACGGCCGCCATTGCGACCACCGGCGACACCAGCAGCCACACCGGGTCGAGCCGGCCGAGCAGCGCCGAGGCAGGCAGCGTGGTCAGGAACGCGCGGCGCCGTTGGGGCCGAGATACCCGACGACCTCGCCGTCGGGGATCGTGAACGACACCCCGTCGACGGCCCGCTCGTCGACGTGCTCGCGCCGCACGACGCTGCGCATCGAGGCGCGCTGGCCCGACCCCCGCTGGTGGACCCGGAAGTGCTTGACGAGCGCGTCGACCTCGATGGACACCTGCACCAGCCCAGGAAGCCGCACCGACGACGGCATCCTGGTGTCGCGGTGAGAGTTGCGGCCGGCGTCAGCCGCCCGTGATGCCCTCACGGTGCCGGTCGGTCATCTCGCGCATCGCCTCGAGCAGGTCGAGCATCGCGGTGAGCTCGGCCACGGTGTGCTTCGCGAAGAGCCCCTGGCCCTCGTCGACGAGCGGGGCGTACATCGCGTAGGTCGAGCGCATGCCCTCCTCGGTCATCTGCACCAGCACCCGCCGCCGGTCCCCCTCGTCGCGCACCCGCTCGACCAGGCCCTTGGCCTCGAGCCGGTCGATGAGCGCGGTGGTGGCGGCCGGCCGCAGCCCGGTGGCGGTGGCGAGGGCGCCCGCGGTCTTCGGCCCGTCGACCAGCCAGTCCAGGCAGCGCAGGTCGGCCGGGCCGAGGGCCAGCGCCCGCCCGACGGCGTCGTCGTAGGCCTGCACGCTGCGCTGGTAGCGCTGCATGGCGCCACCGAGCTCGGCCACCAGTTGACGACGCGTCACCACCGCGCATACCCTTCGATAATCGAAATATACGAACCTCGTACAGAAGGACTCGACATGAGACTACTCGTCGTCGGTGGAGGCGTCGCCGGGCCGGCCGTCGCGCTCGCCGCCACCCGCCTCGGCCTCGACGCGACCGTTCTGGAGCGCCGCGCCGTGGCCGACCCCGACGAGGGCTCGTGGGTGACCGTCGCCCCCAACGGCCTCGACGCCCTCGCGGCGCTGGGGGTGCTCGAGGAGGTCAGGACCATCGGCCACCCGAGCCGGCTGAACCGGATGTACGGCGCCACCGGACGCCACCTGGGCGACGTCTCGCTCGGCGTGCCGCTCGACGACGGCACGGTCGCGCTCACCCTGAAGCGGTCGGCGCTCGCCGTGCTGCTCGGGGATGCCGCCCGCCACGCCGGCGCGGACGTGCGGCTGGGTGCCGAGGTGGCCTCCGTGCACGACGACACGCAGGGCGTGCGGGCCGTGCTCACCGACGGGTCCGTCGTCACCGGGGACCTCCTGGTCGCCGCCGACGGGGTGCGCTCACCGGTGCGCCGCCACATCGACCCCGCGGCGCCCGAGGCGAGGTACGTCGGGCTCACCAACTTCGGCGGCATCACCCGCGGCACCCGGCTCGGCGACGACCTCACACCGCAGGCCTGGCACTTCGTCTTCGGGCGCCGGTCGTTCTTCGGCGCCCACCCGCTGCCCACCGGTGACGTCGTGTGGTTCGCCAACGTGCCACGCCCCGAGATCGGGCGGAAGGAGCGGGCGGCGACCACGGAGCAGCAGTGGCTGCACTGGCTGGCGGGGCTGGTCGCCGACGACGCGGGGCCGGCATCCGCGCTGGTGGCCGCGGGGCGGCTCGAGCTCGCGGGCGACAGCACCTTCGACCTGCCGCACGTGCCGACCTGGTGGCGCGGGCGCACGGTGCTGGTCGGGGATGCCGCGCACGCCCCGTCGCCGAGCAGCGGCCAGGGCGCCGCGATGGCGCTCGAGGATGCCGTCGTGCTCGCCCGGTCGGTCGCGGCCCACGGCACCGACGGGCTCGCTGTGTACGAGGGGGCTCGCCGCGCCCGGGTGGAGGCGATCGTCAAGGCCGGCGCCCGCAGCAGCAGCGCCAAGATCCCCGGCCGCCTCGGCCGCGTGCCGCTCGAGACGATGC
Organism: uncultured Actinomycetota bacterium; assembly: GCA_963800505.1. GTDB lineage: Bacteria > Actinomycetota > Actinomycetes > Actinomycetales > Dermatophilaceae > Fodinibacter. Next base: position 78,939 of record CAWDBL010000001.1, read on the forward strand.
TCAGCCTGGTCTTCCGCTCCGGTGTGGCGGCGCGCGCGACCGGCGGGTTCACGGCCCATCGGTTGGGGCTGGACTCAGCCCCACTCGCTGAGGCCTGAGGGAAGCTGCACCGAAAAGGCCCCTGCGTCGTCGCCGGCCACGACCACCTGTCCGTCCATCGCTGCGGCCAGGGCTCGCAGCCGGTCGAGCTGCGGTGCGCTGGGCCGGGCCGCGGTGACGTCGAGGCGGATGAGGCCGCCGATCGCGTCGAGCCGCACGTGCGAGCCGACGTCGAGCGGGCCGGCGAGGGCCACGATCAGCCGGCGGAAGGCCGGCAGGTCGAGGGCCACCCGGATGACCTGGACCCCACCCGATGACGGCCCGGCCATCGCCGTCCCCGGCGCGTGGCGGGCCAGCTCCTCGGCGACGACCGCCGCGACGTCCACGTCCACGACCTTCCCGCCGTCCTTCACAGTGCTCAGACTAGGGCCCGGGCGGCCGGGCGCGCAGACGCCTCTCGCCGCTGGCGCCCGGCATCGCGCAGGATGAGCGGGTGACCAACTCCGACGGCCCCCGCACCGCATCGACGACGACCACCGCCTCGACCGGGCTCGGCCCGGTGGCCGCCGGAGCCCTCGTCTTCGGCGCCAGTGCGGCGGTGCTGGTGGTCGAGCTCACCGCCCTGCGGCTGCTGGCCCCCTACCTCGGGCTCACCCTCGAGACGAGCACGCTGGTCATCGGCATGGCCCTGGCCGCGATCGCGCTCGGCGCGTGGGCCGGCGGTCAGGCCGCCGACCGGATGCCGCCGCGGCGCGCGCTGGGCCCGCTGCTCGCAGGCTCGGGGGTGGCGGTCGCGCTGATGCCGTTCCTGGTACGGGGCGCGGGCGAGGCGGCCGGGGCGAGCGGCGCCCTGTTGATGTCGATGTTCGCCATCCTCGTGCCGGGCGCGCTGCTGTCGGCCGTGCCGCCGATGGTGACCAAGCTGCGGCTCACCGACCTGGCCGAGACCGGCTCGGTGGTCGGCAGGCTCTCGGGCCTGGGCACGGTCGGGGCGATCCTCGGCACGGTGCTCACCGGCTACGTCTTCATCGCGGCGATCCCGGTGAGCACGGTGCTCGTCGGCCTCGGCATCCTGCTCGTGCTGGCGGCAGCCGCCGTGGAGTGGCGGGTGCGCGGCGCTGGGGCCGCCGTGCTGCCGCTCCTGCTGTTGGTGCCGGGCGCGTTGGGGGCGGCCTTCGGGCCGGGGCGGTGCGACGCCGAGACGGTCTACCACTGCGCGCAGGTGCTGGCCGACCCGCAGCGGGCCACCGGTCGGGTGCTGGTGCTCGACGGGCTGCGGCACTCCTACGTCGACCTCGCCGATCCCACCCACCTCGAGTTCGAGTACGTGAAGGCGATGGCCGCGGTCTCCGACACCGCCTTTCCCCCCGGCCGCAGCCTGTCGGCCTACCACCTCGGCGGCGGCGGGCTGACCCTGCCGCGCTACCTGGCAGCGGTGCGGCCGGGCACGACCAGTGTGGTCTCCGAGATCGACCCCGGCGTCGTCGAGCTGGATGCCGCGCGGCTGGGGCTCGTGACCGGGCCGCAGCTCGAGGTGCGCATCGAGGACGCCCGGCTCGGCCTGCGGCGGCTGCCGACCGACTCGCGCGACCTCGTGGTGGGCGACGCGTTCGGCGGGGTCAGCGTGCCGTGGCACCTCACCACGACGCAGTCGCTCGCCGAGGTGCGCCGCGTGCTGCGCGCCGAGGGGGTCTACGCCGCCAACCTCATCGACTTCGCGCCGCTCGACTTCGCCCGGGCCGAGCTGGCCACGATGCGCGAGGTCTTCCCGCACGTGGCGGTCGCGGCCGACCCGGCCACCCTCGAGCGCGGGGCCACCGGGGGCGGCAACATCGTCGCGCTCGGCTCCGACACGCCGCTCGACGTCGCTGCACTGCGGGCCGCCCTCAGCGAGCGCGGCCTCACCTGGGGGGTGCTCGACGGCGCCGACCTCGACGCCTGGGTCGGAGGCGCGATGGTGCTCACCGACGACCACGCCCCGGTCGACCAGCTGCTGACGCCCTACCCTCCGGCGGTGCGCCCGGGGGTCTGACCGTCGGTGTCGTCGAGCCGCTCGGGATGGGTGAGCAGCTCGCGAACCACGCTCGCCATCCGGCCCGCGTGCACGCCGTCGACGACCCGGTGGTCGGCGGTGGCCACGAGGACGAGCACCGGGCGCGCCACCACGGCGCCGTCGACGACGACCGCACGGTCCTGCACCGCGCCGACCGCGAGGTAGACCGGCGTGCGGGCGAACGGCAGCGGCGCGAGGAAGGCCTCGTCGAGGCCGAGGGTGCCGACGTTCGACACGAAGGCCGTGCCCAGCGGGAAGCCCGGCTGCCCCACGAGCCCACGACCGAGGCCGCCGGACACCAGGCTCGACGCCGCCATGACCGGGCGCATGGTCCACGACGGCAGGTGGTGCACGAGGCGCGAGGTGCGCCGGTAGGCGTGGTCATGACCGCGCCGTAGGCGGGCCGCGCCGGCATCCACCGCGCGGGCCACCTCGAGCGGGCTGAGCCGGTCGACCTGGGCCACCTTGACCGGTGCGAGGTCCGAGCCCTTGCCGATGTCGACGGCGAAGCCGATGTCGCACGCCTCGAGCGGCACCAGCCGCCCGAAGACCACTCGCGCCCGGATCTCGGGCACGTCGCGCAGCGCCCGGCCGAGAGCGGCTCCGACGACGTGGGTCAGGGTGACCCGCTCCCCCGACTCGGCCCGCACCCGATCGAGGTAGGCGAGCGCCGCGGTGACGTCGACCTCCATCCGGGCGTAGATCCGGCCGTCGCGCGAGGGACGCCAGGTCGCGACCGCGATCTGCCGGCGCACCGGCGTGCGGCGGCGGTTCACGCGCTCACCGGGCGCCCCGGGATGCCGGTGAGCACCGCCCGCACGACGACGCGCGGCGCGTGGGTGAGGGCCGCGACCGGGGCCGCGCGGCGCGGCATCCGCAGGTGGTGGCGGTCCTGCTCGACCGCGGTGACGACCCGCCGGGCCACGTCGTCGGGGTCGAGCAGGGTGAGCAGGCGGGCCCGCAGCACCCGGTCGAAGGCGGCGGCGGACGGCCGGTGGCCCCCGATGCGGTCCATCATCTGCGAGCTGACCGGGCCCAGCTCGACCGCGAGGGTGCCGACCGGGCCGCCGCGCAGGTCGGCCCGCAGCCCGGAGGTCAGGTGGGTGAGGCCGGCCTTGGTGGCGCCGTAGGCGGCCAGGCCCGGGAAGGTGGCGACCCCGGCCATCGACGAGATGTTGACCAGGTGGCCGTGCCGACGGGCGAGCATGCCGGGCAGCACCTGGCGGCAGAGCTCGGCGGGGGCCAGCAGGTTCAGGGTCACGACCTGCTCGAGCTCGTCGGCGGTGAGGTCGGCGACGTGTGCGGTGGTCTCGACGGCCGCGTTGTTGACGAGCAGGTCGACCGGGCGGTGCCCGTCCTCGACCCGACCGACCAGGGCGCGCAGGTCGTCGCGGTCGGTGAGGTCGCACGGGACGGCCCGCCCGCCGACCTCGGCCACCAGGGTGTCGAGGGCGTCGCGGCCCCGGGCGACGCACGTGACGTCGGCGCCGGCCGCGGCGAGGTGGGTGGCGAGCCGGGCCCCGATGTCACCGGTGGCCCCGGTGAGCAGGACGTGGGCTCCGGCGACGCGCATCAGGCCAGTGTCCACGACGGCGGTCTCGAAGCCGCCATCCGCCCGGCCTGCTCGTCCCAGCTGTGTCGAAGCTTGGGGCTCCCACCCTGCCGCGGCCGGCCCGTCGTGAGCCGTTCCGCCCTGCGGAAGGGGTGCAGCGCCGAGTTGAGCCGGTCGGTGACAATCTGGTTAGGTAAGCCTCACCTACACCGCCGGGGTGCCGGGGCTGCGAGTCGAGAGGGATGCCGTGATCGTCTGCCACTGTCACGTCGTCAACGACAAGGCCGTCGCCGCTGCGGTCGGGGCCGGGGCGCGCACCCTGTCGGAGGTCTGCCGGGCCACCGGGGCGGGTCGCGACTGCGGGGCCTGCGTCTTCTCGGTGCGACGACTCGTGTGCGAGCATGTGGCACTTGAGGTCCCCGAGAGCGCGGAGGCATGCCATGCAGCCAGTTGACCCCCGGATCGTGGAGCGGCTCAACGACGCGCTCACCTTCGAGCTGAGCGTCGTGAACCAGTACTTCCTGCACGCCCGGATGCTCGACAACTGGGGCTTCACGAAGCTCGGCAAGGTCTTCTACGACCTGTCGATCGACGAGATGCGCGACGCCGACGCCCTGATCTCGCGGGTGCTGATGTACGAGGGGCACCCCAACATCCAGCGGCTGCACGCCATCCGGGTTGGCGAGGACGCCGAGGAGATGCTGCGCCTGGCCCTCGAGAGCGAGATCGCGGCCGTGGCCGAGTTCAACGCCTCGGCGAAGGAGTGCCACGACCTCGGCGACCACGGCACGGCGTCGCTGTTCGAGGCGATGGTGCTCGATGAGCAGCAGCACGCCGACTGGTTCGAGAGCCAGATCGAGGCGATGATGCGCATCGGGCTGCCGCAGTACCTCGCGCAGCAGATGGACACCTCCGCCGGACCGTGACCCCGCTGCGCCGTGACCCCGGCGGTCGGTGACGTCAGGTCGTGGGCGGTGCGAGCGGCATCCCGAAGACGCGGGCGCCCGGTACCCGCTCGAGCTCGGTGAAGCCGAGCCGCCCGTAGAACGCGCGCGCCCCGGTGTTGGCCTCGTCCACCCCCAGGTGCACGCCGGTCGCACCGGCGCGGGCCAGGTCGTCGAGCACAGCCGCCATGGCGCGGCGGCCCCACCCCTGACCCTGCAGCCGTGGCAGCAGGTCGACGTGCAGGTGCGCCGGGTGCGTGGCGAGCAGGCCGGCATCCGTGCGGGTGGGGTGGTGCAGCCGCTCGATGAGCGCCGCGTCGTCGGGCGTCGTCCCGCTGCCGAGCGGGTAGCGGGCCTGCAGCGGGGGGAGCCAGACCCGCTCGACCCACTGCTCGAAGGATGCCGTGTCGGGGACGGCGACGCAGTAGCCCGCCACGCCGTGCTCGTCGTGCACGACGCGGCTGACGGCGTCGGGGAAGATGAAGTAGGGACCGGCCCACACGTGGCCGAGGAGGTCGGGGTCGTCGTGCCGGGCGCTCGCGTCGCCACCGGCGGCCGCGGTGAGCAGGCAGACCCGGTAGGCACCGGGCAGGTCGTGCACCGTGCCCTCGCGCATCGTCGTCACGGGCGCCACGGTAGCGGCGGCGCCATGGCCGTCGGGATTCGAGGTGATGGTGTGCCCTTCGCGGAGCGGGTTTCACCTCGAACCGACCCGCCCCCCGCGGGATCGAGGTGATGTGCTGCCGTCTGGAGGTCGACTTTCACCTCGAACCCTTCGGTGTCGGCGACGAGCTCTAGCGTGGAGCCATGAGTGGGTGGGACGACGTGGTCGCGGCGGTCGGGCAGGCACAGCAGGGGATGCCGGATGGGCGCGAGGAGATGGTCGAGCTGTACGAGGAGACCGGCCTCGACGACCACGCCCAGCGCTGCGTGCTGGCGCACTACCTCGCCGACCGTGAGCCCGAGCTCGCCGACGAGGTCGCCTGGGACGAGGTGGCCCTGCGCGAGCACGCGCTGGTCGCCGACGACGCGCTCGCCGCGATCGGCATCCCGTCGGCTCGGGCGATGGCACCGAGCCTGCACCTCAACCTCGGCGACGGCTACCTGCGCCAGGGCCGGGTCGACGAGGCCCGGGTGCAGCTCGCCGCCGGGCTGGCGGCGGCCGACACCCTCGGCGACGACGGCTACGGAGCCATGGTGCGCGGTGGCCTCGAGCGGCTGGCCGAGGCGCTGGCATCCGGCACCGACCACTGAGGGCGCCCGGTTGGCGTCTGTGCCGGTCCCGCATCCGGGGGGTGTGCTCGGGTGACGAGGGGCAGGGTGACCCGCACCGTGGTGCCCTCCTCCACCGTGGAGGAGAGCTCCACCCGTCCGCCCTGGGCGAGCACGAGCGCACGCACGATCGGCAGCCCGAGGCCGGCGCCTGACGTCCGTCTCGCCCCTCGACCGCGCCAGCTCCGGTCGAACGCCCTTCTACAGTCCTCGTCGGGCAGCCCCGGGCCGGTGTCGACCACCTCAAGGACGCCGTGGTCACCGTCCACACGTACGCGCACGCGCACGATGTCACCGGGCCGGCAGTAGGCCGTGCAGTTCGCGAGCAGGTTGCCCACGACCTGGTGGACGCGGTCGGCGTCGGCGAGCACGACGACCCCCGGCACGAGATCGGCCCGCCACAGAAGACCCGCGTCGGACAACGCCGAGCCGCGGGCCACGAGGGCGTCCTCCGACACCACCGCGAGGTCGACGCGGCCGAGCGCGAGCTGCAGCCCAGGGGACTCCACGGCGGACAGCTCGGCGAGGTCGTTGACCACCCGGCCGAGCCGGGTCGCCTGCTCGTACAGGGCTGACAGCCTGTCGGGCGTGGGCTCGACCAGGCCGTCGCGCAGCTCCTCGAGACCGGCCTGGAGCGCGGTGAGCGGGGTCCGCAGCTCGTGGGCGACGTCCGCCGTGTCCCGCCGACGGGCCTGCTCGGAGCGCTCGACCTCGCCGGCGGTGGCATTGAGGGCGTCGACGAGCTCGGCCAGCTCGGGCCGACCGAGGTCGGGCACCCGCACGGTGTGGTCGCCGGCGGAGAAGGCCCTGGCCGTGTCGAGGGCGACCCTCACCGGTACCACCATTCGGCGGGTGACCACGGTCGAGGCCACGATCGCCGTGAGCACTGCGACGACCGTGGCCACGACGAGCCAGCCCGTGTCGACGGCCTCCTGGTGCCCGGTCCGGGCGATGAGGTGCGGGACGACGCTGCCGACGAACAACACCGCGACGGCAGCGAACGACACGCCGAGGAAGCCGGCGAGCAGCCGCAGCTCCATCGGGCGCATCCGTCGCAGGTCAGCCATCGACCCGCGCTCCCGAGCGGTAGCCGAACCCGACGACCGTCTCGACGACGTGCTGCCCGTCCGGCCCGAACTTGTGGCGCAGGTTCTTCACGTGCGAGTCGACGACCCGCTCGTATCCATCCATGGCGCCGCCGCCGATGCGCTCGACGAGCTCATGACGGCTGAAGACCCGTCCAGGAGTGTTCGTCAGTGCGACCAGGAGGTTCCACTCGCTCGGGGTCAGCACCAGCACGGTTCCGTCATGGGTGGCTTCGTGCCGCGCCTGGTCGATCCGCAGCCGGCCGCCATCGAAGCTGCGCACTCGCCGACCGATGTCGGGGTACCGCCGGGCGAGGACCGCCTGGACGCGCAGCACGACCTCCGTGGGGCTGAACGGCTTGACGACGTAGTCGTCGGCCCCCGCGCGCAGCCCGGCGATCCGGTCGGGGAGGGAAGCACGGGCCGTGAGGACGATGACCGGGATGTCCGGCGTCGCTCGGAAGAGGACCTCGCGTCCGTCGATGTCCGGCAGGCCGAGATCGAGGAGTACGAGGTCGGGCCGTGACTCCTCGAGCTCGAGCAGTGCCTTGGATCCGGTGGCGGCGACGATGACCGACAGGCCGGCCCGCACGAGATACCGACGAAGTAGTTCGCGAATATCTCGCTCGTCCTCCACGACGAGCACCGCCTGCATGTCTCCAGTGTCTGCCCGTCCGGGGCCGGTGCGTCGGCGATGCGACGTGGCAGACACCGCCTGCGGGTGTTGCTGGTGGGTGGCCCGATCGCTCACGACGACTCCTTGCCGACGTCATCCCCCGACGGGGCCGCACGATGAGCGTGCGGCCCCGTCCTCACTCGTTCAGGAGTGCGGTTACCTCGCCGCGACCGACGGGGTTTGCGAGGTGGGGGCCGGCAGGGTCCCGCGCACGACGGTGGTGCTCACCGTCGGCACGGTCAGGTACCCACCCGGCACCTTGCGGATCGACCAGGCGAAGGTCACCACCTGCGAGGGGTTTCGGGCCTTGTCGGTTCCGCGGACGCTGAGGACGTAGCTGCCCTGCTTCAGGCTCTTGAACGTCGTCGTCGGCTCGCAGCGCGCCCAGCGCTTGGTGACCACCGCGTTCGTGGTGAGCTGGCACTCGTAGGTCACCTGCGGCTCACTGGAGCTGAGTGCGAAGGTCGACGTGGTGCCGAGCTTCACCGTGGTGATGGTGACGAGCGGGGCCGTGGTGTCAGCTGGTGACACCGCCACGTACCCACCAGGAACCCTACGCAACGACCACGTGATGGTGACAACCTCGGAGCGGTTGCCGCCTGCGTCGGTGCCGCGCACGCTGAGGGCGTAGCTGCCCTGCTTCAGCCCCTTGTACGTCACGGTCGGCCCACAGGACGCCCAGGGCCGGGTGACCACCGTGTTCTTGGTGAGCTGGCACTCGAAGACCACACCCGGCTCGTTCGCCGTGAGTGCGAAGGTCGTCGTCGTCCCGAGCTTCACCGTGGTGATGATGACGATCGGGGGTGTGGTGTCGAGCACGGTCCACGGCGCCGTCGCGACGGTCGCCGACGTGTTGCCGGCCTCGTCGGTCCCACGGACGGAGAGGACGTAAGTCCCCGGTGCCAGGTCGCTGTACGTCACGGGAGACGTGCAGGTCGACCAGGTGCCGTCGATCGTGTCCGTGGCCAGCATGCACTCGAAGACCACGTCGGTCTCGTCCGCGGTGATCTCGAAGGTCGCCGTGGCGCCGGGGACGCTCACGCCCTGGGGTGCGACCTCGACCATCGGGGGTGTGTCGTCGATCGGTGAGACGGTCCAGCTGCGGGTGACGATCTTCGAGACGTTGAGCGCCTTGTCGGTCGCCTTCGCGGAGAAGACGTAGTCCGCAGGTGGCAGGTCGGTGTAGGTCTTGGGAGACGTGCATGCCTCCCAGGCCCCGGCCGTGCCGTTGGTCGTCAGCATGCAGGTGAGGTCCACGGGGCTCTCGTTGGCCGCGAGGGTGAACGACACGGTCGAGCCGCTGACGGTCGTCGGCGTCACGGTGAGCACCGGTGCGGTGGTGTCCTCACCGGCATCCGGTGGCTGCTCGCCGTGGCTCTCCGGGGCGAACACGACCACGGAGATCGGGTCGAGCGTGTTGCCGTCGGTAAGGGCGACGCCGAAGGCGTAGCTGCCCACCGGCGCTCCCTCGGCGACCGTGACGTACCAGGTCACCGGGGTGTAGCCGCCCAGGAGCGTGGCGTTCCACGTGCCCACGAGCTTCCCCTCGGCGTCGAGGGCCAGCGGCATGGCAGCCATGTCGGTGCCGATGCTGCCGTAGGCCTTCAGGTCGCCCGCAGCGAGCGCCTCGCTGTCGGCCGTAGCGTCGTCCTCTGCCGGGCCGGTGACGGTGAGGGTCAGCTCACCGGTGCCTGCCTCGGGCGCGTAGACCTGCAGCGGGACGGTCATCGCCGAACCCTGCGTGGAGTACTTCGGCAGCGGGGTGCCCCACATGACCGTGGTGACGTTCTCGTTGACGGTGATCGTGCCGGTCTCGTGGGCCAGCACGGTCGCGGGGTCGTCGACGTCGATGAGGTCGAGCGTCAGGGTGTACTCACCGGTGGGTGCGCCCGCTGCGACGGTGGCGGTGAACGTCGTGGAGACGTTGTAACCGGGTTTCACGGGGAACCCGGTCTCGGGCCCCCACGTGCCGACGAGGTCGCCGTTGGCGTCCGGGGCGAAGGGGACGGGCTGGCTGACATCCTCCTTGGAGACCGCGGTGACGTCACCGGCCGCGAAGGCGGCCTCGGCGTCGATGGTCAGGCGCAGCTGCGCCGTGTCGATCAGGTCCCCGCCGAAGGGGTTGAGCAGCGAGGCCGTCATCTCGAAGGGGTAGGTCTGGAAGACGTTCTCCGGAAGCGTGCCGAGGTCGACCGCTGGGTCATGGATCGCCTTGAGCTGGTCTGCGGTGGTGTCCTGTCCCGGGACGTCCATGAAGAAGCCGGGGAGGAACGTGTTGTCCGGGACGAAGTTGCACATGGCCCGCACGTCGTCGGCGAGCTGCGCGAACGCCGTGATGCCGGTCAGGGTCTGGCTTCCGATCTCGCTGCCGGACAGGTTGGTGAACGGCACGACGTCGGTGATCCTGCTGACCTTCCACGTGAGGGTCGGCACATCGAGCCAGGTGACGCTGCCCCTGAAGGTCTGCGACCGGTTGTAGCTGAAGCCGCTGTAGTCGACGAACTGTTCGCTGCCGGCCAGCTCGGTGCCCGGGTCGTCCGGGTCCTCGGACCTGACGAAGCCCACGCCCCAGGGGGACACGTACTGCGGCACCGGTGGTGTCGCTGCGGCGTCCGCCGCTGGAGGGAAGCCGATGATCCGGTTGTAGTACTCGACCGCGTCGATGCTCAGGGGTACTGACTTCCCTGCTGCTGCGCCGATGTTCATGGCGGCGAGCTCCCACGCGTCGAACCGGCTGTTCGACGTGGCGTCGGCGGGAACCGGCCCGATCTGGGCAGGCGGCCCCGTCATGGTGGTGGGTGTCGTGGGGAGCCCCGGGATGGTTCCGCTCGTCATCAGGGACTGGTAGATCCCCGCGTTCTCCGGAGCCGCGTCGATGGTGCGGTCATCGAAGAGGATGCGGCCGGTGGACTCGAGGGCGATCGCGTCGGCGAACCTCAGCTTCAGCTCGACATCGGCGATCTTCTGGTCGATGACGGCCTCCGCGGTGCGGGCGAGGTTGAGTCGCTCGAGCTCCGCCTCCTTGATGAACATGCCGTACAGCGGCTGGGCGTCGCACGCGCCGGTGAAGTCCGCCGGCACGGTGTCGTCCTGGATCCACGCGCCCTGCAGCGGCACGACCCAGACGGTGCGGCCGTCGACGGGGTTCGTCGTCGAGGGCACGCCGGGGATCGCCACGTAGGAGACGGGCTGTACGCAGTACTCGACCGCGGCCGCCGTCTCGGCGGTCTCCGGGACGGTGTACTTCTTGAGGATGGGCGCACCCGCTGGGTCGCGCAGGGCGATCACGAGGTCGGAGTAGACGGATCCGGTGGTCTCGCCGCCGCCGCCGCCGCCGCCGCCTCCGCCGCCGCCGCCGCCGCCACCGCCGCCTCCGCCTCCGCCCGGGCCTGCGGCCATCGCCGGGGTCACGGCCAGCGCAACGGCCGCTACGGACCCGATCACACCTGCCAGCATCCTGGTGCGCGTCCTGGTTCTCATGCCCCTGCCTCCTGATCAACGCAGACCCGGAGAACCGGATGCTCCCAAGGCCTCCTGCCGGCCGCCCGGTGGACCCCTGCGCCCACCGGCCAGCCACAGCCCAGCGTGGTCCCGCCACGTGGGGACCCGGTGGGTGCCGTGTGTGGAGCGCGTGGAGATCGCCCGGTGAACTCGCCAGGCCTCATCCGGCGTGGTCGCCACGTGTGCGTCCTGTGGAGGCTGAAGGCAGCCGGAATGCACCGTCACGGGCGCCGAAGGGCGACGGGGCCCTGCGCCGCGTGAGGTGGGCTGAAGCCGGTGATGACCAGCACGAGCTCGACACGGCGGAACATGCTTTGCCGCACCATGACTCGCAGCGCGCAGGCCACGAGCGGATGGCGGGACCTCAGGTGGGGTTCTGGTCCCCGGGGTCGCGGGTCGGCGACCCGGCCGCGTTGCGGCGCACCCAGACCACCTCCGCCTCGCACTCCGCTCGCGACGCGAAGCCCTCACCGGACACCGCCACGATGGAGCCGCCTGCGGCCCGCAGCCGCCAGCGGTACTCCCCGGCCCGGTCGACGTAGACCTCGAACCGGCCGGGGGGTGCGCTCGCACCGACGAGGGCGGCCACCCGCGGCCAGTCCCGGCTCTGCTCGATCTCGGCGAACCCGACCGACCGGATGCCGCGCCCGGTGAGCAGCCGCGACCCGTGCTCGGCGCGCAGGTCCTCGGCGTCGACCGCACGCGGGCGGCCGCTGACGTCGAGCACGTCGATCCGCAGCCGCGCGAGGTCGGTCAGCGAGCCGAACGGCACGCTCACCACGATCAGCCCCTCGTCGTGGGCGGACAGGTGGTGGTCGCCCCCGCGGCTGGTGCGGGTGCTGCGCTGCACGAACGGGTCCTGGAACCGGGCCAGGTGCACCACCTCCTGGCCGATGCTCACCGCGGTGAGCCACGGGTGCCCGGCGGCCAGGGGCTGGGCCGGCACGCCGGGCGCCACGGCCACCGAGACCACCTGGGTCGAGCGTGGGCGGAGCAGCAGGCCGACGCGCAGGTGGCGCGGGCCGGTGCCGAGGGTGGCGTCGCGGGGTGTCATCGGGGTCGTCATCACAAGGCTCCAAAGATGCGGGACAGCTCGCGGGCACAGACCGGGCACCACGGTGGGTTGTTCTGGTTCATCCGGCACCGGCGCACCGGGTGGAAGATGCCGGTGGCGAAGCTGCCGCCGCCGCCCTCGAACGCCCCGACGCTCGTCTCGTCGTCCCATCCCGCCGGCAGTGCCGACTCCAGGGTGGGCAGTGGCGTGCCGGCCGCCACGAGGTCGCCCCACTTCAGGGTGCTCCACGGGTCGGGAGTGCCGGTGAGGTTGACCTCCGAGCGCACACCCGACCAGGCGTTGTCGGCGTTGTGGTACTCGTCGCCGAGGCCGAAGAGGTTGTGGCCCATCTCGTGGGCGATCACCTCCTTGGACTCCCCCCGGGTGAACGCGGCCATGGCTCCACGGTTGCACCCTCCCGACGTGCCGGAGTTGACGACGACCACGACGTTGGTCGCCGCGGGTGCCCACCGGTTGCGGATGTTGTCGATCCTCGCGGTGGTGCGGTCGCTGGTCTCGATCCAGCAGTGCGACCAGATGCCGGTGCCGATCAGACCCAGCCGGGACGGTCGCACCGTCTCGCTGGTGAGGGTGTCGTCGGTCGCCGTTCCCGTGGTGCCGCCCTCGTCGTAGCGGCGCTCGGTGACCCCGTCGACCGGGGAGACGACGTCGATGCGGATCACCTGGAGGCGGTCGGCGTGGCCGGCGAGCTGGTCGAGGCGGAAGGCCGCCGCGACCCGGTCGTCGACGATGCGTCGGTAGCTTTCGATCGAACCCTCGTCGAAGCCGTCGCCCATGATCGCCACGACGATGGCGGGCCGGGTGTCGGGCGAGCCGATGACGTGGGCGGCGCTGTCGTGGAAGGCCGTTCCGTGGTCGACCCACTCCCACACCCGCCCGGTCCAGACCCGCTCGAACAGGTGTGAGTTGGCGGCTCCGACGAACAGCTTGGAGTCCATCATCGCCCCGCCGGGGCCGGTCGCCGCGGTGGTGCCCGGTGGGCGGCCGTGGTCCTGCCACGCCCAGCGGCCCAGGTCGCCGCGCCACTGCCGCTCCCACAGGTTGCCGTCGGCCGTCGTGACGAAGAGCTTGGATGACGACATCGCGGCGCCGGGTGCGTGCACCACCCGCTGGTTACCGGGCCGGCCGTGGTCCTCCCAGGCCCAGCGGCTCAGGTCGCCGCGCCAGTGCCGCTCCCAGAGGTTGCCCGTCTCCGTCGCGACGAAGAGCTTCTCACCGGACATCGCGGCGCCCGCCTCGGTGGTGATCCGCTGGTTTGCGGGCCGACCGTGGTCCTCCCACGCCCATCGGCCGAGGTCGGGGCGCCAGTTGCGCTCCCACAGCGAACCGGTCTCGGTGACGACGAAGAGCTTCTCGTCGAGCATCGCGGCCCCCGGCGCCTTGACGATGCGCTCGTTGTTGGGGCGGCCGTGGTCCTCCCAGGCCCAGCGGTCCAGGTCCGAGCGCCAGTGCCGCTCCCAGAGGTTGCCGGTCTCGGTCACCACGAAGAGCTTGACCCCGGCCATCGCGGCGCCGGGAGCGTGGACGATCTTCTGGTTGGCGGGTCGCCCGTGGTCGTGCCACACCCAGCGCCGCAGGTCCTCGCGCCAGTGCCGCTCCCACAGCGAGCCGGTCTCGGTGACGACGAAGAGCTTGTCGTCGAGCATCGCCGCGCCGGGTGCCTGCGCCATCCGCTCGCCGTTGGGACGGCCGTGGTTGAGCCAGACCCACTCCACGCCGTCCCACCACCGCTCGTAGAGGTCCGGGAAGGGGTTGTCGAAGCGGCTGACGAACAGCTTGTCGTCGAGGATGGCCGGGCCGGGGGCGCTGATCATGATCGGACCTCTCGAGGTTCGCGGGCGGCGGGGTGCGGGACCGCGGCGGGCCCGGCTACGGACGGGAGAACGGTGGCGGCGGCCCGGCGGGCGCGCCAGGGGTGGACCAGGGACAGGGTGACGACCCAGCCGAGCCCGGTGAGCGCCATCAGCTGGATGGGGACGAGGGCGGCGTCACGGCGCCACCAGGCGACTGCGAGCCCGAGCAGGAGCCAGCCGATGACGCACAGCTCGCGCAGCACGCGGGCGTCGACCCGCGCACCGGCGTAGGCCGTGCCCTGCCACGGGGCCGACCCCGACTTCGGTGTGCGCACGAACTCACCCCCCGGGCGCCCGAACCAGCCGGACAGGGCCGCGCACCCGTTGTGGACGGCCAGCCCCATCGTGAAGACGAGGAAGGCCGGGAGGAGGGCGGCGAACCGCGCCCACTCCTGCACGGTGCGTGGTCGTTGCGCCACGGCGAGGGTCCAGCCGAGGGCCACGGTGGCGAGCGCGAACGGCATCCCCCAGTCGACGTAGTCGGTCGCGATCGCCGAGTTCTTGACGGCGGCCAGCGGCACGGAGAGCAGGAGCATGGCGAGGATGACCGCGTAGAGGCTTCCCGAGAGCAGGTGCATCGCGCCGTGCCAGCGGGTCCATCGTCCGCTCCGGTGGTGGCCCAGGACCGCGCCGAGGTGGAGGCGGGCGTTCTGCGCCCCACCGCGGATCCATCGGTGCTGTTGGCTGCGCACCGCGGCAAGGTCGGCGGGCAGCTCGCTCGGCACGTCGACGTCGCCGAGGTAGGCGATCCGCCAGCCGCGCAGCTGGGCCCGGTAGGACAGGTCGATGTCCTCGGTCACCGTGCGCGCGAGCCAGCCGCCGGCGTCGTCGATGGCCGAGCGGCGCCAGATCCCCGCGGTGCCGTTGAAGTTGAGAAAGCCACCGGTGGCGGCCCGACCGGGCTGCTCCACGCCGAAGTGCATGTCGAGGAGGAACCCCTCGATCCGGGTGACCAGTGACTGCTGCTCGTTGAGGAAGCCCCAACGTGCCTGAACCGCAGCGACATCCGGGGCGTCAAACCCGGCCAGCAGCCTGGTGAGGAGGTCGGGCCGGGGCACGAAGTCGGCGTCGAGGACGGCGACGTAGGTGGACGTGTCCGATGTGAGCGCGTGCGCCAGGGCCCCGGCCTTGTAGCCGGTGCGGGCGGGACGCCGGACGGCGGTGATGTCGGTGCCTGCGGCGCGGTGGCGCGCCACGGCGTCGTCGACGACGGCCCGGGTCGCGTCGGTGGAGTCGTCGAGGATGCGGATGCGGAGCAGGTCACCCGGGTGCTCCAGTCGGGCGACCGCGTCGATGACCCGTCGGGCGACGTGCAGCTCGTTGTAGATCGGCACCTGCACGGTCACCGTGGGTGCGGTCGCGGTGACGGGCGGGAGGGGGGCGGCGACCGGAGTGCCGTCGTCGGCGCCGGGCCGTGCCCGTCGGACGACGAGGGCCAGGTGGGCCATCGACATCGAGTAGACGAAGAGCAGGAGCAGGCAGGCGACGTAGGCCGCGAGGATGACGTGCTCGAGTGCCATCTGCCCTCCCTGGTACGAGCGGGACGGGTCTGTCCCTGCTCCCCTCAGGAGCGCGCTGCCGGCGCCGGTGATACGCGCCGGTGGAGGTCTAGGTCGGGCCGAAGCCTGTGGTGACCAGGACGAGCTCGCCGGCCTCGTCGGTGGCGGCGAGGTCGAGCTCGGCGGTGATCCGCCAGTCGTGGTCGCCGTCGGGGTCGTCGAGGATCTGGGTGACGACCCAGTGGTCGGCCTCCTCCTCGTCGATGCGGAACAGGGCCGGCCCGCGGGCCTGGGGGCCGGTGCCGAGGTCGTCGTACTCGGCGCGGTAGCCGGCGGCCGCGGCCTCCCACTCGTCCTGGGTGAGGCCGCCGTCGAGGGCCGCCAAGGCGGCGAAACGGCGTAGTGCCACCAGCTCGATGCGCCGGAACATGTTCTGCCGCACCATGACTCGCAGCGCCCGAGGGTTGGCCGAGAGTGCACGTCCCTCGCTCGGGCTGCGCACCTCAGTGAGCGGCTCGTCGGTGGGGTTGGCCAGTGACTCCCACTCGTCGAGCAGGCTGGAGTCGGTGTGCCGCACGACCTCCCCGAGCCACTCGACCAGGTCGTCGAGCTCCTCGGTGCGGGCGGAGGTGGGCACCGTCGAGCGCAGGGCCCGATAGGCGTCGGTGAGGTAGCGCAGGACCACCCCTTCGGCGCGGAAGAGCTTGTGGTGGGCGACGAACTCGCCGAACGTCATCGCCCGCTCGAACATCTCGCGCACCACCGACTTCGGCGACAGCCCGCGCGGGTCGACCCACGGGTGGCGCTGCCGGTAGACCCGCAGCGCCGCCTCGAGCTCCTCGGCCAGGGGGCGCGGCCAGCTGACGTCGTCGAGGGCGTCCATCCGCTCCTCGTACTCCAGCCCGTCGGCCTTCATCGCGCCGACCGCCTCGCCGCGGGCCTCGAAGCGCTGCGCCATCAGCACCGGTCGCGGGTCGTCGAGGGTGGCCTCGATGACGCTCACGACGTCGAGGGCGTAGCCGGGTGCCTCGGGGTCGAGCATCTCGAGCACGGCCAGGGCGAAGGCCGACAGCGGCTGGTTGAGGGCGAACCCGTCACCGAGGTCGAGCGCCACCTGGAACGGGCCCTCGACATAGCGCCGCTCGTCACCGCGCACGAAGTGCTCGAGCGCCCCGACCTCCCCGACTTTTCCTGCGAGAAGCCGCTCGTCCGCGGCATCCTGCGGCGTGTCGCGGGCCACCGGCAGGGAAAGTGCGGGAGCCCGGCCGGCGGCGGCGAGCAGCTCACCGATCGGGCCGAGGTCGCTGTCGGCCACCGGGCCGGGGATGCCGTCCGCCTCGCTCGCGCGGTCCGTGCCGTCCGCGCCGTCTGCGCCGTCTGCGCCGTCCGCGCCGTCTGCGACCTGCGCGCGGTCCGTGCCGTCCGGGCCGTCCCCGTGCGCGCCCTTCGCGCTCCCGCTCGCGGGAGCGTCAGGGTCGCCGGTCGACGACGGCGGCGCGGAATCTGGATCAGTGACAATGGCATCCGGGGGGTCGGCGGGTAGCCAGTGGTCGAGGTCGGAGCCGTCGTCGGGCTCGACCACCTTGGCGCGCAGCAGCGACGCGAGCACCTGCACGGCCCGCTCCACGAGGGCCTCGCGACGCTCGGGCGTCTCGTGGTTGTCGAGCAGGAGGGTGTGCAGCGCGGACTGCTGGCCCTCCCACTGGTCGAGCACGTTGAGCACCATCGCGTGGTTGACCCGCATCTTGGAGGTCAGCGGCTCGGGGGCGGCGGCCACCAGCCGGTCGTACGTGGCCTCGGTGTAGCTCAGCGTGCCGTCCTGCGGCTTCTTGTGCACCACCTTGCGCCGCTTCTTGGGGTCGTCGCCGGCCTTCGCGAGGGCCTTGGCGTTGAGCACGAGGTGCTCGGGTGCCTGCACCACCACGTAGCCGATCGTGTCGAAGCCGGCGCGCCCCGCGCGCCCGGCGATCTGGTGGAACTCCCGGGCCCGCAGCACCCGCTGCTTGCGCCCGTCGTACTTGGTGAGCGAGGTGAGCAGCACGGTGCGGATCGGCACGTTGATGCCGACGCCGAGGGTGTCGGTGCCGCAGATGACGGCGAGCAGCCCGGCCTGGGCCAGGGTCTCGACGAGCCGGCGGTACTTCGGCAGCATCCCCGCGTGGTGCACGCCCACCCCGTGCAGCACCAGCCGCCGCAGGGTCACCCCGAAGCCCTTGCCGAAGCGGAAGCCACCCACGGCATCCTTGATGGCCGCCTTGCGGGCGCTCGACACGAGTTCGACGCTGGTCAGGGCCTGGGCCTGCTCCACCGCGGACGCCTGGGTGAACGACACGACGTAGATCGGGCCGCGGTCGTCGCGCAGCAGCAGCTCGATCGTCTCGTGAACGGCGGTGAGTACCCACGAGAACTCGAGTGGCACAGGCCTTTCCGCACCAGCTGATCGCGACGGTCTCTCGACCGGTGCGGCGGGCGAGGTCCTCCTCGAAGAACGCCGTCTCGCCCAGGGTGGCGGACATGAGGAGGTACTGCGTGTCGGGCATGAGCAGCAGCGGCACCTGCCACGCCCACCCGCGGTCGGGCTCGGTGTAGAAGTGGAACTCGTCCATGACGACGAGCCCGATGTCGGCGAGCTCTCGGTCGCGCAGGGCGTGGTTGGCCAGCACCTCGGCGGTCGCGCAGATGATGGGGGCGCCCGGGTTCACGGCCGCGTCGCCGGTGAGCATGCCGACCTTCTCGGCGCCGAAGATCTCGACCAGCGCGAAGAACTTCTCGCTGACCAGGGCCTTGATCGGCGCGGTGTACCAGCTGCGCCGGTTCTCGGCCAGTGCCAGCGCGTGGGCCGCCACCGCCACCAGCGACTTGCCCGAGCCGGTCGGCGTGGCGAGCACGACGTGGGCACCACCGGCCAGCGCCAGCACCGCCTCCTCCTGCGCGGGGTAGAGCGCGAAGCCGCGCTCACCGGCCCAGTCGAGGAAGACGTCGAAGGCCGCGTCCGCGCCGGCGGTGGAGGCGCCTGACAGGCGGTCGGTGAGGGTCATCGCCGCCGATTCTCCCCCACCCCGTCGCGCCGCCCGCGCCACGACGGGATCCGCCGGGCCGGGCCGGCTCAGCAGGGCCGCTCGTTGTTGGTCTCCCACGCCCGGCGGACCAGCTC
The DNA here is from genome assembly GCA_963800505.1 of uncultured Actinomycetota bacterium. GTDB lineage: Bacteria > Actinomycetota > Actinomycetes > Actinomycetales > Dermatophilaceae > Fodinibacter. Next base: position 97,642 of record CAWDBL010000001.1, read on the forward strand.
GGTGAGCACGTCGCGGTCGACCGCGTCGAGCCGCTTGACGTAGAGGCAGCCTTTGCCGGTCGTGTGCGGGCCCAGCCGGTCGAGGAGGTCGGTGTTGCTGCCGTAGTAGGTGAGGCCGTAGAGCGTCAGCGCGGCCCTGCGGGGGGCCAGGCCGACCGCGAACCACTCGCGCTCCTTGCCGTCGGCCGTGCGGTAGGGCTGGCGGCCGAACCCGACGGTCGTCGTGCCCCACATCCGGGGCGACGCCCCGGTGACGTCACGCATCAGGGCGACCACGGCGCGGGCGTCGTCGCGCCGCCGCTCGTCGGTGACGCCGTCGAGGAAGGCCGCGACGTCGGCATCCGAGCGTTGGGTGATCCGGTCGGTGCTGCCCTGCGCCATGGTTGCCTCCCCTGTCCCGGTGACCTTCCACGGTAGGGGCGTCGGTGCGGGAGTGGAAGTGGCCGGCCAGACAACGGCAAGCTCTGGCGGCAGCACCGCGGCACTGCGACGCTGGAGAGGAGGAGATGATGACGATGGTGGAGCACGAGATCGTCGAGCTGCCGTCCGAGACGGTGGCCGTGGTGCGCAGCGTGGTGCCGATGGACGGCCTGTCGGCCTTCTTCGGCGAGGCGTACGGGCGGGTGGCCGGGGCGGTACCCGCCGCCGGTGGCCGGATCGTCGGGCCGGCCTTCGCCTGGTACCACGGGATGCCGGGAGAGACTGTCGACGTCTCCGCCGGCTTCGTCGTGGACGGCGACGTGCACGTGCCGGATGGCGGGGTGCACGTGCTCGAGCGCCCCGGGGGACGGGCGCTGGTGACGGTGCACGGCGGGGCCTACGAAGGGCTTGGCGGTGCGTGGGCCGAGCTCGCCTCGGCGGTGGTGGCCCGTGGCTGGCAGGGTCGGGACGACTTCTGGGAGGAGTACCTCACCGAGCCGACCGGCGACCCGTCGGAGCTGCGCACCCGCCTGGTGCTGCCGCTGGCGTGAGGACTCAGCGGGTGCGGGGGGCGGTGCTCGCGCCGACGTGCTCGGTGAGCCAGTCGACGAGCGGACGCACCGCACCCCAGTCGGCCCGCACGTGGTCGACGACCTCCGGGGTGGGTGCCCAGGCCGGCGCCCCGTGCTCGCGCTTGGCGATGAGGTTCTTGTAGCGCATCAGCTCCAGGCGCGGGTGGTCGGCCGGCACCCCCCGCGGCCGGGTCGCGACCCGGTCACCGCCGAGGTCGAAGCCGGCCGCGGTCAGCTCGTCGACGACACCCCGCAGCGCCTGGCCCGACTGTGGGGCGTCGATCGCCGCCCGCAGCCGCGGCAGCTGGTCGGGCCCGGTCGGGTAGAAGCCGCCGCCGGTCAGCAGGCCGTCGCCGCTGACCTGCACGTAGAAGCCCATCCCCGGCACCGTCGTCGCGAGCGCGCCCTGGTGGTCCTTGTAGGGCGACTTGTCGGCGCTGAACCGCACGTCGCGGTTGGCCCGGTAGAGCTTCGCGGGGCCGAACTCGTCCTCGAGCGCGTCGAGCAGGGCCTCGAGCGGCTCGCGCACCGACGCCGCGTACCGGGCCGTGTTGGCCTGCCACCACGTGCGGGTGTTCTCGGCCCGCAGCTCGTCGTAGAAGTCGAACGCGTCGGCAGGGACGCCGGAGAAGCCAGCCATGCGCTCACTCTGGCACTCGAGCGCGCGCTGCTTCCCGACAAACGCCGCAGTCGGGTGCCCAGGTGGTCGCCAGGGCAGCCACCTGAGCACCCAACTCGGGTCAGGGGGTGTTCAGGCCGGCCAGCTCGTCGTCGGTGAGCACCAGCTCGGCCGCCTGCACCGAGTCCTCGATCGACGCCGGCCGCGAGGCGCCCGGGATCGGGATGACGACGTCGGCCAGCGACAGCTCCCAGGCCAGGGCCACCTGCTGCGGGCTCACCCCGTGCTCCTGCGCCACCTGCGCGAACGCCTCGTGCGTCGAGCCCAGGTTGCCGGCCTTCGAGATGCCGCCGAGCGGGCTCCACGGCAGGAACGCGATGCCCAGCCCGGCACAGTGCTCGAGCTCACCCCGGCTGGACCGGAAGGCGGGCGAGAACTGGTTCTGCACCGACGCCAGCCGACCGCCCAGCACCTCGTTGGCCTCGTCGACCTGCGCGACCGTGGCGTTCGAGATGCCGGCCCGCACGATGACCCCCTCGTCGAGCAGCTCGGCCAGCGCGCCGACCGACTCGGCGTAGGGCACCTTCGGGTCCGGGCGGTGGAACTGGTAGAGCCCGATGGCGTCGACACCGAGCCGCCGGGCCGAGTCGCGGGCGGCCTGCTTGAGGTAGGCCGGGTCGCCGTTGAGCGTCCACGAGCCGTCGCCGGGGCGCAGGTGGCCGCCCTTGGTCGCGACGACCACCGAGGTCGGGTCACCACCCCAGGAGCGGAGGGCACCGGCGATGAGCTCCTCGTTGTGGCCGACCTCGTCGGCGTTCAGGTGGTAGGCGTCGGCGGTGTCGATGAGCGTGACACCTGCATCGAGTGCCGCGTGGATGGTGGTCACCGAGCGCTCGGTGTCGGGCCGGCCCTCGATCGACATCGGCATCCCGCCGAGCCCGATCGCGCTCACCTTCAGGTCGGCGATGCTGCGCTGCTTCATGCGAATCTCCTGTCGTGGTTGGTCGCGTTCAGTGCCGGCGCAGGGCCGACTCCTTGTGGGCCGCCTTGGCCCCGGTCTTGTCCGACTCGACGATGTAGTACGGGTCGTCGTCGGTGGGCCGGAACTGCTGGCCCTCGAACGTGAAGTCGCTGGTGCGCTTCTCCTGCACGGTGCCGTGGGTCTCGCCCTGCGAGGTGTTCCAGGCGACCTTGCTCCCGGTGCGAAACGCCATGGTGGGCTCCTTTGCGTGGTCGACGCGGTGGTCCGCCGACGCTAGCCGGATGCCGTGCCGCACGGGAGTTGCGCGGCATCCGCTCGGTGCTGTCGAAGGGTGGGAGAAACGGTCACCCGCCGTTCACCGAAGAACCTGTTCCTACGAGTCGCGGGCGCCCCCGGCGGGTGTTACGTTCGCGCCGCACGTCGTGCGGGAGAGGGCGTCGCGACCGCGGCAGGTGCCCCCCGCTGATCCCCTGGAGGACGCATGGCCGGTTCGTCGTTCCGTCGGTTCGTGGCAAGGGTCGCCGTCGGCGCCCTCGCCGTGGCCGTTCCCGTCGTGTTGACCCCGACCGCCGCCTCGGCGGCCACCGCCGACCTGCTCTTCTCCGAGTACGTCGAGGGGTCGGGTTACAACAAGGCCATCGAGATCTACAACGGCACGGGTGCGGCTGTCGACCTCGTCGGCGGCGGGTACCGGCTGGAGCTGTACAGCAACGGGTCGTCCACGGTGAGCAGCTCACTGGCGCTGTCGGGCGTCGTGGACGACGGCGAGGTGTTCGTCGCGGCGCACGCCAGCGCGAGCGCATCGATCCTGGCCGTTGCGGACGTGTTGAACAGCGGAACCATCAACTGGAACGGCGACGATGCCATCGTGCTCCGCAAGGGCGGAGCGTCGGGCACGATCCTCGACGTGTTCGGACAGGCCGGCTTCGACCCGGGTGCCGAGTGGGGCTCGGGCCTGACGAGCACCGCCGACAACACCTTGCGGCGCAAGACCACCATCTGCACCGGAGACACCGATGGCTCGAACGCCTTCGACCCGGTCACCGAGTGGGACGGCTTCGCGCAGGACACCTTCGGCGGGCTCGGTGCACACACCGCCACCTGCGACGGGGTGCCCACCGACGACGCGCCCACCGTGAGTTCGGTGGTGCCAGGGGCGGGCGGGACCGGGTCGGTCAACGTCCGGCCCGCAGTCACCTTCAGCGAGGCCGTCACGGTGGAGCCCGGCGCCTTCGTCCTGCGCTGCACGGCCTCCGGCACCGTGCCCACGACCGTGACCTCGAGCAACGAAGGTCGGACCTGGACCGTCGACCCGACCCCGGCCCTTCAGACCGGCGAGGACTGCACGCTGACCGTCGTCGCCTCGCAGGTGCGCGACGTCGACACCATCGACCCGCCGGACAACCTGGTGGCCGACGCCACGTCCGGGTTCGAGGTCGTCGACTTCTGCACGGCCGACACCACCCCCATCCCCGCCATCCAGGGGTCGGGCACCACTGCTGCCCTCACTGGCACGCGGACCACCCGCGGCGTCGTGGTCGCCGACTACGAGGGTGGTGCGAGCGGCAGCCTGCGCGGCTTCTACCTCCAGGACCCGGTGGGTGACGGCGACCCCGCGACCTCTGACGCGATCTTCGTGTTCAATGGCAGCAACGAGGACTCGGTCGACCTCGGTGACGTGGTGACCGTGCAGGGCAGCGTGTCCGAGTTCCAGGATCAGACCCAGATGTCGGTGGCACCGGGCAACATCGTCGTGTGCGGCACCGGCACGGTCGCGCCCACCGAGGTGACCTTGCCGATGGCGAGCCCGACTGCCTTCGAGAAGTACGAGGGCATGTCCGTGACGTTCCCCCAGGAGCTGTCGGTCACCGAGCACTTCCAGCTCGGCCGCTTCGGCCAGGTGACCGTCTCCTCCGGGGGCCGGCTGGTCCAGCCCACCAACGTGGTCGCTCCCGGGCCTGCGGCGATCGCCCTCCAGGCGCAGAACGACCTCAACCGGGTGGTCATCGACGACACGCTGAACAACCAGAACCCCGACCCGATCATCTGGGGTCGTGGCGGCCAGCCGCTCAGCGCCGAGAACACGCTGCGCGGCGGTGACACCACTACCGGCGCCACCGGCGTGATGACGTACACCTGGGCCGGCAACGCGGCCAGTGGAAACGCCTGGCGCCTGCGCCCGGTGGACCAGACGGGTACCGGCATCACCTTCGAGGCCGCGAACCCACGCCCGACGTCCGCGCCTGACGTGGGTGGCGCCGTGCAGGTGGCGGGGATGAACCTGCTGAACTACTTCAACACCTTCGACGGGCTGCCCGACCGGGTCGACAACTGCACGGGCGGTGTCGCCGGAGCCCCCACCGACTGCCGCGGTGCCGACACGCAGGTCGAGCTCGACCGGCAGACGGCCAAGACCGTCGCGGCGATCACGTCAATCGACGCAGACGTGATCGGCGTCAACGAGATCGAGAACGACGGCTACGGCCCGGACAGCGCGATCTCCGACCTGGTCGACGCCGTGAACGCCTCGGTCGGTGCGGGGACGTACGCCTTCATCGACGCCGACGCCCGGACCGGCCAGGTCGACGCGCTCGGCGACGACGCGATCAAGGTCGGGTTCCTCTACAAGCCGGCAGCGGTGACGCCGGTCGGGGCGACCGCGGTGCTCAACACCGTCGCGTTCGTGAACGGCGGCGACTCGGCGCCGCGCAACCGGCCCTCGCTCGCGCAGGCCTGGCGCAGCGCCGTGACCGGTGGCGTGTTCGTCACCGACGTAAACCACCTCAAGTCCAAGGGCTCCGCCTGCGACGCCCCGGATGCCGGTGACGGCCAGGCCAACTGCGCCGAGGTGCGCACCCGCGCGGTGAGCCTGCTGCTCGACTGGCTGGGCAGTGACCCCACGGGCACCGGTGACGAGGACGTGTTGCTCGTCGGCGACTACAACTCCTACGCCAAGGAGACGCCGATCGCGACGCTCGAGGCGGGCGGCTACACCAACCTCGTCGAGAAGTTCCAGGGCGCGGACGCCTACTCCTACGCCTTCGACGGGCAGTGGGGTTACCTCGACCAGGCCCTCGGGTCGCCGACTTTGGTCGACCAGGTGACGGGTGTCGCCGACTACCACATCAACTCCGACGAGCCGTCGGTCCTCGACTACAACACCGACTTCAAGTCGGCGGGGCAGATCGAGAGCCTCTACGCGCCCGACGAGTTCCGCGTGTCGGACCACGACCCGGTGCTCGTCGGTCTCACCCCGGTGCGGTCCTACCGCACCAAGGGACTCGAGGGGCCGCTCGCCAAGCCCGATCGCGTCGTCAAGGCGGGCTCGACGCTCCCGGTGAAGGTCACCTTCACGGCCGGTGACGGGTCCGTGCCCACCGATCTCCAGCCGGTTGTGCGGGTCGAGCTCGACGGGGAGGTCGTGCTCACGGGCACGGCCAGGTTCGACGACGGCCAGTGGGTGTTCCTCGTGCGCACGGGCACCCTGCCCGACCGACGAGGCGTGTACACGGTGACGGTCCTCGTTCCCGAGACCGGGCAGACGGTCATCGGAAGCTTCCGGCTGCGGCCGTGAGCCGCCGCCCCTGGGGGCGGTTCCAAGGTTTGGCGGGGCGGGCCTTCGGGCCCGCCCCGCGTGCGTCCTCCTCCAGCATGCCCGTCAGGGGGTGACGACGACCCGTCGCCGCGCCGTTCCTCCGGCGACGGCCGCCCAGGCGGCGGGTGCGCCGGCGAGCGGCACGACGTCGTGGGTGACCTCGAGCCGGCCGGCGGCGGCGTGCGCGAGCACGGTGCGGAACACCTCGCGGCGGCGGGTGTCGGTGAGCGCGGTGTTGGTGTAGCCGAGCACCGCGGCCGACCTGCTGCGCAGGGTGGCCGAGTCGACCGACAGGGCCGGACCGGCGGCGCTGCCGAGGTTGACCAGGCGCCCGCCGGCGCCCAGCACCAGCGCCGCGGCCGTGCCCGGGATGCCGGCCAGCGGGTCGACGACGACGTCGGCCGAGCCGCCGCACGCGTCGCGGAGCCGCTCGGCGAGCGCAGCGGCGGGCTCCTCCCCACGCAGGTGGACCACGGCATCCGCGCCGGATGCCGTGGCCCGCTCCAGCGCCTCGACGGACCGGGCTGCGGCGACCACCCGCCCGGCCCTGAGCAGCCGGGCGACCTGCACGGCGACCTGGCCGACGACGCCGCCGGCGCCCAGCACGAGCACCGTCTCCCCCGGCCGGAGCACGGCCCGGCCCTCGAGCACCTCCCACGCGGCCACGGCCGACAGGCCCAGGGCCGCCACCGCGGTGTCGGGCAGGTCGGCCTCGACCACCACGGCCCCGGCGGTCGTCGCGACCGCCAGCTCGGCCATCCCACCGTCACCGGGTGCCATGCCCGCGGTGGTGGGGAACCACACCCGGCGGCCGACGAGCGCCGGCTCACCGGCGCGCACCACCCCGACCGCCTGCACCCCTGGCACGTACGGCAGCGCGGGTGCCCCGAAGTAGGAGGAGCCGGTGGCGCAGAGCAGGTCCAGGGGGGTGATCGGCACGGCGGTGACCGCCACGAGCAGCTCGCCCGCGGCGGGCACGGGGTCGTCACGGTCGAGCACCTCGGGTGGCCGGCCGTGGGCGGTCAGGGTTGCGGCGCGCATCGGGCTCAGGTGGCGATGTCGGGGTACGGCAGCGACAGGTGGGCCAGGGCGGCGCCGTAGCCCTTCTGGTACGACAACGGCTCCGGGTGGTCGCGCTCGAACATCGCGATGAAGAGGGTGAGGGTGAGGAACGGGTGCGCCCCCATCCCGAACAGCGCCACGTGGTCGTGGGCCACGAGCGCCTCGCGCTCGGCGTCGTCGAAGGCCAGCCAGGTGCTTGCCTCGGCGTCGGGCACGTTGAGGATGCGGTTGGCCTGGGTCTCCTCCCACCACGCGACGAGCCCGGCCGGGTCGGTTCGGTAGCGCTCGACGAGGTCCGGGTCGCGGTCGACCGTGAACAGGAACTTGTTCAGCAGGTACTTGCTCATGCCGGCGCTCCGTTCGGGTACCAGGTGAAGTAGGCCTCCATCGTGTGGAACAGGTCGAGGGAGTCGACGTGGTCGGCCCTCGCGTTCTCGCCGGCCACGCCCATCATCAGCATGAAGTCCATGAAGCCGTGGGTGGCGTTGCCGGGCTGGTGCAGGCTGTCCAGACTCACTTCGCGCAGGCACCCGTCGAGGTCGCCGTTGGCGATCCACTGCACGGCGCGGGAGTCGAACTCGGGGTCGGGGCCGTGCGGGCCGAACTGGCGCGGCCCGCCGAGCTCGAGCGAGAGGTGCCCGGTGCCGATGATGGCGACCCGCTGGTCACTCGGCCAGGACTCCACCAGCGTGCGGATCTGCTTCCCGAGCTCGACGAAGCGCTTCGGCTGGGGCAGTGGCGGCGCGAAGATGTTGGTGTAGATCGGCACGATCGGCAGGTCCGCCTGCGGGCGCAGGGTGATGATCGGGCAGGTGATCGAGTGGTCGATGCGCAGCTCGTTGCTGAACGCGAGGTCGAAGCCGGCATCGAGCCCGCCGCGCAGGATGTGCGACGAGAGCTCCTCGTGGCCGTCGAGCCGGAACCTCGGCAGCCCGAACTCGCGCTCCTCGTTGTACCAGTTGGCGTCGTAGACCGGCGCCTTGCCCACGAGGAACTGCGGCATGTTGTCGAGCCACAGCTGGTGGAAGTGGTCGCTGCCCACCATCACCAACACGTCGGGCCGAGCCCGGGTCAGCGTCTCGCGGAAGCGCTCGATCTTGGCGACCCACTCGTCGGCGAACGGCGGGCGCCCCTCTCCCACAGCGGTACTCGCGCGGTAGTAGAACGGGTGGTGTGTCGAGGCGATGACGGCGACGACCTGTGCCATGGACGGTTTCCTCTCGGTCAGGACTCGGGGTCGACGTACTCGGCGTTGCGGTCGACCGCGAGGTAGACGTCCATGCCGATCGGGCGGCGTCGCTCCTCCGCGAGCTGGCCGAGCAGGCCGGCGGCCCGGGCGAGCAGCGCGAACCCGCGCAGCATCTCGACCGGGAGCCCGAGGTCGGCCAGGGCCGCCCCGCAGACCCCGGCGCCGTTGAGCGGCAGGCGTCTCCCGAGCACCTGCTCGTGCACCCGGCCGACAGCCTCGAACAGCCGCAGGTGCGGGCCGCGCAGGCCCTCCTCCTGCGCGATGCCGATCAGCACGGGCGTGCGCGGGTCGCCGTCCTTGTGGACGGGGTGGCCCAGCCCCGGCACGTAGCGGCCGGCGTCCTTGGTGCGCCGCACGGCCTCGAGCGCCACGGCATCCCACTGCTCGTCGGTCTCGGGCAGGTCGTCGCCGAGGTCGACGACGACGGCGTCGAGGAAGGCCCCGCAGTCCTCGGTGACGCCGAGGAAGCGCGACCCGCCGCCGAGCAGGCCGGCGGCGAGGGCCCCCTGGAGCGAGTCGGGCGCGGAGAGGTAGGTGAGCCGGGCGGCGATGGCGGTGGGGGTGAAGCCGTGGTCGGCCAGCGCCACGAGCACGGCCTCGAACACCCGTGTCTCCGACGGGGTCGGGCGGCGCATCGCGACCAGCCAGAACGCCAGCTCGCCGAAGCCGACCTTGCCCATGAGGTCGGCGGTGAGGTCCTGGCCGAGCAGGCGGATCTGGTCGCTGCTCGAGGTGCCCAGGGAGGTGGGGTAGGTCGTCATGCGTCGCGCTCCTCGTCGCTGCGGGTGGTCGGGACGGCGAGCCAGCGCCGGATCTCGTCGCCGTGCTCGTCGAGGCCCGGAGGGGGCAGCCGGTAGTCGGCCGGCGTCTCGGACAGGCGGATGGGGTGGCGCACCGAGGGCACCGCGGCGTCGCCCTCGCCCACGGAGACGACCGGGTCGAGGCCGACCGACTCGGCGAACGCGACGCCGCCGTCGATGGTGTTGATCGGGCCGCAGGGCACACCGGCCGCGGTGATCACCTCGAACCACTCCATGGTCGTGCGGGTGGCGAGGCGCTCGACGAGCAGGGGCCGAAGTGCGTCGCGGTTGGCGGTGCGGTCCTCGTTGCCGCGGAAGCGGGGGTCGTCGGCCAGCTCGGGCAGGTCGAGCACCTCGACCAGGCGGCGGAACTGGCCGTTGTTGCCGGCCGTGATGATCAGGTCGCCGTCGGAGCAGGGCAGCGGCTCGTAGGGGAACAGGCTCGGGTGGCTGTTGCCCATCCGGTTGGGGACGACGCCCCCGGCGACGAACGCGCTGGACTGGTTGACCATCCCGGACAGCGCCGACGACAGCAGGTTCACCTCGACGTGCTGGCCCCGGCCGGTGTCGTGGCGCGCGTTGAGGGCGGCGAGCACGCCGATGGTGGCGTGCAGCCCGGCCATCACGTCGAACACCGAGATGCCGGCCCGGTAGGGCGGCCCGTCCGGGCTGCCGGTCAGGCTCATCAGCCCGGAGATGGCCTGCACCATGAGGTCGTAGCCGGGCAGGTCGCGCCCGCCCGGGCCGCTGCCGAAGCCGCTGATCGACGCGTAGACGATGCGGGGGTTGCCGGCCGCGACGCTGGGGTAGTCGAGACCGAACCGGGCCAGCCCGCCGGGCTTGAAGTTCTCGACGAGCACGTCGGCCCGGTGGGACAGCTCACGCGCGGCGGCGAGGTCGGCCTCGTCCTTGAGGTCGAGCGCCACCGAGCGCTTGTTGCGGTTGACGCCGAGGTAGTAGGTCGAGACGCCGGCGCGCAGCGGGGGGCTCCAGGTGCGGGTGTCGTCGCCCGAGGGGGACTCGACCTTGACCACCTCGGCGCCGAGGTCGGCGAGCAGCATGGTGGCGTAGGGCCCGGCGAGGATGCGCGAGAAGTCGGCGACGAGCAGGCCGGACAGGGGTCCGGAGGGCGCTGCCATGCGAACCACCTCGAATCCTCATGAGCGGTTGCGGACAGGCGTCCGCAGATGCGGTGCCCCTGAGTTTCTGCGTGACGACGGCGACCTGTCAAGCACGGTTCGACTGGACCCGCCCGCCTCGATGCGGGTCTTGACAGCCGCGGCCCGACGCGCGGACAGTGGGCGGCGACATCCGGGTGCCGCTTGGCGGACACCTGTCCGAGAAGATCGAACGGGAGAAGGTCATGGCTCACGACGAGGTGGCCGCCGGTCGGCCGGTGCTGTTCCGCAACGCCACGGTGCTCACGATGGACGACCAGCACCGGGTGCTGACCGGGGCCGACGTGCTCGTCGTCGGCGACCGCGTCGCCGAGGTCGGAAACGGCCTCACCGCCCCCGAGGGGGCGCTCGAGATCGACGCCACCGGCGGCATCGTGATGCCCGGGATGGTCGACACCCACCGGCACATGTGGCAGACGGCGATGCGCGGCTACGGCGCCGACTGGACCCTCACCCAGTACTTCGTCTGGTACTACCTCGAGCACGGCCGCCGCTTCCGCCCGCAGGACGTGCACACCGGCAACCTGCTCTCGGCGTGGGACGCCCTCGAGGCAGGCGTCACCACCACCGTCGACTGGTCGCACGGCCTGCAGACCGTCGAGCACGCCGAGGCGGCCGTCGACGCGCTGAGCAGCGTGCCCGGGCGCTTCGTCCTGGCCTACGGCAACATCCAGGCCGGGCCGTGGGAATGGACGGCGGACCCTGCGGTGCGCTCCTTCCTCGAGCGCCGCCGCGGTGACCTCTACGGCTGGCAGCTCGCCTTCGACGTCACCGGCGACCCCGCCTTCCCCGAGCGCCCCGCCTTCGAGGTGGCCCGTGAGCTCGACCTGCCGGTCACGACGCACGCGGGAGTCTGGGGCGCGACGAACGACGACGGCATCCGGCTGATGCACGAGAACGGCTTCATGGACGAGCGCAGCGTCTACGTGCACGCCGCGACCCTGTCCACCGACTCCTACCACCGCATCGCGGCCACCGGCGGCTCGGCCTCGGTGTCGACCGAGTCGGAACAGAGTGCGGGACAGGGCTACCCGCCCACCTGGCAGCTGCGCAAGCACGGCATCCCGGTGTCGCTCTCGATGGACACCAGCGTGTGGTGGAGCAGCGACCTGTTCTCGGCGATGCGCACCACCCTGGGTGCCGACCGCTCCCGCGAGCACCTCGAGGCCCACGCGGCCGGCGACACGGTCACCAACGTGCACCTGCGCGCCGAGCACGTCGTCGACTGGGCCACCCGGGGCGGCGCCCACGCCCTGGGCCGCGACGAGATCGGCCGCCTCGTGCCGGGCGCCAAGGCCGACGTCGTGCTGATCCGCAACGACCGGTCGCCGGTGTCGTTCCCGCTGCTCAACCCCTACGGCCACGTCGCGTTCCAGGCCCAGCGCGGCGACGTGCACACGGTGCTGGTCGACGGCCGGGTCGTCAAGCACGAGGGCGAGCTGGTCGGCGTCGACCTGGCCGACCTGCGCCGCCGCGCCACCGAGACCGTGGAGTTCCTCGTCGGCGAGATGGGCGAGGAGGCCTGGACGGCCGGCATGAACCCGGCCCTGCCCGACGACGACGACGACAAGGTGCTCGACAACCCGTACCAGTACACGGAGTTCCGCACGGACACCACGCGAGCCCGCGGTACCGTCTTCGGCGAGCCCGGCGCCGGTGAGGACGACTGAGCCACAACCGGATCCGATGAAGGGGGAGACGACATGGCCGGACGTGGTTCGGGACCCGACTTCGTCGAGGCACTCGCGCGCGGCCTGGACGTCATCGCCTGCTTCGACCGCGAACGGCCCCAGATGTCGCTCAGCGACGTCGCGCAGGCCACCGGCCTCGCCCGGCCCACGGCCCGCCGCCTCCTGCTGACCCTCGAGGAGCTCGGCTACGTGCGTTCACGCGACGGCCAGTTCACGCTCACCCCGAGGGTGCTGTCCCTCGGCACCGCCTACGTGGCGTCGCTCGGGCTGTGGGAGATCGCCCGTCCCCGCCTCGAGGCCCTGGTCGGTCGCACCGGCGAGAGCTCGTCGATGGCCCAGCTCGACGGGTCCGACATCGTCTACGTCGCCCGGGTGTCGGTGCCCAAGATCATCGCGCTGCGCGTCGAGGTGGGCACCCGCTTCCCCGCCCCACCCACCTCGCAGGGCAAGGTGCTGCTCGCGGCGCTCGACCCGGCAGCGCTGGATGCCGTGCTCGCCACCCCCAGCCGCGCGGGCCTGGTGCCCCACGTCGAGCGCGACCGGGCGGCGCTCGACGACGAGCTCGCGCGGGTGCGCGCCCGCGGCTGGGCGTTGGCCGACGAGGAGCTGGCGCCCGGGGTGCGCTCGGTCGCGGTGCCGGTGCGCGACGGCACCGGCGCGGTGCGGGCCGCCATGAACATCACCGTGCACGCGGCCGAGACCACGACCGAGCGGCTGCGCGACGAGCTGTTGCCGATGCTGCAGCGCACGGCGGCCGAGGTGAGCGAGGACTGGGCGCTCTGGCAGCGCCGCCCGCACGTGGAGGTGGCTCAGCCGCCGATCACGAGGTAGGTGTTCTCGATCGCGGCGAGGTAGGCCGCGGCCAGCCGCTCGAAGCCGTCGGCAGACATCTCGACCTCGTCGCCCACGGCGAACCGGAGCACGGTGCGCTCGGGTGCCCAGCGGATCGGCTCCAGGACCCGCAGGGTGCCGGCGTTGCCGACCACCGAGTCGGCGATGACCCGCACCTCGTTCATCGGGTTGCCGTCGTCACCCTCGAGGTCGCGCTCGCGGTGGGCGAACCACGCGTCGAGCACGACGACGGCCTGCAGGAACACCAGGCTCTCGAACGTGCTGTCCTGCACGTCGTTGGCGGCCCAGACGGCGAGCAGGGCGTCGCAGCTGTCGCGACAGGCCGCGATCTCGTCGGAGGTGTAGGCGGTGCGAGCGGGCACGGTGGCTCCTCGGGGTGGGCTCGTCGTCCTGCCGGAGCCTACGCCGCCACGGCTCAGCGCAGCGCCCCAGACGCGTCGAGCACTGCCGAGCCGGCGAGCCAGGTGGCCCACGCGAGCACGACGGCGAAGCTGGTGTTCCAGACGGCTCGGGGCACCCGGGTGAGGCGCGCCAGCACTCCGGGGTCGCTCACTGCCGGGTCCGTCGCGGCGACCACCGCGCCGAGGTGGCGCCAGGCGCCGACGATGAGCACCAGGCCGACACCGACCACCACCTGGGCCTGCAGCTGCGGCGACCCGGCCCACCACAGGGCACCGGCCGCGACGAGGGCGACGGCCACGACGAGGGCGGTGAGCCCGGAGCGCACGCGCAGCACGCTGGTGACGAGCACGGCCAGGATGCCGGTGAGCACCGGCGCGGACCAGCCCCGCACCGCGAGCCACACGGCGAGCGCGCCGACGACGGCGGGTGCGGGGTAGCCCGCCCAGGTCGTGAGCACGCGGCCCACCCCGCGTGCGGGGCCCACCGTGACGGCGTGCCCGGACATGTCGCCGCGCAGCACGAAACCGGTGAACCGGCGGCCGCACAGCATCCCGACGCCGGCGTGGCCGAGCTCGTGCACCAGGGTGACGGCGAGGCGCACCACCCGCCAGACCGGCTCGACCGCCACCGCCACGAGGGCCGCGACGAGCACCACGAGCACGGGCGCCCCGGCGAGGGCGATGCCCTGCTCGGGCACCACCCTCGACCAGACCTGCTCGAACCAGTTCATGACACGAAAGCCCTGACCAGCGGGCGGTGCGCGCCCGCCGGCGTCAGCGCGAGCGGCGGCTCGCGCCCTCGGAGAAGGAGGCCGCCGAGCGGGCCGGCCGCGACGAGGTGCTGTACGTGGATGCCGGACGGCCGCCGGTCGAGCGGGTGGACGAGCCGGCCGGGCGAGAGGACGAGCCGCCGGCCGATCGGCTGGAGGGGCCGCCGGCGCCGCGACGCCGCTGGCCGTTGCCACTGTTGCCGCCGGTGGAGGTGCCGCGCGGGCCACCGCCCTGCTTACCGCGGCCGCGGCCACCGCCACCCTGGCGGGCCGGCGTGGTGGGCTCGGGCAGCGCGATGCCGCCCTCGAAGGAGCGCTCGCCGGGGGCGAGCTGCTGCAGCAGCGGGTGGGTGGAGGTGACCCGGGTCGTCGTCGGGTTCACGCCGGCCTTGCGGGTGAGGTCGCGCACGTCGCGCACCTGGTCGTCGGTCATCAGCGTGATGACGGTGCCCGACGCGCCGGCGCGGGCGGTGCGGCCCGAGCGGTGCGTGTAGGCCTTGTGCTCGACCGGCGGGTCGGCGTGGATGACCAGCGCGACGTCGTCGACGTGGATGCCGCGGGCGGCGATGTCGGTGGCGACCAGGGTGCGGGCAGCGCCGGAGTGGAAGGCGTCCATGGTGCGGGTGCGGGCGTTCTGGCTGAGGTTGCCGTGCAGCTCCACCGCGGGCACGCCCGAGCCGTTGAGCTGGCGGGCCAGCTTCTTGGCGCGGTGCTTGGTGCGGGTGAAGACCACGGTGCGGCCGGGGGCGGCGACCAGGTCGAGCAGCACGGGCAGGTGCCCGTCGGTGGTCACGTGCAGCACGTGGTGCGACATCGTCGAGATCGGCGACTGGGCCGAGTCGGCCTGGTGGGTCACCGGGTTGTGCAGGTAGCGCTTGGCGATGACGCTGATGCCGCCGTCGAGCGTGGCGGAGAA
>CAWDBL010000002.1:0-64545 GCA_963800505.1 uncultured Actinomycetota bacterium
TGTCGGCGCCCGCGACTACGCTGTACGAAATGCCGTCGCTGTCCGCCCTTCGCTCCCGGGTCGCCGCCCTTCCCGGCACCGCACGCCTCGTCGAGGCCCTCGCTGTGCCCTCGGCGGAGGTCGTCGCGGCGGCACCCGCCGGAGCCCGCCCCATCCTCGTGTCCGCCCTCGCCCCGACCCGCACCGGGGCGCCGGTGCTCGCCGTCACCGCCACCGGCCGCGAGGCCGAAGACCTCCACGCCGCGCTCCAGTCGAGCCTGGGCGCCGGGGCCGTCGCCCTGTTCCCCTCGTGGGAGACCCTCCCGCACGAGCGGCTCAGCCCGCGCAGCGACACCGTCGGCCAGCGCCTGTCGGTGCTGCGCCGGCTGGCCCACCCCGAGACCGGCGACGACACCCATGGAGCCCTGTCGGTCGTCATCGCGCCGGTGCGCGCGGTGCTGCAGCCCATCTCCAAGGGTCTGGGCGACCTGAAGCCCGTGGCGCTGCAGGCCGGTGACGACGTGCCGCTCGAGCAGGTCGTCGAGGCCCTCGCGGCCGCTGCCTACGCCCGCACCGACCTCGTCGAGCGCCGCGGCGAGTTCGCGGTGCGCGGCGGCATCCTCGACGTCTTCCCGCCCACCGAGGAGCACCCGCTGCGCCTGGAGTTCTGGGGCGACACCGTCGAGGAGATCCGCTGGTTCAAGGTCGCCGACCAGCGCTCGCTCGAGGTGGCCGAGCACGGGCTGTGGGCGCCGCCCTGCCGCGAGCTGCTGCTCACCGATGCCGTGCGCGCGCGGGCGGCGACCCTCGCCGACCAGCTGCCGGGCGCGGCCGACCTGCTCGAGAAGCTCGCCCAGGGCATCGCCGTCGAGGGCATGGAGTCGCTCGCCCCGGCCCTGGTCGACGGCATGGAGACCCTGCTCGACCTGCTGCCCGACGGCGCGGTGCTCGTCGCGTGCGACCCCGAGCGGGTGCGCACCCGCGCCCACGACCTCACGGCCACCAGCCAGGAGTTCCTCGACGCCGGCTGGGCCAACGCGGCCAGCGGCAACGCCGTGCCCATCGACCTCGCCTCGGTGCTCGGCACGGCATCCTTCCGGACCCTCGCCGAGCTGCGCGAGCAGGCCCGCGAGCTCGGCGTGCGCTGGCTCGACCTCACCCCGTTCGCCGGCGACGACGAGGGCGACACCCTCGACCTCGGCCTCGAGATCGCCCCCACCTTCCGCGGCGACACCGACGAGGCCGTCGCCGAGCTGCGCCGCCTGGTGGCCGACGACTGGGAGGTGCTGGTCGCCACCGAGGGCCCCGGCCTGGCCAAGCGCATCACCGAGGTGCTCGCCGAGCACGACGTCCCGAGCCGGCTGGTCGCCGAGGATGCCGACACCGTGCGCGGCCTGATCATCGTCACCACCGGCGCCGTCGGCCCCGGCTTCCTGGCCCCGAAGGCCCGCCTGGCCGTCATCACCGAGACCGACCTCACCGGCTCGGCCGGCGGCTCGGGCACCTCGACCAAGGACATGCGGCGGATGCCGTCGCGGCGCCGCAACCAGGTCGACCCCCTCCAGCTGCGGCCCGGCGACTTCGTGGTGCACGAGCAGCACGGTGTGGGCCGGTTCGTCGAGATGATGCAGCGCACCGTCGCCGGCGCCACCCGCGAGTACCTCGTGCTCGAGTACGCCCCCGGCAAGCGCGGCCACCCCGGCGACCGGCTCTACGTGCCCACCGACCAGCTCGACCAGGTCACCCGCTACGTCGGCGGCGAGCAGCCCACCCTCAACAAGATGGGCGGCTCCGACTGGCAGCAGACCAAGAGCCGCGCCAAGCGCTACGTCAAGCAGATCGCCGCCGAGCTGATCCGCCTCTACTCCGCGCGGATGGCGACCTCCGGGCACGCCTTCCCGCCGGACACCCCGTGGCAGCGTGAGCTCGAGGACGCCTTCGCCCACGTCGAGACGCCCGACCAGCTGAGCACCATCGACGAGGTCAAGGCCGACATGGAGCGCCCCGTGCCGATGGACCGCCTGGTCTGCGGCGACGTCGGCTACGGCAAGACCGAGATCGCGGTGCGGGCGGCGTTCAAGGCGATCCAGGACGGCAAGCAGGTCGCGATCCTGTGCCCCACCACGCTGCTGGTGCAGCAGCACGCCAACACCTTCGCCGAGCGGTATGCCGGGTTCCCGGTGGTCGTGCGCGCGCTGTCCCGCTTCCAGTCCGACCGCGAGGCCAAGGCCGTGCTCGACGGCCTCGCCGACGGCACCGTCGACCTGGTCATCGGCACCCACCGCATCCTGGGCAAGGAGGTGCGCTTCAAGGACCTCGGGCTGGTCGTCATCGACGAGGAGCAGCGCTTCGGGGTCGAGCACAAGGAGCAGCTCAAGGCGCTGCGCACCTCGGTCGACGTGCTCGCGATGTCGGCCACGCCGATCCCGCGCACGCTCGAGATGGCCGTGACCGGCATCCGCGAGATGTCGACCCTGCAGACCCCGCCCGAGGAGCGCCACCCGGTGCTCACCTACGTCGGCGCCTACGACGAGAAGACCCTCACCGCGGCCATCCGGCGCGAGCTGCTGCGCGAGGGGCAGGTCTTCTTCGTGCACAACAAGGTGTCCACCATCGAGAAGGCCGCGGCCCGCATCCGCGAGCTCGTGCCCGAGGCCCGCATCGCGGTGGCCCACGGCAAGATGGGCGAGCACCGCCTCGAGCAGGTCGTGCTCGACTTCTGGGAGAAGCGTTTCGACGTGCTGGTGTGCACCACCATCGTCGAGACCGGCCTCGACATCTCCAACGCCAACACCCTCATCGTCGAGCGCGCCGACCGGCTCGGGCTCTCGCAGCTGCACCAGCTGCGCGGGCGCGTCGGCCGTGGCCGAGAGCGCGCCTACTCCTACTTCCTCTACCCGCCCGAGGTGCCGCTCACCGAGACCGCGCTCGACCGGCTGCAGACCATCGCCAGCAACACCGACCTCGGCTCGGGCATGCAGGTGGCGATGAAGGACCTCGAGATCCGTGGCGCGGGCAACCTGCTCGGCGGTGAGCAGTCCGGGCACATCGCCGGGGTCGGGTTCGACCTCTACGTGCGGCTGGTGGGCGAGGCGGTCGCCGACTTCCGCGGCGACAGCGACGACAGCCCGACCGAGATCAAGATCGAGCTTCCGGTCGACGCCCACCTGCCGCACGACTACATCCCGCACGAGCGGCTGCGCCTGGAGATGTACAAGAAGCTGGCCGCGGTCGCCGACGAGGCGCAGCTCGCTGAGATCGAGGCCGAGCTCGTCGACCGCTACGGCGCACCACCCGAGCCGGTGCGCAACCTGCTCGAGGTCGCGCGCCTGCGCACGGTGGCGCGGGCGGCCGGCATCGGCGACATCAGCCTGCAGGGCAACCACGTGCGGTTCGGGCCGCTCGAGCTGCGTGAGAGCCAGGAGCTGCGCCTGCAGCGCCTCTACCCGCGCTCGATCGTCAAGCACACGCTCGGCACGATCCTGGTCCCCAAGCCGATGACGGCACCGGTCGCCGGGCGCCCGCTGCGCGACCGCGAGGTGCTCACCTGGGCTGGTGACGTCATCCGCTCGGTCGTCATGGACAATGTGGGGCAGGCCGCCCGGGTGGCCACCGCCCGCTCCTAGCGGGACCGACCTCGAAAGGACTGCTCGTGACTCTCTCGGTTCGCCGCTCCGTGGCGGCGCTCGCCGTCGGTGCCGCGCTCGTGCTGGCCGGCTGTGGCGGCCCTGCCGGCCCCGACCGGGCCGCCGTCGTCGACGGCCGGGTCATCACCGAGACGGCCGTGCAGTCGGCGATGTCCGAGCTCAACTCGATGGAGCCGGCCCTGTTGCAGGACAAGCTGACTCCCACGGGCACGCTGACCGCTCTGGTGCAGGCCCCGGTGGTGCTCGACTACCTCGGCGGCCTCGGGGTGAAGGTGTCCGAGTCGGTGGCGATGGCCGACGCCAACAAGCGTGGTGTCAGCGACCCCTCCGACTCCACCCTCGAGATCCTCAAGTTCGCGGCAGCCATCGGCCTGGCCCAGAACGAGGGCAAGCTCACCGAGGCCGACGGCCAGGCCCTGACCGAGAAGCTGCAGAGCCTGTCGATCGACGTCAACCCGCGCTACGGCACGTTCAACCCCCAGACCGCGGCGGTCGAGCTCACGCAACCGGGCTGGGTCACGTCGGGCGCGCCGAGCGCGCCCCCCTCCCCGGCACCGTGACCGCGGGCCGGCTCGCGCTGGTCGTCACGTCGCCCCGCGTCGCGCCCGGCCTGCTCTCGCACGGCGCCTGGGCGGCCGTCGCCGGCGCCACGGTGCGCCTCGCCCGCAGCCTCGACGAGCCGGTGGCGGAGGCGGTCGACGAGTCGGGCTTCGCCGTCGAGGAGGTCGGTGACGCCACCCCGCCGGCGCTCGCGCGGCGCCTGGTCGACCTCGCCACGACCGAGTCGGTCGCGTGGCTCGGCTCGTCCGACGGCGACCCGGGGCTGTCCGACGCGCTGGCCTCCGAGGTGTCCCGGCTCGAGGTGCCCCCGGACGTCGAGGTGGTCGTCGGCTCGTGGGACGTGCAGGGCGGCCGGCTGCTCGACGTCGTCGCCACGATGGACCGGCTGCGCTCGCCCGGCGGCTGCCCGTGGGACGCCGAGCAGACCCACGCGAGCCTGGCGCCCTACCTCGTCGAGGAGGCGCACGAGGTGCTGCACGCCATCGAGGGCGGCGACCGCCGGCACCTGGCCGAGGAGCTCGGCGACGTGCTGCTCCAGGTGGTCTTCCACGCCCGGGTGGCCGAGGAGGCGGAGGAGGACGCCTTCGACATCGACACCGTCGCCGGGCTGCTCGTCGACAAGCTGGTGCGGCGCCACCCGCACGTCTTCGCCGACGGGGACGCGTCGACCCCGGCCGAGGTGGAGCAGGCCTGGGAGCGGATCAAGGCGGCGGAGAAGGCCGGTGACGCCGGCGGCGGGGGAGGCTACGCGGCCGACCTGCTGCACGGCATCCCCACGTCGTTGCCCGGCGACCTCGCCGCCGAGAAGGTGCTCGCCCGGGTGCGCCGGCGCGAGCTCACCGCCAGGCCGGATGCCGTCGCCCGCCTCGAGCAGGCACGCGCCGCGCTCGTCGCGGCCGAGGCCGAGGTGCGTGCCGCCCTCACCGCCCTGGCCGTCACGGCCGAACCCCCCAACGCCTGATCGCCGTCCCTGCTCCGACGAACGAGGTCCCGCGACACGCTGACTGACGGCGGGATCGGTCAGCGTGTCGTGAGATCTCGACCGGGCCCGCGGGAAGTCTTGATTTGCAGAGTGAAGGTGCTTAACATCTGCAACGTGAGCCTGACCGCCCGTGAGCGCGAGATCGTCGACCTGCTGCGGGCCGAGCCGCTGCTCGACGCCGCGGCGATCGCCGAGCGGATCGGCTCGACCCGGGCGGCCGTCTCGGTGCACCTGTCGCACCTCACCCGCAAGGGGGTCGTGCTCGGCCGCGGCTACCTGCTGCGCGCCGAGGCCGACTCGGTGCTCGTCGTCGGCGGCGCCGTGCTCGACACCAAGGTGCGCACGGCCCGAGCCCCGGTGCTCGGCACCAGCAACCCCGGCACCGCGTCGGCGACGGTCGGGGGAGTGGGCCGCAACATCGCCGAGAACCTCGCCCGGCTCGGTCGCCCCACCCTGCTCGTGGCCGCGGTCGGCGACGACCTGGCGGGCGACACCGTGCTGCAGCGCACGGCCGCCGCCGGTGTCGAGTGCCGCCACGTCGTGGTCTCCGCGCACCCCACCGGCACCTACGCCGCGGTGCTCGACGACGCCGGCGACCTGCACATCGCGGTCGCCGACATGCGCGCCACCGACGAGCTGACCGTCGCCGACCTCGCCGTCGTGCCCACCCTGCTCGGCGGCGCCGACGCGCTCGTCGTCGACGCCAACCTCGACGCGACCGTCATCCGGTGGCTGCTCTCGGCCGCCCAGGAGGCCGGGGTGCGCTCGGTCTTCGAGCCGGTGAGCGTGGCCAAGGCCACCGCGGCCGCCCCCGTGTTCGACGGCTCGGTACGGGTGCACACCGTCACCCCGAACGTCGACGAGCTCGCCGCCCTGGTCGGCGCCCCGGTCGATGACACCGTCGAGGGCGTGCGGGCCGCGGCCGACGTGCTGCACGCGCGCGGCGTCGAGCACGTCTGGGTGCGGCGCGGAACGCGCGGCAGCCTGCTCTCGGTCGCGCCCGGCGTGGCGGATCGCGGTGCGGCACAGTCACAATCACAATCGCCGGATGCCGGGTCGCGCGCCGTGCTCGTCGGCGCACCCCCCGTGCAGGTCGCCGACGTCACCGGTGCCGGTGACTCGATGACCGCGGGCTTCGTGCACGCCCTGCTCGACGGCGCCGACGTGGTGGAGGCCGCCCGCTACGGGCAGGTGCTCGCCGCCCTCACCTGCGCCTCGGCCGACACCGTGCGCGCCGACCTCACCGCCGCCCTCGTCGCGGCCCACCTCACCCCCACCCAGCCACCCACCGAGGAGCTCCCCCGATGACGTCCACCCGCACCACCGCGCCGCACCCGATGCTCAAGGTGGCCCCCGAGGTCGCCGAGGCACTGGCCGCCGGCACGCCGGTCGTGGCGCTCGAGTCGACGATCATCAGCCACGGGATGCCGTACCCCGAGAACGTCGCCATGGCGCGCGAGGTCGAGCAGATCGTGCGCGACGGGGGAGCCGTGCCCGCCACCATCGCCATCCTGGACGGGCGGCCGACGGTGGGCCTGTCCGACGACGAGCTGGAGCTGTTCGGGGCCGACCAGGACATCCGCAAGGTGAGCGTGCGCGACATCGCGCACGTGGTGGCCACGGGGGTGCACGGCGCCACGACGGTGGCGAGCACGATGCGCATCGCGGCGCTGGCCGGCATCCGCATCTTCGTCACCGGTGGTCTGGGCGGTGTGCACCAGGGCGCCGAGACGTCGATGGACGTCTCGGCCGACCTCACCGAGCTCTCGCGCACCGAGGTCGCCGTCATCAGTGCCGGCGTGAAGTCGATCCTCGACATCGGGCGCACCCTCGAGGTGCTCGAGACCCTCGAGGTCCCGGTGGTGGGCTACGGCACCGACGACTTCCCGTCGTTCTTCTCCCGCTCCTCGGGGATCCGGGTGCCCATGCGGGTCGACACGCCCGAGGAGGCCGCCCGCATGGTGCGGGCCCAGTTCGAGCTCGGCCTCGGCAGCGGCATCTCGATCGCCAACCCCGTGCCGGTCGAGCACGAGATGGCCCGCGCGGACATCGACGACGTCATCGCGCGCGCCCTGGCCGACTGCGCCGAGCACGGCATCACCGGCAAGGACATCACGCCCTACCTGCTGGGCCGGCTCGTCGAGCTCTCCGGCGGACGGTCGCTGGAGACGAACCTGGCCCTGGTGCGCAACAACGCGGTGGTCGGCACCGCGATCGCCGTCGCCTACGCCGCCCAGCGCTGACCCGGCCTCCCCTGCCAACGGCCGCCCGACACGCGGGCTCGGCGGCGCATCGGGCGGTTCGTCACCTACGAAGTGGGGGAAACGGCGCACCTTCTGACCCGCCGCGTCGCTGGCTATCGTGAACCCTCGTGAGGGTCCGGGTGCTGGGCAGCACGGGCGTGGAGGGGCCGCAGGGTGCGGTCCCTCTTCCCGCGCGCAAGCCGCGCAGCATCCTCGCGGCGCTCGCCCTGACCCCGGGCAGCACCGTCAGCGCCGACCGGTTGGTCGACCTGGTCTGGGGCGAGGACCCGCCGGCCGGAGCCCACGGCACGCTGCACGCCTACCTCTCCGGGCTGCGCCGCGTGCTCGAGCCCGACCTCGCCCCGCGTGCGCGCCCGACGGTGCTCGTGACGGCAGATGCCGGCTACCGCCTCGCTCTCGACCCGGCCCAGGTGGATGCCGTGGCGTTCAGTCGCGAGGTGCGCGCCCGGCACGGTGCGCTCAACCCGCTGTGGTCGCAGCTGACCACCGGCCCGGACGACTCGTGGCCGACCCGGAGCCAGGTGTCCGCCCACGTCGAGGCGCTCGAGGACGCCCTGCGCACCTGGGCCGGAACGGCCTACGCCGACCTCGGCGACCACCCGCACGTGCTCGCCGACCGGGCCGCGCTCGACGAGCTGCGGGCCACCGCCGAGGAGGACACCGCGCTGGGCCTGCTCGCCCTGGGCGAGCACGCCGCCGTCCTGGCGGCGACCGAGCAGTCCGCCGCCCGGCACCCGCTGCGCGAGCGCACCCGGTCGCTGCAGGCGCTGGCGCTGGTGCGCACCGGCCGGCAGGTCGAGGCCCTCGAGGTGCTGCGCGGCTACCGCGAGCTGCTCGCCGACGAGCTGGGCCTCGACGCCGGGGCGGAGGTGCGGGCGCTGGAGGAGGCGGTGCTCCGCCAGACGCCGTCGCTCGGTAGGTGGCTGCGGCCGGCGCCGGGCACAGCGAGGGAGTCGGAGAGCACGGCCGTGGAGACCTCCGCACGTGCGGCTGGCTCCGAGACCTCCGCAGGTGCGGTCGGCCCCGAGACCTCCGCACCTGCGGCCGGTGCCGCAACCTCGGCAGGCGCGCCCCCGGCATCCGTCGGCACGGCCGCCCCGACCTCGACGACCCCGACCCCGACCCCGGCGGCCAGCTGGGCGATGGTCGGGCGGGAGGCTGAGCGGTCGGTGGTCACCGAGGTGCTGTCCACAGCGGCGACGGGCAGGGCCGGAGCCGTTCTCGTCGTGGGTGACCCAGGCACCGGGAAGACCCGGCTCGTCGACGACGCGCTCACCGCCGCAGCGGGTCTGGGCCTGACCTCGGCCGTCGGGCGGTGCTCCCAGGACGACGGCGCCCCGCCGCTGTGGCCGTGGTACGCCCTGCTCGACGGCCTCGGCATCGAGCGCCCGCCCGAGCTCGCCCGCACCGACGGCGCCGACGAGGTCGGGCCGGAACGAGCCTTCGCCGTGCAGGACGCCCTCGCCCGGGCCGTGCGGGAGCGCGCCGCGGACGTCCCGGTCCTCCTCGTGGTCGAGGACCTGCACTGGGCCGACACCCGCACGCTGCGGGCCCTGACCCACCTCGTGACGACCCTCGGGGCCGGCGACCGGGTCGCCCTCGTCGCGACCCGACGCGCCCGCCCGCAGCCCACGGGCGCGCTCGCCGACCTCGGGGTGGCCCTGGCGCGGCACGGTGCCCGCACCGTCGAGCTCACCGGCCTCGGTGCCGACGACGCTCGGTCCCTGGTCTCGTCGGTGACGGGCGCCGACGCCGACCCGGCCCGGGTCGACGACTGGCGCACGCGCACCGGCGGCAACCCGTTCTTCCTCGTCGAGCTGGCGCGGCTGGCGACCACGGCAGGCACCTGGCGCGGGGAGGTGCCCGAGTCGGTGCAGACCGTCGTCGCCCGGCGCCTCGACGACCTGCCCGACCCCACCCGCGGGGTGCTCCTGGTGTCGGCGGCCCTGGGCCGTGAGCACTCCCCGCTGTTGCTCGCCCACGTCGGCGGGTGGACGCCCGACGAGGTGACCGACCTGCTCGAGCCCGCGCAGGAGGTCGGCATCGTGCACCAGCGCGACGACGGCCGCCTGGTGTTCGAGCACGCGCTCACGCGGGATGCCGTGCTCGCCGCCGCGTCGCCGGCCCGGGTTGCGCGCGTGCACGCCCGGATCGCCCACGCCCTGGACTCGGTGCCGCTCGGGTCGATGGCCCCGGCCGAGCGAGCCTTCGACCTCGCCCACCACTGGCTCGCTGCCGGGCCGGTGCACGCGGCCCGAGCCTGGCGGGCGGCCGCAGCCGCGGCAGCCGAGGCCCGCCGCGACTTCGCGAACGTCGAGGCCGCCGCGCTCTACCGCCAGGCGCTCGACGCCCACGCCCTCGACCCGGCCGGCACCCGCGAGGAGCGCTACGAGCTGCTCCTCGCGTTCTCCGAGGCCGCGGCCTGGGCGGCGCGGTGGCGGCCGGTCGTCGAGGCGGTCGTCGAGGCGGTGGCGCTGGCCCGGGCCGACGACGACGCCGAGCGGGTGGCGCGCGCGGCGCTCGAGCTCACCCGGTTCTCCGTGTGGCTGCCGCAGGAGCACGACGAGGTCGACGAGGACCTCGTCGACGACCTGCGGGCCGTGCTGCGCGGGCTCGACCACCACGACTCACGCGTGCGCTGCGTGCTGATGCTCGCTCTGGCAGTCCAGCTCTACTACCGGCGCGGCGCCGAGCCGGAGATCGAGGCGCTCGTCGACGAGGGCACCGCGGTGGCCCGGCGGCTCGGCGACCCGGCGCTGCGCGGGTGGGCGGCCCGCGCGGGGTGGCTCGCCCTGTGGCGCAGCGCCACCCTCGAGCGGCGCCACGCCCTCGCGGTCGAGGAGCTCGCAGCCGCCCGCGAGTCGGGTGACGAGGCTGCGGAGGCCCTGGGGCACGTCGCCCGGGCCGGCACCGCGGTCGAGGAGGGCGACCTCGAGACCTGGCTGGCCGAGGCGGCGGCCGCGGAGTCCATCGCCCGGCGGCGCCGGATGGTCTACGTCGAGTTCGTGCTGCACTTCGTGCGGCTGAACCTCGCGCTGCTCGAGGGTGACGACGCCGCCGCAGACTCGCACGCCGATGCCATGCGGACGATGCGCGACGGGATCGCGACGCCGGCCCTGGAGTGGACCGACTTCGGCATCTCGTACGTCACGGCGATGTGGCGCCCGGAGGTCGCGGACGCGGTGGCCCAGGGGATGTTCGAGTTCTACGCGGCCAACCCCTCCGAGATCGGGCAGGCGCCGCTGCTCCACGTGCTCGCGCTCGTCGGCCGCGAGGACGACGTGCGGGCCGAGCTCGCCAGCCGGCCGCTCCAGCGCCTCGGCGACAACTGGTACCTCACCTCGGATGCCGGGGTGCGCGCCATCGTGGCCGCCCTCATCGGCGACGTCGCCCTCGCCCGCGAGGCGGTCGAGCTCCTCCGACCGGCCAGCGGACGGCTGGCCGTGTCCGGGATCTCGGTCGTCAGCGGTCCCGTCGACGGCTACCTCGCGCTCGCCCTGGCCGTGGTCGGGGAGCGCGAGGAGGCCACCGCCCTCGCCGACCGGGCCGAGGCGCTGGCGACCCGCTGGAGGATGACGGCCTACCTGCGCTGGTTCGCCGAGCGCCGCGCCACCCTGCGCTTCTAGCGGATCTGCGCAGGCGGGCCTCAGAGCTGGGCGCCCCCGTCGCCGTAGCGGAACGCGCGCGCCTCGGCCCGCTCGAACCGGCGACGGACCAGGGCGTGCAGCACCCGGTACGGGGCGCCGGCCAGGGCGAACATCGCGTCCCGGCCCTCCTGTGGCAGGCCTTCCAGCGCCCAACCGACGATGAACGGTACGTCGCGCACGGGGTAGGACTTCCCGATGGCCTTCTCGACCGCCTGGAACTCCTCGTGCGTCATCACCCGCTGCACGAGTGGCAGCACCACGGTCTCCTCGTGGCGCAGGTGCTCGCCGAGCACCTCGCGCAGGCCGGCGAGCCGGATGTCGAGCGCGTTGCGGTGCTCCTCGGACGGGTGCTCGAGGACGGCGGCGAACCCGTCACCGATCGCCGCCACGAGCGGGTCGATGTCGGCGTGCTCCTCCGACATCGCGCGCACCTCCATGAGGTCGGCAGCGGTGCCGCGAGCCTCGACGGCGGTGAGCAGCACGGGCCAGTAGATGGTGTCCTCGGCGGTGTGGTGGTGGTGCAGCGTGGACGCGAACCGACCCCAGCGGCCGGTGAGCGCCTCCCACGTGCGGTGGTCCCCGAGCGGCGTCGCTCGCACCGACGACGCGAACGCCGCCAGGTCCCGGCGGAACGCGTGGTGCATGACGTACATGCCGGTGTGGTCGTTGGGCCCCTCGGCCACGTGGGTCTGTCCGGGCAGGTCGACCTGCGGCCGGAGTGCGGTGGTCGTGGTGCGGGTGCTCATGGGGTTCTCCCTCGGGTGAAGTGGTGGGTCCGGCCGGTCGTGGCCGCTCGGCATCCACCGTGCGAGCCGGCACTTGGGTGCGGCTTGGGCGGCTCGCCCCAAGTGCCGGCCAAGGCGTGGGGGCCACCGTCGTCGACACCGCACCACCCCCGAAGGAGAACCCGATGACCCACCACGACCCCGCCACCCCCGCCCGTGTGGCATCCGCCGCCACCGGCCCGGATGCCGTGTCCCTCACCTCGCGTCCGGATGCCGTGCCGGCCCACCCCGCGATCCTCGTCCTCGGCGGCACCGGCATGATGGGCCGCGAGGTGCTGGGCGCCCTGCGCCGGAGCGGCGTCGTGCCGCGGGTCCTCGTGCGCGACCCCGCGCGCCTCACGACCCGCGAGGGTGTCGAGGTGCACGTCGGCGACCTGCGCGACCCGGTATCGCTGCGTCGTGCGATGAAGGGAGTCGACGTCGTCTTCCACATCTCGCCGCACGAGGCCGACGAGGTCGAGCTGGCCCGCACGGTCATCGACGCCTGCGAGGAGGAGGGTGCTCGGCTCGTCTTCGCCGGGGTGCACGTGACCGCCGCGAACCCGGTGCTCGGCTGGTTCGTCCGCCGGTTCTACGGCATGCTCCTCCCGCGCTATCGCGGCAAGCTCGCCATCGGGCGCCTGGTCGAGGCGTCGGGGACCGACCCGGTCATCCTGTGCCCGAGCAACTTCATGCAGAACGACGAGGTGCTGCTCGACGTCATCCGCGGTGGGCAGTTCGTGCACCCCTGCAGCCCGAAGGGGCTCAACCGGGTCGACCTGCGCGACGTCGGCGAGGCCGCGGCCACCGTTCTCCTGGACCGATCGGTCCCCTCGGGAAGCTACTCGGTGGTGGGCCCGCGCTCGCTCACCGGACCGGAGTGCGCTGGGGTGTGGTCCGAGGCACTCGGCGTGCCGGTGCGCTACACGGGGAACGACGACGCAGCATTGCAGGCCGCCCTGCGCTCGCACCTCAGCGGGCACCGGCTCGACGACTGGCTGTCGTCCTTCCGCAAGCTGCGCCGGCTCCCGGTCAACGCGTCCCCGACGGAGCTGGCGCAGACCGAGCGGCTGCTCGGCCGCGCGCCGACCGACTTCGCCGACTTCGTCGCCCGCGTCGTCGCCGAGCACGGCCTGGCTGCCGGCACGGTCGGCGGGGCGGGTGCCCAGGTGGCGGCTCCGGCGACCACCTGAGCGCCCGGCTCGTCGGGGCGCTCCCGGCATCCTGCGGCGCGGGTCGGTCGGCGGGATGCCGGGTGGGCAGGGCTAGGCTCGGACCCGAACCTTCTCTCCCCACCCCCAGTAGCACCAAGGAGTCCGGCGTGGCACTGATCGAAGCCGTAGGCGCTCGCGAGATCCTCGACTCGCGCGGCAACCCCACCGTCGAGGTCGAGGTCGCCCTCGACGACGGGACGCTCGCCCGGGCGGCCGTGCCCAGCGGAGCCTCGACCGGCGCGTTCGAGGCCGTCGAGCGCCGTGACGGCGACAAGGGCCGCTACCTCGGCAAGGGCGTCGAGAAGGCCGTCGACGCCGTGATCGACGAGATCGGCCCCAGGCTGGTCGGCCTCGGCATCGATGCCAGCGAGCAGCGCCTCGTCGACTCCGAGATGCTCGCCATCGACGGCAGCGCCAACAAGGAGAAGCTCGGCGCCAACGCCATCCTGGGCGTCTCGCTGGCCGTCGCGCGCGCCGCCGCCGACTCCGCCAACCTGCCCCTGTTCCGCTACGTCGGCGGCCCCAACGCGCACGTGCTGCCGGTGCCGATGATGAACATCCTCAACGGCGGCAGCCACGCCGACTCCAACGTCGACATCCAGGAGTTCATGATCGCGCCGATCGGCGCCGACAGCTTCCGCGAGGCGCTGCGCTGGGGCGCCGAGGTCTACCACGCGCTGAAGGGCGTGCTCAAGGAGAAGGGCCTGGCCACCGGTCTGGGCGACGAGGGTGGTTTCGCCCCCAACCTGCCCAGCAACCGCGCGGCGCTCGACCTCATCCTCGAGGCGATCGAGAAGGCCGGCTACACCCCGGGTGAGCAGATCGCGCTCGCGCTCGACGTCGCCGCCTCCGAGTTCCACGACGACGGCGGCTACTCCTTCGAGGGCGGCACCAAGACCGCCGACGAGATGATCGACTACTACGCCGACCTCGTCGCGTCCTACCCGCTGGTCTCGATCGAGGACCCCCTCGACGAGAGCGACTGGGACGGCTGGAAGGCGATGACCGACCGGATGGGCGCCGACGTGCAGATCGTCGGCGACGACCTGTTCGTCACCAACCCCGAGCGGCTCGCGCGCGGCATCGAGACCGGCACGGCCAACGCGCTGCTCGTCAAGGTCAACCAGATCGGTTCGCTCACCGAGACCCTGGATGCCGTCGAGCTGGCCCAGCGCAACGGCTACCGCTGCATGATGAGCCACCGCTCCGGCGAGACCGAGGACACCACGATCGCCGACCTCGCCGTCGCCACCAACTGCGGCCAGATCAAGACCGGCGCCCCGGCCCGGTCCGAGCGCGTCGCCAAGTACAACCAGCTGCTGCGCATCGAGGAGGAGCTCGACGACGCCGCGGTCTACGCCGGCGCCGGCGCGTTCCCGCGCTTCACCCGCCGCCAGCAGGCCTGAGCCCGAGCATGGCCACCGGGCGCTCCCGCGGTCCGGCGTCGCGACCCCCGCGACGCCCGGCCGGGGCGCGCCCGCGGGCGGCCACCCGGGGTGCCGCCACGGCATCCGCACCGGTGGTGGCCCGGCTGGGCTGGCGAGGGCGGCTCACGACGGCTGCCAAGGACCGCCGTGCCCGGCGCGGCGCGGTGCTGCTGTCGATCGTCGCCTTCCTGATGGTGCTGCTCGGCTCGACGGTCGCGGCCTACGTCGGCCAGCAGGGCGACATCGCGGCGCTCGAGGACAAGGTGGCCGGCCAGCAGCAGGACGTCGAGGCGCTCAAGGCCGAGCAGGAGCGCTGGCGCGACCCGGCCTACGTCGAGCAGCAGGCCCGCCAGCGGCTGAAGTTCGTCATGCCGGGGGAGCGGTCCTACACGGTGCTCGACACAGAGCCGACCAGCGGCACCGCCGACCCGGTTGCCGGGGTGGCCGCGCCCGACGTGCCGCTGCCGTGGTACCAGACCGTGTGGGAGTCCACCCGCACCGCCGACGTGCCGGGGGCGCGCCGGTGACCGCAGCTGCCGACCTGCCGCCCGTCGCGCAGGCCGACCTCGACGCCGTCTCGCGACAGCTCGGGCGCCAGGCCCGAGGCGTCGCGGAGGTGGCCCACCGCTGCCCGTGCGGTGAGCCCGATGTCGTGCGCACCGAGCCGCGGCTGCCCGACGGCACCCCTTTCCCGACCTCCTTCTACGCCACCTGCCCCCGGCTCACCGGCGCACTGTCGACCCTCGAGAGCCAGGGCGTCATGCGCGAGATGACCGAGCGGCTCGAGGTCGATGCCGACCTGCGCGAGCGGTACACCGATGCGCACCTCGACTACCTCGAGCGGCGCTCCCAGCTCGGTGAGGTGCCCGAGGTCGCCGGCGTCTCCGCTGGTGGCATGCCGGCCCGGGTCAAGTGCCTGCACGTCCTCGTCGCCCACTCGCTCGCCGCCGGGCCCGGGGTCAACCCGCTCGGTGACGAGGCCCTCGCCATGCTCGACCCGTGGTGGGAGCGGCACCCCTGCTCGGCCGACGCGCCGGGCGCGGTTCTCGACCACGACACGGCGGGTGCCGGGAGCGCGCCGTGAGCACCGGCATCCGGCCCCGCGTCGCAGCCGACGACGGTCCCGAGGTCAGGAGCGCAGCGTGAGTGACGGCATCCGGCCCCGAGTCGCGGCCATCGACTGCGGCACCAACTCGCTGCGCCTGCTCGTGGCCGACGTCGGGGACGACGGCCGGCTCACCGACGTGGTGCGCCGGATGGAGATCGTGCGGCTGGGGCAGGGCATCGACCGCACCGGCGTCATCGCCCCGGATGCGATGGAGCGCACGCTGCGCGTCACCCGCGAGTACGCCGGGCAGTGCCGGTCGCTGGGCGTCGAGCAGGTGCGCTTCGTGGCGACCTCGGCCTCGCGCGATGCGCGCAACGCCGACGAGTTCGTCGCCGGGGTGCGCGAGGCGTTCGGCGACCTCGACGTCGCGCCCGAGGTCGTGGCCGGTGACACCGAGGCGCGCTTCTCGTTCACCGGAGCCACCGGCGACCTGCAGGCGGTCGGTGTGCCTGGCCCCTACCTCGTCGTCGACCTCGGTGGCGGCTCGACCGAGCTGGTGCGCGGCACGACCGACGTCGAGGCTGCGCTCTCGGTCGACGTCGGCAGCGTGCGGATGACCGAGCGGCACCTGCACTCCGACCCGCCGACACCCGACGAGGTCGCCGCGGCCCGGCGCGACGTCGAGGCCGCGCTCGACACGGTCGAGGAGACCGTCGACCTCACCGGCATCGGCGCCGTCGTCGGGCTGGCGGGCACCATCACGACGATCACCGCGCACGCGCTGCGGCTGTCGACCTACGACCCGGAGGCAGTCCACCTGGCGCGCATCCCCGCCGCCACGATGCGCGAGGCCTGCGACTCGCTGCTGGCGATGGGGCACGCCGAGCGGGCCGCACTGCCCTACCTGCACCCGGGTCGGGTCGACGTCATCGCCGGTGGGGCGCTGGTCTGGGAGCAGGTGCTCGCCCGGGCGGTGCAGCGCTCGCCCGGTGCCGTCGTCGTGACGTCCGAGCACGACATCCTCGACGGGATCGCCCTCTCCCTGACCTGAGCCGGCGTCCCCACATCGACCAATAGGTCACACGGGGGACGCCCCCGCCGGATCTCAGGTGTCCTCAGATCGACCAATAGGTCACACGGGGGACGCCCCCGCCGGATCTCAGGTGTCCCCAGATCGACCAATAGGTCACAGGAGGGACGGGCGGCCTGTCCCTCCTGTGACCTATTGGTCGACGTCGGGACGCCGACACACGGGCGGTGTTCTGGCTCTCGCGGTAATACGGATTGCGCGGTAGTGTGCGAACCGCACCAAGGTGGTGCGGGAGCGAAGGGTGGTGGGCCGGTGGACGGCACCCAGCTGGTCAAGGGGGTGCTCGACCTCGCGGTGCTCGCGGTCGTGGCCCGGGAGGACGGCTACGGCTACGACGTCGTGCGCCGGCTGCGTGCAGCGGGGCTGGAGGAGGTCGGCGACGCGTCGGTCTACGGCACGCTGCGCCGGCTCTACTCGGCGGGGGCGCTGACGTCGTACGTGGTGCCCTCCGACGAGGGGCCGCACCGCAAGTACTACGGCATCAACGCGCAGGGGCGCACGGTGCTCGAGACGCAGGGCAAGACGTGGGCGGCGTTCGCCGCGACGATGGACGGTCTGCTCGACCAGGCAGGGGTGCGGTCATGAACGACACGACGATGATGGGGGCGGCGCAGGCCGAGGACGTGCGGGCCTACGTGGCGGCGGTGCGGGCCTGGCTGGCCGACCTGCCGGCCGACGAGGTCGAGGAGCTCACGGCCGGCATGGAGGCCGACCTCGCCGAGCGCGCGGCCGAGTCGGGCGGCACGCTGGGTGACCTGCTCGGGCAGCCCGAGGCGTATGCCGCCGAGCTGCGGTCCGCTGCCGGGTTGCCACCGCGCGTCGACGTGGTGGCGCCGGATGCCGTGCCGCGCGAGCCGTGGACCGACCGGTTGGAGCGCGAGGCGCACGAGCTCGTGGCCGGGCATCCGTGGCTGCGCGAGCTGCGACCGACCTGGTGGCTGCTGCGGGGTGCGGTCGCTGGGTGGGCAGTGGCGTCCGTGCTCGGCAACGGGCGAGTCCTCCTGCTGCCGCTGGTCGGCGCCGCGCTGTCGATGTGGCTGGGCCTGGTGTTGCGCCGACGTGAGCCACTGGGCACGAAGCGCTCGGCCGCGCTGGGCGTTGCCAACACACTGGCCGTCGTCCTGCTCCTGCCGATGCTGTCGTTCTATACCTACGCCTCCTCCGGCTACAACGACACAGCCGCGTTCGAGGCGCCGGCACCGGCACCGGGGCTTGCGTTCAACGGCGAGGCGATCAGCAACGTCTATGCCTACGACGCCGCCGGACAGCGGGTCGACGACGTGCGTCTCTTCGACCAGCTCGGGCAGCCGCTGCAGCTGTCGTCCGACGTCGTGCCGATGCCGACCGGGCCCGACGGGCAGGAGCTCATCGCCTGGCCGCCGGACCCGCGTGCCCTGTCGGTGTTCCCGATGCGCTTGGTGCCGGGGGTTGACCCCTGGGCCGCGGAGGCGGGTGAGTGGACGCCTCCGATGGTGGTCGTGCCGCTCGCCGGCTCGGCGCAGGCTGGTGCCACGCCGTCACCCCCGACGTCTGCGAGCCCGAGCGCGTCGGGCACTGCCTCGCTGACGCCAACCCCGACTGCGAGCCCGTGAACGCGGCATCGGGTGCTCAGCCGGCTGCCCGGGCAACCGGATGGGCACCCGACGCGTGAGCGCGATCCGGCTACAGTGACGGGGCCCCCGTGGCCCAACTGGCAGAGGCAGGCGACTTAAAATCGCCACAGGTGCGGGTTCGACCCCCGTCGGGGGCACTCTGCCGCCCGGCGGGAGCGGACGACGGTAGACAACACGCCGCAGCGGCTCGACCGCCGACGGCGAGTTCTCTACTCTCGTCGAGTCGCTCGTCCAGCGTTGGACGGTGCGGGAACAACGACCACGCCTCGCACGTCTAGGCTGGTGACACGTGCGGTGACGACACCGCCATGACCATCACGGAGGAACGATGGCCAGCAACCCGGCCTTCAACCGCATCGAGAAGGACGCCAAGGACGGCTACGCCGGCTTCGGCGGCCCCGGCGCCGGCGCCGCCCAGCAGGCCGCCGCCGGCCAGGCAGCCACCGCGGGGATGAGCGCCCAGCAGCTGCAGGACCTGTACAACCAGCCGTCGGCCGGCCCGGCCGACACCCGTCGGGTCACCATGGACGACGTCATCATGAAGACGCTCAGCCTCTTCGCGATCGTGCTCGTCTTCGGAGCGATCGGGTGGGTCGTCGCCGCGAACAGCCAGACGGGCGGGTTCGCGCTCTGGATGGGCGGCATGATCGGCACGCTGGTGCTCGGTCTGGTCATCGCCTTCAAGAAGACGTTGAGCGTCCCGCTGATTCTGCTCTATGCGGTCGTCGAGGGACTCTTCCTCGGAGCGGTCAGCCAGTTCTTCTCGCTCTACTTCGACACCCCCGGCACCCCGGCCTTCCAGGGCATCGTCGCTCAGGCCGTCATCGCAACCCTCGCGACCTTCACCGGCATGTTCCTCGCGTACAAGTTCGGCCTGATCAAGGTGACCGCACGGTTCCGCAAGGTCATGACGATGATGATCATCGGCTACGCGCTCTTCGCCGTCGTCAACTTCATCTTCGCGATCGTCACGAACACCCAGTTCGGCATCGGCGGCAGCGGTGGCCTCGGCATCGCGATCTCGCTGTTCGCCGTGGGGCTCGCGTCGTTCACCCTCGCGCTCGACTTCGACTCCATCGACCGCGCGATCGCCAGCGGTGCTCCTGAGAAGTACTCGTGGCTGCTGGCGCACGGCCTCATCGTCACCCTGGTGTGGCTCTACATCGAGTTCCTCCGTCTCTTCGCGCGTCTGCGTCAGTGACGGTAGACCGCACCACCGACACCGCCGGGGCAGGCTCACCTGCCCCGGCGGTGTCGTCTGTGCCCTTCGAGACCGGAGCGCCGGAGCCCCACGGACCGAGTGCCGCGCGCCCGGCATCCGAAGACCGGGTGGCTCCGATCGGCGGCGACGCGCGCCCGGCATCCGCTGACGTCGTCGCACCGGAGGCGCGCGTCGAGCTCGACCGCATCCGCCGCCGCTGGGCCGAGCTGCCGCTCGAGCGAGCCGAGGCTCGGATGCCGGTGCTGCGCCGCCTCCTCGCCGACCTCGCCTCCCGCTCACTCCGACCTATTGCGGATGTTCCCCCGGAGGCAGCTA
This sequence comes from uncultured Actinomycetota bacterium, assembly GCA_963800505.1. Taxonomy (GTDB): domain Bacteria; phylum Actinomycetota; class Actinomycetes; order Actinomycetales; family Dermatophilaceae; genus Fodinibacter. The sequence continues at coordinate 19,774 of CAWDBL010000002.1, forward strand.
GCGCCGCCGCCCCTGCGAAGGGTGGCATTTCGCACACAGTGGTAGTGCCCGACCTCGGGCCTGCGGTGGTCGTCGACCAACTGGCCGTGCTGGTCTGGGACGCCTACGCCGAGGGGCGCGGCGACGGCATCCCCGAGGCGCTCGTCGCGGTCCGTCGCGCACTGGCCTGACGGCCCACCCGCCCCGCCACTCACCCGGCGGCCCGTCCCCCGGGTGATCTGGCCTGCGCACAACGGACCACCAGCCATCCGACGGCGCTACGTTTCGAACATGGCCGACAGCGATGTTCGACCTGGGGACCCCGATCTTGACGTCGTGATCGTCATGGGAGTGTCCGGGTGCGGGAAGTCGACAGTGGCGAAGGGGCTGTCGACTGTGCTGGGGTGGGAGTTCGCCGAGGGCGACGCCTTCCACCCCGAGGCCAACGTCGAGAAGATGCGCAGCGGCACCCCGCTCGATGACGAGGACCGCTGGCCGTGGCTCGAGGCCATCGGTGACTGGATCTCCGCCAAGGAGGCCCGCAGCGAGTCCGCGGTCGTCACCTGCTCGGCGCTGCGCCGCGTCTACCGCGACCTGCTGCGTGACGGACGCCCGCACGTCCGCTTCCTGCACGTCACCGCCGAGTCGGACCTCATCCGTGACCGGATGGAGCACCGGCCCGGCCACTACATGCCGTCGTCACTGCTGCAGAGCCAGCTGGCCACGCTCGAACCGCTCGGGGACGACGAGCCGGGCGTGGCCATCACCAACGAGGGCAGCGCCGCCCAGGTTCTCGACCGGGCGCTCGCCGCGCTCGGCCACCGAAAGGAGCACGCCTGATGTCTCTTCTCCAGGTGCCCGCTGCCGCCTCGGCAGCGCTGTCGACGAGGCTCCCCCTCGCCGACGCCCCTCCCGTCTACGCGGGTGCCGGGCAGCTCGTCGCCGCCTGCCTGCTCGGCATCTTCGCCGTGGTCGTGCTCATCACCTGGGGCAAGGTCCATCCGTTCCTCGCGCTGATGCTGGGCTCGGCCGTCCTCGGCGTCGTGGCGACGATGCCCCCGGGCGACACGGTCACGAGCTTCGTGGCGGGGTTCGGGGCGACGGCCGGGGCCGTCGGCATCCTCATCGCCCTCGGCGCGATGATCGGCAAGCTCCTCGAGGACTCCGGTGGCGCCAACCGCATCGTGGCCACGCTCGTGGGCAAGGTCGGGCCCGGCGGCCTGCCCTGGATGATGGCAGCGATCGCGGCCATCCTTGGCCTGCCGCTGTTCTTCGAGGTGGGCGTCGTGCTGCTCGTCCCCGTGGTGATCCTGGTCGCGCAGCGCACCGGGTTGTCACTCATGAAGGTCGGCATCCCGGCGCTCGCGGGCCTGTCGGTGCTGCACGGACTGGTGCCACCCCACCCGGGCCCGCTGACCGCGATCGGGCTGCTCAACGCCGACCTCGGCCGCACGCTCATCTTCGGCATCCTCATCGCCATCCCGACCGTCATCGTGGCGGGTCCCCTCCTGGCCCGGTTCGTCGACCAGTGGGTGCCCAAGTCGGCGGACGACATCACCCTGTTCGCCACCGAGGCGGCGGGCGGGGCGCCGGCCGTTCCGGCGGGGCGAGCCGAGTCGCGGGCGGCCGGCACCGAAGACGCCGACCGGGGCGGCTCGGTCAGCCTCGACACCCGCGACCCCGGTCGCGGCTCCGACCTGCAGTCGGACACCCGCCGGGGTGACTTCGGCGAGGGCGGCCGGGATGCCGGAGAGCCCAAGACCGACGACGACGGCCGGTTCAGCTCGTTCGAGGAGCCGCTGGAGCCCGGCCGCAAGCGGGTGGGCTTCGCCCCGGCCATCATCGGCATCACCCTCCCGGTCATGCTCATGCTGGTCGACGCCATCACCAAGCTGGTCGTCACCGACGAGGAGGCCGGGGTCCGCAAGACCATGGACTTCATCGGCACCCCCATCGTCGCCCTGCTCATCGCGGTGATCTACTGCTACATCGCCCTCGGCCTCGGCTCCGGCCTCGACAAGGGCAAGGTCAGCGACTCCGTCGGCTCGGCGCTGCCCGGCATCGCGAGCATCATCCTCATCGTCGCCGCCGGTGGCGGGTTCAAGCAGACCCTCATCGACGCCGGGGTCGGCAACGTCATCAAGGACTGGGCGGAGGGCGTCAGCATCTCGGTGCTCGTGCTCGGCTGGCTGGTGGCGGTGCTCATCCGCCTCGGCACCGGGTCGGCCACCGTCGCCACCATCACCGCCGCCGGCATCGTGGCGCCGCTGGCCCCGACCCTGTCGGCCAACCACCTCGCGCTGCTCGTGCTCGCCATCGGCTGCGGGTCGCTCTTCTTCTCGCACGTCAACGACGCCGGGTTCTGGCTGGTCAAGGAGTACTTCGGGCTGACCGTGGGCGAGACGATCAAGTCATGGTCGGTGATGGAGACGGTGATCTCGGTCTTCGGCTTCGCCCTGGTGATGGTGGCCAGCGTCATCGTCACCTAGCGCCCAAGCCCCATAACCGACTTCTTGCGGATTTCCCACCCACCGTGGGCGGCCGACACGTCGCTGAACGGTGGTAAATCCGCAAGAAGTCGGGAACTCTGGTCAGCTGAGGCGCTCGACGATGATCGCCATGCCCTGGCCGCCGCCGACGCACATCGTCTCGAGGCCGAACTGGCCGTCGCGCGACTGCAGCCCGTTGATCAGCGTGGTCATGATGCGCGTGCCGGTCGACCCGAACGGGTGCCCCAGGGCGATGGCGCCGCCGTGCACGTTGAGCTTGTCGAGGTCCATGCCGAGGTCATCGGCGCTGGGCAGCACCTGCGCCGCGAACGCCTCGTTGATCTCGTAGAGGTCGATGTCGCCGATCGACATCCCGGCTCTGGCCAGCGCCTGATTCGAGGCCTCCACCGGCCCCAGGCCCATGATCTCCGGCGACAGCCCGGACACCCCTGTCGACACGATCCGCGCCAGGGGGGTCACCCCCAGGTGCTGCGCCCGCTCGTCGCTCATCACGACCACGCCCGACGCGCCGTCGTTGAGCGGGCAGCAGTTGCCGGCGGTGACGGTGCCGTTCTCGCGGAACACCGGGTTGAGCCCCTGCACCGCCTCCAGCGTGACGCCCGCCCGCGGGCCGTCGTCGCGCGCCACGACCGAGCCGTCGGCCAGGGTCACCGGCAGGATCTCGCGCGCGAAGAAGCCGTCGGCGATGGCCTTCTCCGCGCGGTTCTGGCTCTTGACGCCCCACTCGTCCTGGCGCTGGCGCGAGACACCGCGCGAGGTCGCCACGTTCTCGGCGGTCTGGCCCATGGAGAGGTAGACGTCGGGCAGCAGGCCGTCCTCGCGCGGGTCGGTCCACATCGCGTTGGTACGGGCGATCTCGGCGCTGCGCGCGGCGGCATCCGCGAACCGTGGGTTCTGCGCCTCGGCGTCACTGCCGCCCGCTCCCGCGAAGCTGGTGTACTGCGAAACGCACTCGACGCCGCCGACGAGGAAGGTGTCGCCCTCGCCCGCCTTGATGGCGTGGAACGCCATCCGCATGGTCTGGGTCGAGCTGGCGCAGAACCGGTTGACGGTGGCGGCCGGCAGGTGGTCCATGCCGGCGAGCACCGCGACGACCCGCGCCAGGTTGGAGCCGTGGGCGCCGCTGGGGTCGGCGCAGCCCCAGTAGAGGTCGTCGATGGTCTCGGGGTCGAGCGCCGGCAGCTTCTCGAGCAGGCCGCGCACCACCTGCTCCGACAGGTCGTCCGGCCGCAGGTCCTTCAGCGACCCCTTGAACGCGCGGCCGATGGGGGTGCGGGCGGTGGCGACGATGACGGCTTCGGTCACGGGGGCTCCTCGGGTGGGACGGCGTGCCAGGGCGCACGACGTCGTGGCGACCACTAAGCGCTCGCTCAGTGCAGGCTCCAAGGGTATGCCGGGCGGCCGCCGGCTGCGGTGTGGGCTCGGTCTCGCATCTGGGGCTGCCACGGCGGCCGGTGATCCGACAGGATGAGGGCCATGGACACCACGCGCAGCCTCGCATCGTCAGGGTCGCCGTACGAGGGCAGCGTGGGGTTCTCCCGCGCCGTCCGCGTCGGCCAGCACATCGCGGTCTCGGGCACCGCGCCGATCAACGCCGACGGGCACGTCAGCGTCGACCCCGCCTCCCAGGCGCGCCGCTGCTGGGAGATCGCGCTCGCCGCCCTCAGCGAGCTCGGCGGGCGGCCGGAGGACGTCATCCGCACCCGTCACTACATCACCGACGGCGACGCCGAGGTCGTCGACGCGGTGTCGTCGGTGCACGGCGAGATCTTCGGCGCGATCCGCCCCGCGAGCACCATGGTCGTCGTCGCCGGGCTGGTCGACCCCCGCTGGAAGGTCGAGGTCGAGGTGGAGGCCATCGTCGCCGGGTAGTCCGCTGTCCCGCCCGAAGCCGGGTTCAGGCCTGGCTCAGGCCGGCGCCGCCGGCTTCGCGGCATCCGTGCTCGCCGCGTCGCCCTCACCCTCGGTCGCGACCGGGGTGTCCTCCGCCGGTGGCACGTCGTCGCGCCGGCGCCGCAGGGCGACCGCCCACCGCCCGCGCGGCCCGCGGGCCTGGCCGGCGATCTCGGTCGGCGCCACCTCGGTGCCGGGCTCCTTGACCGCGTGGCCCGCCGCCACCGCGACCGGCCCGACGCCTTCGCCGCGGCGCGGCTCGGGGGCCCGGTCGGTGGTGTCCGCACCCCACACGCCCAGCGCGGCGCACACGCTCGGCAGCAGCGCCGCGGCCGCCCGGGCGTAGCCGGCCGCCGACGGGTGGAAACGGTCCTTGCTGAACATCTCGTGCGGCGACTCCGCGAAGTCGGGCCCGATCAGGTCGCCGAGCGACACCGTGCGGCCGCCGGCCTCGACGACGGCGACGGTCTGGGCCGCTGCGAGGTCGCGCGACCAGCGCTTCATCAGCGAGCGCAGCGGCTGGCGGATCGGCTGGATGGTGCCGAGGTCGGGGCAGGTGCCGACGACCACCTCGGAGCCGAGCGCGCGGATCCGCCGCACGGTCTGCTCGAGCTGGCGCACCGACGCGCTGCGCTCGATCCGGTGGGTCACGTCGTTGGCGCCGATCATGATCAGCACGACGTCGGGGCGCAGCACGTCCTCGAGGGCGTTGGCCAGCTGGCGCTCCAGGTCGCTGGACTCGGCGCCGACCACGGCCCGGTTGGTCAGCCGCACCCGACGCCCGGTGAGTGCCGCGATGCCGCTGGCCACGATGGCGCCGACCGTCTCGTGGGGCGCCTCGGCTCCCATCCCGGCCGCCGAGCTGTCGCCGAGCACGACGATGTCGTAGGGCTCGCCGCGGCCTGCGCCGTAGGTGCCGTTGTCGTCGGGGGAGTCGTCGAAGGGGGTGCCGATGACGCGTCGCGCCAGGGCGGCCTCGGCCTGGATGACTCCCCAGCCGGCAGCGCCCACCGCCGCGCCCAGTGCCGCGATCCCACCGCCGCCGTATGCCGCGGTGGCCGCGATCTTGCGGGCTCGCCGTGCCCGTCCCATCAGCGTCCGTCCTTCCCTGGTCTCGCCGGTCGGTTCCGCGCTCGCCCGGCCTCCCACCGTAACGCGACCGGTGCCGGCGCTCATCCCCCTTCTCATCGCCCTTTCGTCGCCCCCGCCGGAACCGGCCCGGCATACGGTGGTCGGCGTGCAGGCCATCGTGGGTGACCGGGGCGTCGTCGTCGCCGTGGTGTCGGATGACGACACAGCGCTCGCGCTCGGGTCCGGCGGTCTGGCGGTGCTCGGCACCCCGCGCCTGCTCGCGTGGTGCGAGGCGGCCACCTGTCGCGCGCTCGACGGCCGGCTACCGCCCGGCTCGTCGAGCGTCGGCACCGCGGTGGCCCTGGAGCACCTGGCCCCGAGCGCGGTGGGGGAGACGGTCACCGTGGTCGCCGCCGTGCGGACCGTCGCGGGGCGCCGCATCGGGTTCGAGGTCGAGGCGACGGATGCCGGGGGGACGGTGGTCGGTCGCGGCACGGTCGAGCGGGTGGTCGTCGACGACGCGCGCTTCCTGGCGCGGCCGGCCCCCGAGGGCGCTTAGCCGGTCGGCTTGCGGGCCTGCAGGGTGTAGGTGAGGGGCAGCCGGTCGGCCTCGTCGACCAGGCGCCACTCGTCGAGCTCGCCCTCCACCACCATCCGGCCGGGCAGGGCGTCCCACGGCACGCTGCGGTGCTCCACGAAGCCGGTGACCTCGAAGCCACGGGACAGCAGGGCGGTGAGGATCTCGCCGATGCCGTGGTTCCAGGAGAGCTGGCGGGTGTTGACGAACTCGTGGTCGTTCTCGACGTAGGTGCCCTCCTCCTCGATGTCGAGGGGCTCCGCCGTCTCGAAGTAGGGGTAGTCGATCGTCAGCGCGTCGGTGCGCATCTCGTCGACGGCCCACATCATCGGATGCCCCTCGCGCACGAAGAGCCGGCCCCCGGGCACGAGCAGGTCGTCGACGACGCCGGCCCAGCGGTCGATGTCGGGCAGCCAGCACAGCGCCCCGATTCCGGTGTAGACGAGGTCGAAGGTGCGCCCGTGCACAGCCTGCGGGGCCGAGTAGGTGTCGGCCTCGACGAAGTCGATCTCTGCGCCGGCGTCGCGGGCCAGTCGCCGCGCCTGCTCCAGCGACACCGGCGACAGGTCCAGGCCCGTCATCCGAGCCCCGAGCCGGGCCAGCGACACGGTGTCGGTGCCGATGTGGCACTGCAGGTGGATGCCGGTCAGCCCGGTCACGTCGCCGAGCAGCGGTAGGTCGAAGCGCACGACGTCACTGAGGTGCTCGGGGTCGGTGACGTAGCGGTCGAACCCGTACTCCGCGCTGGCGGCGTGCACGGCGGCGCGCTCGTCCCAGTTGCGCCGGTTCACCTCGAGGTAGTCGTTCATGCGGCCATGCTGGCCCATCGGGGTCGTCGTGCGCCTCCGATTTCCGGCCCCGGCGGGGTGCCGCACGCGCTCCCGGCGGCCGGGTACGGGACGGGCGGGACGGCATCCGAGCCGTGAAAGGATGACCGGATGGAGTACGCGGAGCACATTGTCGACCTGGTGGGAAACACCCCTCTCGTCAAGCTGAACGTCGTGACCGAGGGCATCGCGGCCACGGTGCTGGCCAAGGTGGAGTACCTCAACCCCGGCGGGTCGGTGAAGGACCGCATCGCGCTGAAGATGGTCGAGGCGGCCGAGGCGTCGGGTGAGCTGAAGCCGGGCGGCGTCATCGTCGAGCCGACCTCGGGCAACACCGGTATCGGCCTCGCCATGGTCGCCCAGCGCCGCGGCTACTCGTGCATCTTCGTCTGCCCCGACAAGGTGTCCTCCGACAAGATCGACGTGCTCAAGGCCTACGGCGCCGAGGTGGTGGTCTGCCCGACCGCCGTCGCGCCGGACCACCCGAACTCGTACTACTCCACCTCCGACCGCCTGGTGCGCGAGACCCCCGGCGCGTGGAAGCCCGACCAGTACGCCAACCCCAACGGCCCCCTGTCGCACTACGAGACGACCGGCCCCGAGATCTGGCGCGACACCGACGGCCGGGTCACCCACTTCGTCACCGGCGCCGGCACGGGCGGCACCATCTCCGGTGCGGGCCGCTACCTGCGCGAGGTCTCCGCCGACCGTGCAGGTGGTCGGGTGCAGGTCGTGGCCGCCGACCCGGAGGGCTCGGTCTACTCCGGCGGCAGCGGTCGCCCCTACCTCGTCGAGGGCGTCGGCGAGGACTTCTGGCCCTCGGCCTACGACCCCTCGCAGGTCGACCAGGTCGTGGCGGTCACCGACGCCGAGTCCTTCGAGATGACCCGGCGGCTGGCTCGCGAGGAGGGCCTGCTCGTCGGCGGCTCGTGCGGCATGGCGGTCGTCGCGGCGCTGCGAGTGGCCAAGGACCTGCCCGCGGATGCCGTGGTCGTCGTGATCCTCCCCGACTCCGGTCGCGGCTACCTGTCCAAGATCTTCAACGACGAGTGGATGCAGTCCTACGGCTTCCTGCGCACCAACGGCGGCCGCACCGTCGGCGACGTGCTGCACGCCAAGGCGGGCGACCTGCCGGCGCTGGTGCACACCCACCCCACCGAGACCCTGCGTGACGCCATCGAGATCCTGCGCGAGTACCACGTGTCGCAGATGCCGGTGGTCAACGCCGAGCCGCCGGTGATGTCCGGCGAGGTGGCCGGTGCGGTGTCGGAGCGCGACCTGCTCGAGGCGCTGTTCACCGGCAAGGCGCACCTGGCCGACTCGGTGGCGGCCCACATGAGCCCCGGCCTGCCGCTGGTCGGCTCCGGCGAGCCGATCAGCACCGCCCGCCACGAGCTCGAGCACTCCGACGCCGTGCTCGTGGTCGAGGACGGCAAGCCGGTGGGCGTCCTGACCCGCGCCGACCTGCTGGCCTTCCTCGCCGACTGACCGGACGTCGCGTCGGCCGGCGCACGTCCCGAGATCGACCAAAAGGTCACTTCAGCGACACTTGGCCTGTCGTGAGATCGACCAATAGGTCACTTCAGCGACACCCCAGACCGTCGTCAGATTGACCTATTGGTCGATCTGGGGACGCATCGAGCGACTCCGGAACCTGCCTCAGGGCTGCAGTCAGGTGAAACTGGTGGGGTGCAGCCCGAACGACGCCGGTGGGAGAGCCCCGTCGAGAAGGCGATCCGCGAGGCCCAGGAGCGCGGGGAGTTCGACAACCTGCCCGGTGCCGGCAAGCCGCTGAAGGACCTCGGCGACACCGACGACCCGATGTGGTGGCTGCGCCGGTACGCCGAGCGTGAGCAGCTCGACATGACCGGCGCCCTCCCGCCCGCGTTGCAGCTGCGCAAGGAGGCGGCCTCCTACCCCGAGTCGCTGGCCGACCTGCGCACCGAGGCCGCGGTGCGCCACGTGCTCGATGACTTCAACGCGCGCGTGCGGCAGGAGCGGCTGCGACCCCCCGACCGCGGGATGCCGCAGCTGCTCGCCCCGACCGTCGACGTCGACGCCATGGTGGAGCGCTGGCAGGCGCTGCGAGCAGCCTCACAGTCGGCGAATGTTGACCCACCGGTAACATCGGCACAGGCTCGTCCGAGGCGCCGCTGGTGGCGCCGCCGTCGGTGAGCCGCGAGCGGGTGCCGGCACACGGCATCCGGCCCGGGTCGCTGCCCCGGGAGCAGCTCGCGACCTGACACCGACCACGAAGAGGGCCGATGAGCGACTACCCCCACCTGCTGGCGCCGTTGGACCTCGGTCACGTGACCCTGCCCAACCGCGTGATCATGGGCTCGATGCACACCGGGCTCGAGGACCACGCCCGCGACTTCCCGAAGCTGGCCGCCTACTTCGCCGAGCGGGCCCGCGGCGGTGCCGGCCTCATCGTCACCGGAGGGTTCGCGCCCAACATCGAGGGCACGTTCTACCCGATGGCGTCGAAGCTGACCACCCACCGCGAGGCACGCCAGCACCGCCAGGTGACGGATGCCGTGCACGCGGAGGGCGGGCGTATCGCCCTCCAGATCCTGCACGCGGGCCGCTACTCCTACACGCCGTGGTGCGTGGCGCCGTCATCCGTGAAGAGCCCGATCAGCAAGTTCACCCCGCGCCGGCTGTCCGACCGCGGCGTGCGCCGCCAGATCCGGGCGTTCGCCCGAGCCGCCCGGCTGGCCCGCGAGGCCGGCTACGACGGCGTCGAGATCATGGGGTCCGAGGGCTACCTGATCAACCAGTTCCTCGCACCGCGCACCAACAAGCGCATCGACGACTGGGGCGGCAGCCCGAGCAAGCGCCGCCGGTTCGCGGTCGAGACGGTGCGCGCGGTGCGCGAGGCGGTCGGCCCCGACTTCATCGTCATCTACCGCATCTCGGTGCTCGACCTCGTCGACCAGGGGCAGACCTGGGACGAGGTGGCCGCGCTCGCCACGGAGGTCGAGGCCGCCGGGGCGAGCATGCTCAACCTCGGCATCGGCTGGCACGAGGCCCGGGTGCCCACGATCGTCACCTCGGTGCCGCGCGCCGCCTTCACCTCGTATGCCGCGCGCCTCAAGGAGCACGTGTCGGTGCCGGTGGTCGCGACCAACCGGATCAACATGCCCGAGGTGGCCGAGTCGGTGCTCGCCGGTGGGGCCGACCTCGTCTCGCTGGCGCGGCCGTTCCTCGCCGACCCCGAGTGGGTGCGCAAGGCGGCCGAGTCGCGGGCCGACGAGATCAACACCTGCATCGCCTGCAACCAGGCCTGCCTCGACCACACCTTCGTCAACAAGCGCGCCACCTGCCTGGTCAACCCGCGGGCCGCGCACGAGACCGAGCTGGTGCTCGGGCCGACCCGCACCGTGAAGCGCGTGGCCGTGGTCGGCGCGGGCGTGGCCGGGCTCGCCGCTGCGACGACGCTGGCCGACCGCGGCCACGAGGTCGAGCTGTTCGAGGCGCGCGACCACGTGGGCGGGCAGTTCGACATCGCGATGCGCATCCCCGGCAAGGAGGAGTTCGCCGAGACGATCCGCTACTTCACCCGGCGCCTCGACCTGTCGGGGGTCAAGCTCCACCTCGGGCGCAGGGTCGACGCCGACGAGCTCGTCGACGCCGGCTTCACCGAGGTCGTGGTCGCCACCGGCGTCGTGCCGCGGATGCCGGCCATCCCCGGCATCGAGCACCCGATGGTGATGAGCTACGCCGAGCTGGTCCGCGGCGAGCGCACCGCCGGGGCGCGGGTGGCCGTCATCGGCGCCGGCGGCATCGGGGTCGACGTCAGCGAGTTCCTCACCACCGAGCACTCCGCCGCCCTCGACGTCGACGCGTGGAAGGCCGAGTGGGGGGTGGGTGACCCGGCGCAGACCCGGGGAGGACTGACCAGGCCCCACCCCGAGCCGAGCCCGCGCCAGGTGGTGCTGCTGCAGCGCAAGGCCGGCTCGATCGGGAAGGGCCTGGGCAAGACCTCCGGCTGGGTGCACCGGGCGGCGTTGAAGGCCAAGGGTGTCGAGCAGGTGACCGGTGTCGTCTCCTACGACCGGATCGACGACGAGGGCCTGCACGTCACCGTCGCCGCGCGTCCGGAGAAGGGCGCCGCGAAGGGTGCCGAGCCGGTCATCGAGCAGCGCACGTACGCCGTTGACAGCATCGTCGTCTGCGCCGGCCAGGAGTCGGTGCGCACCGTGGCCGACGCCCTTCAGGAGCGCGGGCTGACCGTGCACCTCATCGGTGGTGCCGACGTCGCCGCCGAGCTCGATGCCAAGCACGCCATCCGCCAGGGCACCGAGGTCGCCGCCCGCATCTGAGGGGTCAGCCCTGCGACGGACCGGCGTCGTCGACCCGGGGGGACGCCTGGCGCAGCTCGTCGATCAGCTGCGAGGCGTGCGCCTTGGTGACGTCCTGGGGCACGTCGCGCCCGCTGTCGTGGGCGAGGGTGGTCAGGTAGGACAGCTGCGCGGCGGTGGCGGGCTCGTCGCCGGTGGCCCAGTCGGCGGGATCCTTGGCGGCGGCGTCGTTGGCAGCGGGGCTGGTGTCGTTGGTGCTCATGGGGGTCCGCTACCCCGGGGAGGCCGACCCACACCTGTGCCGCCGCCGCTGTCGAGGGTGGAGCCAACCGGGAGCGCGGCGCTCAGGCCGGGGGCAGGACGTCTGTCTGCGCCGGAAGGTTCGCGACGCCGACCGGGCAGGTCAGCCCGTTGGGGCCGTGGTTGCAGTAACCGCCGGGGTTCTTGTGCAGGTACTGCTGGTGGTAGTCCTCGGCGTAGTAGAACGGCCCGGCCTCGCTGGCCGAGGCGAGCTGCGTGGTGATCTGGCCACGGCCGGCGGCGGTGAGCACGTCCTGGAAGGCCGACCGGGTGGTGCCCGCGGCGGCCTCCTGCGCGTCGGTGGTCCAGTAGATCGCCGAGCGGTAGGCGGTGCCGATGTCGTTGCCCTGCCGGTTGGCGGTGGTGGGGTCGTGGTTCTCCCAGAACGCCTTGAGCAGCAGCTCGGGGGAGGTGACCGACGGGTCGTAGGCCACCAGCACGGTCTCGGCATGGCCGGTGCGCCCGGTGCAGGTCTCCTCGTAGGTCGGGTTGGGGGTGAGGCCGCCCATGTAACCGGCCGCGGTGGTCACCACGCCGGGCAGCTTCCAGAAGATCCGTTCGACGCCCCAGAAGCAGCCCATCGCGACGTAGAGCACCTCGGTGCCGTCGGGCCACGGCCCCTCCAGGGGGGTGCCGAGCACCTCGTGGGTGGTGGGCACGACGTACAGCCGGCGGTCACGGCCCGGCAGGGCGTCGTCGGCGGTGGGCATGGCGGTCTTGGCACGGGATCCGAAGAGCATGTCCCCCTCAACGCCAGAAGCCTCCCGCGTCATCCCGCCCGGCTGCGACCGGGGCCCGGCACCCGTCCCCGCCCGGCATACGCTGTCGCCCATGACTCTCGAGAACCTCGGCTTCTCCTCGCGCGCCATCCATGCCGGGCAGGAGCCGGACACCACGACCGGTGCCGTGATCACGCCCATCTACCAGGTGAGCACCTACAAGCAGGACGGCATCGGCGGCCTGCGCGGCGGCTACGAGTACTCCCGCTCCGCGAACCCCACCCGCACCGCGCTGGAGGAGTGCATCGCGGCCCTCGAGGGCGGTGAGCGCGGGTTCGCCTTCGCCAGCGGCCTGGCCGGTGAGGATGCCGTGCTGCGCGCGCTGCTCGCGCCCGGCGACCACGTCGTGGTCCCGTCCGACGCCTACGGCGGCACCTACCGCCTGTTCAACCAGGTCGTGAAGCCGTGGGGCGTCGAGCACTCCATCGCGAAGGTCGCCGACGTCGAGTCGGTGCGCGCCGCCATCCGGCCCGAGACGCGGATGGTGTGGGTCGAGACGCCGACCAACCCGCTGCTCGGCATCGCCGACATCGAAGCCATCGCAGAGGTCACCCACGCGGCCGGTGCCCTGCTCGTCGTCGACAACACCTTCGCCTCGCCCTACCTGCAGCAGCCGATCGCGCTCGGCGCCGACGTGGTGGTGCACTCGACGACGAAGTACGCCGGCGGCCACAGCGACGTCGTCGGCGGCGCTGTCGTCGTCGCCCCCGGCGCCACCACCCGCGACGGGGCCTCCGTCGGTGAGCGAATCGCCTTCCACCAGAACGCGATGGGCGCCGTCGCCGGCCCGTTCGACGCCTGGCTCGTGCTGCGTGGCCTGAAGACCCTCGCGGTGCGCATGGAGCGGCACTGCGACAACGCCGAGGCGGTCGTGGCCTTCCTCCAGCAGCACGAGGGCGTGACCGCGGTGCACTACCCGGGGCTGCCCGACCACCCCAACCACGAGGTCGCCGCCCGGCAGATGAAGCGGTTCGGCGGCATGGTCGCGTTCCGGGTCAAGGGGGGCGAGGACGTCGCCACCAAGGTCTGCGCCGAGACCCAGCTGTGGACCCTGGGGGAGTCGCTCGGCGGTGTCGAGTCGCTCATCGAGCACCCCGGCCGGATGACGCACGCCTCCGTCGCCGGCACCGAGCTCGAGGTGCCCAGCGACCTGATCCGCCTGTCCGTCGGCATCGAGGACGCCGAGGACCTCGTCGCCGACCTCGGCCAGGCCCTCGACCGGCTCACCTGACCCGCCGTGCCCGCCGTCCTGTGCGTCGACGTCGGCTCGACGTTCACCAAGGCGGTGCTGGTCGACGTCGCCACCGGTGACGTCCTCGGCACGGCCAGCTCGCCGACGACGGTCGCCACCGACGTGATGGACGGCGTGGATGCCGTGCGCGCCACCCTCGCCCCGCACGGCGAGCCCGACGAGGTGCTCGTCTGCTCCAGTGCCGGCGGCGGGCTGCGGCTGGCCGTGGTCGGCTACGAGCGAGAGGTGACCGCCGAGGCCGGGCACCGGGTCGGCCTGTCGGCCGGCGCCAAGGTGGTGCACGTCGCGTGTGGCCCGATGTCTGGCGCCGACGTCGCCGCGCTGCGGGCGGCATCCCCCGACCTCGTGCTGCTGGTCGGGGGCACCGACGGGGGCAACGTCGACGTGCTGCGGCACAACGCCGAGCGCATCGCGAAGGCGCGGCTGTCCGCACCCGTGGTGGTCGCCGGCAACACGGAGGCGGCGACCGAGGTGGCCGGAATCCTCGCCACCACGGGGCGCCGGTTCGTCGTCACGGCCAACGTGCTGCCCCGCATCGGCGTCGTGGCACCCGAGGCGGCGCGCGCGGCCATCCGCGAGGCCTTCCTCACCCACGTCATCGGGGGCAAGGGGCTGTCACGCGGTCGTGGGTTCGCCGAGCTGGTGCGCGCCCCCACACCGGATGCCGTGCTGCGCGGCGTGGAGGTGCTTGCCGACGTCGCCGGCGGCGACGTGCTGGTGGTCGATGTCGGCGGGGCGACGACCGACGTCTACTCGGTGATCACCCCGCAGGGCGAGGACGCGACGATCCACCGGGAGGTCGTCGGCACCCTCTGGCACGCACGCACCGTGGAGGCCGACCTCGGGATGCGCTGGACCGCGGAGGGGGTGGTCGAGGTGGCGGCCCGCGAGCGGCTCCCGCTCGACGACGCCACGGCTCGGTACGCCGCCCGGGTCGCGCGCGACACCGCCCACCTCGCCGGCACGGATGCCGAGTGGGCCGCCGAGGAGTCGATCGCCTCGACGGCTGCGGTGGTGGCGGTGCGACGGCACGGCCGGCCCCCTCACCCGTCGGAGCGACCGCGTCCGCTCGCGGAGGTGGCGCTGGTCGTCGGATCCGGAGGAGTGCTGCGGCACGCGCCCGGCGACGTCGGCGACCGGGTGCTGTCGCGGGTCACCGCTGACCACGGTGGGGGGTGGCGGGTGCCCGAGCGCGCGGCCCGGCGGGTGGATGCCGCGTACGTGCTCTTCGCCGTCGGCCTGCTCGCCGACGGCCACCCCGAGGCGGCGGCGGCCCTGGCCACGCCCCTGGCGTCGGTCGGTGCCCCTCGCTGACGCCTGAGAGGGGCGGGCCTACGGTGTGGCCATGAGCAGCGACTGGCCCTGGGCGAGCGAGTTCGAGCCCGACGGCACCTACCTCAACTCGGCCACGATGGGCCTGCCCCCGCGGGCGACGCTCGCGGCCCTGGCCGAGGCGCAGGACGAGTGGCGCCGCGGCACCGCCCACGCTCCGGGTTACGACGCCGACGTCGCGGCGTCCCGCGAGGCCTACGCCCGGCTGGTGGGGGTGCGGCCCGACACGGTCGCCATCGGCAGCCAGGTGTCGCCGCTGGTCGCCCTGGTCGCGGCGGCAGTGCCCGACGGGGCGACGGTGCTCGTGCCGCAGGGGGAGTTCACCAGCGTGACGTTCCCGTTCCTCGCGCAGGAGGCGCGCGGCATCCGGGTGCGTGAGGTGCCGCTCGCGGAGGTGGCCGAGCACGTCGACGGCTCGACCGGGCTGGTGGCGCTGTCGGCGGTGCAGTCCTCCGACGGCACGGTCGCCGACCTGGTGGCCGTCGAGGCGGCTGCGGCGCGGCACGAGGTCGACGTGCTGCTCGACGTGACGCAGGCCGCCGGGTGGCTGCCGCTCGACGCGGGGCGGTTCGCCTACACCGTGTGCGCGGCCTACAAGTGGCTGCTCTCGCCCCGGGGAACCGCGTTCCTCACCGTGCGCCCGGACCGGTGGGAGCGCGTCGTCCCGGCGGCCGCCGGGTGGTATGCCGGGGAGCACCCGTGGTCGTCGATCTACGGCTCGCCACTGCGGCTTGCCTCCAACGCCCGCCGGTTCGACGTCTCACCGGGGTGGCACGCCTGGGTGGGCACGGCATCCTCGCTGGCCCTGCTCGAGCAGGTCGGGATCGGCGAGCTGCACGCGCACGCGGTGGCGGTTGAGGCGGCGTTCGCCGAAGGGGCTGGGCTCGAACCGGCCGGGCGGGCGGTGCGGGCGCTGGCCGCCGACGCGAGGGTGCCGGACCTTCTCGCCGAGCACGGCATCGTCGCGGCGGAGCGGGCCGGGCGGCTGCGGGTGTCCTTCCACGTGAACAACACGCAGGACGAGGCCGCGAGGGCCGGAGCGTTGCTCCGGGGGCACGTGGGCGGCTGAGACCCGGTGCCCTCAGGGTGTCCGTGCCGGGACCAGTTGATCGACGACGGTCAGGTCGTGGCCTTGGCGCCCTGGTCGACCGCGGCTGCAGCCAGCTCCTCGGGCGTGAACGGCCCGCGGCTGCGTTGCTCGTCGTTCAGGCCCTTCTCGATGACCACGAGGTTGTGGTAGACGTGAACGCCCACCACGTGCCGCTCGCTGTAGGACGGCTGGTAGTCGGGGCCGGTGTGCTCGACGTAGTTCACACCGTCGAGGAGCCCCTTCACCATGTTCATGGTCGTGCCGGGAGCCCCGAGGTCGAGCGAGCCTCCGTACTTCTCCCAGTACGAGGTCTCGGTGTCCTCGATGACGTAGATGACGTCGTCGGGCAGCATCGGGAACAGGTCGGCGAAGGTCCGCAGGACGTGCTCGTTGCGGTGGCTGCCGTCGTCGATGACCACGCGAAGGTTCGTGGCGTCGCGCACGATGGTGCGCAACACCTCGGTGTCCACCTGGCTGCCCTGGTAGGTCCGGATCCGGTCCTCGTCGACGAACGACTTGTCCTCGATGTCGAGGCCGACGATCTGCGCGTGGCCGAAGTAGTCCTTCCACATCCGCAGTGACGCACCGCCGGCCTTCGTCCTCTTGTAGCCGCCGATGCCGATCTCGAACAACGTGAAGCTCTCGTCCCGCAGGTGCGACAGGTGGAACTCGTAGTGCGGGGTGTACCGGTGCCGGCCCCACTTGTCGGTGCGGTGTCTCACGGCCAGCTCGGTGAGGTTTGGCCGGACGGGCGTCACGGGCGACCGCCGTTTCCGGGGATCGACCCGGCGAAGCCGCTGCCAGACCTCCGCCGGCACGCGTGGCTTGATGTACCTGACGGCAAGTTTCCTGATCATCGGGTGCCTTCACCTCGGGGGGATCGGCAGGCCACGTCCGCTGGCCACTCGGTTGCCGTCCGGCGAGCCTAACGAGACGCCTCGACCGCAGCCCGGCAGAAATGAAGAAGACCTGTGTCAGAGGTCACATCTAGGGTTGTCCACCATGAGTGAGAACAGCGCTCCACAGACCAGACCCGTGCTCCAGCTCGTCGCCATCGACTGCCCCGATGCCGCGGCGCTCGCCGCCTTCTACGCGGGCATCCTCGGCTGGCAGGTGCAGGCCGACGACGATGACGACGACTGGGTGAGCATTCTCCCGCCAGGCGCCGACGAGGGGTCCGTCCACGTGGCGTTCCAGCAGGTCGACGACTACGTCGCACCCACCTGGCCCGGCGGCGACCACCCCCAGCAGTTCCACCTCGACCTGAAGATGGCCGACCTCGCCGCGGGCGAGGAGCAGGTGCTCGCCGCGGGGGCCACCCGCCACGAGCACCAGCCCTCCCAGACCGGCGGCTTCGTGGTCTACCTCGACCCGGCTGGGCACCCGTTCTGCCTGGTGTCATGAGCGCGCCGGCGATCGAGGCGGTCGACCTCGTCAAGCGGTTCGACGACTTCACGGCGGTCGACGGCGTCAGCTTCTCGGTGCCGTCGGGCACCGTGTTCTCGATGCTCGGCCCCAACGGCGCGGGCAAGACCACCACGGTGCGCATGATGACCACGCTGAGCATCCCGACCAGCGGAACCGCCCGGGTCGCCGGTTTCGACGTCGTCGCCGAGCCGGATGCCGTACGCCACCGGATGGGCCTGACCGCCCAGTCCGCCACGGTCGACGAGCTGCTCACCGGCCGCGAGAACCTCCGGCTGATCGGTGACCTCTACGGCCTCGACCGGCGGCTGGTGAAGCAGTCGATCGAAGAGCTGCTCGAGCGGTTCTCGCTGTCCGAGGCCGGCAACAAGGTGGTCAAGGACTACTCCGGCGGCATGCGGCGCCGGCTCGACCTCGCCGCGAGCCTGATCGCCACACCCCCGGTGCTCTTCCTCGACGAGCCGACCACCGGCCTCGACCCGCGCAGCCGGGTCGAGCTGTGGGGGGTGCTGCGCGACCTCGTGCGCGACGGCACCACCTTGTTCCTCACCACCCAGTACCTCGACGAGGCCGACCAGCTCGCCGACAACATCGTGGTCGTCGACCACGGCCGGATCATCGCCCAGGGCACCCCGCTCGAGCTGAAGGACCAGTCCGGCGCGGCCAGCCTGGTCATCACGGTGAGCCGGCCCGGCGAGGTCGACCGGGCCGCCGAGCAGGTGCGCTCGGAGGTCGGCGAGCTCCACGTCGACCGTGACGCCCGGCGCATCACCGCTCCCGCCGAGGGGGTGGGTGCGCTCACCCGCATCGCCGCCCGGCTCGACGAGGCCGGCATCGACCTCGATGACATCGGCCTGCAACGGCCCAGCCTCGACGACGTCTTCCTCAACCTCACCGGCCACAAGGCCGAGGTCGAGGTCGAGGCCGAGCAGGCGTTGTCCCACGACGAGCAGAAGACGGAGGCGGTCCGATGACCTCCACCACGGTGACCCACTTCCAGGCGACCCACCCCGACGAGCGCGGCGCCGCCGGCACCCGGCAGATCGGGGCGCTGATCCGCCGCAACCTCACCCACATCAAGCGCCAGCCCG
This sequence comes from uncultured Actinomycetota bacterium, assembly GCA_963800505.1. Classification (GTDB taxonomy): domain Bacteria; phylum Actinomycetota; class Actinomycetes; order Actinomycetales; family Dermatophilaceae; genus Fodinibacter. The sequence goes on from CAWDBL010000002.1 coordinate 38,204, forward strand.
AGATGCTCACCGACGTCACCATCCAGCCGGTGATGTTCGTGCTGCTCTTCGCGTTCGTCTTCGGCGGGTCGATCAACATCCCCGGCGTCGACTACAAGGAGTGGCTGCTGCCCGGCATCATGGCGCAGACCATGGCGTTCAGCTCGTTCGTCGTGGCCATCGGGCTCAACAACGACCTCGGCAAGGGCATCGTCGACCGGTTCCGCTCGCTGCCGATCGGCCGCGGCGCGGTCGTCGTGGCCCGCAGCGTCTCCAGCCTCATCCACTCCAGCCTGGGCATCGTCGTCATGTCGGTCACCGGGCTCTTCATCGGGTGGGGCATCAACAACGGCGTGGCCGAAGGCCTGCTCGGCTACGGGCTGCTCGTGCTGTTCGGGTTCATGATGATCTGGATCGGCATCCTGGTCGGGTCGTCGCTGCGCTCGGTCGAGGCCGTGCAGGGCGTCATGTTCGTCACGATCTTCCCGATCACGTTTCTCAGCAACGCGTTCGCGCGGCCCGAGGGCATGCCCCCGGTGTTGCGCTGGCTCGCCGAGTGGAACCCGATCAGCGCGCTGGTCCAGGCGCTGCGCGAGCTGTGGGGCAACGAGGGCTTCCCGGTGCCACCCGATGCCGCGCTGCCACTGCAGTACCCCGTCACCGCGACGCTCATCTGGACCATCGGGCTGTCCGCCATCCTGGCGCCGCTCGCGATCCGGGCCTACGTGCGCCGCACCACTGACTGAGGCCGTCTCCGGGAGGGGACGTGGGGGTGTGGGGGTGCCGCCGTACGATCGCCCCATGATCATCGGCGTCACCACCACACCGCACGGCACCGTGGGCGGCGGCCTCGGCCGCGCCCAGACGGTGGCCGTGGCCGACGTCCGCGACGGCGAGGTCACCTCGTTCACCGAGGTGCCCGTCGGCTGGGGCGACCTGCACGGCATCGGCCCGGAGGGCACCCACCACGCCCGCATCGTGCGCTTCGTCCGCGAGCACGACATCGAACGCGTCGTGACCAGCGGCCTCGGCGAGGGGATGCGCACCACGATGGGCAAGCTCGGGGTGGTCGTGCGCACCGACCTCACCGGCGACGCGCGGGCCGCGGCCGTCACCGCCGCCACGACCGACCCGCCCACGCCGTAGGTCCCTCGCCGATCGGCCGCGGGGGGTCGGCGTGGTTGCATGGCCGCATGCCTGCCGTGCGCTTCGTCGACGTGTTCTCCGAGTCCACCTGCCGCGGGAACGCGTTGGCCGTGTTCCACGACGCCGACGACCTCACCGACGAGCAGATGGCGACCATCGCCCGCTGGACCAACCTGTCGGAGACGACCTTCCTGTGCGCACCGACCGACCCCGGCGCCGACTACCGGGTGCGCATCTTCACCACCGGCGGTGAGCTGCCCTTCGCTGGGCACCCAACGCTCGGCAGCGCGCACGCCTGGCTCGAGGCCGGCGGCCGCCCGGCATCCGAGGGGGTCGTGGTGCAGCAGTGTGCCGCCGGCCTGGTGGAGGTGCGGCGTGACGAGCGGCTCCGCTTCGCCGCGCCCCGGCTGACCCGTACCGGCCCGGTGGCCGGGGGGAGGCGGCACGCGTCGTCACGGCTCTGGGCCTGGACCCGGCCGACGTGCTCGAGACCGCCTGGGTCGACAACGGGCCCGGGTGGGTCGGGGTGCTGGTGCGGTCACCGGATGCCGTGCTCGCAGCGGTGCCGGACCCCAGCCTGTGTGCCGGGCTCAAGGCCGGCTTCGTCGCGGTCTACCCGCCCGGGGCTCGTGACGACGGGGTCGCTGCCGAGGTGCGGGCGATCTACTCCGACGGGCGCGACGTCGCCGAGGACCCCGTCACCGGCAGCCTCAACGCCGGTCTGGCCCAGTGGCTGGTGCCGGCGGGGCACCTGCCCGAGCACTACGTCGCCGCCCAGGGCACCGTCATCGGCCGGCTCGGGCGGGTGCACGTCGACGTCGTCGACGGCACGGTGTGGGTCGGCGGCGCCACCCGCACCGTCATCACCGGCGACCGCCCCACCTGACCCGTCCCCAGATCGACCAATAGGTCACACGGGGGACACGGGGACCGCCCCACCTGGCCCCGTCCCCAGATCGACCAATAGGTCACACGGGGGACACGGGGGACGCGGGGGACACGGAGGCAGTCCAGTGCAAACCCAGGGGTCGACGGCGACGGGGACACCGGGCCACCGGATGCCGTGGCCTCTGACCAGAAGCACCCCGGATCAACCCGAGCTACCCCGTGGTAGGGGCGTGATCGCACCACCTACCGCGCCGTAGCGCACCCCACGTCGGGGGAGGCCCCATTCCGCCGCCGGGCAGCCGGATGCCGTGGGCTCGGGTCGTTACTCCGGGCTCGGGTCCGTACTCCCGTTACGTGCCGCTGCAGCAGCACGAATCCGGAGTAACGACACACATCCGGAGCAACGACCCGAGCCGGCAACCGCGACAGGAGCGGCGGAATGCCGCGGGCGAGCCAGCCGCAGGGGAAGGAGGGGAGCGGCGGATGCCGTGGGCGGGCCGACCAGCGAAGGCGCGGGAAGCATGGGTGCGCACGGCTCAATGAGCGGAGCGGTCGGATGCCGTGGGCGAGCCGACCAGCGAAGGCGGGGAAGCATGGGTGCGCACGACGGAATGAGCGGAGCGGCGGGATGCCGTGGGCGAGCCGATGGACGGGTCTGGCGGCGGGTCCCACGCTCGGCGTGGGCGCATTCTCGAGCGCCAGCCGGGCCCCACGCTCTGCGTGGCGTGGGCGTGGGCGTGGGCGTGGGCGTGGATGCGGATGGTCAACGGCCGCACACGGCATCCCACCCGTGCAGCGGTGAGCCGAGGCGCGACCCAGCCAGGTGTCCCCCGTGTGACCTATTGGTCGATGTGGGGACACCGGCGCCACGGGATGCCGTCCCCCGTGTGACCTATTGGTCGATGTGGGGACACCGGTGCCACGGGATGCCGTCCCCCGTGTGACCTATTGGTCGATGTGGGGACACGACGAGGGGCCGGGTCCATGGACCCGGCCCCTCGGCATCCGACCTTGACGGGCCGGCGATGCGGCTCGCTCAGCCGTCGTAGGGCTTGGTGGCGAGCACCTTGACCTCGATCTGCTTGCCGTTGGGGGCCTCGTAGGTGACGGTGTCGCCGACCTTGGCGCCGTTGACGGCCGCGCCGATGGGGGACTTCTCGGAGAACACGTGCATCGAGTCGTCGGTGATCTCGCGCGAGCCGAGCAGGAAGGTCTCCTCGTCGCCGAACATGTCGACGGTGACGACCATGCCGGGCTCGACGACGCCGTCGTCGGCCGGGGTCTCGCCGATGACGGCGGTCTCGAGCAGCTGGGTGAGCTGGCGGATGCGGGCCTCCATCTTGCCCTGCTCCTCCTTGGCGGCGTGGTAGCCGCCGTTCTCCTTGAGGTCACCCTCTTCGCGGGCGGCCTCGATCTTCTTGGCGATCTCGGTGCGGCCCGGCCCGGAGAGCTCGTCGAGCTCGGCCTGGAGGCGGTCGAACGCCCCCTGGGTCAGGAAGCTCGCCTGGTTGGCGGTCTCGGTCACGTCACTCACTCCTGGATCATGGGCGGCGCCTGCCCGCAGGGGGGCGGCACCTCGGTGCTACGGCAACGGGCCCGGGTTCCGAGGATGCCGTGCGGCATGCGTGTCGGACCCAGACCCGAGGTGATGAAGGGGACAGTCTACCAAGCCGGACGTGAATCCCCACATGGACAGCCCCGCGGGTGGCCACGCCGAAGCCGCCGCGGGTCAGGTGACACCCCGGTGGTGGGGATCCGCACGACGTCGGGAACGGGTCGGGTCAGGCGCGTCGGCAGGGCCTGCCGCGGCCGGGGCTCAGGGCTTGTCGAGCTGCCGGACGCACGAGTCGACGACACCGGTCACCGCCCGCACGCTGGTGCGCAGCGTCACCACCCGGTGCACCGAGCTGGGCCCCTGCGCAGGCACGCTGTCGTCGACCGTGCCGACCCGGCCGCGGCCGCCGTCCAGCGCCGTGATCCGGCAGAGCACCGCCACGCCGGCGGGCCGGTGCAGGTCGTACTCCACGACGATCGAGGTGTCGCTCTCGACCCGGTAGGCGGTCACCTCCGGACGCACGCTGCCGACCGTGCTGACGATGCCCCACCAGACGATGACACCGATGGCGGCCAGGCAGCCGAGAATGCCGACCACCCACCAGCGGGTGGTGCCGGGAGCGGGGCGGGGCAACGGCATACGGGTCCTTGGTCTGGGCTGGCGTGCGGTGGTCTGAGGGACGGCACCGGATGAGAGGATGGACGGCGTCCATTCTCGGGTACGCCCCGAGAGCGCTGCAGGGAAGGGTCTCCATGTCCGACCGGCTCCGGCTCATGTGCGTGCACGCGCACCCGGACGACGAGTCCAGCAAGGGCGCGGCGACGATGGCGCGCTACGTCGACGAGGGCCGCGAGGTGCTCGTGGTGTCGTGCACCGGGGGCGAGCGCGGCGACGTGCTCAACCCGAGGCTGAAGAACGACGTGCACATCCTGCGCGACCTCGCCCAGGTGCGCCGTGACGAGATGGCCGCGGCGCAGGCGATCCTCGGCGTGCAGCACACCTGGCTCGGCTTCGTCGACTCCGGCCTGCCCGAGGGCGACCCGCTGCCCCCGCTGCCGGAGGGCTGTTTCGCGCTCGAGCCGCTGTCGGTCACCTCCGAGGCACTGGTGCGCGAGATCCGCCGTTTCCGCCCGCACGTCGTCACGACCTACGACGAGAACGGCGGCTACCCGCACCCCGACCACGTCATGTGCCACGACGTGTCGATGGCGGCCGTGGTCGCGGCCGGCGACCCCGAGGCGTTTCCGCACGCCGGGCCGGCCTGGCAGCCGCTGAAGGTCTACTACAACCAGACCTTCAGCCGGGCCCGCATCGAGGCGTTCCACGAGGCGCTCACGTCGCTGGGGGAGGAGAGCCCGTATGCCGAGTGGCTCGAGAACTGGTCGCGCCCCGACCGCGCGGTGACCACCCGGGTCGAGTGCGCGGCCTGGTTCGAGCGCCGGGATGCCGCGTTGCTCGCCCACGCCACCCAGGTCGACCCCGAGGGCACCTGGTTCCGGGTCACCCGGGAGGTGCAGGCCCGGGTCTGGCCGACCGAGGACTACGAGGCGGCCCTGTCCTTCATCCCGATCGCCGAGGGCGAGGACGACCTCTTCGCCGGCATCCCCACCGACGTGGCCGAGGCCGACACCCTCGCGACCTCCGGCGACCTGCAGGTCGCCCTCGACACCCGCACGGAGCGTGAGGCATGAACGAGGCACCCACCGCCGACGGCGGGCCGGGCTTCCTGGCCTTCCTCGCCTTCTTCCTCCTGGCCATCGCGCTGTGGTTCCTGATGCGGAACATGAACGCCCGGATGCGACGGATGTCCTACCGCCAGCAGGCGGCCCACCGCACCAAGGACGACGCGCAGGCCGGCCCCGGCGACCTCGACACCGAGGATGACGGCCCGGCCACCGGTGCAACCGCAGGCGGCGGTGCGGCCGCAGGCGGCGGCACTGGGGACACGGCATCCGCGCCGGTGGACCCGGCATCCGGGCCGGTCGACCAGGCGAGCGCGCTCGAGCCCGACCACGCGAGCCAGGCCGACACCCCCGACGACGAGGTGCCCGGCGCCGGGCGCTGACGTCGGCGACCCGAGCGGGGTCAGACGACCGCCGGGCCGGTCAGCGCCAGCGAGGCGGCGACGAAGTGCGCCGTGAAGGCCAGGATGGTCAGCGCGTGGAAGACCTCGTGGAAGCCGAACCAGCGCGGTGAGATGTTCGGCCGCTTGGTGCCGTAGACGATGGCGCCGAGGCTGTAGAGCGCCCCGCCGATCACGACCCAGGTCATCACGGCAGCCCCGGCGTGCTGCAGCAGCGGGCCGAAGTAGAAGACGGCGACCCACCCGAGCATCAGGTAGGCGGGTACGTAGAGCCAGCGCGGGGCGCCGGACCAGAACACCCGGAAGAGCACGCCCAGGAAGGCGCCGCTCCACACGATGATGAGCATCCGCTTGGCCTGAGGGGCGGGCAGCAGCAGGGCGAACGGCGTGTAGGTGCCGGCGATGATCAGGAAGATGTTGGAGTGGTCGAACCGGCGCAGGAAGCCCCCGACCCGCGGCGACCAGGTGCCGCGGTGGTAGACCGCAGAGGTGCCGAACAGCAGCACCGCGGTGCCCGCGAACACGGCCGCCGAGACCTTCTCCTTGGTGGTGCCGGCGAGCACGATGAGGATGATGCCCGCCACCAGCGCCACGGGGGTCATGCCGGCGTGCAGCCAGCCGCGCAGCTTGGGCTTGACGTGGTCGATGGCCGTCTCGACGCGCTGTTCGAGGGCCTCGCGGCGGCTCGGCTCGGCGCCGGGCGTCGGCTCGGTCTGCGTCATTGCGCAACCCTAACCTACCCGAGCGTAAGTTACGGTTCTGGAGACGTGTGACCCACGCCTCGGGCCACCCGGCCCCACGCGGCGGGCGGTCGAGCCTGCTGCTGCCATTCGGCGTGCGGGAGTAGCGTGGGACGCGCCGTCCGCGACCGCGCGGCGCGCAGGTCCGGACACCAGGTGGGAGGCCAGGCGCATGGGGCTCAGCGACGTCCTGTATGCCGCCTACGCCCGCCGCCTCACCCGGCAGCTCGACCCGGCGTCCGTGCCGCGCCACGTGGGCGTGATGCTCGACGGGAACCGCCGCTGGGCCAAGGCCCGCGGAGCGGGTGCGAGCGAGGGTCACCAGGCCGGCGCCGACAACATCGCCAACCTGCTGTCCTGGTGCGACGAGGCGGGCGTCGAGGTCGTCACCCTGTGGCTTCTCTCCACCGACAACCTCAACCGCCCCGAGAAGGAGCTGCGGCCGCTGCTCGGCATCATCGAGAAGGCCGTCGACACCCTCGCGGCGACCCACCGCTGGCGCATCCACCCGGTCGGGGCGCTCGACCTCCTGCCGGCGCCCACGGCGGCGCGGCTCAAGGCCGCGGAGGACGCCACCCGCGACGTCGACGGGATGCTCGTCAACGTGGCCGTCGGCTACGGCGGGCGCCGCGAGATCGCCGATGCCGTGCGCTCGCTGTTGCACGAGCAGGCCAGCCAGGGCACCAGCCTGGAGGAGCTCGCCGAGGTGATCGACGTCGAGCACATCGCCGAGCACCTCTACACCAAGGGCCAGCCCGACCCCGACCTGGTCATCCGCACCTCGGGGGAGCAGCGGCTCGGCGGCTTCCTGCTCTGGCAGAGCGCCCACAGCGAGTTCTACTTCTGCGAGGCCTACTGGCCCGACTTCCGCAAGGTCGACTTCCTGCGCGCGCTGCGCGCCTTCGGCGAGCGCAACCGCCGCTTCGGCTCCTGAGCGGCCCCCGGCATCCGATGGGCGCCGGCCAGCGCCCGGATGCCGGAACCTCGCCGGTCACATCTCACTCACCAGCCGCAGTGGTCACACCAACCACAGTCATTGCCGATTTCGGCCCGACACGCGAGCCGGACCTGCGCGGGGGTGTCCGAGGGGGCACGTAGCGTCGACACCACCGCATTCCTCACCCCAGGAGCGACCATGGCCTCGAGCACGCGACCGGCACCGCCCGCCAGCCCCGGGAAGGAGCCGCGTCGCACCTACGTGCTCGACACCTCGGTCCTGCTCGCGGACCCCCGGGCGATCACCCGCTTCAAGGAGCACGAGGTCGTGCTGCCGGTCGTGGTGGTCACCGAGCTGGAGGCCAAGCGGCACCACCCCGAACTGGGCTACTTCGCCCGCACGGCGCTGCGGATGCTCGACGACCTGCGCATCTCGGCGGGCCGGCTCGACGCCCCGGTGCCGATCGGTGACGAGGGCGGCACCCTGCGCGTCGAGCTCAACCACACCGACCCCACGTCGCTGCCCGCCGGTTTCCGGTTGGGCGACAACGACACCCGCATCCTGGCGGTGGCGCGCAACATGGCCAACGAGGGCCGGATGGTCACCATCGTCAGCAAGGACCTGCCGATGCGGGTCAAGGCCTCCGCCTGCGGCCTCGAGGCGGAGGAGTACCGCGCCGAGCTCGCCGTGGAGTCCGGCTGGACCGGCATGGCCGAGCTCGCCGTCACCGTCGAGGAGATGGACCACCTCTACGAGTACGGCCGGCTCGAGAGCGTCGAGGGCGCCGAGTTCCCCTGTCACACCGGGCTGGTGCTCAGCTCGCCGCGCGGCTCAGGGCTGGCCCGGGTCGGCCCCGACAAGCAGCTGCGGCTGGTGCGCGGCGACCGCGACGCCTTCGGCCTGCACGGGCGCAGTGCCGAGCAGCGGATCGCGCTCGACCTGCTCCTGGACCAGGACATCGGCATCGTCAGCCTCGGCGGCCGCGCCGGCACCGGCAAGTCCGCGCTCGCCCTGTGCGCCGGCATCGAGGCCGTGATGGAGCGCCGCCAGCAGCGCAAGGTCGTCGTCTTCCGCCCGCTCTACGCGGTGGGAGGCCAGGAGCTCGGCTACCTGCCGGGCGACGCGTCCGAGAAGATGAACCCCTGGGGGCAGGCGGTCTTCGACACGCTGTCGGCCCTGGTCTCGCGTGAGGTGGTCGAGGAGATCCTCGACCGGGGGATGCTCGAGGTGCTGCCGCTCACGCACATCCGCGGTCGCTCGCTGCACGACGCGTTCGTCATCGTCGACGAGGCGCAGAGCCTCGAGCGCAACGTGCTGCTCACCGTGCTGTCGCGCATCGGCCAGAACTCGCGGGTCGTGCTCACCCACGACGTCGCCCAGCGCGACAACCTGCGGGTGGGCCGGCACGACGGCGTGGTGGCGGTGGTCGAGGCGCTCAAGGGGCACCCACTGTTCGCGCACGTCACGCTCACCCGCAGCGAGCGCAGCCCGATCGCGGCGCTGGTCACCGACCTGTTGGAGGGCATCGAGGTCTGACGGCCGCCCGGGGCGGGACGAGCACGGCGTGAGACGCGGATTTCGTCTGCCGACGCCGATCCCCTAAAGTTAGGTCTCGATTCGGTAACGTCCCCGTGGGCCCCCCTGCGCCCCGACCCCTGTTTCCTCCCTGATTGGTCCCTGCCTGCCCATGCCCCGATACTCCGCGCGCCATGCCCCCCGTCACGCCGCTCCCACGCGGCGGTCGGCTGCTGCCCACGCGACCCGCACGGCGCTCGGCCGGCCGGTGCTCGCCACCGGCGTAGCGGCTGCCGTGCTGTCGACCGGAGCCCTGGCGGCGTCGGTGTCCGGGGGCACCGCGAGTGCGGACACGCTGACCTTCGCGGTCGACGGCGTGACCTCGAGCACCTCCACGGAGCAGAGCAAGACCGAGCAGGCGGATGCCGTGCGCGTCGCCGCCGACCGCAGCGCGACCAACGCGCAGCGTTCCGTCGCCGCGGCCCGCAGTGCCCAGCGCGAGAAGGTCAAGGCCGCCGCCCTGGCCAAGGCCAAAAAGGCCGCTGCCGAGAAGGCCGCTGCCGCTGCCGCGCGCAAGCGGGTCATCGACAACGCCCGCAAGGACCCCAAGGCCGCCGCCCGGGCGCTGATGCCGGAGTACGGCTTCAGCCAGTCGCAGTGGTCCTGCCTCGAGCGGCTGTGGATCGGCGAGAGCGGCTGGAACTACAAGGCCGAGAACGCCTCCTCGGGCGCCTACGGCATCCCCCAGTCCCTGCCGGGCCGCAAGATGGCGTCGGTGGCCGGCGACTGGCGCACCAACCCGGTCACCCAGATCAAGTGGGGCCTGAACTACATCAAGCTCTCGTACGGCTCGCCGTGCAACGCCCTCGACTTCTGGAACAGCCACTCCCCGCACTGGTACTGACCGGCATCCACGGTCGGGCGCTGACGACGACCGCCCGCTCAGATCTTGCGCAACCGGATGCCGGTGACGGCGTGGTCCGCGCCCTTGGTGAGCACCAGCGTCGCCCGGTCGCGCGTCGGCAGCACGTTCTCGACCAGGTTCGGCTCGTTGATCTGCTCCCAGATCGCCGAGGCCGTCGCCCGCGCCTCGTCGTCGCTGAGCCTCGCGTAGCGGTGGAAGTACGACTGCGGGTGGGCGAAGGCCGTCGCCCGCAGCCGCAGGAAGCGCTCGACGTACCAGGTGCGGATCTCCTCGACCGGGGCGTCGACGTAGACCGAGAAGTCGAAGTAGTCCGAGATCGCCCCGGTGCTCGACCCGTCGGTGCGCACCGCGGGTGGCTGCAGCACGTTGAGCCCCTCGACGATCAGCACGTCCGGGCGGCGCACGTGGATGGTGTCGGGCAACACGTCGTAGGTGAGGTGCGAGTACTGCGGCGCCTCGACCACCGGCATCCCCGACTTCACCGCGGCGATGAACCGCATCAGCGCGCGGCGGTCGTATGACTCCGGAAAACCCTTGCGCTGCAACAGACCTCGTCGCTCGAGCTCGGCGTTGGAGTGCAGGAATCCGTCAGTCGTGATGAGCTCGACCCGCGGCGTGTGCGGCCACCGGCTCATCAGCTCCTTGAGGATGCGGGCGGTCGTCGACTTGCCGACGGCCACCGAGCCGGCCACCCCCACCACGAACGGCACCCGCGTGGGGCGCTCCCCGAGGAACTCGCTCGTCGCGAGCCGCAGCCCGTGGGTGGCCTCGACGTAGAAGTGCAGCAGCCGCGAGAGCGGGAGGTAGACCTCCTCCACCTCGTTGAGGTCGAGCCGCTCGCCGAGGCCGCGCAGCCGGGCGAGGTCGCTGTGCTCCAGGCTCATCGGGTGGCTCTCGCGCAGGCGTGACCACGCCCGGCGGTCGAGGTCGACGTACGGCGTCGGCAGCGTGCGTCGCTCCTGCGTGGCGCTCATCCGCGCCATTGTTGCGTATCCCGTGACGCCGCGACCGGCGTGACCTGCGCCTCGGCGCGCTGGCGGTGGGGCGACCCCGGGGGTCCGGCATCCCAACTAGGCTGGGCCGCATGTGCGGAATCGTGGGTTACGTCGGATCGAGCATGGATGACACGGCCCTCGAGGTCGTCATGGAGGGGCTCTCCCGGCTCGAGTACCGCGGCTACGACTCGGCGGGCGTCGCCCTGGTGACCGACGACGGCATCACGAGCGAGAAGCGCGCCGGCAAGCTCGAGAACCTCCGCTCGGCGCTGGAGGCACAGCCGCTCGCGGCCTCGCGCACCGGCATCGGGCACACCCGGTGGGCGACCCACGGCGGCCCCACCGACGGCAACGCCCACCCGCACCGCGGCGGCGACCACGACCGGCTGGCGCTCATCCACAACGGCATCATCGAGAACTTCCATGCGCTGAAGCGCGAGCTGCTCGAGGAGGGCGTCGAGTTCCGCTCCGAGACCGACACCGAGGTCGCCGCGAAGCTCGTCGGTCGCGAGTACGACCGGGTGGGCGACCTCACCACCGCCATGCGCAACGTCGTGCAGCGGCTCGAGGGTGCGTTCACGCTGCTGGCGGTGCACGCCGACAGCCCCGGCGTGGTCGTGGGCGCGCGCCGCAACAGCCCGCTCGTCGTGGGCCTGGGCGACGGCGAGAACTTCCTCGGCAGTGACGTCGCGGCCTTCATCGGCCACACCCGGCACGCCCTCGAGCTGGGCCAGGACCAGATCGTCACGATCACTCCCGAGGGCTACTCGGTCATCGACTTCGACGGAACACCGTCGGACGGCAAGGCCTACGAGGTCACCTGGAATGCCGCCGAGGCCGAGAAGGGCGGCTACGCCACCTTCATGGAGAAGGAGATCAACGACCAGCCGCACGCCGTGGCCGACACCCTGCTGGGCCGCACCGACGAGACCGGCCGGCTCGTGCTCGACGAGGTGCGCATCAGCGAGGAGCAGCTGCGCCAGGTGCAGCGGATCACCATCGTCGCCTGCGGCACCGCGGCATATGCGGGCATGGTCGCGAAGTACGCGATCGAGCACTGGACTCGAATTCCGGTCGAGGTGAGCCTGGCCCACGAGTTCCGCTACTGCGACCCCATCGTCGACGGCACCACGCTGGTGGTGTCGGTCAGCCAGTCCGGCGAGACGATGGACACCCTGATGGCCGTCAAGCACGCCGCCGAGCTCGGCGCGATGACGCTGTCGATCTGCAACACGCACGGCTCGACCATCCCGCGCGAGTCCGATGCCGTGCTCTACACGCACGCCGGCCCCGAGATCGCCGTCGCCTCGACCAAGGCGTTCCTCGCCCAGATCACGGCCTGCTACATCCTGGGGCTCTACCTCGCGCAGCTGCGCGGCGAGACCTACGCCACCGACGCCCAGGCCGTGATGGCCGAGCTGCAGGAGATCCCCGCGAAGATCGAGGACCTGCTGACCCGGATGGACCGCGTGGTCGAGATGGCGCAGTTCATGGCCGACACCCGTGCAGTGCTCTTCCTCGGCCGCAACGTCGGCTACCCGGTGGCGCTGGAGGGCGCGCTCAAGCTCAAGGAGCTCGCCTACATCCACGCCGAGGGGTTCGCGGCCGGTGAGCTGAAGCACGGGCCGATCGCGCTCATCGACGCCGGCCAGCCGGTGTTCGTCATCGTGCCGAGCCCCGACACCCCGCACGAGCTGCACAAGAAGGTGGTCTCCAACATCCAGGAGATCCGGGCCCGTGGCGCACGCACCATCGTCATCGCCCACGACGGCGACGACGACGTCGAGGCCTACGCCAGCGAGGTCATCCGCATCCCGCAGTGCTCGCCGATGCTGGCGCCGCTGCTGGCCGTGGTGCCGCTGCAGGTCTTCGCGCTGCACCTGTCCACGGCCAAGGGCCTCGACGTCGACCAGCCTCGTAACCTGGCCAAGTCGGTCACGGTCGAATGATCATCGGCGTCGGCATCGACGTCGTCGACGTCGCGCGCTTCGGCGCCACCCTCGAGCGCACGCCGGCGCTGCGCGAGCGCCTCTTCACCACCGGAGAGCGCGACCTGCCGCTGAACTCGCTCGCGGCCCGGTTCGCGGCCAAGGAGGCCGCGGCCAAGGCGCTCGGCGCCCCGAGCGGCATGCACTGGCACGACGCCGAGGTGCACCGGGGCGCCGACGGCCGCCCGCACCTCGAGGTGCGGGGCACGGTGCTGGCCCGGGTCGAGGCGCTGGGCATCACGTCGCTCCACCTGTCCCTGTCCCACGACGCCGGCATCGCGTCGGCGGTCGTCGTCGCCGAAGGGGAGCCGCAATGATCCAGGCCTGGTCGACGGATGCCGTGTACGCCGCCGAGCGCGCGCTGATGGCGACCCTCGACGACGGCGAGCTGATGGCGCGTGCCGTCGAAGGGCTCGCCGGCGTCGCCGCTGCGCGGCTCGAGGAGTGCGGCGGCGAGGCCGTGGCGGCGCTCGTGGGCCCGGGCAACAACGGAGCCGACGCGCTGTATGCCGTCGCCCGCCTCGCCGAGGCCGGCTGGAACGCCGTCGCGGTGCACCACGACACGGTCCACGAGGGGGCGCGCGCGGCCGCCGAGGCGGCCGGGGTGGTGCTCACGACCGACCCGAGCGGGCTGGGGGAGGCCGACGTCGTGCTCGACGGCATCCTCGGCATCGGCGCTCGCGCCGGGCTGCCCGACTGGGCGGCCGGCTGGCTGTCCGCGCTGTCCGAGACGGCACACGTCATCGCCGTCGACCTGCCCTCGGGCCAGGACCCGATGGGTGGCGAGCTCGACCCCGACGGTGTCTTCGCCGACGAGACGGTGACCTTCTCGGTCGCCAAGCCGGTGCACCTGCTGCCGCCCACCGAGCAGGCCTGCGGGCTGCTGACCGTCGTCGACATCGGCCTGGAGATCGACGGCGACCCGGTCGTGCGCCGACTCGACCACGACGACGTCGCCGCGCTCTGGCCGGTGCCGGTGGCCTCCGACGACAAGTACTCGCGCGGCGTGCTCGGGGTCGTGGCCGGTGGCGAGTCCTATCCCGGCGCCGCGGTGCTCTGCGTGACCACCGCCGCCGAGGCGGGCGTCGGCATGGTGCGCTACGTCGGCACCCCCACCCCGACCGCGCTCGTGCGGGCCGCCGTTCCCGAGGCGGTGCACGGCGCCGGCCGGGTGCAGGCGTGGGTGGTCGGGCCGGGGCTCGATGCCGAGGCGCGCGGCCACGACGCCGACGCCCAGCTCGGTGCGGCCCGCGAGGCGCTCGCCGGGCCGGAGCCGGTCGTCGTCGACGCCGGCGGCCTCGACCTGCTCGACACCGCGGTGCTCGAGGGCAGGGCGGATGCCGTCACCCTCCTCACGCCGCACGCGGGCGAGTGCGCCCGCCTCCTCACGCGCCTCGGTGGCGTCCCGGAACCGACCAATAGGTCAATCTCGGGACAAGGTGGCGTCCCGGAACCGACCAATAGGTCAATCTCGGGACGGGGCGAGGTGAGCCGGGAGCAGGTGGAGGCCCAGCCGCTCGCCCACGCCCGCGCCCTGGCCGAGCTCACCGGTGCGACCGTGCTGCTCAAGGGCGCCACCACGCTCGTCGTGCCGCCCGGCGAGGGCGCCACCGCCTGGTCGCAGGCCGACGCCCCGCCGTGGCTGGCCACCGCCGGTGCGGGCGACGTGCTCGCCGGGCTGCTCGGCACCCTGCTGGCCGCCGGCCTGCCCGCCGACGTCGCCGGAGCCCTGGGCGCCCTGGTGCACGGTGTCGCCGCCGACCGGGCCAACCCGGGTGGCCCGGTGCGGGCGCTGGCGGTGGCACACGGCATCCCCACGGCAGTCGCCCACCTGCTGGGCCGCGGGCGCCTCCCGGCGTCCTAGACTCGTCAGGCCCATGACCACTTCGCCCGCCCCCGCCCCGACCCCCGCACCCGCGGGCGCCTCGGCGTGGGTCAGCATCGACCTCGACGCCATCCGCGACAACGTGGCCGAGCTGGCCCGCCGGTCAGGGTCGGCGCAGGTGATGGCGGTCGTCAAGGGCGACGCCTACGGCCACGGCCTGGTGCCGTCGGCGCGCGCCGCCCTGGCCGGTGGCGCCACCTGGCTCGGGGTGGCCCAGCTCGCCGAGGCGCTCGAGCTGCGCCGGGCCGGCGTCACGGCCCCGCTGCTCACCTGGCTCTTCCCACCCGGCGGCGACGTCGGCGGCGCCATCGACGCCGACATCGAGGTGACCGTCGGCAGCGACTGGACCCTCGACGCAGTCACGGCCGCGGCCCGCGAGCGCGGTCGCCCGGCGCGGGTGCAGGTGAAGGTCGACACCGGGCTGGGGCGCGGCGGCATCCTCACCGACTGGTCGGAGATGGTCGCGCGGGTCGCGGCCGCGCAGGCGGAGGGTGCGATCGAGGTGACCGGGGTGTGGTCGCACTTCGCGTGGGCCGACGCGCCGCAACACCCGACCGTGCGCGCCCAGCAGGTGCGGTTCGTCGAGGCGGCCGCCGAGCTCGAGCGGGCCGGGGTGCGCCCGGCGCTGCGCCACCTCGCGAACTCCGCAGCGACGCTCACCAACCCCTCGGCCCACTTCGACATGGTCCGCCCCGGGCTGGCCGTCTACGGGCTGTCTCCGGTGCCCGACCTCGGTGACCCCGAGCACTTCGGTCTGCGCGAGGCGATGCGGGTGACCGCCCGGCTCACCCTGGTCAAGCAGGCCCGGGCCGGCCAGGGCGTCAGCTACGGCCACGAGTACGTCACCGAGCGAGACACCGTGCTCGGCCTGGTGCCGATGGGCTACGCCGACGGCATCCCGAGGTCGGCGGGCGGGCGCGGGCCGTTGCTGGTCGGCGGCCGACGGCTGCCGGTGGCCGGCCGGGTCTGCATGGACCAGGTCGTCGTCGACCTCGGGCCGCAGTTCGCCGGCGGGGCCGGTGACGAGGTCGTGGTGCTCGGCCGCAGCGCCGATGGCGAGCCCTCCGCGCAGGACTGGGCGCAGGCCGCGGGCACGATCAACTACGAGATCGTCACCCGGATGGCGCCGCGCCTCCCGCGGGTGCTGCTCGGGGGTGAGGGCTGATGGCGCTCGGCCCGTTCGGCTCCGCCGCCAGTGCGGTCGGTGAGCGGGTGGTGCGGGCGCGTGCCGGCTTCCGCTCGGTCGACGCCCCCGACGGCTGGTCGCACACGCCCATGGAGTCTCTGTGGGTCTCCGCCGACGACGGCGTGGCCCTGCACGTCGAGATCGACGCGCCCGACACCTCCAGCCTCAGTCGGCGCCACCTTGCCGGGCGGATGCCCACCGTGGTGCTCGTGCACGGGTTCAGCCTCAACATGCAGTGCTGGGTGCTGCAGCGCCGGGCGCTCATCCACTCCGGCTTCCGGGTCGTCACCTACGACCAGCGCGGGCACGGCCGCTCGGGCCAGCCGGCGCTCGAGAACTGCACCGTCGCCCAGCTCGGCCGCGACCTCGCCGCCGTCATGGACGCCACCTGCACCAGCGGCCCGGTCGTGCTCGTCGGGCACTCGATGGGCGGCATGACGGTGATGTCGTATGCCGGGCAGCACCCCGACGTCGTGCGCGACCGGGTGCTGGCGGTCGCGCTCATCGCGACCAGCCCCGGTGGCGCCGAGATGACCGAGTTCGGCCTGGGTGCCACGGTGGGCAAGGTCGTGGGCTCGTTCGGTCCGGGCGTGCTGACCCGGATGTCGCGGCACGCGGGGCCGATCGGCGCCCTGCGCAAGATGGGCCGCGGCGTGCAGGATGCCGTGGTGCAGCGCTGGGCGTTCGACTCCCCGGTGAGCCCCGAGCTCGTGCAGATGGTCGGCGACATGATCTTCTCGACGTCCTTCGACGTCATGGCGGCGTTCCTGCCCGACTTCGACGTGCTCGACATCAGCGAGGACCTCGCACCGCTCGTCGGCATCGAGACCCTGGTGATGAACGGCGCCGGCGACCTGGTCACCCCGCCCTCGCACAGCGAGGAGATCGTGCGTCGCATCCCCGGCGCCGAGCACGTGGTGGTCGAGGATGCCGGGCACATCCTCATGCTCGAGCACCCCCAGCTGGTCACCCAGCAGCTGCTCATGCTCATCGCCCGCGCCCAGCGGGCCGTCGCCGAGGGGGTGCCGGTGAGCAGCAAGCCGCGGGTGCGCCGCACGGTGCAGGACATCTCCAAGAAGCGCCAGGTGGCGCGCGCCCGCGCCGGCCGGGGCGGGCAGGAGGCCGTGTCGTGAGCGGGCGCCGGGTCGTGCTGCCCGGGGTCGACGACACCCGGGCCCTGGGGCGGGTGCTGGGGGCGCTGCTGGGCGCCGGTGACCTCGTCGTGCTCACCGGGGGCCTCGGTGCCGGCAAGACCACCCTGACCCAGGGCATCGGCGAGGGCCTCGGGGTGCGGGGGCCGGTCACCTCGCCGACCTTCGTCATCGCCCGGGTGCATCCCTCGACGGTGAATGGCCCGGCGCTCGTGCACGTCGACGCCTACCGGCTCGGCGGGGCGCTCGAGCTCGACGACCTCGACCTCGACGCCTCGGTCGACGAGAGCGTCACGGTGGTCGAGTGGGGCCACGGCCTGGCCGAGGACCTCAGCGAGGACCGCCTCGAGGTCGTGCTCGACGTCGACATCACCACCGAGGAGCGCACCGCGACGGTCACCGGCGTCGGCGGTCGCTGGAGCGGCGCGGCCGCGGATGCCTTGCTGGTCACGTTGGGCGGTGTGCCGTGCTGACCCTGGCGATCGACACGTCGACCTCGGCCATCGGCGTCGCCGTGCTCGCGCCCGGTGCCGACCCTGTCGTCGGTGTCGCGGTCGACGCCCGGGCGCACACCGAGAAGCTGGCGCCGCTCGTGCGCGACACTCTCGCCGCTGCCGGCGCGACACCGGCCGACCTCACCGACATCGCCGTCGGCACCGGTCCCGGGCCGTTCACCGGCCTGCGGGTCGGCCTGGTCACCGCGCTCACGCTGGGCCACGCGCTCGGCATCCCGGTGCACGGCGTGTGCAGCCTCGACGCGCTCGCCGAGCAGGCGCTGGCCGCCGTCACCGACGGCGTCGACGAGGTGCTCGTCGCCACCGACGCGCGGCGCAAGGAGGTCTACTGGGCGCGCTACGGCCGGGGCGCCGACGGGGCTATGGCCCTGACCGAGCCCGCCGTCGACCGCCCCGCGGAGGTTGACGATGCCGTGCGCGCGCTGCCCACCGTGGGCCGGGGCCCGGTGCTGTACCCCGACCTCTTCCCCCACGGCCTCGGCGGCCCGCTCGACGTCGACCCGTGGTGGCTGGGGCACGTCGCCCTGCGCCGGATCGCTGCGGGCGAGCCGATGCCGGTCGAGCCGCTCTACCTGCGCCGTCCCGATGCCCTGACGACGGCCGAACGAGGTCGGTCGTGACCGTGTCGGCACCGACGCTGCGCGAGGTGCGCTGGACCGACCTCCAGGCCCTGGCGGTGCTCGAGCGCGACCTGTTCGCGCACGACGCGTGGTCCGAGCCCACGTGGTGGGCCGAGCTCGCCGGCCGGCCGCGGCGCGACTACGTCGTGCTCACCGACGCCGACGGCCTCCTCGGCTATGCCGGGCTCGACCACGGCGGCGACGTCGTCGACGTGATGACCGTCGCCGTGGCACCGCGGGCGCAGGGCCGCGGCATCGGCGCACGGCTGCTCGACGAGCTGGAGCGACGGGCGCGGTCCCGTGGGGCGGCATCCGTGATGCTCGAGGTGCGCGCCGACAACGCCGCGGCGCTCAGCCTCTACGAGCGCGCCGGCTATGCCGTGCTCAGCACCCGTCGGCGCTACTACCAGCCGGGCGATGTCGACGCCCTGGTCATGCGAAAGCTGTTGCCACAGAGGGGGCCTGACGATGACTGATGCACCCCTGGTGCTGGGCATCGAGACGTCGTGCGACGAGACCGGTGTCGGCATCGTGCGTGGTGAGACGCTGCTCGTCGACGCCATCGCCAGCAGCGTCGACGAGCACGCCCGTTTCGGCGGTGTCGTGCCCGAGGTCGCCAGCCGAGCCCACCTCGAGGCCATGGTCCCCACCATCGAACGTGCCTGTGCCACAGCGGGAGTCACGCTGCGCGACGTGGATGCCGTTGCCGTGACCTCCGGGCCGGGCCTCGCCGGTGCGCTCATGGTCGGGGTCGCCTCGGCGAAGGCGCTGTCGCTCGCCCTCGGGGTGCCGCTCTACGGCGTCAACCACCTGGCCAGCCACGTGGCCGTCGACATCGTCGAGCACGGCCCGCTGCCCGAGCCGGTGCTCGCGATGCTCGTCTCCGGCGGGCACTCCTCACTGCTGCTCGTGCCCGACGTGACGCACGACGTTCGCAGCCTCGGCTCGACCATCGACGACGCCGCTGGTGAGGCGTTCGACAAGGTGGCCCGCGTGCTCGGGCTTCCCTTCCCCGGCGGTCCGCACATCGACCGGGCGGCGCGGGAGGGCTCCATCACCATCGACTTCCCGCGCGGGCTCACCACCGGCCGCGACATGGAGCGGCACCGCTTCGACTTCTCGTTCTCCGGGCTGAAGACCGCCGTGTCGCGGTGGGTGCAGGCCCGCGAGGCGGCGGGGGAGCCGGTGCCGGTCGCCGACGTCGCGGCGAGCTTCCAGGAGGCCGTCACCGACGTGCTGACCCGCAAGGCGGTGCTGGCCTGCCGCGAGCACGGCGTCGGCCACCTGCAGATCGGCGGTGGCGTGGCCGCCAACTCGCGGCTGCGGACGATGGCGCAGGAGCGGTGCGACGCGGCCGGCATCCAGCTGCGGGTGCCGCGGCCGGGGCTCTGCACCGACAACGGCGCGATGGTGGCGGCGCTCGGGGCGCAGATGGTGCTCAAGGGGCGGGCACCCTCCGACCTCGCCCTGCCGGCCGACTCCTCGATGCCGGTCACCGAGGTCCAGGCCTAGCGCGTGGAGCAGGGGAGCAGGCCCATCCGCTCCTTGAGGCTGACCACCCGCTGCACCGACGCCTGCACCTTCGCGGCGAAGGCGGGGTCGTCGGCCGCCTCGGCCTTGACCGCCGCGATCATCGCGGGCGCGCTCGACGCCCGGCCGGTGAGCACGATGTCGCCGCCGGCGTCGATGAAGCGCACCGCCCGCTGAGGGGCTGGGGTGCTGCGGACCGCCTGGGCGTTGACGTCGTCGGTGATGACGACGCCGTCGTACCCGAGCTGGCCGCGCAGCAGGTCGGTGACGATGGGTCCGGAGAACATCGCCGGCACCTTCGGGTCGAGCTTGGTGTAGCGCGCCGAGCCGACCATGACCAGGCCGGCACCGGCCTCGACGCCCGCGGCAAAGGGCTGCAGGTAGGGGTCGTTGGTGTCGGTGACGTCGTCGGTGATGCCGGTGCTGCTGAAGTCGGTGTTGCTGCGGATGCGCCCCAGCCCGGGGAAGTGCTTGACCGTTCCCTCGACGCCGCCGGCCAGCATCCCCTTGAGGAACGCGGCCGAGGCGCGCTCCACCGTCTCGGGGTCCGACCCGTACTGCCGCCCGTAGCGCCCGATCGGCTCGTTGGCGCGGCCGATGTCGCTGGGCACCGTGTCGGTGACCGGTGCGAGGTTGACGTTGACACCGGCGGCCTTGAGCTCGCGTGCCCACCCGGTGGCGGCCCGGGTGAGCGCACCTGACGACATCGTGGCCTGCTTCTTGGCCGAGGGAGGTCGGGTGAACCCGTCGCCTCGCAGCTGGTGCACCTCGCCGCCCTCCTGGTCGGCGGCGATGAGCAGCCCGACGTCACCGGTGCTCTTGCCCGACACCAGGCCCTGCAGGTGCTCGGAGGTGCGGTTGACCTTGGCTGCGCCGTCCCACCCGCCCAGGTAGATGACGTTCCCGACGTGCGAGCTTCGCACCAGGCGGTCGAGCGAGCCGAGCGAGGCGTTGGCGTCGAAGCCGACCATGAACAGCTGCCCCAGCTGCTGCGATGCCGAGAGCGACTCGACGGTCGAGGTGACGCAGGCCGCCGCTGGGTCCGGGCTGGCCGAGGGGGATGCCGTGCTCCGCGTCGCGCTCGGGGTCGCCGTCGCGCCGGCCGGCGAGGAGGGCGCTGGCACCGGCGGGCTCGAAGCGCCCGGCACGCTCGACGTTCGCGGCCCGGCCGGGTCACCCGCGCACCCCGCGAGCGCCAGCGTCACCACGGCGGTGGTGGTGACGGCCAGGCGGCGGATCGGGCGCGGTCGAGGCTGCGCGGAGGGCATTCGACGACGGTACGCGACCGTCACGGCGGGACTGCACTCGCGACGGGACGTGGCCCCGGGCCGGTCAGGGCGCAGGCCGGGGTGCCAGCTGACCGTCCAGCCAGGTGATGCGCTGCTGCAGCCAGCCCTGCAGGTAGTCGACCTCGGCGGGCCAGCTGCCCTTCACGACCTGGCCGGCCCAGATCTTCTGGGTGATGTCCCAGGTGGCGAAGTTCGCCTCGGCCGACCGGGTGACGAGGGCGCGCTGCGTCGGGAGGTAGTCGTCGACCGTCGTGCGCAGCGCCGGCTCCACGACCGCCCACCGGGCCGCCACCGCCGCCACGAAGGTGGGGTCCTCCATCAGGCGGTTGTACCAGTTCACCTCGCTCTGACCGATGCCGGGCCCCAAGGGGTAGCGCAGCAGCCAGGTGTCGGTGCGGACCTTGTCGCCGGCCGAGATGTAGTCGCCCATGCTGATGTCGTAGTCCCACATCGGTCCCATGAACAGCTTGCCCTGGTCGCCGGGGGCCGGGTCGGTGTCGCGTGTCTTGTACATGTTGACGCTGGTCCGGAACACGGCGTCGAGGGGCTTGGTCACCTCGTGCGCGATGTAGTAGTCGACTGCCGACGCCTCGTCAATGTACTGGCGCCACCCGGTGTCGGGGTCGGCGAAGCCGGGGCTGAACAGCACGTCGTCGACGGTGTCGAGGTAGTCGTCGATCCAGGAGACCTGCGCCGGGGTGATTCCCGAGCCGTCGGCCTCGTCCTGGGGCTCGCTGATGCCCACCCAACCCCGGATGCCCGCCGGACCCACCTGCACGTTGTGGTCGGCGCTGCGCCGGAAGTCCCACTCCAAGAGGTAGCCGCCGGTCACCTGCGGTGGTGCGTCGTTGACGCCGCTCGGGGTGTTCTTCAGGGCGGTGATGTCGACGCGGTTGGTCGCGATGCCCACCCGCTCGATGAGGCTGTAGGACCCCTGGTAGCGCCCGTTGAGGTAGAAGTCGACCGGGACCTGCTTCGGGGTCCAGGCCAGGTTGGTCAGGTCGCGGCCGATGTCCATGGCGATCCCGGTGCGTAGCAACGACCTGTCGAAGTGGTTGGCCAGCAACGCCCACTTCTTGCTGGACCCCATTCCGCACAGGTCGGCCTTCTTGTCGAGGGTGAAGCTGTACGGCTTCTTCGCGAAGTTCCACGTCGAGTTGCCCCGGCCGCGCGCCTTCAGCAGGGCCTGGGTCACCGCGGCGTTCCCGCACGGCGCCCTCGAGTCACCGGGCACGATGGTCAGGCGACCCTCGAGATAGGTCGTTCGCGACAGGATGGGCGAGGCCTCGTTCGTGTCGAGGTGGACGGTCGCGAGCCCGGTGCCCTTCGTCGGGCGGCTCGCGGGCGCGTGCTCGACCAGGTCGCTCAGGGTGAACGAGCCGCCGGAGCCGGTGACCGCGCGATAGGCGTGCGTCACGGCGAGGGGGGCATCGTCGCGCAGGACTGCCACACCGCGGGCGTCGGCGATCGCCGTGCCGATCGGGCGCCACGACGCCTGCCGTACCTCGTCGGTCATCGAGGTGACGATGGACCGCACCTGGATGGTGACCGTCGTCCCTGCTGCAGCCGCGCCGAAGTCGGCCGACCAGGTGGTCTGCTGTCCCACGTCGGCCACCGCGAGCCGTCCGGTCACCGGGTTCGCGACGACGGTGCTCGGAGTGGTGCTGACGTTGCCTGCGGCATCCACCGTGAACACGCTGTACGAGTAGACCGTGCCGCTCGTCAGGCCGGAGTCCATCACGGTGGTCGCGGTGGGGGTGGCCAGCGGCACCGACGTCCCGTCCGTCGAGGATGCCGGTGGCGTGCTGCCCTCGGCCCGGCGCACGACCACCCCGGCCAGCTCCGGGTCGGCGGGGTTGACCCAGCCCAGCTCGACGCTGGTGCCGGCCCGGTCCAGGAGGTCCAGCGCCGAGACCCTCGCGGGCGGGTTGGTGTCGGGGACCCAGCCGAACACGTCGACGACGATGTCGGTGGCCGCCGTGGTGCGGATCGAGAGCCGGCCGTCGGCGCCGAGCGTCGCCATGGCGGAGTTGGAGATGGGGCGCCCGTCGGGGTAGTTCACGCTCGAGGTACCCGGCCGGGTCGTCCCGGCGGGGAAGGCGGTCGCGTAGCCGGCCCCGGTGGCGTTGACGGTGGTGATGTTGACGAAGGCGGCATCGGCGTCTCCGGCCACCCCGTTGACACCACCGACCTGGATGGTGACGGTGCCGCCCGCGGCCACCTTGCCGACCGGAGCTCCCTTGCCGGTGCGGGTGTCGAGCACCCGCGACGGCACGAGCGGGGTGAAGACCGAGCCCGTGGGGAAGTAGCCCGTGACGTCGACGACGAGGTCGGCCGTCGCCGTGCCGTAGAGCGAGATCTGGCCACCGGCGCCCACCTTGGCCACGACGAACCCCGCCCTGGTCTGCCCGGCGGAGTAGTTGACGTTCGACGCCAGCGGGACCGTCCCGCCCGTCGGGTACACGGTGAGGTAACCGCGGACGCGGGGCTTGACGACCGTGACGTTCAGCAGAACGGCGCGAACGCCGGTCGCAGGCACGCCCCCGTGCCCGGCCACCTGCAGCACGACCGACCTGCGCCCGGTCACCGGTGCCCGCGCAGCGCCCAGGCCGGTCCGGGTGTCCATGACGCGAGCCGGGGTGGTCGCCACGAGGTCGGAACCGGTCGGGAACCAGCCGAGGACGTCGAGCACCACGTGGGTCGTCGCATGGACGTAGACCGTGACCCGGCCGCCGCTGCCGACCCTGACGATGGTGGAGTTGGCGGTGACCTCCCCGGCGAGGAAGTTCAGGGTCGAGGTGCCGGGGCGGGTGCCACCGGGGTGGACGGTGACGTACCCGGCACTGGCCGGTGCGGCCACCGTGACGTTGAGGGCGACCGCTGCCACCCCCGACGACGGGATGCCGCCCCGCCCGGTCACCTGGACCGTGATGCTGCCCCGGGCCACGATCCGGCCGGTGGGCGCGCCGACGCCGGTACGGGTGTCGAGCAGCCTCGTCGGGCTCGTGGGTGCGTACCCGCTGCCGGTGACGGCGGCCCGTGCGGTGGTCGAGGTCGCCACCACGGTGCCGGTGCAGAGCAGGAGGGCGAGGAGAGCAGCCAGGAGAGCACCGGAGCGAGTCCGCCAGAAGATGATCACGGGTTCCGCGATTCGACTCGGCACCGATCCCCAGCGAACCGGTGATGAGGCCACGGTATGCCCCAGGGGCGACCCGGAGCACCCACGGCCCGAGGCGTGGCCGACGTCACACGGCAACGGCATCCGACACAATCGTCCCCATGCCGAGCCTCCCCGTGGTCCTCGACGTCGACACCGGAGTCGACGACGCCTGCGCGATCCTCCTCGCCGCGCTGCACCCGCGGCTCGACCTGCGCGCGGTGACCTGTGTCGGCGGCAACGCCCCGCTGGCCGACGTCGTGCGCAACACCCTGATGGTGCTCGAGACGGCCGGGCGCAGCGACGTGCCCGTGGGCGTCGGTGCCTCGCGCCCCATCCTCGAGGAGCCGGTCGACGCACGGCACGTGCACGGTGCCGACGGCATGGCCGACCTCGGGATGCCGGCGCCCACCTTCGCGCCCGACCCGCGCCCGGCGATCGACCTCCTGCGCGACACCATCGACGCCCAGGCCGACGCCGGTGCCCCCGTCACCGTCGTGCCGCTGGCCCCGATGACCAACCTCGCGCTGCTCGCCCGGGTGCACCCGCAGGCCTTCGCGCGGATCGGCCGGATCGTCTTCATGGGGGGTGGCGTCGAGATCAGCAACGCCACCGCCGCGGCCGAGTTCAACGTCTTCCACGACCCGGAGGCCGCCGCCATGGTGCTGGCCACCTGTGCCGAGCACGACGTCCCCGTCACGATGTACGGCCTCGACGTCTTCTACGGCCCCCTCGTCACCGACGTGCAGGTGGAGGCGCTGCGCGAGCTCGACACCCCGGTCGCGCACCTCGCCGCGGGGCTCATCTCGTTCCACCACCGCCGGTTCGCCAACGCCGGGGCGACGATCGGCGACGCGGGCGCCGTCGGCATCCTCGTCGAGCCGGATGCCGTGTGCACGCGGCGGCTGCCGGTGCGGGTCGAGCTCGCGGGCACCTGGACCCGCGGCCGCACGGTCGTCGACCGGCGCGACTGGAGCGGCGACCTCGCCCACGACCCGCACGGCCTGGCCGCGACGATGGTCGACGTGGCCCTGACCGTCGACGGGCCGCGGATCGCCGACCTCTGGGTGCGCACCGTGCGGGGGGAGGCGTCGTGAGCGGGCGCGTGCTGGTGCTCGGGTCGCTCAACGTCGACCTCGTCACCCGCGTCGAGCGCCACCCCCGGCCGGGGGAGACCGTGCTCGGCGAGGGTCTCGAGCAGCTGGCGGGGGGCAAGGGAGCGAACCAGGCCGTCGCGGCGGCATCCGCGGGCGCGAGCGTCGCCATGGTCGGGTGCGTCGGCGACGACGCGGGCGGCACCGCCTACCGTGCCCGGCTCGAACGGCTCGGCATCGACGTGAGCGGTGTGCGCGTCGTCGAGGGAGCCCCGAGCGGGCACGCCCTCATCGCGGTGTCCGACGACGGGGAGAACTCGATCGTGGTCATCCCCGGCGCCAACGACCTGCTCGACGAGCGCGAGGTCGACGCGGTCGACGACCTCGGACCCGGTGACGTCCTCGTCGTGCAGCTGGAAGTGCCCCGTGAGATCGTCTGCGTCGCGGTGCGGCGGGCCGCCGGGCGCGGGGCGCGGGTGGTTCTCAACACCGCGCCGTATGCCGCACTGCCCGCCGACGTCGTGGCGCTCGCCGACCCGGTGGTCGCCAACGAGCACGAGATGGCAGCGCTCGCCGAGGCCGGCGCCGAACCGCGCTCGCTGCTGGTGACCTTCGGGGCCAACGGTGCAGCCTGGGACGGCGTGACCGCCCCGGCCCACGCCGTGGCGGCGCACGAGGTGGTCGACACCACCGGGGCGGGCGACGCGTTCTGTGGCGCGCTCGCGGCATCTCTGGCGGCGGGGGACGGGCGCGAGGTGGCCCTCGACGCGGCCCTGGCGGCCGGCGCAGCGGCGGTCCGCCACCGCGGCGCCCAGCCCTCCCCGACTTTGTAGGTCGGACGCCGGGCAACACGCGGCAGAACCCCGATCTCGACCGGCTTCTCCCCTACAAGGTCGGGGAACAGCAGGGGCGAGTCAGGCGGGGTCGACGACGAGGACGACCTGCTGGCCCGCGACCCGCGTCAGGATGACGGTGGCCTGGGCGCCGTCGCCGGCCTTGCGGCCGATCCGCAGCTCGCGGCGCAGCTCGTCGTCGTCGAGCCGCACACCGCGCTTCTTGATGGTGAGCCCGGTGATGCCCTGCTGGCGCAGCCAGGCCCGCAGCGACTTCACACCGAACGGCATCACCTCGCGCACGGCGTAGCGCCGGGCGAACGGCACGTCG
>CAWDBL010000003.1:0-15919 GCA_963800505.1 uncultured Actinomycetota bacterium
CGGGTGCCCGTATCTCTTTACATGAGCGGATATGAGTGGTTTGATGGTCCGAACGAGGCCCGACGAGGGGCCACCGGTCAGGACGAGGGAGTCCGATGTACGCAGCGGAGCGGCAGCAACGGATCATGGCGGAGGCCCGCCAGGCCGGCCGGGTCGAGGTCACCAGCCTCGCCGACTCACTCGGGGTCGCCGCCGAGACCGTCCGCCGCGACCTCACCGCGCTGGAGCGCCGCGGTTCGCTGCGCCGGGTGCACGGTGGCGCGATCCCGGTCGAGCGCCTTGAGCTCGAGCCCACCCTCGCCGCCCGCTCCGGCCGCCTCGCCGACGTCAAGCGCCGCATCGCCGCCCGCGTGCTCGACGAGCTGCCCGCCGGTGGCACGGTGCTGCTCGACTCGGGGTCCACCACCGCGAGCGTGGTGCAGCTGCTGCCGCCCGACCTCGACCTCACCGTGCTCACCAACTCGGTCTCGGCGGCCGCCGCCCTGTCGACCCACCCCGGCATCACGCTCTACCTCATCGGTGGCCGGGTGCGTGGCGTCACCGGGGCCGCCGTCGGCGAGTGGTCCACCGGCGCCCTCGACGGCGTCGTCGTCGACGTCGCGGTGATGGGCACCAACGGCTTCTCGGTCGCCCGCGGGCTCACCACCCCCGACCAGGCCGAGGCGCTCGTCAAGGCCGCGATGGTGCGCTCGGCCCGCCGGGTCGTGCTGGCCACCGACTCCAGCAAGGCGGGCGACGACCACCTGCACCGGTTCGCCACCCTGGCCGAGGTCGATCTCGTCGTCACCGACACCGACCTCGCCGACGACGTGGCCGCCGAGCTGCGCGCCGCTGGCCCCGAGGTCGTGACCGCATGATCGTCACCCTCACCCCCAACCCGAGCATCGACCGGGCGATCGTCATCGACGCGCTCCGCCGCGGCGAGGTGCACCGGGCCACCTCCAGCCGGGTCGACCCCGGGGGCAAGGGCGTCAACGTCTCACGCGCCCTCGCCGCCCAGGGCAGCCCCACCATCGCCGTGCTGCCCGCGGGCGGCCCCGAGGGGCACCTCATGGAGGAGCTGCTCGACGCCGCCGGCGTCGCCCGCCGCAGCGTCCCGGTCGCCGGCGCCCTGCGGATGAACGTCAGCGTGCTCGAGCCCGACGGCACCACGACCAAGCTCAACGAGCCCGGCCCGCAGCTCAGCCCGGCCGAGGTCGACGCCCTGCTCACCGCCACCCTCGAGGCTGCCAACGGCGCCGCCTGGGTCGTCGGCTGCGGCAGCCTGCCGCCCGGCGCCCCCGACGAGCTGTATGCCGCGCTGGTCGCCCGGGTGCGCGAGCGCGGCATCCGGGTCGCCGTCGACTCCTCCGGCGCCCCGATGACCGCGGCCGTCGCCGCCCGCCCGCACCTGATCAAGCCCAACCACGAGGAGCTCGCCGAGCTGGTCGGGCATCCGCTGCCCACCCTCGGCGACGTGCACGCCGCCGCCCGCGACCTGGTCGCCGACGGCATCGAGATGGTGGCCGTGAGCCTCGGTGGCGACGGTGCCCTCCTCGTCACGGCCGACGAGCTGGTGCACGCGCGCGCCAGCATCACCACCCCCCTGTCCACCGTGGGCGCCGGCGACTGCATGCTCGCCGGCCTGCTCCACGGTCTGTCGAGCGGCCGCACTGCCGCCGACGCCCTCGCCGGCGCTGTCACCTGGGGAGCCGCCGCCGTCACCCTTCCCGGGAGCCGCGTGCCGGCCCCGCACGACCTCGACGGCATCCCCGTCGAGGTCACCCGCACCCCGAACCCGTCGCTCGTCCTGCACTGACCCGAAAGGAACCACCATGCCCCTCATCACCGACGAACAGGTCGTCCTCGACCTGACCGGTGCCGACCGCCACGAGGCCACCCGTGCCCTCGCCGAGCGGCTGGTGGCCAGCGGCCGCTGCACCGACCTCGACACCTTCCTCGCCGACGTCACCGAGCGCGAGAGCAAGATGGCCACCGGCCTACCCGGCGGCATCGGCATCCCGCACGCCCGCAGCGCCGCCATCACCGAGCCCGCGCTCGTGTTCGGCCGCTCCACCGACGGCATCGACTGGGGCGCCAAGGACGGCCCGGCCACCCTGGTCTTCCTCATCGCGGCGCCCGAGGGGGGCGGCGACGCGCACATGCAGATGCTGCCCAAGCTCGCCCGCGCGCTGATGAAGAAGGACTTCAAGGCGGCCCTCGCCGCGGCCACCACCGAGGCGGAGGTCGTCGAGATCGTCGAGGCACAGGTCGCGCTCGACCCGCCGAAGGCCGCTCCCGCCGCAGCCGCTGCAACCGCCACCGCGGCGGCCACGGCAACGGCCACGACGGCATCGGATGCCGGTGCCGCACAGCGCGACTCGACCGCCCCTTCGTCCGCAGTCGCCGTCGACGACGGTCCCCGCTCGCTCACCCTCGTCGGCGTCACCTCGTGCCCCACCGGCATCGCGCACACCTACATGGCGGCCGAGTCGCTCGAGAACGCCGCGAAGGCCGCCGGGCACGTGATGAAGGTCGAGACCCAGGGCTCGGCGGGCACCACCCCGCTGAGCAGGGCCGAGATCGAGGCTGCCGACGCGGTGATCTTCGCCCACGACCTCCCGGTCAAGGACGCCGGCCGCTTCGCCGGCAAGCCGATCGTCGACGTCGGCGTGAAGAAGGGCATCTCCGACGGCCCGGCCCTGATCGAGGAGGCCGCGCTGATCGCCGCCCAGTGGCGGGCCCACCCGCAGCTCGCGGCCGAGGCGATGTCCGCCGGCCCCGCCGTGCAGGGCGGGTTGTCGACCAAGGTCGACAACGACGCCAGCACGCTCACCAAGCTGCGCCAGTGGCTGATGACCGGTGTCTCCTACATGATCCCGTTCGTCGCCGCGGGCGGCATCCTCATCGCCATCTCGTTCATGCTCGCCCAGGTGGCGATGGGTGAGCAGGGGGCCATCGAGATCGTCAAGTACGGCCTCACCGCCGACGGCGAGTTCAACATCACCCAGAACTTCAACCCGCTCAGCCTCACCTCGTGGGCCGCGCTCTGCTTCGTCATCGGTGGAGCCGCGTTCGGCTTCCTCGTGCCGATCCTGTCCGGCTTCATCGCCTTCGCCATCGCCGACCGACCGGGCCTGGTGCCCGGCATCGTCGGCGGCTTCATCGCCTCGACGATGGGCGCCGGCTTCCTCGGCGGCCTGGTCACCGGCCTGCTCGGCGGCTTCGTCGCCCGCTGGATCTCGGGCTGGAAGGTGCACAAGGGCGTGCGCGGCGTCATGCCGGTCGTCGTCATCCCGCTGCTCTCCACGCTCATCACCGCCGGTCTGTTCATCACCCTTCTCGGCCGCCCGATCGTGGCCCTGAGCGAGTCCCTCACCAGCGCCCTGAACAGCATGAGCGGCACCAGCGCGATCCTGCTCGGCGCCATCCTCGGCGCGATGATGGGCTTCGACCTCGGCGGCCCGATCAACAAGGTCGCCTACGCCTTCGCCACCGCCGGGCTCGCCACCGCCGGGGCCGCCTCCGACAGCCCGCAGCTGAAGATCATGGCCGCCGTCATGGCCGCCGGCATGGTGGCCCCGCTCGCCATGGCGCTGTCGACCACCCTTCGCCCGCAGCTGTTCTCCGAGCCAGAGCGCGAGAACGGCAAGGCCGCCTGGCTGCTCGGCTTCTCGTTCATCTCCGAGGGCGCCATCCCGTTCGCCGCCGCCGACCCGGTGCGCATCATCGTCTCGTCGGTCGTCGGCTCCTCGATCACGGGTGCGCTGGCGATGGCCTTCAGCCTCGGCATCCGCGCCCCCCACGGTGGCATCTGGGTGCTGCCGATCATGGGCAGCCTCAGCCAGATCCTGCTGTTCCTCCTCGCCCTGGTCATCGGGGTGGTCGTCATGGCCGGCATCGTCATCACCCTGAAGTCCCGCGACAAGCACCTGGCCGAGGTCGACGCGGTCGCCACCGTCTGAGCACCCGGGGGAGCGGACGGCATCCGGCCCGTCGTTCGGATGCCGTCCGCGCCCCGCCCCGCAGCACCTCACGTTCGCCTAGCGTCACCTGCACGGTCCGACCGCACCACGACCCACCCAAGGAGCACCCACATGGCACAGCGCACCGTCACCATCGCCTCGTCCGTCGGCCTGCACGCCCGGCCGGCCGCCCTGTTCGTCGAGCAGGCCTCCGAGACGGGCCTCGACATCGAGATCGGCCGGCCTGGTGAGGACGCCGTCGACGCGACGAGCATCCTCGGGGTCATGGCCCTGGGCGCCACCCATGGCGAGGAGGTCGTGCTCACTGCCGAGGGCGACGGCGCCGACGAGGCGCTCGACGGCCTGGTCGCCCTCCTCTCGCGCGACCTCGACGCGGAATGAGCACGACGACCGGGACCGAGACCCGCCAGGGCATCGGCGTCAGCCCGGGGTCCGCCTACGGGCCGGTGGTGCAGGTGGCGCCGCCGGTGCGGCCCCCGGCCGACGAGCCCGCCGTCGACGACCGCGAGGCGGCGCTGGCCGACGTGAAGGCGGCCTTCGAGTTCGTCGCGCAGGCGCTGGAGAGCAAGGCGCGGCACGCCGACGACACCGCCCAGCAGATCCTCAAGGCCACGGCACTCATCGCCCGTGACAAGGGTCTGGTCAAGGCGGCCGACAAGCAGCTGGCCGCCGGTCGCGGCCGGGCCACCGCCATCGCCAACGCGGTCGAGGAGTACTGCACCCAGTTCGAGGCGCTCGGTGGCTACTTCGCCGAGCGGGTCACAGACCTTCGCGACGTGGGGTCGCGGGCCGTCGCCGCCGTGCTCGGTCTCGCCGCACCAGGCGTGCCCGACTTCTCCGAGCCGAGCGTGGTCGTCGCCGAGGACCTCGCGCCGGCCGAGACGGCCACGCTCGACCGTTCCCTCGTGGTCGGCATCGTCACCCAGGCGGGTGGGCGCACCAGCCACACCGCCATCCTCGCCGCGCAGATGGGGATCCCCGCGGTGGTCCAGCTCTCCGGTGCCACCGGCATCCCGGCCGGCACACCGGTGGCGCTCGACGGCGACACCGGCGAGGTCACCATCGCCCCCGACATCGCGCTGGTCGAGGCGCAGAAGCTGCGGCGCGAGAAGCGGGCCCAGGCGCTCGCTGCCGGGCAGGGGCCGGGCCTCACCCGAGACGGCACCCACATCGCGCTCCTCGCGAACATCGGTGGGGTGCCGGATGCCGAGGCCGCCGGAGCGCTCGACCTCGAGGGGGTCGGGCTGTTCCGCACCGAGTTCGTCTTCCTGTCCGCCGACAAGGCTCCGACGGTCGACGAGCAGGCGGAGATCTACCGAAAGGTGTTCGCGCCGTTCGGTGGCCGGCGTGTGGTCGTCCGCACGCTGGACGCCGGGGCCGACAAGCCGCTGGCCTTCGCCGACCTGGGGCCGGAGGAGAACCCGGCCCTGGGTCGGCGGGGCCTGCGGCTGTCGGCCGAGCGGCCCGAGCTGCTCGACGCCCAGCTCGAGGCGCTCGCCGTGGCCGCCAAGGACACCGGTGCCGACGTGCGGGTGATGGCGCCGATGGTCGCCACCGTCGAGGAGGCCGCCTGGTTCGCGCGCCGGGTACGTGAGAACGGCCTGCCCAAGGCGGGCGTGATGATCGAGGTGCCGGGCGCGGCGCTTCGCTCGGCCCACGTGCTGGCGGAGGTCGACTTCGGCAGCCTGGGCACCAACGACCTGGCGCAGTACACGATGGCGGCCGACCGGATGCAGGGCGAGCTCTCCGACCTGCTCGACCCGTGGCAGCCCGCGGTGCTCGACGTCGTCGCGGCGGCGTGCGAGGGGGCCCGGCGCGTGGGTCGCCCCATCGGGGTGTGCGGCGAGTCGGCGGGTGACCCGCTGCTGGCGCTGGTGCTCGCCGGGCTCGGGGTGTCGAGCCTGTCGATGGCGCCGAGCAAGGTGCCGGTGGTGCGCCTGGCGCTCTCGCTGCACTCGCTGCCCGAGTGCCAGGGGCTCGCCACCGTGGCCCGCGAGGCGCACACGGCCAAGGACGCGCTCGAGGCCGTGCGCTCCCGGGCCCGCTCGGAGCTCACCGACCTCCTCTGAGGTCGGGCCCGGTCGCGCGGACGGATGTAGGGACGGCATCCCGAACCCGGCGTCGGCTACCGCCTGGTAGGTGCACCGATCGGGTGACCTACCAGGCGGTAGCTCAGGCCAGGTGGTCCGGCGGGACGTCGGTCGTCCCCGGCATCCGGCGTAGGACCTCGGCTACCGCCTGGTAGGTGCACCGATCGGGTGACCTACCAGGCGGTAGGTGAGGTCACAGACGGGCGTGGGCACCCGGCCCGGGCAATCTTGGCAGACTCAGGCGTCGAGCAGCGGCACGGCGACGTCGGTGCCGCCCTGCCGGGTGAGCCGCTCGCGCATCTGCACCAGCATCGGCACGGGGGCGAACCCCCCGGCGAGCAGCGCCTCGCCCTGAACGAACCCGTTGGACGCCCGCAGCATCGACTGCGGCGCGAACCCGAAGGTGCGCCCCAGCTCGGCGACGTCGTCGGGGCTGTTCATCCGCATCAGCATCAGGTTGTCGCACTGGCTGAGGACCTGCGGGTGGATCTTCGAGGGCCGCTGCGACGACAGCAGCAGCCACAGGCCGTACTTGCGCCCCTCGGCGGCGATCTGGATGAGGCGGTCGAGCAGCTTCTGCGCGACCTGGCTGGCCGGCTCGGTGCCGCACAGGTTGTGCGCCTCGTCGATGACGAGGAGCGTCGGCACCCGACGGTCACGCTGGGCCCACAGCTCGTCGACGACCTCGAGGCAGACCGCGATCGGCTCCGCCGGGTCGCCGAACCCGCCGAGGTCCATCACGGTCACGCCATCGCCGCCGGTGACGAAGTCGGCCGCGGACGGCAGGTCGCGCGCCCAGACCTCCCACTCGAGCAGGCCGAGGTTCTCCATCCGCCGCGCGAGCGCCTGCTGGCCGGGGTTGCCCGAGCGCAGCCCGAGCAGCATCGGGCCCATGTCGGAGCCGCCGAGCTGGGCCAGGAAGCTGACGAAGGCGTTGTACTCGTCGCGGTCGTGGATCGGGTCGAGCTGCAGGGTCGCGGCCTGGGCCTGGCGGGTCATCGTGCGAAAGCGCATCCGCAGCGGCTCGTCGCCCTCGCCCCGGGTGGAGTCGCTGCGCAGCACCTTCACGTCGCGCTCGGCGATCCGCCGGGCGTCGGCCTCCGGCACCCCGGGCAGCGTCTTGCCGAGGTACACGAAGTCGGCGTTGGGGTCGAACACGGCCATCCGCAGGTCGGTCTGCAGCAGCAGCCGCTCGAGCAGCACCCCGAGGGCGTAGGTCTTGCCCGAGCCGCTCTGGCCGCACAGGAAGGTGTGCCGGTTGAACCCGCCCGCCCGCAGGTTGGCGGGTGCCCCGACGTCGCCGGTGCGCCACACGCCGATGGTCATCGTGCCCGCAGCCGAGCCGTCGAGACCACCGAGCTCCTCCGGGCGGGCCAGCACCAGCGTGGCGCCGCGGAACGGCGGCCGGTCGCCGCGCTGGACGGCGCCGTCGTCACCGAGGCCGCCGATGACGACCCCGAAACCGGTCAGCGGCTCGTCGCCCGTCGAGTCCGCCACGTCGACGACCTGGCCCAGGACGCGGCTACCGGCGTCGCTGCTGATGACCACCATGTCGCCCGGGGCGACCCCGTCGTCGACCCCCGCCGTGAACGAGAAGCTCCGTCCGTCGCGGGACTCCGCCCTCGCCTGGTTCGCCGTCGCCGTCATCGCCTGCTCCTCTCGGGGACACCGGCCGGGGCGGCCATGTCGTCGTGGTGCCCCGGCCATTGTGTCGGATGCCGGGTGCCGCCGCAGCACCCTCTTGGCCCCGCCCCGACGTGCGGCCGCCCCATGACCGACGGGTAGCATGACGGGCGTCCCGTGGCACCCCGCAGCACGTCTGGAGCCCTCGCGCGTGAGCACCCCCCGCCCGGCCGCCGTCATCGTCCTCGCCGCCGGCGAGGGCACCCGGATGAAGTCCACGACTCCCAAGGTCCTGCACCCGATCGGTGGCATCGCGCTGCTCGGTCACGCGATCCGCGCGGCCCGCGCGACGGGGGCCGACCACGTCGGGGTCGTCGTCCGTCACGAGCGCGAGCGGGTCGTGCAGCTGTGCGCCGCCCTCGACGCCGACCTCGTCATCGCCGACCAGGACGACGTCAAGGGCACCGGCCGGGCCGTCGAGTGCGGCCTGCTCGCCCTGCCGCCGGGCCTGAACGGCACCATCCTGGTCACCTACGGCGACGTGCCGCTGCTCACCGGCGAGACGCTCGTCGACCTCACGGCCGCCCACACCGAGAGCGGCAGCGCGGTCTCGGTCGTCACGGCGCACCTCGGTGACCCCACGGGCTACGGCCGCATCGTGCGCGACACCGAAGGACACGTCGAGCGCATCGTCGAGCAGAAGGACGCCACCGAGGCACAGCAGGCCATCACCGAGATCAACTCGGGCATCTACGCCTTCGACGCCGACGTGCTGCGCGAGGCACTGGCTCGGGTCGGCACCGACAACGCGCAGGGCGAGAAGTACCTCACCGACGTCGTCGCCATCGCCCGCGAGGCCGGCCGCCCGGTGCGGGCGCACGTCATCGACGACCTGTGGCAGACCGAGGGCGTCAACGACCGGGTGCAGCTGGCGGCGCTGGGCCGCGAGCTCAACCGTCGGGTCTGCGAGCAGCACATGCGCGCCGGCGTCACCATCGTCGACCCGGCCACCACCTGGATCGACGTCGACGTGAGCATCGGCCAGGACACCACGGTCCTGCCCGGCACCCAGCTGCTCGGCGCCACGAGCATCGGGGCGGATGCCGTGATAGGCCCCGAGGTCACGCTCATCGACACCGAGGTGGGCGACGGCGCCCAGGTCACCCGGGCCGTGGCGAACCTCGCCGTCATCGGCGCCGGCGCCACCGTGGGCCCCTACTCCTACCTGCGGCCCGGCACCCGCCTCGGCGCCCGCGGCAAGATCGGCGGTTTCGTCGAGACCAAGAACGCCGACATCGGCGAGGGCGCCAAGGTGCCCCACCTGTCGTATGCCGGTGACGTCACCATCGGCGAGGGCGCCAACATCGGCGCCGGCACGATCTTCGCCAACTACGACGGCGTCGCCAAGCACCACTCCACCGTAGGCAAGTACTCCTTTATCGGGTCGAACTCCGTTGTCGTCAGCCCGGTTTCGGTCGGCGACGGCGCCTACGTTGCCGCCGGCTCGGCCCTGACCGGCGACGTCGACCCGGGCCAGATCGCCGTGGCCCGAGGCCGCCAGCGCAACGTCGACGGCTGGGTGGCGCGCGCCCGCGCCGGCACCAAGACCGCCGCGGCCGCCGAGGCGGCGGGCACCCGGCATCCCGAACCCGAGCAGCCGACCACCGCGGAAGGCCCCCACCAGTGAGCCACAACCGACCGCCGTCCGCGAACATCCGGAGGCGGCCGAAGAAGCAGATGATGCTCTTCTCCGGTCGAGCCAACCCCGGTCTGGCACAGGAGGTTGCGGCGCAGCTGGGCACCGAGCTGGTACCGACCAGTGCCTACGACTTCGCCAACGGCGAGATCTACGTGCGGTTCGAGGAGTCGGTGCGCGGGTCCGACGCGTTCGTCATCCAGAGCCACACCAGCCCGATCAACGAGTGCATCATGGAGCACCTGCTCATGGTCGACGCGCTCAAGCGGGCCAGTGCCAAGCGCATCACCGTGGTCATGCCGTTCTACGGCTACGCCCGCCAGGACAAGAAGCACCGCGGCCGCGAGCCGATCAGCGCCCGGCTGATGGCCGACATGTTCAAGACCGCCGGGGCCAACCGGCTGATCTGCGTCGACCTGCACACCGACCAGATCCAGGGCTTCTTCGACGGGCCGGTCGACCACCTGATGGCCATCCCGATCCTCAGCGACTACGTCGCCACCAAGTACGGCGACCAGGACCTTGCGGTCGTCTCGCCGGATGCCGGCCGGATCAAGGTCGCCGAGCAGTGGTCGAAGCGCCTCGGTGGTGCACCGCTGGCCTTCATCCACAAGACCCGCGACATCAACCGGCCCAACGAGATGGTGGCCAACCGGGTCGTCGGCCTCGTGCGCGACCGGGTGTGCGTGCTCGTCGACGACATGATCGACACCGGCGGCACCATCACCAAGGCGGCCGACGCGCTGATGGCCGACGGCGCCAAGGCGGTCGTCATCGCGGCGACCCACGCGATCCTCAGCGAGCCGGCCGTCGAGCGGCTGCGCGACTGCGCCGCGGAGGAGGTCATCGTCACCAACACGCTGCCGATCCCGCCCGCGAAGGAGGTCGAGGGCATCACGGTGCTCTCGATCGCCCCGCTCATCAGCGCCGCGATCAAGGAGGTCTTCGAGGACGGCTCGGTCACGAGCCTCTTCGGTGGCCGCGCCTGACCTCCGTCGGGGCGGCAACCGGATCGGTTCCTGCTGTTCGTGACCCGCGCTGAGCTGTCTGGCGGGGTCGCCATATCGGTCGAGGCATTCCTGCGCTGTCTGGGTGAGCCGCTGCGCGGTGGGATGCCGCGTGCGGCCGTTGACCATCCGCACCTCGCGCGCTTGCGCGCTCGGCGCTCCTCTCCCGCCAGACCCGTCCATCGGCTCGCCCACGGCATCCCACCGCTCCGCTCCTTCCCGCGGGCTCACCCACGCTTCCCGACCCTTCGCTGGTCGGCTGGCCTCCGGCATCCTGCCGTTGTGGGCTCGGGTCGTTGCTCCCGATGTGTGTCGTTACTCCGGATTCGCGCTGCTGCAGCGGCACGCAACGGGAGCACGGACCCGAGTCGGGAGTAGCGACCCGAGCCGGGGGTGTCCCGGGATCGACCAATAGGTCACGGTGGGGACGGTCTGGCCTGGGGGTTGGTGTCCCGGGATCGACCGATAGGTCACGGTGGGGACGTCCACGGTGGGGCGCGTGTCCCTCGCGTGACCTATTGGTCGATTCGGGGACGGGCGGTCAGGGGGTGGCCGTTCTGTTGTTCTTGCTGTTCTTGCGGGCTCGGTAGGCGGCCACGTTGGCGCGGGTGCCGCAGGTGCCGTCGCAGAACTTGCGCGAGCGGTTCTTGCTGAGGTCGATGAGCAGGTCCTCGCAGTCGTCGCCGGCGCACACCTTGAGCCGGTCGGTCTCGTCGGCGCGGATGACGTCGACCAGCGCCATCCCCACCTCGACCGCGATCCGCCGGGCGAGGGGTGCGTCGTCGGAGGTGGCGTGCACGTGCCAGCCGAACGCGCCGTGCCGCACCAGCCGGGGGAGGGCGTGCCCCTCCTCGAGCAGGATGTTGGCCGCGTCGACCAGGCCGTCCTCGTCGCGACTCCAGATCTCGCGCAGCCGCGGGCGCAGGGCGCGCACGGCATCCACCTCGGCCTGGCTCGTGGGGCGGGCGCCGGTCCACTCCCACCGGTCCATCCAGGCGAGCAGGGCCGGCAGGTCGGTCAGCTCCTCGCGGTCCTCGTCGCCGAGCGCGGGCCCGGTGTTGGCCAGCGCGGCCGCGTGCATCAGGGTCATGTCCGTGTCATGGGTGAAAATCATCTTGACTCCTGACATGTGGCGCGCCTACCGTCATGGGCAACAGCATACTTTGCTCCTGACACCCGAGCGGGAGCCGACGACGAGGGGGACCGACATGGTGGATGCGATGAGGCGGCACCTGGGCCTCGGCCTGGTCGCGATGCTGCTGTCGAGTGCGGCGTTCGGCACCTCCGGCCCGTTCGCGAAGTCGCTCATGCAGGCCGGCTGGTCGCCGGGTGCGGTCGTCCTGGCCCGCATCACCGGCGCCGCGATCCTGCTGATGCCGTTCGCACTGTGGAGCCTGCGCGGCCAGTGGCGCTCGATCCGCCGCGAGCTGCCGCGGGTCGCCCTCTACGGCACGCTCGCCGTCGCCGCGGCCCAGCTCGGCTACTTCCAGGCCGTCTCCCGCATGGACGTCGGCATCGCCCTGCTCATCGAGTACCTCGGCATCGTGCTGGTCGTGCTGTGGGTCTGGGCGCTCACCCGCCAGCGGCCGCACCGGCTCACCGTGGTCGGCATCGTGCTGGCCCTGGCCGGCCTCGCCCTCATCCTCGACATCACCGGCCAGACCACCCCGCCGCTGTCCGGCGTGCTCTGGGGCCTGGTCGCCGCCGCGGGGCTGGCCGGCCACTACGTGCTCGCCGCCCGGCCGACCGCCATCCCGTCGACCGCCTTCGCCGGGCTGGGCCTGGCCGTCGGCGCCGTGGCGCTCGCCGCGCTCGGGCTCGTCGGCGTGCTGCCCATGGAGGTGGGCGACTCGACCGTGCAGGTCGCGGGCACCGGCATCCCGGCCTGGCTCGCGCTGGCCGAGCTGGTCGTCATCGCCGCCGCCTTCGCCTACGTGCTCGGCATCGTCGGAGCCCGCCTGCTCGGCTCGACCCTGGCGTCGTTCGTCGGCCTCACCGAGGTGCTCTTCGCGGTGCTCTTCGCCTGGCTGCTGCTGGCCGAGCTGCCCGGGGTGCTGCAGCTCGTCGGCGGGGCAGTGCTGCTCTCGGGTGTCGTCGCGGTGCGGCTCGGCGAACGCGACCTGGCCCGCACGGCGCAGGCCCGGGATGCCGCCGCGCAGACCGATTTAGACGTTCACTCCACCGTCGCCTAGACTCGGGGGGTTGCCTCGGCGAGGGACGTCGCACCGGACACAGTCGTCCGGTTCAGGCCGCGCAAGCGGTCGACGCATCCGTGATCGACGCTGGCGGACGCAGATCCGGTGGATCCGCGGGCCGTACGCGCGCCACGTTCGGTGCCACGTCCCGCGTCGAGGACCGACTGCCTCATCCGACTTCGACTCCCCAGGAGCGCACGTGTCCGACAACAACAAGCTCGTCGCCGAGACCCGCACCCAGTTCGGCAAGGGTGCCGCGCGAAAGATCCGCCGCGACAACAAGATCCCCGCCGTGATGTACGGCCACGGCAGCGAGCCGGTGCACATCACCCTGCCCGGCCACCAGTCGATGCTCGCGCTGAAGCAGAGCAACGCCCTGCTCACCATCGTCATCGACGGCAAGGAGCAGCTGGCCCTGGCCAAGGACGTGCAGCGCGACCCGATCAAGCCGGTCATCGAGCACATCGACCTGGTCATCGTGAACAAGGGCGAGAAGGTCACCGTCGACGTCAACGTGCACCTCGAGGGCGAGGCCGCCCCCGAGACGGTCGTCACCACCGACCACACCAGCCTGCAGCTGGAGGTGCTGGCCACCGACATCCCCGAGACCATCACCGTCTCGGTCGAGGGCCTGCAGGCCGGCACCCAGATCCTGGCCGGCCAGGTCGAGCTGCCCGAGGGCGCCACCCTGGTCACCGACGCCGAGGCGCTGGTCGTCAACGTCACCGCCCAGGTGTCCGCCGAGGCGCTCGACGCCGAGCTGTCCGAGGCCGAGGCCGAGGCCGGCATCGAGCGCGAGGAGTCCGACGACGCGGCCGGCGAGTCCGACGCCGGCGAGGGCGAGAAGGCTTCCGACGACGCCTGATCCGCCACGGGCCACCCGGCCCGCCGCACCACCGCCTGAAGGGCCCGGTCCGCACGGACCGGGCCCTTCGGCGTCTCCGGCCCACGGCATACTGGGCGGGTGAGCGACTCCGCACCCTGGCTCGTCGTCGGGCTGGGCAACCCCGGCCCGACCTACGCGGGCAACCGGCACAACGTCGGCGCCATGGTGGTCGACGAGCTGGCCCGACGGCACGGCTCGCAGCTGAGGACGCACAAGGCCCGAGCCGTCGCGGCCCAGGTGCGGCTGGGCACCGGCCCCGGCGGCATCCCCGGCCCCCCGGCCGTCATCGCGGTGCCCAACTCCTACATGAACGAGTCCGGCGGCCCGGTCTCGGCGCTGCTGCGCTTCTTCTCGGTGCCCGTCGAGCGCCTGGTGGTCGTGCACGACGAGCTCGACATCGACGCCGGCTCCGTGCGGCTCAAGCGCGGCGGCGGCGAGGGCGGCCACAACGGGCTGCGCTCGATCAGCTCGTCGCTGGGCTCCAAGGACTACCACCGGGTGCGGGTCGGCATCGGGCGCCCGCCGGGGCGCATGGATGCCGCCGACTATGTGCTGCGCGACTTCTCGCCCACCGAGCGCAAGGAGCTGCCGTTCCTGCTCGACGACGCCGCGGATGCCGTGGAGTCCCTCGTCGCGCTCGGCCTCCTCGACGCGCAGCAGCAGGTGCACGCACCGCGCTCCTGATCGCGGTGTGCCGCCGAGGTATCCGCGCCAGTCGACGGGCGTGGTCGAGGTGCACGCCTTGGACGCGTGGGCTCAAGACTAGTGATGCCGATCACGACGGTTGGTGGCCCTCGGGTAGTCCGTTCGGACCATTTTTCGTCGATCGCCTGTCGCTGCCGCTCGCGCACCTCCTAGGGTGGGAATCGCTGGACCCCGAGCCTCGGCCCGGGGCACAACCTAGTCGGCTCGTCCGGGCCGATCGTCACCGAACTACTCGATTGCAGGGGTCGACCGTTCGATGAGTATTGCGCAGGGATTTGGCGCGCCATCGGGGATTCGTCCTCGGCTGGGCGCCCATGTTGACCTCGCTGCCCACGGGCATGCGAGGGTCCGTCACCGTATCCGCGAGTGGGAACGAACCCATCGCCGGCGGACGATCGTCACTGATGTCGGCTGCAGGCGTCATCGGTGTGGCGGCCGGTCTGCTGAGCCGCGAGGCGCTGGTCGCAAGAGGGTGCTGGACCGACGGCGCCACGTCGGCGCAGGAGGCCGTGGCCTCGGTGCCATGGGCCGCCTACCTCGTCCTCGTCGTCGTCTGGGTGGCCTCGCTGGCTTCTCTCGGCGCGTACGCCACCCGGTTCGCCGGCGCCGGCACCGAGATGTACCGGGCCGTCGTCCGCGCCGCCGTGTCGCTCGTGGCCATGGCGGCGTGCGTCGTCGTTCTTCTTCCACGTGCCGTTCTCGCGGCTCGTCATCGCGGTGGCCGTGCCGGTGATGCTCGCGCTGAGCATCGTGTCGCGCCGGATGCTGCGCCAGGTCCATCGCGAAGCAGCGGATGGCCGGTGCCTGGCTGCAGGCGACGCTCCTCGTCGGCGACGCCGGCGCTGTCCGCGAGATGGCCCAGCACATCGGCTCGCACCCGAGCGAGTCCGGCATGCGGGTGGTCGGGGCCTGCGTCAGCGATCTCGACGACCCGGCCGTCTCCGACCTGCATGCCGACGGCATCGCCGTGCTGGGCGGGCAGCA
Source organism: uncultured Actinomycetota bacterium (assembly GCA_963800505.1). Lineage (GTDB taxonomy): Bacteria > Actinomycetota > Actinomycetes > Actinomycetales > Dermatophilaceae > Fodinibacter. The sequence continues at coordinate 15,152 of CAWDBL010000003.1, forward strand.
CGACACGCTCGAGGTCGTCGAACGCTGTGGCGTCGAGGCCGTCGCCGTGGCGAGCAACCCGGACATGAACGGTCAGACGCTGCGTCGCCTGGGCTGGTCGCTCGAGCAGCAGGACGTCGACCTGCTCATCGCCCCCGGGATCGTCGAGGTCGCCGGTCCGCGGCTCACGATGCGTCCCGCTGCCGGGGTGCCCATGCTGCACGTCGAGCGCCCGGTGTCCAGTGGTCTGCGCTACGGCATCAAGATGGTCGCCGACCGGCTCATCGCGCTGCTGCTCATCGTCACTGGCCTCGCCGGTGCTCATCGGCATCGCGCGTGCTGGTCAGGCGCGACTCCAGCGGGCCCGGCGCTTCTTCAGCCAGGAACGGGTCGGCGAGGGAGGCCGCACCTTCCGGATGATCAAGTTCCGCACCATGGTCGTCGACGCCGAGGCACGGCTGGCCCAGCTGGCACCCGACGCGGATGCCGGGAACGTCACGCTGTTCAAGATGCGCGCCGACCCGCGCGTCACGCGCGTCGGCGCCGTCCTGCGCCGCTTCTCGCTCGACGAGCTGCCGCAGCTGTTCAACGTGCTGCGTGGCGAGATGTCGCTCGTGGGGCCACGGCCGCCGCTGCCCAGCGAGGTCGACACCTACGAGAGCGACGCCGTGCGCCGTCTCCGGGTGCGTCCGGGCATGACCGGCCTGTGGCAGGTCTCCGGGCGCAGCGACCTCTCCTGGGGCGACTCCGTTCGGCTCGACCTCTGGTACGTCGACAACTGGTCGCTCG
>CAWDBL010000004.1:0-240549 GCA_963800505.1 uncultured Actinomycetota bacterium
GAGTGAGCAACCGATCGACATCTGCGGGGTCCACCCGGATCAGGCGGCCGGTCCGGTAGGCGGCGAGCTGCCCACCGGCGATGCGACGCCGCAGGGTACGGATGCTGACGCCGGTGCGGTCGGCAGCGTGGGCAAGGGACTCGTACGAGCGGTGCTGGGTTGTCGTGTTCATCTGGCACCTCCTACTTCCCTACGCATCTGGCCGAGCTCTTACGGGACACGGATGGCGTGGAGGTCACAGACTTCTTCCAACCCCTTGTCGTCCCCTCGGCTTGAACCCAGTGGAGCTGCACCGTGGTCTGCGCAGCCTTGAGTGGGTCATTACGTCTAGACCTGCTCGCTCGGCGAAGGCCAATCTCCTCGAGGAGGATGGCCGGCTATGGCCATTCGCGATAGCGCCACTGCGATCTCCGCATCGCGGCCTTGCGCTGCGTGCTGGTACCGCATCGCAGCCCTCGACGTCGAATGCCCAAGCCTCTGCATCAGTTCAGCGAGGGTGGCGCCCGACTGCGCTGCCATGACTGCGGCGCCGTGCCGCAGGTCGTGGATCCGCAGGTCTGGTCGGCCGGCGGCAAGTCGGGCGTGTCCCCACTGCTTGTAGAGCGTCTGATGGTGGAGGGTCGTGTTCGGGTCGTTCACCGACGGGAAGATGAGGGACTCCTTGCCTGGCCCCACGTGCTGCTGGAGATGGGCACGGAGGACAGGCTCCAAATGGGGCGGTACGTGCACACTGCGCACCCCGGCATCGGACTTGGGAAGACCGATGACGACGCCCCCGGAGACGCGAGTTGCCGCTCGAGTCACATGAAGCACCAACGCGTCGCAGTCAACATCCTTTCTGCGAAGCTCAATCAGCTCGCCCAGTCGGAGGCCGCACCACGCGGCGAGAAGCACGAGCAGCTGATACGGCTCCGGCATGGAGCGAACGAGGATCTCAATCTCCGGCAACGTGGGAGGAACGATCCGCCGGGCCCGTCTCGCAGAGCCTGCGCCGGCCACGCGACAGGGATTCGCCTGGATGACCTCATCCATCACCGCGGTGGAGCAGATGGCGCGCAGAAGGCTGTACGCGTGCGCTCGCTGGGTCGGGCGATGCGGAGTGACTGTCGCATGCCAAGAGCGAACGATGGCCGGGCTCAGGTCCTTCAGCGGCATGTCACCCAACCCGGGGAGGATGAACCGATCGAGCAGGCTTCGGTAGAGGGCGTCGGGTGCGCGGTTTGAGAGTCCTCGAGCCCAGCCACGCTTCAGCGAACGACTCAAGGGTGACGGGCTGACGCCGCGCCAATTCGGCGCGCACCCTGACGGGTCGCCACGCATCGGAGTGCGTCAGCTCGCGCTCCCTCGACAGCCAGGCCTCGGCGTCCTCACGCGTGTGGAAGGTGTCCAACGCGTTGTGGAGAGCCAGGTCTGGTCCGAGATAGCCCGCTTGGTACCTGCCCGATGGCAGGCGGCGCACCCTGCCGAACCCACGTCGTCTGGACGCCATGACACCCCTCGCCGTGCAACATACGTGCAACAGTGGCGGCTAGTCCTGTCCATCTCTGTCCACCAGTGCCGCCACGAATACCGTTGCGATAAAGCCAAATTCGCTCTGCTGACCACTCATGGTACCTCATGGAAACACGCCCAAATCAGGTTCAAATCCTGTCACCCCGACGCGCAAGTGGCGGTTGCTCGACGAAGTCGAGGCAACCGCCACTTCGCGTCTGGTGACAGGATGCCGGGAGCACGGGCCCGGTGGCGACGAAGGAGCCAGCGGCCCCGTGTGGCTCCTGTCACCCCGCCGCTCGGATTGGGCTCCTGACCTGCAGCGATGCAGGACGGGGGGCCTTCTTCATGCTCGACTCGTGCACCAGGTGTGCAGCAACGAGCTGCCAGTGTGGCGCTACCTATAGGCGCTGCGGACTTTGGGTCCACCCGAACCCGGCCGAAGCAGCCCGCCCCCGGCACTGGATGCAACCCACTCAGCGGTCCGTACGGGGCCGCATCTCGATGGCCACCTCGGCATCGGGTGCCCGAACGAGGGCCGGTCATCGCGGTCCACGGCCGTGGTTTGGGGCCGGTGACGCTGGCGATCTTGGTCCACCAGCGCCACCGGGTCGTGGGGCACCGGGTGCTACAGCCGTGCGGCGAGGCGGTGGTAGGCCGCGCTCCACCGCAGCTCGTTCTCGACGGACGAGATGGTGGTCGAGCCGTCGATGACGACGAGTTCGGTGGACAGCATCGTCGCCAGGTCGCGGAACTCCGGGGTACCGACGGCGGTGGACAGCACGGTGTGGTGCGGGCCGCCGGCGAGGATCCACGCCTCGGCGGAGGTGGCGAACTCCGGCTTCGGTTCCCAGACGGCGCAGGCGACCGGGAGCTTGGGCAGGGGTGCGTCGGGTTCGACGACAGTGACCTCGTTGAGGGCGAGCCGGAAGCGGTCGCCCATGTCGTTGATGCCGACCACGACCGCGGGTCCGGGTGCTGCCGTGAAGCGCAGCCGGACCGGGTCCTCACGCCCGCCGATGCCGAGCGGGTGGATCTCCAGCGTGGGGCGGGTGCCGGCGATGCTGGGGCACACCTCGAGCATGTGGGCGCCGAGGATCTTCTCTGCGCCGGGCGTGGCCAGGTCGTAGGTGTAGTCCTCCATGAACGAGGTGCCGCCCGGGCGGCCGGTTGCCATGGCCTTGGTGGTGCGCAGGATGACGGAGGTCTTCCAGTCGCCCTCGCCGCCGAATCCGTAGCCGTCGGCCATCAGCCGCTGCACGGCCAGGCCCGGCAGCTGCCGTAGCCCGGCGAGGTCCTCGAAGTTCGTGGTGAACGCGGTGAACCCGCCGTCGGTGAGGAACTCGCGCAGCCCGATCTCGATGGCGGCGCCGTAGCGCAGCGAGTCGTGGCGTTCGCCTCCGGGCCGAAGCTCAGCGGCGACGTCGTAGGCGTCGAGGTACTCGGCCACCAGGTCGTCGATGGCAGCACCACCGGCGGCGTCGACCCGTTCGACCAGCTCGGTGACGCCGTAGGTGTTGACCGAGACCCCGAACCGCAGCTGCGCCTCGACCTTGTCGCCTTCGGTGACGGCGACCTCGCGCATGTTGTCGCCGAACCGGGCCAGCCGCATGGTGCGCAGCTCGTGGGCTCCGCGGGCGGCGCGGGCCCACGTCGCAACGCGTTCGACGACGGCGGGGTTGCTGACGTGCCCGGCGACGACCTTGCGGGCCACACCCAACCTCGCCCCGATGTACCCGAACTCGCGGTCTCCGTGGGCGGCCTGGTTGAGGTTCATGAAGTCCATGTCGATCGTCGACCACGGCAGGGCTGCGCCGGCCTGGGTGTGGAGGTGCAGCAGCGGCTTGCGCAGCGCGTCCATCCCGGCGATCCACATCTTCGCCGGGGAGAAGGTGTGCATCCAGGTGATGACGCCGGCGCAGTCCGGATCGGCGTTTGCCGCGAGCACCTGGGCGTGGATGGTCGTGCTGTCGGTGAGGACGGGCTTCCACACGATGGTGGCGGGCACCGCACCGGAGGCCTGGAGCTGCTCGACGACCTGCTGGGACTGCTTCGCGACCTGACGCAGCGTCTCCTCGCCATAGAGGGGCTGGCTACCGGTGAGGAACCAGATCTCGAGGGGGCGCTGGGCGATGGGTGTCATGGGAGGTCCTTGTCGGTGGTGGGCGGCGTCGCTGCGCGCTGGCCGTAGACGTTCTGGTAGCGGTCGAACAGGGAGTCGACATGGCGCGGATCGATGACCTCCGGCTCACCGAGCTGGCGCGCGATGTGCACGGTTCGGGCGACGTCCTCGCACATCACCGCGGCCTTGACGGCGGAGCGGGCGTCCTTGCCGATCGTGAAGACACCGTGGTTGCGCATCAGCACCGCCGTGGAGCGGCTGCCGGCGAGGGTGTCGACGATGCCCCGCCCGATGGAGTCGTCGCCGATGAGGGCGAACGGACCGACCGGGACGTCGCCCCCGAACTCGTCGGCCATCATCGTGAGGACGCACGGGATGGCTTCGCCGCGCGCGGCCCACGCCGTGGCGTAGGTGGAGTGGGTGTGTACCACTCCCCCGACGTGCGGCAGGTGCCGGTAGACGTACGCGGCGGCAGCGGTGTCGGAGGAGGGGGCGAGGTCGCCCTCGACGACCTCGCCGTGCAGGTCGCACACCACCATCGACTCCGGGGTGAGCTCGTCGTAGGCGAGCCCGGACGGCTTGACGACCATCAGGTCCTGGCCGGGGACGCGGGCCGAGACGTTGCCCGCGGTCCAGACGACGAGGTCGTAGCGGGTGAGCTCGGCGTGCAGGTCGCTGACCGTGCGGCGCAGCACCTCGATCGCGGCGCGGACGTCGTGCGAAGCGGTCATGTCAGTGACTTCCTGGGTGGGCCGCGGTGCTGGCGCGGATGACGAGAGGCGGCGACAGGAGTGGAACCGGGGGCGTGCTCTCCCCGTGGATGGCCGTCATGAGCACCGTGATGGCGCGCGCTCCGACGTCGGCGAAGTCCTGGTGAACCGTCGTCAGCGGAGGGGTGAGGAAGGCGGCCTCGGGGATGTCGTCGAAGCCGACCACCGACACGTCATCCGGTACGTGCCGACCGGCCTCGTGCAGGGCACGCAACACGCCGAGCGCCATCTGGTCGTTCCCTGCGAAGACCGCCGTCACGCCGGTGTCCGCGGCGATCGCTCGACCCGCTTCGAAGCCGGAGGCGGCCGACCAGTCACCCATCAAGGGTTCCTGCGTCGCCAACCCGGCTCCGGACATTGCCGTCCGCCAGCCCTCGACGCGCGCCCGGGCCTCGGCCCAGTCGGCGGGTCCGGCGACGTGCACGATGCGCCGGTGTCCGAGCCCGATCAGGTGCTCGACGGCCGCGGTCGCGCCGGCGACCTGGTCGACACCGACGCTGAGCGGAGCACGCGACAGGTCGCCCTCGACGACGACGACAGGCAGCTCGCCCGGGCGGGACCGGGCTGCGTCGACCGCGGCATCATGCCCGGCGACGACCACGACGCCCTCGACGCCGATCCGGACCAGGTCGTCGATCGCGGCGGACAGCTCGTCGCGCGTCACCTCCACGAGGTCGATCGAGGCCACCGCGAAGCCGGCCGCCCGGGCGGCCGAGCCGACCCCGTGCTGCGCACTGCGCGGGCCGAAGTACGACCCCGAGGCGGTGACGATGCCGATCATTCCCGAGCGCCCCCGGACCAGTGCGCGCGCCGCGGTGTTGGGGCGGTAGCCGAGCTGGTCGATGGCCCGCTGCACCTTGGCTCGGGTGGAGGGGCTGATGTTCGGGTGGTCATTGATGACGCGCGAGACGGTCTGGTGCGAGACCCCGGCCAGCCGGGCGACGTCGCTCATGACCGGGGCGCGGACTGCGCTGCGCTGCATCCCACATCTCCTTCACGGACCCACAAGACATTGTTAACGATCACAATCAGAACGTCAAGACCCCTACGCTGCTTGTATTACGCAGCACCTTCCCCAGCCGCTCCGGCCATGTTAGCGATACCATTCACTGGCGGCAACGATGGGGTCACCGGTGAGGAGCACGCTATGGCAGTCCATCCCAGCGGCAGCGACGTGATCGTCGAGGGGCGCGCCGTACTCGGCATCGAGCTGGGTTCGACCCGGATCAAGAGCGTGCTGATCGACCCGCAGGGCACCACGCTCGCCACCGGCAGCCACACCTGGGAGAACCAGTTCGTCGACCGTTCGTGGACCTACTCGCTGGAGGACGTCTGGTCGGGCGTGCAGGCCAGCGTCGCCCTGATGTGCGCCGACGCGCAGGAGCGCCACGGGGTGCGCCCCACCACCTTGGGTGCGCTCGGGGTGTCCGCGATGATGCACGGCTACCTGGCGTTCGACGACTCGGGGCAGCTGCTGGTCCCATTTCGGACCTGGCGCAACACGAGCACCGAGCGCGCGGCCAACGAGCTCACCGACCTGCTCCAGTTCGCTGTCCCCCTGCGCTGGTCGATCGCCCACTTCTACCAGGCGATCCTCGACGAGGAGCCCCACGTCGCGCGGGTGGCGTCGTTGAACACCCTGGCCGGGTACGTTCACCAGCAGCTGACCGGGCTGAGCGTGCTCGGGGTCGGTGATGCCTCGGGGATGTTCCCGATCGACGCGGCGACCAAGGACTACGACGCCCGGCGCCTCGAGCAGTTCGACACGCTGGTCGCCGACCGGCATCCGGGCCTCACGCTGGCCCGCCTCCTCCCCACCGTGCTCACCGCGGGTGCGGAGGCCGGCTGCCTCACCGCTGAGGGCGCGGCGTTGCTGGACGCCACCGGGCAGCTCCACCCGGGTGCACCCCTGTGCCCACCGGAGGGAGATGCGGGCACCGGGATGGTCGCCACCAACGCCGTGGCACCGCGCACCGGGAACGTCAGCGTCGGCACGAGCATCTTCGCCATGGCCGTCCTCGAGCGGCCGCTGCTCCAGGTCCATCCTGAGGTCGACCTGGTCACCACGCCGGCAGGCGACCCGGTCGCCATGGTCCACTGCAACAACGGCGCCAGCGAGCTCGACGCCTGGGCGGGAGTGTTCCGCGAGTTCGCGGCCGCGATCGGGCACCCCGTCGACCCCGACGACGCCTTCCGGGCGATGCTGCACGAGGCCCTGTCCGGCGACGCCGACGCGGGCGGGCTGCTGGCCTACAACTACCTCTCGGGAGAGCCCATCACCCGGCTGGTCGAGGGACGACCCCTGCTGCTGCGCAGCCCCGACAGCCGGCTGACCCTCGGCAACTTCGTGCGGGCCCAGGTGTATGCCGCCTTCGCCACCTTGAGCCTGGGCATGCGCGTCCTCGCCGAGGAGGGTGTCGAGCTCGACGTCATGGTCGCCCACGGGGGACTCTTCCGCACCGAGGGTGTGGCGCAGCGCCTCCTGGCGGCGGCGATGGGCACCGCGGTGGCAGTCGGCAGGGATGCCGGAGAGGGAGGCGCCTGGGGCATCGCCCTGCTGGCCTCCTACCTGGGCCACGCGCAGGAGACGGACCTCGCCGGCTACCTCACGGCTCGGTTCGACACCGGTGCCACCGTGGCCGTCGTCGAGCCCGACCCGGCTGACGAGCGCGGCTTCACGACCTTCCTGGAGCGCTACGAGGCGGGCCTGCCCGTCGAGCGGGCCGCCATTGAGCTCAACCAGGAGCGATAACATCCCGTCATCGCCGTGCGGGGACCCGTCACCGCTGATCACCCAAGGAAGACACCATGGACTCTGACTCCCGCACGGACCTGCCCGGAGGCCCGGGAGCCCCCGGCGCCGGGATGCCATCTCGCGTCCTCGGCCGGACCGGGCGGCCCGTGTCGGCCATCTCGCTGGGCACCTGGCAGCTCGGTGCGGACTGGGGCGAGGTCGGCCCCGACGAGGCCCAGGCGGTGCTGGAGGCGGCAGTGCAGGCTGGCGTCACGATGTTCGACACGGCTGATGTCTACGGCGACGGCCGCAGCGAGCAGTGCATCGCGCAGTTCCTCGCGGCCCACCCGGGGCTCGACACGTTCGTGGCCACGAAGATGGGCCGTCGCGCCGACCAGTCCCTGGCGAACTACTCGATGGCGAACTTCCGCGCCTGGACCGACCGCTCGCGCTCGAACCTGCGCACCGACACCCTCGACCTCGTCCAGCTGCACTGCCCCCCAACCGAAGTCATCAACAGCGACCAGGTGTTCGACCACCTCGACACGCTCGTCGAGGAGGGGGTGATGGCCGCCTACGGTGTCAGCGTCGAGACGGCCGACCAGGCGCTCGCCGCGATCGCCCGGCCCGCGGTGGCCTCGGTGCAGATCATCATCAACGCGTTCCGGCTCAAGCCCCTCGAACAGGTGCTGCCCGCGGCGCTCGAAGCGGGGGTGGGCATCATCGCCCGCGTCCCGCTGGCCAGCGGTCTGCTGTCGGGGCGGTACGACGAGTCGACCACCTTCGCCGCCGACGACCACCGCACCTACAACCGCCACGGGGAGTCCTTCGACCGCGGCGAGACCTTCTCCGGGGTCGACTACGACGAAGGGGTGCGCGCAGCCAGGGAGTTCTCGGCCCTCGCCGCCTCGCACGACCTCTCACCCGCCCAAGCAGCGCTGGCCTGGGTCGCCCAGCTGGACGGCGTCACCACGGTGATCCCGGGCGCCCGCTCCCCCGAACAGGCCAGGCAGAACGCCACCGCAGGCTCCGTGCCCCCACTGGGCCCGGAGTTCACCGCAGCGGTCACCGAGCTCTACGACCGCCGCCTGAAGGCCTCGATCCACGGCCTCTGGTGAGCAGACCTGCGACGACCTGATCCGGCTGGACAGCGGTCAGATGCACGCCGCGCACCGTAGTGCGCCTGGGATGACCGCTACCGCTGACGCGTGGACTCGCGCACCACGAGCCGCGTCGGCAGGGGCGTGTCGGGGGTTGCTGGCTCATGCTCCTCCAGGGCCAGGAGGACCTTCTGCATCATCAGCTCGCCCAGCGCAGCGAAGTCCTGGCGAACTGTCGTGAGGGGTGGGTACAGGTAGGCCGCCTCCGGCACGTCGTCGAAGCCGACCAGGCTGACGTCCCCGGGCACCGAGAGCCCGCGTTCACGAAGCGCTGCCATGAAGCCCATGGCCATCAGGTCATTCGAGGCGAAGACGGCCGTGCCCGGCCCGACCGCGATCTCCCTGCCGATCAGATATCCCGATCGGGCAGTCCAGTCGCCGACGATGAGCTCGGGGATGCTCAGCCTCCGTTCGGCCAGCTCGTCGCGCCACCCACGAACGCGCTCCATCGAGTCGGTGGCTCGCGGCGGGCCACTCAGGTGCACGATGCGGTCGTGCCCCTGCTCCGCGAGGTGCCGAACCGCTGAACGCGCACCGCGGTACTGGTCGATCGACACCACGATGGGGCTGCGCCGCGGGGTCGAGGCGGACGCGATCACGGGGACGCCGAGCTCGAGCCCCAGGACCAGCTCCAGAACGGCGCTGTCGACGACGATCAGCACGATCCCGTCGACCCTCTCGCGCAACAGCGCCTCGACGGTTGCCTTCACGCTCGCCGGGTCGTCGCCCGCGGTACTGACCGTGTCGACGCGGTACCGCGCATCGCGCGCCGCCATGGAGAAGTGCATCGCGATCACGTTCGGCCCGTGGTCGACGACGCTCGGGGCGATCAGGCCGATGGTCCGCGTGCGCTTCGTGACCAAGGCCCGAGCCTGGGGCGACGGGCTGTAGCGCAGCTGGGTGATGGCGCGCTCCACCCGCTCACGCGTGGCCGGACGCACGTTGGGCGAGCGATTCAGCACGCGCGAGACGGTCTGGTGCGAGACACCGGCCAACCGCGCGACATCGAAGATGTTGGGTGCCCTCTCGGGCCTGCTCTCAGCCACGTGGGTCATCAGGTTCCGGCACGGAGGGCCGCGCAACCAGTGCGAGGAGCTGGTCGACGGACACGTCGGCCGACCGTACCGTCTCGATGATCCTGCCGTCCTTGAGCACTGCCACCCGGTCACCGACGCGCAACACCTCCTCGAGCTCGGCGGAGACGAACACCACCGACAAGCCGTTTCCTGCGAGCTCGGACACGAGGTTCTGGATCTCGACCTTCGCCCCCACATCGATCCCGCGCGTCGGCTCGTCCAGGACGAGCACCCGTGGGGAGACCGCGAGCAGGCGCGCCAGCAGGAGCTTCTGCTGGTTGCCACCGGACAGCTGGCCCGCCGGCCTGTCCAGGTCGGGTGGCCGGATGTCGAGCGCCTCGACCCAGCTGGCCGCGAGCTCGCGCTGACGCGCCGTGCTGATTCGGCGCATGATCCCCCGCTGCGACTGCACCGACAAGGTGATGTTCTCCTGGACGCTGAGATGGCTGACGATGCCGTCGGCTCGCCGATCCTCGGGGGAGTACACCACGCCCAGGGTCATGGCCCTGCGCGGGTTCGCGAGGTTCTCGTCGCGCTGCTCCACCCGGATGGTCCCCGCCTGCAGGCGGTCCACCCCCGTCAGCGCGCGCGCCAGCGGGGTCCGCCCCGAGCCGAGGAGGCCGGCCAGGCCCAGAACCTCACCCTCGGCAAGGTCCAGGTCGGCGTCGGCTATACCGGGAGCGGCAGTGATCCCGCGCGCGCTGAAGAACGCAGGACCTTCACCCTCGGGCGCCCCACTGCCAGGGCTGGCCCGGTAGCTGGAGACGTCGTGACCCAGCATCTTCTGGACCAGGTCCACGCGAAGCAGGTCGCTCGTGCGGTACTCCCCGACAAGTCGGCCATCGCGAAGGACGGTGACCCGGTCGCAGATCTCGTAGACCTGGTCGAGGAAGTGCGACACGAACAGGATGGCGACGCCGCGCTTCTTGAGCTCGCGGATCACGCGGAAGAGCTCGGCCACCTCGTTGAGGTCCAGGCTCGACGTCGGCTCGTCGAGGACGAGCACCTTGACGTCGGTGGAGATGGCCCGCGCGATCGCGACCAGCTGCTGCACCGCCACCGGATGCGTGCCCAGGATCGAGGCGGGGTCGATGTCCAACCCCAGCTCGTGCAGCGCAGCAGCAGCGCTCCGACGCATCCCCCGCCAGTCGATCAGGCCGAACCTGCGCGACTCCCGGCCGAGGGCGATGTTCTCGGCCACCGACACGTTCGGCAGCAGCTCGATCTCCTGGTAGACCGTGCTGATCCCCGCGACCTGGGCAGCGTGGGGGGTGGCGAAGGTGACCATCTGCCCCTCGAGCCGGAGGACCCCGGACTCCATGGTCAAGGCGCCCGTGATCGCCTTCACCAGCGTCGACTTGCCGGCTCCGTTCTCCCCCATCAGCGAGTGCACCTCGCCGGGGAACATCCGGAAGTCGACGCCGTCCAGCGCCGTCTCCTCCCCGAAACGAACCGTCGCCCCGGTGAGCTCGAGCAACGGCCGCGGAGGTTCCACCCGGTCATTGTCCTCGTCGGTCGCGGAAGGCACCTGCGACACACCGATCTCCCGGGGCGCCCCTACTCCCGACGTTCCGACCGGGCCACGATGAACCGCTGGATCAGGATGAACAGCAGCAGCAACCCGCCGACGATGATCTGCATCCACGCCTGCTCCGCGCCCATGAACGAGATCACGGTCTTGATGGTGCCGTACACCAGGACGCCGATCATGGAGCCGAGCACGTACCCCCGGCCGCCCGAGAGCAGGGTGCCACCGATCACGACCGCCGCGATCGCGTCGAGCTCGGTGCCGATCCCGTTGCGCGGGTAGCCGGCACCGGAGTACGCGGTGAGGATCAGGCCGGCCAGCCCGGCGAGACTGCCGGAGATCAGGTAGACGAAGACCTTGGTGCGGGCCACCTTCAGGCCCATCAGCCGGGCCGACTGCTCGTTGCCACCGATCGCGTAGACGGTGCGACCGAACCGCGTGTACTGCAGGACGAAGGCGCCGATACCCACAGCGAGCAGGGCGATGATGCCTGTCGGGGTGATGTACCAGTCCCCGAGCTGGAAACGGGTGGACTGCAGCCACAGGACCGAGGAGTCGTCGACACGGATCGACTTGAGGCTGACCACGAACGCCAGCCCACGGGCGAGGAACAGTCCCGCCAGGGATGCGATGAACGGCTGTACGTCGAAGAACTGCACGAGGACGCCGATGACCAGGCCGATGACGGCGCCCGCGGCGAGGATGACGGGGACGGCGACCACGGCCGGCATCCCCTTGCCCAGGAGGCTGGCGAGCAGGATGCCGGTGAACGCCATCACCGAGCCCACCGACAGGTCGATCCCGGCGGTGAGGATGACGAACGTCATCCCCACCGCGATGACCATCAGGTAGGCGTTGTCGAGCAGCAGTGCCGACATGTTGCCGGGGCTGACGAAGTCGCCGAAGTACAGCTGGGCGGCGATGAGGAGCAGGACCAGCACCCCGAGCGCGGCGAAGGTCGGCATCAGGGAGGCATGCCGGTTGATGAAGCGGTCGTCGGCCTGCTTGGGGCTCGAGCGGGTGGTCTCGGTCGTGTCCGTGGTCGTCATGCCCCCACCTCCGCCTTCGCCGGCTGCTCTTCCGTGACATCAGCTCCGGTGGCGCCGCGGGACCTTCGTCCGAGCTGGCGGATCCGCGGCGACTGGACGATGACCACGAGCACCACCACCAACGCGAAGAAGACCGGGCTCTGCGCCGAGGGGACGCCGAGGAACAGGATGGTCGAGTTCAGGGTCTGGATGATCAGGACGCCGATCACCGTGCCGGCGATGCTGAACTTGCCTCCCTGCAGGGACGTGCCGCCGAGCACGACGGCGAGGATCGCGTACAGCTCGATGAACAGGCCCGCGGCGTTGGCGTCGGCGGCCCTGATGTTCGAGCTGTAGATGACGCCCGCGATGCCGGCCATCAGCCCGCTGACGACGTACACGCTGAAAATGATCCCGCGCGACCGGACGCCCGCCAGGCGGCTCGCCTCCGGGTTGATGCCCACCGCCTCGGTGAGCATGCCGAGCGCCGTCCTGCGCTCGAACGCGCCGATCAGCAGGATTGCCGCCAGGGAGATGAGGAACGCGAACGGAAGGATCAGCAGGTACCCGGTGGCGATGTACTCGAAGGGCCCGCTGTTCACGGTGGTGATGAAGCCCTCGGTGATCAGCAGGGCCACACCACGGCCCGCCAGCATGAGCACGAGGGTGGCGATGATGGGCTGGATCCCCAGCACCGCGATGAGCACGCCGTTCCACGCCCCGAGCACGAGCGCCACGAGGAGCGCGGCGATGACGGCGGACACCACAGTGCCCAGGTTGTCGGGGTTCCCGGAGTCGTGGATGAGCGTCAAGGCCACGGCGCCCGACACCGCCATCACCGCGCCCACCGACAGATCGATGCCGCGAGTGGCGATCACGATGGTCATGCCCAGCGCGACCAGCATGAGCGGTGCGCTGTTGCGCAGGATGTCGATCAGCGCACCGTAGAGCTGTCCGTCGCGGACGGTGACCTTGATGAACTGGGGCCGCACGACCGTGTTGATCACGACCAGAGTCAGCAGTGCGGCGACGGGCCAGAAGAGCCGATGCTTCACGACACCCATCAGGCAGCGCTCCCGTCACCCTTGTCGGCGATGTACTCGATGAGGTCATTCAAACCGACCTGGTTGGAATCAAGCTGCCCGATCTCTTGGCGGTCACGCATGACCACCACGCGCTGGGCGAGGCGGAGGACCTCCTCGAGCTCTGAGGAGATGAAGATGACCGAGAGGCCGGCCGCCGACAGCTCGGCGACCTTGCGCTGGATGTCGGCCTTGGCACCCACGTCGATGCCGCGCGTGGGCTCGTCGAGGATCAGCAGCTCAGGAGCAGTCGCCAGCCAGCGGGCCAGGAGCACCTTCTGCTGGTTGCCGCCCGAGAGCGTGCTGACGACGGCCTCGGGGTTCCTCGGCTTCACGTCGAGTGCCTCGATGTACTCGGCAACCACCGCGTCGCGCTCGGCCTTGCGGATCTTGTGCCTCCAGCCGCGCCGGGCCTGGATGCCCAGGACGATGTTCTCCGCGACGGTGAGGTCGGAGACGATACCCTCGCCGCGTCGGTCCTCGGAGGAGAACACGATCCGGTGCTCGATGGCGTGGCGCGGAGTGCCGATCTTCGCGGGCTTCCCGTTGATCGAGATCGATCCGGTGTCGGCCCGGTCGGCTCCGTAGAGCAGGCGGGCGAGTTCGGTGCGGCCCGAGCCCAACAGGCCGGCCAGTCCCACGACCTCTCCCTCGAACACCTCGAGGTCGGCAGGCTCGAGCACCCCCCGGCGCCCCACGTCCGTGGCCCTGAGGACCGGCACGCCAGATCGGTCGACCGCTCGGTTCGAGGCCGCTGAGATCGCTTCCAGGTCGTCGAGCTCGCGGCCGATCATCTTGGTCACGAGGTCGTGGCGAGGCAGGTCCTCGATCCGGTACTCGCCCACCAGCTGGCCGTTGCGCAGCACGGTCACGCAGTCGGAGATCTCGTACACCTGCTCGAGGAAGTGGCTCACGAACAGGATGGCCACGCCGGCGGCTCGCAGCTCGCGGATGACGGCGAACAGCTGCTCGACCTCGCCCCGGTCGAGGCTGGACGTGGGCTCGTCGAGGATCAGCACCCGGGATTCCAGCACCATGGCTCGACTGATCGCGACCAGCTGCTGGATGGCCAGGGAGTGGCTGGACAGCATCGTGTGGGTGTCGATCTCCACGCCGAGGCTCCTCAGGTGCGTGGCGGCCCGTGCATGCACGCCCTTCCAGTCGATCCGCCCGCCCCGGTGCGGCTCATGGCCCAACATCACGTTCTCGCCGACGGACAGGTTGGGGCAGAGGTTCACCTCTTGGTAGACCGTCGAGATACCGGCGACCTGGGCGTCGGCGGTGGTACGGAACACGACTGGGCGGCCTGCCACGGCGATCTCGCCGGAGTCGATCGCGTACACGCCGGTGAGCGCCTTGATCAGGGTGGACTTCCCCGCCCCGTTCTCGCCCATGAGCGCGTGGATCTCGCCGGAACGCAGGCTGAAGTCGACGTTGTCGAGGGCCAGGACCCCCGGGAAGCTGATGGTGATGCCCCGCATCTCGATGATCGAAGGTCCTTGCGGGCCTGCCCCGTGAGTGCTCACGTCAGCCACCTCTCCGGTGTGGGCGGCACACCGACCGGGGGGCTGGAAGACCAGCTCCCCGGTCGTGTGCTCAGTTGTCCTTCAAGGGAGTTCGGATCCGCTCAGTACTTGCGATCAGCGATGACCGCGGCGGCCTGCTCCTTGGTGAAGGATGCGTCCTCCACGTAGGTCGCCTTCTCGACGGGCTTGCCGGCCAGCACGTCCTTGACCAGTCCCGCGGCCAGGTCACCCAACAGGGGGTTGCACTCGACGATGTAGTTGATCTTGCCGTCGACGAGGGCTTGCATGCCGTCCTTGACCGCGTCGATGGAGATGATCTTGATGTCCTGTCCGGGCTTGGCTCCAGCGGCCTCGATGGCCTCGATGGCGCCCAGAGCCATGTCGTCGTTGTGCGCGAAGACCAGGTCGATGCCGTCGGCGCCGTACTTCTGCAGGAAGCCCTCCATGACCTTCTTCCCACCGTCACGGGTGAAGTCGCCGGTCTGCGAGTCGATCTTCGTGATCTTGCTGCCGGCAACGGCCTCGTCGAACCCGGCAGCGCGGTCGTTCGCCGGCGCCGAGCCGGTGGTGCCCTCGAGCACGACCATCTTGGTGTCGGTGCTGCCGTACTGCTCCTTGGCCCACGTCCCGGCAGTGACACCCTCCTTCTTGAAGTCGAGACCCACCCAGCTCGCGAACATGCTGTCGGGGGCCGTCACGGTGCGGTCCTCGAGGACCACCGGGATCTTGGCGGCCTGGGCCTCCTTCAGGACGTCGTCCCACCCGTCCTCGACGATCGGCGCCATGACGATCGCATCCACCTTCTGGTTGATGAACGAGCGCACCGCAGCGATCTGGGCCGCAGGGTCGTTGTCCGCGGCGTTGAAGGTGAGGTCGAAACCGTTCTCCTTGGAGAAGGCCGTCTTCATCGACTCGGTGTTCGCCGAACGCCAGCCGCTCTCCGACCCCGTCTGCGCGAAGCCGACCTTGATCGGGTCGGACTGCCCACCACCCGAGGACGCCGTACCACCCCCGCTGTCGGTGGAGCTCCCGCACCCTGCGATGACGAGCGACACCACCCCCATCAGAACCGCTCCTGCCAGCATGCGCTTCCTCATCGTGGTCCTCCTTGACCTGATCCGGCTGCGACACCGGAATGGGGGCTTGCTCTTCGGTCCGAGAGGACCGCAATTCGAATGTTAGCCCTAACATCTGCTTCCCGCGCAAGAGCCAAAACATCACGAATCGGCCAATGTGACGAGAGCAACCGCCTGCTCAGGTCCAGTAGTCAGCGCTGGCGTGAGTCACGTAGCGGTTGGAGTGAACCTTCACATTGATGGCCCGTCCGGGCTGGCCCCGAGGTGTCAGGACGTCCGCTGTACGTGGTCGGCGGCGAGGAGGAGGTAGACCGCGGCGGTCCACGTGTAGGCGCGGTCCCGGAGGCCCGCGCCGGTTCGGGCGTCGAAGTTCTCGGCAAACCCGGAGCCTTCGCACAGCGCCCTGAACCGAGCACTCACCACGTCGGCGAGAGCGTCGAACCCGCTGCGCCGCAGGCCGTTCTCGACGATGGCTGTCGATGGCGCCCAGATCGGTCCGCGCCAGTAGCCGTCATCCTCGTAGTGCGACGAGGACACCGGCTCGGTGGCGAGCCCGTGCGCGGTGAGGTGGTCCTGGAGGCGGTCCGCCATGCTCGCGCGGACGTCGTACGGAAGCCGGTCTCCGAGGACGAGCGGCAGCAGGTTGAGCAGGCTGGTCGCGGTGCTGGGGCGGCCGGTCAGCGCACCGACCGCGATGAACTCGGTGCCCGTCCACAGCTGGTCCAGGAGCGCGCGGAGCACCAGGTCGCGACTCTCGCGCCACTGCGTCGAGGGGCGGTCGAGCTCGTCGGACAGGTCTGCCAGGACGTCGAGCTGGAGCGCCAGGAAGGCCGCGAGATCCGGTGACTCGATGACGCGGTCGACGTCGAAAGTCGTGGAGTTGTCCCATCCGCTGTCGTTCCCGTGCTGGTAGTACGGCAGGGCGTGTCCCGTGCGCCGGCGGGCGACGAGCCAGAACCGGCTCCACCGGGCCAGTCCGTCGTGGATGAGACCGAGCTCTTCGACGGTCAGGGCACGGGTTGCCGTGGCCCGGACCCGCTGCAACGCCCATCCGTGGATCGGCGGCTTGACGTAGTTGTACAGGATCTCGGACTGGGCAACGGAGTCGGGCAGGGCGCCGCACTCGTCCTGGTGGTCGAAGGGTGCCAGGAACTGGTCGACCGCGGCGTCGGTGCGACCGGGGGCGAGCGCCATCGCGTTGAAGCAGTGGTCCCAGCTCCACAGCTTGTCCATCCAGTGCTTCGACATGAGCACCGACTCGCGGGTGACGAAGCCGCTCGGCGCGACCGTCGCCGACCAGAGCACGTACGCGGCGAGGGCCGCTGACGGGGTGCTCGGGTCGCGCCAGTGGGCGATGTCGTCGAGGTAGCCGTCGAAGTCCGCCACGCTCTCGGCGACCACCTCGGCGAAGCTCGAGCCGGCAGAGACGGCAGTCTGCTGCGAGGTCACCTCGCGGACCTCGGCCTCCCAGCCCGCGCCGTCGCCGCCGAGCACCACCGAGCGGCCCGCGGCTCCCAGCGCTTCGCACCCCTCGGCGGCCAAGGCGCCGCTGAGCACGCTGATGCGGTAACGGCATCCGGTCTCGTAGCTGGTGAAGACCAGCGCGCCGTCGCTCGGGTCCGTGAAGAGGAAGGCGCCGCTGAAGGGGGTGAGCTCGCTCACGGCATCCGTGATTCGCAGGCCGAGCCCCGTGCCGCGCAGGCGGATGGCGTCGCCCCCGGCAAAGGCGGCCTCGACGGCCCCCTCCTCTGACACCCAGCGGAAGGTGGCGGGATCCGCCGACCACGTGGTGTCCACCGGCGCACCCTCGCGCTCCGGCCGCAACGCGAGGACCCCGTGGAAGCCGTTGCGGTGCGAGACAAGGTGCACGGTGTCGGTCGTGGTGTGTGCGGCGACGACCGGCGAGAGGTTGAGCCAGGACCCACGTCGCGAGAAGGGGATCTCCCGGATGTCGAACTGCACCTCGGCTCGGATGGTGGCCGGCTCGTCGTCGTGGGAGAGCAGGGTGGTGTCGTGTCGGCGCATTCAGAGTCCTCGGGTCAGTCCTTGACGGCGCCCGCGGTGACTCCTGCGGCGACGTACCGCTGGGCCACGACGAGCAGGATGGCGGTGGGGATGGAGGCCACGACTGCGGTGGCCATCAGCGGCCCCCACTCCTGGTTCTGGGAGCCGATGTAGTCGTACAGGCCCATGGTGATCGGCCGGAGGCGGCCGCCCTCCCGGTTGAGGGTCGAGGCGAAGATGAAGTCCGACCAGGCCCACAGGAACGCGAACAGCGCCACCGTAACGGCCGCGTTGCGCGAGATGGGCAGCACGATCCTGCGGAAGGTGGCCCAGGTGGAAGCCCCGTCGACGGCCGCGGCCTGCAGCAGCTCACGGGGGATCCCCGCCATGAAGGTGGCGAAGAGCATCACTCCGAAGGGGATGGCGATCGTCGCGTCGGCGACGATCAGCCCGGGGATCGTGTCGAGGATTCCCAGCTCCACGTAGATCGTGTAGAAGCCGAGCGCCATGACCACCGCCGGCACCATCTGGGCGACGATCAGCAGGAAGTTGAACATCCGGCGGCCCGGCACGAACAGCGAGGAGAGCGCGTAGGCCGCAGGCGCGGAGATGAGCAGGGTGAGCACCACGGTGCCGAAGCCGATGAGCAGGCTGGTGGCGAGGTACGGAAGCTGGTCCTGAAGGACGACGGCGTAGTTGTCGAGGGTGAACGCTCGGGGGAACAGGTCTCCACGGCGGATGGCGGGCCGCTGCGTGAAGGACACGTTGATCATCCAGTACAGCGGGAAGAGCATGACGGCCGTGAGCGCGACGCCGATCGCCGTCTTCCACCAGGTCCGGGTGTCGCGGCGCATCTCAGTCCTCCTGGCGCCGCTGCACGGCGAGGTAGACCAGGCCCATGACCAGCGCGATGACCAGCAGGATCGAGCCGACCACCGAGGCCTGGGAGTACTTGATGACGGCCGAGGTGCCCTTGCCGAACGCCATGCCGTAGGCCCAGGTGGCGAGGGTCTGGGACTTCCCGGTCCCCGTCGTCATGATCCAGATGATGTCGACGACTTTGAGGGTGTAGACGAAGCCGAGGAGGAGGGTGATCGCGGTGACGGGGCGAAGGAGGGGGAAGGTGATGGACCAGAACCGTCGCCACGGCCCCGCGCCGTCGAGCTCGGCGGCCTCGTAGAGGTCCTTGGAGATGTTCTGGAGCCCCGAGTAGAGGATCACCAGGTTGAACGGGATGCCGAGCCAGATGTTCGCGATGATGACGGCCCACAGCGAGTTGTCAGCGTTGAGCCACCAGATCGGGTCGATGCCGAAGAGGCCGAGGAAGCGGTTGAGGATGCCGTTGTCGGCGTCCATCATCCACTGCCACGTGGTGGCCGAGACGATGATCGGGAGCAGCCACGGGACGAGGAACAGCCCTCGCAGCACGGTCGAGAGCGGGAAGTTCTTGTAGAAGAAGACGGCCAGCGCAAGCCCGATCGAGTACTGGAAGACCAGGGAGACCACGACGAAGATCGCCGTCTGCTCCACGGTCGGCCAGAACTGCGGTGAGGCCAGGACCTCCTTGAAGATGTCCGCCCCGGCGAACGGCGCCTCCCCGGTCACGTACGTGGCCCGGGTGAACCGGCGCAGGCTCATCGAGACGTTCACCGCGAGCGGGTAGGCGTAGAACAGGACGAGGTAGACGATCAGCGGGGCTGCGAAGACCAACCCGGTCAGGTGGCGCCGCCGCAACCGCCTGCGGGGCGTCGACTGGCGTTCTTCGCGTGCCGGCTGCATCGTTCCCCCCGGCCTGCTCGCGGTGGTCTGGCTCATGGTCTCTCCGTCGGTTCAGGTGCTCCGGTGGGCGGTCCTGTGCGCACGTGGTGGCTGTCGGACCGCCCACCGCGAGAACGGGCCTCAGCCCTTCGCCTCCTGCGCGGCGACCTTGAAGGCCTCAGCGACCTTGGCCTGGTCACCACTGGCGTTGAGGGCGGCCTGCTCGGCTTTCGACAGCGCGGCCGAGGTCGTCAGGTAGGAGGTACCGAGGTCGGTCGTGCGTCCCTGCGCACCGTTGATCGCGTCCGTCCACGGGGCGTACACCGGCTCGGCGGCGATCTGCTGCGTCCTGGTCGTCTCGTTGGCGGTGAAGTAGCCGAGCATGTTGTCGGTCGTGATCTGCTTGTCGGTCCCGAGCAGGCAGTCGATCACCGCCTTGGCGGCCGCGTAGTGGCCTGCACTGTTGTCCTTGTGGACCGGCACGACCCCGAACTCGCCACCCGTGGGCACCGGGGCGGCTCCGCCGGATGCGGAGGGGATGGGCATCATCTTGATCGGGAACTTCTCCGCGGCGGCGGCCTTGGCGAACCACGAGCCGTTCTCGGCGAAGGCGTAGTCCCCCGTGAGGAACTGGTCCCACGACGCCGACTGGTTGTCGGTGATGGCGGACTTCGGGGCGTACCCCTTGGCCACCCAGTCGGAGACGAGCTGCCCGGCCTGCACGGCCTGCGCCGAGCCGATGTCCTTCAGGTTCGCACCCGCACCCCAGAACCAGGGGAGGAACTGGAAGGTGCCTTCCTCGCCAGGGACGCCGGCGAAGGTGATGCCCTTGCTACCGGCCTTGGTGACCTTCTCGAGCGCGGCGTTGAGGCTGGCCCAGTCGGTGATCGTCGACGGGTCGATCCCGGACTTCTTGAGGATGTCCTCGTTGTAGTAGAGCCCGAGGGTGTTGGCGCCGATCGGCACGCCGTAGGTCTTGCCGTCGACGGTGCCGGGGCCGGCGAGGTTGGCGTCCGCGTCTCCCTTTGCGATGCCGACGGTGTCGAGGGGGGCCAGCAGGCCCGAGGCGGAGGCCTCCGGCACGGCCGGGTTGTCGAGGAACACCACATCGGGCGCGTTGTCCTCACGAACGGCAGTGGTGAGGTTGTTGATGAGGTCGGTGTTGGGTGCGGTGGTCCGGTTGATCGTCGCTCCGCTGGGGGCGCACGCCTGGACGTACTTGGCCCAGTCCGAGCTCGCGTCGTACTGCGGGTAGGGGTCCCAGAAGCCGATCTCGGTCACGGCCGAGGACGCGCCTGCCGATGCCGAGGAGTCCGAGGACCCACCACCACCACCACAGGCGGCCAGCGACGTGGCGACGACGGTTGCGAAGACGATGCCGGTTGCTCGCCTGACCTTCGGGGTGGTGCGCATGGTGTGTCCTTTCACTGCATTGTGAGCGGGTGGTGAACCGGTTCGACGACCCACCTACCCTGGTCCGGGCGGCCAAGGGGGGCCTGGCTACCCTGTGCTTCCGCGGTCGCGTAGGACCGGGGTGACGAACTGGAGAAGGGGTGGGCCGGTCTCCAGCGGTTGCGAGATGCGACTGATCAGCCGGGACACCGCCTGGCGTCCGAGCTCCTCGGCGGCAGACTCCACCGCGGTGTAGGGCAGCGAGAACTCCTCGCCGAAGTCCCGCGAGTAGAGGCTGACCACGCTGAGGTCCTGCGGGACGCTCACCCCGCGCTCGCGCAGGATGGAGGGCAGTGCGGCGATCGTCGCGTCGTTGTGGACGATCAGACCGGTGGCGGACGGATGCGCGTCGAGGATCGACTTCATGGACGTGCCGATTCCGGGTTGGCGCGACTCCCCGTGGTAGACGTGGATGCGCATGCCGTACCGGGCAGCGCGCTCGACGGCCGCATCGCGGAAGCGCCAGGCGTAGGACCCCCCGCGCTCGATGACGTGCTGCGGCGGTGCGACGAGCACGAGCTCGCGGTGGCCACGCTCGTGGAGGTGGTCCACGAGCAGCCGCGCTGCCTCTCCGAAGTCGAGGTCGACGATGTCCAGATCGGCGGTGTCCCTCGGAAGGCCGAGCAGCACCCCCGGCTTGCTCACGGACCGCAGCGCCGGGAGTCGTGGATCGTCGGCGGTGACATCGAGAAGGATGATTCCGTCGACCATGTTCGAGTCGGCGATCCGGCGTAGGGCGGACGGCCCGTCGGGGTCGGTGACCATCAGGATGTCGTAGCCCAGATCGCGAGCCCTCGTCGAGATCGGCAGGACGTACTGGAGCATGGCGGGGGCGAACTCGTCCTGGTGGAACTGCAGGAGGACGCCGAGAACCATGGTCTGGGACGTCGCCAGGGCGCGAGCGCCGGCGTTGGGCGTGAAGTCGAGGTCCGCGATGGCCCGCTCGATCCGCCGACGAGTCTCCGCCGAGATCGACCGCTTGCCCGAGAGCGCGTACGAGACGGTGCTGCGGGCTACACCCGCTCGTCTGGCGACATCCTCGATGGTGGCCATTCGGACGCTTCCTTTCATCGTCGAAGCGGTTCGATGCCCCAATTGTTAGCGTGCACATCGGTGGGCGTCAAGGGGTTCGCTGATCTTCGTATGTGTCCTCCTGCACCATCAGGGAGCCGCAGGCCCGTGCGGCGGCACCCGGGGCCAGGGGGCGGGGGCGGGCCGCCCTCACCACGCGCTGGGTGAGCCAACACCGTCGACATCTCGAGCAGTGCACCACCGGTAGCCGCCGACGCCCCGAATAGGCCGGCGAGCGCGACTTCGGCGTCGTCCGACCGCAGCAGCTCTCGCCATCGGGCACCTCATCGGTTGAGCCCGGCGGAGCCCGAGGGGCCGGCGGAGCCAAGGAAAGGGCCACGGTCCAGGAGACCTTCTCGCCGGCGGCGAGGGTGATCTGCAGGAAGCCGAGCGCCTCGAGCTCACGGGCCCCCGGTTGGTGATGTCGACGACGGCTTTCCCCGCCAGCCCCTGGCCCGCGGCCGCGATGGCCTGGCCCATGTTTCCGGTTCCGATGATCGAGATGCTTGCCATTGGTGTGCTTCTTGGGTTCGTGGACGTGGTTGTCGCCGGCCACTAAAGTGGTACGACAATGGTTGTTTCTACAAGTAATGCGCTAGACTGTCCGCCATGGAACCCCAGTGGCTGGACGCCGAAGAGCGCGCCGCGTGGCTGCGGCTGTCAGCGGTCGCCGAGCTGCTGCCGGCGGCGCTCGACACCCAGCTCCGGCGCGACTCCGGGCTCACCCACTTCGAGTACTTCGTGCTGGCCATGCTGTCCGAGGCGCCCGAGCGCACCCTGCGGATGACGGCCCTCGCCCACCGCACCAACGGCACCCTCCCCCGCCTCTCGCACGTCGTCGCCCGCCTCGAGGACCGCGGGCTCGTGGAGCGCTTCCCCTGCCCGCAGGACCGGCGCGCCACCAACGCCCGGCTCACGGCCACCGGCTGGGACACCCTCGTCGACGCGGCGCCCGGCCACGTCAACGCGGTGCGCCAGCTGGTGCTCGACCCGCTCTCGCGCACCCAGCTCGACCAGCTGTCCGCCATCGGGGAGGCAATGCTGACCCGGCTCGACCCCGACGACCGGTTCGGCGCCCGGGCGGCCGCCCGGTCGTCGGATGCCGGTTCACCTGCCGCATCGGATGCCGGCTCGTCAGTGACGCCCTGACGCCGGGGTCGCGCGACCGGCGGTCGACGCCGCCGGCAGCTCTCCGGCTCAGGACTCGAAGCGGTGCAGTGCCACGACCGGGATGACCCGGGTGGTGCGCGTCTCGTACTCCTTGAACCCCGGGCTCGCCGCGGTGAACTGCGCCCAGCCGGAGTCGCGCTCGGCACCCTCGAGCACGCGGGCGCGCACGACCACCGTGCCGTCGTTGGCGCGGAACTCATCGATGATGTTCTGGTTCCAGTCGCTCGCTCGCTCGGCCATCTGCGGATCTCCTGACGGGACGGGGCACGTCCCCGCAGCCTGACGGATCGCAGCCGACCGCCGCCATCACGTCCACCGCCGCATCACGAGCCACCACCACCGGGCACCTCCATGACTCCCACGAGGGCCGCCGAGCGGCTTGACTGGGATCCCCACCGAACACGCGAGGAGACAGCCGATGCGCGGCACCGTCATCCACGGCACCCGAGACGTCCGCCTCGAGGAGCGCCCCGACCCGACCGTCCTCGCGCCGACCGACGCCGTGGTGCGCACCGTCGCGACCTGCGTCTGTGGCTCCGACCTGTGGCGCTACCGCGGCATCCAGGAGGTGGCGAAGCCGACCCCGATCGGCCACGAGTACGTCGGTGTCGTCGAGGACGTCGGCTCCGACGTCACCTCGGTGCGCGCCGGCCAGTTCGTCGTCGGCGGGTTCCTCACCAGTGACAACACCTGCCCGCTGTGCCGCGCGGGCGCACACGCGAACTGCCAGAACGGAACTGGCTACAACGGCTGCCAGTCCGAGCTGGTCCGGGTGCAGAACGCCGACGGCACGCTGCTCGCCACCCCCGACACCCCGGATGCCGCGATGGTGCCGAGCGTTCTCGCGCTCTCCGACGTCATGTGCACCGGGTGGCACGCCGCCGTCTGCGCCGACGTGCAGCCAGGCAGCACCGTGGTGGTGGTCGGGGACGGCGCGGTCGGGCTGAGCGGCGTGCTCGCCGCGGCACAGCTCGGTGCCGGGCGCGTCATCGCGATGAGCCGGCACGCCGACCGGCAGGCCATCGCCCGCGAGTTCGGTGCCACCGACGTCGTGGCCGAGCGCGGGGATGCCGGCGTCGAGGCGGTCATGGACCTCACCGGCGGGGTCGGCGCGGATGCCGTGCTCGAGTGCGTGGGCACCGACGACTCCGTGGTGCAGGCGCTGCGCTGCACCCGCCCCGGCGGGATGGTGGGCTGGGTCGGCGTGCCGCACGTGACCGACCTGCCGCAGGAGCACATGTTCTGGCGCAACGTCGGGCTGCGCGGCGGCCCGGCACCGGTGCGGGCCTACCTGCCCCACCTGCTGGCGAAGGTCTGGGACGGCGAGATCGACCCGGGGCGCGTCTTCGACCTCACCCTGCCGCTCGCCGAGGTGGCCGAGGCCTACGCCGCCATGGACGAGCGTCGGGCGACCAAGGTGCTGCTGCGCCCCTGACGGGGCCAGCGCCCGCATCCGTCCCAGCGGCCGTGGCCCTACATTCTGGGGATGGACCTCGACCAGTACCTGACCTCTGACGCGACCACGCTGGCCGGACTCGTGGCCGCGAAGGAGGTGACGGCATCCGAGCTGCTGACCCTGGCCCGTGAGCGCCTCGACGCGGTGAACCCGACGATCAACGCGGTCGTGATGCCGCTGACGCGGGTCGCCGGTGCCCGCGCGGCCGACCGGGGCCTCACCGGACCCTTCGCCGGAGTGCCCTTCCTCATCAAGGACCTCGCCCAGGAGTACGCCGGCTTCCCCACCTCCAGCGGCTCGAGAGCCCTGGCCCACGACGTGGCCACCGAGCACGCCCTCGTGACGCGCCGCTTCCTCGAGGCCGGGCTGGTCATCATGGGCAAGACCAACACACCGGAGTTCGGGGCCAAGGCCGTCACCGAGTCGGCGCTGTGGGGGGTGGCCCGCAACCCCTGGGACGTCACCCGCACCCCCGGCGGCTCGTCGGGCGGGGCCGGTGCGGCGGTCGCGGCCGGCATCGTGCCGGCGGCCGGCGCCAACGACGGCGGGGGGTCGATCCGCATCCCGGCCGCGTGCAACGGCCTCGTCGGGCTCAAGACCAGCCGCGGCATCGGCCCCTACGGCCCGCAGACCGGCGAGCTGATGTTCGGCATGGTCACCCAAGGCGTGGTCTCCCGCACGGTCCGCGACAGCGCGGCACTGCTGGACGCGATCATCGCGCCGGATGCCGGGGCCGCCTACGAGGGCGCCATGCCGCCGGTGCCGTTCGCCGAGGCGGTCCTTCGCGCACCGGGCACGCTGCGGGTCGGATACTCCGCCGCGTCGGCGATCAACGCGCATCCCGACCGGGAGGCGGTGCTCGCGGTCGAGGCCGCTGCCGCCCTCCTGGCGGAGCTGGGCCACGAGGTCGAGGAGGTGAGCCCCCCGCACGACGACGAGGCGCTGGCCCGCGACTTCCTCACCATCTGGTTCGCGCAGGTCTACGCCCAGATCGTCGACGCCAAGAAGCGGTTCGGTGCGCCGGACAGCCTCTTCGAGGCCGGCTCGCTCGCCGCCGCCGAGCTGGGGCGCGCGGCCGGCATCCGGCCCCTGATCGAGGCCGTCACCAACATCAACGCGCACACCCGTGCGCTGGCCCGCTTCCACGAGACCCATGACATCTTCCTGACGCCGACCCTCGCGCAGCCCCCGCTCGCGGTGGGCGCGCTCGACTCCTCCCGGGCGCTGGAGCGGGCCGCCCGGGTCGTGTCGCGCACGCGCACCGGCAAGCTGCTCTCGGCATCGGGCGTGCTCGACCAGATCATCACCGACAACCTCAGCTGGGTGCCGTACACCCAGCTCGCGAACCTCACCGGGCGGCCGGCCATCAGCGTGCCGCTGCACTGGACGAATGCCAACCTGCCGCTGGGGGTGCAGCTGGTGGGGCGGCTCGGCGCCGACGCGCTGCTGCTGCAGGTCGCCGCGCAGCTGGAGGAGGCGCAGCCGTGGTTCCATCGCTACGCCGAGCTCGACCCGGTGCTCGATCGACCGGCCGTCGGGGCCGTCCGCACGACCTGAACAGGGCCGGATGCCGGGTCGACCCACTTCGCGCGGCTCACCCAGTCGGGGCGTGACTGAAACCGCTGTGAGAGTGACAGATCCGCAACAAGTGCGACCGTGCGGTCAGCGAGGTCTCACCCTCACCGCCAACCCCGCTAGCGACCGACCCGACCCCGCCGCGCCCCACCCCGGACCTGCGCGGTGTCCGGGTCCTGACGTATCACGGACCCTGCGCCGGCCTCCTGTGCACCAACGAGCCCATCGACGCAGGAGACCCACCATGCCCAACCGGATCATCGCCGCGACGTCCGACATCCCGATCGCTGACCTGACGGCGCTGCGAAAGCGGCTGAAGGCAACGGAGTTCGGAGCCGTCGAGGCCGCTCCCGCCTTCGTCGAGGCGTTCGACCGCAGCCCGAACCGGGCCGTCGCCCTCGCCCGCGGCTACGCCTCCACGTTGAAGACCACCGAGGAGCACCGCCAGCTCTTCCAGGCCGTGGCCGGCATGGACGACACCCGGCGTCGCGCGCTGATCCAGGGGTACCGGCAGGAGGGGCAGGGCCGCGGTGTCGTGCAGGCGATCTCGCTGCTCCCCCGCACCCAGGGCCGAGCCGTCATGGAGTCGCTCGTCGTCAAGACCGACGGCAAGGTGGACAAGCGGGCCGCCAAGGAGGTCGGCGGCTGGCTGCGCGACGCCGGTGCCGTGATGCGGGCCCACGCGATGGGGCTGCCCAGCCCCGACGTCGACGACGCGGTGGTCGAGTTCTTCGAGGACGTGGGCGATGCCATCTCGGATGCCGTGAACGCCGTGGTCGACGCGCTCGAGGCGATCGGGACCGCCTTCGTCGAGGCCATCTCCGACGTCGTCAACTGGACCATCGAGGCCGTCAAGGACCTGGCACACGCGCTGTACGCCGCGGCCGCCACCCTGGCCGAGCTGGTGGGCAAGATCGCCGAGGCCACCTTCCAGGTACTCAAGACGATGATCAACGGGCTCGAGCAGATCGGCATCGCGATGCGCGACATCGTCGTCAGTGCCCTCGAGCTCGCCCGGTCGGTCATCGTCGACGTCTTCCGCGCCATCGACCAGCTCGGGCGCACGCTCGCCCAGCTGCTGTCGACCATCGCCGGGCTGGCCATCGGCTTCATCCGCAAGGCCGTCGAGGCACTGATCGCGATCGGCAAGGAGATCGGCAACATCCTCGAACAGGCCGTCGCCTTCGGGTTCGCCCTCGTCAAGGGCGTCGTCACCTCGCTGCTGGCACTGGGCAAGGCGATGGGCGAGATCCTGGTGACCCTCGTGACCCGCCCGAGCGACCTCCTCGGCCAGGTCGTGCGCTCCTTCCGCGAGCTCGGCAACACCCTCAGGCAGGTGCTCGACGCAACGATCGCGGCGGGCGCCGACTTCGTGCGGCGGGTGGCAGCCGCGGCCACAGCCATCGGCGAGGCCGTGGTCGACCTCGTCTCGTACGCGACCTCGGCGGTCATCGCCATCGGCCGGGCCGTCGTCCAGGGCCTCATCGACGCCGGCAAGACCCTCGTCGACCTCGTCACCAGCATCGCCTCGGCCGGCTTCACCGCCCTGAAGAAGCTCGTGCAGATCGCCTTCGACCTCGGCAAGGCCCTGGTCACCGTGCTGCGCGACCTCGCCAGGATCGCCTTCAGCGTGCTCAAGGACGTGGTCAAGGCTGCCTTCGAGCTCGGCAAGACGATCGTGGAGTTCGCCGGCGCGATGGTCGAGTTCACGTATGCCGTTGCGGCCCGCCTCATCCAGGCCGCGATCGAGGTCGGTGCCGCGGTGACCGAGCTGCTCGAGGCGGTCGTCGCCAAGGGCTACTTCGTGCTCCGCAAGCTGGTGACCGGCGTGCTCCAGGCGCTCGGCCCGGTCGGCGACATCTTCGAGTGGCTGATCGAGCGAGGTGAGGCCCTCGCCAGCGAGCTGTGGCGCCAGGCCGTGCTCGCCATCCGCTTCGTCAAGCACAGCGTCACCGAGATCCTCGACTGGGCCCGGGCGCAGGGTGCGGCGATGTTCGACGCCATCCTGACCTCGGTCGAGGCGGCCGGTGAGGCTATTCGCACGGTCATCGAGTGGGCCGAGGCCACCGGCGACCAGGCCCTCCAGCTGCTGGCCGAGGCGACCCAGCGGGTCGGCAACAGCATCGAGTACGTGCTCTCCTACGTGGCCAACGACGCGCTGCCGGCACTCGGGAACGTGATCAAGGGCGTGCTGGACGCGGGGGCCTCGCTCGTCGACGTGATGGCGTGGGCGCTCGACCGCTCGCTCGAGGTGCTCACCCAAGCGGTGCAGTCGCTGCTCGACCTCGGGAAGACCATCGCCCAGCTCGTCGCGGCCACCCTGGCCAACCCCGGTGATGCCCTCGACAACCTGCTGCGCGCGCTCGACGCCGTGGGGAAGACCCTCGGCCAGATCGCGGACGACGTGTGGACCCTCGGCGAGGTCGCCTGGGAGGCGTTCGTGCGCTCGGCCAAGGCGGTCGGCCGGGCCGTGGTCGACATCCTCGCGGCGGCGTGGGACATCGTCGGCGCCGCGCTGGGTGCCGCGGTCAGCATCCTGCTGAGCACGCTCGCCGGCTACCGCGCGATGACCCCCCAGGAGGTCGCGGAGGCCCGGCTGGTCTTCGGCGACTCCCTCGACTACGACCACATCTTCTTCGCGGTCGACGACATCACCAACGAGGTCATCTTCGGCGTCCAGGACTGGTTCAGCACCAGCGACGAGTCCCGCGCGTTCGTCACCAACAGCCTGGTCAACTTCAACGTCGACGAGGGCCTGAGCCGCCGCACGATGGTGCACGAGCTCACCCACGTGTGGCAGTACCAGCAGGTCGGGTCGGCCTACCTCGCCGACGCGGTGTACGCCCAGGCCACCGGTGACGGCGTCGGCGACACCGGCTACAACTACGGCTACTCGGAGGAGAACACCGTCGCCTCGCGGATCACCATCCCCAGGGACTTCGGCACCGAGACCGAGGAGGGCCCGCGCGGCCAGTTCCGGGGCGACGAGGGCGAGGACGACCTCGCGGCCGACGGCTCCACCTGGGCGACCCTCAACCCCGAGATGCAGGCGCAGGTGATCATGCACTGGTACGTGAGGCAGGTACTGACGACGCCCCCGATGGACGCGACCGCGTGGCAGCCGTACGTCGACCTGGTCCGCGCGGCATGACCCGCACCGGGAAGCCTCCGGAGCAGGGCATGGCAGGTCGCCCGGTCACCGTGGTCGCCGACCCGGCCTCCGCCGACGCGCTCGAGCCGCTCCTCGAGCACTGGCGTCGCGGCCCGGGCCTGCGGCTGCTCCCCTGGGGCACCGTGGCGGGGGGCGGCTCCCGGGCGGTCGCCGCCCTGGCCGACGACGCCTCCGCCGTGCTCGTGGTCGGCCCGCGCGAGCGGTCGCCGCGCACGGTGCTGCCGGCCCCGGTGCTCACCGCACGGGACGGCCGGGTGGTGGCTGCGGCCTGGCTCCCGGCGACGACGCCCGCCGACCTGGCACGGTTCGCCCGCACGGCCGTGGCGGTGCACGCCCGGGCCGCTCGGTCGGTCACCGGCCCGGATGCCGGCCGCGCGGTACCCGCCGAGCGGCGTGGTCGCGCCCCGACTCCCGCGTCGTGCACCCTCGCCGTGCTCGGCGAGCGGCACCCGCGCTTCGACCGGCTCGTCGACCGCATCGTCCGCATCGGTGGTGAGGCGGACGACGGCTGCCGGGTGCGCCGGGCCACGGCCTACGAGCTGAGCCGCGACGACCTCGTCGACCTGATCGCCTCCGGCCCGGCCGTGGGGCTGTACGTCGGGCACGGCCGCCCGGTCGGCTGGGTCGGCTACGCCGGCACGCGGGCCCGCCACCTGGCGGACGCGGTCTCGCTGGAGGGGCACCGCCCGGCCGGTGCGGTCGTGTCGCTGACCTGCCACACCGCGAGCCGGCGCCGCACCGGCCTGTCGTTCGCCGAGTCCCTGCCGCTGCGCGGGGTCGCTGCCGCCACGATCGGCGCGGTCACCTCGAGCGTGCACACCGGAAACGCCCGCTGGGCGCTGCGCATCGCGCGCGGGCTGGGGTCGGCCCGCACCATCGGTGACCTGGTCGTCATGGTCGCCCCGCACGACCCGCACGCCGCCACCTACCGACTGCTCGGCGACCCCACCGCCCCCCTCCTCGACGCGCCCGCGGCCGAGCTGGCGCAGCACCCCCACCCCCATCCCCTCGAGGAGGCATCATGAACCGCCCGGAGATCCTGTCCGCCATCCGTGAGGAGCTCGCCGTCGCGGCGCCTGACGTCGCGCCGGACGCCGACACCGCCGCTCACCTCGGCCTCGACCTCGAGGTCGACTCGCTGGCCGTCCTCGAGTTCGTCGCCCGCCTGGAGTACCGGCTCGGCATCGCCGTGCCCGACGACGCGTGGCCCGCACTGACCTCGATGGATGCCGTCGCCGACTTCCTCGAGAGTGCCCTCGTGGGTGCTTCGTGACCGGTTCCGCCCAGGCCGTCGTCACCGGCACCGGCGCGGTCAGCGCCCTCGGTGGGGACGTCGAGGCGACGTGGCACGGCATCCTCGACGGGCGCACAGCGGTGCGGCACTGGGCCGACCTGTCCGCCGAGGGGTTCTCGCTCGACGTCGCGTGCCGGGTCGACGACGCGGTCTGGGGCGACGACGTGCCCGACGTGCGGGTGCGCGGCCGGGCGCTGGCGCGACGCGCGGCCCGGGAGGCACTGGACGACGCGGGGCTGATCGGAGCCGACGGCCGCCTGGTCGACGGGGTCGACCCGACCCGGGTCGGAGTCTTCATCGGCACGACGATGGGCGAGTCCGGCGTCTACGAGGACTCGACGGCCGGCGGCACCTTCGACCTCGACCAGGGCGGGTCCCCGATCTTCGCCGCCTCGGTGGCGTCGGAGCTCGGACTCGCCGGCCCCTGCCGCACCATCGGAACTGCCTGTGCTGCAGGCAACTACGCGATCGGTGCGGCTGCCCGGGCCGTCGCCTCGGGCCGCGTCGACATCGCCCTGGCCGGTGGCGTCGAGCCGTTCTCGCGCATCGCCATGGTCGGCTTCGCCCGGATGCGCGCCATGGCTCCGGACGGCTGTGCGCCCTTCGGCCTGGGCCGGCGGGGCATGACGCTCGGCGAGGGCGCCGCCTTCCTGGTGCTGCAACGGCACGCGGATGCCGTGCGCGCCCGCGCTGTCGTCGGCGGGCTCGGACTCAGCGCCGATGCCCACCACCCGACCGCCCCCCGCGAGGACGGCAGCGGCATGGCCGCGGCGATGCGTGCCGCGCTCACGGCATCCGACCTCTTCCCGGACGACATCGGCTGGGTCAGCGCGCACGGCACCGGCACGCCACGCTCGGACGCCGCGGAGTCGCTGGCCCTGCACACCGTCTTCGGCGACGCGCCACCGCCGGTCTCCAGCATCAAGGGGGCACTCGGCCACGCCCTCGGGGCCGCCACCGCGCTCGAGGCCGTGGTGGCGGTGCGGTCGCTCGAGACCGCGACCCTGGTGCCGAACGCCGGTGTGGTGCAGGTCGACCCGGCCCTGGACGTCGACGTCGTGCTCACCGCACGTGCCGCACCCGATCTGCAGTGGGTGCTCAGCTGCGGCTACGCCTTCGGCGGGCTGAACTCCGCCCTGGTCCTCGGGAGGGCCGCATGACCACCACCACGCAGCACTGGACCAGCGAGCCGCTCGACGCCGCCGGCGAGGCGGTGGCCGCGTGGGTCGCGGCCCGCCTGGGCGAGGCGGACCCGGCACTGCCGAGCGGTCCGCGGGTCGCCCTGCACGTCGCGACCCCTGACAACGGCGCCCGCGAGGCGCTGGCCTTCTGGCGGGCCGCGCAGACCACCGGCTACGCGCTCGCGGCGCCCGGCGCCTTCCCGTGGACGCTGTCGAACAGCGTGACCGGGCGGATCTCCGTCGCCCTGGGGGTCACCGGCCCCTGCACGACCTGGGTGGGTGGGCCCGAGGCGGTGACCGAGGCCGAGCTGGCCGCCCGACTCGACCTCGACGACGGCCTGGTCGACGAGGCGGTCGTCGTGGCCGTGGCGGGGGTGGAGGCGCCGGATGCCGACGGGTCGCCGGTGTGCGTCGAGCTTCGCGTGTGGGTGCTCACCCGCGAGGGCCTCCCCACCTCGAACGTGGGTGATGATCGCCGCCCAGCCGCCGATCTTCACCCACGTTCCCGCGGAGGGCAGGCCCGGGTCAGAGGCCGCTGACGCCCTTGCTGAGCACCAGCCCGCCGATGACGAGCAGCACGAGCGCCATCACGGTGGCGTTGTGCACGGTGAGCCAGGTGTTGGCCCGGCGCAGCGGTGCCGTGGCCCGCTCGCCGAGCACGAGGTGAGCGAGCAGGGGCACGGCCACGCTCACCGAGGCGGCCAGGGCGAACAGCACCACGGTCAGGGCCGCTGAGACGCCGGTGACGGAGGCGGCCCCGATGCCCAGCCCGGCGGCCGCGCAGAACAGCAGGACCTTGGGGTTGGCCATCGACAGGACCAGGCCGAGCCGCGCGGCCGAGCCCGGTGTGGCCGACTCCAGCGACTGCATCCACGCCGGCGCCGGCTGCTCCTCGCGGCGCGAGAGCCACTGCCGCACCCCGAACACCACCAGGGCGAGCCCCAGCCCCACCCGCGCCCACGACACCCACAACGGCGTGTCGTCGGCCAGCTCGATCACCGACTCCAGGAGCACGAAGGCGGTCGTGGCGGCGAGGATGCCGGCCGCCCACCCGGCGAGGAACGAGGCGGCGTTAGCAGTCGCCCGCGGCGTGAGCAGCAGCAGGATCGCGGGGACGACCGGGAACGGGGAAGCTGCGATGCCGACGGCGGGGCCGACCAGGTCGCCGATCACGTCCTGATCGTAGGCCAGGGTCACCAGGCCCGGGCGAGCCGTCCGGCAGCAACGCCCTCTCACCGCGATCGTGGGTGATTCCCGTTGCCCGGACGGCGATCTTCACCCACATCCGCCTCATCCACTGCCGATGTGGGTGATTCCCGTTGCCCTGACGACGGGAATCACCCACGTTTCGCAGGAGGAAGGGGTTGGCGGGGAGGGCGAGGGCCGGGTCAGTGCCGCAGCGGGGCGCCCGCGCGCTCGACGACGCGACGGGCGAGGGCGTCGATCGAGTCGACGACGGCGGGGTCGTCGACACCGAGGTCCTCGTGCAGCACCGACAGCTCGGTGCAGCCCAGGGCCACCGCCTCGGCGCCCTGCTCGCGCAGGTGGGCCACGACGGCGTCGAAGCGCTCCCGCGACACCGGCATCCCGGCCTTGACCCCGTCGTAGATGATCGACATGACCTCGCGCTGCACGTCGGCCGAGGGGGTGAGCAGGTCGAGCCCGGCGGCGGCAGCAGCGGCAGCGTACGTGCCTGCGAGCAGCGTGCCGTCGGTGGCGAGCACGCCGAGCCGGGTCAGCCCGGGCACGGCCCGCTGCGCCGCCTCCACCGTCTCGGCCACCGTGTCGAGCACCTCGATCGACACCGCGGCGCGCATCTGCTCCACCCACACCACCGCCGTGTTGCACGGGATGGCGATGAAGCGCGCGCCCGCGCGCTCGAGCGCCACGGCATCCGCGACGAGCACCGGCTCGGGGCTCTCACCATGGCCGAGGAGGAACGCCGAGCGGTCGGGGATGCTGCCGTGCTGCCAGACGAGCAGGTCGACGTGGTCCTGGTCGCGGTGGGCGTCGGTGCGCTCGACGACGCGCGCCATGAAGTGCACCGTCGCTGCGGGGCCGAGCCCCCCGAGCACCCCCACCGGCTCGTCGCGGGCAGCGTTCTGCGGCAACGTCATCGGGCGACGAAGTGCGTTCGGAACTTGCGCACCTGGTTGAGGTGGTAGGCCATGTTGTAGGCGCGGCGCTTGAGCGTGAGGTCGGGCGCGTACCAGTTCGGGTCGCTCGCACGGCCGGCCTTCATCAGGGCCAGCGCCTTGTCGCGCAGCACCGGGTCGAGCACATACTTCTTGACGACGTACTTCGGCACGAACGCGAACAGGTGCTCGCCGCGGGCGATCTCGACCCCGGTCAGCTCCTCGTGGCGCACCCAGTCGCGCACGTACCACTCGGAGACGTTGTTGCCGCCGGCGGTCACGTAGAAGTTGGACCGGCCCAGCCGCACGTTGATCTCGAAGAACTTCAGGGTGCCGTCGCGCCGGTCGTACTTGAGGTCGAAGTTGGAGAAGCCCACGTAGCCGACGTGCTCGAGGAAGCGGGTGGCCTGCTCGATGATCTCGTCGATCTCGGTGTTGATGATGACGCACGGGTTGCCGATCGCCATCGGGTGGTGCTCCTCGAGCAGCACGTGCCCCACCGCGCCGAAGCGCACCTTGCCGTGCTGGTCGGAGTAGCAGGTGAGCACCCGCATGTTGGTGTCGTCGCCCGGGATGAACTCCTGCAGGAGGAAGTTGCCGTCGTAGTTCGACGCGCGCACCGCTGCGAGCGCCGTCGCGAGCTCCTCGCGGGTCTCGTGGATGAAGACCTTCTTCTTGCCCGGGTAGCGCGCATAGTGGTGCAGCGCGCTGTCGGCGGGCTTCATGACGACGGGGAACTCGAAGGGCAGGTCGTGCTCCTCGCCGAGGTCCTGGCTCATGTCGACGACGACGGTCTTCGGGTAGGGCACGCCCACCTCGTCGAGCAGGCCGTAGAAGACGTCCTTGCGCACGATCCGGTCGAGCAGCTCGAGCTCGATGTAGGGGATGGTGAACCACTGCCCGAGGTGGGCCTTGTGCTCGATGATCATCCGCACGTACCAGTCACCGGCGGCCACGAGCAGCAGCGGGACGCCGGGCCGCGCGTGCTCGCGCCCGACCTTCTCGAGGGCGCCGACGAAGGTGTCGGCGTCCTCGAAACCCTCGACGTAGACGTGGTCGCACAGGGTGCTCAGGCCGATGGGGCCGCCGTCGGTCATGTTGACCACGAGCGGGCGCACGCCGTAGGCGGCGTGGAAGGTGCGGACCAGGCTGTATGCCGTGATGTCGCCGCCGAGGATGACGGGGCGGAAGTCGGTGGCCGGGGCGTCGGGCACGCGGCAGTCCTCCGAGAGGTCGTGAGTGGCGCGGGTCCTCCCGCACGGGCGTCACCAAGGTTCCCACAGGCGGCGGCGTGCCCCGGCATCCGGCGGTCACCGCCAGCACCCGTCCCGGAATCGACCAATAGGTCACTGCAGGGACACGCGCGCGTCCCCCGAGTGACCTATTGGTCGATCTGAGGACGCGGTCAGGGTGGCGGGGTCAGATCCGGTCGTCGCGCAGCAGCGTGCCGTCGGGGTCGAACACGTCGTAGAGCCGGGGCGCCCAGAGCAGCTGGCTGCGGCTGAGCTCCGGCGGCGACAGCCGCCGCAGCCGTCCCGGCGGTCGTTCCACGCCCGGTGCCCCGGACCACCCGCCGGAGCGCCGCCGCCAGTGCACCGCGGTGCCCTTCATCGGCGCCTTGGGGCGCGGGAGGTGCCGCCGCCCGCGCGGCCCGCGCCCACCGGCATACCAGTCGTCGAGCGCCGTGGCGGCGGCCGCCATCAGGTCCCACACGGCATCCGGGTCGTCGGGCACGTCGTCGGGGTGGATGCCGACGTGCTCGGCCACCAGCTCGCGCCGCACCCGCAGCGCGAAGGAGTCGCGCGGCACCGGCGTCTCGCGGTCGGACACCCGCAGGTCCTGCACGGCGCAGGCCACCTCCGAGTCGCTCGACCAGGAGCGCCGGTTGAAGTTGTCGGACCCGACGCTGGCCCACACGTCGTCGATGACGCAGACCTTGGAGTGCACGTAGATCGGGTAGCCGGCCTCGCTGGTGAGGCCGTAGACCGCGACCCGGTCGCCCCCGGCTTCCAGGAGCAGGTCCATCGCGAGCTTGCGGCCGTAGAGCTGGGGCGGCAGGGTGAGCGCGCCGTCCTCGTCGGGAACCATCGGGATGACCGCGATGAGCCGTAGCTCGGGGTTCTCGCGCAGCGCCTTCGCGAAGTGCCGGCCCACGTCCTCCGACCACAGGTACTGGTCCTCGAGGTAGACCAGTCGTCGGGCGTGCACGATCGCCTTGGTGTTGCCGTGCGCCACGCTGCGCTCGCCCTCCGGCGCGAAGTCGTAGCCCCTGGGCAGGATCGACGGGTAGGTGCGCAGCAGCTGCACCGCCTCGGTGCCGCCCTGCACGGGGGGCGGCGGCGGGGCCTGCTCGGCCAGGGGGCGCGGGACCATCGGCTCGCGCTGCACCAGGCTCGACAGCAGCCGACCGGGGTTGAGGGTCAGTGGCGTCGTGTCCTCCCACCGTTCGCGGAAGGTGGTCTCGATGTCGAAGACCGCCGGCCCCTGGATGGCCAGCTGCACGTCATGCCACGCCGGACGCACACCGAACACCTGCGGCATGGCGATCACCTGGGGGTCACCCTCGTGCGCGATGTCGTCGCGTCGGCTGTGGCACAGGTCGATGCCGCCGAGGAAGGCGATGTCGCGCGACGGGTCGTCGCGGTGCCGCAGCACGACGAACTTCTGGTGGTGCGAGCCACCGGTGCGCACCCGCATGTCGCGCAGGCACTGGCCGCCGGCCTCGTCGATCTCGAGGCCGAACAGGCGCGACTTCTCGGAGTGGAAGCCCATCTTGTTCCAGTGCGAGCGCCACAGCAGGCCGCGCACGTCGACGCCCCGCCGGGCCGCCGCGGCGAAGGTCGACGACACCGTCGACCGCGGGTCGTCGGTCAACCGCTGGTCGGGGTCGCCGCGCCAGTCGACGAAGACGAGCAGGTCGCCCTCCGCGAGCTGCGAGACCCGCTCGTGGAGCTCGGCCATGTACGGCCGGCCGTGCACGATCAGCCGCACCCGGTTGCCCTCGCTCCACGCGACGCCCTCCGGGTGGTGGTCGTCGATGACGGTGCCGGGGTTGTCCCGCTCGGCGGGCCGGAGGAAGAGATCGGGAAGCACGGCGCCATCCTGCCGGTACCGCCTCGTTCGGCGAAGTCCGGTGCTTGACAGCGTCGCCTCCTACCATGAGGGGATGCCCGGCATGCGCGTGGTGCTCGCGGAGGACAGCGTGCTGCTCCGTCGGGGCCTCGTCGCGCTCCTGACCGAGCACCCCGCGGTCGACGAGGTCATCGAGGCCGGTGACCTCGGGGAGCTGATCCACGCGGTCACCGAGCACGACCCCGACGTGGTGCTGGCCGACATCCGGATGCCGCCCACGCACACCGACGAGGGCATCCGCGCCGCCGAGCGCTTCCGCCGCACGCACCCGCAGCTCGGGGTCGTGGTCCTGTCCCAGCACGCGGATGCCGAGGGGGCGCTGGCGCTGGTGGCCGGCGGCAGCACCGGGCGCGGCTACCTGCTCAAGGAGCGTGTCGCCGACGTCGAGCAGCTGGTCTCGGCCCTCGAGGCGGTGCGCCGCGGCGAGAGCGTCATCGACCCGCACGTCGTCGACGCGCTGATGCGGCACCGGCTGCGGTTCGAGGCCAGCCCGGTGGCGCGGCTCACCAGCCGCGAGCGTGAGGTGCTGGGCCTGATCGCCACCGGTGCGTCCAACTCGGCGATCGCCTCGTCGCTGCACGTCACCTCGCGGGCCGTCGAGAAGCACATCAACTCGATCTTCACCAAGCTCGACCTGCCGACCGGTGACCGCACGCACCGCCGGGTGGCGGCCGTCCTGCTCTACCTCGGCGACAGCGGCTACAGCCCGTCCCCGGCCGCGGCCGGGCCGGCGGTCTGACGGTGGCGCGGCTCCCCGGGGGAGAGGCCTGGCGCACCCCCAGCACCCGACGGCTCGCCCGGTTCCGCCGCTACCTGCGCTGCAGTCTCGTGACGGTCTGGTCCTCGATCGCAGCCCTCGGGCTCCTCGAGGTGCTGCTCGACCCCACACCCACGGTCCTCGACGAGCTCGGTGCGCTCCTGGCGTACGGCGTGCTGGCCGTGGTCGCGGAGGTGCTGCAGGCCCGTGGGCGTATCGCTGCGGCCGCCGCCGTCAGCGCCCTCGCCACCTGGGCCACGGCGTTCGCCATCGTCTGGGTCAGCCCGTTCCTGGCGCCGGTCGGGCTGCTCGCCCTGCTGCTCCCACTGGTCATGGTCGCCGACCTCCTCGACCCACGGCTCCTCACCCCGTCCATCGTCACCACCGTCGTGCTGAGCGGTGTGCTGGCCGGCATCGGGGTGGCCCGGCGGCCAGAGTACGAGCGTGTGCACCCGGTCACCGTGTGGACCGTGCTCCTCGTGGCCGTGCTGGTGACGGTGCTCGTGGGCGCGCTCGTCGCCGGGTTGCGCGACTACATCACCCAGCTGGGCGAGCACACCCGCGAGCTCGAGGAGTCGCGGGCCCGGCTCGCGGTCGCGGCCGTGGAGGCCCGGCGCTCGATCGAGCGCGACCTGCACGACGGCGCCCAGCAGCGCCTGGCCACCATCGCCGTCGACCTCGGCAGGGCCAGCCGGATGTTCGACAAGGACCCGTCGCAGGCACGCGACATCGTGCTCTCCCTCCGGGGCCAGCTCGAGGCGGCCATCCGCGAGCTGCGCGACCTGGCCCACGGCATCTACCCGCCGCTGCTCGGTGAGCGCGGGCTCGTGGGGGCGCTGCCGGCGGCCGGGCGCCGCACCGCCCTGCCGTGCACGGTCGACGTCCGCACGCTCGGGCGGCACTCACCCTCGGTGGAGGCCGCCGTCTACTTCTGCTGCACCGAGGCCATCCACAACGCCGACCGCCACTCCGGCGGCTCGATCATCACCGTGCAGGCCAGCGACGACGAGGGGCCGGGCCTGGGACTGTGGTTCAGCATCTCCGACGACGGGCACGGGTTCGACCCCGAGGCGGTCCGCTCGGCGCACGGCCTCACCGGGATGCGCGACCGCATCCGGGCCGCCGGCGGCGAGCTGCGGATCAACTCCGCCCCGGGCCGGGGCACCACGGTCGAGGGGCGCTTCGAACCGGGCACGGAGCGGCCGCGCTGACCCGACTCGCCGCCTGATGGCGCGCTCGGTGC
The DNA here is from genome assembly GCA_963800505.1 of uncultured Actinomycetota bacterium. Lineage (GTDB taxonomy): Bacteria > Actinomycetota > Actinomycetes > Actinomycetales > Dermatophilaceae > Fodinibacter. Next base: position 38,994 of record CAWDBL010000004.1, read on the forward strand.
TGCCGGGTGCGCGCGGGTGGTGCCTGCACCACCTTGAGTTCGGATGGGCGCACCCCCGCGACTGTCGGAGCCGTCGGGCACAGTTGAGCCCGTGACCGTCGCAGGGGACGGTGCACGCCCACCCGGGGCAAGGTCGACTTCGATCGCCCCGTGGGCGGTGGGTCGCACGGACGGCGTGCGACCCACCGCTGTGGGAACTCCCTCCCTCCCGCTCGCCGGGTCACTCGACGTGGGTCGTCGACGTGCTGCCGCGTCCCACCGCGGAACACACGGACCCCGCACGAGGTTGAGCCGAAATCGGGCCGTTCGACACGGCATCCGCGCACCACACCTCGAAGGAGTGCTCATGAAGGCCACCTGGAACGGCACCGTCATCGCCGAGTCCGACGACACGGTCGTCGTGGAGGGCAACCACTACTTCCCCGCCGAGTCGGTCGACCAGAGCCTGCTGCGGGCCTCCGACACGCACTCGGTCTGCCCGTGGAAGGGCACGGCGTCGTACTGGAGCCTCGAGGTCGACGGCGCCACCAACGCCGACGCCGCCTGGTACTACCCCGAGCCCAAGGATGCCGCCGCGGAGATCCGCGAGCGGGTCGCCTTCTGGAAGGGCGTCACCGTCGAGCCGTGACACTGCGGCGAGACTCGCCGGAACGTCCTGTGCTCCAGCCGGACTCGGCTCAGATCGCCAGCAGGGCGAAGATCACGGCAAAGACCAGCGGCACCCCGAAGACGACGTCGAGCACGTTGAACGGCACCCAGAACAGGTGCGTCACCTTCCAGCCGTAGTCGGCGTCGGGCCACTCCGGTGGCACCCACCGGCGGGCCCGCCACAACCGCTGACCGACCAGCAGGACCGCGTAGACCCAGACCGCGACCCACCAGGCGTCGACCACGGTCAGGCCCGGGTCAGCCTTGGCCGATGGAGCCGAGCAGGTCGGTGAACCACGGGGTGCTCGCGTCGAACGCCTTGCCGCCCTTGATCCGCGGGAACTCGATCGCGCGCAGCACGTCGCCGCGCTCCTCGTCGTGCCCGATGACGCCGGCCTCGCCGCGCATGGCGCAGTCGACGGCGAGGTCGGTGCACTCCTTGATCAGGGCGAGGTCGCGGGCGTTGGCGGCGGCCGAGCGGGCGAAGTAGCCCGACTTCTGCACCATCGTCTTCTCGGCGCCGAGCAGCTCGGCGAACTGCTTGGCGAACCACGCGCCCGGGTTCACCTTGTCGAGCTGCACGTGGCCGAACGGGTCCTTGGGCACCTCCTGGCCGGCGGCCTCGAGCTCGGCGACGACCTCGGCCACCCCGGCCCCCTCGGACAGGAAGACGTTGACGCAGCCGAGCTCGTCCATGACGGCGCGCAGCCGGTCGGCCTCGGCGTGCAGGTCGATCGGGCGCTCGGGCACGAAGACGGCGTGCACGTCCCAGCGCCGCGGGTCGTTGCCGATGCCGGGCACGAAGTCCTGCTCGGCGACCCAGTTGTGGTACGCCTCGGCGGTGGCGGCGGTGAGCCACCCGCAGTTGCGGCCCATCACCTCGTGCACGATGAGCATCCGGGGGTTGGAGGTGTGCTCGGCGATGATGTTCTGGGCGAAGACCGAGCCCTGCTCGGCGGCCGTCCAGGCGCCGAGCGACTGGCGGATCGGCACCACGTCGTTGTCGACGGTCTTGGGCAGGCCGACCACGGTCAGCTCGTACTCGTTCTCGTGCAGGTAGGCCGCGAGGTCGGCGGCCGTGGTGTTGGTGTCGTCGCCGCCGATGGTGTGCAGCACGTCGACGCCGTCGGAGGTGAGCTGCTCGGCCGCGACGTGCAGCGGGTCCTGGCCCTCCTGCACCAGGCCGCGCCTGACGCAGTCGGCGACGTTGGTGAGCTTGACCCGGCTGTTGCCGATCGGGGACCCGCCGAAGTGGTGCAGCAGGTGGGCCTTCTCGCGCACTGCGGGGGTGACCTCGACGGACTCGCCCTTGAGCAGGCCGGCATACCCGTTGGTGTAGGCGATGATCCGCACGTCGGGGGCCAGCTCGGTGTACCGCTGGATGAGCCCTCCGACGGCGGAGGACAGGCAGGGGGCGAGCCCTCCGGCGGTGAGCATGGCGACGGTGCGGACGGTCATGGTGCGCTCCTGCGGTGCGAGGGTCGTGGCGGAGGTGGATCGTGCCGGGACGGGGGCGCCGGGTGGCGCCACGGCATCCCGCAGCCCCATTGTGGCGCGTCGGGCGCCACACCTCTCACCGGGCCACCATCCGAGCGCCCCGGATGCCGGTCAGCCTCCGGTGCGCTCGCGCGCCACGAGCTCGGCGGTCTGCACCATGTTGAGCGCGGCCCCCTTGCGCAGGTTGTCGCCGCAGATGAAAAGGTCGAGCGTGTAGGGCGACTCGGGCGCCTGGCGCAGCCGCCCGGCGAAGCGCGGGTCGGCGCCGACGACGTCGTTGGGCGTGGGGAACTCCGGCTCGTCGGGGTCGTCGAGCACCACGACGCCCGGGGCCTCGATCAGCGCCCGGCGGGCATCGGCCACCTTCACCCGCTGTGAGAACGTCGCATGGATGGTGACCGAGTGCGACGACACGACGGGCACGCGCACGCAGGTCGCCGAGATGGGCAGGTCGGGCAGGTCGAGGATCTTGCGGGTCTCCTCGCGCACCTTGACCTCCTCGGAGGTCCAGCCGTCCCCCACGTGGTGCCCGACGAACGGAACCACGTTGAGCGCCAACGGAGCCGGGAAGGGTGACGCGCCCAGCTCCTCCTCGATGAGCCGGCGTACGTCGCCCGGGCGGGTGCCCAGCTCGCGGTGTCCGGCGATGACGTCGAGCTCGTCGTGCAGCCGCGTCATGCCGGTGCGCCCCAGGCCGGATGCCGCCTGGAACGTGGTGACGACGAGCTCGGTGAGCTCCCAGGCGCCGTGCAGCACGGCCAGCGCATCGATCATCGTCATGACCGTGGCGCCGGGGTTGGCGATGATGCCGCGCGGCCGGTCGGCGACCTTGCGCGGGTTCACCTCGGGCACGACCAGGGGCACGTCGGGCTCGATGCGGAACTCGGTGCTGTTGTCGATTGCGACCACCCCGCGGGCCGCCGCGAGCTCGACCCAGTGCCGGGCGATCGAGGGCGGGATGTCGAAGATGCAGACGTCGATGCCGTCGAAGAACTCCGGCGTCAGGGCCTCGATGACGACGTCCTCGCCACCGACGCGCAGGGTCGAGCCGACGTCCTCGGCCCCGGCTGCCAGCCGCACCGAGCTCCAGTGCGTGTGGCGGGTGGGCAGCACGTCGAGCACCACCCGGCCGACGGCGCCCGTGGCCCCCACGATGCCCAGTGTCGGCATCGCGCCCCCCGTGGTCCCCTCCCCGGTGGCAGCCACGTCAGCGGCCGGTGCCCCCGTAGACGACGGCCTCTCCCTCGGTGGAGTCCAGCCCGAACGCCGTGTGCACCGCCCGCACCGCCTCGTCGAGGAGGTCGTCGCGGGTGATCACCGAGATGCGGATCTCCGAGGTCGAGATCATCTCGATGTTGACCCCGGCGTTGGCCAGGGCCTTGAAGAACGTCGCCGAGACACCCGGGTTGGAGCGCATGCCCGCACCGACCAGCGAGAGCTTGCCGATCTGGTCGTCGTACTGGATGGAGCTGAAACCGACCTCGCCCTGGATGCGCTGCAGCGCCTCGACGGCCGCGGTGCCGTCGGTCTTGGGCAGCGTGAAGGAGATGTCGGTGAGGCCGGTGTCGGTGGCGGAGACGTTCTGCACGATCATGTCGAGGTTGATCTGGGCCAGGGTCACCGCCTCGAAGATCTGGGCGGCCATGCCGGTGCGGTCGGGCACGCCGACGACGGTCACCTTGGCCTCGCTGCGGTCGTGGGCCACACCAGCGATGATCGGGGCTTCCACGGCGTCTCCTTCGGGGTCCGGCTGGTCCGTGACGATCGTGCCCTCTTTCTGCGAGAACGACGACCGCACGTGGATGGGGATGTCGAAGCGCCGCGCGTACTCGACGCTGCGCAGGTGCAGCACCTTGGACCCGGAGGCGGCGAGCTCGAGCATCTCCTCGTTGGAGATGCGGGCGATCTTGCGGGCCGAGGGCACGATGCGCGGGTCGGCGGTGAACACGCCGTCGACGTCGGTGTAGATCTCGCAGACCTCGGCCTTGAGCGCCGCGGCGAGCGCCACGGCGGTGGTGTCGGTGCCGCCACGACCCAGGGTGGTGATCTCCTTGGTGCCCTGGCTGACGCCCTGGAACCCCGCCACGATGGTGATGTGGCCCTTGCCGAGCGCCTCGGTGATGCGGCCCGGGGTGACGTCGATGATCTTGGCCTTGCCGTGCACGCCGTCGGTGATGACGCCGGCCTGGCTGCCGGTGAACGAGCGCGCGCTGAAGCCGAGGTCGGAGATCGCCATGGCCACCAGGGCCATCGAGATGCGCTCGCCCGCCGTCATCAGCATGTCGAGCTCGCGCGGCGGGGGCACCGGGCTGACGTCGCGGGCGAGGTCGAGCAGGTCGTCGGTGGAGTCGCCCATCGCGGAGACGGCCACGACGACGTCGTGACCGGCCTTCTTCGTCTCGACGATCCGTCGGGCGACCCGCTTGATGCTCTCGGCGTCGGCCAGCGAGGAACCGCCGTACTTCTGGACGACGATGGGCACGCGCTACTCCCGGGACAGTGGTACGTGTGGGGTCGGCGACCACTCTAACCGCAGGCCTCGCGACCGTTCGCCACGCCCGGATGCCGGTCGGCCGGCATCCGCGCCACCCCGACTTCGTGCGGATCTCCCACCCCTCCGGCATCCCCCGAACCCCGACTTCGTGCGGATCTCCCACCCCTCCGGCATCCCCCGAACCCCGACTTCGTGCGACTTGCCTACGGTTCTCGGGGCTCGCCGGTCCGAAAACCGCACCCAAGTCGCACGAAGTCGGGACAGGGGGGTGGCAGGAGGCGCGGCTCGGCGTAGCGTCGCGAGCACCCGTGCACCACCCCGTCCGAGGAGGGTTCCATGTCGATCGTCATCGTCGGCGCCGGTCTGGCCGGCGGCACCGCCGCCACCGAGCTGCGCGAGCAGGGCCACACCGGCCCGGTCGTGCTCATCGGCGCCGAGCCACACGCGCCCTACGAGCGGCCACCGCTGTCGAAGGGCTACCTGCTCGGCAACGACCCGATCGACGACGCCTTCGTGCACCCGCTCGACTGGTACGCCGAGCACGACGTCGACCTCCGGCTCGGCGTCGAGGCAACCGCGATCGACACCGAGGCCCACGTCGTGCACACCAGCGCCGGTGACGTCGACTACGACGGGCTGCTGCTGGCCACTGGGGCGGAGCCCCGACGCCTGGCCCTCGCCGAGGAGAGCGGCGTGCCCACGGCCTACCTGCGCACCATCGAGGACAGCGACCGGCTGAAGGCGGCCTTCGCGAAGGGCGGCCGGATCGCGGTCGTCGGGGCCGGCTGGATCGGGTTGGAAGCCGCCGCGGCGGCACGTGCGGCCGGCTGCGAGGTGACCGTCTACGAGACGGCCGACCTGCCGCTGCTGCGGGTGCTCGGCCCGACGGTGGCTCAAGCCTTCGCCGACCTGCACCGCAGCCACGGCGTCGACCTGCGCCTGGGCACCGAGGTGACCGCGCAGGACCTCGCGGGCGCCGATCTGGTCGTGGCCGGCATCGGCGTCACGCCACGGGTGGCGCTGGCCGAGGAGGCCGGGCTGGCCGTCGACAACGGCGTGCTGGTGGATGCCGGGCTGCGCACGGCCCACGCAGAGCGTGGGACCCGAGTGCCCGACGTGTTCGCCGTCGGCGACATCGCCAACCACGACCACCCCGTGCTGGGCCGGCGCATTCGGGTCGAGCACTGGGACACCGCCATCAACCAGGCCAAGGTGGCCGCCCACAACCTCGCCGGTGCCGATGAGGCCTACGACGCGATGCCCTACTTCTTCACCGACCAGTACGACCTGGGCATGGAGTACGTCGGGAACGCCGGGGCCGACGACGAGGTGGTCGTGCACGGAGACCTGGCGGGCCTGGCCTTCCGGGCGTTCTGGCTGCGCGACGGGCGGGTCGTGGCGGCGATGCACGCCAACGACTGGGACGCCACCGACGACCTGCGCGCCGCTGTCGCCTCGGGCGACCTCCCACCCGCTCCATAACCCGACTGATTGCGAATCTCCCACCGCACAGCGGCGTCCTGCCGTCCCTCGGGAGGGTGGGAGATTCGCAATAAGTCGGGAAGGTGGGCTCAGGGGTGGAGGGCGTCGAACTCGGCCTCGGACACGGCATCCGGGTCGGCGTCGAGGCGCACGTGCGCGAGCAGCGCCTGCACCACCCGCAGGGCGGATGCCGCGCGCTCGCCCCAGTGCGAGAGGTAGCTGAACTGCCACCACCACAGCGCCTCGACCGGGCGGCCGGCCGCCTGGTGGCTGAGCCCGTGGGTGAGCGCCGAGGCGATGTCGACCAGGTCGTTGCTGAGGTAGCCCACCGTGGGCTCGGGGTCGATCACCGGGTCGGCGACGTCGGCGTACTCGTCGAGGCCCTCGAAGACGTTGGCGAGGCTCTCGCGCAGGGGGTCGAGCTCGGCATCCGGGCCAGCGTCGGGCTCGAACCGCGCGACCGGCACGACGTCTTCGACCGCGCCGAGCCGGGCTCCCATGACGAGCACCTGCGACAGGGCGAGCAGCGCCATCGGCAAGGTGGCCTCGGGGCTGTTGCCCGACGCGATCTCGCGCAGGGTGAGCAGGTAGACCTGGGCATCGGCCGCTGACTGCTCGGACAGCGCGGTCCAGTCGTCAGACATCGAGCAGTCTCCTCCCCTCGAAGGCCCGCCCCAGGGTGACCTCGTCGGCGTACTCGAGGTCGCCGCCCACGGGCAGCCCGGACGCCAGCCGGGTGACGCGAAGCCCGAACACCTTGAGCATCCGGGACAGGTAGCTGGCGGTGGCCTCGCCCTCGAGGTTGGGGTCGGTCGCGATGATCACCTCGGTGACGACGCCGTCGCCGAGCCGGGCGAGCAGCTCGCGCACCCGCAGGTCGTCGGGGCCGATGCCGTCGATCGGGCTGATCGCGCCGCCCAGCACGTGGTAGCGGCCCCGGAACTCACGGGTGCGCTCGATGGCGACGACGTCCTTGGGCTCCTCGACCACGCAGATGGCGTGCACGTCGCGGCGGGGGTCGAGGCAGATGCGGCAGCGGGTGGCCTCGGCGACGTTGAAGCACAGCTCACAGAAGCGCACGCGCGCCTTGACCTCGGTCAGCGACTGCACCAGGCGCTCGACGTCGGCCGGGTCGGCCTGGAGCAGGTGGAACGCGATGCGCTGCGCGCTCTTGGGACCGACGCCCGGCAGCCTGCCGAGCTCGTCGATGAGGTCCTGGACCGCGCCTTCGTACACACGTCGAGACTACGACCTCGCGCGCACGGTGTCGTCCGCCGCCGCGCCCGGATGCCGGAGCGTCCGGTGGGTGGTCAGCTGCGGACGAGGACGTACTCGCCGGCCTCGTCCAGAGCCGCGACCACCTCGTCGTCGGTGAGGTCGCGCTCGGTGACGACCGTGACGGTCGAGGCACCGCCGTCGACCACCTCGACCTGGGCGTCGAGCACGCCGTCGAGGGCCATCAGCTCCTCGCTGACCGCTGTGGCGCAGTGCCCGCAGGTGAGGCCGGTGGCCTCGAAACGCTGGGTGGTCGACATGGTGTTTCTCCTTCTCAGATGCCGACTGCCGCACCCGTGGAGTCGGGGGGCAGCTCGTTGTAGGTGTCGGCCCGCTCCTGGCCGGAGAGGGCGGCGATGGCGTCCATGACCTCGTCGGTGAGCAGGCGACGGGCCTTGCCGGCCGGCATGCCGTCGAAGGATGCCGGGTAGATGGGCCGGCCGAACGCCACCTTCACCTTCGCCAGCCGCGGGAAGCTCGCCCCGATCGGCTGCACCCGGTCGGTGCCGACCAGGCCCACCGGCACGACGGGCACGCCGGCGGTGAGGGCCAGCCAGGCCACCCCGGTGCGCCCCTTGTAGAGGCGGCCGTCGCGCGAGCGGGTGCCCTCGGGGTAGATGCCGAACCCGCCGCCCTCCTGCAGCACGGTCAGGGCGGCGTCGAGCGACTCCTGGGCGGCCCGCGACGAGTGCCGGTCGACGGGGATGGCGTTGGAGTTGGCGAAGAAGGCCCGCCGCACCGCCCCGCTGACGCCGGTGCCGGTGAAGTAGTCGGACTTGGCCAGGAAGGCGACCGGGCGCGGGGCCGCGATCGGGATGGCGAACGAGTCGATGAACGACAGGTGGTTGCTGGCGATGAGCACCCCACCGGTGGGCGGCACGTTGTGGGCGCCGGTGATGGTGGGCCGCCAGATCAGCTTGGACAGCGGTGCGACCACGCCGTGGCTGACCCGGTAGGAGCGTGCGCTCACCGGGGGTCCTCTGCGATGACGGTGCCGCCGAGGATGCGCTCGACCACCGGGATCCCGACGTCGGTGAGGTCGTCGATCGACTCGTCGTCGTCGCTGATGGCCGTGTCGTCGACGACGTGCTCGGCCGCGACGACCTCGGCCTGCGCCTCGACGGCGACCGCAGCCTTGGCCTGCTCGAGGGGGCTGGCCCACGACGGCGCCGTGTCGGGCGGGGGCGGGGCGTCGGACCAGCTCGCGGGCTCGCGGGTGCGACCGACGCCGCCGCGAGCGCCGGACCCCTCGGTCGAGCCGGGCGCCGAGCCCCCGCGGCCGCCGCCCTCCTCGCGCCCCGCGGGTGCCGCCGGAGGGGCGCCGGAGGGCGCCGCGGCCGGCCCGGCATCCCACGCGCTGGGGCCGGAACCGGACGGCGGCCCGCCGCGGCCGGCAGCGCCGGCGTCGTCGGAGGGCACCCCGTCGACCCTGGCGTCGACGCCGAGCACGTCGATCAGGGCCTGGCGCACATAGTCGGCGTGAGCACCGCGCCGGAAGGTCTCGGCCAGCCCGACGGTGGAGATGCCGAGCAGCACCCGCGTGCCGTCGTAGTCGACGACCTGGGCGTTCTGCGCGACGAAGGTCCAGGTGACCCGCTTGTTGCGGCTCAGCCAGTCGAGCACGTCGGGCCAGGAGCGGCGCAGCGCGTCGGTGTCGAGGCCACCGGGCCCCACCGGCTGCGCGACCGGGGCCGGCTCGGGCACCGGAGGTGGTGCCGGCGGCGACCCGGGAGACGGTGCGGATGCCGGTGACGCCCCGCCCGCGGTCTCTCGCGCCGCGCGGTGCTGGGGCTCGTCGTCGTCGGGGGGCGGCTCGACGTCGGCAGTCGACGCCGGCCCGGTGGGGGCGGACGCAGCCGCCGGAGTCGTCGCCGGCGATGGGCCGGACACCGCGGCGGCAGGAGGTGCGGAGAACACCGGGGCGGCGGGCGTCGTCGGCCCGGACGGCGCGACGGGCGCCCCCGCGGCAGCGGGAGGCGCAGCCCCAACGACAGGCGCGGTCGCAGCGGGCGGCGCGGGTGCGGCATACGACACCGCGGCCGTCGGCACCCCGCCGACGTCGAGGCGGCGCTCGAGCCGGTCGAGGCGGGCGGCGTACCCGGCCTCTCCGGCAGCGCCGGGCAGCAGGATGCGGGCGGCGATCAGCTCGAGCTGGAGCCGCGGCGCCGTGGCGCCGGTCATCTCGGTGAGGCCGGAGTTGACGACGTCGGCAGCCCGCGAGAGCGCCCCCGGGCCGAACGCGGCGGCCTGGCGCCGCATCCGCTCGAGCTGGTCCTCGGGCACGTGGCGCAGCACCGACCCCGCGCCGTCGGTGACCGCGGCGACGACGATGAGGTCGCGCAGCCGCTCGAGGAGGTCCTCGACGAAGCGTCGGGGGTCGAGCCCGGTCTCGACGACCTTGTCGATGGAGCGGAACACCGAGGCCGCGTCACCGGCGGCGAAGGCGTCGATGGCGGCATCGAGCAGCTCGCCGTCGGTGAACCCGAGCAGCGCCGCGGCCGACTCGTAGGTGAGCCCCTCGGGCCCCGACCCCGCGATGAGCTGGTCGAGCACCGACAGCGAGTCACGCACCGACCCGCCGCCGGCCCGCACGACGAACGACAGCACGCCGGGCGCCACGGCCACGCCCTCCTTGACGCAGAGCTCCTCCATGTAGGCCTGCAGCCGGGCGGGCGGCACCAGCCGGAACGGGTAGTGGTGGGTGCGCGAGCGGATGGTGCCGATGACCTTCTCGGGCTCGGTGGTCGCGAAGACGAACTTCACGTGCTCGGGCGGCTCCTCGACGATCTTCAGCAGCGCGTTGAAGCCCTGCGGCGTGACCATGTGGGCCTCGTCGATGATGTAGATCTTGTAGCGGCTCTGGGCCGGCCCGTACGACGCGCGCTCGCGCAGGTCGCGGGCGTCGTCGACACCGCCGTGGCTCGCGGCGTCGATCTCGATGACGTCGACCGTGCCCGACCCCCCGCGGGCCAGCGCCACGCACGAGTCGCAGGTGCCGCACGGCTCGGGCGTCGGCCCGGACTCGCAGTTCAGGCAGCGGGCCAGGATGCGCGCGCTGGTGGTCTTGCCGCACCCGCGCGGGCCGCTGAACAGGTAGGCGTGGTTGACCCGGCTGGTGCGCAGCGCCTGCATGAGCGGCTCGGTCACGTGCTCCTGCCCGATGACGTCGGCGAACGTCTCGGGGCGGTAGCGGCGGTACAGCGCGGTGCTCATCACCCGAACCCTAGCCGCGATGCCGGACACCCGGCACGCCGCGCCTCGCCCTGTGGACGCCGCCTCACCAGCCGCCTCGAGCAGCCCTGGCCGAGGCGCTCTGCGGGGCCGCGCGACCGGGCCGCGCTAGGGTTCCACGACCGGTGCACGGCGACGCGGAGGTGTCCACAGTGGCGGCAGGAACCGTCCCCGGATGCCGGGTGGTGGCCGACGGGGTGTCCAAGGTGCTCGACGTCGCGACCCTGCTCGCGCCGCTGAGCCTGGTCGCCGAGCCCGGGTCGTGCGTCGTGGTGCGAGGCCCGAACGGGTCGGGCAAGACCACGCTCCTCCGGCTCGTCGCCGGGCTGCTCGCCCCCACCACCGGGTCGGTCACCATCGACGACGACCCGGCGGACGAGCGGCGCCGTTCCACCCGCGAGAACGTCGCGGCCCTCATCGGCCCCCCGGCGGCCTACCGCGACCTCACCCTCGCCGACCACCTGACCCTCGTCGACGCGACCTGGGGCCGCGACGCCTCCAGCTGCGCGCAGCGGGTGCAGCAGCAGCTCGACACCTTCGGCCTCGGCGCCCTCGGCGAGCGCTTCCCCCACGAGCTGTCCTCCGGGCAGGGCCAGCTCTTCCGGCTGGCCCTCACCTGGTTCCGGCCCGCTCGGCTGCTCATCCTCGACGAGCCCGAGCAGCGGCTCGACACCGACCGGCGGGCCATGGTGGGCGACCTGGTGCTCGCGCGGTGCGCGTCGGGAACGACCGTGCTGATGGCGTGCCACGACCCGGCGCTCACGGCAGCGGTCGCCGACGAGGTGGTCGACGTCGGCGGCGACGGATGACCTCCGACCTGACCGTCGCCGAGCAGCGCGCCCACGACAAGGAGCGCCTCCAGGACATCACCCACGTGCTGCACGGCCCGCACGGCACCGGTGCCGTGCAGCGGGTGCTGTATGCCGTCTACCTCCTCGCGCTGCTGGCGTTCACCTACGGCTTCACCGTGGCCCGCGCCCTCTTCATCACGACCGAGCCGGGATGGATCCACGACCGGCTGCTCGGGCCGGGCGCGGCCGTGGTCGCCGTCGCCCTCGCCGGGGCGCTCACGGTGCTCGTGCACGGCATCGGGCGGCGCCGGGGGCCGGTGGTGCCGCCACTGCCGTGGGTCGACCACGTCGTCGCCGGCCCCCTCGACCGGGCGACGACGCTGCGTGAGTGGTGGCTGGTCTCGGCCACCCTCCTGATCGCCGGGGCCACCGTCACCGCGGGCGTGCTCGGCGGCGGGCTGTGGGCCTCGGGCACGACCGGGCCCACCGCGTTCTTCGTCGCGATGCTGGTCGGCCCGGCGCTGGGGGTGGTCGTCGCCGCGGCCTGGCTGGCCGGCCAGGTCGGCGCCGGCGCCCGTGGCCCCGACCGGATGCCGGCGGACGCACCCGGCGTGCGGCGCGGCATCCGGGCACTCGGCCCGTCAGCGGCGCTGCGCCGCCTCGGGCTGCCGGAGCTGCGGGCGCAGAGCATCCGCTCGACCCGGCTGGGCGGTGCAGTGCTCGCCGGTGACCTGCGAGCCGCCCGGCTCGAGACTGCCACCCCAGTGCACCGCGGGCGCGGGCTGCGGCTGCGGTCGCGCGGCCGGCACGGCACCGTCGTCGCCCGCGACCTGCTCGGCCTGCGCCGCCAGCCCGGGCTGCTGCTGTCCGGGGCGCTGCTGGCCGCGCCCGGGGCGGCGGGGGTCGCCTGGTCCTTGAGCGACCCCGAGGTGCCGGTGGCGATCGGCGTCGTGGCGGTGGCGGTGCTCTACCTCGGCGTCGGGGTGTGGGCCGAGGGCCTGCGGCTGCTCGGCGACACCCTCGGCACGCCCCGGCTCAGCGGGCTGGGCCTGAGCGCGGAGGCCGCCGCGCACACGGTGCTGCCGGCCACGTTCCTGCTCGTGCTCGGGCTCCCTCTCGCTGTGGTGGTGCACGCCCTCGTCCCCGGCTCCCCGGTCGGGTTCCTCGACGTCGTGGGATGGGTGGTCGGCGTGGGAGCGCTCGCCCTGGGATCTCAGTGGGTCGCCTCCTTCCGGGGGCGCCCCCCGTTCCTGGCGTTCCTGCCCGACGTCGGCCCGATGGTCATGACGCTGTGGTTCGCTCGCTCCCTGGTGCTCTGCGCCCTCGTCGGAGGGCTGCTCACGGCTCGGGCCGCCGACCGGGGGGTGCTGGGTTCCACGGGCCTCAGCCTCGTCGCCGCGGTGGCGCTGTGCTGGCTCTGGGGCCGGCGCACCCTGCGGTCGGCGGCCGACGAGCACCGCGTCTGACCGGTCCGTCGCGCGCGCCTTCGGACGAGTGGACCCGGCAGACCCGCCGTTCCGTCCACGCCTGGGCTCGTCTCCTGCGTCTCCCCCTCGCGGGTCCCTCTCGTCGCCCCCGGGGCGCTCCCGTCCTGCTGTGCAGCCGAGGTGCGGCACGTCACACCGCGACACGCCGGGAGTAGTTCCATCGGGGGGTTGAGCCCATGGCAGACCCGAGAAACAGTGGGGTGAAAGCAAAACCCGTCCGGACTTCCCTGCGTCCCCCGTTGACGAAGTGAGAAGACTCGTGGCTGTTCTGGTGGTCGAGACGCGCGGTGGCACTGAAACGGCCCGCATCGTGTGCGAGTCCCTCACCGGCTTGGACGGCGTGGTTCGGTGCGTCGACGCCGAGCTCGACGACCTCCTCGACCGCCCGGCATTCCTCCTGTTCGACCTCGTCGTCGTGGCGTGCGGCGATGATGCGGACGGCGGGCACCGTGCCTGCCTCGCCCTGCGGGACTTCACGCCGTCGATGCTCGTCCTGGCCACCTCGAGCACGCGCGAGGCAGACGAGCTGCTGGCCTTTGCCCGCGGCTGCGACGACTACATCACGACATCGGCCTCACCGGTGGTGATCCGGGCACGCCTACAGGGGCTCATCGCCCGCACCTGGCGGCGCTGAACCGACCGCAGGGCCGAGATCGGCGGCCCAGCGACCAGGTGCTCGACGTCCGCCTGAGGGGGCCACGCCGCACGGTGCTCGCCGCTTGTGGCCCCGATGTCACGAGGCGGACACCGGTTCGGCCACGGACAGGTGGGCGGCTTACCCTCATGACGTGCGCATCGACGTCTGGTCCGACATCCTCTGCCCGTTCTGCCACCTCGGCCGGCGGCACCTCGAGCTCGCCCTCGAGCAGTTCGAGCACGGCGACGAGGTGGGGGTCGTCTGGCACAGCTTCCAGCTCGACCGCACTGCGCCCGCCGTCGACGACACCCCGCCCATCGACCGGGTCGCCCAGAAGTACGGCGTCCCGCGTGAGCAGATGGTCGGCCAGCACGAGCGGATGGCGGCCGACGCCGCCGCGGTCGGGCTCGACTTCCAGTGGGAGTCGCTGCGCGGCGGCAACTCCTACGACGCCCACCGGCTGCTCCACTTCGCCCGCTCGGTCGGCCGTGAGGACGAGGTCACCGAGCGCGTGATGCGCGCCTGGTACACCGAGGGCCAGGCCATCGGCGACGCCGAGGCCCTCGTGCGCCTCGGCGTCGAGGCCGGCCTCGACGAGGATGCCGTGCGCACCCTCCTCGCCGGCGACGACCACGGCATCGACGTGCGCACCGACCTCGCGCTCGCCAACCAGATCGGCATCACCTCGGTGCCCACCTTCGTGCTCGACCAGAAGTTCGGCGTCAGTGGCGCCCAGCCCGTCGAGGTCATGCTCAACGCCATCCGCCAGGTCTGGGACCTCCAGGGCACCGAGCCCGAGCCCGTCGCCGCCGGCGGCGGCTGTGGTGGCGGGTGCTGCGGCGGTGCCTGCGGCACCGGCGCCGAGGCGTCCGACACCGTCGAGGATGCCGGTCACGGCTGCGGTTCCGACGGCTGCGGTGGTGCCTGCGGGGCCGACGAGCCCGTGGCGCAGGAGAGCGTTCCCGCCGCTCGCTGAGCCGCACCCCCACGGCACTGGATGCCGGGTGCGGGTACGAGGACACCCCGCGCACCTGGAAGAGCCCACCTGCCCTTGCTGCATTCCTGCCCTGGGGGAGTTCAGCGGGGTACCACCACGCGGGGTGCCGGGCACGATCCTAGGCGGGCACCCGGCATCCCGGGAAATCCGCTGCCCGCAGCGCGGGCGTTGACCTTCGCACCGCCGCGACGCCAGAATGGGCCGGTTGTCCCAACGTGACGCAGGTCACAACCACCGGGCCGGGCGGGGAGCCGCGGACCGGCCTTCTCCGGCCACGGCCGGACCACCTTGGGTACTGCAGGGAGTACGCACATGCATCCATCGAGGTTGACCATCAGCTGCGCCGCCGCCGCGGCCGCAGCCCTCCTCATCCCCTCCACCGCGTCGGCGTCCGGCCACGGGCACAAGCACCCGACGCCGACACCGGTCGTGCGATCGACGCAGCTCGCGGCGCCGTTCAACCTGGCCGTCGACCACGGCTCGGTCTACGTCGCCGACGGCGGGCTCAACCTCGTCGGGAAGCTGGCCCGCGATGGGGCCATCCGCACCATCGCGGCCGACCAGCCCGGCGCCTCCGGCGTCGACCGGTCCAAGGACGGGCGCCGCCTGGCCTTCACCACCACCGTCACCAACTTCGAGACGTTCGAGAACACCGAGAGCGGGCTGAACATCTGGGGGCCGCGCGGTTCACGCGTCTACGCCGACACCCACGCCTTCGAGGTCACGAACAACCCAGACTCGGTCAACCAGTACGGCGTCGCCGACCCGAGCCAGTGCGTGATCGACGCCTTCACGGCGGCGGAGTTCCCGGTCTCGTACACCGGGCAGGTCGACTCGCACGCCTACTCGGTGGCCGCGTGGGGCCGCTCGTGGGTGGTGGCGGATGCCGGCGCCAACGCGCTGTTCCTTGTGCGCAACGACGGGTCGATCAGCACGCTGGCCGTGCTGCCGCCGCAGCCGAGCACCATCACGGCCGAGCAGGCCGCCGCGCTCGGCCTGCCCGACTGCGTCGTGGGGGTGACCTACGCGTTCGAGCCGGTGCCGACCGACGTCGAGGTCGGCAAGGACGGGTGGCTCTACGTGACCACGCTCCCCGGCGGGCCGGAGGGCCCGGTGCTCGGGGCACGCGGCGCGGTGTGGAAGGTGAACCCGCGTACCGGTGCTGCGACCAAGGTCGCCGGCGGCTTCCTCGGGGCGACCAACCTGGCGCTGGGCTCGCACGGCACGATCTACGTCGCCGAGCTGTTCGGTGGGCGGATCTCCACGGTGCGGCACGGGATGGCCGTGCCCTACCTCGACCTCCCGGGCGTCGTCGCCGTGGAGACCGGTAAGAACGGCACACTGTGGGCCGCGACCCTCGGCAACGAGGACCCGCCCGCCCCCGGCACGATCGTCCAGATCAGGAACGGGAAGGTGCGGCACTAGGGGCCGTTCGAGAGCGCGGGTGGCCGTGGAGCCTGGGCTCCGCGGCCACCTGCGTGCCCCGCGCAGGCGCGTCGCCGCAACCGTCAGCCGCGGATGAACCAGATCGGCGCGACGGCGCTCAGGCTGTGGAGCACCCACCCACCCCCGACCGAGAGCACGACGCCGAAGACCCACCCAGTGAGCCCGCTCCACCGACCGGCGACACCCGGCGGGTGCACGGTGCCCTCCGGCTCGTACCTCGGGCGGATCAGCTCGGCGACCGCGAAGACCGGCACCACGACCGAGAGCGGCCCCCCGAGCAGCCAGAACCAGAACCACCGGGTGCCGCGCCTCGGGCGGGGCCCCATGATGACGACCGACAAGGTGGCGAGCAGCAGCAGGGATCCGGCCTGGTAGGCGCGGTCGGCCGGCAGGCCGCGGTAGAAGACGCCTGCACTCGCCTCAGGCACACCGGCGTTCCGGAAGCCGGCGACCGCGTCGATGACCGTGCCTGAGGGGATGCCGTTGGTGTCGAGAACGCGCAGTGAAGCCACCGGCGAGTCGACCCAGTAGGCGACGCTGACCGGCCGGCCGTCGACGACCTCACCGTCCACGCCCTCACCGTCCACGAGCTCGCCGCCCACGACCACGCCGCCGTCGACGACCTCGCTGTTGTCGGCGCCGGCCGGGTAGACGTTGACGCGATAGGGGCCGGACGCCGGCCCGCGCCTCCCGTCCTCCTCGACCGTGACGACCCGGTAGGAGGTGACCCGGCCCTGGGCGAGGTCGGCGGCGAGAAAGTCCTGCGACACCATCCGCGGCTGGGCCACCCACACCCCGACCAGCCACACCGACCAGGCGACGAGCAGCACCCACCCCAGGGCCTTGCGGGGCCTGGCACCGGCGAAGGTCGACCGCACCACGTCGAGCACTCCGGGGCGGGCATCGATGGGCGGCGTGGCGGGCTCGGCCGCGACCGTGTCCTGCGTCGTGGACGTGAGGTCGGACGCGTAGCCGTTCAGCGGGGCGCCGGGCGCGGTCGTCCCTGCACCGGCGCCGGACGGAGGCTCTTCGTTCCCCATCGGGCGATCTTGGCAGCCGGGACGCCGGCCCCGCGACGATTTCGGGCGGCGGCATCCCCTCTAGTAGCCTCGCCCGCGGAGGATTCGCATAGTGGCCTAGTGCGCACGATTGGAAATCGTGTTGGGATAAAACCCTCGGGGGTTCAAATCCCCCATCCTCCGCCATCAGGAAAGTCCCGGCCGCTCGCGGCTGGGCTGTTCCTGTTGGCGGACGGATGGGAGATGCCGGGAGCGGGCGTGGCGGGGTGAGGGACGAACCCCGCCACCCCGCGGGTCCCCCATCCTCCGCACTTCAGGGGATGTGGGTGAAGATCGCTGCCCTGACGACAGTCATCACCCACGTTGCGGAGGGGGCCGCCGCAACGTGGGTGAAGATCGTTGCCCTGGCGACGGTTTTCACCCACGTTCCGCGGAGTCACGCGCCCTCCTCGCCCTCCCCCAAGGGATGCCGGTGTGAATCGTCGCCTGGACGACGAGAATCACCCACGTTCGAGAAGGGAAGGGGGCTCAGGCCAGCGGCAGCCGCTCCCCCACCCGGCAGCGCGTGTCGTGCAGCCCGACGAGCCGCGACTCGTCCGGCCCGGGCTCCGGCCCCGACACGCTGACCAGCCGGCAGACCGCGTGCCCCGACGAGCGCCCGTCGTACTGCGAGACCCACTCCTCGAACCGGCCGCGCGCCCCGTCGTCGGCGTACGGCCACGACACGGGCAGCGCCCGGGCGCCCACGCGGAACGGCTTGGGGGTCAGCCGTGCCCGGTAGCTGTCGTGGGTGGCACAGAGCTCGACGTACAGCGGGTCCGACCCCAGCTCGGTGAGCAGGGCACGCGCCCGGTCCGAGCCGGGGGATGCCGCGACGCCCGTGACGATGACCCGCAAGCCCGCAGCGGTGCGGTAGACCCGCACCCCGAGCTCGGGGTGCCGGCGGGCGAACTCCCAGACCGGCTCGCACGCCAGGCACTCGGCCACGCTCGTGCCGCCCGGGCGCGGCGACGCGGGCACGGCATCCGCGCCCTTGTCGTCGGCCGCGTCCGACGGCGTCATCGGGGTGGGCGCCGGCTCACCCGACAGCAGGCGACGGAAGAACCCGCCCACCCCGGTGCCGGGCCGCCGGCGCGTCGGCCCGCCCCCACCGGCAGCGCCCGAGCCCTCACCCGACGCCCCGCCTCGAGCCGTGACGTCCGCAAGCTCGGGGACGTCGACGTCGGCGATGAAGAGCAGGTCGGTGCACAGCACCTCGCAGCCCATCCGGTTGCGGGTGACCACACCGAGCACGGCGCCGGATGCCGCCTCGACCTCCTCGAGCACCGGCTCGCGCAACGGCATCCGCGGGTAGTAGCCGTGCCCAGGTGGCAGGCCGCCCTCGCGCGCCACCCGCTCCAGGGCCTGCGCCAGTCGCTCGTCGGCGACGCGCGCGGCATCCGACGGCGACTGCGACGACCACCCCCACACGGTGAGCATCCCGCCGCCGCTGCCCAGGTGCGGGCTGAACCCCTCGGCGGTGACCCAGTGCTGCGGCAGCTCCATGGCGGGAGTCTGGCAGTGCCCCCGGTCACACGGAAGCACTCGCGCCCGCGCCGGGCCGAGTGTCGACGGCTCCGTTCGGCGCGGTTTCAGGCCCGCCCATGGACGATGCCGACCGAACCGGTGGCGCACCCACCCCCGGGTGGGTCCACGATGGGGTCATGAGCAACGGCGCCTACGCAGCGGCATACGAGCAGTCGATCTCCGACCCCGACACGTTCTGGGGGAACGCCGCCAAGGCGGTCGAGTGGATCACCGAGCCGACCAGCGTGCTCGACGACTCCAACCCGCCGTTCTACCGATGGTTCCGGGGCGGCTCGCTCAACACCTGCTTCAACGCCCTCGACCGCCACGTGCGCGACGGCCGCGGCGACCAGGCGGCCCTGATCTACGACAGCCCGGTGACCAGCACGGTAAAGACCTTCACCTACGCCGAGCTGCTCGACAAGGTCGCCACCTTCGCCGGCGCGCTGGCGTCGCTCGGGGTCGAGAAGGGCGACCGTGTCGTCGTCTACATGCCGATGGTCCCCGAGGCCGTGGTCGCGATGCTCGCCTGCGCGCGGCTCGGCGCCATCCACTCGGTCGTCTTCGGCGGGTTCGCACCGGCCGAGCTGGCGGCCCGGATCGAGGACGCCAAGCCGACCGTCATCGTGGCGGCGAGCTGCGGCATCGAGCCCAGCCGGGTCGTCGAGTACAAGCCGATGCTGGATGCCGCGCTCGACCGCAGCGAGCACAAGCCCGAGTCCGTGATCGTGCTGCAGCGCGAGCAGTGCCGCGCCGAGATCGGGGTGCGCGACACCGACTGGGAGGAGCTCGACTGGGACGAGCTGGTCTCCGACGCCGAGCCGGCCGACTGCGTGGAGGTCGAGGCGACAGACCCGCTGTACGTGCTGTACACCTCCGGCACCACCGGCCGCCCCAAGGGCATCGTGCGCGACAACGGCGGCCACGCGGTGGCGCTGCGCTGGTCGATGGAGAACGTCTACGACATCGGCCCGGGCGACGTGTGGTTCACCGCGTCCGACGTCGGCTGGGTCGTCGGCCACTCCTACATCGTCTACGCGCCCCTGCTCACCGGCGCCACCACCGTTCTCTACGAAGGCAAGCCGGTCGGCACGCCCGACGCGAGCGCCTTCTGGCGGGTCATCAGCGACCACGGCGTCAAGGCCATGTTCACCGCCCCCACGGCCTACCGGGCGATCAAGCGGGAGGACCCCGAGGGCACCCTGATGGCAGGCCACGACCTCAGTTCGCTCGAGTGCGTGTTCCTCGCCGGCGAGCGGCTCGACCCCGACACCTACGAGTGGACCTCAGCGCTGCTCGGCGTGCCGGTGGTCGACAACTGGTGGCAGACCGAGACCGGCTGGCCGATCGCCGCGAACCTGCGCGGCCTCGACCCGATGCCGATCAAGGCCGGCTCGCCCTCGGTGCGCGTGCCGGGCTACGACGTGCAGGTGCTCGACGACTCGGCCCAGCCGGTGGCGCCCGGGGTGGAGGGAGCGATCTCGATCAAGCTGCCGCTGCCCCCCGGCACGCTGCCCACGCTGTGGCAGGACGACGAGCGCTACGTCTCCGGCTACCTGTCGGTCTACGACGGCTACTACCTCACCGGTGACGGCGGCATGATCGACGCCGACGGCTACGTCTACGTCATGGGCCGCACCGACGACGTGCTCAACGTCGCCGGCCACCGCCTGTCGACCGGCTCGATCGAGCAGGCGCTGGCCGGCCATCCCGATGTCGCCGAGTGCGCGGTCATCGGCGTCGCCGACGACTTCAAGGGACAGGTGCCCCGCGGTCTGGTCGTGCTCAAGGGCGGGGTCGACGGCACGGGCGCCGACGGCACCCGGATCTGCAAGGAGCTCGTGCAGCGGGTGCGCGACGAGGTGGGTGCCGTCGCCAGCCTGCGCCAGGTCGACATCGTCGGTGCCCTGCCCAAGACCCGCTCGGGGAAGATCCTGCGCAAGACGATGCGCGAGATGGCCGACGGCAAGACGCCGACGATCCCAGGCACCATCGAGGACGTCACGGTGCTCGACGCCCTCGCCTCGGTGCTGCGCCCCGCCTGACGAACGCCCACGCAGAAGTTCGGATGCCGCGCAGCGATTGCTGCGCGGCATCCGAATGTCTGCGTGCGCTCAGGGCCTCGAACATCCGGATGCCGGGCGGCCGGGTCCGCGGACCCTGCCACCCGGCATCCGGGGTCGTGCTGGGGTGTCGGGTCAGCTCACCGCGTCGAGGGCGTCGACCATGCCCTCACCGAAGTAGCTGTTGTCCTCGACCGGGCCGACGCAGGGGACGCCGGCGGTGGCCAGGCTGCAGGCCTTGTCGTCGGCCTGCTGACGGATCTTGGCGATCATCTCGGCCGGGGTCCACGACGGGTGGGCCGACTTCATGAGGGCGAGGACGCCGGCGACGTGCGGCGAGGCCATCGAGGTGCCGCTCTTGAGGCCGTAGCCGTTGTTCGCGACGACGGTCGAGAGGATCGAGGACCCCGGAGCAGCGACGTCGATGACGCCGAGGCCGCGGTTGGAGAAGCTGGACAGCCGGCTGTCCAGCGTCCCGGCCGGGAAGCGCTGCACCGACGACACCGTGACGACGCCGTCGAGCTCGGTGGGGATGTCACCGCAGGTGCTGTTGAGCGTCCGGGTGACGGGGGTCCCGTCGTCCGGGCTGCCGGTGTCGAGGAAGGTGTCCTTGTTCGCCAGGTCCCTGGCCGAGTTGCCGGCCGCGGCCGCGTGGACCACGCCCTCCTTCGTCGACCAGGTGACCGCACGGCGCACGGCCTCCTTGGCGGCGTGCTGGTCGGGCTGGTCGTCGCAGTAGAACTCGAACGGGTCGACGTAGTAGCTGTTGTTCGTGACGTCCATGTGCTTCAGGCCCGCCTCGACGAACCCGCAGACGGCGTACTCGGGGTAGATGAAGCCGTCGTCGTTGACGACCTTCACCGAGGCCATGCGGACGTTCGGCGCCACGCCGACGATGCCGACGCCGTTGCGCGCCGCGGCAATGGTGCCTGCCACGTGGGTGCCGTGGTCGCTCGTCGTCGGCTCCCAGCCGGTGGTGCTCGGCCGGCCGGCGTCGACGCAGCTGACCGAGTTCGCGACGTCGAGGTTGGCGACGAGGTCGGGGTGGTCGGCGTCGATGCCGCTGTCGAGCACGCCGACGAGGACGTTGCGCGAGCCGTCGGTGATCTGGTGAGCACGGTCGGCCTTGATCATCTGCAGGTCCCACTGCTCGGCCTCACGGGGGTCCGTGGCGACCGCCGGGGTGGCCGGGGACTCGAGGTCGCCGTTGACCGGCTTCTTCGCGCCCTGCTTGTAGCCCGAGGCGCCCTTGCCCCACGTCGAGGAGACGTCGGACGGGGTGCCCTCGGACACCGGCACGCTGCGGGTGGCGCCGACCGACTCGAGCGCGTTGCCGGCCGACTTCGCGACGTCGGTGCGGAAGGCGGCACGGTCGGAGTGCGCCACGATGACGCCGATCTGCGGCCAGGCCTGCACGACGACACCGCCCGACCTCTCGATCGCCTTGGTCACGACCTTGGTCTGACCGGGGTTGGCGATCCTGGTGTTGAGCAGGTAGCTGAAGACGACCCCGTCGGGGGTCACGATCGGCACGGGGGTCGACGGGGCCTCGGCGGAGGTGGATGCGGAGGCGGTGCCGGAGAACATGGTGGTGCCGATGGCGGCGACCGATGCCAGCGCGAGAGCGGCGCGCCACCTGGGTGTGGGTCGGGTCACGAAGGGAACTCCTCGACGAAAGCGGGCCTTGTGGGCCCGAACGGTGGTGTGGGTGAAGCCACCCTGCCGGACGCTTCGGCGCTCTGGTCCCCCAGTGACAGGCCAGTTTCTCCCGTCTCGGCGCCCGGACCGTCAGCGGGCAGCGGAGGCCGGGTGGCCGGCATCCACTGCCGTCGCCCGGTCGCGGTAGTGCCCCGGGGTGACGCCGACCAGCGCCGTGAAGTCACGCGTGAAGTGCGCCTGGTCGTACCATCCGTAGCGCACCGCGAGGTCGGTGAGGGTGCCGGGCCAGCCGGCGTCGAGGTCGGCCACCGCGTCGTGCAGGCGGTAGCGCGCGAGCACCCACTTCGGGCCGACCCCCACGTAGTGGGTGAACAGGCGCTGGAGGGTGCGCACCGTGACAGCGTGCCGGTCGGCGACGGCGGCCACCGTGAGCAGCGAGTGGTCGGCGAGCATGTCGGCGACGACGTCGAGCAGCAGGTCGTAGCGCGGGTCGGGCCGGTCGTGCGCGAGGGCGGCCAGGCCCCGCTCGGCGGTCTGCGCCCACGCCGAGCCGTCGTCGGCGAGCCCGGCATCGGCCAGCTCGGCGGCGAGCGCGCGGGGCAGCACCTCGGCGGCCGGCACCGACCGGTCGGTCCAGGCGGATGCCGGGTGGCCGGTGAGCGCCGCCAGTCCGCCGGGGCGGAAGCGCAACCCGACGACGCGCCCCCATCCGCGCACCTCGACGTCGAAGCGGCGGGTGCACACCCCGGTGACCACCACGCTCTCGCCGCGCGGCATCCCGGACCGGGGGTGGCTGCCGAGCTCGACCGTGAGCGAGCAGGTGGGGTGCGGGATCACCTCGCTGTCGTACCACCGCCCGTCGGGGAGGTTCCAGCGCAGCGACCAGCGGTTCTCGACCCAGGTGGCGGCCTCAAGACCGGCCGGCGCACGCACGAGGTCGACGTGGCGGGTGAACTCGTCGGGCCGCAGCACCCCCGCCACCGTGGCGGTCGGCGCAGCTGTCGCCTTTGTCCTATCGGGCACCGGCCCAGCCTAGGCAGGGTGGACGACATCCCCGTCCGTACTGACCGACCGCACGAGAGGCACTCCGATGGCCATCGCCGCACTCAAGATGCTCACCCTCGACAGCTCCGACGCCCAGCGCGACGCGACCTTCTGGTCGGCGCTGCTCGGCTGGGAGGTGGCCCACGCCCAGGACGAGTACGCGATGCTGACCGGGCCCGGCGGGATGGCCCTCGGCTTCGGCACGCTGCCCGACCACGAGGCGCCCGGCTGGCCGAACGAGCACGGCAGCAAGCAGTTCCACCTCGACCTGGCCGTCGACGACCTCGACGCGGCCGCCGCCGAGTGCGTCGAGATCGGTGCCACCCTGCCCGACGAGCAGCCCGGCGAGACCTGGCGGGTGCTGCTCGACCCGAGCGGCCACCCGTTCTGCCTCACCCAGGCCGCCAACTGGGGCTGACCGCCCCGACGCCCACCCGGCATCCGGCCCGGGACCGGAGCGCGGAACCGGTAGGCACCCACCCGCGCCCGCCCGCGAGGATGGCGGCGTGGAGGGTGTCGTCCTGGGGTTCGCGACGATCGTCGCCGTCATCGGCGTCGGTGCCCTCATCGCGCACCTCGGCGTCGTCGACCTGTCCGCGCAGAAGGTGCTCAGCCACATCGCCTTCTTCGTCGCCTCACCGGCGCTGCTGCTCACCACCGTGTCGAAGGCCGACACCCATGACGTGCTGTCGCGCAGCCTGGTCGCCACGGTGGTCGGGGTCGTGGTGCCCGCAGCCATCTACGCCACGGTCGCGTGGTGGACGTGGCGGCGGTCGGTGGGCGAGCGCGTCATCGGCGCCCTGGCCAGCTCCTACGTCAACGCCGGCAACCTCGGCCTACCGGTCGCCGCCTACGTGCTCGGCGACGCCGCCCTCGTGGCGCCCACCCTGCTGCTGCAGCTGCTCGTGCTCCAGCCGTTCGCGCTGGCCCTGCTCGACGCCGACGTCAGCGGCCGCCGGCCGACCCTGCGGCACATGATGGTGCGCCCGTTCACGAACCCGCTCACCATCGGCACGCTCATCGGGCTGCTGCTGTCGATCACCGGGTGGCAGCTGCCGCCGATCCTGCTCGACCCCATCGAGCTGATCGGCGCGATGGCCGTGCCGGGGATGCTGCTCGCCTACGGCATCGCGCTGCGCCTCGGGCCGGGGTTCGGCGGCGACGTGCCCACTGGCGAGCTGGCACTGACCAGCACCCTCAAGCTGGCCGTGCAACCGCTGGTCGCGTATGCCGTGGCGCACCTCGCGCTCGGCCTGTCGGGTCATGCGCTGCTCGCCGTGGTCGTCTGCTCGAGCCTGCCGACCGCGCAGAACATCTTCGTGCACGCGACCCGCTACGACCGCTCGCCCACCCTGGCCCGCGACACCATCCTCGTGACCACCGTGGGGGCGGTGCCGCTCATCACCCTCGTGGTGTGGATCCTGGGCTGAGCCGCCCGCGCAGTGTCTGCTCCGCTCGTGGGCCCCGGCGCCCGCGGCTGGGCCAGAATGGCCCGATGATCACGGTCGACCTCGCCCGCGCCCTGCTCCGCGATGCCGGGGTGCTCTGGGCACCCGCCGCCGGTGACCGCTTCGTCATCGACGCCGAGCTGCTCACCGGCGAGGTGTTCTGGATCAGCGACCTCACCGTCGAGGTGCAGACCTACCGCGACCAGTCGCTGCTCGGGTTCAACGGCACCACCGAGTGGGCGCTCGACTCGGTCACCCTCGACCAGGCGCTGTGGCTGCCGCGCGAGGACCAGCTGCGCGGGCTGCTCGGCGACCGGCTCGAGGCGGTGCGCCGCACCGAGGGCGGCTGGGAGGTCACGTATGCCGTGCGGCCCGGCTACGTCCACTCGGTCACCGACCCCGACCTCGAGTGCGCCTACGCCAAGGCCGTCCTCAGCCTCTGACCACCCGTGGCTCGGGGTCGTCTGCACCGGCGGCACTGATGTGCGCGAGGGGCGCAGCCACAGCGTCGCCACTGTCGCAGACCGTCGCCACCCGAGCCGATGGACCAGAGCCCAGTCGAGACGGCCCCCGACAAGCGCTGGGTCAGCGCTTGCGCGAGGTGCCGAAGAGCGAGCGGGTGATCTCCCGGCCGAGCACCGTGCCGGCCGAGCGCAGCGCCGACTTGAACGCGCTCGACTTCACGACCGACTCGACCACGCTCGGCTCGGCCGCCCGCTTGCGCTCGGCCGCCTCCTGCGCCTTCTGCGCCGCCGCGGCATCCTTGGCTGCCTGCTTCTCCGCGGCCAGCCGCGCCTTCTCGGCGGCCGACTCCGCCGCCAGCCGCTCCTTCTCCGCAGCAGCGGCCGCCGCCGCCTGCACCTTGGCGTTCTCGGCCGCCACCGCTTCGGCCTTCTGGGCCTCGGTGCGGGCGGCCTCCGCCTTGCCGAGCATCTCCGACGCCGACTCCCGCTCCAGGTACGTCACGTACTTCGGCGCGATCGGCGAGGCGGCCACGGTCGAGGTGAGCAGCGCGGCATCCGAGGGGGCCATCAGCGACTGCGGCGCACGCATCCGGGTCCAGGCCACCGGGGTGGGCGCGCCCTTCTCCGACAGCACGGTGACCACGGCCTCACCGGTGCCGAGCTGGGTGAGCAGCTCCTCGAGGTCGTAGGCGGTGTTGGGGTAGGTGCGCACCGCGGCCTTGAGTGCCTTCGCGTCGTCCGGGGTGTAGGCGCGCAGGGCGTGCTGCACCCGGTTGCCGAGCTGGGCGAGCACGTCGGAGGGCACGTCCTTGGGCGACTGGGTCACGAAGAAGACGCCGACGCCCTTGCTCCGGATCAACCGAACGGTCTGCTGGATGGCGTCGAGGAAGCCCTTGCTGGCGTCGTTGAAGAGCAGGTGCGCCTCGTCGAAGAAGAAGACCAGCTTGGGCTTGTCGAGGTCGCCCACCTCGGGCAGGTCGTGGAAGAGGTCGGCGAGCAGCCACATCAGGAAGGTCGAGAACAGCTGCGGGCGGTCCTGCACCCCCGGCAGCTCGAGCAGCGACGCCACCCCCCGCCCGTCGGGCGCCACCCGCAGCAGGTCGGCCGTGTCGAACTCGGGCAGCCCGAAGAACAGGTCGGCTCCCTGGGCGGAGAAGTTCACCAGCTCGCGCAGGATGACGCCCGCCGTGGCGGACGACAGCCCGCCGAGCTCCTTGAGGTCGGCCTTGCCCTCGTCGCTGGTGAGGAACTGCACGACGGCACGCAGGTCGGCGATGGTGTCGAGCCACAGCCCGTGGGTGTCGGCGTAGTGGAAGACGAGGCCGAGGCTGGACTCCTGGGTCTCGTTGAGCCCGAGCACCTTGGCCAGCAGGGTGGGGCCGAACGTGGAGACGCTGGCCCGCACCGGGATGCCGGTGCCCTGACCCCCCAGCGCGTAGAACTCGACCGGGTAGGCGGTCGGCTGCCACGGCAGCCCGACGTCGGCCGAGCGCGCCGTGATCTTGTCGTTGGCCCGGCCCGCCGTGGCCATGCCCGACAGGTCGCCCTTGATGTCGGCCAGGAACACCGGCACCCCCTGGGCGACCAGCTGCTCGGCCATCAGCTGCAGCGTCTTGGTCTTGCCGGTGCCCGTCGCCCCCGCCACCAGGCCGTGCCGGTTCATCGCCGAGAGCGGGATGCGCACCGTCGCGTCGGCGTGCGCCGTGCCGTCGACGACCGCCGCCCCGAACTCCAGGGACGGCCCCTCGAAGGCGTAGCCCGCTCGGATCTCGTCGACCTGGGAGGTGCTGGTGTTCTCGCTCACGCAGGTCAATCTAGCCCGCAGGCCCGCGTCGCTCGCGATGTCGCGGACGTCCCGGCATACAGTGACTTCCGTGATCTTCAAGGCCGTCGGCGACTCGCGCCCGTACCCCGACCACGGGTACTCCACGCGCCAGTGGTCGACGGTGCCGCCGCGGCTGGTACGCCTCGACGAGCTCGTCACCACCAAGCGCGAGCTCGACCTGCAGATGCTGCTCTCGGAGGACTCGACGTTCTACGGCGACCTGTTCGCCCACGTCGTGGAGTGGGAAGGCACGCTCTACCTCGAGGACGGCCTCCACCGCGCCCTGCGTGCCGCCCTGCACCAACGCCCGACGCTCCACGCGCGGGTGCTCGCGCTCTAGGGGGACGGATGAGCGACTACACGACCGAGGCCGAGGTATCGGTCAGCAAGCGGAGGAAGCGCCGCCAGCTCATCGTGCTCGGGGTCGTCGTGCTGGGTCTGTTCTTCGCGTTCTGGTACGCGTGGTCCTACTACCAGGCCGACACCTCGGCCCGCGCCGCCCGGCCCCCCGCCGCCGCGTGCACGCCCTACGACCCCAAGGTCGTCACCCCCGAGAAGACCAAGGTCAACGTCTACAACGCCTCGAACCGCTCGGGGCTCGCGGCGACGGTCGCCCGGCAGCTGAAGGACCGCGACTTCGTGATCGGCGCGGTGGCCAACGACCCCTCGAAGCGCGGGGCGCCGAAGGTGGCCGAGATCCGCTACGGCGCCAAGGGCACGGCGCAGGCCAAGCTGCTGCGCACCTCGATGCCCAAGGGCACCACGCTCGTGAAGGACAAGCGCAAGGTGACCACCGTCGACCTCGCCCTCGGCGCGAAGTTCACGACTCTCGCCCCCGTGCCCACCACCACGGCACTGCCGATGTGCCCGGCGCCGTCCCCCTCCTGACCCATGAGGGATGCCGTCGAGCTCGGCGCCGATGCCGAGGCACGCAAGTCGCGCCCGGTGACGCTCGACGCGAGGTCCACGGCATCCGAGGCGTTCGTCGTGGTCGCCACGGAGTGCATCGACCACTGGCGCACCAACGCCGGCCTGCTCCTCCAGTCGCGAGCGATGCCGCACCTGCACCAGACCCGGGTCGGCATCCGCCGGCTGCGCTCGTCGTTCTCGCTGTTCCGGCCGCTGCTGCGCGAGGTGCCCGGCGCGTTCTACATGGCCCACCGGCTGCGTGGGTTGGCCCTGCCCTTCGGTCACGCGCGCGACCTCGACGTGCTGCTCTCCGGCGCGCTCGTCGACGACCTCGACGACGAGCAGGTCGCCCGGCTGGCGGCAGACCGCGAGGCGGCCTACGACGTGGCGCACGCCATCCTCACTTCTCCCGACTGGGCGGATGCCGCCCGCTCCCTCGACGGCCTCGTCCTCCTCGCGCCGTGGCACGGTGTCGCCGACCCGCCAGTGCGTGAGCTGGCGGCGCAGGCGCTCGAGAAGCGCTGGCACCGGGTCGTCGGCCACGTCGACCGGCTGGCCGCCATGCCGCCGATCGCCCGCCACCGGGTGCGCATCGAGGCCAAGAAGCTGCGCTACGGCTGCGAGTTCTTCGCGTCGCTCTACGCCACGGACGACCCGAGCGTGGTGACCGGGTCGGGCGAGCAGCTCACCGGACCGCTCGCCTTCTCGTGGCACGTGGAACAGGTGCAGTCCGCCCTGGGCGCCGTCAACGACCACGCCACCGCCGACGGCCTGCTGCGTGAGGTGGGCTCGGCGGCCCCGGAGATCGACGAACACCGGCTGGTCGACGAGGCCGTCGAGGCGGTGCGCGTGCTCGCCGCCCTCGACCCGTTCTGGCACTGACGTCGTCCACGAAGGTCGACGCCGACGCCGACCTTCGGGGCGCTCACAGCCACCCGCTCACAGGCGGGTGACAGCGCGATGAAGGTGGGCAGCATGCGCTCGTCGCCGTCGGCGCACCTGTCGCCGCCACCCCGAGACGTCGGCCACCGCACGGCTGAGGGCCGCCCTCTGTACCGGCAGGGTCGCCTCGGCCTCGTCGGAGCGGTGGTCGGCGTTGCTGGCCGCGGACGCCGGGTCGCTGCTCGACGCCTCGACGCTCGCCTCCGAGAAGGCCGCCATCGCGGCCTACTCGGCTGACCCCGTTCCCACCTGCGGCGCCCACACGAAAAGGACCGGGGTCCCGGCGCCTCAGCGCTGGGACCCCGGTCCTTGACCGTTGGTGGTGGTCAGCTGTGCATCGCGGGCTCGTGGCGACGACGGGCGACGACGACGGCGCCGGCGCCCAGCAGGACGAGGAGCACTCCGCCGAGGGCGATCGGCAGGACGTTGGAACCCGTCTGGCTGAGGCCACCGGTGGACGTGTCGTCCCCACCGGCGGTTGCGGAGTGGACGGTGATGGTCTGGGTCGGCGACGACCGCGCCGTCGGCATTGGTCACGGTGAGCGTGTAGTCGCCGACCTTGGTCAGGCAGACCTGGAAGCTCGCCGCACCGTTGGCATTGGCGGTGGCCGTGAGCGACGTCGTGCTCGGGCCGGTGGCGTTGAGCGTGTACACCTTCCCGGCGTTCGCAGCACCACCGCTGACCGTCATGGTGATGCACTGGCCGGAGGCGGGCGTGGCGTCGCTGACTGCCACGGTGTAACCGGGAGCGGCATAGGTCGGGGCCGCGATCGCCACACTGGGAGTCAGAACGAGCAGGGCCGCAGCGGCGACCAGCATCAGGGCGCGTCGGATCATGAGAATCCTTCTTGACAATTGCTATGAATGTCGCCGCCATACGGACGAATCCACCTAGATCGTACGACCGATCACTGCACATTGTGCAGAGTGAACACCCTGTTGGTGCCGAATATGAGTGGCGTCACACGCAATATTCGGGGCCCCGGTCTTGCCCCGGACCGGTGAGCACGTCGTAGTCGATGACCTGGCTCTGGCCGGGCTTGAGCTGGACCGTGCGCCCCACCACGGCGAGGCCGTTGTGGGTCTGCGAGAAGACCGCCTTGCGCACCGTTGCTCACGCGAACGTCATCCACCCGGCCACCGGTCGGCGCATATAGAAGAACATTCATCCGAACCTGGCCTTTGGGGATGACGCTTCCCGCCGAGATGTAGGGGGGGAGGTCTGCCGCATTCTTCGGGGCGGTGTTGGTCAGGCTCACCCGGACGTGCACGGACTGCGAGCCGTCGGGGTGACACGTCGTGGAGGTGGCGACGACGTCGGTGCGCAGGTAGTAGCCGATCTTCGCGGCGGTGCCGTCGTTGAGGTAGACGCCGATCACCGGGGACGTGCCGTCGACACCGGCGAGCTCACCGCTCAGCACCGTACCGGACAGCAGGGCCTGCTCTTGCGGGTGCGATGACCACACCATCACCCTGCCCTCGCGTGCCGACTGGGCGAGCGCGTCGACCACCGGGGCCGGCTTTCCTTGGCCGGCGAGCATGGCCTCGAACACCTTGCCGGCGGTGGCGGCGAAGAACTCGTCCTGCTTCTGCGGATCGAGGATCTTGAGGTAAACCGTGTTCATCAGCAGCTCTTCGGCGTTCTTCGACGTCAGCACCTGCCCCGACGTCAGGGTCGACTGGACCCGTCGCGCCCAGGACCTCGGCCAGCGCGCCCGGGTCGATCGACAGGACGCCGTCAAGGTCGACTCCCATCTGCTGCTTCCAGATGGCTGCTGCCAGCTGACCCGAACGCGGGAAGTCGGGGGTGAAGGTGACGTCGGCCATGTAGATGCCCAAGCCCGGTGCCGAACAGGGCCTGCTCGGCATCCGTGAGGGGCAGGATCGGCGTGGGGAGATTGGCCAGGTTCCCGTCCGGTGGAGCGTCGTCTGGGTCGACCTCCACCTTGCCGTTCACGGCCTTGAGCACGATGAGGGTGGAGACGCCACCCGGTGGCTCGTTGCTCCGAGTTGTTCTGCACCAGCATCAGGTACTGGCGCGGGCCGTCGGCGCCCAGCATCGGCGGCAACAGCTGCACAGCGCGCGCCGCGGTCGCCGTCGTCAGCGCGACCGTGCCGACCTGTCGGCGCAGGTCGCTCAGCGGTGCGGCGACGGCCGGAAGCAACGCGTCGGGGTCGATCGCGTCGAGCGTCTGCACCGCTGCCTGCACCTCGCCGTTGGCGGCGACGACCGATGGAGCCGCCTTGGCCAGCGACTGCACGTCGACCCGACCGTCGTCCAGCACCAGGGTGGTCGGGTCGACCAGCTCAGTGGCGTCCATCAGGGTCGGCAGGGCATTGACGGCCAAGCCGTCGATGACCTCGCTGACAGCCTGCACCGCAGCGACGTTGGGGCCGACCCACGGCAGGGCACGCACTGCCGACCAATGCGGCCCATGGGTGCTGGCGCGCGCGGCTGAGGAGTGGTCCTGCAGGGACGCCAGCGACTCCTTGGCCCCCGCGCGATCGCCCTTCTCGACCTGGGCCTGCAGCACCGTGACCTGCGCCGCCGCCGCCTTGAGCTCGCTGCGGGCCTGCAGTGCGTCGTGGCCCACCCAGGCCAAGACCGCGGCAGAGCATAGGAGCAGCAGCAGGATGCCGAGCAGGACCCGGCGCAAGGTCCGGGACCTGCGCCGGCCACGTGAGCCGCCGTCGGAGGGCTGGACGCCTGCGGCAGTGGTGGCCGCATCGTCGGCGGCTGGGGCGCCGAGGCCAGCGCTGCTCGTCGAGCCGGTCATGGCGCCTGGCCTGTGGTCTGGCTGCCGGTCTCGACGGTGTTGTCGTTGAACGGCATGTAGGGCGCCACGGCGGGGAACAGCCAGACGAAGCAGACGGCCACGACCGCGAGCAGCAGGACCAGGCACTGCACGACCTTGACCCACCGGGGGCCCGGCAACACGCGCCACAGTGCGGCATACACGTCAGGTCACCGCCCCTGCGGGGACGGTCATGTACGAGGCGGGCAGCCCGTCGGCCCGCGGGATGACCTTCACGAGGTGGGAAAAGGTCACGTAGCGCTGGGTGGCGCTGTACTTCGGGTGGCAGGAGGTCATCGTCATCATGGCGTCGGTGGGCTTGTCGCCGGGGTGCTGCGGCACGGGGGCGATGACCTCGACCTGCCAGGGACGCACGAGCGTGTGCCGGTCGACGGCATACACGACGTAGTTCGTCTTGGTCTCGACGACGATGACGTCCCCCTTGCGAAGTAGGTCGATGTTGTGGAACGGGCGACCGTACGTCGTGCGGTGACCGGATACCGCGAAGTTGCCCACCTGCCCCGGCATCGCCGTGCCCGGGTAGTGGCCGACCCCCTTCTTCAGGACGCTACGCGAGCTGCCCTCGATCACCGGCCTCGCGAAGTCGGCGCCGAACCTCGGGATGCGCACGATCGCGAAGGCCTTGCCGAACGGCACGCTCTTGAGCGTGGCCACCGGCTCGGGGCCGGCGAGGCCACCGTGCTGGACGTCGTCGAAGTCCTGCTCGAGGCTCTGGATGATGCCAGCCTGTTCCCGGTTGGCGGTGACGTCGGTCCACCACAGCTGCCACGCCACGAACAGCAGCAACAGCAGCCCGGCGGTGATGAGCACCTCACCGAAGCCTCCGACCAGTCGACGCAGGGCCCCCCCGCTCCCGCCGCTCACGGCAGTGCGCGGCCGTGCGGAAGACCCGAGAGTCCCGCGCGCGCCGGACAGCGTCCCCGAGAGTGGGCGAAGTGCTGGTCGCCGACAGTTGTCCTCACGCTAGTAAGGATAGGAGTCGCGCCTGAACGCCACCTGTAGGCGCGTGACGTAGCCAACTCCCCGATGAACCGAGGGTCGCTGCTCCTTACGAGGTGCTGACGGGCCATCCGTGCCGGTCGAGTGCACCGCGCGGCCCCTATCCTCGGGCCATGAGCACCGCCCTGGTCGTCGACGACGACCCCACCGTGGGCGACGTCGTCGGGGCCTACCTGCACCGGGCGGGGTTCGAGGTGCAGCGCGCCGTCGACGGGGTCACCGCCCTGGCCCTCGCGGCCGACAGGCCCCCGGACGTCGTGGTGCTCGACCTGATGCTTCCCGGCATCGGTGGCCTGGAGGTCTGCCGCCGACTGCGGCGCGACCACCCGCGCCTCCCGGTGGTGATGCTCACCGCGCTGGGCGAGGAGGAGGACCGCATCCTCGGCCTCGAGGTCGGCGCGGACGACTACGTCACCAAGCCGTTCAGCCCGCGCGAGCTCGTGCTGCGCGTGCAGGCCGTGCTGCGCCGGGCGACGCCCGAGACGGGCGCCCCGGCCGACGACACCCGCGCGGGAGTCACCTCGGCCGCCGACGTGAGCGCCGACGGTGACCTGGTGCTCGACCGGCGCGCTCACGTCGTCACTCGCGAGGGGCGCGAACTCGCCCTCACAGCAAGGGAGTTCGCCCTGCTCGACTGGTTCCTGACCCACCCCGGGGTGGTCCACCGCCGCGAGGAGCTGATGCGCGAGGTGTGGGGCTGGCAGTTCGGTGACGAGTCGACGGTGACAGTGCACGTGCGCCGGCTGCGCGAGAAGGTCGAGGACGAGCCTTCCGCACCCCGACGGCTCGTCACCGTGTTCGGCGTCGGCTACCGCTGGGACGCCCGGCCGCCGGGCGCGGCCTGATGCCCACCCAGCTGTCAGCGGTGGCGCTGTCCGCCGCCGTCACCCTCGTCGTGGGCCTGCTGGGCGTGGTCGTCGTGGCGGCCCTGGGCCGGCGATCGGTCGGGCGGGCCGCGGTGGCCGCTCCGGTCGTCGTCGTCGTGGCGGTCGCGGCCGGCGTCTACGCCAGCTCGCGTGCCATGTTCCTGCGCGCGGAGGACTCGGCGACGGTGCTGCTCGTCCTCCTCGCGGCGGTCCCGGTGGCGGCGGTGCTCGGTGCCCTGGTCGCACGCCGGGTGATCGCCGCCGACCGGGCCGCCACCGCCGACCGGATGGCCCGTGAGCAGGAGGCCCGCGCCGAGGCCGACCGGCGCGAGCTGGTCGCCTGGGTGTCACACGACCTGCGCACCCCGCTCGCCGGCATCCGGGCGATCAGCGAGGCGGTCGAGGACGGAGTGGCGACCGACGTGCCGGCTGCCATGCGCCAGGTGCGTGACGCCGTGGCCCGGATGGGCGCCCTGGTCGACGCACTGCTCGCTCTCTCCCGCCTGCAGGCCGCCCATCCCGACCTGCGGATGGGCGAGATCGACGTGGGTGACCTCGTCTCGGACACCGTCGCCGGCCTCCGACCCATCGCGGACGCCGCGGGGGTGCGGCTGGGCGGGTCGGCCGGCACCGGCGTTCGGATCCGGGTGGGCGCTGCCGACCTGAGCCGGGCGGTCGCCAACCTCGTGGCCAACGGCATCCGGCACACCCCGCGCGGTGGTGAGGTCACCACGACGGTGCTTCCGGAGCGTGACGGCGTGGTCATCACGGTGCAGGACGAGTGCGGTGGCATCCCCGACGACGTGCTGGGCCGGGTGTTCGAGACGGGCTACCGCGGCAGCACCGCACGCACCCCGGACGCCGATGCCGGGTCAGGCCTTGGACTTGCGATCGTCGCCGGGGTGGCGCGGGCGCACGGCGGTGCGGTGGACGTCGTCAACGCCGGTGGCGGATGCCGGTTCGCACTCCACCTGCCGGCGTCACCTCCCAGCATGTGATGCCGGCTGCTCGCCTCCGCGCGGTCAGGCACGGCCGGACTCGGCCCGGCCCTGCCTGAAGAAGTCGACCACGTCCGCCACCTCGGGCAGCTCTGCCGCGGGTCGGGCCGCACCGAACGGGGCGTTCCAGAAGGAGCCGACTCGCGACGTCCACGGGCCGACGTAGGCGTAGGGCACCGGGTGGCCGCCGTCCCCCGGCGACACCCCGTAGTTCACCTCGTCCAGCGCGTAACCGACATCGAAGTGCTCCGGCCAGAGCACCCGCTGCAGCTCCGGTGCGAACGCCTGCAGCGCCGCGTCACCCCGCGCGAACCAGCCCAGCAGCAGCGCCGTGGCAGCCGGGTCGAAGGCGAGCTCTTCGTCGGGGTCGATGCCCGAGCCGTGCTCGTAGGCGTCTGGAGCGACCGCGGTGAGGCCGGCGGCCGCTGCGAGCCGGCGGCAGGTTCCGCCGAGCGGGGTTCGGCCACCGGCCCACACCAGGTCGGCGCTGTCGACGCGCACCCCCGAGGCCATGCCGGCGAACCCGCCCGGCACGACGTGCAGCCGGATGTCGCCGGTCGCGGCCTGCTGCGGGCCGGCGATCACCAGCTCGGCCACCGCGTGGAGTGCACGGCGCGTGGTGACGAGTGCCTGCTCGGTCATCGGACCTCCCGTGGAACGCCGCGACGGTCCGCGGCACTGTCCTTGCGACTGACGTGTCACTGCGTCCTGGAGCCTGCCATGGCTGCCACCCGTCTGCAGCGCCCTGCTCGTCTGGCGGTGGCGGTGGGACCCGTCGTCGCCGTCCGTGCTCCTGCGTCGCGCGGTCGGCTCCTCCTCCCGGCATCCCCCTGCCAACCGCCAGACAAAGAAACGCCCCGCTGGCGCGGGGCGTTCTTTGTCTGGCGGTGGCGGTGGGATTTGAACCCACGGAGGGCGTAAACCCTCACACGCTTTCGAGGCGTGCTCCTTAGGCCGCTCGGACACGCCACCGCCGGAGAGGTTACCCGTTCCAGCAGCCCGCCCCGAAATCGGCGTAGCACGCGAACGCGCCGCCTCCCACGGGGGGAGACGGCGCGGTGCGGGCGGTCGGCCGCGTGCGGCCGGGCGCGGTGGTCAGGCGCGCTGGGTGACGGCCTTGACCACGAACAACAGGACGCAGGCGCCGAACAGCGCCGTGAGGAAGCTGACGATCAGGCCACTGCTGCCGTCGATGTTGGCCAGGCTCAGGAGCCAGCCGCCGAGGAGGCCTCCGATGATGCCGACGACGATGTTCAGGATGATGCCCTGCTGCGCGTCGGTGTTCATGATCTTGCTCGCGACCCAGCCAGCGAGGCCGCCGATGATGATCCAGCCGATGATGCCCATGTCGGGGGAGAGCCTTTCGTAGAGTTCGCGGTTCCCGGTCGGGAAACCGTCGGCGCGCGACGCTACCGAACCTTTGTCGAAGGTCGGGGCTTCGTGACGGTCGACTTGTGGCGGCCGTCGCACCGCGTCACGGCATTGGATGAAGTACCCGGTGACGCCCCCGCCAAACGGTGGGTCCCGGCATCAGGACCGGTGACCAGCGAAGAAGTCGCGCACGATCGCGCCGCACTCGTCCTCGAGCACCCCACCGACGACCTCGGCCCGGTGGGTGGCTCGCCGGTCGCGCACGACGTCCCACACCGACCCGCACGCCCCGAGCTTGGCGTCCCAGGCGCCCAGCACGATCCGCTCCACTCGCGCGAGCATCGTGGCCCCGGCACACATCGGGCACGGCTCCATCGTCACGACCAGGGTGCAGCCCGACAGGCGCCACGACCCGAGCCGGTGGGCGGCGGCCCGCAGCGCCACGACCTCGGCGTGGGCGGTCGGGTCCTGCTGCGCCTCACGCAGGTTCCAGCCCTCGCCGACCACCTCGCCGGACGCGTCCACCACCACTGCGCCCACCGGCACGTCACCGGCATCCGCGGCCCGCTGCGCGAGGGTCAGTGCGCGGCGCATCCACGCTGCGAGCGCAGGGTCGGGTGGAGGGGGCACGCGCTAAGTTTCACCCATGCGCGTCATCAACCCGGACCACCGGCTCATCGCCCACAAGCTGACCTACCTCCGGGACAAGCGGACCGACTCCCCCACCTTCCGCCGGCTCGCTGAAGAGCTGATGACGCTGCTCGCCTACGAGGCCACCCGCGACGTGCGCGTCGAGGCGTTCGAGATCGAGACTCCGGTGGCACCGACGACCGGCATCAAGCTGAGCAACCCCAAGCCCCTGGTCGTGCCGATCCTGCGCGCGGGCCTGGGCATGCTCGAGGGCATGGTGCGCCTGCTGCCGAGCGCCGAGGTCGGCTTCCTCGGGATGCAGCGCGACGAGGAGACCCTCGAGGCCATCACCTACGCGAACCGGCTGCCCGACGACCTGAGCGGCCGGCAGGTCTACGTGCTCGACCCGATGCTCGCCACGGGCGGGTCGATGGCCGACGCCATCAAGTACCTCATCGAGCTCGGCGCCGACGACATCACCGCGGTGTGCCTGCTCAGCGCTCCCGAGGGCATCGCGCACCTGCAGGAGGAGCTGGCCGACGTCACGCCGAGCATCACCCTGGTCACCGGCGCGATCGACGACCGGCTCAACGAGGTCGGCTACATCGTGCCCGGCCTCGGTGACGCCGGTGACCGGCTCTACGGCCTCGCCCAGTGACGCCGACCGGATCACGACCGCCGGCCGCGTCGGGGAGCGACGGCACGGCATCCGGATGCCGGCCGCGACACGCCCGGTCCGATCGCATCACCCGTCACACCCGTCACATCTGACACCATGCTGGCTGAGGCGTGCGCCCGGCACACCCGATGCAGGAGGACCTGAGCATGCCCCCGATCAAGAAGATCGTGATGTGGCTGGTCGTCATCTTCCTGCTCTACGCCATCTTCACCGCTCCCACCGAGGCGGCGAGCATGTTCCGGGCGGCCTGGGACTTCACGGTCAACGCGGTCAGCAACGTCGCGTCGTTCTTCACGTCCCTGATCAACGGGTGACATGGCGCGCCGCCTACGGCTCGACCGTGAGCTGGAGCGCTACCTCGTCGACGGCGAGACGATCATCGTCGCCGTCCGGCTGCACTGGGTGCACCTGGCCCGCGAGATCCTGGTCGCCTCGGCCGCAACGGCATTCGCGTTCTGGGTCGACGTCAAGGTCCCGCTGAGCCCGGCCGGCCAGGTCCTCCACAACGCGAGCCTGCTGCTCTGGTGGGGAGCGGCCCTGTGGCTGCTGTGGCGCGTGCTGAACTGGCGCCGCGACTGGTTCGTCGCCACCGACAAGCGCTTCCTGCTCTTCTACGGGTTCATCCGCCGACGGGTCGCGATGATGCCGCTGCTCAAGGTCACCGACATGACCTACGACCGCTCGATCCTGGGTCGCATCCTCGGCTACGGCAACTTCGTGCTCGAGTCGGCCGGCCAGGACCAGGCCCTGTCCAACATCGACCACGTGCCGGACGCCGACGTCCACTACAAGGCCATCTGCACCCAGCTCTTCGGCCCCGGTTCGCTGCTGCGCATCGCGCCGAACCAGCTGCCGCCGCAGCAACCGCCGCCGGGCGGCGGCCCCGGCGGTGGCGGTGGCGGTGGTGGGCCGACCGGCGGCCCGGATGCCGGTGGGCCGGCTCCCGAGGGCGGGCGTGGAGTGCCGCGGCCGAGCGGGCGCGAGGAGCCGACGAGCCCGGTCCGCAGGCCGGAGTCGTGGTACCGCAGCTCGAACCTCGGCGACCCGCTGCACCTCGGCGACACCGGTGAGATCCCGGTGGTGCGGACCTCGCACGAGGACGACGAGGTACCGCTGTACCCGCCAGCGCACTGGTCCGAACGAGGCTGAGCGCACCCGGATCGGCCCTGTTCCTCCAGCACGGCTGAGCCGTGCCCTGCCGGCGCACGCAGCAGTTCGGATGGCACGCAGCAATTACCGGCTGCCGCCCGAACTTCTGCGTGAGCGTCGGACGTCAGGGGCGCAGGAGGGCCTCGGCCGCCCCGCCACCGGCTGACGTGGACACGCCCTCGACGTCGACGGGCAGGCCGAGCAGCGGCACGTCGACCACCGGGGCGTGGCGCTGCGGGTGGCGCTCACCGGTCGCCCGGCCCACCGGGCCCGCGGCGATCGGAAGCTCGAGCTCGAGCACGCCCTTGCCGAGCAGGCTGTCCTCGGGCAGCGGCACGGGGTAGGTGCCGGTGAAGCAGGCCGTGCACAGCCGGTCCTCGGACTGGTTGGTGGCCGCGATCATCCCCGCCTCGGAGATGTAGCCCAAGGAGTCGGCACCGATGGAGTTGCGCACCTCGTCGACGCCCAGGCCGGTCGCGATCAGCTCGGCGCGGGTGGCGAAGTCGATGCCGTAGAAGCAGGGCCAGCGCACCGGCGGCGAGGAGATGCGCACGTGCACCTCGGCCGCGCCGGCCTCGCGCAGCATCCGCACCAGTGCCCGCTGGGTGTTGCCGCGCACGATGGAGTCGTCGACCACGATCAGCCGCTTGCCCCGGATGACGTCCTTGAGCGGGTTGAGCTTGAGCCGGATGCCGAGCTGCCGGATGGTCTGCGACGGCGCGATGAAGGTGCGCCCCACGTAGGAGTTCTTGACCAGCCCCTGGCCGTAGGGGATGCCGGACTCCTGGGCGTAGCCGATCGCGGCCGGCGTGCCCGACTCGGGCGTCGGCATCACCAGGTCGGCGTCGACGGGATGCTCACGGGCCAGGGTGCGACCCATCTCGACCCGGGCCTCGTGGACGACCCGGCCGTTGATGGTGGTGTCCGGGCGGGCCAGGTAGACGTACTCGAAGACGCAACCCTTCGGCGTCGGCTCGGCGAAACGCCGTGAGCGCAGGCCGTCCTCGTCGATGACGACCAGCTCGCCGGGCTCGACCTCGCGCACGAACGACGCGCCGACGATGTCGAGCGCCGCCGTCTCCGACGCCACCACCCAGCCGCGCTCGAGCCGGCCGATGACCAGCGGGCGGATGCCGTGCGGGTCGCGGCAGGCGTAGAGCGTGTGCTCGTCGATGAAGACGAAGCAGAAGGCACCGCGCAGGCGAGGCAGCACGTCGAGCGCGGCCGCCTCCAGGGTGCGGTCGGGGTCGTCGGCCAGCAGGGCGGTCACGAGGGCCGTGTCGGTGGTGTTGCCCCGGGCCAGCTCACCGCGGTGCGCGTCGTCACCGCGCCGGCCGTCGACCAGGTCGCGCAGCTCGGCGGAGTTGGTGAGGTTGCCGTTGTGCGCCAGCGCCACGGTGCCGCCGGCGTGCCCGCCGAGGGTGGGCTGCGCGTTCTCCCAGGTGGAGCCGCCGGTGGTGGAGTAGCGGCAATGGCCGACCGCGAGGTGGCCCCGCAGCGACGCGAGCGAGCGCTCGTCGAACACCTGCGACACCAGGCCCATGTCCTTGTAGACGAGCAGCCGCGCGCCGTCGGAGGTGGCGATGCCGGCCGACTCCTGCCCGCGGTGCTGCAGGGCGTAGAGCCCGTAGTAGGTCAGCTTGGCGACGTCTTCGCCGGGAGCCCAGACTCCGAAGACGCCGCAGGCGTCCTGCGGCCCCTTCTCGCCGGGGATCAGGTCGTGGGTGAGGCGTCCGTCTCCGCGTGGCACGACGCCGATTCTCCCACACCCGCCGGTCAGGTCCGGTCTGCCCGCCGATCGAGGAGCACCGCGACCACCGCGGCGAGCAGGCCGAACAGCAGCGCGCCGAGCAGGCCGAGGTAGCCCGCACCCGCGGTGGGCGCGTAGTTCGACGCCACGGTGGGGTTGGGGTCGGCGAACCAGTTCCCGAGACCCAGGGCCGCGCCGACGACGAACCCGATCACGGCCCCGGTGAGGATGAACGGCAGGAAGCGGGGGCGACGAGCAGGTTTCACAGTTCTTACGGTACGTGAGGCAGTGCTGTGCTCCGGGCCCCGGTCCGCGCACACTGAGGGCGTGACGACATCCGCCGCAGCCTCCCGTTCCGAACCTCCTGCATGACGACGACCCAGCCGACCGCCGCCCCGCGACGCCCTCGCGGACGCTGGTACGCCCTGGGCACGGTGCTCAGCGCGGCCGCCGGCGCCGGCATCGGGCACCTCGTCGCGGGGTTCGTCTCGCCCGAGGCCTCCCCCGTGCTGGCGGTCGGGTCCACGGTCATCGACCTCACCCCCACACCGGTCAAGGAGTGGGCCGTCGCGCAGTTCGGCACGGCCGACAAGCCGATCCTCATCGGGTCGGTCGCCATCGGCACCCTGCTCATCGCGGGCGGCATCGGCCTCGTGGCCCGCGCCCACCGCACCCTGGGCCTGGCGCTGCTCGCAGCCCTGGCCTTCACGTCGGTCTTCGCCGCCGTGCTGCGGCCGGCCAGCACCTCGGTCGACATGATCCCGGGGTTCGTCACCGCCCTGGCCGGGGTGGCCTTCGCGAGCTGGTACCTCGGGCTGCTCGACAAGATGGGCGAGGCGGCCAGTGACCCCCTGTCCGGTGCCGGCGCCGACCACACGGCGCACCAGGACGGGCGCAGCGACCGGCGGCACGTGCTCGCCGCGGCCGCCGGGCTCGGCGTCGTGGCAGCGGCCGGCGGCTCCCTCGGGCAGCTCCTCAGCCGCGGGGCGTCGCCCGAGGCGGTCGCGCTGCCGGCCGCGGCCGAGGCGCTGCCCGCGCTGCCGACGGGGCTCGAGAACACCGTGCGCGGCATCTCGGCCTTCCGCACGCCGGCGTCCGACTTCTACCGGATCGACACCGCGCTGGTGATCCCCCGCGTCTCGACCGACGACTGGAAGCTCACCATCGACGGTGACGTCGACCGCCCCTACTCGCTCACCTTCGCCGAGCTGCTCGCGATGCCGCTCGTCGAGC
This sequence comes from uncultured Actinomycetota bacterium, assembly GCA_963800505.1. Classification (GTDB taxonomy): domain Bacteria; phylum Actinomycetota; class Actinomycetes; order Actinomycetales; family Dermatophilaceae; genus Fodinibacter. The sequence continues at coordinate 80,409 of CAWDBL010000004.1, forward strand.
GCGACATCACGCTCAACTGCGTGTCCAACGAGGTCGGCGGGCCCTACATCAGCAGCGCGCGCTGGCTCGGGGTGCGCACCAGCGACCTGCTCGAGCGGGCCGGCATCGCCCCCGGCGTCGACCAGATCCTCAGCCACTCCACCGAGGGGATGACGATCTCCACGCCGGTGCAGGCACTGCTCGACGGGCGCGACGCCTTGGTGGCGGTCGCGATGAACGGCGAGGCGCTGCCCGCGATGCACGGCTTCCCAGCCCGCCTGGTCACCCCCGGCCTGTACGGCTTCGTCGGAGCCACCAAGTGGCTGACTCGCATGGAAGCCACCAGCTACCAGGCGGCGCGCGCGTACTGGACCGAGCGCGGTTGGGCCACCGACGCCCCCGTGCTCACCCAGTCGCGCATCGACACCCCCCGCGGGCTGAACCGGCTGGATGCCGGCCGCGTCGTGATCGGCGGCGTCGCCTGGGCGCAGCAGCGCGGCATCGGCAAGGTCGAGGTGCGCATCGACGGTGGCTCCTGGCAGGAGGCCAAGCTCGGACCGGACGCCGGCATCGACTACTGGCGCCAGTGGTACCTGCCGTGGGACGCGCTGCCCGGGCGTCACGAGCTGACTGTGCGCGCCACCGACCTCGAGGGCACCACCCAGCCCGAGCAGAGGGCGACTCCCTTCCCCTCGGGGGCCACCGGTTGGCACAGCATCGTCGTCCTCATCAACTGATCCCCTCCCCCACTGATCTCCACTTCGTGCGGTTTACACACGGTTCTCGCACCCATCCCGGTGCGAGAACCGTGTGTAAACCGCACGAAGTCGGAGGGGTGGGTCGTTGGGGCCCGTGGGCGATGGGCGGCATCTGGACGCGGGAGCCTCAACGCGAAACGAGTTGTGGCACAATCCAATCCGGAATGGATGCCGGTGGCGAACCACGTGTGTACGCAAGCAGTCCCACACTCGTGAAGGAGCAGTTCCCATGCGCACCAGCCGCCTGACGATCGCCGCCCTGGCCCTCGCCCTCCCCCTCTCACTCGCCGCCTGCGGCTCCTCGGACGCCGACTCAGGGTCCGGCGCCGCCTCCTCGAGCGCCCCGATGACCTCGTCCGCGGCACCGAGCCCCTCGGAGTCGATGAACGCCGCCAACGCCTCGATGCCGTTCGGCCCGGGCTGCGCGGCGGTCCCCGCCGACGGCGCCGGCTCGTTCACCGGCATGGCCACCGACCCGGTCGCCACCGCCGCCAGCAACAACCCGCTGCTCTCGACGCTGGTCACCGCGGTCGGCGAGGCGGGCCTGGGCGAGACCCTCAACACCGCCAAGGACATCACCGTCTTCGCGCCGACCAACGACGCCTTCGCGGCGCTCGACAAGGCGACCATGGACAAGGCGATGGGCGACCCCAAGGGCCTGCTCACCACCGTGCTCACCAACCACGTCGTCGAGGGCCGCCTGACCCCCGAGATGCTCGCCGGTGACCACAAGACGCTCGCCGGCACGACCATCACGGTCGACGGCATGGGCGAGGACTTCACCGTCGGCAAGGCCAAGGTCGTCTGCGGCAACGTGCAGACCGCCAACGCCACCGTCTACATCCTCGACGGCGTCCTGCTCCCCGCGAGCTGACTGCACAGTCCATGATGGGTGACATGCCAGCTGCTTCCCCGGGTGCGTCCGCGTCCGGGGAGGCGGCGGCCTCCACCGCCGGCTCCTCCGCGAGCGGCGCCGACCTCGCAGGCCTGCTGCGCCGGTCGTCCCGGGGCGACGAGGCGGCATTCGCGGCGTTGTACGACGCCACGGCGGCGCGGCTGTTCGGGCTGGTGCTGCGCATCGTGCGTGACCACGCGATGTCGGAGGAAGTGACCCAGGAGGTCTACCTCGACGTGTGGCGGCAGAGCGCCCGGTTCGACCCGGACCGCGGCAGCGCCATGTCGTGGCTGATGACCATCGCGCACCGCACAGCCGTCGACCGGGTGCGCGCCAGCGAGGCCTCCCGACGACGCGACGACGCCCACGCGGCAACCTCTCAGGACGTCGAGTTCGACACCACCGCCGAGGCCGCGCAGGCCTCCCTCGAGGCCCAGCGCGTACGGCGCGCCCTCACCACCCTGACTGACGCCCAGCGCAGCGCGGTCGAGCTCGCCTACCTCGGTGGCTACACCCACACCGAGGTGGCTCGACTGCTCGACCTGCCGCTCGGCACCGCCAAGACCCGCATCCGCGACGGCTTGATCCGTCTGCGCGACACGTTGGGAGTTCCGGCATGAGCCCCGATCTGCACCACCTCTCCGGTGCGTACGCGGTCGATGCGCTCGACGACGCCGAGCGCACGTCCTTCGAGCAGCACCTCGCGGTCTGCGCCGACTGCCGCGCCGAGGTCTCCGAGCTCTCGGCCACCGCCCACTCGCTCGGCTCCCTGACCGACACCGCCCCACCACCCGCTCTGCGCGCCGCAGTGCTCACCGGCATCGCCCGGGTGCGCCCGCTGCCGCCGCTCACCCAGGATGCGGACGCGCCGGCTCCCGCAGCACCGGCACCCGCCGCGCCCACCACGCCCGGTGCGGCCACCACGCCCACCACACCCACGACGCCCACCGAGGTTGCGGGCCCCGTGGCCGACGACACCGAGCCGGATGCCGACCGCACGGTCGTGCCCATCGGTCGTCACCGCCGTCAGGGCCGCACCGGCTGGTGGGCGGCCGCCGCGGCTGCCGCGGTGATCGCCGTCGGCGGGATCGTCTGGAGCCCGTGGTCCGACGACGCCGCACCGCCGCCGTCGCCACTGGCCGCGGTGACCACTGCCACCGACGCCCAGCGAACCAGCAGCACCCGGGGTGGCGTCACCACCGAGGTGACCTACAGCAAGCAGCTCGGCAAGGCCGCCATCTCGGTGAAGGGGTTGGACCCGGCACCGGCCGGCAAGACCTACCAGCTCTGGTACATCGGGGCGGGCGGCACGATCACCTCGGCCGGGCTGTTCAGCGTCGACGCCGACGGCAGCGGCCAGGCCCTCCTGGCCGGGCAGGCCACGCCGACCGACAAGGTGGCGGTGAGCGTGGAACCCACCGGCGGCTCGGAACAGCCCACGACCGACCCCCTGGTGGTCCTCCCCCTCGTCTGACTCCTTCCCCAACTTCCCCGACTGGGGTCAGCGGGGGGTGAGGACCTCGGAAGCGACCGCCTCGAGCACCGCCGCGTCCCCGGCATACGGGCTGTCGGGCCGCGGCCAGTGGGTGACCACGTCGGTGAAGCCGAGCTCGGCGGCGCGCCCGGCCAGGTCGGCATAGAGGTCGACCGACTCCAGGGCATAGCGCGGCGATGCGTCGAGCAGGAGGTAGCGGTCGAGCGGCCCGCGCTCGGCCTCCGCGCAGGCCTCGTCGAAGCGGGCCACGAGGCCGGCCACATGGTCGAACCATTCCTCGACGGTGTCTCCCTTGCCACCGTAGGTGGCCCACGCGTCGCCGAGCCGGGCGGCCAGGGCGACCGCCCTCGGGCCGTTGCCGGCGACGACGAGCGGCACGCGCTCGCGCACCGGCTCAGGGAGGGTGCGTGCGTCACGGGTGGCGTAGAAGGTGCCGTCGTGGTCGACGTGGTCTTCTCGCAGCAGCCGGTCGAGCAGCCCGGTGAACTCGTGGAACCGCTCGGTCCGCTCCCGCAGCGGCCGGTCCTCGCCGAGGATGCCGCTGTCGAGGTCTCCGCCGGCGCCGACACCGAGCAGGAAGCGGCCGCCGCTCGCATCGTCGAGGGTGATGGCGTCACGGGCCAGCACGTACGGATGCCGGAAGTTGGGGGACGTCACGAACACCCCGAGACCGATCGTGGAGGTGACCGTTGACGCGAGGGCCAACGTCGGCGCGAAGGCGAACACCGGTGAGTCGGGGAGTCCTCCCCACACCAGGTGGTCGTAGGTCCACGCGTGGTCGAAGCCGAGCTGCTCGGCGGCGGACCAGAGGGGCGCCGCCTCGCGCCACCGCAGCTCGGGCACCACGACGATTCCGTGCCGGATGCCGTGCGCGCGCGGCTCCGAGGTGCCGCTGCTCGCAGCTGTGCTCATCGCGGGCTCCTGTCCTGGTCGGCGGGTTCGCCGGCATCGGCAGGTTTGGCGGCCTCGGCGGGGTCGCCGGCCTCGGCGGGGTCGCCGGCGCCTGCGCGCTGCGCGGGGTGAGCGGGCTCGGGGGACTTGGCGGGCGCCGGCGACTCGGCGGGCTCGGTGTCGGTCAGCGGCAGGAGGGCGTCGAGGTGGGCCCGGGTGCCGCTCACCCTCAGCCGCCCATCGGCCAGCGCCTGGGCCCAGCGTTGCCCGCCCGTGGCGAGGCGCAGCCACGTCTCGGCGTCGGACTCGACGACGTTGGGCGGGGTGCCGCGAGTGTGCCGAGGCCCCTCGACGCACTGCACAGCGCCGAAGGGAGGCACCCGCACCTCGACGCTGCGCCCCGGGGCCCGGGCGCCGAGCTCCTCCAGGGTGAAGCGCACCGCGGTGCCGAGGGTGCCCCGGTCGACGCCGTCGGGGTCGGCACGCCAGGCGGCCAGGGCCGCGCGGCCCAGGCCGGGGTCGGTGCGTCGGCGAGGCGGCATACCGGCATCGTAGGGGGGCCAGGTGACGGTGGGCACCGGGCCCGGCCGGGTCCTCGTGCCGCGGCGATCGGTGCCCAGGGCGCGTCCGGACGGGGGCGATCGCGACGCGTAGCCTGCCGGGATGGGTGAGGCCGAGTTCGAGCGCGAAGGGTCGATCGTGACCGTGGTGCTCGACGGCCAGCCGCAGTCGGCGGTCGACCTCGACGACCCCGAGCGGCTCGACTTCGAGTACGTGCAGCACCTCGCCCTGTGCATCGACACCCTCGCCCCCAAGGGGTCGCTTCGGGTCACGCACGTGGGCGGGGCCGGGCTCACCCTGGCCCGGTGGGTGCAGGCCACCCGGCCGGGGTCACCTCAGGTCGTGCTCGAGCCCGATGCCGCGCTGACCGAGGCGGTGCGCCGTGAGCTGCCCCTGCCACGAGGGCACCGGATCCGGGTGCGACCGGTCGACGGCCTGACGGGCATCGCCGCGCTTCGCGACGAGAGCGCCGACGTGGTGGTCGTCGACGCGTATGCCGCCGGGCGAGTGCCGTCGGAGCTGTCCACGGTCCAGTGGTTCAGTGAGGTGGGGCGGGTGCTGGTGCCGGGTGGCCTGATGGTCGCCAACGTCGCGGACGAGCCGGGGATGCGGTACGCCGCGCGGGTCGCGGCCGGCGCACGCGTGGCGATGGGGCACGTCGCGTTCGTGGGGTTGCACGAGGTGCTCAAGGGCAAGCGGTTCGGCAACCTCGTGCTCGCGGGGTCGACCAGGCCCCTGGACCTGTGGACGCTGCGGCGCGCCACCGCGTCCGCCGGGCTGCCGACCGGGGTGCTGTCCTGGGACGAGATCGAGCGGCGGCGGCCCGGGGCGCGGCCGTTCAGCGTGGCGGAGGGCGACACGGCATCCTCACCAGAGCCGCCGGAGCGGGGGGCCTGGCGCCGACGGTGAACCTCAGGGCGTCGGGGTCGCGCGAGCGGCACCCTGGCACTGGGTGATCGACGTCGATCCGGCGAAGACGGCGTCGAGGTCGATGTCCTGCTTCGCCGCCACCGCGCCGAGCAGGCGGCACAGGTCGGTGACCTCGTCCTGGGAGGCCACCGAGGAGCCGTCACCGGTCTGGACGACCAGGTCGGTGACGTTGCTGGCCCCGGAGCAGGAGGCGAGCAGGATGAGCACCAGCACGACGTTGACCCACGTCTTCAACCGGACGATCGGTGCCTTGGGTGGGCCGGGACTGGCGGCCGTTGGTGCCGTCGGCGGGGGCGGTGGGAGTGTCTCGGACATGGTTCCCTCCTTCACCGCGAGGACTGGTGCCGCCCGGTGGGAGGAGTATGGCGCGCTTCGGCCCCGCGTTCGGCCATCTCGTGTGGCGCGGTCGCTCGGCGGGCATCCGACACTGCTGCCGCACGGGAGGTCCGGATGCTTCGCCTGTCCGGGCCGCGCGAGACGCTCCGCTCAGTCGACCCAGACCCGGGCGTTGCGGAACATCCGCAGCCACGGGCTCTCGGCCTCGACCGGTCCGGAGGTCCACGACATCTGGGCGTTGCGCGCGACCCGCTCGGGGTGCGGCATCATCGCCGTGAACCGGCCGTCGGGGGTCGTCACCGCCGTGAGGCCGTCGGGAGATCCGTTGGGGTTGAACGGGTACGTGACGGCCGGCTCCCCAAAGTGGTCGACGAACCGCGCCACCCGTGCGACCCGGCCCGAGTCACCGCGAGCCGAGAAGTCGGCGAATCCCTCGCCGTGGGCGACGGCGATCGGCACCCGGCTTCCCGCCATCCCGGCCATGAGGATGGACGGCGACTCGAGCACCTCCACGAGAGTCAGTCTCGCCTCGTACTGCTCGGATCGGTTGCGGGTGAAGCGCGGCCACGCCTCCGCGCCGGGGATGAGGTCGGCCAGCGCCGCGAACATCTGGCAGCCGTTGCAGATGCCCAGCCCGAACGTGTCGTCGCGGTGGAAGAAGTCGGAGAAGCCCTCGGTGAGCCGCTCGTTGAAGAGCACCGAACGCGCCCACCCCTCCCCCGCACCGAGGGTGTCGCCGTAGGAGAACCCACCGCACGCCACCAGCCCCGCCACGTCGGCGAGGTCGAACCGACCGGTCTGCAGGTCGGTCATGTGCACGTCGTAGGTGTCGAATCCGGCTCTGTCGAAGGCGAATGCCGTCTCGACGTGGCTGTTGACGCCCTGCTCGCGCAGGATCGCCACCTTCGGCCGTACCCCGAGGTTGAGGTACGGCGCCGCGACGTCGTCGGTCGGGTCGAACGAGGGAGCCACCACCAGCCCCGGGTCATCGTCGGCGCCGAAGGCCTCGTGCTCCTCCTGCGCACACGCCGGGTTGTCTCGCATCCCCGCGATCCGCCAGGACACCTCGTCCCACGCCTGGGCGAGGTCGCGCACCGACTCGTCGAGCACCCGCTCCCCGGCCACCGCCACGTGCACCCGCCGGTCGGATGCCGGGCGCCCCACCGTCGCGCTGACGTCGGCCAGGCCGTGGGCGGCGAGCACCTCGTCGACAGCGGCGAGGTCGTCGGCCGGGACACCGAGCAGCACCCCCAATTCCTCGGCGAAGAGGGCGGCCACCGAGGGGACGTCGAGCTCCAGCCCCACCGCACCGGCGAACGCCATCTCGCACGCGGCCGCCCACAGTCCACCGTCGGAGCGGTCGTGGTACGCCACTTCAATTCCGCGAGAACGAATCTCGTCCAGTGCCGCCACCAGCGACACCAGGCGCTGCGGGTCGTCGAGGTCGGGCACCGCTCCACCGAACACGCCGGAGGCCTGCGCCAGGATCGAGCCGCCCAGGCGGTCGCGGCCGGCGCCGAGGTCGACGAGCACCAGCGCGGAGCCGTTGCGCAGCTGCGGGGTCCAGGTGCCGCGCACGTCGGGCAGCGACGCGAATGCCGTCACCACCAGGGACACCGGCGAGGTCACCTGCCGCGCCTCCCCTGAGGCCGGGTCGGTCCAGCGGGTGCGCATCGACAGCGAGTCCTTGCCGACCGGCACGGACACCCCGAGCTGGGGCAGCAGCTCCATGGCCACCGCCTCGACCGTGTCGTAGAGGGCGGCGTCCTCGCCGTCCTCACCACACGCGGCCATCCAGTTGCACGACAGCTTGACGCCGGTCAGCCGGGCGACCGGCGCGGCGAGCAGGTTGGTCAGCGCCTCGCCGACCGCCATCCGGCCGGATGCCGGCGCGTCCACCGCCGCGAGCGGCATCCGTTCCCCGGTTGCCATCGCCTCACCGGCGAACCCGACGTGGTCGGCCAACGTCACCGCGACGTCGGCGACGGGCACCTGCCAGGGCCCCACCATCTGGTCGCGGTGGGTCAGGCCCCCGACGGTGCGGTCGGCGATGGTCACCAGGAACCGCTTCGAGGCGACCGTCGGATGCCGGAGCACGGCGTACGCGGCCGAGCGCAGGTCGAGCCCGGTCAGGTCGAGGGACCCGCCGTCGCGTGCGACCCGGGTGACGTCGCGCGTCATCCGCGGCGGCTTGCCGAGCAGCACCTCCATCGGCATGTCGATGGCGCGGTCCTCGTCGTCGCGGTCGTCGGGCCCGTCCGCCAGCACCAGCTGTCCGTCGTCGCGCGCCACCCCGACCACCGCATAGGGGCACCGCTCCCGCTCGCACAGGGCCGCGAAGAGGGGCAGCGACGGAGGGGCCAGTGCCACGACGTACCGCTCCTGGGACTCGTTGCACCAGATCTCCTTCGGCGCGAGCCCCGACTCCTCGAGCGGCACCGCCGACAGGTCGAACCGCGCCCCCAGCCCGGCCCCGTCGACCAGCTCGGGGAAGGCGTTCGACAGCCCGCCCGCCCCGACGTCGTGGATCGCCAGCACCGGGTTGTCCGCCCCCAGGCTCCAGCAGTGGTTGATGACCTCCTGGGCGCGCCGCTCGATCTCGGGGTTGCCGCGCTGCACCGAGTCGAAGTCGAGCTCGGCGGCGTTGGCCCCCGCCGCCATCGATGACGCAGCCCCTCCCCCCATCCCGATCCGCATGCCCGGCCCGCCGATCTGCACCAGCAAGGTGCCGGCAGGGAACACGACCTTCTCGGTCATGTCGGCACCGATCGTGCCCAGCCCACCCGCGCTCATGATCGGCTTGTGGAAGCCACGCCGCACGCCGTCGACGGTCTGCTCGTAGACCCGGAAGAACCCGCCCAGGCCCGGCCGGCCGAACTCGTTGTTGAACGCCGCTGCACCGATCGGGCCCTCGAGCATGATCTCGAGCGGGGTCGCGATGTGCCCGGGCGCGCCGTACGGCGAACTCTCCCAGGGCTCTTCGAGTCCGGGGAGGTGAAGGTTCGACACGGCGAACCCGGTCAGCCCGGCCTTGGGCTGCGACCCCCGGCCGGTCGCCCCCTCGTCGCGGATCTCGCCACCGGCGCCGGTCGCGGCGCCCGGGAACGGTGAGATCGCCGTCGGGTGGTTGTGCGTCTCGACCTTCATCAGCACGTGCACGTCGTCGTCGCGGCCCGCGTAGCGGCTGGGGCCGTCGGCCGACTCGGGCAGCCAGCGCACCCGGCGACCCCCGACCATGACCGAGGCGTTGTCGACGTAGGCGACCACGGTGCCCTCGCCCGCGACCTCCTCGGTGTGGCGGATCATCCCGAACAGCGAGCGGGGCTGCACGACCCCGTCGACGACGAAGTCGGCGTTGAAGATCTTGTGCCGGCAGTGCTCGCTGTTGGCCTGGGCGAACATCATCAGCTCGACGTCGGTGGGGTTGCGCCGCAGCCCGGTGAACGCCTCGACGAGGTAGTCGACCTCGTCATCGGACAGCGCCAGCCCGTAGGCGGTGTTCGCCTCCTCGACGGCCGCCCGTCCGCGCCCGAGCACGTCCATGTGCTCCATCGGCTCGGCCTCGCGCTCGTCGAAGAGCGCGGCGGCGTCGGCCCGGGTCGGCAGCGCGGCCTCGGTCATCCGGTCGTGCAGCAGGTCGGCGGCCGCCGCCCACTGGGCCTCGGTGAGCGGCTCGTCGGTGGCCAGGTGGTACTCGGTGACCCGCTCCACCCGGCGCACGTCGACGCCACAGTTGTGCGCGATGTCGGTGGCCTTGCTGGCCCACGGCGACAGCGTGCCCAGGCGCGGGGCCACCACGACCACCGCGACGTGCGCACCCGCGGCGTCACCGGCATCCGGCGGGCCGTAGGTGAGCAGCCGCTCGACCGTCGCGGTGGCGGCGTCGTCCAGCGGCTGCTCGCTCGCAACCCAGTGCACGTGCCGGGCCGAGACGGCCGCGAGCCCGGGCACGACCCGCCGCAGCCGGGCCAGCAGGGCGGCGGCGCGGAACGGGGAGAGGGCGTTGCCGCCCGGGACGGTGGTCAGCACGAGGTCGTGCGACGAGGCCATGGGTGCGGTCTCCCGGTCGGCGGAGCGGGGCGGATGCCGTGCCCAAGGCTACCGGGGCCGGCGCACACCCCCGCGCCCCTCCCAGCCTCGGCCACTCCCCGACTTCGTAGGGGAGTGGCCGGGCAACACGCGGTGCGGACCCCGGGAGCCGCGGATCCTGACCTACAAAGTCGGGGAGTCGGGGAGGCGGGGAGGCGGGCAGGGCGAGGGGGCGGGTCTTGCCATCGGTCGCAGAGAATGTACCGTTTGGAACATGATTGACGTGACCCGCCAGAGCACCGCACCCGCCGACCGCCTGTGGGCGGTCCTGTCCGACGTGCGCCGCTGGCCGCAGTGGCTGCCGACGGTGGATGCCGTGACGCCCCACGAGCCCGACCGTCCCGACGAGGTCGGTGCCTCCTACACCGTCGAGCAGCCGGGGATGCCCCGCGCCGTGTGGACGATGACCGGTATCGAGCCCGGTCGCTCGTTCACCTGGGAGTCGGTGCGGCCCGGCATCCGGACGGTGGGCACTCACACCCTCACCCCCGGTCAAGACGGCAGCACCACCATCGGGCTCGGCATCACGTGGTCGGGCTTCCTGGCACCGCTCATCCGCCTCGCCCTGGGGCGCAAGACCCTGGACTACGTCACCCGCGAGGCGGCGGCACTCCACAACACCGCGAAGGCTGCCGAGCCGGCGACCGGTGCCTGAGGCTCCGGCGGCGCCGGCCACCGCCCCCACCACATCCCCGGCCACCGACCCCGCACCCCGGGCGTCGACCGCCCGCGACGAGCTGCTCGGCCGGGTCGTTGCCTGGTTCGCCGAGCACGGTGTCGGCGACACCAGCCTGCGCACCCTCGCGGCCGGCATCGGCACGAGCCACCGGATGCTGAACTACCACTTCGGTTCTCGCGAAGGGTTGTTGGGCGCCGTCGTCGAGGCGGTGGAGCAGGGTGAGGAGGCCGCGCTGCTCGAGCTGTCGGCGCAGTACGACGACCCGTTCGAGGCAGGCGCCGCGTTCTGGACCCGCGTCGCCGACCGGGCCGAGGTCTTCGCCCCGCTGTTCTTCGAGCTGTCGGCGCACGCGATGCGCGACCAGCCGCACGCCACGACGCTGCGGACCTGGCTGCGCACCGGTTGGATCGACGCCATCCAGGCAGGGTTCGTGCAGCTGGGGGCACCGGCCGACCGGGCTCGCACGCTCGCCCTGCAGTCGCTCGCGATGGCCCGGGGCCTGCTCTTCGAGGTGGCCGTCACCGGCGACCGGGCCGCCGCCGACCTCGCCATGGCGCGCTGGACGGCGATGGTGCGCCGTGAGGTCGACGAGTGGCCCTCGTGAGCCGGGTCGTCGTGCTGGGCGGCAGCGGCGAGATGGGGTCGGCGGTCACGGCGGTGCTGCGCGGCCGAGGCCACGACGTGCTCGCCGCGTCGCGCGGCACCGGCGTCGATGCGACGACCGGCGCCGGCCTCGACGACTCGCTCGAAGGCGCCGACACGGTGGTCGACTGTCTCAACGTCGTCACGCTCTCGAAGGGCACGGCGGTGTGCGCCGGCTCGCCGGGCCGGAGGAGCACGACTCGGCCGAGATGGCGCGCGCGGTGGCACGGGCACGGCATCTCGGCCTGACGGTCATCCGCCTGCCGATGCCGATGGCCGGGCTGCGCTCGGGGCTACTGCCCCACGGCGACGTCGACGCACGTCGGTTCAGCGACTGGCTCGCCGAGAGCTGACCGGGCCCTGTCTCTCGCCGTGAGTGGTCGAGGGTCAGAAGGCCTCGCCGGTGAGCCGCTCGTAGGCCTCGACGTACTTCGCGCGCGTCTGCTCGACCACGTCGTCCGGCAGCGGAGGCGGCGCCTCCCCCGAGGACTTCGACCAGCCGGATGCCGGCGAGGTCAGCCAGTCGCGAACGTACTGCTTGTCGAAGCTCGGCTGGGCGTGCCCAGGCTCCCACTGGTCGGCCGGCCAGAACCGCGAGGAGTCGGGCGTGAGCACCTCGTCGGCGAGCACCACCTCGTCGTCCCGCATTCCGAACTCGACCTTGGTGTCGGCGAGCAGGATGCCGCGCTCGGCTGCGATCTCGTTGCCCCGCTTCAAGATCGCCACCGTGAGGTCGCGTACCCGACCCGCGAGCGCAGCCCCGAGCTGCGCCTCGACGACGGAGTAGGGGATCGGCTCGTCGTGCTCCCCCAGCGGTGCCTTGGTCGACGGGGTGAAGATCGGCTCCGGCAGCAGGTCACCGTCGACCAGCCCGGCGGGCAGCCGGATGCCGCTCACGGCGCCGGTCGCGGTGTACTCGCCCAGGCCTCCGCCCGTGAGGTAGGCACGGGCCACGCACTCGACGGGCAGCATCTCGAGACGCTCGACGAGAACGGCACGGCCGCGCACGGCATCCGGCACGTCGGCGGTCACCACGTGGTTGGGGACGAGGTCCTCGAGCTGACCGAACCACCACAGCGACAGGCGCGTGAGCACCTCTCCCTTGTCGGGGATGGGGGTGTCGAGCACGAAGTCGTAGGCCGAGATGCGGTCGGAGGCGACGAGCAGCAGCCGGTCGGGGCGCGGCTCGCCGGTGGCCGGGTCGACCGGGGCGTAGAGGTCGCGGACCTTGCCGGAGTAGACGTGGGCATAGCCGGGCAGGTCCAGCGGGGCGTCGGGCATGGGCCGATTCTTCCAGCACCGGCGCGCCACCGCCCTGCGCATCGAGCGGTCAGCCAAAGGCCGGCTCGAAGGCCTCGACGGCCAGCACCGTGGGCAGGTGGCGGGCGACCTCCGCCCACGACTCGCCCTCGTCGGGGCTGGCGAACACCGAGCCGGTGTTCGTGCCGAAGTAGACCCCAGCAGGCTCGCGCCGGTCGCCGCTCATCCCCTGCCGGAGCACCGTGAAGAAGCACGCCTCCTGCGGCAGACCGGCGCGCAGCGCCTCCCAGGACGCGCCGGCGTCGCGCGAGCGCCACACCGCTGCAGCGGCATCCGGCGGGTAGCGGCCCTCGGTGTCGCCGTTGAGCGGCAGGGTCCAGATCGTCCCTGGGTCGCTCGGGTGCGCCCACAGGGGGAAGCCGAAGGTCGACGGCAGGCCCGCGGTGACGTCGTGCCAGCTGAGTCCTCCGTCCGGCGAGCGCCAGACCCCGTGGTGGTTCTGCTGGTAGAGCACGTCGCCGTCGCCGGCGGCCCGCTCGATGTGGTGCACGCAGAACCCGGTGTGACCGTCGGATGCCGCCGCGGGGTGCGCGTGCCCCTCACCGTCGCGGGGGTCGGCGAGGTCGTTGCGCCGCTCCCAGGTGACGCCACCGTCATGGGTGGCGAAGACGCCTGCGGCGGAGATGCCCACCCACAGCTTCTCGGGGTCCTCGGGGTCGGCGACGATGGTGTGCAGCACGAGCCCGGCGGCGCCGGGGCCCCACTCGGCGGCCGACGGGTGGTCGGTCAGGCCCTTGACGGTCTCCCACGTCGCGCCGTCGTCGTCACTGACGAGGAGGGTTGCCGGCTTGGTGCCGGCGTAGAGCCTGGTGCCGACCCGCGCCAGGGACCACACCTGGCTGAAGCGGTCGCCGAACGGCGCCGGCGCCTCGGTCCAGCCGATCGACGCCGCGAAGTCCGGGTCGTCAGCGGCCCAGGCGTCCATCTGTCCTGTCGTCAGCTTGCTGAGCTGCCAGGTGCGACCGCCGTCGTCCGAGCGCCAGACCCCGGCGCCGGACCAGTCGCCGCCACCACCGGCCCACAGGGTGCCGGTGGCCGGGTCACCGATGACGTGGTTGATCGGCCACCCGTCGCAGTACGGCCCGCGGACGGTCCAGCGGCTGCGACCGGCATCGCCGTCGAGCACGAAGGCACCCTTGGTCGTGCCCACCAGCAGGTGGATGGCTCCCTCGGACATCGCAGTCCCTCCCCGTGACTCGTCCGCCCTCCGTGGCGCAGGGCGCTCCGATCCAGTGTTCCGATGCGCGCGCGACCCGGCAAGCCCCAAGGGCCGAGTCGGGCTCGCGCGCGGCGGGCATCCGGCCCGGCTCCGGTGTTCCTCCGCCGCGCCCGGGCCCGCCCTCGGCCTGGCGTCGGGCACGCAGTGGGAGCCGGGTGACGAAACCGATTCGGGCCGGGGCGGTGCCCCGGGTCAGCGGTGCGGGGGCGGGGCGTGCGGCACGTTCACCGTGGGGATGCCGGACCCGGCCCGGGCGATGACGGCCAGGGACGCTTCCCGACCCGGGTTCGACTCCCGGTGCACGGTGAAGGCAGGCACCCGCACGTAGTCGCCCGCGACGGCGTCGACCCAGCCCTCGACACCCTCGCACTCCAGGCGGAGCACGCCGCGCACCACGTAGAGCATCGAGGAGTTGGAGTCGTGGTGGTGCCACCCCGAGAAGACACCCGGCTCGGTCACCACCTGGCCCGCCCACAGCCCCGGTGCCTCGAACGCGCGCCGGCGCAGCATCCCCGACGTCGGGTCTGCCTCGAGCAGCTCCTCGTCACGGATGACGCGCACCGGCTCGGAAAGCTCCATCCGGCCACGCTAGCCCTGACGGGCCGGACGGTCCACGCTCCGGGTGGAGCGGACCGTCAGCCCGCGTGCTGGGCCCGGACGTCGTAGACGAAGTGGATGCCGGCATCCAACGCGCCGTCGGGTCGCTGCGGCTGGTACTCCAGGTCGACCTTCGCGAACGTGAGGGCGACCTCCTCGGTGCCGACGTCGCCGTCGGCACCGACGCTCGTCACGACGTTGGTGACGATGACGTCGGTCATCGTGACGACCAGGTGGTCCTGCTGCCGCTCGCCCGCCCGGCGCACCGTGATCGTGGCGTCCGTGAGTCGCTCACCCGTGGCGCACGCCTTCATCAGCAAGGGCGACGCCTTGTCGACGTGATGGGTGAAGGTGAGGTCGCGAAAGCTCGTCTTGCCGGCACCGCCACCGGCCCCCGGGCCCGCGGCGCTGGAGTGCGACACCCCCCACGACCACGCCTGTACGTCGACCTGGTCCTTGTGCCCGGCGTCGCGCGACTCGCCCTTGATCGTCCCGATGCGGGCGAAGATCGACATGGCCATGACGCCCTCCTGGTGCTCGTGCGGATGCGTCCCCAAGGTCGTCCTGTCGGTGGCCGCTGTCAACCTCGAAGGGTGCTCAGGTCACCGTCACGGTCCTGCATCCCAGGCCGCCGGTCGCACCGGCGCCGATGTTCACGGCGAAGTAGCACACGACGTGCTTGCCGCGCGAGGCGGCGATGGTCAGGGCGAAGTCGATGGGTGTTGTGGTCGACGGCACGGTGGCCAGGTTTCGGTTGGCCCGCACGGTCGTCGGCATCCACCGGTTGTCGAGCTGGACCCGGACCGTGACCGGAGTCTTTGGTGCGTCGGGGTCGACAGCCCACCCTGTCGCGGTGACCTTGCCGCGGCCGGCGGCGTACTTGACCACTCCTCCCTGCGGTGACCTGCGGTAGTTGATCCGGTTGGCGGGCAGCGGTTTCAGGCCGCTGTGCCCGGCCAGGTCGACGAACCGGTAGCCGTGGTCCCGGTAGTAGCGGATGATCGCGTCCAGCTCGGCCAGCATGTTGGGTCGGTGGTGGCTGCCACCGTCGTGCATGAGGAGCAGTGGGTGCTTGAGCTTTCCGCCGGCCTTGGCGTTGCGCAGGATCATCGCTCTCCCGGCCGCGTTGGGCGTGGAGGGGGCGGACCAGTCCTGGGTGTCCACGTTCCACACGGCTGGGCGCAGCCGCCGGGAGACGGCGCTGGCGACGGTGCGGGCGTTGTCGGCGCCGTAGGGCGGGCGGAACCAGCACGGCCGGGTGCCGGTCGCCGTGACCAGGGCCGCGTTGGTCCGGTCGAGCTGGGATCGCTGTGCGGCGGTGGTGAGCGTGGTGAAGTCGGGGTGGCTGTAGGAGTGGTTGCCCAGCAGGTGTCCCTCGGCGACGACCTGGTGGGCGTAGCCGGGCCAGATGGTGACCTGGTTGCCGACCTCGAAGAAGGTGGCTCGCACGTTGTACTTGCGCAGGATCTCCAGCACCTTGGGGGTCTCCGGGCCGGGGCCGTCGTCGAAGGTCAGCGCGACCGTCTTGCCCGACCCCGGGGCACTGCGCACCACGGAGGAGCTGACGGTCGGGCACGTGTTGACCGCGGCGGATGCCGGCGTGGCCGGGGCGACCAAGGCGCCCGCGAGCAGGCTGCAGACGGCAGCCGCGGCAGCGGCCGCGCGACGGTGTGGTGCGTGGGGCATGGGTGTCCTCCGGCCGAAGTGTCACACCGAACGGCCCTCCCCCGGGCCCGAACCGGGGCGGACGGAACGTGACGTCGCGGACATCGACGCCCGGGGGCAGCGCTCGGGAGACTCAGAGCAGGTCGGAAAGCCGCCCCACCCCAACACCGTCGAGGTCGGTGAGTGCCACGCGCCGGCCGGAGAGCGCCAGCAGCAGGGAGAGCGTGGGCCCGGACACCCGCGGCCCCTCGCCGATGTCGAGGTCCGAGTCGGTCGCGGTGACCCGTACGGCCGACCCGAGGTCCACCAGGAACCCGACCCGAGTCGTGACGGCCGTGTCGACCACGTGCGCCACGACGTCGTGAACCGTCCAGCGCT
The DNA here is from genome assembly GCA_963800505.1 of uncultured Actinomycetota bacterium. Classification (GTDB taxonomy): domain Bacteria; phylum Actinomycetota; class Actinomycetes; order Actinomycetales; family Dermatophilaceae; genus Fodinibacter. The sequence goes on from CAWDBL010000004.1 coordinate 96,843, forward strand.
CGCACAGCGAGGCGGCATCCCATGACGGGTCGTCGAGCTGCTCGAGGTCGGTGACGAGCGCTGCTCGCTCCGCGTGCACCACGGGCCAGGCATCTGACATGCTCCCCTCCCGGAGGCGTTCGCACCCCGTGCCGGCTCGCGTCCAGCGCCACACTAACCGCCGCGAGCGGCCGGCATCCGGTCGTCGTCCAGGCCCTCCTCCGGCAGCAGCGACCTCTGGTCGAGCACGTAGAGCAGCCCGAAGGCCGGCACGAGCACGACGGCCGCGAGCCCGGTCGCCACCAGGACGGCGGTGATCGTTCCCGACGGCGCCGCGCCCGCCGAGACGGTGAGCGTCTCGGGGAGCAGGTAGTCCCACTGGGCGATGGCCCACGCGACGATGACCGACGCGACGGCCACCACCGCTACGGGGCGGGCGCCACGCCGCGCGTGGCGCAGCAGCAGCACCAGCGCCCCGACGCCGCACAGCACCGACACGACGACGACCGGCAGCGCGCGGGAGGTGAGCCCGCCGTAGACGTAGGGGGCGTCGCCGGACACCACGACGATCCCGACCACGCCGACGACACCGGCCGCGACCGCGGCGGCGAGGGCCCGACGGCGGAAGTAGTCCACCATGGCGTCGTCGGAGAGCCGGCGCGCGTCGAGGACGAGGAAGAACGCGGCGAGGTAGGCGCACAGGCTCACCGCGAGCAGGCCGGCGACCACCGAGGTCGGGTTGACCCAGCTGCTCCACGGGTCGCCCGCGACCCCGCCTGCCGGCACCCGTCCTGACGCGACGCCTCCGATGACCGCCCCCAGGCAGTACGGCACCAGCACCGAGGCGACCGCGAAGGCGGCGCCGAAGGCGCGGCGGTCACGGGTGCGCAGGACCGCCTTGCGGAAGGCGAACCCGGCGCCCCGCAGCACCACCCCGAGGGCGGCGAGGGTGAGTGGCACGAACAGGGTGAGGGTGATGGAGGCGTAGGCCTGCGGGAAGCAGGTCCACAGCACGACGAACACGAAGATCAGCCAGACGTGGTTCGCCTCCCACACCGGGGCGATCGAGTGGTCGATCACCTCGCGCGGCCGCTCACCCCGGCGCGTCCCACCGGCCACGAGGTCCCAGAAGCCGGCCCCGAAGTCTGCTCCCCCGAAGACGGCGTAGAGCGTGATCGCGACGACGAGCACCACGGCGGCGGCCGTGCTCATCGGCTGCGCGCCTCGAGCTCGGCCGGCTGGCTCGGCCCGTAGGGCGCGTCAGCCTCGACGAACGCCCCGCCCTCCTCGTCCTGGCGGCGGAACCGCCGGCTCATCCCCCGCAGCACGAGCACGGTGGTCACCCCGAGCCCCACGTAGAGGATCACCACGCCGACGAACGTGAGCCAGATGCCGGTGTTCGCCGTGGCAGCCTCGTCGACCTTCATCAGCTCCCAGACGATCCACGGCTGGCGGCCCACCTCGCTGACGGTCCAGCCGGCCTCGAGCGCGACCACGGAAAGGACCCCCGAGATCGCCGCGAGGCGGAGGAACCACACGCTGCCCGGCATCCGTCGCCGGAAGACCCAGCTCGCCCACCACCACAGCGTCAGCAGGAACAGCAGCGTGCCGAGGCCGATCATGACGTCCCAGGCCAAGTGGGTGACGTTGACCGTCCCGTTCGTCGGGCGGTTCTGTGCGGGGATCTCGTTCAGGCCCATCACCACCGTCGAGGTCCCTGTGGCGGGGTCGGACAGCACCGACGCGAGCCCCGGGATGGGGATGCCGCCGGTGACCTGCCCCTGCGAGTTCAGGTGCCCGAAGAGGATCTCCGGCACGTCGCTGCTCGTCTCGGTGACCATCTCGATGGCGGCGAACTTCGCCGGCTGCTCGTTGTAGACCCAGCGCGCGAGCCCGTCACCGACCCCCATCTGGATGGGGGTGGCGATGGCGGCCACGCTGAACCCGATGATGAACCCGAGCCGGTGGTAGCGGTCGCGGCGGCCACGCAGCATCCCGACCGCGTAGACCGACGCGATCAGGAAGCCACCGACCATGTACGCGGCCACCACCATGTGGGCGGCCATCAGCGGCATCGCGCTGTTGAAGATCACGCCGACCGGGTCGACGGCGACGACCGCTCCGGTGGAGTCGAGGGTGACCCCCTCGGGCGCGTTCATCCACGCGTTCGCCGCCACGACCGAGACACTGCCGAGGATGCCGGTGACGGCGATGGGTACGCCGGTCCAGAAGTGCGCCCAGGGGCTCAGCCGCCGCCAGCCGAAGATGTAGATCGAGATGAAGATGGCCTCGAGGAAGAAGAAGATCCCCTCGAAGGCGAAGGGGACCCCGAACGCCGCCCCCCACTGGCCCATGAACGTCGGCCAGAGCAGCCCGAACTCGAAGGACAGCACCGTTCCGGTCACGGCGCCGACCGCGAAGGTCACCGCCATGTAGGTCGACCAGCGTTGGGCCAGGCGCATGGCGTCGCGGTCGCCGTGCCGGATCCCCCGATAGTTCGCGATCAGGGCCATCACCGCCCAGGAGACCCCCAACGGGACCAGGACGATGTGGAAGGCGAGCGTGAACGCCATCTGCGACCTGGCCCACGGCACCGGGTCGACCGCGAGCGGCACCGTGGCCGTCGTGAGGAGGTCGAGGGCCGTCACGGCCGCGCACCACTGCTTGTGTCGTGGCTCATCGCGCTCGTCTCCTCCCGGGCGTCCCATCGGATGCACCCACCTGGGATCACCCTGACGCCGACACGGACGGCCGGCATCGCCCGAACGGGATGACCCCGCCTCCGAGAACGACCGTTGAGGCAGGCGACCACCTCGAACTGCGGCGGGAGCTGGACCTCGAGCTCTCCGGCCCGCCAGAGTGCCGGAACTGACCCCTCGCCCCCCGCGGAGCACCGCTGGCAGGTGCTCGGGCTGCTCCCACAGACCTGCAGTCGACGGCCGGCCGCCACCTCACACGCGTGACGACCACGCTGGTTCGGGCCGACTGCATGTCTGCAGGTGCACTCGTCGGCCACTGCGCCCAGCCGAGACCCGGGCCGAGGGTTCAGCGCGTCAGCCGGGGTCGGGGTGCCGCGGCATCGCCCGAATGGGATGACTCGGGCTCTTTCGCGACGCCGGGGGTTGCCATCGGTGGGGCTGTGGGTCATCGTCGTTGCGGGCCCACCAGCGAAGGAGGTCGGGGCATGAGCCTCTCGACGTCGCCCTTTCCACCGATCGCCGACTACGCGTTCCTGTCGAACTGCCACACCGGCGCCCTGGTGGCCCCGGACGGCTCGGTCGACTGGCTGTGCGTGCCCGCCTTCGACTCCCCCAGCGCCTTCGGCAACCTCCTCGACAGAGGTGCCGGCTCGTTCCGGATGGGCCCCTACGGCATCAACGTTCCGGCCCAGCGGTCGTACGTGCCGGGCACCAACGTGATGACGACGACGTGGCACACCCCAGGCGGCTGGCTGGTCGTGCACGACGCCCTGACCATGGTCCGGCGTACCGGTCCCGACCTCGTGACACCACACACGAGGCCCCCTGCCGATGCCGATGCCGACCACGTGCTCGTGCGGGTCGCGGAGTGCGTGGAGGGCTGGGTGGAGGTCGAGCTGGCCTGCGAGCCGGCGTTCGACTACGGCCGTGCCCCCGCGACCTGGACGCTCGGAGACGACGACGGACATGTCGCGGACGCGTCGGGCGCCGGTCAGGTGCTGCGGCTCAGCACCGACCTCGCCCTGGGCATCGAGGGCAGCGGGGTGCGCGGGAGGCACCGGCTGGCCCAGGGGGAGCGAGTGTATGCCGCGTTGTCGTGGGCCGACGGCCTGGCCGTACCGGCCGACGTCGACGACGCGGCGTCCCGGATCGAGGACACCATCGCGTTCTGGCGCGGGTGGCTGGCCCGCGCGCGCATCCCCGACCACCCACTGCGTCACCCGATCGAGCGCTCGGCGCTCACGATCAAGGGACTGACGTACATGCCGACCGGTGCGACGGTCGCCGCGCTCACCACGTCTCTGCCGGAAACCCCTCAGGGGGAACGCAACTGGGACTACCGGTACTCGTGGATGCGGGACACCACCTTCACTCTCCGGGCGCTGCACCTGCTCAACCTCGACTGGGAGGCCGACGAGTTCATGCAGTTCGTGGCCGACCTCGAGCCGAACCCGGACGGCGGGCTGCAGATCATGTACGGCATCGACGGCCGTCGTGACCTGACCGAGTCGACCCGTGACGAGCTGTCCGGCTACGAGGGCGCCCGACCGGTGCGCATCGGGAACGGTGCCTTCGACCAGCGCCAGAACGACGTCTACGGGGCGGTGCTCGACTCCATCCTGCTGCACACGCGCCGCAGCAAGCGGCTGCCTCGTCGGCTGTGGCCCTTGGTGAAGTCGCAGGCCGAGGGCGCCCTGGCGTCGTGGCGTGAGCCCGACCAGGGCATCTGGGAGGCCCGCGGGGCGCCGCAGCACTACGTGTCCTCCAAGCTGATGAGCTGGGTGGCGCTGGACCGCGCGGCCAAGCTGGCCGGCATCCGCGAGGACCTTGCGCTCGAGCAGACCTGGGCCGCCGCCGCCGAGGAGGTCCGTGCCGACATCCTGGAGCACGGCGTCAGCGACCGGGGCGTGCTGCGGCAGCACTACGACACCGACGCCCTGGACGCCTCGACGCTGCTCGCAGCCCTGTTCGGCTTCCTCCCCGGAACGGACGAGCGGCTGCGCGCCAGCGTCGAGGCCATCTCGACCGAGCTCACCGAGAACGGCTTCGTGCTGCGCTACGTCACCGACGAGACCGACGACGGGCTGTCCGGCAAGGAGGGCACCTTCCTCATCTGCTCGTACTGGCTGGTCTCCGCGCTGACCATCGTGGGCGAGATGCGCCGGGCCACCGACCTCATGGAACGCCTGCTGCGCATCGCCTCACCGCTCGGCCTCTACGCGGAGGAGTTCGAGGTCGAGCGCGCCCGGCACCTGGGCAACTTCCCCCAGGCCTTCTCGCACCTGGCCCTGATCGAGGCAGCCGGCCGGATCGTCCTGGCCGACCGCCGCGAGGAGATGTCGGTCTAGCGGCCGCCCGTAGTCCTGACCCGAAGGGAACGACCATGACCGCGAACAGCACGGCTCCGTTGCGCGGCGGCAGCCATGGGTGACCCTGTTCTCGTGCTCGGCGGCGGCCTCGCCGGCGTCGCCTGCGCGCGTCAGCTGGGTGCCGAAGGCGTCGAGGTGACGCTGGTGGACCGCAACGACTACCACCAGTTCCAGCCACTGCTCTACCAGGTGGCCAGCTCCCAGCTGCCGGCCGAGGACATCGCCCGGCCGCACCGCACGATCTTCAAGGACCGGCCCACCGTGCAGGTCGTCACGCAAGCCGTGAGCGGTGTCGACCTCTCGGCACGCACCCTGACGCTCGCCGACGGCAGCACCCTGCACGGGTCGCACCTGGTCATCGCCGCGGGCGCGCAACCGAACTTCTTCGGCATCCCCGGCGCTGCCGAGAACGCCTTCCCGCTGTACTCGGTGGCGGACGCGGAACGGCTGCGCCTGCACCTGCAGGGTCTGCTCCAGGAGGCCATGGCCGAACCCTCGTCGTCCGCCGCAGGACTGATCGATGTCGTCGTCGTGGGGGGCGGCCCCACCGGCGTGGAGACGACCGGCGCCCTGTCCGAGCTGTTGCGCGCGCTGTCCGAGACGGGCCGGCTGCCCACGCCGGGCGTCGTCACCCTGGTCGACCTCGGACCCACCCTCCTCGGGCAGTTCTCCGACAAGGCCCACCACTACGCCCTCGAGAAGCTGACCGAGGCCGGCGCGCAGGTCCGCCTCGGCGTGGGTGTCACCGCCGTGTACGCGGACCGGGTCACGCTCGACGACGGCACCGCCATCGCGACCCGGACCGTGGTCTGGGGTGGTGGCGAGTCCGGCGCGGCGATCGCGGCCGACAGCGTCACGGCCACGGGCCGCGGCGGCCGCATCGACGTGGGGCGCGACCTCTCCGTGCCTGGCTTCCCGGGCACCTACGCGGTGGGTGACGTCGCCAACATCCCCTCCGGCGACGGACCGAAGGACCGTGCCCTGCCGCAGCTCGGGTCGGTCGCCCAGCAGTCCGGACGGTGGGCCGCGACGAACATCGTCCGCGACCTGCGGGGCGAGCCGGCGGAGCCGTTCGAGTACAAGGACAAGGGCATCATGGCGATGATCGGCCGCAACGCCGCTGTGGCCGAGGTGGGTCGGCACCGCCACCAGGTGGAGGGGCCGATCGCGTTCGCGGCCTGGCTCGGCGTCCACGCGAGTCTTCTCAGCGGCGTGCACAGCACGACCGACGCCTTCGTCGAATGGGCCTGGGACTACTTCGACCGCGACCACGCCGCGACCGTGGAGGCGACGACGACGCCGCGACGGGTCGCCTGGGCCGACCACGGGGAAGACCGGCCGCACATCGTCCTGGACACGGTCCGGGGCACCGAGACCACCAGCAGCACCGACAGCGTGTGAGGGAGATCGTCATGGCTCAGGATTACGACGTCATCATCGTGGGGTCGGGCGCCGGAGGAGGCACGCTGGCGCACCGCCTGGCCCCGTCGGGCAAGCGGGTGCTGCTCCTGGAGCGCGGCGACTGGCTGCCGCGCGAGGTGCAGAACTGGGATGCGAACGCGGTCTTCGTCGAGAACCGGTACGTCTCCGCCGACACCTGGTACGACAAGCACGGCAAGGCCTTCCAGCCGCAGGTCCACTACTTCGTGGGGGGTGCCACCAAGTTCTACGGTGCCGCCCTGTACCGCCTGCGAGAGCAGGACTTCGGCGAGCTGAGGCACCACGGTGGCGTCTCACCCGCATGGCCGGTCGGGTACGACGTGTTCGAGCCCTACTACACCCAGGCTGAGAACCTCTACCAGGTGCACGGCATCCGCGGCGAGGACCCGACGGACCCTCCCGGCGCGCCGTACCCCTACCCGCCGGTCTCCCACGAGCCGCGCATCCAGGAGCTGTTCGACGACCTCTCCCGGGTCGGGCTGCACCCCTTCCACAGCCCCAACGGCATCATGCTCGACGAGAAGAACCCGGCCTTCAGCCAGTGCATCCGCTGCAGCACGTGCGACGGCTTCGCCTGTCTCGTGCACGCCAAGTCCGACGCCGACGTGGTCGCGGTGCGCCCCTCCCTGCGGTACGACAACCTGACCCTCCTGCGCAACGCGCACGTGCGCCGCCTCGAGACCGACCCGACCGGCCGCACGGTCACCACGGTGGTGGCGGAGGTCGACGGGGTCGAGGAACGGTTCTCGGCTGCGATGGTCGTGGTCTCCGCCGGTGCCGCGAACTCGGCCAAGCTGCTGCTGGCCAGCGCCGACGACAAGCACCCCAACGGTCTGGCCAACGGCTCCGACCAGGTGGGCCGGAACTACATGTTCCACAACAGCCGCGCCTTCCTCGCCGTGTCGAAGGAGAAGAACGACACCCGGTTCCAGAAGACGCTGGGGCTGAACGACTGGTACCTGGGCGACGACGACTTCGAGTACCCCATGGGGAACGTGCAGATGGTCGGCAAGTCCTCAGCACCGATGTACCGCGGCGAGAAGAAGATCGCCGAGCTGGCACCGCTGTTCGCGCTCGGCGAGGTGGCCGAGCACGCTGTCGACTTCTGGCTGTCCACCGAGGACCTGCCCGACGCCGACAACCGGGTGACCCTGACCAAGGACGGCGACGTCGCGCTGAGCTACACGCCCAACAACCGCGAGGCCCTCGAGCAGCTCTACCGGCGCGTGAAGCACCACCTCGACCACCTCGGCATGCACCCGCACCACCTGGTGCCGCGCGACGTCTACATGAAGAACGACATCCCCGTGGCGGGTTGCGCCCACCAGTCCGGGACCGTCCGGTTCGGCAACGACCCCGCGACGTCCGTGCTGGACTCCGACTGCAAGGCACACGAGCTCGACAACCTCTACGTCGTGGACACCAGCTTCTTCCCCAGCATCGGAGCGGTGAACCCCGCTCTCACCGCCATCGCGAACGCCCTGCGGGTCGGCGACCACATCCTCTCCCGGCTCGGCTGACCGGGCGCACTGCGGAGCTCGCCCATGGCCTCGACGGTGGAGATCCGCGCGGTCAACCTCGCGGGGCTGGTCCAGGGGATCACGCTCGTGACCTTCCCGGCCGCCAGCACCATCTTCACCGACCCTTCCGAGTACGACCTCAGCGGAACGCAGTACGGCGCGATGTTCCTGCCCCAGGTGGTCACGGCGATCGCGACCTCGCTGCTCGGGTCGCGCGTGGCTCGCCGGCTCAGCACCAAGAAGGTCCTGCTCCTCGGGCTCGCCGCGAACATCAGCGCCATGGTCGTCCTGGTGGTCTCTTCCCTCGTGAAGAGCGACCCCGTCGCCTACCCGCTGCTGCTCCTGGCGACCGCCTTCCTGGGAGCCGGGTTCGGGCTCACGGTGCCGGTCCTCAACACCTATGTCGCCGCCTTCCGCCCGGAGCAGGCCGACCACGCGGTCCTCACCCTCAACGCCCTGCTGGGTGCCGGCACCGCCCTGGCCCCGGTGTTCGTCGCCGTCTTCGTGGGCCTGGGCTTCTGGTGGGGGTTGCCGGTCATGTCCACGGCCCTGCTCGGCGCACTGCTGCTGACCTGTGCCCGCCTGCCGCTGCGCATCGAGAACGATGGCGCTGCGGTCGCTCGCACGGGCTCGGGCGGCATCCCGGCGCAGTTCTGGCTGTTCGCGGCGTTCGCGCTGCTGTACGGCATCTGCGAGACGATGAACGGGAACTGGGCCCAGTCCGACATGACCGAGTCCCTCGGAGCGACAACGTCGCAGGCCGCGTTCGCCCTCACCGCGTTCTGGGGCATGGTCACGGTGGGCCGCCTCCTGTTCGCCGCCACCGGCCGGTGGATGCCGTCCCAGAGGGTGTTCCAGCTGCTTCCGGTCCTGCTCGTGGGAACCTTCGTCGCGACCGCGGCCCTGCCCGACGACTCGCCGTGGCTCGGCATCGCGGTCTTCGGCCTCGCAGGCCTGGGCTGCTCGGCCCTGCTGCCCCTGACGATCAGTCTCGGCCAGGGCGCCCTCGCGGGAATGGCGTCGGCCGTCCCGGGCGCGGTGATCGCCTGCTACCAGGTCGGCTACGGCATCGCGGCCTTCGGTGTCGGGCCGCTCGTCGATGCCGGCGCCGACGTGTCGACGCTCTACGGCTGGACCGCGGTGGTCGCCGCGACCATGGTGCTGCTGGCGGTCGCCATCGCCAGGCATCAGCCGCCCACCCGCCGGACGACAGGGGTCGGGCCGGGCGCGAGCGCGACACCCGGGTGACCCATCGCCCGCTTCGGCGCCCCTCACCCGGGTGACGTGAAGCGAGCCACACGCCCGGCCTGAGCCGTGCCCCCCGCGCCAGACTGGGAGCAGGCGCCACCGCGGCCGGCGGTCGGCGTGCCACGACACGGACAGCTGGACGGACCATGGGAAGCACTCCGGTCACCGACGTTCTCGTCGGCGGCAGCCAGGTGCTGGCGTCGGTGCTGACCGCACCGGTCGGCCGCCGCAGGTACAACCGCTGGGGCGCCCTCGACGCCGAGGTCAGCGACCCGATGCCGGGTGACGAGCTGGTGCCGCAGCCCCGGCTCGGCTACACGCGCGCCGTCGAGATCGCCGCACCCCCCGACGAGGTGTGGCCGTGGCTGGTGCAGCTGGGCCAGGGCCGCGGCGGCCTCTACAGCTTCGACGGCCTGGAGAACCTCGTGGGCTGCGACATCCACAGCGCGGGCCGCGTCCTGCCCGAGCACCAGGTGCTGGAGGTCGGTGACCTGGTGCGGCTGGGCCCGGTCGGCTACCCGTGCTTCCGCGTCGGGGCGGTCGAGCCCGGCGCGTCGCTGGTGCTCGTGGGCGCCGACCCGCGTCCTCCGCACGATGCCGCGTCCGCTGACGCACCGGGCGGGGTGGCGACCTGGCAGTGGCAGCTGCGCCCGGCATCCGACGGGCGCCGCACCCGCCTGCTCAGCCGGCAGCGTCTGGCCTATCCGCCCACGGCGGCGATGCACGTCCTGTGGCATCTGGTCGAACCCGTGGGGTTCGTCATGGAGCGCCAGATGCTCCTCGGCATCAAGAGACGGGCTGAGAACGGCCGATGACCAACGGGCGCCACCGCGTGCCGGACGGCGACCCGCTGCAGGTCAGGTCGTCGCCGCTGGCGATCGAGGTCGCCGACCTCTCGCGGTCCTTCGGCGACACCGCGGTCCTGGCCGGGGTCGACCTCGTCGTGCAGCCGGGTGGCGTCTTCGGCCTGCTCGGCCCCAACGGTGCCGGCAAGACGACGACCGTGCGCATCCTCACCGGGGTGCTGCACCCCGACCGGTCGGACCGGCTACGCGTGCTCGGTCACGACCTGCCGGACGGCATCGCGCAGGTGCGCCCGCACATCGGGGTGCAGACCGACACCGCGCTCTACGACCGGCTCACCGGCCTGGACAACCTCACCTACTTCGGCCGGCTCTACGGCATGTCACGCCCGGATGCCGTGCGCGCGGCACGCGCGCTGCTGGACCGGTTCGGCCTCGCCGACCGGCAGGACGACCGGGTCGGCACCTACTCCAAGGGCATGAAGCAGAAGGCGCTGATCGCCCGGGCGCTCGTCTCCGACCCCGAGCTGGTCTTCCTCGACGAGCCCACGGCGGGCCTGGACCCAGAGGCGGCGCACGAGCTGATGGCCTACATCCACGACCTGTCCACCGAGCAGGGACGCACCTTCTTCATCACCTCGCACCGGCTCGAGGAGATGGAGTCGGTCTGCACGCGGGTCGGGGTGCTGTCGGGTGGCCGCATCGCGGCGCAGGGCGCGCCGGCCGACGTGGCCCGGATGCTGGTGCCGGAGGTGCTGGTGCGGGTCACGCTCGCGCCCGACGCGGTGCTCGACGAGACGGCGATCGCGGCCCTGCCCGGGGTGCGGGCCGTCACCCGGGTCGACGGCGGCGCGATGGTCGAGGTCGACAGCCCGCACGCGGTCCCGCCCGTCGTGCGCGCGATCGCCGGGATGCCGGGTGACCTCCTCGGCGTCGCCGAGGAGCCGCCCACGCTGGAGGAGGCCTACCTCCGCCTCGTCCGCGCGCAGGACGAACCGGCCCCCGGGGGTGTGCGATGAGGCGCGGCAGCGTGCTCTGGACCATCGCCGCCAAGGACCTGCGCGAGAGCACCGCGACCAGCCAGGTGCTCCTCCCGGTGGCGCTCGTGCCGTTCGTGTTCGTCGTGCTCTACCCGGTGGGGCTGCTGCTCGCCCTGCGGTCGATGAGCGCAGCCGACGCCCACGAGCTGGTCGCGAAGATCCCCACGTCCGCCTTCCCCGGCGCCGGCGAGCTGACCGCCCAGGGGCAGGCCGCCTACATCGCCACCGTCTACCTGTTCGCCGGCTTCTTCCTCATCATCCCGACCATGGTGGCCGTCGTGCTGGCGGCCAACAGCTTCGCCGGAGAGAAGGAGCGGCACACGCTCGAGGGCGTCCTCTACACCCCGGTCAGCGACACCGCGCTGGTCGTGGGCAAGATCCTCGGCGCCGTGCTGCCCGCGGTGGTGGTGTCGTGGGTGTGCTTCGGCGTCTACGCCGTCCTCGTCAACGTGCTGGGCAACCCCCTGGTCGGGCGCTGGTACTTCCCGACCCTCAACTGGTGGGTGATGATGCTGCTCGTCGTACCCGCGGTCGCGGTGTTCGTCACCGCGTGCGTGGTGTGGGTCTCGGCCCGGGTGGGCTCCTACCAGTCGGCCAACTCGATCGCCGGCTTCGCGGTGCTGCCGCTGGTCCTGCTCGTCGTCGGCCAGGCGACCGGGGTGATGCTCCTCGGGCCGGCCCTGTTCGCGGTGCTCGGCCTGGTGCTGGCCGTGCTCGACGTCGTCCTGATGCGCTGGATCGTCGTCACGTTCGACCGGGAGAAGGTCGTCGCGGCTTTCCTGTAGGCCCGGGACAAACGGCGCTCCGGACGGGACACTCGGTGGTGCCCGGTGCATGGTGCCGGCTCCTCGGAAGGAAGTGGTCATGGACGTCGATACCGCAGCGGACCGTCTCGAGCACGCGCGAAGGAGCCTGACCGGGCTCACCCCCTTCTCCCGCGAGGCCACCGGGCTGACCGAGGACGAGGCCTGGGCCGTCGCGGCCGAGGTGGACCGGCGACACGCCGAGCGCGGCCGGCACCGCACGGGGTACAAGCTGGGCTGGACCTCCGCTGCGATGCGCGAGGCGCTGGGCATCGACACGCCGAACTTCGGGTCCCTCTGGGACGACATGGCCAGCGTCGACACGTTGGCCGTGTCGAGCCTGCGGCACCCGAAGGCGGAGCCCGAGTTCGCGTTCCGCGCCGACTCGCGGCTGTCCGGAGAGGCGGATGCCGGCGACGTTTTGCAGGCGGGGCGGTGGGCCGTGGCCCTGGAGGTCGTCGACCCGCGCTGGGAGTCCTGGGACTTCACCTGGCTGGACAACACCGCCGACGGCTCGTCGGCGGCTGCCTACTGCCTGGGGCCGTTCGCGGCGGTCGACGTAGCGCCGGAGGACCTGGAGCTGACCATGGCGGTCGACGGCGAGCAGCGGTCCGGTCGTGGCAGCGCGGCCCTGGGCTCCCCCGCCGAGGCCGTCGCCTGGCTCGTGCGCCAGCTGGCCGCCCGCGGTGCGGCGCTCGAGGCGGGGATGATCGTGCTCACCGGCGGCATCACCGCACCGGTCGACCTGCGGCCCGGGCTGCGCCTCGAGGTGAGCTCACCACAGCTCGGCCCGTGCCGACTGGTCTGCGAGTAGGCGGTTCAGCCGCTGACCGCGGGAGACGGCGGAGCCGGTGGGGCCGGTGGGGCAGCCGGGGGTGGCGGGGCCGCGACAGGCGGGCTGCCGAGGGGGGTCAGGTCGACCCCGCTCTCCGGCAGCGCGGTGACCGGCTCCACGATGTCGGCGAACCCCTGGGTGTCCTCGGCGCAGGTCCTCAGGTTCGACGGCTCGTAGCCGCCCTCCTGGAAGTGGTTGACGGCGCTGCTCGCGACCCGTACGGACAGTGCCTTCTCGTTGCGGATGAGGCGCAGCCCGCCGGTGAACGCGCTCCCCGCGGCCTTGCCACCCAGCTTGGCCTTGGCCCCGAGGACGAGGTTGTCCACCTTGTACATGAGATTGAGGGGGTTGTGCCGGATCGGGTCGGAGCCGCTGGCGACGTAGTGGGCGAGCAACGGCACGTCGAAGACGAGGCCTGCGGCGTGGGCCTCACGCGCCATCCACAGCAGCGAGGTGTCCGACAGCCCGGTGTCGCGATAGCCGCCGCCGACGTCCGAGTGCGCCCCCTCGAACCACACCTGCTTGACTCGCGAGTCCTCCGTCGGGGCGTCGGCACGGTCGGCAGGTGCCTCCCAGAACGTGGGGGCGAACTTCAGCCGCGTCTCGTCGATCGCCAGCGCGTGCCGGGCCCGCAGCACCTGTGTGCTCAGCTGCACGTCGTGGAACCGAGGGGCCTGCTGCAGCCCCGGCACGCCGAGTGCCCCCACCGTGTCGAAGACCCCGAGGAAGCTCACCTCCACGGCGTTGCAGTGGTCGTGCCGGAACTCGTCGACGCTGGCCCCGAAGGCGCCCTCGGGTCCGTCGGTACGCCGGTACATGTTCACGGCGGTGGGGAGCCGCTCCTCGACGAGGGACACCTTGGTCAGCAGCCCGACCCGCCCCACCATGCCCGCCACCGAGCGCGCCGTGTAGGCACCTCGGCTGAACCCGACGATGAAGACCTCGTCGCCGGGCTCGTAGTTCTGCGCCAGGAACCGGTAGCAGGCAATCACGTTGTGGAACAACCCGAATCCGAAGGCACCGCCCAGCACCTTGTCCGCCCCATAGCTGCCGGCGCCGACGCCGCTGACGTAGTAGACGAGCTGGTGGACACCGCCGGTCACGCCCGGGTCGCTCTGCACCGTGCGCGCGATCTTCTCGACGTTCGTCACGGTCCTGCTGTCGGGCTTGTTCCAGGTGCCGTCACAGCAGACCACCAAACGTTTCATGCACCCGATGCTGACAGAACCGCCCGCGTCGCGCATGGCCCGACCGGGCCATTGCGTTCCCGGCCGACCAGCGCCGGATGCCGGGCGCGCCCGCGGTTTCGCTGCGGCGCGAGCGCCGTGTCGTCGCCCGACTGGGGGGCGGTGAGTCCTAGATTGCACGTATGGCTGACATCCTGTTGGGGCTCTTCGCGATCGTTGCCGGAGTCGTCATGCTCTTCGCGGGGCAGTTCGTGTTGCGCTTCGTCCTCCCGATCTGGGGATTCTTCGTCGGATTCGCCTTTGGTGCAGGGCTGTTCGCCAGCCTCGCTGACGAGCGCGTCCTGGGCACCCTGCTCGGCTGGGTCTCCGGGTTCTTCTTTGCCGTGATCTTCGCCGTGCTCGCGTACCTGTACTACGCGGTGGCCGTGGTCCTCGCGATGGCCGGCTTCGGCTTCGCGATCGGTGCCGGCCTCGTCGTCGCGCTCGGCATCGACTGGAACTGGGTCGCGATCCTGGCGGGCCTGGTCGTCGGCGCCGTCCTCGGCGTGGTGTCGGTCATGGCGAACATGCCGATGATCGTGCTCGCCCTGGTGAGCGCCATCGGCGGTGCCGCTGCCATCGTCGGCGGCATGATGCTGTGGGTCGGCACCCTGAACTCCGCCGACTTCAACCAGCGCGCCGTCGTCGACGGCCTGCAGGGCAGCTGGGGCTGGTCACTGACGCTGGTGGTGCTGGCCATCATCGGGTTCGTCGCCCAGACCCGGACACGGCTGAACCGGCGTCGCACCATCAGCGAGGCCTGGTACGTCGAGCGCGGCTGACCTGCTGTGATGAGGCGCCGCAGCGCCTGGGTGGAATAGCCGAACCGGTGTCGTGGCTGCATCGGGGGTGAGCGTCCCCTCCCCAGCCCTGTCCGTCCTCGACCTCGTGCCGGTCCGCAGCGACCAGAGCACCGCAGACGCACTCGCCGCGACGCGCCGGCTCGCCCGGGTGGCCGACGAGCTCGGCTTCCGCCGCTACTGGGTGGCCGAGCACCACAACATGCCGGCGGTCGCCGCCACCAACCCGCCGGTGCTCGTCGCCATGGTGGCCGCGGTCACCGAGCGCATCCGGGTCGGCTCCGGTGGTGTGATGCTGCCCAACCACGCGCCGCTCGTCGTCGCCGAGCAGTTCGCCCTGCTCGAGGCTGCTCACCCCGGGCGCATCGACCTCGGCATCGGGCGCGCCCCGGGAACCGACCCGGTCACCGCGTGGGCGCTGCGGCACGGTGGCGGTGGTGTGGAGGACGACGCCGTGGCGCGCTTCCCCGAGTACGTCGAGAACATCACCGCGATGCTGTCGCCCGAGGGCGTCGGCCTCCGCCTCGCCACGGGTACCCACACCCTGCGGGCGACGCCGCGCGCGACCTCGGTGCCCGGGGTCTGGCTGCTGGGCTCGTCGGACTACTCGGCCCGGCTCGCCGCAGCCCAAGGCCTGCCCTACGTCTTCGCGCACCACTTCTCCGGTCGGGGCACGGCCGAGGCGCTGGCGCTGTACCGCAACGAGTTCCAGCCCTCGGCTGTCCTCTCCGAGCCGCGCACCTTCCTCACGGTCAACGCCGTCGTGGCGTCGACCCAGGAGGAGGCCGACCGGCTCGCCCTGCCGAACCTGCGCTCGATGGTGGCCCTGCGCACCGGGCAGCCGCTGCACGCGCAGCAGCTCGTCGAGGATGTCGAGGAGAACGGGCTCGACCTCGCGACCGGCGACCTGGCCCGGCAGATGCTCGAGCGGTGGGTGGTCGGCACGCCTGAGTCGGCGGCGGCTCAGGTGCGTGAGCTCGCGACCACCTTCGGGGTCGACGAGGTGATGGTGCACCCGGTGGCCGGTGCGCGGCGCGGCACCCCCACCGACGAGGCTCCCGCCCGCGAGGAGACCCTGCGGCTGCTCAGCGCGGCGCTCGGCTGACCGGCCCGGCGAACTGCGGAGGGCCGGGCCCGACCGGCGCACAGGGCGCGGAACCGGGCGCTCACGGCATCCGCGAGGTCGGCGAACCCGCTGGCTCGCAACCCGTCTTCGAGCAGCACGGTGGTCGGTGCCCAGATCGGTCCGTGCCAGTAGCCGTCGTCCTCGTCGGGTGCCGAACTCGTCGGCTCGGTGGCGAGGGGGACGCCGGGTGCGCGTCGGTGGTCTCGGAGCTCAGGCCTGCCTCTCGGGTCCGGTGCGGCGGCTCGGCTCCCACAGCCTAGGAAGCGTCGGGCCCGAGCGCGGGCTCGTCGTAGGAGCGGCCCTCACGCTCGGCGGCCTGGCGCCCGGCCGCCAGCTGGAACGGCGAGATCCCGCCCGGCTCCCACGGCCCCGCGCTGCCCAGCGAGAGGGCCCGCGGCGACTTGTCGGGGATGGCGAGCTCGCGCCGCAGCACCTCGACGGGCCGGTCGGCCACGGCGAACCAGTCCAGGGTCATGAAGTCCTGGCTACCTGCGGTGAGCGCCCCGCGGCGCATCGCGTCAGCGAGCCGTTCGGCCATGCCGCTGCGCTCGAGGTGGCCGGGGTCGGCGTCGAACAGGCCCATGCCGTGGCGCACGACTCCCGTCTCGAAGAGGCTGACCACCATCGCCAGCAGGCTGAAGGCGCGCGGGTCGTCGTTGGCCCGCGCGATGTAGCCGAACACCTCCAGCTCGCTCTCGAGCGCCGTGCCGTAGTCGGCCAGCACGTGCACCCAGTCGTGCTGGGCCAGCAGCGGCGGTGCCGACCCCGGGGTGCCCGGGAAGGAGAAGCCCCTCGCCAGGTAGAAGTCGTGGACACCTCGCCCGACGGTCCCCCGCTCGAGCGTGCCGAGGTCGGTCCACCGGCGCGCGAGCTGCGGGTCGAACTCCTGCGCGACCCAGACGGAGTCACGCAAGGGCGACTCCGTGTCCGAGCCGTCCGTGACATCGGGGTGAGGGAGCAGGTCGCGGGGCAACGCGGTGCCGAGGTGCCCCAGCCGGTCGAAGTCGGCCACGGCGAGGTCGAAGCCGCCGTCGGCGAAGGAGGCGGTCAGCTCGAGGAGCTTCCCGCTGATGCTGAGCTCCTCGCAGAACTCGTGGACGCGCAGCATGGCCGCGGGGTCCGGTGGTCGCCGCACCAGCGCGCCGAGCGCCATCACCTGGCACACCCGCTCACGGAAGGCGGCGTTGCGGCGCTCCAGCGCGTGGGCGAACTCGGCAGGAGTGATGGGCGTGGGCTCCGCGAGGTCCTCGGCACCCGTGAGGGCCGTCGTGACCGAGCGCAGCAAGAGGTCCTGCAGGGGTGACAGGCCGGACGGCCCGCCGCCGACGGCCTGCACCTCTGCGCGCCAGATGTAGCTGATCTCGGTGGGCGAGGGAGGCGTCAGCAGCGTCGCGCCCTCCCGCGGCAGTGGTACTGGCATGTCCCATGATCGCCCGGCGCCCCCTGGATGCCGAGCGTCGTTCGCCTACGGCTGAACCGCGAGGTGGCCGCACCCCGCGACCGGTGCCGGTCCGTCCTCTCCACGGCCCCCTTGTGACAATCCGGTCGCCCTCGATGCCTCGGAATGCCTAGAGTGCCCGACCATGAGCGGACGAGCGCTGGTGCTCGGCGGTGGCGGCTCGGCCGGCAACGCCTGGCTGGTCGGCGTCGTCGCGGGCCTGGCCGACGCTGGGGTGGATGTCACCGACGCCGACCTGGTGGTCGGCACCTCGGCCGGCGCGACCGCCGGGGCGCAGCTGACGGGCGCGAGCCCGGCCCGGCTGCTGGCCGGCATCCTGGCCGCCGCGCCGCCACCGCGCACTGGCGCAACGGCATCCGCGCCCGGGCGTGCTCCCGGGCCGCCGGCGGTGAACCACCTGGAACGGACCGGCCGCATCATCGCCGCCGCCGAGAGCCCCGCCGACCTGTGGCGCCGGTTGGGAGCAGCAGCGCTCGAGCTGGATGCCGCGTCCGACGGTTCTGCGTCGGCGCGGTGGCGCGCCGCCGTCACCGCTCGGTTGCCCAGCCAGCGCTGGCCGGATCGACCGCTGCTCATCACGGCGGTCGATGCCCGCACTGGTGAGCCGGTGGTGTTCGACCGCCACGGCGGGGTCGACCTGGTGGATGCCGTCGCCGCCAGCACCTCCAGCGGCCTGCCCTATGCCATCGGCGAGAACCGGTACATCGACGGCGGCTACCGCCGCAACGAGAACGCCGACCTCGCTGCCGGGTTCGACCGGGTGCTGGTGCTCTCACCCCTCGGGGGGCGCACCCGCCACCCACTGCAGTGGGGCACGCACCTTGCGGCGCAGGTCGACGAACTGCGTGCCACCGGGAGCCGGGTCGAGAAGGTGCTGCCGGATGCCAACTCCCGCAACGCCTTCGGCGACAACCTGATGGACCTCTCGACACGTGCGCCCGCCGCGCGAGCCGGCTACGCCCAAGGCACCGCCCTCGCGGGCCGGCTCGCCGACTTCTGGGCCTGAGGGAGTCCGTGGCCTGGCGCCCGGCCCACCGGCCTCAGGCGTCGCGCCAGCCGGTGGCCGTGTCGTGGCCGTGGGCCGCCATGAGGGAGAGCCCGCCGTCGACGACGAGCGACGCCCCGGTGACGTACGACGCACGCGGCGATACCAGGAAGGCGATCGCGGAGGCCACCTCGTTGACGCGGCCCGGCCGGCCGACGGGGTTGCCGGGACGCTGCTCCCCGAACGCCTGCGACTCCTCCACCCCGGTCATCGGGTCGCGATCTCGCCCGGCGCCACCGAGCTGACCAGGATGCCGTGCTCGGGGGTGCGGTCACCCGTCGTCGGTGCGGGTGGGTGTCCGGGTGACGGCGTGATCGGTCTCGCGGTCGAGGGTCAGGGCGGTGTTCACCAGCCCGACGTGGCTGAACGCCTGGGGCGTGTTGCCCAGATGTCGCTGGGCGTGCGGGTCCCACTCCTCGCTGAGCAGGCCGACGTCGTTGCGCAGGTCGAGCAGCCGCTCGAAGAGGTCGCGAGCCTGGTCTTCTCGGCCGGTGAGCGCGAGGGCGTCCGCCAGCCAGAAGCTGCAGGCGATGAAGGCGCCCTCCGCGCCGGGCAGTCCGTCGACGGTGCCGTGCTCTGAGGTGGGGTCAGCGTCGGTGCGGTAGCGCAGCACGAACCCGTCCTCACACAGCTCACGCTGCACGGCATCCACCGTGCCCACGACCCGGGGGTCGGTGGGGGGAAGGAAGCCGACGCGCGGGATGAGCAGCAACGCGGCATCCAGGCCCGTGGACCCGTAGTACTGGGTGAAGGTGTTTCGCTCGGCGTCGAAGCCGCGGGCGCACACCTCCGCGTGGATGGTGTCGCGGGTCGCCCGCCACCGCTTCAAGGGCGCCTTCAGGCCCGAGGCCTCGGCGGTGTCGATCATCCGGTCGAGACCGACCCAGGCCATGACCTTGGAGTGCACGAAGTGCTGCTGCGGCCCGCGCACCTCCCACAGCGAGCTGTCGGGCCGCTGCCAGGCGCCCTCGAGGTAGTCGGTGAGCAGGCTCTGCAGCGTCCAGGCGTCGTGCTGGCTGGCAAGCCCTGCGGCGCGGGCGCTGTACAGGCCGTCGAGCAGCTCGCCGTAGACGTCGAGCTGGAACTGACCGGCGGCCTCGTTGCCGACCCGCACCGGCCCCGACCCCTCGTACCCGTCGAGCCAGGACAGCTCGGACTCGGGCAGCCGGCGACGACCGGTGAGGGAGTACATGATCTGCAGGTCCTCGGGGTCGCCGGCCACGGCCCGCAGCAGCCAGTCACGCCACGCCTTGGCCTCCTCGGTGTACCCGCTGCCGGTGAGGGCCTGCAGGGTGAAGGCGGCGTCACGCAGCCAGCAGTAGCGGTAGTCCCAGTTGCGCGGGCCGCCGATCTGCTCCGGGAGGGAGGTGGTGGCCGCGGCCGTGATGCCGCCGCTCGGGGCATAGGTCAGTGCCTTCAGGACCAGGAGCGATCGCCGCACCGCATCTCGGTAGCGGCCGTCATAGCTGCAGCGGCCGATCCACTCCGTCCAGAAACGCTCGGTCTCCTCAAGCGCGACCTCCGGGTCGTAGCGCGGTGGCTCGTCGGCGTGCGAGGGAACCCAGGTCAGCACGAACGGAACTCGCTGGCCGGCCTCGACGGTGAAGTCCGCCAGGCTGCGCATGTTCCGCCCCTTGACGCGAACCGGCGAGTCGAGCCACAACGAGTCGGGCCCGGCGACGGCCACCCATCGGCCACCGGCGTGCCGCACCCACGGCACGACCCGCCCGTAGTCGAACCGGGCCACCAGCTCGACCCCCATGCGCACCCGACCGCTGACGCCGACGACGATGCGGATCAGGTCGGGCTGCGTCTGCCGGATCGGCATGAAGTCGAGAACCGTGACGGTGCCCTCATCGGTCTCCCACGTCGACTCCAGGATCATCGTGTCGTCACGATAGGCGCGCCGGGTGCAGACCCCGCCCCTCAGCGGGGCGATGCGCCACCGGCCGGCCTTGGGCCCACCGAGCAGCGACGCGAAGGCGGCCGACGAGTCGAACCTCGGCAGGCACAGCCAGTCCATCGAGCCGTCGCGGGCGACCAGCGCCGCGGTCTGCAGGTCGGCCACGACGGCGTAGTCCTCGATGCGGGAGGGTGGGACCCCCGTCCACAGTCCCTCGTCGCGCCGGTCCGGCTGGCGCCGGTCGGATGCCGTCGACCCCCGCCCGCCCGGGGACCCCACCCCCACTTCGTGGTTGGCTTCCGCCACCTCGGTCGTGGCGGGGTCGGTCGTCTCGGGAGCGGGCTCCTCGGGGTGGCTCACGTCGGTCACCCGGCTGAGTGCGGCTCGTCCGGCGTCTGGGTCGACTCGTGCCTCGTGCGTTCCGGGTGCTCCGTGCGCTCGTCGGACTCGGCGAGGATGGCCCGGGCCTGCAGCTCGGGGTCGGGGCTGCCCACCGCCTCCTCCTCCGGCAGGAGCTCGGCGCGCGCGCCGACCCGGTCGTCGTCGACAGGTCCTTCACTCATCGTCCGAACGTACTCGTCGCGATGACGGCGGTGGCCCCTTTCGTGCGGCCGGCTTGTCGGGGCCTCGCGCTCCCCCGACGACTTCGTGCGATTTACACACGGTTCCCGCAGGTCACCCGGTGCGAGAACCGTGTGTAAATCGCACGAAGTGGGGGGCGCCGGACGTCAGCCCACGTGGCTGACCGTCACCCGGCCGTCCACGACGTGCCAGCGCTGGTCGAGCCGAACGTTGTCGAGCAGCCGGCGGTCGTGCGACACGAGCAGCAGCGACCCGTCGTACGACTCCAGGGCCTCCTCGAGCTGCTCGATCGCCGGCAGGTCGAGGTGGTTGGTGGGCTCGTCGAGCACCAGGAGGTTGACCCCGCGCGCTTGGAGCAGCGCCATGGCGGCCCGGGTCCGCTCGCCGGGCGAGAGCCTGCCGACCACGCTCGAGACCTGGTCCGCCTTGAGGCCGAACTTCGCCAGCAGAGTCCGCACCTCGGCGGGCGCCAGGCCGGGCATCGCGGCCTCGAACGCGTCGCCGAGGGCGGCGTCCTCGACCAGCCCGGTTCGCGCCTGGTCGATCTCGCCCACCGCCACCGATGCACCCAGGCTGGCGCGGCCGGCATCCGGAGCGAGACGGCCCAGCAGCAGCCGCAGCAGTGTCGTCTTGCCGGCGCCGTTGGGGCCGGTGACACCGATCCGGTCACCCGCGCTCACCTGGAGCGAGGCCGGGCCGAACGAGAAGGGGCCCAGCCGCACGCTGGCGTCGTCGAGCGTCGCGACGACCGAGCTGGAGCGTGGGGCACTGCCGATCGTGAACTGCAGCGACCACTCCTTGCGCGGCTCCTCGACCTCCTCCAGGCGCGCGATCCGCGACTCCATCTGGCGCACCTTCTGCCCCTGCTTCTCCGAGGACTCCATCTGCGCCTTGCGGCGGATCTTGTCGTTGTCGGGGGACTTCTTGATGGCGTTGCGCACGCCCTGCGAGCTCCACTCGCGCTGCACCCGGGCGCGCCTCACGAGGTCGGCCTTCTTGTCGGAGAACTCCTCGTAAGCCTCACGCGCGTGCCGGCGCGCGACGGCCCGCTCCTCCAGGAACGCGTCGTAGCCGCCGTCGTACACCGCGACCCGGCCCTGGGCGAGGTCGAGCTCGACGACGCGCGTGACGACCCTCGAGAGGAACTCGCGGTCGTGCGAGACGAGCACCACCCCGGCCCGCACGCCGCGCACGAAGCCCTCGAGGCGGTCCAGCCCGGCGAGGTCGAGGTCGTTGGTGGGCTCGTCGAGCAGCACCACGTCGAAGCGGCTCAGCAGCAGGGCCGCCAGCGCCGCTCGTGCTGCCTGCCCTCCGGACAGCGAGGTCATCATCGCGTCCGGGTCGACGTCGAGACCGAGGTCGGCCAGCACCGGGCCGAGCCGGTCGTCGAGGTCGGGGGCGCCGCTGGCCTGCCAGTGGTCCAGGTGGTGCGCGAAGGCGTCCTGCGCGGCGCGGGTGTGGTCCCCCGCGCCGAGGGCGGCGGCCGCCTGCTCCATCGCGGCGGTCGCGGCGGCGGCTCCCGTGCGGCGGGCGACGTAGTGGCCGACGGTCTCGCCCGCGATGCGCTCGTGCTCCTGCGGGAGCCAGCCGACGAAGGCGTCGGCTGGCGCGGTCGAGACCGAGCCGTGGAGCGGTTCCAGGTCGCCGGCCAGGATCCGCAGCAACGTGGTCTTGCCCGCGCCGTTGGCGCCGACCACCCCCACGACGTCCCCGGGTGCCACCGTGAGGTCGAGGGACTCGAACAGGGTGCGGTGGGCGTGGCCGCCGGCGAGGTTCTTGACGACCAGGTCCGCGCTCATCCGAGCATCGTAGGTTGCCCCGGCATCCGGGCCGACGGGGTTTTCATCGGTGTGAGTCGGGTGATGCCGGGAGCGCGGCAGAGCGCGCGAGGCGCATCACCCCACCCATGGCCGAGGCATCGGGTGATGCCGGGAGCGCGGCAGAGCGCGCGCGATGCATCACCCCAGCCGTGCTTGATGGGTCAGGTGATGCCGGGAGCGCGGCAGAGCGCGCGGTTGGCATCACCAGCCCTGGACCGCAGGCAACCAATATGACACCATTGATGTCATGCCTGACCGCGGCGCCCGGATCTACTCGCTGGTGTCCCTGACCCGGCCCATCGTGCTGAGCTCCGCCCGGGTCGTCGAGGCACAGACCCGGGCGCTGGGCTGGACGGTGGGGTCTCGGGCGGTGATGGAGGTGCTCGAGGCGCACGGGCCCCTGACCGTTCCGCACATCGCGTCGCGGCTCTCGCTCGCGCGCCAGAACGTGCAGCGCCAGGTCGACGAGCTGGTCCGGCTCGGTGACCTGCGGGCCACGGCGAACCCCGCACACCGGCGTTCGGTGCTGATCGAGCCCACCGCGCAGGGTCGCAGGCGGTTCAGGTCGCTGCACACCCGCGAGCTCGTCGACCTCGCCGGCCTGGTGCCCACCTGCACCGATCAGGACCTCGAGACCGCGACCAGGGTGTTGGGGGCGCTGAGCGACGACATCCGGCGACGCGCCTCGAACCCCGACCACCCCGGGGGCCAGTGATGGGCACCGAGCAGCTCCACGCCCGCACCAGCCGGAACCGGCGCGCGATCGCCGACGTCCTCGACTCCCTCGACGCCGGGCAGTGGGATACCGCGACGCTGTGCGAGGGCTGGACCGTGCGGCACGTGGCCGCCCACCTCCTGCAGCCGATGCTGGTCGGGTTCCCCTGGTTCTTCCTCACCGCAGTCCGCTACCGCGGCGACACGGCACGCACTGTGGACCACTTCGCCCGATCGCTCGCCCGGCACGAGCCGAAGCAGCTCGTCGCGCTCCTGCGCGCCCACGCCACCGACCGGGCGGACCCGCCCCGCGTCGGCCCCATCGGTCCGTTCGCCGAGACCTGCGTCCACCTGCGCGACATCGCCCGGCCGCTACGGCTTGCCGCCACGGCTCCGCAGGAGGACTGGCTCGAGCTGCTCGACCACCTCACCTCGCCGACGCCGGTTCCCGCCCTGACCGACCCGCACCGCACCGCGGGGCTCACCCTGGTCGCGACCGACGCCGAGTGGCGACACGGGTCCGGGCCACTCGTCACCGGCACCGCGGAGGCGCTGGCCATGGCCGTCACCGGGCGCGCGCCCGCCCTCGACGACCTCGAGGGCCCCGGCGTCGACCTGCTGGGACGGCGGCTCTGACCTCGCCCACCCCTGCAGCCACCCCCTATCCGGGGATGGCGCTCCGGCATGTGCGGGCGGAAGACTGGCACCGCGCCCGCGCGCGGCTCAGGGGAGCCGGTGCGCGATCGACGGCCACAGGTCCGTCGGCGGTGACCGGAGGCCGACGCATCGAGTCGACGAGGGAGCGCCTCCATGTCCACGACACGCACCGCGAATGTCTTCATCACCAACACCACCGACGGCACGGCCAGAATCGACCTCAGCCACCAGAACGATTCCAACGGAACGCAGTCGGGGTCGTGGCTGGCCCAACCGGGAGAGACTGTCGGCCCCCTGGTCGTCGTCTTCGAGACCGGCATCGGCAGCTACGGCATCCTCGACTGGTGGGCCGTCAAGCTGGCGGTGTCCGACGGCTCCGAACCCGGCATCTACCAGAACGCGGGCACCGTGGCCTTCCCGTACTGGAAGGAGTGCCAGCTCGAGCACTCGGATGCCGACCAGAACCTCACCTTCACCGTCGGGACCTCGCGGTTCGCGGCAAACCTCAGGTCGGGCGGCAGCACCGACGGCATGACCCGGCTCGCGAACTACTCCCCCATCACCAACGTCTTCGTCCTCATGCTCGAGAACCGCTCGTTCGACCACCTGTGGGGCGGATCCGGCATCCCGGGGCTCACCATTCCGCCCCCGAGAACGAGTAACACCTACAACACGATTACCTACCCGGTCGGCCACCCGGCACCGACGTCGATGACCTCGGACCCCGGCCACGAGTTCGCCGACACCGTGGAGCAGCTGTGCGGCGAGGGGGCGAAGTACCCCCCGGGCGGCCCGTACCCGGCGATCACGATGGCCGGGTTCGCCGCCAACTACGCGACGGTGAAGGACGAGAACCTGCCCGCGCCGGCAGCGGATCACATCGGCGACATCATGCTCGAGTTCGACACCCGGACCCAGCTGCCGACGTCCTACGCCCTCGCGACCAGCTTCGCCCTCTGCGACCACTGGCACAGCTCGATGCCCGGCCCGACCTGGCCCAACCGGATGTTCGTGCACGGCGCCTCGTCGGCCGGGCTCGACCACAGCCCGTCGCAGGCCGAGATCGTCGAGTGGGAGTCGGTGCACGGCTTCGAGTTCCCCCATGGCAGCATCTACGACGCGCTCCGCACGGCGAGCCTGAAGTGGCGCATCTACAACGACAACACCGACGCCTACAGCGACGACCGCCAGAACGGGTCGGCCTTCGGCGCGGTGCCCCAGGTCAGCTCCCTCAAGGGGGTCACCCTGCTCGACATCAACTCGCTGACCCACTTCGCCGCAGACCTGCAGGAGCCCTACCCCTACCAGTACACGTTCATCGAGCCGAACTACGGCGACATCACCGCCGACACCTACGTCGGCGGCTCCTCCCAGCACCCGATGGACGACGTCTACGGCGGTGAGGGGCTCATCAAGGCCACCTACGAGGCCATCCGCACCTCACCCTTGTGGGCCACCAGCCTGCTGATCATCACCTACGACGAGCACGGCGGCTTCTACGACCACGTCACGCCGGCAGAGATGGCACCGCCGAACGACGGCAGCGGCTTCGACCTCGACGCGACCCACTTCCCGTTCGACCTCTCCGGCGTCCGGGTTCCGGCCATCATCGTCTCGCCCCTGATCCCGGCGGGCATCGTCGACCACACCGTCCACGACCACTCCTCGGTGCTCGCCACCGTCGAACGTCTCTTCGGGATGCAGCCGTTGACCGACCGTGACCGGGCCGCCGAGGACCTCACCGGGCTGCTCACCCTCTCGACCCCCCGCACGGACTGCCCGACCACGCTGCCCGACCCGGTCGCCGCCGTCCCCAGGCCGCTGCGCACGGAGGCCGAGCAGGTGGCCGACGACCAGCTCCCGATCACCGACGGGGGCAACCTTCCGGGGTTCCTGGGCGCGGCGCACAAGGCGGCCTACGAGACCTACGCGACCACAGCGGAGGAGCGCGCCGAGGTGGATGCCGAGTACGCCGCCATCCGCACGAGGGGCGACGCCCGCACGTTCATCGCGAAGGTCGTGGCCAAGGCGGACCTCGTGAAGGCAACCGGCGCCGGCCAGACCACACCCTCGTGACGCCGCCGGCATGGTGTGGTGCCCCGACCTCCGGGGCTACGCCGTCACGGTGACGACGGGTCTGCAGAGCCGTCCTCACCGACGCTGAGCACGATGAGCGGGCTGTGCTGGAGCATCTCCGGCACGTCGGTGCGCCGCCACCGTCGTGCGGCCGCCTCGATGAACGGCCGGCGTTCGTCGAGGTCCGTGACGACCCGGGCGGTCGCCGGCACGTCAGCGACGACCGACTGCTTGAGGTGCACGACGACGTGCGGGTCGGTCGCGATGTTGTGGATCCAGTCGCGGGTGCGGTCGGCGCGCGGCATCCCGGTGATGTAGAGCCGGCCGTCGTCGTGGTGCAGGAAGATCTCGATGCGGCGAGGCTGCCCGGTCCTGCGGCCGGTCGTCGTCAGGTCGATGACCTGGCTCTGGTTCAGCGCGGCTCGGGTGGCGTCATCCAAGGTGCTCTTCGCGTCCACTGCGGTGTCCTCTCGACCGGAACCGTCCCGCCGACCGACGGGCTCGGATGCCGCGGCCGTGCAGCAACGCAAACAGGCGACGGTGGCGCGTTACTCCCGGGCACCGCCGTCAGTCGTCCATCGCCTCGATGCCGAGCGCGGCCAGCTCGCCCATGCGCTCGCGGAGGTGCGCGACCAGCGCGGGCGCCGGTGGCTCCCAGCCGGTGACCTCCTCGACGACGCGCAGCGGCTGGGTCGTGCGGTAGGACCGGGTCGGGTTGCCCGGGAAGCGCTTGTCGGTGACGTTCGGGTCGTCCTCGATCGTGCCGAGCGGCTCGACCTGATAGACCCGGGCGGGCCCGTCGCCGCGAGCCAGCTCGGCGGCCAGCGGCGCGCCCTCGCGGCCGGCCGTCAGGTAGATGTGGTTGGCCCGGCGCTGCGAGCCGTAGTTCGATCGCCAGCCCGGCGTCAGCAGGTCACCGGGGCGCAGGTCGGCCCTGGTGCCGTGGAAGAACGGGCCGGGGTCGTCGACCACCCGGGGCGGCGGCGGTGGGTCGCGCAGCAGGCTGTCGAGGCGCTGCATGAGCACGGCCACCCGGGTGCGCCCGGCCGGCGCACGGGGGTAGCGGGTGAGCACGTCGACGACGACCGGCGTGGCCCGCGACGCCGCGGCCGTGATGACGTACTCGGCGACGACCGGGTCGTCGCCGCTGGCGAGCTCAGCCGCCCGAGCGGCGTGGGTGGCCGCCCCCAGGAGGTGGCGGACCTGGGTGGCCCTCGCCAGTGGATGCAGGTAGGCCGCCGCCGCGGCGGCTCCCGCAGCGCTGGCGGCATGGCCCGCGGCAGGGTCCGCGGCCTCCCTGGCGGCGCGGTGCGCGTCGGTCGACGTCGTCCGTTGGAGGCGCGACCTCGGTGCCCCGCCGGCGAAGGCGCGCGCGGCATCGAGCGCGGCGGCCGGGCGGGGGTCGTCCGGGCTGGCCCTGGTGAAGATCACCAGGGCCGGTGCGGCGCAGGCCACGGCATACGCTGCCACCGCCCGCAGCTCGCCCATGGTCAGCTCGAAGTCCCCAGAACCTGTCGGCATCACGGCCATCGTGGCACGAGGCGCTCGCGCCGTCAGCCACCGCCGCCGCGCACGGGCCAGCCCTTCGCTGCGAGGTACCAGAGCGCCGACGTCATCACCGCGCCGACGAGGAGGGCGAACAGCAGGCCACCGGCCGTCGGCAGGAACCACCCCGGAGCCCGCCTCGACCGCACCGCGACCACCTTCACGACCAACGCCCCGATGACGGCGCAGCCGATCAGCGCGTGCACGACCGTGCGGGTCGCGACCGGGCGGCCGTCCGCCCACGTGCCGGTCACCACACCCAGCGTCCACAGGCAGTGGTAGGAGACGAAGACCACGAGCAGCGCAGTCGTGGCGCCGGCGACCCGATGGGCGGTCCCCACCCAGGACGGCGCCGCCGGGCCGAGCCGCCCGTACATCCACAGGCCCCCCAGCAGCTGCAGCACGGCCAGCACGGCAATCACCACGGTCGCCGCGACCTTCATGTCGATGACGGTCCGGAAGCCCAGTGTCGTCGTGCCGGCCAAGGTCGGGTCGTGCACCGTGCCGAACACCCCCACCAGCAGCGCGACGACCGCGCCCGCGGCGAACGCGACCAGCGGGACGGCCAGGCCCCTGGTCTGGGTGCTGTGTGCCATGGGTTTCAGCATGCGCCTCGCCGGGCCGCATCAGCGAGCCGAGAGCCGGTCGTCGTCGGGGACGGCCGCGGCGCCTCACTCCAGGACGAACTCGAGCTCGGTGACCTCCACCCCACCCCAGATGACGGTCGACGGCGGCTCGTCGCCGAGCCGGAAGCCGACCTTCTCGAGCACTCGACGTGAGGCGGGGTTGGTCGCGGCGACCCGTGCGTGAAGGGGCCGTTCGGTCTCGATGGTGAGGAGCTGCCGCAGGGCCTCGGTGGCGATGCCGCGACCCCACCGCGCCGGGTCGATCCAGTAGGTCACCTCGCGCTCGCCGTCGATGCTGAACGAACCGATCGTCCCGGCCAGCCGCCCGTCGTGGACCACGGCCCGGGTGAGCACCGTCTGATCGGCTCGAATCTTCCGATAGTGGGCGTCGAAGGCCGCCCGGTCGGCGGGATCCTCGCGGGTGAACACCGCCATGCGGTTGGCTCGAGGGTCGCTCTCCCACACGAACACCGAGTCGAGGTCGGAATCGGCCAGGGCACGAAGTGCAGTCGTCATGGCCGGCGACGCTACTGCGGCGCACTGACAGCGACTCCCCTGCCGGGGGCACACGGCGACGGGCCGCCCGACGCGGTCGGACTTGGAAGTCCTCCGGCGGCGGGCGGCCCGGGCTGTGCGGTGGTCGGAGAGCCGACCTCCGTCGTCAGTCCTCTTCGTGGCTGCGCGTGGCGCGCCACTTCATCTCGAACCGCACACCGTTGGACGCGGTGGCGCCCTTCGGGGTCACGGTGACCAGGACCTTGTACTCGTGGGCGTACCAGCGCACTCGCAGGTGCGCGTACCTCGACGGCAGTGACACCGCGTTGGCAGGCGGCACGATGACGACGATCCGGGTGCTGCTCCACGACACGGCCTTCGCCTTCGCCGAGCCGAACTTCACGACGCCTGGCTTGCCGAAGCCCTTGCCCGTGATGGTCACCCGGTCGCCGACGTGTCCCTCGTACTTCGACAAGCGGTTGATGGATGCCGGTGACCGCGACGGCGGGACCGTCACGGTGACCGTCAGCGCCACGTTGCCCGAGGTGCTCGGGGTGAACAGCGCCGCGTTGGTCGGGGTGAACACCGCGCGGTAGGAGTAGCTGCCCACGGGGATGTTGGTCAGCGACAGGGACGCCGACCCGGAGGCCACGGTGGCGGTCCCGAGCGAGGTGGCTCCGTTGAAGAACTGCACGGTGCCGGCCGCACCAGCACCGGTGACGGTCGCGGTCAGGGTGCGAGCTGCGGGTGCAGTCGCGGTGGCCGTGGCCGGGGACATCGCCAGGGCGGTGGTGGTGGTGACCTGGACCGGCGGGGCCGCGGTCACGGTGAGCGCCACGTTGCCCGAGGTGCTCGGGGTGAACAGCGCCGCGTTGGTCGGGGTGAACACCGCGCGGTAGGAGTAGCTGCCCACGGGGATGTTGGTCAGCGACAGGGACGCCGACCCGGAGGCCACGGTGGCGGTCCCGAGCGAGGTGGCTCCGTTGAAGAACTGCACGGTGCCGGCCGCACCAGCACCGGTGACGGTCGCGGTCAGGGTGCGAGCTGCGGGTGCAGTCGCGGTGGCCGTGGCCGGGGACATCGCCAGGGCGGTGGTGGTGGTGACCTGGACCGGCGGGGCCGCGGTCACGGTGAGCGCCACGTTGCCCGAGGTGCTCGAGGTGAACAGCGCCGCGTTGGTCGGGGTGAAGACCGCGTGGTACGAGTACACGCCCACGGGGATGTTGGTCACTGACATGCCGGCGGTGCCAGCGGTCAGCGGGGCACTACCCATCGAGGTGGCGCCGTTGAAGAACTCCACGGTGCCGGCCGCACCAGCACCGGTGACCGTCGCGGTCAGGGTGCGAGCTGCGGGTGCAGTCGCGGTGGCCGTGGCCGGGGACATCGCCAGGGCGGTGGTGGTACTGATCTGAACCGGCGGGGCGGCGGTGACTGTCAAGGCCACGTTGCCCGAGGTGCTGGAGGTGAACAGCGCCGCGTTGGTCGGGGTGAACACCGCGCGGTAGGAGTAGCTGCCCACGGGGATGTTGGTCAGCGACAGGGACGCCGACCCGGAGGCAACAGTGCTGCTGCCGAGGGACGAGGCTCCGTTGAAGAACTGGACAGTGCCCGCCGCACCCGCACCGGTGACCGTCGCGGTCAGGGTGCGAGTCGCCGGAGCAATGGCGGTCGCGGTCGAGGGAGACATTGCCAGGGCGGTGGTGGTGGTCACCTGGACCGGCGGGGCCGCGGTCACGGTGAGCGCCACGTTGCCCGAGGTGGAGGAGGTGAACAGCGCCGCGTTGGTCGGGGTGAACACCGCGCGGTAGGAGTAGCTGCCCTCAACAATGTTGCTCAGCGACAGCGAAGCCGACCCGGCCGCCACAGTGCTGCTGCCGAGGGACGAGGCTCCGTTGAAGAACTGCACCGTGCCCGCCGCACCCGCGCCGGTGACCGTCGCGGTCAGCGTGCGAGTCGCCGGAGCTACCGCCGTGGCCGTCGCCGGCGACATCGCCAGCGAGGTGGTGGTGGTGACCTGGACGGGCGGAGGGGCGGTGACCGTCAAGGCCACGTTGCCCGAGGTGCTCGAGGTGAAGAGCGCCGCGTTGGTCGGGGTGAACACCGCGCGGTAGGAGTAGCTGCCCGCAGCAATGGTGGTCAGCGACAGCGACGCCGACCCGGAGGCCACCGTGCTGGAACCCAGCGAGGTGGCGCCGTTGAAGAACTGCACCGAGCCCGCTGCACCCGCACCGGTGACCGTCGCGGTCAGCGTGCGTGCTGCCGGTGCGACCGCAGTCGCCGCACTGGGAGCCATCGCCAGGGACGTGGTGGTGGTGACCTGCACCGGCGGAGGGGCGGTGACCGTCAGCGCTACGTTGCCCGAGCTCGAGGAGGTGAAGGCTGCCGGGACGGTCGGGGTGAACACCGCGCGGTAGGAGTAGCTGCCCGCAGCAATGTTGGTCAGCGACAGCGAAGCCGACCCGGAGGCCACCGTGGTGGAACCCAGCGAGGTGGGGCCGTTGAAGAACTGCACCGAGCCCGCTGCACCCGCACCGGTGACCGTCGCGGTCAGCGTGCGAGCTGCCGGAGCAACCGCAGTCGCCGCACTGGGAGCCATCGCCAGGGACGTGGTGGTGGTGACCTGCACCGGAGTGGCAGCGACGGTGATCGTGTACTGGGTGCCGCTCGCCTGGCCATCAGGATCGGTGCCGCCCTGGTTGGTGAACACGTTGTAGGTGTACGTGCCGGGCGCGGTCGGCGCTGTCATCGACGCGGTGTAGCTCAGCGCAGCCGAGGTATTGCCACCGTTCGTCGTGCCCGTGCCGGCGGTGACCGGAACGATCGCGTAGCCGCTGTTGCCACCGGCCGGGTTGGCCGCGAGCCCCACCGCAACGGTGTACGCGGCACCGGGTGCCGGGGTGACGGTGCTGGCCCGGGCCGTGGTCGAGCCCCCGGCGGCGTGGCACACCGAGCAGTCACGGTTCCGACTGGGCTGCGCGTCCGAGACGGTCGGGTGGACCGTTGCCACCATCGTTACGACTGTCAGTCCTGCCGCCAGCAAGGCGACCTTCGAGAGCTTTGCCCGTTCCGAGCTGAACATGTTCACGGTTCCTCCAGGGGATATGACTGCGCCTTGAGCCTCACGTGCTCGTCCCCTGCAACCCGGACACGCCTTGTTGCCCGACCAGCGTCTCAGGATCGTGTGGATCCGCTATCCCTCGAAAGGTCCAGGGAGGGCACAGCCCAACCCCCGTGCAGCAGCCCTCGGCCTATACCTCCGGGGGCATAGCGGCTCAGGACCGATTCGCCTGCGAGGCGCCCGGCCCCTAGGTGAGGGTGCCGCTGATCCGGCTCAACGGCGATGAACAGGCCAAACGTCGACGACCGGTCGGACCAGGGCTCACGGCATCGACCCGGTGCAGCTTGACCCCACGCCCTGTGCCCCTCCAACGACGGATACAGCCCGACCGAACGGCCAAACAATGCAAGAAGCCGGTGTGACAAGCGCCACCACCGTCGGTCCGCCTCCGCGGTCATGGTGTCGGCGCTGATCAGGTGCCAAGCATCACCGAGGGCCAGTTCCGGGGCGTCCCCTGGTGCGGCTGTTCGAGCCGTTGTGGCGGCAACGCCGCCCGCGGGTGCGCCAGACTGGGCGCGGCAACCACGACGGAGGTACGCGGTGACGACGGAGACGCGATGACGGTGGCGCCGCAGCAGCCGCCCCCTGACGACGCACCCGACGACGGGCTCGTCTGGCACTACACCGACGGTCCGGGCCTGCTCTCGATCCTGGCGAACAACGTGCTGTGGGCCACGGCATCCGGCTACCTCAACGACATCTCCGAGGTCGAGCTGGGCAACCACCTGCTCCTCGAGCGCTTCGAGGCACTGGCCGACGCGCGGCATCCGGTCTTCGCCGACCTGCGTGAGCGGTTGGCCGAGTCCGACGCGAGGCAGGGTCCGTCGCCGGGCTGGTTCTTCATCCTCAGCGCCTCCGTGTCCCCCGACTCCCTGGCCATGTGGCGCAGCTACGGCGGCCGCGGCGAGTCCTACGCCATCGGTCTCGACCCGGCCGCCGACCTCGTGGTGCTCGCCGACGACGTCACCGCGGCCGACCGGGTGCTCATCCGGCAGCAGCTCTGGATGCCGGTGCGCTACGACCGCGCCGGGCAGGACGCGCTGATCGACGCCGTCTTCGCCGAGCTGCCCGAGGACCTCGATGCGGTCGCGGCGCTCAACGAGCGGGGCAACGCGTCGACGACCGACTATCTCGAGGCCGTGGCCGACACCCTCCAGGCGGCCGAGCAGGCATTGCTGCTCATCAAGCACCCCGGCTTCCGCGAGGAGCAGGAGACCCGCCGCACCACCGTCGTGTTCGGCGAGGGCGGCAGGGCACAAGCCCTCACCGGGCTCGCGAGGTTCCGGCACACGGCATACGGCATGGCGCCGTACCTCCGGCTCACCGGCACCTCGGATGCCGCGCGCGGACCGGTCACGCCGGCGCCGGGGCCGCTGCCCATCCGGGCCGTGGCCATCTCGCCGACACCCAACGGCGAAGCGGCGGAGGAGTCGCTCCTGGCGCTGCTCGACAGCCACGGGATGCCGCACGTGCCGGTGCGGCGCTCGGGCATCCCCTTCCGCGGTTGACCGGCACCGGCGCCCGGATGCGGCCGGGCCCGCGGTGGGGTGGACTGGCGTCATGAGCCAGGTCGACGAACCGGACGTGCCGACGCTGTACGAGTGGGCAGGCGGCCTGGTGGCGCTGCGCCGGATGATCGACTGCTTCTACGACCGGGTCGAGGCCGACGACGAGCTGTCCCGCTTCTTTCCGGGCGGGGTCTCGACCCACCACCGGTCGAACGTCGCGGACTGGTGGGCCGAGGTGCTCGGCGGCCCCACGACGTACACCGAGCAGCACGGCGGGTACCAGTCGATGCTCCGACACCACCTCGGGCTCGCCATCACGCCGGCCCAACGGCACCGGTTCGCCGCCACCATGAGCCTGGCCGCCGACGACGCCGGGCTGCCGGGCGACCCGGAGTTCCGCGCGGCGATCATCGGCTACCTCGAGTGGGGCACCCGGCTGGCCATGGAGAACTCCCAGCCCGACGCACGACCCGTGGAGCAGGCGCCGACGCCGCGCTGGGGCTGGGGCGTGGCACCGCCGTACCAGGGCTGAGCGGCGCTGCCCGCCCGCGTCGGCCTCAGCGCGCCCCGCGCCACTGGTTGGCACGGGTGTTCTCGGCAGCGAGACGGGCTGTCTCGGCCACGCGTCGGGCTCGGGTGGCAGGCCGCTTCGCCTGCACGATCCACTCGAGGATCCCCCGTCGGGCCGATGGGGGGAACGCGTCCCAGTTCACCCGTGCCGACGCAGTGCCGTCCAGGGCAGCGATGAGGTCGTCGGGTTCGACCAGGTCCTCGACGTCGTCGAGAAGAGACCAGGCGCCGTTGCGCTTCGCCTCGGCGATCACCCGCTCCCCGGCCTCGGTCATCAGGCCCTGCCGCCGCAACTCGTCCACTCGCTTCTTGTTCGGACGGGACCACGCGCTGGTGGGCTTGCGGCGCGAGAAGTACAGCAGGGTGCGCTCCGCGTCGAGCCGGCGCGGCAGGCTGTCGACCCAGCCGAAGGCCAGCGCCTCGCTGACCGCGTCGTCGTAGGAGACGCGCGGACGCCCGGTCGCGGCCTTCCACGACACCAGCCACACTCCCTGCGTGTCGGCATGGTGCGCGGTGAGCCAGGCTCGCCACTCCGCCCGGGTGAGCTGATGCGTGCGGGGGGCGTCGTCGAGGCTGGTCACGGCCGGCCACCGCCCGGTGCCACCGGTTGCCCCTGCCGGGCCGGCGCGGGGTGGGCACGCCGACCCATCAGCGGCGGGAGACCCGCCCCCGCAGGGCGAGGAAGGCCAGGCTGTGGCTGACCGCGGCCACGGCGAGGATGGCGAGCAGTCCCTGCAGGAGCGGCGTGGCCTGCCACCCTCCGGTCAGCAGCGAGCGCAGCGCGGCGAGCACGTAGGTGACCGGGTTGTAGGTGGCCACGGTCGACAGCCAGCCGGTCAGGGCCTCCTGCGGCAGGAACGCAGTTGTCAGGAAGGCGAACGGGAAGAACAGCAGGAAGCTGGAGTTGACCGCCGCGGGGTTGCCGGTCTTGAGCGCGATCGCGTAGGGGAAGCCGGTGAACGCCAGCCCCCACAGGCCGGCCAGCAGCAGGAACAGCAAGGCGCCCGGGATGCCGGTGGAGAAGCTCACGCCGACGACCGCGCCGAGGATCAGCACGGGGATCGACAGCGCGATCACCAGCGTGAAGTCGGCGACCATCAGTCCCAGCAGCAGCGCGGGCCGGCTCATCGGGGTCAGCAGCAGCCGGTCGAAGTAGCCGTCGTTGATGTCGGTGACCAGCGCGCTGGCCCGCGATACCCCGGTGACCGCGAAGATGATCGCCACCGGCAGCTGGAACGCCTTGAAGTCGGTGATACCGGCCGCCTCCGCCACGTTGGACAGCGACCCCACGTTCACGACGAAGAAGAACACCGGGATGATCAGGGCGGGGATGACGGCCTCGGGCTCGCGCGGGATCTGCCGCAGCGCCCGGGTCGCCACCGAGACCAGGTCACGGACGAAGCCCGCGTGCCGCGCAATGACGTCGCCGGCGTGGGGGTCGGATGCCGGGGTGCGCCCGGTTGCCTCGGTCGTCATCAGGCCTCCTCCACCGTGCGGGCCGGATCGGTGTCGCCATCCCGGTCTGCGATGCGCGCACCGGTCACCGAGAGGAACACGTCATCCAACGTCGGTGTACGCAGCGACAGCTCGCGCACCCGGAGCCCACCGCCGGCCTCGGCGAGGGCGAGTGCGACGGGGCTGACCGCGGCGGGGCCGTCGGTGACGGCGGCGGTGACCTCCGGGCCGTTGACGTCGACCCGCTCGACCACGGCCAGGGGCTCCAGCGCCCGCCGGGCGATGTCGGCGTCACCGTCGACGAGCGCCACGACCAGGTCGGTCCCGATCGACCGCTTCAGCTCGTCGGGGGTGCCCTCGGCGACGAGCCGGCCGTGGTCGATGATCCCGACCCGGTCGGCGAGCTCGTCGGCCTCCTCGAGGTACTGGGTGGTGAGGAACACGGTCATGCCGAGCTCGGCGTTCAGGCGTCGCACCTCCTCCCACACCTTGGCCCGGCTCACCGGGTCGAGCCCGGTAGTCGGCTCGTCGAGGAACAGCACGCGTGGGTTGTGCACCAGGGCGAGCGCGAGGTCGAGCCGCCGCTTCATGCCGCCGGAGTAGGTGGCCACCCGGTCCTCGAGGGCCGGACCGATGTCGATGAGGGTGCGCAGGTCGGCGAGGCGGCGCTCGGTGTCGGCCTTCGACAGCCCGTAGAAGCGCCCCTGCAGCCGCAGCATCTCCACGCCGCTCTGCTTGGGGTCCAGCGCTGCCTCCTGCAGTGCCACCCCGATGCGCAGCCGCACCTGGTCGGGGTCGGTGGCCACGTCGAACCCGGCGACGGTGGCCTGACCACCGGTGGGCGCGAGGAGGGTGCACAGCACTCGGGTGACGGTCGACTTGCCCGCGCCGTTCGGGCCGAGGAAGCCGTAGATCTCGCCGCGCTCCACCGACAGGTCCACCCCGGCGACCGCTTGGGTGGTGCCGAAGGAACGCTTCAGGTCTCGGGCGACGATCTCAGCGGTGGCCATGGTGCACGGGACGTTAGGCCACGCCCGAGAAGCCCCACAAGCCGCTGTTGAAGGTTGCGCCGTTCTCGACGCCGGGCTCCGCGTCCGGCGGGCGCCGAGGTGCGGTCAGCCGCGCCGGTGCTTGGGCTCGCGCACGACGAGCACGGGGCACTCCGCGTAGGACTGCACCCGTTGGGCGGTGCTGCCCATGAGCACCGTGTCGCTGATCCCGCGGCTGCCGGAGGCCACGACGACGAGCCCGGCATCGACCTCCTTGGCGAGCGAGAGGATCTCGCTGGCCGGCGATCCGCTGCGCACCAGGATGCGCACGCTCGGGCCCCAGTCGTCGAAGACGCCCGCCACCACCGCGGCGGCGCGCTCGGCGGGCACCCGGAACGAGAGCTCGTCCAGGCTGGCGGTGTGCTGGTCCGCCTCCGAGAGGTCGTCGGCGAACGACACCGCCGCGAGCGGGCGGATCACCGCGACCACAGAGATCTCGGTGATCTTCGCGGGATCGGCGAACGACTTGAACGCCTTGGCGGCGGACAGCGACTGCTTCGACCCGTCGGTGGTCACGACGACGTGCACGACGTTCACGCTCCTTGTGGGATGCCGGTCGGTGGGCGCTGCTCGGAACCGGCTCTCGGCCCCTTGGGACCACGGAGCCGCTGGGCGACGTACAGCGCGCCGCCGAGTGCCAGCAGGCCGGCCACCCAGAGCAGGGATGCCGGGTCGTCCCAGAGCACGTAGACGAAGACCACGAGGTTGCCGAGCAGCCCCAGGTAGAGCAGCACCGTGGGCGCACGGAAGGTGTCACCGGTCTCGTCCTGCCCGCGCAGCTTCAGGGCGGAGACGATGACCAGGAAGTAGATGAACAGGATGAAGACGACGGTCACCGTGGCCAGTCGCGCGACGACGTCGACAGGCACGCCCACCTTGTTGAGCAGGGCGCCGATGAGCAGCAGGCTGCTGACCACGATGGCCGCGAAGCTGAGCGCGACGTAGGGGCTGCGCCGCGTGCGGTGCACCCGGCCGAACGGCTCCGGCACGACGTCTTCGCGAGCCATGCCGTAGAGGATGCGCGACTGGGTCACCACCACGACCAGGGTGGTGTTCGTGATGGCCACCATCGCGATCACCGCGAAGATCGTCGACATCACGCCGACGTCGATCGGCAGCACACCCGCGCGCACCACCTCGAGCAGGGCGGCATCGGACCCTCCGAGTGTGTCGATCGGCACCACCAGCGCCGCCGTCGCCGCCACGAGCACGTAGATGACGCCCGCCGCGAGCATCCCCCCGATCAGCGCGCGAGGGAAGGTCTTCGAGGGGTTGATCGTCTCCTCGGCGACGTTCGCGGCGTTCTCGAACCCGGTCATGGCGAAGAACGCCAGCGCGACGCCCGCGATCACGGCGATCACCGGGCTGCCCTCGGCAGTGAACTGGGTCAGCACTGAGAAATCTGCATCTCCGCGCGCGACGTGGAGCACACCGATGATCATGACGATGATCAGGCCGGCCACCTCGACGAACGTCATGACCATGTTGGCGACCACCGACTCGGTGATGCCGATGAAGTTGACGATCGAGAGCAGCAGGATGAATGCGAGCGTCACGAGCAGCGCCGGCGGCAGCGACCAGATCTCCGCGAAGTAGCGCGAGAACCCGGTGGCCAGCGAGCCGGCCGCCGCGAACACCGCCGAGAGCATGCACACGGTGATGAAGAAGGTCAGGGCGTTGTTGCGGAACGCCTTGTGCACGTAGAGGGCAGCGCCCGCGGCCTTCGGGTACTTGGTGACCAGCTCGGCGTAGGCGAGACCGGTGACCGTCGCGATGGTGACGCCCACAGCGAAGGCGATCCAGAACGCGCCACCGATGGCGGCCGCGACCAGCCCGATCAGCACGTAGATGCCGGAGCCCAGCACGTCACCGAGGACATAGAAGAAGAGGAGCCGTCCGGTGATCGACCGCCGCAGGCCCTCGGGCTCGCCGGGGTCGGTGGTGACTTGTGCCTCGGTTGCCGCCATGGTCGGCCTCGCCCCCCGTGAGTGCTGCACGATCTGTGTGGATCCCCTGGTGGGGGACGCTACCGCGGTGCACCGGGCCGGAACCTTCGCACGGACAGGGCTTTTCCGCGGCCGCCCCACCCGGTGCTGGTCGGTCGGCGCTGAAGGGGTCGAGGGTGATTGGGAGTCGTCGCCATGACGACCGAGTGATGAGTAGTCGCGCGCCGGGCCGTCTCACCTACACCACGACGAAAGGATGATGAGGATGAGCGCGCACACGCGACTGGAGGAGCAACGGATGAGCGACGTTGGTGAGGGTGGGCTGGTCGAGGTCGACGAGCCGGCGTTCTCGGGGCTGGCGCAGCGGCACCGGCGCGAGCTGCACGTGCACTGCTACCGGATGCTGGGGTCGTTCGAGGACGCCGAGGACACCGTGCAGGAGACCTTCCTGCGGGCCTGGCGGCGCCGGGAGACCTTCGAGGGGCGCTCGACGTTCCGGGCCTGGCTCTACCGGATCGCCACCAACGCGTGCCTGGACCTGCTCGCGAAGCGACGCCCGCAACCGGCGACCGGCGGCGAGGTGCCGTGGCTGCAGCCCTACCCCGACCGGCTGCTCGACGAGCTCCCCGCGGATGCCGCGAGCGGCCCGGAGAGCGTCGCCGTCGCCCGCGAGACGATCGAGCTCGCCTACCTCGTCGCGGTGCAGCACCTCGCGCCGCGACCGCGAGCCGTGCTGATCCTGCGCGACGTGCTGGGCTGGCCGGCGAAGGACGTCGCCGAGCTGCTGGATGACTCGGTCAACTCCGTGAACAGCGCCCTGCAGCGGGCCCGCGCCGGCATGCGCGAGCACCTGCCGGCGCAGCGGCAGGACTGGACCGGGGGCGAGGGGGACGCTGCGACGCGCGAGCTGGTGCGGCGCTTCACCGACGCCAGCGTGACCACCGACATCGACGCGCTCGCCGCCCTGCTGCGCGACGACGCCCGCTGCTCGATGCCGCCCACGCCGGGCCTGTACGTCGGCCGCGACACGGTGGTGCGCTACTGGGTCGAGAGCGGCTTCGAGGGGATGCCGGGCCTGAGGGCCGTCGACACCTCCGTGAACCGGCAGCCCGCCCTCGCCTTCTACCAGTGGCGGCCGGGGCCGGGCGCCTACCTGCCGCTCACGCTCGACGTGCTGCGGGTCAGCGGCGGGGCGGTCAGCGAGATCACGACCTTCCACGCCGACCGGTTCCCGAGCCTCGGCCTGCCGGTGTCCCTCCCGGCAGGCGGCACCGAGTGAGCGAGGCACAGGAGATGGACAGCATGCACACCAGCACGGAGGCCGGCGTCGACGTCGCCCCCACGCCGCCCCGGTCGACACGGAGGGCCCGGCGACTCCGGGGGCTCGTCGGCACCGGCTGCCTCGCAACGCTCGGGGCGATGGTGACCACCACGCTGCTCGCCGCGGCGGCCCGCGCCGCCGGCGTCGACTTCGAGGTCCCGGCAGGTGGCGAGAGCATCCCGGTGCCGGGGATCGCCGTGGTCACCGGTTTCTTCTCGGTCGTGGGCGTCGTCATCGCCGCCGCCCTGCTGCGGCGATGCGCTCATCCGGCCGAGCTGTTCCGGTGGGTGGCACTGTCGCTCACCGCGGTCTCACTGGTCCCACCGGTCCTGGCTGGGGCGGACACCGCCACCACGATCACCCTGATCGGCCTCCACCTCGCCGCCGCGTCAGTGATGATCCCCGCCCTGGTGCGGGCGTTGCGAGCGGCGGGCGACTGAGGAACCGTCCAGGCGACGGGTCACCACCGTCCGCGGTGCACGACCTCCTCGAAGGGGCGCCGGTTGAGCCGCTCGGTGACGGCGAGCGGCTTGTCCGACGGGTACCCGACCGAGAGCAGGGCCGGCTGCCGGTCATCGCGCGGCTCGGGGGCCACGATCGCGATCGCCGCCGCGGCGCCGGCGACGTGACCGGCCCCCTGCCAGACCATCGCGAGCTCGACCAGCCGCGCCCGGTCCGTGACGAGCACGAAGTCCCACGGCTGCCAGTTGCCGGCCGACGGTTTGGCGACCCCCTGCCGAACGTGACGTCCGGCGGCTTCCCGGGCCGTCGCCGCGCCATGTGCCGTACATCTCTGTGGGGTAGCCAACCGGTCCCACGGGGCGTAGAAAGGGGTTGTCGAGCCGGTACCGTCGCCGGCTTGGGGAGTGATCCGACATGGTCGTGCTCGTTGCCTACGCCACCCGTCACGGATCCACCGCGGGCATCGCCGAGCGCATCGCGGCCGACCTGTGCCACAGCGGCATCCCCAGCGAGGTCCAACCGGTGCACGCGGTCCACGACGTCCGGGCCTACGACGCGGTGGTCCTCGGCGGCGCCGCCTACCTGTTCCACTGGCACAAGGACGCCACCGACTTCGCCCGCACCTACCGGGTCGCGCTGCGAGAACGCCCGGTCTGGCTGTTCAGCAGCGGACCCCTGGGCACCGACCTGGTCGACAAGAACGGGGTCGACGTGCTGCAGACCTGCCAGCCCAAGGAGTTCTGCGAGCTGAGTGCGCTGGTCCGCGCGCGCGGCGTGCAGGTCTTCTTCGGTGCCTACGACCCCAAGGCCCCACCGGCCACCGTCGGCGAGCGCATGATGTCCCTGCTCCCCGCCGGCAAGGCCGCCCTGCCGGCCGGTGACTTCCGCGACTGGCCGGCCATCGACGCCTGGGCGGCGCAGATCGCGGCCGCCCTCAACTGCGAGCAGACCGGGTTGCAGAGCCTGCAGGGGAGGGTCGAGGCGCGTCACGCGCCCCGGCTCGACGCCTGACGGAGCGGCCCGCACGGCATCCGGCCACCACACCGCGAGTGCTGTGGAAATCGGTGTGTCAGTGACCCACTCCAGGGTCCACGACTGAACTAGATTTCCTCTGCCCCCCAACCGGGTGGCTGGTCGGCGGCTCAACCGTCGGTCGAACGATCAGTTCGGGTCCTGGACCCGATAAGGAGTCGAACACATGCTCACCACCATCATCGTCACCGTGATCCTGGGTGCGATCATTGGCGCCCTGGCACGGCTCGTCCTTCCCGGCAAGCAGAACATCTCCACGCTCGTGACCGTCATCCTGGGCATTCTCGGCGCCCTCGCCGGCTCCTGGATCTACACCGCGGTGTCCGGCAACGGCGACACGTCGGGCATCGACTGGATCGCTTTGATTCTGGGCGTCATCGTCGCCGCCATCCTCATCGTCGTCTACGAACGCGTCATCGCCGGTCGCTCGAGCACCCGCGTCTGACACCACCACGCACGGCTCGGCCCCCGTCCCTTCCTGGGACGGGGGCCGATGTGCGTCTGCGGCGTGCACGCGGTCGCCAGGCTCAGGAGGTTTCGGCGATCCAGGTGTCGAGCTGGTGCGCCGACCGGGCGAGCTCGTCGTCCGTCATCCGCCAGGCGAGGGCGCCCGACCCGTCGATGGCGGCGAGCACCGTGGTGCCGGCCACGAGCTGTTCGAAGGAGCGCAGGTCCTCACCGGCCGCCCCGCCCTTGATGTCGATGCCGACCGGGACCGGCACGTCACGCACCTGCGCCGACACCGAGTCGATCAGCTTCCTGGTGCCCTCCTCGGTGGCCAGCGAGAAGTCCGTGGAGCTGTCGGATTCGTTTTCGTCGAAGGCGATCGGGTTCAGCAGCACGAAGACTCGAGGCGTCTTCCCTTGATGCGTCTTGGGCAGGAGG
This sequence comes from uncultured Actinomycetota bacterium, assembly GCA_963800505.1. Taxonomy (GTDB): domain Bacteria; phylum Actinomycetota; class Actinomycetes; order Actinomycetales; family Dermatophilaceae; genus Fodinibacter. The sequence goes on from CAWDBL010000004.1 coordinate 138,999, forward strand.
GTCGCCAGCATCGTGGTCACCCCGGGAAGGTCACCGATGACGACCAGTGACGGTCCGTGCCGGACGTCCGCCAGCTGCAGCTCGCCGCCGCTCGCCAGGGGGATGCGGTCCGTGGCCGTGAGTGGCAGCGGCGTCCCCGAGTCGTCCGTGGCGTCCTCGGGGCCGCGCATCCCCGGTGGGATGTCGGTTGAGAAGGTGGCCTCGTCGACGTCCACGCCGACCTCGACCTCGAGTGCCTCCAGATGTGAGGCCCCCGCCGCCGTGCGCAGCAGCAGGCCCGTCTGGTCGTCCAGGGTCATCGTCGAGCTCTCGACCGCCGCGTCACCGGTCCCGTGCGCCGGGCACGAGTAGACCGTCCCCGACCGGCCGGCCACCTGCTCGGAACCCCCTCGCACCCCACCCGGGCACAGCCGCTCGAAGGCGGCGTCGCCGACCTGCAGGAGGAACGAGGTCGGCCGCTGGTCTGCTGGCGGGTCCTGTTCTCTGCTGGCGTCCTCCCCCTCCAGCAGCAGCAGGTCAGCCCCGTCCCAGACGATGGTCTGGTAGACCTCGTCCGGTGTGGCCGCGTCGCTCAGGGTCATGCGGAACCGCTGCCCCTGGGCGATGACGGACAGCCGCTGGGGCACGCCGCCAGCATCACCGCCCTCCTGGACCGACTCGTACCGGACGCTGACACCGACGCCACCCGATTCGCCCTCGGGGGTGCCTTCCCCGGAAGCGCCTCGGACACCGCAGCCGCTGACTCCGAGGACGAGGACCACGCCGGCTGCCAACGTCACGCCGCTGGTCATGGAGGTCCTGATCACGGGAAGCTCCTCTCGGGACTGGGGGCGCAGTCTCGAGCATCCTCCCTGCCCCGGTCAGGGCGCATCCTCCCCCGGTGCCGTCTATCGGTCGTCCCCAGGGCTGACGGCGGACGCTTCCGCGTCGACCTGGGACGACCGCGGGTCAGACGGAGGACGGGTGGCGTCTCAGGAGCGCCAGGATCTGGCGCTCCCGCTGGGCGAGCCGCATCAGCTCCGGGTTCAGCGGTGGTGCGCAGCCGCCGAGGACGCGTGCCTCGAGAACCCTGACGCGGTCCTCGATGGCGGCGTACTCCGCGATGAGCTCACGAACGGAGGGGGTACTGGGCGCTGGGATCATCGTCCACCTCATCAGCTGTGGCACCGAGGTGCCGACCAGCCCCACGCGGTTGGAGGCGCTTCTATTAGCGTCCGTTTCCGGTGGGATGTCAACCTCTGCCGCGAGGGCATTGGAGGGACCCGTCGTGACGGCGTCGCCGTGGAGGCACTGCACCGGAGCGGCTCCGGTGCGGAACGGCCTGTGCTGGGCACGGCTTCGGCTCGCCGGCCCCGGGTAGTACCCGGCTAGCCGCGCGGATCCAACACTGTGTGTCCGGGCGGTGAGGCGCTCTCGTGGGCGCGGTTCGATCGCCCGCGTGCACGAGGGCGCCGCTCTGGGCGAGCTGCCCCGGCCCACGCCGGCAGGTCGTCCTGGCGTGGGCTCAGGTGGTGCCAGCACGTCGGCGGATGGTGAGCACGCCGGTGTCGGCGACGTCCGCGGCGACGTCGAACAGCTTGCGGTTGGTGTCCTGGCTCGCCACCCGGAGCAGGTCGAAGGCCTGCTCGCGGGTGATGCGGTGCTGGTGCATGAGGACGCCCACGGCGACGCCGATCTCGCGGTTGCTCTCCAGCGCCCGCCGCAGGTTGTCGGCGCGGTCCCTGGCGATCGTCTCGCTGAGGATCAACGCGGCATGGGTGGCCAGCACCAGGCCCATGCCTACGGCGTGGTCGTCGAAGGCGGCCCGCTTGTCGGAGTAGATGTTGAGGCTGGCGATGAACTCCGAGTCGTCCATCAGGTGCAGGCGTTGTGCGAAGACGCTATGCACCCCGAGCTCGGTGGCGACCCGGTTCCCCCAGGTCACCCACCGGTCGCCGGCGCTGACGTCACCGGTCACGTAGACCGAGTCGTCGAGCGCGGCATCCACGCACGGGCCGGACCCGATGTCGTACTGCAGGGCGTCGGCTCGATCCGCGACGTCGTCGGTCGCGGCGGGCGTCGTGAAGCGGCCGGCGCGCAAGAGGCTCACACTGGCCCAGCGGGTGCCGGGGACGCGCTCGACAGCGACGGACACCAGACGCTGCAGGGGGCTCTGCGGTCCCTCGCCGGTGGTCTCGTCCGACAGGGACCGCATGGCGACGGCCACGTCACGCAGGTCGACCTGCGCAACAGTGCCGACGATCCGACCGTCGCGAAGCTCATCCTCGGAGTGCTCCATCAACCCGTCCCCCCATCCGTTGTCGAAGCGGAACCGACCACCGTCCCGGCTCGTGCGCGACGTGACATGCGACCACTCATTTTCATTCCTTCGGCTCGTGCAGCGACGGCGCCGCGTCCTGGGCCGGCAGGAACCGGCGGACGAGTTCCAGGGCGACGGTGAGCTCGCTCTGACCGGCCCGGCGCGCGGCATCGGCGATGATCTCGCGAGCGCGTGCCTGAGGGACCGCGTGCGTTGCGACGACCACGCCGGTGGCCTGGTCCATCACGTCGTTGTCGTGGAGCACCTGGGGTGCATCGCGGGCTTCCACTCGGCTGGAGAAGGACAGGTCGGCGTTGTGGACGGCACCCGGTGCCCAGGCGCCCAGCAACGAGGCCAGCCGCTCCTCCCGCCCGGCGAAGGCGTTGGGGGACGAGGCGTAGAGGTTGAGGCCGGCGACCACCCGCCCGTCTGAGTGGATCGGCATGGACAGGGTGCTCATCACCCCGTGAGCCGCGCCGGCCCGGGCGAACTTCGCCCAACGCTGCTCGTCGAGCAGGCCGTCGTCGCTGTCACCACTGAGAACGGTGGTGTCGTGCTGGGCGGCATCGACGCACGGGCCGCCGAAGGCGTACTGGATCGCGTCGAGCAGCGCCAGCTGTTCGGGAGTGGCGGCGATCGTGAAGGTCAGGCCGTCCCTGACCAGGGCCAAACTCAGCCCCACCAGGTTCGGCACGATCTCCTCCGCGAGCTCACCCTGGCGGACCAGCTCGGACGTGAGGTCACGGTCCGACCAGTGCGCCATGCTGAGCAGGGCTTCGCGGGTCTCGGGCAGCGGTTCCAGCGGCATAGTGCCTTCCGATGTACCCCGGTACCCGAGGCGCCAAACGCGACGTGGGCGCTCAGCAGCTCTCGCAGCGCCGCCCCGCGACGCCCGGCACCGGCATCGGTGTCAGCGGCGTCGTCCAGGGCGCGCCGCAGCTGCGCGTACTGCACGGCGGCCGCCCGCACCGCCTATCGGTGCGGGCGGCCTGCGGGCTCAGCCCTGCTTGCGCTCCTGCTTCTTGGCCTCGGTCAGGCCGCTGAGCCTGTCGGCGTCCTCGCGGGTCTTGGCGGCCGCCTGCTTCTTGGTGCGCGCCTCGTCGAGGTCGGACTTCGCAGCCCGCTGGGCGGTCTGCTTCTTGCTGCGAGCAGCGGAGTCGGCACGGGCCTTGTCCTGCTTGACGGCAGCGGTGCGGGCGTTGGCCCGCTTGGTGGCGGCAGCCTTCTTGGCCGCGGCCGCCCTGGTGGCCCGGTCCTCAGCCTGCTGCTTCTCACGCTTCTCGGCGGCGTCGGCCTCCTTCAGGCCCGACACGGCGCGCTGCTGAGCGGCGCTGCGCTTCTGCGCGGCCTGCCGCGCACCGGCGGCGGCGGTTTCCCGGGCCTGCTCGCGGCGGGCTTCGGCGTCCTGCTCGAGCCTGGCGACCGACTGCAGCTTCCCGGTGCGCTCGAGGCGGTCCGAGCCGCGCTTGGCGAGGCCGCCGTTGCGCAGCACGGTCCCGGCGACCTTGTCGGACATACCCAGTGCCCGGTCGACCGCCACGCGCGGCGCGGAGGTCTCCGGGAGCGCGGACAGGCCGGTGTCGAGCACGACCAGGGGAAGGCGGGCGATCTCGTAGGGAAGGGCGATGACGGTGCTGATCATGGTGGTCCTCACTTCTGGGTCTGGGCGCGCAGCTGCGCGGCCTGCTGGTCTGCGGCGGCGGCCTGCCGCTCGAGGCGACGCCGGTCGGCGGCGGCCTCCTTCTCGGCGGAGTCCGCGTCGGCGGCGATCTCCTCGGCCTGGTCGAGTCGGGTCTCGGCGAGCTCGTCGGCGTGACGCTCGGCAGCCTTGCGGTCAGCAGCCTCCTGCTGGCGCGCCTGGCGGTCAGCCACCGCGTGCTGGCTGTCCTGCTGGCGCTTCACGACCGACTCCTCGCGCTCGGCGCGGGCGCGGGCGGCACCCTGGTCCTGCGCGGCCTCACGGCTGGCGTCGCGCAGCTCCGTAGTGGCTTCTGCCTGCTTGGCCTCGGCAACTGCCTCGTCGGCGAGGGCGGCCTTCCGGTCGCTGGCCGCCGCCTGCTGGAGCTGCCCTTCCTCCACGAGGTGGTCCTTGCCGGTCACGGCTCCGGCCACCTCCTTGGCCTTGCCCTTGACGCTGTCGAGGAGCCCTTCGCGGGCCTGTGCTGCGTTGTCGTTGCTCATGCACTGGCTCTGCCCACGCAGCAGCGGCTGAACCCGATCCGTGCAGTGACATGGGTCTCAACCCCGCCACGAGGCCGGATGCCGTGGGGCCGAGTGCCGCGCGGTCAGGTCGTCGGGTACAGCACGCGGAAGCGCTCGAGCACGACCAGCATGTCCTGCTGGAAGCCTCCGGCGGCGTTCTGCGTGAAGAAGCGCTCGTGGGCGGCCCGCCATTGCTCGAGGCTGCCGTCACCCTCTCCCTCCTCGCGCGCGTGGTCGGCATCCACCTGGTCGAACGGGACCACCCGCGCCTCGGTGGTCACCACCAGTGCCCGTGGGCGACCGGTCCCGTCGAGGACGATGCTGAGCATCCCCGGCTCGGGCAGCGGCGCACCCTCGTCCGCATAGTCGGTGCGCGCGCTGGAGGTCGCCGTCTTGGTGCCGGCGAGGACGAGGTCGAGCAGCTGGTCGGACTGCTCCGGCGTGGCGCCGAACGACCATGCGGGCGGGCGAAGTGTCTTCATCGGGTTGGCGCCCATGTACGTGGGTATCCCCGACAGCTGGGCGTGCTCCCGGGAGATCGCCCAGAAGGCATCGAGATCGTTGTCGTCGACGGTGTCCATGCCCCACCCTCCCACGGCTCCGGAAGGGCAGTCAGGCAGGGGCCGACGCCAGCCAGCGCCTGTGGCGGTCCTGGCGCAGGGCAAGTTCTCCGGACACCACCGACGGAGGCGAGTTCGTCATTGCAGGAACACGATAGGTTCTAATATGATTGCCGTAAACCTCTAAAGATCTCCAGGGAAGTGGCAACGTGTCCGATGCCTACATCAGCGTGGCCGAAGCCGCCAGAGTGCTCGGCGTGCACCCGCAACGCATCCATCAACGCATTCGAGATGGGTCGCTGCCCGCGGAGAAGGTCGGGCACCAGTGGGCGATTGAGATGAGCGACCTGCGTCGAATCGAGCATCGAACCCGGCCCGGGCGTCCCCTGTCGGCCAGGTCTGCGTGGGACCTGCTCGCCGTCGCCGCCAACGGTCAGGACGCCTCAAGGCTGAGCCCCTCAGCCCGGTCGCGCGCCCGCTCACGATTGCGGAACCTGCTGGCCGGTGCCTCCTCGGCGGAGCTCGACGAAGCCGCCGCCCTCATCATGAATGCGTTGCGCAACCGAGCTGAGCGCGTCCTGTTCGCCGCTTCGCCTCGTGACCTGCCAGACATCTGCGCCGACTCACGCGTCCATCCCTCTGGCGTCTCCCTGCCCGCGTCAAACATGTCCGCCGGCGCCGTGGCCGAGGGGTATGTGTCCAGTGAGGACGTCGATGACTTGGTCGAGCACTACCTGCTCTCCCCAGCCCGTCACTCCCGCGCCAACGTCATCCTGCACGTCGTCCCTTCCTGGGCGCACTACCCGCCGCTTGGCGACGTTGCACCATCTCCGCTCGCCCTCGCCGCCGATCTGGCCGAGCACGACGGTATCCGCGAGAAGAACGAGGCGATCCGCGCGCTCGCCAACCTCAGCGCGCGCTTCGTCGGAGGCAACCATGGCTGAGCCCGTCGAGCTGCCTGCCATGAACCTGGCCCAGACGCAGTCATGGCACGCGCTGATGGACCTTTACGTGCGGGTGAGCACCGACTGGGCGCTGATCGGCGGCCAACTCGTGCATCTCCATTGCGCGGAGCGTGGAGTGTCGCCGACGCGCCCGACCAACGATGCGGACACGGTGGTCGATATCAGGGCTTCCCAGACGATGCTGGCGACCTTCACTGGTGCACTGAAGGACATGGGGTTCGACGCGGAGATCTCCGGTGATGGCATCCAACACCGCTGGCGCCGTGATGAGGCTCAGCTCGACGTACTCATCCCCGAGGGATCAGGCGTCCGGGCAACAGCGCGCACAGGGGCCAGCCGGGGCCCCGACCATCGCCGCGCCCGGCGCCACCCAGGCGTTGAACCGCGCCGAGCCTGTCACTATCCGGGTCGAGGGCCGCTCCGGAACCGTCCTGCGCCCGAGCCTGGTCGGCGCGCTCGTCGGCAAGGCCGCCGCCCGAACCGAGGTCGCCAAAGACCGATCCAGCACGCGCCACTGCACCGACTTCGTGGTGCTGGCCAACCTCCTGTCAGCTCGCGACTTCCGGGAAGAGGAACTGTCGAAGAAGGACCGAGTTCGGCTGCGCCGGATGCTCCTCGCCTGCCGCGACGACCATGCCGCGATGGCGATCGAGAATGCCTCCGCGGCCCTCGAGAGACTGGAGCGCGCGGCACGACTGAACGGCTAGGCCGGGTGTGATCGCGCTACCGGCGCGGCGGTGTGGTCGAACGCGACATTTCGCCCTCCGCGCACACCGTCACTGGTGGGCGCCTAGCCAGGCCACGATGTCGGCGGTGACCTCGTCGCGGTTGGTCTCGTTGAGGATCTCGTGCCGGGCGCCGTCGTAGAGCCTGACCGTCACGTCGGACAGGCCGGCGTCCCGGTAGCGCTGGCCGAGCACCTCGACGAGCTGGCCGCCTCCAGCCAGCGGGTCGTCCGAGCCGGACACGATGAGCAGTGGCAGGTCGGGCCGGATGCCGGCGAGCGCAGCCGGGTCGGCGAGTGTCGCCGCTGCGCCGAAGAGCATCGGCACGGTCTCGTCGGGCAGCTCGAAGCCGCACAACGGGTCGGCCACGTAGACGTCGACCTCGGCCTCGTCGCGCGAGAGCCACTCGTAGCCGGTGCGGTTCTCGAAGCCGGCGTTGAAGGCCTCGAGCCCGACCGGCCCCTCCGCCTGTGCGAGACCGGCGGCCAGGAGATCCAGTGCCGTGCTCCCGGACAGGATCACGCCGGTGTACTGCTCGGAGTGGGTGAGGAGCACCGACTGGGCGGCGAACGAGCCCATCGAGTGGGCGAAGAGGTAGACCGGCAGGTCGCCCTGCAGGCTGGCGCCGAAGGCCGCGAGGTCGGCGATCAACCCTTCGAACCCGGCCGCACCGAAGTCGCCGGGCGCGGCGGCGATCGAGTCGCCGTGCCCCCGGTGGTCGTAGGCCCGCACGCTGTAACCGGCATTGTTCAAGGCGCGCGCGAACCGGTCGTAGCGCGAGGAGTGCTCGGCCAGGCCGTGAGCGACCTGCACCAGCCCGCGCGGGTCGGCGACGTCCCACGCGTAGGTGGCCAGCTCGAGGTCGTCGACGGGAGAGGTGAAGGTGGATCGTTGCACGGTCATGACCGCACCCTAGGGCCGCACCGGCGGCCACAGCCACGGGTCGACCGGTCGAGGCATACCCGTGAGATTCGCGATGCGGGCAGGTCTCGACCCCTCGTCGTCGTCTGGGCCCACTGCCGCTGACAGCTGCCTCCACGGACGGACAACCGCGGGATTCCGGCAGCTGGCTGGGCACGGGCACGCCTCATCGGATGCCGGCTGCTCTCGTGCGTGCAGCGTCAACTGCCAAAGCGCTAATGGGCGGCCTGCCGGGTGGTGTCCAGTGCGGCGCCGATGATCGTCGATGAGTCTCCGGCGTCACGGGCCGGGTGCGTGGTCACGTCGAGCTGGTCGAGGCCGGCGTGGTCGTGGTCTGCCGTGAGCGTTGGCATCTGCTGTCACCACTTCGACGAGCGGGATGGCGAAGGTCCAGGCGCGCGCGATGTCGGCAACCTCGAACCGTGCTTGCGTGCTGAGGCTGTTGCATCCCCACCTCGGCAAGAGTGAATTCACGAGGTGGGATGTCAAGGCCAGGTTGACGCGTGCTCCTTCCGTTGGCCGGCGCTCGTCAGGTCAGGCGGGATGCCTGACCGCGTAGCGGACGTAGACCACGCCGTTGCCGAACCGTCGGTGGTCGAGCAGCTCGAGGTCGAGTCGGATGCCGCGAGGCAGCGCCGGCTTGCCGCCACCGACGAGGACCGGGCACACCAGCAGGACGCACTCGTCGACCAGTCCGTGCCGGAAAGCCTCGGCCGCGATCCCGGCGCCTCCGATGCTGAGGTCAGAGCCGAAGGCCTCCTTGAGCCGTCGGACCGCCTCGGGCTCGAACTGCCGCTCGATCCTCGTGCGTGCGGTCGACACGCCGGCCAGTGAGGTGGAGTAGACGACCTTGTCGGCATCACGCCAGATGCCGGCGTACTCGCGGACCACCGGAGGCTCGTCCGTCAGCCAGTCGTCGTCCTCCCAGACGCGCATCGTCTCGTACATGCGACGCCCGTAGAGCGAGGTGCCGATCTGCCGTTCGTGCTCGTTCCAGAACGCGTGCACGGCCTCGTCCGGCTCGGACCAGTCGAAGGCACCCTTGTCGTCCTCGAGGAAGCCGTCGAGCGAGACGTTGGCCGCGTAGATCAACTTGCCCATGGAGCCCCTCCACCCGGACGTGGCAACCGCTGCGACGTCGCACGGCACAGTCAACCGCATCGACTGCGACCTCACCGTGGCCGCCGCACCGAGGATGCCGCGCCGCCGTGGCGGGTGGACGGGCGACGGTTGGGACGCCGCTCCCGCTAGCCGCCGGCGAGGTCGCGAGCACGCTGGTCGATGCCCAGCTCACCGTAGGGATAGTCACCGGCGCCGAGGTCGCTTGCGCCGTCGAGCACCGCACGCTCCTCGGCCGACAGCACGAGACCGGCGGCCCGCAGGTTCGTCCTCAGCTGCTCGGTCGTGCGGGCCCCGAGGATCGGGGACACCACGGCCGGACGGGAGTTGACCCAGGCGAGCGCGACCTCGGCCATGGAGGTTCCCCGGCCCTCGGCCACCTGCTGCACCGCGTCGATCACCCGCCACGTCCGCTCGCTCCCGCGCCGGTCGTACGCCTCCATCCCCCGGCCGGGGTCCTCCCCGAGCCGGGTGTCACCGGTGGGCCGCTGGTCGCGCCGGTACTTGCCGGAGAGCCAGCCGCCGCCGAGCGGGCTCCAGGGCAGCAGGCCCATGCCGGCGTCGAGCGCGGCCGGCACGACCTCCCACTCGATCTCGCGGACGATGAGGCTGTACTGCGGCTGCAGGGTCACCGGCTCGCGCAGGCCCAGCGCACGCGCGGTCAGCACCGCCTTGGTCAGCTGCCACCCGGTGAAGTTCGACAGGCCGTAGTACCGGATCTTCCCGGCCTGGGCGAACCCGTCGAGCGTGCGCAGCGTCTCCTCCAACGGAGTGTGCGGGTCGAAGGCGTGCACCTGGTAGAGGTCGACGACGTCGACACCGAGCCGGTGCAGCGACGCGTCGAGGGCGCGGGTCAGGTGCCGCGCCGACAGGCCGTTGCCGTTGGGCCCCGGGCGCGTGGCGAACCGGCCCTTGGTGGCCAGGACGACGCGCTCGGTCACCTCCGACGGACGCGCCGCGAGCCAGCGCCCGATGATCTCCTCGGACACCCCGGCCGAGTAGACGTCCGCGGTGTCGACGAGCGTGCCCCCGGCATCGAGAAACACGTCGAGCTGTTCGTGCGAGCCGGCCTCGTCGGTCTCGGCCCCGAACGTCATGGTGCCCAGGCACAGCTCGGAGACCGCGCATCCGCTGCGGCCGAGTAGTCGATAGCGCATGGGCAAAACCTAGCCGCGGGCCCGCTCCGGGTGGCCGGGACGTCCCGGCTCCCGCGAACCCTCAACCCGCTTCGGCCACCCAGTAGAGCTCGATCGCCTCGGACAGCTGCGTCGGGTGGAGGTGGCCCACGTCGAGGGTGACGTCGGCGGGTGGCGGCCGCCGTGCGTCATCCTCGTGCAGGGTGTCGAGCTCAGCGGTGGTCAGCCACCGCTGTCGTGTCGCCTCGCGCCGTCGCGTCTCGTCCAGCGGGGCACGCAGCCGCACCACCCGGCATCCGGGCAGCTCTTCGCGGTACAGGGCGGCCGTGTCGGGGGTGAGCACGTCGGTGATGACGACGTCGATGTCCTCGGCGAGGAAGTTGGCGGCGAGCGCACAGGCGTTCCGGGCGCCGAGCTGACGCTGTCGCGCACCGGCGTCGCCCTCCCACGGAGCGGCCGCTCCGGCCTGCACCAGCCGCCGCAGGTCGTCGACCTCGATGACGGCGCACCGGGGCAGCCTGGCGGCCAGTGACCGCGCCGCGCTGCTCTTGCCCACGGCCGGCGGCCCGGTCAGCACCAGTGGGGGGCGGACGGACATGGCACAAGGGTGCCCTGCGACCTGCCGCAGGTCACCACGCGGTGACCGACGAGCCGCCGGCCACCGTGTGGCTCTCGGTGGGGCCGGCCACGAGAGGATGACGGCGTGCCCACCCCCCGCGTTGTCGCCGTCAGTCGTGACCGCACCCGCCGCTTCAGCAAGGTGCCGGTCGAGTCGATCACCCTCGTGGCGGGGCTTGGTGTGCTCGGAGATGCCCACGCGGGCACTCTGGTCCAGCACCGGTCCCCGGGGTGATGGCGGTCGTGGAGCTCGGCGGTGACGTCGTTCACGGTGGGACGATCACGGTGACCCTTCCCGAGGCACCGCACCGCCCGCTGGCCCCGGTGTAGGCGCACCACCCGCGTCGGCGAGCAGCGCTGCCGCGACGCGCCCTGGTCGAGCGCTGGAGTGACCCTCAGCTCTTGGTGAGTTCCTCGACGAGCATCACGATGATGCCGCTCGGGCCGCGCACGTAGCTCAGCTTGTAGATGTCCTGATAGGTCGCCACGCCACGAAGCGGGTGGCAGCCGTGCGCTGCGGCGATCTCGAGGGCGGCATCGATGTCGTCGACCGAGAACGCCACGCGGTGCATGCCGATCTCGTTGGGCCGGGTAGGTTCGGTCTCGATGGCTTCGGGGTGGAGGTACTCGAAGAGCTCCAGGCGACCGCTGCCGTCGGGTGTCTGCAGCATCGCGATGTTGGCGTGGTTGCCGTCCAGGCCGACGGCCGTGTCGGTCCACTCGCCACTCACCGTGTCACGCCCGACCACGCTGAGCCCGAGATCGGTGAAGAAGGCGATCGTCGCCTCCAGGTCGCGCACGGCGATGCCGACGTTCTCGAGGGCGATGGGCATGCCGTGCATGCTACGGAGGCCCACGGGGGGCTGGGCTCCGCGTGGTCACCGATCTACTCCGCGCGCCCAGCGAGCTGACCCGTGGTTGCCGCACCAACGAGCCCCCACCCGGGTGAACGGGCGGGGGCTCGTTGTGTCACGTCGGCCGGCAGGCTCAGCCTCTCGTGACGGTGAACGGTGCGGTGATGGCTCCGCCGTCCGACTTCGCGATGATCCGTCCGGGGTTGGCGTTCCCGGCTGCGGCGTTGCGGAGCCGGATCGTCCAGTCGCCGATGCCCGGAGGGGCGGCCGCGACGACCTGGGCCGTGGCCCCGGGGATGGCGGCGCCCAATGAGCCGTCGGCGTTCACCCGGTAGAGCTGGATGATCGCGCCGACCTTGTCACCGGTGCCGACCACCTTGAAGTCATTCGCCTTCCACTTGGCGCTGGTGATCGTGATGTGGTCCTGTGCGGGTGTGGTCGCCTGCGTCAGGTTCGGGCTCGACTCCGGACCGGTCCCGGCCGGGTTCTTCGCGGCAACGGTGAACTGGTACGTCGTTCCCGGGGTCAGGCCCGTGATCGTCTGCCGCGGCACCGAGGTGACCGGCGGCTGGGTGGCCAGTCTGGTGCCGGCGTTGTCGTACACGCTCACCTGGTAGCCGGTCACCGAGGGGTCGCTGACGGCAGCCCAGGTCAGCGCGATCGAGGTCTCACCTGCCGTACCGGCGAGCCCTGTCGGGGCCGCGGGCAACGCCACGGTCGGCGGTGCGTAGTCACCTTCGAGAACGACGTTGTTGCCCACCTGGTCGAACGCTGCGATCTTGAGGGTGACTGCCGTGGTGATCGGGATGGAGGTCCCCGTCAGCAGTGTCGCGCTGTCCGAGGGAAGGTCGCCGGAGATGACCGGCGAGCCATCGGTGGTGAAGAAGACCTGGCCGTTGCTGGTGACGGCCACGGCGTTGGTGTTGACCACGGTTCCAGGCGCCGGTGCCGGGGTGAGGGCCAGGGTCGGGGCGGTCGTGTCGGTCGGCCCCATCTTGAACGGGATGCTCATCTTCGCACCCGCCATCGAGCGGACCTCGAAGGTGTACGACGCGGCAGGGTCGAGCCCGGAGAGCGTCGCCTGGGTCGCGGTGACGTCGACGCGCAGGCCGCTGCTGCTCTGTTGACCTGAGGCGTTCGGGACGCTGATCGCCTCGACGCTGTAACCGGTGACCGGGTCTGCGGTCGGGACGGACGTGACCGGGGCCCACTTCAGCAGGGCACTGGCACCGGTGCGGACGACCGAGGCGGTGCCCGCCGGAGCACTCTGGTCTGCCGGCCCCGCGGGACAACCGCCGAAACCGGGGCCGCCGACCTCACCGAACTCGGCAATGGTCAGACCCTGGCGGTTGCCGTCAGCGTCTTGGACCTGCCAGTTCATCGCTCGCTCGCCGAGGTCGGATGCCGCCGTGGTGTCGGCACCTTCCTGGGTGTCGAACTGGTAGGTGGCCAGGAACTGGCCGGGCGCTGGGAAGGACAACCCGGAGCTGTAGCCCCCCGTGGGAGCCGGGACGATGGGACCCGGCAGGGCCCGGACATCGCGCTTGCCGATGACCGCCACGAGGTCCGGGTTGATGATTCGCTGCTCGATGAAGTCCGGGTTGACGGTCGAGGGGTCGAAGGTGCCTTCGAGCGTCACCGTCGTGCCGCTCTGGACCATGTTCTGGGTGACGGTCGCCGTCGAGGTCGTCGTCTCGTCGTGCGAGCCGTCCGGGAAGGTGATGGAGACGACGTCGCCCGCGAGGATGTCCGGAGTCACGTTCAAGCCCGTGTCGTTGCCCCAGCACACACCACCGGGGTGGTTGACCTCGAACGCCACGTCGGTGCCGGAAACGACCCCCTTGGCGGAGCCGACCACGCCGACGCCCGGCCGGGTGACCTCGACCACGGCGGTCTCACCGGCGTGCTCGGAGTACCCCTCGAGGGAGACGAAGTCACGGTTGGGGAAGACCACGACGTTGTTCGGGAACGCCGGCACGGCCGCCGATGCTGGTCCCACGAACACCAGCATCGGGGCCAGGGCCACGCCGAGCGCTGCAGCCCCGCCGACGGTGGCCCGCACTCGTCGCCTTCGCTCGTGGGGAGCCATTGAGGGTGATGGTGATGTGTGCATGCGCGCGCCCCTTCCGAGAGCGAAGACGGGGGAACGGCACGTCATGTCCCGTTCTGCTCCGCACCAACAGGCTCGACTACCGGCCTTGTGGATTCATTGGGCTCGGTCCAGGTCCGTCAAGCACGAAGAGCCCGACGACGTCTGTTCGCCGACGACACGCCTGCGACGACTGAAGCTCTCGCGGGCGACGCACTCGGCCTCGGGATGCGTCCACCTCGGCTACCAGCGCCGTGCGGGCTAGAGCGCGACGACCCACTCGCCGTAGAACAGGCTCAGCCCCGCCAGCACGCAGATGCCCGCGATGATCCAGAAGCGGATGACGATGGTGATCTCGGCCCAGCCGATGACCTCGAAGTGGTGGTGCAGGGGCGCGATCCGGAAGACGCGCTTCCCGGTGAGCCGGAAGCTGGCGACCTGGATGATCACCGACAGCGTGATGATCACGAAGAGCCCCCCGAGCAGGACCAGGAGCAGCTCGGTGCGGGTCATGATCGCCAGGCCGGCCATGGCCGCGCCCAGGGAGAGCGACCCCGTGTCGCCCATGATGATCTTCGCGGGGGCGGCGTTCCACCAGAGGAAACCGAAGCCGGCCCCGGCGAGGGCCGCGGCGACGACGGCGAGGTCGAGGGCGTCCGTGACCGGGTAGCAGGTGGGGCCGGGCGCGACGGTGCAGCCCTCGTTGTGCTGCCAGAGGCCGATCATCGTGTAGGCGCCGAAGACCATCACGCTGGCGCCGACCGCGAGCCCGTCCAGGCCGTCGGTGAGGTTCACGCCGTTCGAGGCGCCGGTGATGAGCAGGTTGGACCACAGGAGGAACAGCAGCGCCCCCAGCACCGGACCGGCGAACGCCAGGTCCAGGCCCGTGTCCCGCACGAACGAGATCGCGGTCGAGGCGGGTGCCCGGCCCTCGCCGTCGGTGGTCCAGAGCGCGAGGGCGGCGAAGACCACGGTCACCACCGTCTGCCCAGCCAGCTTCTGCCACGACCGGAGGCCGAGGCTGCGCTCAGCGCGGATCTTGATGAAGTCGTCGAGGAAGCCGACGATGCCGAGGCCGACCAGGAGGAACAGCACCAGCACGGCACCCACGGACATCGGGTCGCGGGTCACCGCGGCCAGCCCACCGGCATCCATGGCGGCCAGGACGAGGTGCGAGCTGAGGTACCCGATCAGCGTTGCCGCGATGATGACCGCGCCGCCCATGGTGGGTTTGCCGCGCTTGACGTGGTGCAGGACCAGGTCGTCGTGGATCGGCTGACCGTAGCCGCGGCGGACGAGGAACCGGATGAACAACGGTGTCCCGAGCAGCGCCACGAGCATGGCGGTGCCGCCGGCGAGCATCACGTTGAGCACTGGCTCTCCCTGGGGACGACGTCGTGGGCATGGCGCGGCCATGCACGATAGCCGTTCGGGCGCAACCCTTTCGGCGCAACGCCCGCGCAGATGTCGAGGTCGATGCCCGGTCACCCGCCGGCGCCGCCGCCGGACCGTCCGTCGGAGCTACGTGCCCCGCTGCTGAAGATGCGAGCGGGCGACGTCATCCGGGGCGTGGACCAGCCACGCGTCGAGCAGGGCCTCACTCAGGTCGTCGTCGCTGGCACGCTCCAGGTGCAGCAGGACCGCGGGGTACCCGTCGAAGTGGGGGATCGTGAACAGGTGGTCGGGGTGTGCCTGCAGGAGCGACTCCTTGTCCTCCAGCCCGTCGGTCACCAGGGCCAGGATGGGTCCCTGCGGCACCGGGGCGTCGGCGAAGCGCTTGAGGTCGGCCTTGCTGAACGCCCGCTCCCACGCGAAGGCCTTGCCCCCGACCAGCCAGGTCCGGTGGCCGTGTCGAGCGCCTTCGGACACGTCGGGCAGCAGGGCGACGAGCCGTTCCACGTCCTCGAACCCGGCCATCGCGCCAGCGTAGCCCCGGGTCGCTGCGCGGATGAAGTGGAACGATCCTGCCCATGAACCCGCCCGAGGACGTCTACACGCACGGCCACGCGGAGTCGGTGCTGCGGTCCCATCGGTGGCGAACCGCGGAGAACTCGGCCGGGTACCTGCTGCCCCGCCTCCACGAGGACTCCCGGATCCTGGACGTGGGCTGTGGGCCGGGCACCATCACCCTCGACCTCGCGCGGCTGGCGGGTGCCGGGTCCGTGATCGGCATCGACCGGTCCGAGGCCGTCATCCACGAGGCTCGTGCCGCGGCCGAGCAGGCCGGTGTGGCGAACCTCGAGTTCGCGGTGGGTGACGTGTACTCGCTCGACCACGCCGAGGGCGCGTTCGACGTGGTGCACGCCCACCAGGTGCTCCAGCACCTCAGTGACCCGGTCGCGGCGCTGCGGGAGCTGGGGCGGGTCTGCGCGCCGGACGGCGTCGTCGCGGTCCGCGACAGCGACTACTCGGGGTTCACCTGGTTCCCGGCGGTGCCCGAGCTCGATGAGTGGCTCGACCTGTACCGTGCGGTCGCCCGCGGCAACGGCGCCGAGCCGGATGCCGGACGCCACCTCAAGAGCTGGGCGCTCGCGGCTGGGCTCGACGTGGTCTCGTCCACCGCCGCGGTGTGGTGCTTCTCCTCGCCGCAGGACGTGGCCTGGTGGGGAGAGATGTGGGCCGAGCGGGTCGTCGGGTCGGGCATGGCCGAGCAGGCTGTGCAGGGAGGGCTGGCCACCGCCGACCACCTCGAGCGGCTGGCGCGGGGCTGGCGGCGCTGGGGCGGCTCGCCGGACTCGTGGTTCGCCGTCCTGCACGGCGAGCTGCTCTGCTCGCCGACCACCGCACCCTGACCGGCCGTCGACGGCCAGACTTGGCGGATGACGCGCAGCACACCGCTCGACGAGGACGCCATTGCGTGGTCGCACGATGCCGGCGCTCGGTCCGGGGTGCCGCTCGTCGTGTTGATGCACGGCTACTCCGTGGGATCACGACCTCTCGACTTCCCGGACGACGGCCACCTGCTGAGCCCGCGGCTGGTCCACGCCGCCCTCGACGTCACCGCCGTCAGGTGTCGGTGAGCGCCTCGACGGCGCCCACGTCCGCGGACCCACTCAGGTCGTTGCGTCGAAGCCCGTCGTGCGGATGAGCCTGGCCGGGACGCCACCGACGATCGCGTTGGCCGGGACATCGCGCGTGACGACGGCCCCGGCTCCCACGATGGCGCCGTCACCGATGGTGACGCCCGGCACGACCGTCACGGCGGCGCCCAGCCACACCTTGCGACCGATGACGATCGGCGCCGGGATCATGTCGGCACGGTGGTCTGGGTCGACGCCGTGGTTGAGGGTCGTCAGGGTGCTGCCGTGCCCGATGAGCGTGCCGTCGCCGATCGCGATGCCACCGGTGTCCTGGAAGCGGCACCCGATGTTGATGAAGACGTCCTTGCCCAGGGTCAGGTTCTTCCCGAACTCGCTGAAGAACGGCGGGAAGACGGTGACGGACTCGTCGACGCTGCGGCCGGTGAGCCGGGACAGCAGGTCCCGGACCTCGCGCGGGGTCCGGTACCCGGAGTTGAGCTCGGCCGTGATGCGCAGGGCGTCCTGTCCCGCCCCGTGCATGAACCGGTGCTGCTCCGACCCGCCTTCGATGACGGCGCCACGGTTCACGTGGTCCAGGAACTCCTGCAGGTTCATCCCGCCCATGCTGCCACGGGGCGCCCCGGTGCCGTCCGCACCGACGAGGGCGGCTCAGCGGCCTCACGTCAAAGGTGGTCCGTGCGCGGCATCTCGCCGGGTTTCTCGGGTATACCAGCAGTGAGGGTGCCTGCGCTCACTGCCGAGCGCGCCTGCCGACACGGAACGGAGAACGCCCGTGGGCCGACACAGCGGAGCAGTCTGTAGGGCATGCCAAGAACTCATCCTGGTGCGCGACGGCAGGCTCGTCGAGCACCAGCAGCAGTTCCCGACGCTGGGCACGTCGCTCACCTGCGTCGGCTCGCACAGCAAGGCAGTCGACGACGCGACAGACGAGCGGTCGTCACAGGTCAGAGACGACGCCGAGCTCACCCCCCGCACGTCCGTGAGCCATCCGCAGGCGACGATCTCGCGATGAAGCCGCGTCAAGCAGACCTGACGCGCGAGGCGGTGGCCATCATGACGGCCTGGGTCGAGAGCGGGGAGGACCCGTCGTTCGGCATCCGGACCCTCACCGAGATCATGGAGGAGCGAGGTGAGGGCGACGTCTTCACCGGGGCCATCGAGGTGATCGGAGGCTTCGTGAACCTGACCGGGCTGCTCATGGTGCAGCGGTACTGGGACACCGGGCAGGACGAGCGGGCCACCCTGCAGCGGGTCGCGGCCGACCTCAACGCCCTGGCCTGACCGGCCGGCACCCCGCCCGCCGGCCCGCCCGCCCGCCGGCCGAGCGTGCGCCGCCGCTGCGCGTGTGTCGCCGGGGGCTGCTCACCGTGGCCGGGCTCACCGGGTCGACTCCCGGGCGGGGCTGGTCGCGCGACCTGACGTGGCTGCAAGCACCCCGAGGCCGGTGACGGCGACGACGGCCAGGGCCCGGCGGGCCTTCGGCTCGGTCACCGGGACCTCCGTGACGACGAGGGCTGCGAGGTTGACCCCGGAGGCGGCGGCACCCCAGGCGGCGAGCATCGAGGTGGCCGGCACGGCGATGAAGAGGTCGGCGGTGTCGAGCCGGCCGTCGAGCTCCTGTCGCGCGACGCGCCGCCGGGCGACCTCGGCCGTCGACGCGATGCCGAAGAGGGCGAGCTGGGCGGCGCGGTACCGCTCGGTGCGAATGCACAGCGCCCACAGCGCGGTCGAGGCGAACGGTGCCGCGGGGGCCCAGCCCAGGTCGTCCACGGCCGTGGACCGCCAGCGCTGCGGCAGCAGCTGGCGGGCCGGCACCGCCAGGCTGGACGCGAAGATCGGCAACCAGACGGCGAAGGTCGCGCCGGTGGGCTGCACGACGTCGGGCACGATCGTGTCGAGCCGCGCCCGCACCTTCGGCGGCAGCGTCGCCGGCAGCACCACCTGGGCGATGGCCGCGCCCACCGTGACGACGTCACGGGTCGCCGGTCGCCAGGTCATGCCACGCCGCCGTGTGCCTGCGCCTCGAGGCGTACGCGCCGGGTGCCGGATCGTGACGGGATGGCCGGCGCCAGTGCTGTCACCACCGCCGTGAAGACCGCCAGGTGCATGGCGTCCAGCCACCAGGTCGCAGCGCCGGTCGTCGCCGTTGCCGGTGGGACCAAGGACAACACCAGCGCGAGCACCGCCGCTGCGAGGAAGGTGACCCGAGGGCGTGGCGCCAGCCGTGTCACCACGGCCGCGGCGGCCCAGGCGGCCGCACCGGACAGGAGGACGGCCGAGACGATGGCTCCGGCGCTCACCTCCTGCGCTGCCCGGGCACCGACCTGCACCTCGAGGTCCTGGCCGGATGCCGTCGCGAGGAGAAGGAGGACGAGCGCGGCCACCGCGCCGAGCGCCATCCCCACTGCCGCGCGTACGGCCTGCTTCCTGAGCAGCGAACGTGCCGGCCGGTCGTGATCTTCGGTTGTGTCCATCATCTTCCTCTTCCTCGTTGGTCACGACAGGGTGTTCAGCCCTGAACTTTCACGTCAGCGAACTTTCCACTGCGGCAGGGGAGTTGGGCCGCCGTCTAGGTGTTCAGGCGGTGCAGCAGCCTGACGAGCTGGTCGAGCTCGTCAGTGGTGAGCTGGGTGAACTGCTCACGCGCCCAGCGTTCTTCATCCGGGATCAGTCGGTTCACCAGGTCGAGCCCCCTGGCGGTGAGGGCCAGCTGGTTGGCCGCCCCGTCGGGGGTGCGCGTCAGCAACCCTGCGCGCTCCAGCTGGGTCACCAGCATTGACACGTTGCCCTTGGTGACTCCCAGTCGCGCCCCGAGCTCGCCCTGCGCCAGCCCGGGCTCGGAGCGCAGGCGAAGCAGGAGCTGGTACTTCGCCGGCGTCAGGTCCTCGGCCCGCAAGCGGCCTCCGGCGCTCTGCGTCATCCGGTGCGCCGTCAGCATCATGAGCCCGACCGCCTCCTTCTCACGCTTCGACCTGCCCACCTCTCAATGTTCAGCCCTGAACACCGCAGGGTCAAGGGGAGCGCGTCTGACGTACGTCGAGGATCGAGCAGGCGGCGCCGCGGTGCCCGGCGCATTCCCCACCGGCGGCGCAGCGCAGCCGGCCGCGGCGCGTCGGGTCGCGGGCAGCGCTTCATCCGCTGGGCGGAGGCGGCCCCGACCAGCGGCGGATGACGCGACGCCGACCGACCCGTAGACAGGAGGGGTACGGGGCGAGGCCTCGTGCGACGACCTGATGGTCAGCACCGACTCGAGGGGGCTGCGCGCCCGGCTCGAAGCGGTCACCGGGGCCGGGGCCATCGGCGCCGTCGGCCACAGCCGCGGCGCCACGGGCCGGGGCTGGGACGGCGCAGCCGGGGTGCGCACGATCGACGGCGCCGAGCCGGCTCGTGCCGGCGACACCGCACGCGTCGCCAGCGTGACCAAGGCGATGGTCGCCGGCGCCGGCGACACCGAGGAGTTCCTCGCCGCGATCAACCGCGACCGCACCGACCGGCAGCTCGTTGCCGCGGCACTCAGCCAGCCGTGGCTGTTCGAACCCGGCACCGACTTCTCGTACTCGAACACCAACTGCGTCGTGGTCGGCCTGATGCTCGGGCGGGCGACCAAGCGCTCGATGCGGTCGCTGCTCGAGCAGCGGGTCCTCTCACCGGCCCGGATGACGAGAGCCCGCTTCCCGACGACCGGGCCGACCTTCGCCGGGAGACGCCACATCACGGACTACGCGATCTTCGAGAGGCCCTACAACCTCGACGGGCACTCGTCGACGATCTTCTCCTCGGCCGGCGCTGTCGTGGCCAGTGCACGCGACATCGCCTCCTTCTACCGCGCCCTTTTGCCGGGCACCTGGTCTCGAAGGCCTCGTTGGACCAGATGCTCGAGCCCCGCACCCCTGAGGTCGGTTACGGGCTGGGCATCTACCGCGCCGGCGACCCGTGCCCGGGGCCCGACGGTGAGCCGCAGCTGCTCTACGGCCACGACCGAGCGGCGTTCGGGACGGTGACGTTGGTCTTCACCTCGGCCGACGGGAGCCGACAGGCCAGCGTGGCGTTCGGTGGCCGCCAGTACGTGGACCAGCCGCCCACCGCGACGGCCGCCAACGACTTCCTCGTCGACGCCTTCACGGCCACCTGCCCGAGGAGCGTCCCGGAGGTGGCTCGCGAGAAGAGCGCCCGCGACCTCAGGACCCTCTCGCGCGACCTGGACCCAGCGGCATCCGAGGCGCTCGGCACGCGCCGACGCAGAGCAGTTGCCGCGCGCTCCGGGCGTCACGGCCGATCGGCCCATCGACGGGGTGCCGGGCCGAGGTGCAGGATGCTGCGTGGAGACCACCATCGGCCATCGTCGCCTGACCGGCTCGCGGCGGTTCTCCGGCAATGAGGCACACGCGCTGCACTCAATCACCGACAGCGAGGAGAGACACCATGGCCGTTGACCCGAGCACCACCGCGGTGGTCCTGATCGAGTACCAGAACGACTTCACGTCCGAGGGCGGCGTACTCCACGGAGCGGTGTCGGAGGTCATGGACCGCACCGAGATGCTGGCCAGGACGCAGGAGGTCGTCGCTGCGGCTCGGGCCGCCGGAGTCACCGTCATGCATGCGCCGATCACCTTCGCCCCCGGCTACAACGAGATCAGCTCACACCCGTACGGCATCCTCAAGGGCGTCGTCGACGGCAACGCCTTCGTCAAGGGCACGTGGGGCGCCGACATCGTCGACGAGCTGGCTCCGGCAGAGGGCGACATCGTGATCGAGGGAAAGCGCGGACTTGACACGTTCGCCAGCACGAACCTCGACTTCATCCTGCGCAGCAAGGGGATCACGACCATCGCCCTGGGTGGGTTCCTCACGAACTGCTGCGTCGAGTCCACCATGCGGTCGGGCTACGAGAACGGCTACCAGGTCATCACGTTGAGCGACTGCGTCGCTGCCACCTCCCCCGAGGAGCACGACAACGCGATCAAGTACGACTACCCGATGTTCTCCACACCGATGGCGGCTTCCGACTTCATCGCAGACCTCGAGAAGTAGCCGCTCGACCGGGGAGGCCGATTGGCCGGCTGCGCGCCGAGTTCCCGGACCCGGCGTGCACGCGGGTCGCCGCCGTCGTCACCGCGCTCCAGACCGATCGATCGACGGCCGGCCCGGCCTTCGGCTGCCAGTGGGGGGATGCAGGAGGCTAGGCCCCCGCGGTTCGAGCTCCCAGTTGCACCTCGGAGGTCGCCGGCCACCCGCGGATGGTCAGGGTGCCGGTGTCGACCACGTCTTGCGCGATGTCCCGGAGCTTGCGGTTGGAGTCCTGACTGGCTGCGCGCAGGACGTCGAAGGCCTGGTCCCGGCTGAGTCGGTGCTCGTGCATCAGGACGCCGATGGCGACTCCGATCTCGCGGTTGCTCTCCAGCGCCTGCTCCATGTTCCGGGCCCGGTCGTTGGCCAGCATCGTGTTCATCACCAGACCGCCGTGCGTCGCCAGGACCAGACCGATGGCGCGAGCGTGTTCGTCGAACGCATCCGCGGCGCCGGAGTAGATGTTCAGCGCGGCGATGGTGGCCGCGCCGTCGCTGAGCCGCAGGCGCTGCGACAGGACGCTGCGCACGCCCAGCTCACCATGCACTCGCACACCCCACTCCAGCCAGCGGTCGTCACTGGCCACATCGCCACTGACGTAGACGGAGTCGTCGAGCGCTGCGTCGACGCACGGCCCGAACCCCAGCTGGTACTGCAACAGGTCGGCCTTGGTCGCGCCCTCGTCGGTGGCGGCTTCGGTGCGGAAGCTCGTGTTGTGCAGCACCGTGAGGCTGGCCCACTGGGCCGACGGCACTCGCTGCACCGCCAGGGTGACCAGGTCGGCCAGGGCCGGCCGGCCCTCAGCGGTAGTCGCGCGATCCGCCAGGTCGCGCATTGCTTCCGCAAGGTCGAGCAGCTCGCCCCACGGAGGTTGGCCCAGCGTGTTGGTGACATCCGAGGGGTTCACCATGGCGTCGCTCCTGGTCCTGGCACGAAAGGCTGGAAGGGCGGCCTGTCCCCGAGTATGCGCTCGTCCGGGCCGGAGAGCGCCCCGGCGCGGAGCCTGGTCGCCACGAGTCGGCCAGCGAGGCAGGCCCGGCGGATTGCCGCCGAGGTGACCTCGTGGCCCTCGAGGGGGCGCTACCGTCGGGACATGGGGCGGATAGGGCCAGTCGAACTGCTGATCGTGCTGATCCTGGTGGCCGGCCTGGTCGGGGTGGTCCTTCTGGTCCGGCTGGGGGTTCGTGGTTCACAGCCGGCGCCGCCGTCCAGCGGGCCCGTCGGCCGCTGGTCAGCCGACCCCACGCGCCGGCACGAGCTCCGGTGGTGGGACGGCCAGGCGTGGTCTGCGTCCGTCTCCGACAACGGGGCACTCGGTCACGACCCGATCGAGTAGCCGCGCGCGACACGTGGACCCTGACGGGTCATGTGCTCCGGTGCAGCGTCACTCGCCCTGAGCCACGGCGACCATCCCCCTCAGCGAGTGGTGCGGCGGCGGAACAGGACAGCCGAAGCACCCCAGGAGGCCACCAGCACGACGAGGCACCAGGCGACGGCCAACGCCCCGCTGTCCTCGATGGGCGTGCCCATCAGAAGGCCGCGCAGGGTCTCGATGACCGGCGTGACCGGCTGGTTCTCGGCGAAGCCGCGCAGGAAGGCCGGCATCGTCGAGGTCGGCACGAAGGCGCTGGACAGGTAGGGCAGGAACAGGATCACGAAGGTGAACGCGTTGGCCGACTCGGGGCTGCCGGCGACGAGCCCGAGCGCTGCGGACAGCCACGAGATCGCCAGGATGAACAACGCCACGAGTGCTAGAGCGGCGAGCCATGCCAACGGGCCGGCCACCGGTCGCCAGCCGACGGCATACCCGACGCCGATGACGACAGCGGTGGACAGGAGGTTGCGGGCGAGGCTGGCCACGACGTGGCCGGTGAGCATCGCGCTGCCCGAGATCGGCATCGCGCGGAACCTGTCGACCACACCGCTGACCATGTCGGAGCACACACTCACCGCCGTTGTGGCAGAACCGAACCCGGCAGCGAGCAGGAGGATGCCGGGCACGACGTAGTTGACGTACGCCGAACCCGTCTCGATCGCACCGCCGAAGACGTAGACGAACATGAGCATCAGCAGCACGGGCAGGATCACCGACATCAGCAACGTCTCCACGTCGCGCGAGGCGTGCCGGAGGCTGCGTGCGATCATCGCCGCGTTCTCCCCGCCGAACTCGGCCAGCGGCGTCAGGGCGCTCACGCCGCGACCTCGTGGCCACGGGTGAGCGCGAGGAACACCTCGTCGAGGGTCGGACGGTCCAGGCTGAGCCGGTCGACCACCACCCCGACGTCGTGCAGCTGGGTCAACAGCCGCCGGATCTCGGCGGCGGAGCCGTCGGTCGCCACCTCCAGCACGTCGCGGTCAGGGCTGCCGACCACGCGGTCACCCAGGATGCCGCGTGCGCGCTCCCGCTCCTCGCTCGACGCGATCTCGAGCCGGGCGATCTCGCCGCGCAGCTGGGCCTTGAGCTCGCTCGCCGTCCCGTCTGCCACGACCACCCCGGCCTCGAGCACCAGCACGCGGTCGGCCAGCACGTCGGCCTCCTGGAGGTACTGCGTGGTGAGCAGCACTGCGGTGCCCTGCGCAGCGAGGCGCCGGACGGCATCCCACACCGTCTCGCGGCTGTGCGGGTCGAGGCCGGTCGTGGGCTCGTCGAGGAAGAGCACTGCCGGAGGACTCATCAGCGACATCGCCAGGTCGAGGCGCCGGCGCATGCCCCCTGAGTAGGTGGACACCCGGCGGTCTGCGGCATCGGTGAGGTCGAGGTCGCGCAGCAGGGCTGCCGGACGGTCGCGCCGCTCGCCGCGGGCGAGGTGCCGCAGGCGAGCGATGAGCCGAAGGTTCTCGCGCCCCGTCAACCGTCCGTCGACCGCCGAGTCCTGGGCGGTCAGGGCCAGGTGCCGTCGCGCACGTGCGGGTTCGGCGAGTGCGTCGATGCCGGCGATGCGCACCGATCCCTCGTCCGGCCTGGTGAGGGTCGCGAGGATGCGTACCGTCGTGGACTTTCCCGCGCCGTTGCGCCCCAGCAGCGCCACCACCTCGCCTGCGCCGACCGTCAGGTCCACGCCGCTGAGGACTCTCACCCCGCCGAAGCTCTTGCCCAGCCCTCGTGCCTCGATGCCACGCGCCCGATCGCCCATGCCCGGCTCCATCCGTGTATCTCGCATACTAAATAGCGTATAACGCATACTGTGTACCATCCATACCGCCAGTGCAACCCCCCCTGACGGGACGAGGTCGAGTGGACGCCAACCCGCCGATGACGGCCGAGCAGATCGCCGCCCTGCCGGTGGGGGTGGCGCGCTCCTGGGGGCTCGAGGAGCGTGCGCGAAGCGGTCCCAGGCCCGGCCTCACCCTGCGCGACATCACCCGAGCTGCCATCGAGCTCGCCGACGCCGGCGGCCTCGAGGCGGTGTCGATGGCACGGATCGCGAGTCGCCTGGGCTACACGACGATGTCGCTCTACCGCTATGTCGGCAGCAAGGACGAGCTGCTGGTCCTGCTGCTCGACGCCGCCACCGAGGACGCCCTGCGCGACGCCCCGCCCGTGGTCGACGACGCCGACTGGCGCCCCGCCCTGCGCACCTGGGCCGAGCAGCAGCTCGCCGTGCTCCTGGCGCACCCGTGGATCCTCTCCCTGCGGATGCCGGGGCCGCCCATGGGCCCGAACAGCCTCGCCTTCGTCGAACGCGGGTTGACGGCGTTGGCGCCCCTGCCGTTGGAGCCCTGGGAACGGATGGCCGTCATCGGCCTGCTGTCGAGCTATGCGCTGAGCGAGGCGCGCTTGGTCGTAGAGGCAGCGGACAGCACCGTGGGCTATGGCGAGCAGCTGCGGATGCTCGTCGATCCGGGCCGGTTCCCGGCGCTGCACCAGGTCGTCGCCTCGGGTCAGCTCGACCACGTGCGCCCGCCGGCTCCCGGGACCATCGACGACGGCACTCGGTTCGGGGTGGAACGCATCCTCGACGGCATCGAGGCCCTCGTCGCCCCCCGCCGGCTGACGTCGTGACCCGCTACGTCGACCACTCGGCAGACGTCTGGCCAGCCCTCGCATCGCTGCCCTCGCGGCGACCTACGCAGTGTCGAGCTTCACCATGAGTTTCGTCAGCATCGTGACGTTGCGGCTGGTGCTGCTCAACGGGCCGAGAACCTTCTCCCAGTCACGCTTGGTCAGGTGCGAGTCGGTGGAGCGGCCCCGCATCCGCCAGTGCACCTCGGCGCCGTGGACGACCAGCGTGTCGAAGTCGTTCGACAGTCCCTCCAGACGCGTCGCATCGCCCGTGGACGGCGCCGTCTTGAGGAACGTCACGAAGTGCGTGTCGCCTTCTGCCGACGGGAAGGGCCGGGCGTCCAGGACGTCCCTCAGCTGCTTCGGCGTCCGCACGAAGGTGGTGCACTCGAAGCCGAACTCCTCCTCCAACGCCTTCTGCATCGCGTCTTCGAGCGATGCCCGCGCACCAGTGGTGTCGAACACGACGTTGCCGCTGTTGAGGTAGGTCCACACCCCGGCGTACCCGAGGCCCTCGCAGACCGCCGCCAAGCGAGTCATCGGCACACGTCGATGTCCCACGTTCACCGCACGCAAGAACCCGATCCGGACGCTCATGCGCCACAACTGTAGAGGCGTCGTGCATTCCCTGGAGCCGGGCGATCTTGCCGCCGCAATCGCGCATGAAATCAGCGGGCATCTGCCGGGACCGGGGGCCGACGAGCGAGAGTACGGTGACAACGATTGCGAAGTGTCAGCTGTCTGTAGCCCGGCTTTCCACTGACGTGTCGACTCGACGTCAGAGAACTTCGATCAAGGGGGACCGTCCATGTCTCGCTATGCCCCAGCACGCTGCTCGACCGTTGTCCCCGAAGGAGATTGAGATGTCGGGGGCGGGCCCGGAGCTGAAGAAGGCGCTCAACCAGCGGCAGCTGACGATGATCGCCATGGGTGGTGTCATCGGGGCAGGCCTGTTCGTCGGATCGGGCACCGTCATCCACGACACCGGGCCCGCAGCATTCATCACCTATGCCCTGTGCGGCATCCTCATCATCCTGGTGATGCGGATGCTCGCCGAGATGGCCGTGGCCAACCCCTCCACGGGCTCCTTCGCCGACTACTCCCGCAAGGCCCTCGGCGACTGGGCCGGCTTCTCCGTCGGCTGGCTCTACTGGTACTTCTGGGTCATCGTCGTCGGCTTCGAGGCCGTCGCGGGAGCCAAGGTCATCAACTTCTGGCTCCCCGACGTGCCGACCTGGACGCTCAGCCTCGTGCTCATGCTCCTCATGACGGGGACCAACCTCATCTCCGTCTCGTCGTTCGGGGAGTTCGAGTTCTGGTTCGCGGGGATCAAGGTCGCGGCCATCATCGTGTTCCTGGCCATCGGCTCACTCTTCGTCCTCGGGATCTGGCCCGACACCACCCTCGACTTCAGCAACCTCACGGCGCAGGGCGGCTTCTTCCCCAACGGCGGCCTCGCGGTGACGGCCGGGGTGGTGACGGTGATCTTCTCGATGGTGGGCGCCGAGATCGCGACCATCGCGGCCGCCGAGTCCGACAACCCCGAGCGGGCCGTCTCGAAGGCGGCGAACTCGGTCATCACCCGCATCGCGATCTTCTTCGTCGGCTCGGTCTTCCTGCTCGCCGTCATCCTGCCGTGGAACTCCTCGACCTTGGAGGCATCCCCCTTCGTCGCGGCGTTCCAGGAGATGGGCATCCCCTATGCCGACGACATCATGAACGCCGTCGTGCTGACCGCCGTGCTGTCCTGCCTCAACTCGGGCCTGTACACCGCGTCCCGGATGCTCTTCGTGTTGGCAGCCCGCCGCGAGGCGCCCGCGTCGATGGTGACGGTGAACTCGCGGGGTGTGCCGATGGTCGCGATCCTGTCCTCGTCCGTCGTCGGCTTCCTCGCCGTCATCATGGCGGCGATCTCCCCCGACACCGTGTTCTCGTTCCTGCTCAACTCCTCCGGCGCTGTCATCCTCTTCGTCTACCTGCTCATCGCCGTCTCGCAGATCATCCTGAGGTACCGGGCCGACGAGTCGACGCTCAAGGTGAAGATGTGGTGGTTCCCGGCGCTGTCCGTCCTCACTGCCCTCGGCATCGTCCTCGTACTGGTCCAGATGGGGCTCACCGCTGACGTGCGGATCCAGCTCGTGTTGAGCCTCGCGTCGTTCGGTGTGGTGCTCGTGCTGTTCTTCATCAACCGGAAGCGGATCGCCCGGCTGCCCGCGCGCGTCGTGAACGAGCCGACCGGTGAGGCGCGCCGGGTGCTCGTCCTGGCGAACCAGACGCTGGAGGCCGACGAGCTGATGAGCGAGCTGCAACGCATCGACTCGATGGGCAAGGCCACGTACTACGTCTGCGTGCCGGCCAGCGCCGTCGAGACCGGCACCGCCTCGACGCACGGTGCCGTGTCGGTGCGGGACGCCACCGCCCGGGCCGCTCAGGAGCGGTTGGACCGGACGCTCGAGGACCTCAGGGCGCACCACCTCGACGCCGACGGCGGCCTCGGTGACCAGCGACCGCTGAGAGCGCTGCGGGCGGCGGTGACGCAGTTCGATCCCGACCAGATCGTCATCGTGACGCTCCCCGCCACCGACTCGATCTGGCAGCGGTTCGAAGTCGTCGACCGCGCGAGCGAGCTCGGTCTGCCGGTGACCCATGTCGAAGCAGCCTCGCTCACCGTGCAGGTGTGAGCCGTGTCGATCGTCGTCGCCTACACGGCGCAGGACAGCGGCACGTCGGCACTCGAGCTGGCCGGCGTGCTCTCCCGCTCGATCGACGAGCCACTCGTGGTCACGGTCGTCGTGACGACCCCGCACGCCGCTGGTGCTCCGGAGTTCGTCGACGGCGACTACCTCGGGCCGCTCAAGGCCTGGGGGCAGTCCGTCCTCGATCAGGCTCGAGCCGGACTGCCGGCCGGGATCAGCGCGACCTTCGAGGTGCGCGTGGCCTCCTCCATCCCCGCTGGGCTGCTGGAGGTCGCCGCCGACGTCGATGCGTCCGCCTTGGTGCTCGGCTCGTCGAGCAAGGCTCCCCTGGGTCGGATCTCCTTCGGAAGCGTCACGGACAGGCTCGCGCACTCGGCATCCCTGCCGGTGCTGCTGGCCCCACGGGGCTACCACCCCTCACCGGGCTCCCACATCCGCCGGGTGAGCATCGGTCTTGGAGGGTCGGCCGGGGTCGCTCACGTGGCCGCCGTCGGGGCCCAGGTCGCGCAGGCAGCGGGCGCGAAGCTGCGAGCCGTGTCGTTCGCCGTCCGGCCTCCCAAGCGGGTCTACGGCAGCGTCGAGGAGTCAGCCGACGACCTCGTCGTCGAGCAGTGGGTGGAGCGCACCAAGCAGGCCCTCCGAACCGAGGTCGGGGACGGCGACCCCGCGCTGGCCGAGCGCCTCTCTCAAACCCTCGTCGTCGGCGAGGGCGTCTCGTGGGGCAAGGCCATCGGGAACGTCGAGTGGCGCGACGGTGACCTGCTGGTCATCGGGCCGAGCTCGTCGGCGCCGGCTGCCCGGCTCTTCCTCGGGTCGCGGGCCTCGAAGATCGTCCGGTCGGCGCCGGTGCCGGTCTTCATGGTGCCAGCCCCGCACACCGACTGAACCCCCACGTACCAGCGCTCGGTGGCGTCATCCTCGGGAACGGCGGGCCGTGCGCGTGGCCAGTGAGCACCGGATCAGATGCGCCGGACTGGGCGGGATCCAACCGGCCTGACGCGCCATGCCCTGGTCGTCTCGTACTGCCCAGTGCTCGACGACGAGGCCGTCGCGGAACCGGTGGAAGTGTGACTGCCGCACGGTGAAGGACTTGCCGGTCGGCACGAACACTCGGTCGACAGTGCCCTCGTTGGTCCAGGCGACGAAGTCGCCGGTGTGACGGGCTGACATCACACCGAAGGTGACGACGGTGTCGCCCTCGGTGACGCTCAGTTCCGTCGTCCACGTCAGGCCGGTGAACGCCACACGCAGCCACTCGCCCGTCGCGTGGAAGGCCTCGGGGCCGCTGCCGCGGGTGGCCGGCGGTTCCGTGATCGCCTCGCGATTGGTGGCGTCGGGGTGGATGACCGCGCGCAGATCGGAGACCGTTCCCTCGAAGACGGCGCGAATCGCTGCCTCGGCCAACGGTGCGTTCTGGTCACTGGGCATGGTCGTTCCCGCCGATGGACTGCGATTCACGGACGGCCGACCCTATCGAACGGGGACGAGGTGGGCATAGGCCACGATGTTGTCGACGTAGTGGCCGGTGCGCCGGTCGATGTCGCCTCCGCAGGTGATGAGTCTCAGCTCGGCGCGCCCGCCGGTGTCGGCGTAGACCTCCGACGTCGGGAAGCGCGCCTTGGGGTACCGCTCGACGCGGTCGACGACGAACGTTGCGGTGGAGCCGTCCTTGCGCTCGACCATCACCTTCGCACCCTTTGCCAGGGAGCCGAGACGGTAGAAGACGGCCGGGCCGAGGTGGCTGTCGACGTGTGCGGCGATGACTGACGGGCCGAACTCGCCGGGAGTCGGGCCCGCGGCATACCACCCGGCCTGCTGGAAGTCCTCGGGAGCCTCGAGCTCGCCCTTGTCGTCGAGCTCGAGGTCGACCAGGCCCTTGGTGGTGAGCTTGATCGAGGGGATGCGCAGCGCCACGGGTGCACTGGGCGTCATGATCGCAGCAAAGCCGGATGCCGGGGTGCTCGCCGCCGCAGTCGGCGCGGTCTGAGGTGATGCTGTCGCTCTGCCCGACGTGGTGGGCGGCGCGACCTGTTGCTGGCTGCCGTCGGGCTGCGGAGGCGGGCCGGGTGCGGTGAGGGAACGCGCCACCATCCCGCCGCCGAGGACGAGCAGCACGGCGGCAACCGCCGCGGGCAGGATCCCGCGGCGGCCACCAGAGGTGAGCGAGGCCGGCATCAGATGCGGTTGGTCGCCTTGCGGGCGGCGAAGGCCCCGGTGCCCAGGGCCGTGAGGATCAGGCCACCGCCGAGGGCCAGGCCCAAGCCCTCGTTCGGGGTGGAGGTGCCACCGCCGCCGGTCTGCACGCCGCCGGCGGGCGCCGCGGCGAGGACACCACAGATCGCGGGGTCGGTGGCCTCGGTGGGCAGGCTGGGGTCGAGGTCGCTCTTGGTGTCACCGTCGTACTTGCCGTTGTCGTTGTGGTCCACCCCGTGCACGACGACGACGCTCTGGCCCTTGGCGATGGCCTCGGCGACGTCGGACGAGACGTTGATGCTGCCGCGCTCGTAGGAGATCTTGCCGCCCGGGGCGGTGTCGAAGCGGTCGACGGCCAGGCCGCTGTCCGGAGAGGTGTCGCCCGTCTTGGTCAGGGAGACGACGATGGGGCCGTAGGCCGGGCCGCCGTCGGTGGTGTTGAGGGTGCCGTCACCCGTGGCGTCGTCCTTGGCCGTGGGGCACTCGTGCCGCGCCTCGGCGCCGAAGTGGATGTGGGCCGCGTGCGGGTTGTCGGCCAGCAGGCCCGAGGCCGCCATGGTGACGTCGATGCGGGTGCCGTTGACGGTGACCATCGCGGTGCCGCTGGCGTCGACCCCGTTCAGGGCCACGGGACGCAGGGTCGCCATGGTGTTGCCGTCCGTCGCGGTCGCGGCCTGGGCCATACCGGCGCCGAGGGTGAGGAGGAGGGCCGACCCGATGGTGGCGGTGCCGAGCTTCGTGGTGGTGCGCATGCGGGAACTCCCTTGTTCGTGAGCCCGATGTCGAGCTCGTCGTGGTTGCGCAGACCACAGAGGTTCGGGGCGGCGGACCCATCGGATTGGTAAGCGCGCGAACCGAGTTCGGCATGCGGGACGATTTGCGTCAAGGCACCGATGTGAAGAGTCACCGCCGGGGCGGTCCTCTCCAATCCGATCGCCCGTCCGCACCGAACTGCTTGCGGCGGCACGCGTTCCTGTCGGCCACTCCCTCGACAGCGGCGGCAGGAGCTGCGTCTGCGCGGTCGACGCGGCGCTGCGCCCCTTCCTGGCGGGAAGCACCACACCGCTGGTCCTCGCGGCGGTCGACCCCGTCCGCTCGATCTTCCCTGGCCTGAACTCCTACCCGCACCTGCTCGACGCGGTCATCGAGACCAACCCGGACCGGGCCACCGACCAGGAACTGGCCACGGACGCCCGCGGCATCCTGCTCGAGCAGCAGGCCGCCGACGGCGCCGGGCTCGCTGAGCTGTTCCAGACGCGCGGCAGCGAGCGCCGCACGCTCACCGAGGTCACCGACGCAGCCCGTGCGGCGACCGCAGGTGCGGTCGTGCTCCGCGTCGACGCCGCCAGCGTGCCCGGTGGTCAGGGCTTCGCCGCGATCCTGCGCTACCCCTGGTAGCTGGCCCGCGAGCGGTCCCGTGCGTCGCCCCTGGGACTGGTCAGTCCCGGTCCATGAACCGGGCGACCAGCCAGATCACACCGACGGCGACCGCCCCGGCGAGCAGCAAGGTGTAGATCTCGGCGGTGGGCATGCGCATCATGATGACAGGCCCGCCGATTCCGCCCCTCACGCAGATCAGCGCGGGGCACGGTTGAGTATCTGTTCCACCACGTCGGACTTGGCATCGGCATAGTGCTGCACGTGCCGCCACTGCTGCTGGGCCAGGTCCTTCTTGGTGCGGGCGTACAGATCTCGATCACCCTCGTCGGCTCGGAGCCGGTCACGGAAGCGGAGCATCCGGTCGACCTCCACCGCACCGGCGGTGAAGACGTGCAGGTTGATGTCGGTGTCAGGGCCTTTCAGCAGGCGGTGCTCGAGCCAGTCGGGCTCGCGGATCACCAGCCGGTAGCCGGCCTGCGTCAGGGCCGGAACGTAGTGGGCCTCCTCGGCTGAGTCGTGCACCACCAGGAGCATGTCGATGATCGGCTTGGCGACCAAGCCAGGCACGGAAGTCGACCCCACGTGCTCGAGCCGCAGCACCGCGGGCCCCAGGGCGCCACGGACGCGCACCGCCTCCCGGTCGAACAGTGCCGGCCAGGTCGGGTCCGACTCCACCAAGGTGACCGTGCCCTGGTGCGGGGTCAGGGGCTCCAGGTGCACCCGTTGCAGGTCCTCGTCGCTGACCGGATCGGTCTCGTTCATGGCCCCTCCCATCCCCGCCAAGGATCCTCGCCGTCACCCCAGAGGAGCAACCGCGCTGTGCAGTGGGGAGGCCTACCGTGCTCGGGTCGGGATCGTGATGGTCCGTGCACCGCACGTCCCGGACAGGATCGAGCACAGCTTGCGGCGCTCGGCGGAGTCCATGGTCATCCGCCACCGGTACTTCACCTGCACCCAGTAGATGGCGCTGCTGCACCGTGACGAGGTCAGCGGCGGAAGCCACTGAGCGGGATCCCGATCACCCTTGGAGCTCTTCAGGTTGTCGGTGATCGCGCTGAGCGTCGGCCCATACAGGTCGTTGGCGTAGCGGTGGCGATCGCTGCTGGTCCAGGAGCGAGCGCCGGACCCCCCGGCCTCGGCGAGGGGGACGTGGTGGTCGACGTCCACGTCGGCGGGGTTGGTCCAGGTCCGACCGTCCCATCGCGAAAACCATCCCCTGACGACGGTGTGAACCGCCCTCGTCACACCCGGAACCCGTTGACGGGCCTTGTCTGGATGTTCAGCGGATGCCGACCTGCACGTGGGTGGTCAGGTAGTGGACCAACTCATGGGGTTGATCGAACAGCGGCACTCGGCGCTCTCCTCGCGGATCGGCGGTGTCAGGTCAGACGAGTCCCGCGTCGTGGACGCACATCGCGATCTGCACGCGGTTCTCGACCTGCAGCTTGGCGAACAGCCGCGTCACGTGGGACTTCACGGTGGCAACGCTCATGTAGAGCTGGGCGCCGATCTCGGCGTTGGAGAGCCCATGTCCGATGGCGACTGCCACATCGCGCTCGCGCTCGGTGAGGGAGGCGAGGGCGGCCAGGGCGTCGTCGCGCCGCTCGGTGGACTGGCCCTCGGTGGCCGAGGCGATGAGCTGGGCGGTGACGCTCGGCGAGAGGATCGGCTCCCCGGCGATGACGCGGTGCACCGCCTCGACGATCTTGCGCGGCGGGGTGTCCTTGAGCAGGAAGCCACTCGCACCGGCCCGCAGCGCAGCGAGGACCAGGTCGTCGGTGTCGAAGGTGGTGAGCACGATGACCTTGGGCGGGTGCGCCATCGCGAGCAGGCCCACCGTCGCCGAGATGCCGTCGCGCCGCGGCATCCGGATGTCCATCAGCACGACGTCGGGTCGCTCGCGCGCGACGACCACTTGGGCGTGCTCCCCGTCGTCGGCCTCGGCGACGACGGTGATCGTCGGGCTGCCGCGGAGGATCATCGACAGACCGGCCCGCACCAGCGGGTCGTCGTCGACGATGACGACCCGGGCAGTGGGCGACTCAGGACCGGTGGGCTCTGCTGGCGCCTCGGCCGGCGCCGTCGGCGTCCCGGGCCCCACCCAGGTCGGGATGTCGCTCATGCCGGCCACGGCAGTCGGGCCCGCACCCGGAACTCCCGGCCCGCTGTCACCCCGTGCTCCAGGGCGCCGTCCGCGAGGACGGCGCGCTCGGCCAGACCGATCAGACCCATGCCGGCCCCCGGCAGCGGCTCGTCGACCTGCCGCGCGGGGACACCGACCGGCACTCGCACGGGCATGGGGTTGCGCACCTCGAGAACGAAGCTCCCACCCGGGGCACCGGTGAGAACGACGGTGACCGGCATCCCCGGGGCGTGCTTGCGCGCATTGGTGAGCGCCTCCTGCGCCATCCGGTAGACCGTGCGCCCGGTCGCGTCAGGCACGTCGGCACCGGCCGGGATCCCCTCGACCAGGTCGACGCGCATCCCCCCCTCGACCTCCTCTGCCACGAGTGCCGGCAGGTCTCGCAGGGTCGGCTGCGGCTGACGGCATTCATCGTCTCCCATGCTGGGGTCGCGCAGCACCCCGAGCACCTCTCGCAGGTCCGACAGGGCCCGGCGGGCGCCGTCCTGGATGACCTGCGCGGCCCGACGGGTCTCTTCTCGGGTGAGGTCGTCGCGGAAGGTGAGGGCGCCGGCGTGCATGGCCACCAACGAGATCCGGTGCGCAAGGACGTCGTGCATCTCCCGGGCGATCCGGGTGCGCTCCTGGGCGACCCGCATGGCCTGCTCACGCTCTGCCGTCTCGGCTCGGCCCTGCAGGTTGGCCAGCAGCTCGCGGCGGGCACCGATGTAGAAGCCGAGCATGACCAGCAGACCGAAGCTGAGCAGGCTCAGGGCGTAGGTTACCCACCACGGCACCTCGCTCCCGGTGACCGGGTTCACGAGGCTGTAGACGACCTGTGCCAGGAGAGTGGCGACCCCGATCGGCAGCACCTCGCGCCAGCGTCGCCGGGTCGCCAGCGACACCACCGCCACCGCCCACGGAGCCGCAGCGAAGGCCGAGACGCACGTCATCGCGGTCAGGACGACGGCGACCCCCATCGGCCAGCGTCCCCGAAAGGCAATGACGACCAGGGCGAGGAGCCCCACGCCGAGGTCCACCGCCAGGATGGCCGCGGTGCGCCCCGCTGCGAGCTTCGTGGGTGATGACTGAAGCGTCTCGGAGATGAGCAGGAACAGGGTGGCGCCCGTCAGGGCGACGAGCGCGTACCGCCACACGATGCCCCACGCCGGCAGACGCGGCGGGTGCGGAGGGTCGAACGACAGGGTAAGGGGCACCTCTCCACCATAAGCACGCCACGTGCCGGGGGGCACCGACCAAGGTCTACCCCGCCCTCGACCTGGGTCGTCGCGGCATGGCCCCGGGGCCGATGTGCCACGAGCCGCCGACGCACAGGCTGGGAAGCATGATCACCGTAGAGAACCTCACCAAACGTTATGGCTCCTTCACCGCGGTGGACGACATCTCGTTCACCCTCCAGCCCGGCACCGTCACCGGCTTCCTCGGCCCGAACGGCGCCGGCAAGTCGACGGCCATGCGCGTCATGACCGGACTCACCCCGCCCACGAGCGGGCGCACCACCATCCTCGGCAAGCCCTATGCACAGCTGCCTAATCCTGGCCGCCAGGTCGGGGTCCTCCTCGACGCATCGGCGCAGCACGCCGGTCGCACCGGACGCGAGGTCCTCTCGCTCGGGGCGATGGTGATGGGAACGGGCAGGGAGCGCGTCGACGAGATGCTCGACCTCGTGGGGCTCACGCCCGACGAGTCCCGACGTCGACTGCGCCACTACTCGCTCGGCATGCGGCAGCGCCTGGGGATCGCGCACGCCCTCCTCGGCAACCCCGAGGTCCTCATCCTCGACGAGCCGGCCAACGGCCTCGACCCTCAGGGCATCCACTGGATGCGCGGACTCCTTCGAGGTTTCGCCGAAGGGGGCGGGACCGTCCTGCTCTCCTCACACCTCCTGCACGAGGTCGAGGTCGTCGCCGACGAGCTCATCCTCATCGGCCGCGGTCGCATCGTTGCGCAGGGCACCAAGAGCGAGCTGCTCGCCGGCTCGGGGGTCGTCGTCGACGCCCTCGACCGTGACGGCCTGGCGAAGGCCCTGCGCGCTGCCGGCCACGAGCCGGTTCGGTCGTCGACAGGAGCGTTCCACGTCAACGCCGAACCTGAGCAGGTGGGCCGCGCGGCCCACGCAGCCGGCCTGGTCATCACCGAACTACACGGAGCCGACGGCTCCGGGCTCGAGGAGCTCTTCCTCCAGCTCACCGCGTCCGACTCCCGCGAAGGAGCAGCAGCATGACCACCCTGGCGACCACACCCCAGGCCTCCCTCCCCACAACCGAGCCGCCGGCCACCATCACCAACGGAATCCCCTTCCTGCGCCTCGTGCGGGTCGAGCTGCGCAAGATGGTCGACACCCGCGCCGGGCGCTGGCTCCTCATCGGCATCGGGGTCATCACGCTCGCCGTGGTGGCGACCGTCCTGATGGTCAGTGAGCCGAAGGACCTGACGATGTCCACCTTCCTCGCCGCCACCACCGGTCCGCAGGCGCTCCTCGTGCCGCTGCTCGGCGTCATGGCGGTGACCTCCGAGTGGGGCCAGCGCACCGCCCTGGTCACGTTCAGCCTCGAGCCGCGGCGACTGCGGGTGCTGCTCGCCAAGCTCGTGGGCTCCCTGGTGCTCGGCCTCATCGCGATCGCCGCCGCCTTCGTCTTCGCCGCGCTGGCGACCTGGCTCGGCGAGCTGCTCCGCGGCGGTCCCGCGGACTGGCAGGTCTCCTGGCCGGTCGTCGGCGGCATCATCGCGGCCCAGCTGCTCGTGGTCGCCCAAGGCGTCGGCTTCGGACTCCTCTTCGCCAACACGGCCACGGCGATCGTCGCCTACCTGGTGCTGCCCCTGGCGTGGGGCCTCGTGGGCGCGATGGTCTCCTCGCTCGAGTCCGCTGCCGCCTGGCTCAACTTCAGCCAGACGACCGCCCCCCTCGTCGAAGGCCAGATGACCGGCCAGCACTCGGCCCAGCTCATCACTGCCACAGCGCTCTGGGTGCTCCTGCCGATCGCCGCCGGAACGTGGCGCATCGTGCGCCGCGAGGTCAAGTGACCTGATCCCCGCACGTCCTGGTCAGGCGACCTGATCGAACGACCAGCACGACCAGTGCATGCCGATCCGCCGGGTGGCGCCTTCGGAGCCACCCGGCGAACGGCGATCGGGGCCAGCGCTGCACCCACGGACCACCTCCTTTCCCATGGCGACGTCGGGATGACGTCACCTCCAGCCCTCGTGGCTGCAGCCATCCGGCCAGGCAGCCCAAACGTGAAAGACGTCGTGCGGCGACCCGCCGCAGAACGGAGACCGTCATGGACAACACCTACGAAGGCCTGCAAGAGGTCGTCGCCCAGGTGCCCTTGCTCGTACAGCCGCTGATCGTCGCCGTATCGGCGATGGTCCCCTACATCGAGGGCGAAGGAGCGGCGGCGTGGGCCGTCATCGCCGGCATCCACCCCGTGGTCGCCGGACTGGCTGCGGCCACCGGCAACCTCGTCATCGTCGTGGTCGTCGTCCTCCTCGGTGCCCGGATCCGCGCGGCTGTCGCCGGGTTCCGGTCGCGCCGGAATGCGCAGATGCGCGTGGCCGTCGGCCCGGGAGGGCTCACCGAGCCCCTCGAGACGGCCGACCCCGCCACACCCGCCACACCCGCCAAGCCGAAGTCCAAGGGACGGGTTCGGCTCGAGCGCTGGCTCGTGCGGTTCGGCGTGCCGACCGCGAGCCTCATCGCCCCACTGGCACTGCCGACCATGCTCACGGCGGCCGTGTTCGTGGCCGCGGGAGTCCGCAAGGAGCGAGTCATCCTGTGGCAGGCCACCGCCATCGTTCTCTGGACCGGCGTCGTCACCATCCTCAGCACGCAGATCCTCAGCGTGTTGACCTGACCTGAGCAGCAGGCCCTTCATCGAGGGCGTTGCCCGCGTGAGCACCCGCCTCGGGATCGAGGCGCCCGTTCCGCCGCTCACCGGCATGGGCGTCGCCGCACTCGCCGAGCCGTTCGTCCTCGTCGAGGTCGAGGCCGTAGCAGTGCTCGATTGACACCATCCGGTCCGCCGATCGGCGGTTCGACCAGGGCTGACGCCGCTGCGCGCGTAGGCGGTCAGTCCCGTGTTGCCCCAGTCGGGATTACTTGTTGTCGGTACCCGGTGTCAGGAGACCGGTTTCGTAGGCGTAGACGACGGCGTGGACCCGATCTCGCAGCGCGAGCTTCATGAGGATTCGCTTGACGTGTGTCTTGACGGTGCTTTCACCGACATTGAGCTCTGTGGCGATCTCGCGGTTGGCCAGCCCGTGTCCGATGTGGACAAGGACTTCGCGTTCCCGGTCAGTGAGGCGGTCAAGATCGCGGTTGCTGACATCGGTGGGGTGACCGCCGGTCGCCGTCGCCCTGGCGAACTCGCGCATGAGGCGGCGGGTGACTGACGGTGAGAGCAGGGCATCGCCTTCCGCGATGGTGCGGATGCCTGCGAGGAGTTCTTCTGGCGGGGTGCGTTTGAGGAGGAAGCCGCTCGCGCCGGCGCGGACCGCTTCGTAGACGTACTCGTCGATCTCGAAGGTGGTCAGGATGAGGATGCGAGGGGGGTGCTGTGCACCGTCCGGGACAGCTGCTCCGGTGATCTGCCGGGTGGCCGCAATGCCGTCGGTACCTGGCATCCGGATGTCCATCAGCACGACGTCGGGACGCAGTTCGTGGGCGAGGGCGACGGCATCGGTCCCGGTGGCTGCCTCACCCGCCACGACGAGGTCGTCCTGGGTCTCGATCATCATTCGCAGGCCGGCGCGGACGAGGGTGTCGTCGTCCACGACGAGCACGCTGATCGTCATCGTGCGCCGATCCCGTGGTGTTCCGCGGGCGCATCGGGACCGTGCTGGTGCCCGGGCTCCAGCGGCAGGATCGCCTCGACCCGGAAGCCGCCGCCGGCGGCGGGGCCTGCGGCGAGACGCCCGCCGAGGACTTTGGCGCGCTCGGTCATCCCTGCGATGCCGCGCCCACCGACGGTTCGGCCCCGCCCCGGCGGAACGCGGCCGTCGTCGACGACCAGCACGTGCAGGTCAGTGCGTGTGCACGACAGGGTGACTTCGACGTGTGCGACGCCTGCGTGCTTGAGCGCGTTGGTCAGGGCTTCCTGGACGATTCGGTATGCCGCTGCACCGACGTGGCGGCCGACGGGGCTGTCGCAGTGGTCGTGCAGGGTGATGTCAGCGCCGGCGGTCTGCAGTTCGTGGACCATGGTGGCGATGTCGGCACTGGTCTTCGCCGGCGCGCGGATGGGTGCGTCGGTGTCGTCAAGGAGGCCGAGCATGTGGTCGAGGTCGGTCAGGGCGCTGCGGCCAAGGTCCTCGATGTCGCGAAGCGCGACGAACGCGGCGTCGGGCCGGTTGGACAGCCGTGCTGCGCCCGCTTGCAGGACCATGACGTTGACGGCGTGGCCGACGGCGTCGTGCAGCTCACGGGCGATACGCGTGCGTTCCTCGGCGATCGCGGCTGCGGCGACCTGGGCTTGGGCTGCCGCCAGGTCGTCAACCGCCTGACTGAGCTGCTGCGTGCGGTCCTGGGTGCGCCGGACGGTGACCGCCACGGCCCAGCCCGACCCGAACAGGAGGAACCACAGCACGATGATCAAGGGGTCAGGGGCGCCGGGACCGTAGAACGTCGAGGTGGACAGCGCCAGAGCCGCAAGGCCCACGATCGTGGCGGAGACGCGCACCGGCCGGGTCAAGCCGACGGAGTAGGCGAACAAGGGAACAGCGAGCGGGGCGTTGCTGTCGCCTTGGGTTGCGCTGGCCATCAGGTAGAGCACGGTGGCCGCGACCAACGTCGTCACCGGTGCGTGGCGACGCACGAGCAGCAGCGCGTTGGGGCTCAGGGCGAGCAGCCACCCGGCGCCCTCGATGGCGCCGTACTGGTCGGCGTAGGCGTCGCTGCGCAACGACTCAACGGTGATCCAGGTGAACAGCGCCGTGACAGCGACGTCGGCGAAGAGCCACCGCATCCCCTGTGGGTGCCTTCGGTCGGGGTGGGTCCAACCATTCACGTTCCGACCGTACCGCCACCTCTGCAGCCGCGGGTCCCCCCACGGGGGGACCGCCCCTCACCCCTCAGGATGCCGCGAGGTCGAGCGGCCAGGGGGACGACACAGGGGTCCAGGGCCACGAACGTGGAAGTAGACCCAGGACGCGACGAAGGAGCGGCATCATGAGCACCCACATCCACGACGACAGGGCCGCGACCCGCAGCGCTGACCAGGCACCGAGTGTCGGCACCGGCAGGCGATTCCACCGGGGGGTGCTGCCCCTCGGTCGGCGATCGGGAGCCCTGGTCGTCGTCTCCCTGGGTGCGATGTGGGGACTGGCGGCCGGCTTGTGGACCCCGCGCGGGCCACTGACCTCGAGCACTGCGATCTCGGCAATCGTGATCAGTGTGGCGTTGGGCACTGCAGCCGGGTTCGTTCTGCGCAGCCGGTGGGCGATGCTCCTGGCACCGGCCGCCTTCGCGGCGGCCTTCGAGCTCACTCGGCTCACCGTCGACGGCCCTATGGTCGACGGCATCCACGCCAGCTTCTACGGAGCCATCGCCCTGGTCACCGGACGCGGCTTCCAGGCCACGTTGACACTGCTTCCGATGGCGCTCGGCGCCGCAGTGGGCGCTGGAGTGGCCCGGTCACGCACTGGCGAGGGGAGCCCGGCGTCATCTCGCCCGGCACGAGTGCTGCGGCGCACCGGTGCCGCCGTCACCGCACTGGCGCTGCTCGCGCTGACCGCAGGCCTGGCGCGGCCGGCGACGACCGCCGCCATCACCTCGTCGGACGGGGAAGAGGTGCCGGGCTCCGTGGCCGAGCTGAGCACAGTGGACCTCA
Source organism: uncultured Actinomycetota bacterium (assembly GCA_963800505.1). Taxonomy (GTDB): domain Bacteria; phylum Actinomycetota; class Actinomycetes; order Actinomycetales; family Dermatophilaceae; genus Fodinibacter. Next base: position 179,837 of record CAWDBL010000004.1, read on the forward strand.
ACGGCCACGAGCTGGGTCTGATGATCAGGGGCACCAGCACCGAGAACCCGGTCCTGCTCTTCCTTGCCGGAGGTCCCGGAGGCTCTGAGCTCGGGGCAATGCGACGCCACCTGCCAGAGCTCGAGAAGCACTTCACCGTCGTGACGTGGGACCAGCGCGGAGCCGGTACCTCCTACGCCGATCTGGACCCGGTTGACACCGTCACCCTCGACGGCTACGTCTCTGACACCATCGCCCTGACCAACTACCTGCGGGACCGTTTCGACACCAAGGACATCTACCTGCTCGGGCAGTCGTGGGGAACCACGCTCGGTGTGCTCGCCGTGCAGAAGGCACCGCAGCTCTACCGGGCCTTCATCGGCACCGGCCAGATGGTCAGCCAGAGCGCCACCGACCAGATCTTCTACGACGACACCCTGGCCTGGGCGGCCCGCACCGGCAACAACGGCCTGGTCGAGGAGCTGACAGCGGCCGGCCCTCCGCCCTACGCCGCAATGTTCCCTTACGAGACAGCTCTGTCACACGAGATGGACGTCTACCCGTACGACCACAGCGGCAACTCCGAAGGTGCCGGCCAGATGTCCGAGAACCTGCTCGTGGAGGAGTACGGCCTCATCGACCAGGTCCACGTCATCGGCTCCTTCATGGACACCTTCGCCGCCGTCTACCCCCAGCTGCAGGACATCGACTTCCGCAAGTCCGCCACTGACTTCGAGATCCCGATGTACTTCGTTCAGGGCGCACACGAAGCACGGGGGCGAGCCCAGCTCTTCGAGCAGTGGTACCCCATGGTCAACGCTCCGATCAAGGACGTCGCCGTGCTCGAGACATCGGGACACCGGCCCCTGTGGGAGCAACCCGACGAGTTCGTCGACTACCTGGTGGGCACGGTGCTGCCGGAGACGGACACCCGCTGACCCAGCCGTCGCTCAGGCGTGCGGCGCGCTGGGGATCAGCGAAGCGTCAGGCGCAGTCGCGGCAGAGGCTGGCTCCGGGCGTGGCCTGCTGCGAGCGGTGCGCGACCAGGTAGCAGCGCATGCAGGTGAACTCGTCCGCCTGCTTGGGCAGCACCTGCACCTCCAGAGACAGGTCGGACAGGTCGGCGCCCGGCAGCTCCAGTCCGCCATCCGGGTCGCCCTCCTCGAGCAGGTCCACCGAGCGCGACCCGCCCTGCTGCAACCCCTCCAAGGTCTCGGGCTTGTCCTCATCACCCTCGCGCAGTCGCGGGGCGTCGTAGTCGGTCGCCATCAGAGGTGCCTTTCCCGTCCTGGGTGGAACCCGAACAACGCCCGAGCAGACCTGAGTGTGCCTCACCCTGACGACAATCGCGTGCTTGGGCGCCGTTCCGCAGGAAGCGGGTCAAGGGGCGGATGCGGCAGAGAAGGTCGCCCACGGCTCGGCCGTGGCCGGTCCGGGCCCCGCTCGGCTCACCCCCAACCGCGTCGACATGGCATCTCGACGGACAAGTGCGCGCATACTGGCCGTAATGGAAACCACATCGGCACACCCGCGTCGTCACCCCAGCAGCCCCTTCGAGCGGAGCCCCGAGCCGGTGATCGAGCAGTACGCGGTCGATGACCGGGTCTCGCACGACTCATACGGGTTCGGTCGAGTCGTGAGCGTCGACCCGAGCGGGGCGACGGTCGACTTCAGCAACCAGACCGTCCGCATCGCGACGCCCTTCCGCAAGATGACCAAGCTCTGACGGGTTCGCGTCCGGTCACCTGACTCGAGTGGCCGCACAGCGGCCGCGACGCTGGTGCTGATGGGCACGGGCGACTGGCCTACAGGCCGTTGAAGCCGTCGTTCGTGTCGATGTGCCTCGGCCGTCCGTCCTTGGTGCCCGGCAGGTCAAGGCTGCGGCTCGCGCCCTGCGAGCCGCGACTGCGGTCGATCCACCGGGCAAGCAGGATGACCGTGGTGATGGCGCTGACGATGATGATCCACATCCACATGGGAAGTCCCTTCCGGCGCCGGCGAACCCTCCGCCGAAACCTGCGTCGATCTGACTCTCCAGTTGTCCCGCACCGGGCGATCGCCGTATGTACCCGCCGGCACACATCGCGCGCATCCCCGCGCACAGGGCCATCCGGTGTCAACCTGAGTTGACGGCATCCCAACCGTCAACTAACGTTGACAACGTGAGCGACGACATCCGTACGGCCATCGGCGCCGCACAGGGCGGCGAGCCGCTGCCTGAGCTGCGCCGGCTGCAGGCTCTGCATGCCGACCTCGCCCGGGCCGAGGCCGAGCAGGTGCGCCGGGCCCGGGCTCAGGGATACTCCTGGGTCGCGATCGCCGGCGCCCTCGGCGTCAGCAGACAGGCCGTGCACAAGAAGTACGGTCGTAGGTAGGGCTCTCGCCAGCTCTCCCGCATCAACGGCAGGGAACCCGCATGTCCAGCACAACCACACCCACCCGCGGACGCCGCGGCCGTCGCGCACCTCAAGAGGGTCCGCGCGCGAGCCTGAAGCAGCTGCTGCCCTTCCTCTTCGAACACCGTCGCGTGCTCGTGGTCGTCGTGATCCTGAGCATCCTCGGCGCGATCGCGACCCTCGCCCAGCCGCTGCTGGTGGGACTGCTCATCCGTCGAGTGCAGGCCGGCGAGCCGCTGGGCATGGCCGTGTGGGGTGTCTTCGCGCTCGTGGTGGCGGCATCCGTCATCTCCGGCTTCCAGCACTTCCTGCTGCAGCGCACCGGCACGGCCGTTGTCTACTCCTCGCGGCGCAAGCTGATCGGGCGCATCCTGCACCTGCCGATCAGCGAGTTCGACGCGAGACGAACCGGCGATCTCGTCTCGCGGGTCGGCACCGACACGACGCTGCTGTACTCCGTTCTCACCCAGGGGCTTGTGGATGCCGTCGGCAACAGTCTGGTCTTCGTCGGCGCCCTCGTGGCGATGGCGCTCATCGACCTGCCGCTCCTGGGTCTCATCGTCGTCGTGATCGGTCTGTCGATCGGGGGCGTCGTGCTGCTCAGCGGACGGATCCGCACGGCCACGCGAGACCAGCAACAGAAGGTCGGCGAGCTCGCGTCGGGCGTGGAGCGATCCGTCGGATCGATCCGCACCGTGCGCGCGGCCGGCGCCAGCCACCGCGAGGAGGTGGCGATCTCCGGGCTGGCCGAGGAGGCCTACGACCAGGGTGTGCGGATCGCCAAGGTGTCGGCGCTCATCGTGCCGATCGCGGGGATCGCGATGCAGCTGTCGCTGCTGGTCGTGCTCGGTGTCGGCGGTCTGCGGGTCGCCTCCGGCGCGATCAGCGTCGCCGCGCTCGTCACCTTCGTCCTGTTCCTGTTCATGCTGATCGCCCCGCTCGGATCGACCTTCGGCGCGATCACGTCGGTCAACCAGGCACTGGGGGCCCTGGGCCGCATCCAGGAGATCCTCGACCTGCCGACCGAGACGCAGGGCGATGCCGTGCTGGCGACGCGCGTGCGGGACGCCGACGACCGTCGTGCGGGTTCGCCCGGCGCGGCGATCGAGTTCCGTGACGTGTCCTTCCGCTATCCGGATGCCGTCGTCGCCGCGCGGCGCACGGCGGAGACCGAGGCGCTCGCGGTCCTCGAGAACGCGCACGTCGATGCCTACTCCAGGTCGGGCACCGACGACCTCGCACCGACCCCGAGCGCCGGGGAGGTGCTGCGCGGAGTGTCCTTCACGGTGCCCCGAGGCGCTCGCGTGGCGCTGGTCGGGCCGTCGGGCGCAGGAAAGAGCACGACCCTGGCGCTCATCGAACGCTTCTACGACCCGACATCCGGCGCCGTGCTGATGGACGGAGAGGACGTCCGCACGCTCGACCGTGCCGCGCTTCGCGCGCGCCTCGGCTACGTCGAGCAGGATGCTCCGACCCTCGCCGGGACGATCGCCGAGAACCTGCGGCTGGCCTCGCCCGAGGCATCCGACGACGACTGCGAGCGCGTGCTGCGCGCCGTGAACCTCGGCGAGGTGCTCGAGCGCAATCCCCTCGGCGTGCACGCCCCGGTCGGCGAGAGCGGCGTCATGCTCTCCGGCGGGGAGCGCCAGCGGCTCGCGATCGCCCGTGCGCTGCTGGCCGCTCCCCCGATCCTGCTGCTGGACGAGTCGACGTCCTCACTGGACGGCCTCAACGAGCAGCGGATGCGCGATGCCATCGATGCCGTCGCGACTGATCGCACGCTCATCGTGATCGCCCACCGCCTCTCGACCGTCGTCGACAGCGACCACATCGTCGTCCTGGACCACGGTCAGGTCGTCGGTCAGGGCACGCACTCCGACCTTGTCGACTCCACGCCGCTCTACCGCGACCTGGCCCGGCACCAGCTCCTGGTCTGACTCGGCGCCTCGGGCGCCGACGCCGGCGGAGCGCTACGGGTACTGAAGGGGTGACGCCGAGCCCGACCCCGGCGCCGCGACCGGACCTGGTCGAGGCAGCCGTGAAACCCGAGTGAACGGGGCTGGGGAGTCGTCCACAGGTGCGCCGCCCTGCCATCCTCGGTGGCGCTGTTCCGCGTAGGGAAACTGCGGCCACCCGGACATTGTGGTTGGTCGAGGGCCAGCGCTGGGAATCCTGATTGGGCTGTGCTGCAACGATATTCCATATCCGAGCACAGGTGACACGGCGGATGGGGGAGAAGGCTCCTGGGGAGAACCGTTTGTCGTCGCGTACAGCGGGCATGGACAAGGCAATGGAGATGGCACAAAGAGGAGCCCATGGTGGAGACCATGCTGTGGTTCACGCTCTACCTTCTGGTGATCGCTGCGCTGGCGACCTGGCGCAGCCACCACGATGCGCTGCGACGCAGGAAGCAGAAGGGCCAGGGGCCCGCTTTCGTACCCGCGCGGATGGCGCGCGTGAGGCCGACACACCGGTACCGCTCGCCGCGGCTCTGGCCCCGCCGGGCGGGAGCAGCGCGGCACCCGCACACTGCCCTCCGGTGAGGCGCACCCAGCCGGCGGCGGGCGACGGCCCGGCGCCGCGGCCGGCCGGGCCGTCATGAGCACCTGGCCGGAGGAGCTCCACGTCGGCTACGTCATCGCCGGCACGCTGGGCCTGGCCATGGCCCTGGTCAGCCGGCGGATGCGTCAGCTTCCCATCAGTGAGCCGATGCTCGCGCTCGGCCTCGGTGTTGTCGTCGGTCCGGTGGTCCTCGGTCTCGTGGACATCAGCGAACCGGTTCTCGTGCCCCTGCTGCTCGAGGGTACGCGCCTGCTGCTGGCCGGTTCCGTGATGGCGGCGGCCCTGCGCTTCCCGGCATCCTCCCTCCGTGAGGTGGTCCGGCCCGTCCTCATCCTCCTGGCCGTCGCCATGCCGGCGGCCGCGCTCGTGGTGGGGGCAGCCGCGTTCTGGCTGGGCCTACCGGTGGCACTGGCCGCCCTGCTCGGGGCCTGCCTGTCCCCCACCGACCCCGTGCTCGCGGCATCCGTGGTCTCCGGGGACGCCGCCGAGCGCGACCTCCCGGGGCGCCTTCGGGCGACCATGACGATGGAGAGCGGAGCGAACGACGGCCTCGCGCTGCCGCTGGTCGCCGTCGCCATCGCCGTCGTCGTCCCCGGGGGCGACGGCCCCGGAGGCGTCGCGGCCCGCGTGCTCTGGGAGGTGGGTGGCGCGGTCGTCATCGGCGTCGCGATGGGGGCTGCGGCCGCTTGGGGCGTGAGACGCGCGACCTCGCGGGAAGAGATGGGCAAAGGCCCTGCCCTGGTGCTCACGATCCTGCTCGCTGTCGCGGTCCTGGGCGCGGCGCGCACGGCACACGCCAGTGGTGTGCTGGCGGCCTTCGTCGCAGGGCTCGCCTACAACTACGGCGTCGGCCGGTCCGACCGCACGCCACAGGACGGTATCGACGAGGCGATCAACAGGTATGCCGTGCTGCCGCTCTTCATCCTGTTCGGCATCATCCTGCCGTGGTCGGCATGGGCTCACCTCGGCTGGACCGCAGTGGCGTTCGTCGTCGTGGTGCTGTTCGTGCGCCGGCTGCCGGTGGTCTTCATGCTGAGGAGTCCGACGGGCTTCGGGCGCCGCGACGCGCTGTTCCTGGGCTGGTTCGGCCCCATGGGGGTCAGCGCCCTGTTCTACCTGGCCCACAGCATCGACGAGGGCGTGTCGGACCCGCGGCTCTTCTCCTACGGGACGCTGGCCGTCGCAGCGAGCGTCGTCGCCTTCGGTGTCACGGCGAGCCCGCTTCGTCGCCGCTACGCCCAGAGAACAAACGAGTGAGGGTTCGGCGCGACCTCGGGTGGCACCACTCCTACTACCTGTTGCGGCTCCCGCCCGGGCCGGCCGTCGGTGGCCCTGCCACGACGTGCTGGTGGTCCTCGGCGTACGCCTCGAGGATCTCGCGCAGATCTGTTCCGCCCGTGTGGAGGTAGGCGTGGTCGAGCCTGCTGGCCAGGTTCGTCGTCGCCTCGTTGAGCATCTCAGCGGCGTGGCGCACTTCGGCCCCGGCGGCGGTCCGTCCCGCAGCGATGAGGTCCAGCACGTAGGGCAGGCGCGCGGCCAGCGAGACGTCGCTCTCGTTCTCCCGGAAGTAGTACGTCTCGCCGTACTGCATGAGGTCCATGTCAGCCGCGGTCACCGCCTGGGTCACGGAGTCCAGGAGCTGGCTCGCCACGCTGACGTCGCCCGTCGCCACGACGTCGGCGGCACCGGTGGTGGCCATCACGGTGAGCCGTCGCGCCACCGCTCGCCGCTGGGTCAGTGCGGGATAGATCTGCAGGATCCATGAGATGGCCGCGGTGAAGAGGACGAAGCCGATGAGCGCCTGGAGCGGGATGGCGAGTCGCAGGGCCGGGTTCGAGGGAACGATGTCGCCGAACCCGAGGGTAGCCACCGCGACGAGGGACAGGTAGAGCGACGCCACGACGTCGGATGAGTCGACAGGTTGCAGCGAGGACCCGAAGTAGAAGGCCTCTGGCATGTGCGGCAGGTAGATCAGTGCCCAGCCGAGAACGATGAGGAGCGCCCACACGGCGACCGTCAGCAGGGCCGCGGCCGGGCCGCTGTGCTCCATCGGGCGCCCCCTGGCGACGAGGATGCGCGACACGCGCCACACGCCGCGGAACACCAGCCGGCACAACGTTCCCATCCCCCGGGGCTGCCAGAGGGTGTCGAACATGTCTCGCAGGGCCGCCACGACGAGGAAGGCGCCGAGAGCAGTCGTCAGCAGAGTCACCTCGGGAACTCTAACGATCGGAGGGGACCGGGGGGACAAGCCCTCACGGACCCGTCGCCGACCAGCTTGCCGTGCAGCAGCTGTGCCACCGGTCCGTCGGCTGGCCCGGCATCCACACACCCCATCCGCCGAGTACCACCATCAGGGCCAGCGACCTGGCGTAGGCCGGCCCCTGACCCACCCAGCCAACCGGCGACCCGATGGGCCCTGACGCACCCCGTCGCCGCGTGAGGCCAGGTGTCCACCACAAGCACGTGCACCTGCAGCGATCGGAGACGACCGGTGGGTCGGTGCGCAGAACGCAACGGACGCACCGCGTGCGCCGCGTGCGCCTCAGCGGGTCATCCGGTCCTTGCGGTGCGCGTTGAGGCGTCGCCGGACGCGATGCGGCCCGAGTCAGGCATTGTTCGTCCACCGTCAGTGACGTGAAGTTCCTCCACACGGCTCAGGGCCGCCATGAAGGAGGAGAGGTCAGCACCGATCGCTGTGCGCGATGCCGGTCCTACAGATTCGCGCTGATGCTGCCGACGTACAGGTCCAGCTGGTCCAGGCGGTGAGCGAGGTACACGGCGATGAGCAGCATCACGAGCACATTCACGCCGAGCAACGCGATGGCGGCGCCGGTCGTCAGTGGTTTCCTGAGTCACGCCCTTTCCGTCTTTCGTTGGCGTTCGTACCCGTCCTTGTCGATGCTGGTCATCGCTCCGCCTCGTTGAGTCGTTGTGTCGGCGTCCGCATCCTGACACGCGCCGATAGCCGCCCGCCCTGATTGCGAGAACTGCCGACCAGGGCGGCGCTCTGAGGCATCCTCGCTGCGCGAGGCTGTCGCACGGTGTCGTCGAATCAGGGGCAGTCCTCGCTCAACTTCACTGCAGACAGCGTCACCGGTCGGCGAGCTCATAGTCCGGTTGACCCGACCTGACGGTGGATGTGGCCGCGAGGGCGGCGACGGTCCTGGCCGAGCACAACGTTCGTTCGGGTCACCGCTGCCGTCATCCCAGCCATGGTCGGGGATCGAGTCCGTGGAGTACGTCATCGGTATCTCCTGGGATGGCGTGGGTCGCGTCCCCGCGTCACAGTGACATCGCGTCAGGTCACCATCGGATCGGGCCAGATGGACATCAGTTGCCAACACCAAGAGACGCCCGCGGGGGCGGGTAAAGTCGAGGACACTTCGACGACGAGGAGGCCGTGATGGACTGGTGGGGATGGATCATCGTCGTTGTGGTCCTGCTGGTGGTGCTCGTCGCGGCCGTGCTGGTGATCCAAGCCCGTCGGCGCCGGGGCGGCGTGATCATCGGGTCCGAGAGTCCTGACCGTGGTGATCGACGATGAGGCTGATGCGCACCTCCGAGATCACCCAGCGTGCGGTGGTCTCGATGGCCGGTGAGGACATCGCCCAGATCAAGGACGTCGTCTATACCGCCGACGGCGGCTCGGTCATCGGGTTCACGTTGGCCGGCCGTGGTCTCTTCGCCGGGCCCCTGAAGGAGTTCCTGCCCTGGGCGGGCGTGTCCGCCCTGGGCGCGGACGCGGTGATGGTCCGCGACGAGGGCGTGCTGGCGTCGCCCCCGTCGATCCTCGAGGGGTCCCGGGGCAGTGCAGGGTCCGCCGGTGACGTCCTCGGCTCTCAGGTGCTGACCGAGGAAGGTATCGGGCTGGGCACGGTGCACGACGTCGTCGTATCCGTTGACGTCACCGGTGGCGAGCACTGCGACGTCGTCGGCTACGAGGTCGAGGCGTCCGAGGGACTCGGCACCCAGGGCCAGATGGTGCTGATCCCGCTGCCCGACACGATGGCCGCCTCTGGCGAGCACCTCATCGTGCCTAGCAGCGTGAGGGATTTCGTCGGTCACGACCTGGCCGGGTTCGGCGCGGCCGTAGACCGGTTCCGTGCCCACCTAGTGGATTCCCGACCATGATGTTCTCCGCCGCCAAGGGGCACAAGGTCGTGGACACCAGCAGCGCCGACACCGTGGGCACGGTGAGCGGGTTCCTCGTCGAACCCTCGACCCACTCGATCGTCGCGCTTCGGGTCAAGAACACCGAGACGGGCGAGGTCATCCGGTGGCGTGACATCACCGCCTTCGGCAGCGAGGCCGTCACGGTCCCGCGGGCCGATGTGGTCACGGACACCGATGCCGACCTCGAGGGGTTGGGAGCCAAGGCCCGCACGCTGTTGAAGAAGCGCGTCCTGACCAGCGCTGGCGATGAGCTCGGCACTGTCAAGGACATCGACTTCGACACCGAGACGGGCGCCCTGACGACGTTCCTCCTGAACGGCGCACCGGACGTCGCGGCCGACCGCCTCATCGGGGTCGGGTCCTACGCCGTGGTGGTCCGCGCAGAACCGCACGGCTCCTGACGCACAAGCGTCAGACCTCAAAGACACAGCCCGCGAAGGTCGCCACCAGGGCCTCCGTTGCGGACAACTCGGAGGTCGCGACGCTACGACGGACGTACCCGCAGGAGCTGCGTGCTCGCTCCCGAACCTCGAGCCCTCGGGGCCCCAGGCGGGCGATTCGAGGTGGGTATGCCGTCGGCATCCGTCCGTGGTAGGTATGGCGAGTACCAGTCGGCCGGTGAGCGAAGAAATGGTGGCAGCCCATGGAGATTCGTGAGCTGGGTCATCTCGTGCTGTACGTGCGCAACCTGCAGCGGTCGGCGCGCTTCTACCGTGACGTGCTGGGTTGGCGTTCGCTGCAGGACCCCGACGAGGTGCTCCCATTCCCCGCCATGGCTTTCAGTGCGCCGTCCGGGCGCACGCATCACGAGTTGCTGCTCATCGAAGTGGGTGAGGACGCGGCGCCGATGCCCGCAGGCCGTCGTCTCGGGCTCTACCACTTCGGGTTGAAGGTCGGCGACAGCGACGACGAGCTCCGCGAGGCGCTCTCCTCGCTGGAAGCCAACGGGGTGACCGTCCTCGGTGCGAGCGACCACACCGTGACCCACAGCCTCTACATCGCCGACCCCGACGGCAACGAGATCGAGCTCTACATCGACGTGCCCGGTGTCGACTGGCGCAACGACCCGAGCCTGCTGATGTCCCCGGTGAAGCCACTGGCTCTCTGAGCCGGCCGAGCCGGTGCTCTTTGCTTGACCCAAGCCCGCAGGGGTCCTGCTGCGGATGAGACGCACTGTGCTCTGGGGCGCACACTGGCCTTCATGAAGGCCTACACGTTGCTGGATGAGAACAGGTGGCCCTACCAGTCAGACACCCGCGGCACGTTGGGCGGATATCGGCGCAGAGCGTTTCGCGGCTGAGACGCTCGCCTCGACACCTTCACCCGAATCCTCGGGTCGCGCCTCCTGTGCTGGCGAGGTCTCACGGCGGGTTGGTACACGACCACGCCCTGCTTCCGGATCTTCTCGCCGGCCGAGCTGGCGATGACGCACACATGCGGACACGTCCAATTGCGGGACAATCGGCCGATGGATGGCCTGCGGTTACACATCACTGACAGCGATGACCAGTTGAAGGACCGCCTCCACGACGAGATCTACCAGTTCAATCAGGAAGCAACGGGCTACCGGGACGGTCGGGGCCTGAGCCTGCGCGTTGACGACGCCTCTGGAGGGCTGCTGGCTGGTCTAACCGGATGGACGTGGGGTGGGACCGGGTACGTCGACGTGCTTTGGGTTCGAGCGGACGCGCGAGGGGCGGGGTTGGGTGGCAAGCTGCTTGCCGCCGCGGAGATGGAGGCCAGGGCTCGTGGGTGCACGTCCATGGTTCTCAGCTCGCACTCGTTCCAAGCGCCAGACTTCTACCGCGCCCGCGGGTACCTGGAGTGCGGTCGGTTCCCCGAGTACCCCGTGGGGCACTGCGAAGTGCACTTCACCAGGTCGCTGCTGGCGACCTGAGGCTGACCGAGCGCGGTCAGCACCTCCATGTTCGATTCGACACATCTTCGTGGCGTGGGAGGGTGTCCCGGCCGGTCCACCCGCTCCAAGCCACGGTCGAACACCTCGGAATCCGTTGTGCCGCAGTCCCCTCAGCCGCACGGCGCACACTTCGATGCCGCCCACGGGCAGTCGTGGTGCAGACGTGATGGGCGCGTACCGTGAATATCATGACCACACAGACGGCAGCGCTACCCACCTACCCGACCAGCATGGACGACGTGGAGCCGCTGCTCGACAAGGCGCACAACGGCGACGTCGAGGCGACCGTCGCCCTGATCAGGGCACCCTTCCCCGTCGCGATGACCGGCGTGCCCACCGAGGTCCTGGTCGAGGCTGCCACCGACGTCTACCTCGAGCGCCACCACCTGGCGATCCGCGTCGACGCACGCGCCGTCCCCGAGGTCATCGCCGGCGTCAAGGCCGCCTGCCATGCCGTTCACGCACCTGTGGAGACTGACACGATCGCCCACCAGGTCCTCCTGCACTCGCCGGTCGAGCCGTACAGCGACTGGCTCGACACCGATGCCGGCCACCAGTACACCTCGCGGATCCGCGAGCGCTTCGTCACCGCGTGAGCCGGCACCTGTGCTGCAGATGGTGCGGCACCTCCGCCTGAGGAACGGAATCGCGCTTGGGAACCGGCTCACCCTGCACACCCCCGACGAACTGCGGAGGTGGCCGGCGGACACGAGAGGTGCCTCATCCCCAGTTATCGCCTTGGTCGCTCGGGGCGTCGGGTGCCGGGGGCACCAGGGTGATGGTCATGCTCGCCTGATCGTGCAAGGTCTCGCCATGACTGGTCAGGCTCCTCATCCTTGGGTCTCGGCCGGGTCCGTCTCGGGGTAGAGGCGGGAGGAATCGGGGCCGCGTAGCCTCGAGCCATGAGCGCCGAGCCGGTATCCCCGGCGTACCAGCGCAGCACTTGGGACTCGTTGACGGGTCGCGTCGACCGCATCGTCGATCCGGCTCTCGGGTTCGTGGCAGCGCGCTGGCTGTGGCTGCGCTGCTGACGACCGACATCGGCGCCCATCGACCCTCGGCTGCACGAACCCGATGTGGTGGCGGTCCTTGCGACGGCGATCGCGGCCGGGTCGTTGGCGTGGCGGCGGAAGCGGCCGGCGGTGTCGTACGGCGTGTTCGTGGTCGCTGCCATGGTGGTCAGCGGCACGTTTCACTACATCGGGCTGCTCTCTTTGCTCATGCCGCTGAGCTTGTTCTCGCTGGCCCGGTACGGCACTCGGCGGCAGGGTCTGATCGGGCTCGCGGTCGGGACAGCCTCCTTCCTCGTCCTGGGCTTGATCGGGGTGCCGGACCTGCGGACCAAGGACGTGCTGTTGGCCGTCGCCCTGCTGGTGGCCGCGTGGGCGCTGGCCGAGGCGCTTCGCTCGCGGCAGGACCAACATCGCGACCGGGTTGGGAGCGGCCGTCACCGAGGAGCGGCTGCGGATTGCTCGCGAGCTGCACGACGTGGTCGCGCACAGCATGTCGCTGATCGCCGTTCAGGCCGGAGTGGGGGCGCACATCATCCGGATCGACCCGAAAGCTGCGGAGCAGTCGCTCGAGATCATCGCGGACACCAGCCGCAAGGCGCTCGAACAGACCCGCTCGATGTTGGGGATGCCGCGCGGGGACGCCGACGACGGGACCCGTCCCCCGACTCAGGGACTTGCCGACCTTTCGTCGCTGGTCGACGGCGTGCGGGCAGCGGGTCTGGAGGTGGAGGTGATCAGGACGGGCGCCGCCACGGACATCGACGCGGCCGTGTCGTTCGCGGCGTACCGCATCGTCCAGGAGTCGCCTACCAACGTCATCAAGCACTCGGCGGCCACGACAGCGACGGTCCACGTCTCGGCCGGGGCGGCCGGGCTCGCTCTCGAGGTCAGGGAACCCGGCCCGAGACGTGCTGGCGTTGATGCACCCGGTTCGGGCCGTGGCCTGGTCGGGCTGGATGAGCGCGCCCGCCTGGTGGGCGGGGAGCTGGTGCACGGCATCCGAGGCGACGGCTTCCGCGTGAGCGCGACGCTGCCGACCAGGGCCGGCCGATGATCCGGGTGGCCGTCGTCGACGACCAGGACCTGGTGCGCCCCGGCTTCATGCTGTTATTGCGCTCCTCGGACGGGATCGAGGTCGTGGGTGAGGCCCGCGACGGCCTCGAGGCGGTGACCTTGTGCCGACGAACCGGCCCCGACGTCGTGCTCATGGACGTGAGGATGCCGCACCTCGACGGCCTGGCAGCCACCCGAACCATCCTCGCCGACCCGGCCTGCGAGCAGACTCGCGTCCTGGTGCTGACCACCTTCGACGAGGACGAGATGGTGCTGCCGGCGCTGAGGTCAGGGGCGAGCGGGTTCCTGCTCAAGGACACCCGGCCCGACCAGCTGCTCGAGGCGATCGCGGTGGTGGCAGCAGGTGACGCACTGCTGCACCCGCGAGTGACCCGGCGGCTCATCGAGCGGTTCGCGGCTCTGCCTGCCGCACGCGACCTGACCCACGACGATGGGCTCACCGACCGCGAGCGAGAGGTGCTGCTCGCGGTGTCCAGGGGTCTGTCCAACAGGAGATCGCCGAGCAGATGCACCTGGGCTACGGCACGGTCAAGACGCACGTCAGCCACCTGCTCACCAAGCTCGGCTTCCGTGATCGTGCGCAGCTGGTGATGCATGCCTACGAGTCCGGCCTGGCCGTCCCCGGTCGCAGCTGAGTCGGTCTCAAGGCCTTGACACAGGGGCCTCCAGCCAGATGCCGGGACCTGGGGCCGGGAGCGAGGCTCACACCATGCACACCATCGACAACACCACTGAGACCTACTCGAAGAGCCCCTCCCCCTTGCGCGACGTGACCGCGTTCACCTCCCTGACGTACGTCCTGGTCACCCTCATCGCCCTCATCCTTCCGAACGCCAACATCAACGAGGCCTGCAACACCCTGGCGCCCGGAGTCGTCATCGTGGTGCTGACCTTCACCCTGTTCCACCGCGGCACCCGCCGCGAGCTCTGGCGCAGCTTCGGCCTCCGGAGGGCCGGCGTGCGAACGTGGGGTTCGGCCCTTGGCGTGCCGACGTTCGCGGTGGGATTCACGGTGGTCGCGTCGACCACGCCGGAGAGCCTGGCGTACGTAGCGGGCGAGACCGGGTTCGCGACCCTGGCAGTCGTGCTGGTCATGGCTGCGCTCTTGCTGGCGCGGGCCAAGGTCTGGCAACCGCCGGCTCCGACCGCCCCTCGACACGTGACGCGAGAGGTCGTCGCAGCAGCCCTCTGACATCCCCTCTGACATCCGGACGAGCGGTGCGGGCCGTCGCCCGTTGGTGACGGCCCGCACCGTTCGTCGGCCCCGGCCGGGCCTTGACCCACGAAGCCGGGTAGGTACGGGCGCTAGGGGCGAGGTGGCGACCCCCGTCTGCGTCCAACCTAGACCGATCAGGCGACGCTGAGACGCGCGTGCTGACGTGGACTACGCGGCGCCAATCTGGCCGTGGGGCCGCTCGAGGCTATGTCAGGAGGCCGTTCGTCGCCGTCGCAACTGGTGGCCGCGCCGAGGCGCGGCTGACGCTGCAGGCGTGTGAGAGGTCAGTTGTGGCGAAGCCTGCGCGCGGGGCCTGCGGTCTACTGCTCGGGCACCCAAAGGGGCGCCCGCACCGCGTTACCGGTCAGGTTGTCGCACCGGACGAACTGGGTGCCTACCCGGGCGAGCCAACACGTGTGGTTGAGCGAGGCATGCGCAGAGATTGCCTGAGCGGTCAGGTCGGGGTCGTGAGGACGCGCGGCGGAGGCGGCCTCGGCGCTGAGCCCGCCCAACAGCAGCGCCGCGAGGGTGGCTGCCGGCCAGCGGCGAATGCAGGTGGCGTTCATGGCGTTCTCCTTCGGTGTGCTTGTGGTGCTGAAGTGACCTTCCAGTTGTCCCGCACCGTGCGATGGCCGTATGTACCGCGCGGCACACGCGCCGATGCTCACTGCGCACAGAACTCCGCCCGCAAGGGCGCAGTCCGGCAGGCGGCGAAATGACGCAACCTCCTGCAGCCTGCGACGCGGCGTCCTATGTTGGCTGCGTGATCGCAGCCGACTCGCCTGTCCGGGGGCCGCGCTCGTCAGTGCGGCTTGAGTGAGAGAGGAGCATCGATGACTGACGCCACCAGCCGGCATCACGACATGTCGGCGGAGCAGATTGCGCGTGAGGACGAGGTCGTCGCGCGGGTGCTGGCATCGTTCGACGACTGCGCTGAACCGCGGCTGCGGGAGCTGATGCGCGGCGTTGTCAGCCACCTCCACGCCTTCTTGCGCGAGGTCAGGCTGACCGAGGAGGAGTGGGGCGTGGCCATCGCATTCCTGACCGCGGCAGGTCACATCACCAATGATCGACGCCAAGAGTTCATCCTGCTCTCAGACACCCTCGGTGCGTCCATGCAGACCATCGCCATTAACAACGAGGCGCACGGAGACGCCACGGAGGCAACCGTATTCGGTCCGTTCTACGTCGAAGGCTCTCCGGAGGTGGGCACCGGCGGGGACATCGCTTTCGGTGCGGCCGGTGAGCCCTGCTGGGTAGAGGGGACGGTCCGGGACACCGCCGGTCACCCGGTCGCTGCCCGCATCGAGGTGTGGGAGGCCGATGACGATGGCTGGTACGACGTGCAGTACGGCGATGACAGGACCGCTGCCCGCGGTCATCTCTTCAGTGGGGAGGACGGCTCGTACCGGTTCTGGGCAATCACTCCGACGCCATATCCGATTCCGCATGACGGCCCGGTCGGGAAGATGCTCGAGTCGACAGGGCGGTCGCCCATGAGGCCGGCACATCTGCACTTCATGGTGCAGGCGCCTGGGCACCGGACCCTGGTCACGCACATCTTCGTGCGTGGTGACACATCCCTGGGCTCCGACGCCGTGTTCGGGGTGAAGGACTCCCTCATCCGAGACTTCCACCGCCAGGCACCGGGGGCACCCACGCCCGACGGACGGATGATCGAGGGCAGTTGGTCGCGCACGGTCTTCGATGTCGTGCTCGCACCCGAAGAGCCGTGAGCACTCTGGTTGTGAGCATCGCCAGCACGCTCCCCGGCAGGGCGGGTCTGTCTGCCGGCCACCGGGCTGCGCGGACCCGACGACCCCGTGTGGCTTCCGGGTCGCGGTCGCCGACCAAACCGAGCTGGGGTCGCCCCGCTCACGGGGAACAGTTTCAACCCCAGCCTGGCGGCGTGGGATCTAGCGGCGAAAGAGACGCAGTTCGTGGTTTTGCTGAGTTGCGCTGAACGCCCACTAGGTACCGGACTTCTTCGTCGGCGCCGGGTAGGGGGTCTTGCCCTGCGCTAGGGCGTCGGTGAGCTGTTCGATGCGGCGGATGCGGGTCTCTGGTCGCACTGCGGTTTGGATGCGATTGAGGAAGGCGAAGCGGTTTCGGCTGTCCAGCGCGGCGTAGACATCGGTGAGGTCGCGCGCGGCCAGGGCGGCGGCGAGGTCGTCGGGCACGACCGCGGTGGCCGGGCCGTCGTAGGCGGCAGCCCATCGGCCGTCCGCCTTCGCCCTTTCCACCTCAGCCAGGCCGGCGGGCCGCATCCGCCCCTCGGCGGTCAGTCGCTCAATGCGCTCGCGGTTGATCTTCGACCAGACGCTCTTGGCGCGCCGAGGGGTGAACCGCTGCACGTACCACTCGTCGTCGATCCGCCGGGAGATGCCGTCGATCCAGCCGAAGCAGAGCGCCACGTCCACGGCCCTCGTCCAGTCGATCGACGTGACGCCGGTGCCCTTCTTGGCCATCCGAACCCACACGTGCGTGGCGGTCGACGCGTTGTCGACAAGCCAAGCCTCGAACGCCTTGTCGTCCTCGAAGAACACCGCGTCGGCGTGGACCATCGACATGCCGGCAGCCTACGGCCCCGTGTTTGAAGCATCTGGACGGCAGAGGGTTCGCGCCGCCTCACACGGCAACCCCATCTACCCGGACACAGCCATCCGCAAAAGCGTCCGCCGCAGGGCCTCAAGGTCCTCAGGCGGGACCTTGTCGAGCAGGCGAGCCTCCATCAGGTCGATGTCGGCGCGAGCAGCGCTCTGGCGCGACCGGCCGGCTGGGGTGAGCCGGACGATCAGGTTGCGTCGGTCGCTGGGGTCCGGCTCACGCGCGACGAGGCCTTGTGCCTGGAGCTCGTCAAGCAGGCCTGTGAGGCGGTTCTTGTCGTATCGCATGGCCCGTGCGAGGGCGACCTGAGTGGGTGCCGGCTCCAGCGCCAGCTGCGACAACGCGGCGTACTGCCACATGGACAAGCCGTGCGCTCGAAGGATGGGGCCCTCCTCGTCCATGAGCCGGCGGACGGCACCGGCAAGCAGCGCACCGAGCTCAGGATCTGGCACGCAGGAAAGACTACCCAGTTGCCCGTTGACAGATCGTATACATGGAATGATGATCTACATATGCATACGATTACGGTGTGGCATGTTGAGACCAGGTCGATCGCCGTCCAGGCTCCTCCCGGCGTCGTTTACGCACTTGTCGCGGAGCCGCAGAACCTGCCGCGTTGGGCGCCTGGCTTCGCTCAAAGCGTCAGGGCGCAGGGGGACGAGCTGATCGTCTCGTCCCATGGTGAAGAGGTGCGGATGACGCTGAGGTCCTGGCCCGAGTCCCGGACTGTCGACATGTTGGCCGCCACGGACCACCGATTGGGCCTCTTCGCGCGCATCCTGCCAAACGGCGATGGCAGCGAGTGTGTCCTGTCCGTCACCTTCGGCGAGGACACACCGCCGGACGCCGTGGCGGCACAGATCGCAGTGCTTGCGGAAGAGCTCAAGGCGATCAAGTCGCTCAGCGAGGCGCCCGGGACTTGACCCTCGCAGGCTGCCTAGCGCCCCGCCGCCCCCTCGTCGGCCTCTGCACCTGCTGCCCGCTCCCGATGCGGCCCTCCGCTCCCCAGCGCCGTGCATCCGTGGCGCGCTGCCGCTGCCTGAGGCCGGCCGTCAGGGTGCTGCTCGCAGCACGCCGGAAGACGCTTCACACACGGCAAAAGCGCTGAAGCGAACCTACGCCGACGTGAACGGAGATAACACGTGGTTCAACGGCATCGGTCAGGGACGTCGACTCGCTCTGAGCCACCAGCGCCCTGAATGAGAACGAAAGAACCCACACCCGACAGTAGCCCTCCCGGCACGACCGGTAGCCGGCTCGCGCTGAGACGCACTTTGAAGGAGTGAACGGCGGGGAGAGCTACTGGCCTGCCAGTTTGGTGACCGTCGGGCCCAACACGTCGGCGGAGCCGGCGCCCATGACGATGTAGGAGAAGCCGATCTCTTCCCGCCGTCGTTGAATCTCTTCGGCAGCGGCTGCTGGGTCTTCGGGGAGGATGGCCAGCGAGTCCGCCTTCCGCAACGCGTCCGGATCGGTGTCTCGGGCCGACGCCATGAACGGCGCGACAATGTCACCGACGACCGAGACGTGCAGGGCGAGCTCAATCTCTCGTCCGGCGCGAAACTCGCGGGCCATCTCGGCGAGGTGGTCGCGTGTGCCGCTCGGCGACGCTGCGAAGGTGACCGTGTCGGCGACCTCCGCGGCCAATGCGCGCGCCTTCGGCCCGCTAACGGCCATGACCACCGGCGTGTGGGCACTGGGACCGTCTAGTTCGCGCAGTCGGGTCACCGCCTCACGCACCACTGCCAGCCGCTCCCTGGGTGGCAGGACCGGCATCCCGACCTCGCGAAGCTCGTCCTCGATCCCGGGCCTGCCAGTGCCGATGCCCATCTCGAAGCGACCCTGGGTGAGCAACGACAGCGAGTGCGCCTCCCATGCGGTGCTCCACGCGGGGCGCAGTGGCGATGCGTACACCCAGGTGCCGACGCGCAGGTTCGTCCACGCGGCGGCCATGGCAAGCGTTGGGCCAGGTGCGGGCTGCCATTGGGGGACGTCCGGCATCAGCACAGTCGAGTACCCCCAGTCGGCGAGCCGGCGAAGCTGGTCGCGCCAACAAGCCACGTCGGTCAGCACCGGGGCGACGACTCCGAATCGAAACGGTCTGCTCATGGGCGGGACTCCGTTCAAGGGGGCGTGGGACCTCAGGAGAATCCGATGTTTCGGCCTCACCAGTACAACGAACGCCGTGACCCGGATGCGACACCCGCGGCGTGGACCGGGCGCGATGCGCCTATTCGCCTGCAACCCCGTCGGGGCCACACCGCCTGACCGTCTCGCGGCTGCCGCACCCATGATCCGTTTGGTCATGCCGAACTGGCGAGCGGAGATCACCACCGGCCGGGAATCGTACGTCGCCTCGTACCGGTCGTGACGGGCGATGAAGCCTGAACCGTTCTCGCGGACTACGTGCAGCGCAATCGCGTGGCGGCTCGCTTCCTCCGAATCGTCCAGCCGGTCGTTGGGGTGGCGCTACGACAGCAGACCGCAGGCGCGCCGTCGACTGTCCGATTCAGGCCCGTGGTGGCCTTCGCTCCCAGTTGCCCTGTTACGCGCCCTAGCAGGACATGGGTAGGAGTCCCGTGGAGTGGTGGGCTTTGAGGATCTCGCTGCCTACCGGTCACTGCCGTCGATGGCGGTGAGCGTGTCAGTATCGCGGTCGGGGTGGAGCTTGGCCATGGATGCTTCGGAGAGGTGGCGGCGTTCGTCGACGAGCCATTCGTGGTGGGTGTCGGCCAGGAGGAGCCCGCCCCGACCGAACATGAGGGTGGTCGGGCCCAGTACCTGCGGTTCGCTTTGATGATCCTGGCCTCTGCGGTGATGTGCGTCGTCGTCATGTACCTCAACACGTACTCCATCGACCACGTCTTCTGGAGCTGGACCCGGTTCTTCATGACGATGATGTCCGCCGCGACGATGACGGTCATCATGTTGGGCTTCATGCTCGGCATGTACCGCAACCGCACAGCGAACGCAGCCATCGCTGCCGGGGCGGTGGTGCTCTTCGGTGCCGGCCTGTTCCTGGTGCGCTCCCAAACCACCGGCGGCGCCGTCGCGTGGATGCGTGCGATCCCCCACCACTTCATCGCGATCCCCACCAGCGAACGCGCCGACATCCATGACCCCCGCGTTCAAGAGCTCGCAGACTCCATCATCGAAGCGCAACGCAACGAGATCGAGGAGATGAGGACCTACATCGAGGACCTCGAGTCGCGGTGAGGCCGAGCCAGCGCCCACTGCCCATCAGCCCCAGATCGTCGCCCTGGAGCGGGCATGACCCTGAGCGGCTCGAAGGCGTCAGCTTGGCTCTCGGCGGATGACGGCGTCCAGCAGTCGCGGGCCCCCCTCGACGACGACGACATCGGACCCGGTCTTGACACCGGCCTCCTTCAGCCCGTGAAGGACCGCCCGGATCACCTCGTGCTGAGCGAGTCTGGTCTCCATCTGTCGGGCACCGGACCAGAAGCGGAGATCCAGCCGGACGGTCGCCGACCCCACCCCCTGGAGCAGGGCCTGCGGGGCCGGCTCAGTCAGCACCGCACCGACCGACCTCATGGCCGACCGAGCCGCGACCACCGCGGCATCCAAGTCGCTGCTGTCGTCGACGTCGATCGTCACCGTGGAGCGCACCTGCTCGAACCCCGTCTGGACAGTGACGATCTCGGAGTGCACCAGCGAGTTGGGGATGAGCACGAGCCGGCCGTCAAAAGTCCGCACCGCCGTACTGGTCAGCGAGATGGCCGTCACGGTGCCGGCGACGTCGCGAACAGCGATCTGGTCCTCGATGCGGAACTTGTCCCTGGCGAGGATCACCATCCCCGCGAACATGTTGCCCAAGACGGTCTGAAAGGCGATGCCGGCGGCGATGGTGATCACCCCGATCCCGCCCAGCGCGTTGACCGGCCGCACACTGGGGAAGACGACGGTCACCGCCGCCGCGAAGGAGAACAGCTGGGCCAGCGTCCGGGCAAGGGCGCCGAAGATCGCGCTAGCACTGCTCGAGCGCCCCCTCCAAAGCAGAAACGTGCGAGTGCACCAACCGAGCACTCGGCTCAGCAGGTAGCCGCCGACCAAGATGGCCAGCCCCCAGGCCACGGCCTGCCAGGTGATCGCCGGGAGAGCCACCGCACCGTCGACGGTGGACAGAACCATGAAGGAAGCAGGGTACATCCGTGGAGTCTGACATCAAGGCCACAAGCGGCTCACCGTCCCAGCGGCAGGGTCCCGGCGCTGTCGACCAGGCTCACAGCCGCGACGGCAGCCGCGCAGCACATGCCCACAGGAACCCGGGGCACCGGGGCACCGGGCCGCACGTGGAGGCCGCGAGCGCGATAGCCGAGTACAGCACGTCTCGTCCTACGCCGAGCCCGCGAGAGTGATCCCGTCCATTGGGCCGAAACGACATCCCCCCAGCGACAGTCCGGATGTCGCCAGCAGACATCACAAAGGCCTGAGGCGCTCCCTCGCCAAGCGTCGGAGCCGTGAGCCCTCACGGTGCTGGTGGCGGCTCGTGCGCGTCTAGGCGGTCGGCTGCCCTCCGCAGGAGGAAGGCGAACACCACCAGGACTGCACCGGATACCCAGCCGCTGAGAGCGAAGGGGACCCTAACCCAGACCAGGAAGATGACGCCGGGCAAGACAAGCGCCGTGGCCAGGTAGGCGAACATCCGCATGCCGTAGAGGAAGACGAACGGCAGGTAGTGCGCACCCACGATGACCATACTGGCGGGGAAGAAGAGCTCACCCCGGCCGGACAGCATGGCCAGGATGACCACAAGTCCGATAGGGACCGTGAACGCGATCTGCATCGCCAGCGCCGCCATGGGATGCCCCGATGGCAGCGATGCGGGGCGCCCCGCGAGTCGAGTGACCAACCAGGTGAGCGGGAAGATCACGGTCCCGCCCAGAAAGAGCACGCCGACCGCAGCCCCGGTGGAGACCCACTGGCCCACCGCCGCGGCCGACAGCCAGACCGCCGCAGAGACCAGCTGTCCGTAGAAGCCGCCCCGATAGAGGCGACGCACATCACCTTGGGCTTCGGCTATCGACATCGCGGCCTCTCGTCGTCTGGACCCACTGGAAGCGTGCGTGGCAACTGTGGGGCAGGGGCAAGGCTATGTCGGCGCGGCGGCGGCGCCTCGCAACCGGTCAGCACGCAGGCGTTGCCGGCGACCCCGTCGCAGTCAGGGCGTTCGACTGGCGGCGCTGTGACGCGGGTCGTCCCTACGGAATGGAGTCAAGCGGCAACGCGTCGGCTCAGGGGGGCCTGACGCCGCTGAAGCATTCTTGAGGTGGGCGCATGTCGAGCACCTTTGGCTTCACCCCTGGCCAACCACCGGAATGGGACATCGAGCGTTTCCTGCGTGGCGACGAGGTTGATACGGCCGTCATCACCCTGGAACGCAATCGACGCACGTTCGCGTGGAAGGTTGCCGATCTGGGCGCCGAAGGGCTGGGTCTTCGGCTTGGAGCGTCGTCGGTGACGCTAGGGGGCCTGCTTAAACACCTGGCCTGGGTGGAGGAACTCTACTTCCAAGACCGGCTCGGCGGTCGCCCGCTCATGGCGCCATTCGACCAGGTGGACCTCGAGGCGGACTGGGACGACTGGGCCTGGGGTACTGCAGCCGAAGATGACCCAGGTGCCCTGCGTGCGCTCTGGGTTGCCACCGTGCGCCGCTCCCGGGACGCGTTGGCTGAAGCCCTGTCCAGCGGCGGGTTGGAGCAAACCACCCACGACGGGATGAGCCTGCGCCGATTGCTGGCCGACATGATCGAGGAGTATGCCCGCCACACCGGGCACGCAGACCTGCTCCGCGAGCGGGTCGACGGGAGCACGGGAGAGGGCCCCCCAATGGACTTCCCAGTCCCCTGAGTATCGGGCCCTCAAGCCGGCGCCAGGGGCGACGGCCGCCCGGCGCATGGTCCTGCAGATGTCTACACGCTCCATCAAGCGGCTGAGACGCATCTCCAGCCCTCCCCGTTCCAGCTCGATGTAGCGACGGGCATGCAGCTCCGCGCTGACGGCCCTGCAGGGTGTGACGAGGTCGATCCGCCGGCCACTAGCGTTGTTTTCGACAGTGGGAGTACGGTCCAAGCACCACCTGCAGCACCCTCGCCGCGGGGGGACGGCGGTGACAGATGAGCATCCATCCTACGGTCGGCACCGGGCTGGAAGCCGACCTGACGCAGATCCGACAGTTGCTGGGCCAACTGCGCTTTCCTGCCCAGCAAGACGACGTGCTTGCGGCACTGGTACGGAAGCGCGCCTCCTCGCGCCTGCTGTGGCACGTGGGCGTACTGCCCCGCACCCAGCAGTACCACACGCTGGACGACCTGTGTGATCAGGTCGCTCGCGGGCCCGGCCCCGGGGCACCACCGCCACCAGGGCGCTGACCCGTGTCCGAGGGACGGCTCGTCAGAGTGGTCTGACCAGCGGTGACAGGGCGTGCGTGATGGACCATCGTGGGATCAATGCCTGCGCGCAGGCCGTCACCGTGGTGCTCGAGCGGTCGTGGAGACCGGATCTCATCAAGGTGTGACTCCTCAGTTCAAGTGCTGCCATGACCCGGCTGTGGCAGTTCGTCGACTGCACCACTCAGCTGTCGCTGCCTTACGTCACCGGCGCGATGAGCTTCTCCTCTGGGGTAAGGATCGGCGACAAACAAGGACGTGCTCGGCGTCAAGGAGCGGCAGCAACAGCACGTCGGTGGGGCAACGCTGGTCAACAGGTTCTAGCAGGCTCCCCGCGCATGGCGCTGATGCGGCGACGTGACGCACCGCCGACGGCAGGCTTTGCCTGGTTTGGTCGGCGCCACGTTCGGGACCGAGGCGGCCGATGTACTCGGGGCCGATCGGGCCTCCTCGGCTGCGTGTGACTACGGTCGGGCGAGTCCGTCCCAGAACCCACGGATGTGGAGCGCAAGGGCCTCTGGCTGCTCAAGTGGGATCAGGGTGCGGGCTGCGGGGATCGTGACCGCCTTCGCATCGGGTGCGAGGGCGGCGGCAGCCTTGCGGGCCTCGGGGGTCCAATCGCCGCGGTCGTCGGAGGCGACGAACAGGCTCGGGACTGTGAGGTCGGCGAGCTCTGCGGTTACGTCGACGCGGTTGAGGATGAAGGACAGGATGGCCAGAGCCATGCTGCGCCGGCTTGGTCGTTGCAGGGACTCCACGACGGCTCGCTGGATCGGCTTGCAGGCTATGGAGGTGTCGGTGAGCATCCCGGCCAGGATCGCCGATCGCACGGGCCTGACGGGGCCGGCAGTACGCAGGATCGGCAGGAGCAGCTTGATCTGGGTTCGCAGCGCGTCGGGAATGGGCTGCGTCGGCGAGCTGACGGCCACCAGGCTGCGCAGCACCCCGGCTCGGGCGCCGAGCTCGAACCCGACATGTCCGCCGAAGGCGTTGCCGACCCAGTCGACCGGGCTGCGGATGCCCAGCGCGTCGAGCAGGTCGGCTGCGGCGTCGGCGGCTCCCGCGATGTCGCTGACGGCGCGCAGCGACTCGCTGGCTCCGAGCCCCGGCGGGTCGATGAGGTGGTACCGGCGGCCGGACGGAAGCAGCGGCACCACCGGGTCCCAGGTGTGGCTGTCGACGAACATCGACGACCACAAGACGGTGGGGATGCCCTCGCCGATCGAGCGCACGTGGAGCCGGCCCAGCCGGGTGGGGACCTCGGTGGCGCTCTCGGCCAGCGCCTCAGCCCAGCTGCGGTTCGGGACGTTCGGGTCGTTCATGGTCTGTCCTTGCTGCTCGTCGCGGTCCAGGCAGCGGTGGCTGACGGCACATGGAAGCGTCTGAAGATCCGCCGACGACGAGTGCGGCTGGGCGTTCTTCGACGCCTCCAAGAACCAGTCGCGCAGCTGGTGTGAGTGGGGGTGCGGCAACCGCGCCAAGACCCGCACCTACCGCGCCCGACGACGTGCCACCACGCCCGGCCACGAGACGACCTAGTGCCCAACGGGGCAGTCGCGTCACACCACGAGACCCGCCTCAGGGTCTCCCCTGCAGCGAGTGAGGACACAGTCGACGTCGACGATGCAATCCCTCGGACCGTGCTGCAATGGCATGCCGCAGATCGCGCGGGCGTTCAGGCGGCGCATAGACGCGGGTCGAGTCGCCCCACTCGCGGCATGAGCGCGCCTGTAGCCTCTGCGCATGGAGTACGTGTTACCCCCGAAGCTACGGCCCGGGTCTCACGTTCGGGTGGTGGCCCCGGCACGCTCGCGGGCGATGATCACCGCAGGCAACAACAACGCCGTCATCGCAGAGCGGCACGTGGCCGACCTCGGGCTGCGCATCTCCTACGGCGAGCACGTCGATGAACGTGACCGGTACGACTCGTCCTCGATCGCGTCTCGCGTCGCCGACCTGCACGCTGCGTACGCCGATCCCTCCGTCGACGGGCTGCTGACCGTCATCGGCGGCTTCAACAGCAACGAGCTGCTGCCTCACCTGGACTTCGACCTGATCGGCGACAA
Organism: uncultured Actinomycetota bacterium; assembly: GCA_963800505.1. GTDB lineage: Bacteria > Actinomycetota > Actinomycetes > Actinomycetales > Dermatophilaceae > Fodinibacter. The sequence continues at coordinate 205,251 of CAWDBL010000004.1, forward strand.
ACCGAAGATCCTGTGCGGGTACTCCGACATCACCGCGCTGCAGAACGCCATCACCGCCACCACGGGGGTCGTCACGTACTCCGGGCCGCACTGGTCGACCTTCGGGATGCGCGACCTCGGTGAGCGAACTCGTGAGTGGTTTCGTCAGAGCCTCATGAGTGACGACCCGGTCGTCGTCGAGCCGGGCACGTGGTTCACCGACGACTTGTGGTTCCTCGACCAGAACAACCGCACCCGGCTGCCTACCGACGGCTGGTGGGTCCTGCACCCCGGTCAGGTCGAGGGCCGCATCGTCGGCGGAAACCTGTGCACCCTCAACCTGCTCCAGGGCACTCCTTACATGCCGTCGATCGCTGACATGGTCCTGTTCGTGGAAGACGACGAGATCAGCAACCCCGTCGAGTTCCGCCGCGACATCCACTCGCTGATGCAGCAGCCAGCAGCCGAGACCGTACGCGCTCTGGTCATCGGACGATTCCAGCAGGCCAGCGAGGTCTCTCGGGAGGACCTACGGGCGCTCGTCGAGGACATCCCCAGCCTGAGCGGGAAGCCGGTACTCGCCAACGTCGACTTCGGTCACACCAACCCCGCCATGACCTTCCCGATCGGCGGGACGGTGCAGGTCGTCGCAACCGAGAACCCCCGCCTCACCTTGACCCAGCACTGACCAACGCCCGCCCGGGCCGACCGTCAACAACGAGAAGCAAGCTCGCTCGCCGGCAGGAGACGCACGTTCGACTCTGCTCGAAAGGTCTCGACGTCCAGACGATGGAGAAGGTCTTCCCCCTTCTCGCTTGAAGGCAGGAAGTCAACAGCCGGCGACTCAAGTCAGCGGTGTCCACTCTTCTGGTCGGCGAGCGAGTAGAAGAAGAGCGCCACCGGACGGTAGATGACGTGCGCGAACTTCGTGAACGGTATGAAGAGGAGCAGCTCCATCGCGATGGCCACGTGCACGAGGAAGACCCAGTAGCCCCACGCCGGTGTCGGCGGCGCGTACAGGGCGACCTCGATCAGGAAGCCGGTGAACCCGGTCAGCCAGAGCAGGGCCAGGAACATCCAGTCCGAGGCCGTGGAGACGGTGGCGGCGCGGTTGTACTTCTGCCACCGGTTGACCGCGAACATCGTCACGCCGTACATCAGCATGAGCCCGCCGATCGTGCCGATGAGTCGCGACGGGTACCAGATGGGGATCGCGGTGCCGGTCTCCTTGACGCCGATGACGTCCAGCCCGTAGTCGAGCGAGGTGGCGACCAACAGGCCGATGAAGCCCCAGATGGTCATGGCGTGGATGAACCAGCGCCTGCGGTACCACGGCTCCACCCGCAGGTCGTCCTTGCAGTCCTCTCGGTACCGCCGCTGGCCGATGGACTCGATGCCGACCGAGAACCACAGGGCCTGCAGAGTGCGCCTCCGGGCCTCGGGGCTCTCGACGAGCGAGCTCCAGCTCACACCCTCCTTGCGGGCCATGCCGCGGGCCATCGACGCCGTCCCGGCGAGGCCGGCCAGGGCGACGACGGCCATGATCGCGATGCCCAGCCAGTGCACGACGTGGTTGGGCACGAACGTGAACAGCTCCAACGAGCGGGTGGGCATGATGTCGCTCGAGGCGTACAGGAACCCGGCCAGCAGGAAGAACACCGCCAGCGAGACCACCGTGCCGAGGACCGGCCGGGTGTAGAGCACCTTGGCGATCCGGGTCCGGTCGTGGCTGGCCGTCGCGTAGCGCCGGGCGGAGGCCATGAACTCGCCGGGGTCCGCCTCCGTCGGGCAGCTGTCGGAACACAGCCCGCAGTGGTAGCAGGTCCAGAGCTCCTTGCTGGATCGCAGCTCATCGGCCATCCCGACCTGCGCGTAGCGGATCATCCGTCGCGGGAACAGCGCGTCGTTGTCGACCAGTGGGCAGATCGCCGTGCAGTTGCCACAGTTGAAGCAGGCGCTGATGTCGGCGGCGCCGTAGCGCTGGAGGTCTGCAAGGAGGTTGGTGTCGGCCAGGGCGGTCATGAGGTCGCCTCCTGGTCGACGGCGCGGTACTGGAAGTAGCCGTCGTCGTCGGCGTCGGGTACCTCTTCGAGCAGGCCGTAGCGGCGCATGCCCATCACCCAGAACAGGGTTTCCCGAGGAGGACCGCCGATGCGTTCGGCGATGGCGGGGATGGTGAGGGGGCCGTCCGCCAGCGCAGTTAGAATTGGTGTGTGCATGAGGGGCTCCTCGCGGATGATCTCCCTCGTCGGGCGCAGGGCGGGCTCGTTGAGCGTCGGGTTCATGCCACAGGCTCCTTCGTGAGGTCCGGGACGAGACCGTCGATCGCGGCCCGCATCTGGGCGTCGGTGTACCCGAGGAGGTCGATCGCGCCCTCGGTGCAGTACGGCACGCAGCCCCCGCACCCCTTGCAGGTCGCTGCGGCGATGGTGGCCTTGTGCCCGTCGTCGCAGAGGTAGGTGGAGATCGCGTCGTAGGGGCACGTCGTGAGGCACTCGTCACAGCCGGTGCACGCGTCGGCGTGCACGGTCGCGACCAGCGGGTCCAGCTCGGCGAAGCCCTTCTTGAGCAGGGCAGCGCTCTGGGCGACGGCGGCGAGCCCCGAGGCCACGCTCTCCGGGGCGGTCTTGGGCCCCTGGCAGGTGCCGGCGATGAGCACTCCGTCGACGACGGTCTCGACCGGTCGCAGCTTCGGGTGGATCTCGTTGTAGAAGCCGTCGGTGCCCAGTGGCAGCTTGAGCAGGTCGGTCAGTGCTGCGTTCTCGCGCGGGACCATCCCGGTCACCAGGACCACGAGGTCGACGGGCAGGGTCACCCCGAGCCCTTCGGTGAGGAGGTCCGTCGTCGACACGAGGAGCCCTCCGCTGTCCGAGCGGGTCACTGTCGGTGGGGTGTCATCGGGGAACTTCAGGTAGACCGAGCCCGCCTGGCGCGAGTCGGTGTACATGAGCTCGTGCTTCCCGTAGGTGCGGATGTCGCGGTTGAGGTGGTACTGCTTCACCGACGGGTCGAGACCCGCGACCTCCAGCGAGGCGTGGATCGTGGCTGCGCAGCAGAACTTCGAGCAGTACTCGTTGCCCCCCTTCTGCCGGCTGCCGACGCAGTAGATGTACGCCACAGCGCCGACCCTGCGTCCCTGGTAGGTCAGCGGGCCCTCGGCAGCGTCGACCATGGCCTTGAAGTCCGGCAGGGTGAGGACGCCCTCGATGCCGTAGCCGAGCTCGCCGGCATCCGGCTGGTACGTGTCGAAGCCGGTGGCCACGACGATGGCGCCGACGTCGGTGGGGATCACGTCGGTGCTGCCGTCCGGCCTGGTGACCGTGACCTGCGCGACGTAGTTGCCGAAGCTGCCGGACTTGCCGGTCAGCTCGGCGCTGGTCCACACCGTGATCCCCGGTCGGGTACTCACGTCGTGCACGAGGCGCTCGATCTGTTCCCTGCCGGTCGTGTCGTGGGGGAACATCGGTCCGAACGTGCCGACCCAGCCGCCGAGCACGGGCGCCTTCTCGACGAGGAACACGCCCAGCCCGATGTCGGCCAGCCCCACCGCCGCGCGCAGGCCGGCCACGCCGCCACCGACGACCATGGCCTTGGCCTGGGTCTCGACGACGAGGGGCACGAGCGGCTCGGACAGCCTGGTCTTGTTGACCCCCGACTTCACCAGGCCGATGACCTTCTCGGTCGCTCCCTCGAAGTCGTCGTTGTGCGCCCAGGAGCCCTGCTCGCGGACGTTGACCTGGGTGTAGTTGTAGGGGTTCAGGTCCGCACGCGTGGAGACGTTGCGGAACGTCACCTGGTGCAGCTTCGGCGAGCAGGAGGCCACGACGAGGCCGTCCAGGCCGCGGCTGCGGATGTCGTGGATCATGTCCTTCTGCGTGCCGTCGGAGCAGGCGAACATGGTGGTCTCCGAGACGACCACGTCGGGGTCGTCCTTGAGGGCGTCGGCAACGGCCTGCACGTCGACGTAGTCGGAGATGTTGCCGCCGCAGTGGCAGATGTAGACGCCGATCCGGCGTTGACCACCTTCGCCGACCGGCTCGACCGGCAGGTGCGTCCGGCCCGACCCTTCGTCGTCCATCGGGGTCCCGGTCTCGAGCTCGTCGTTCATGCGAGCACCTCCTGTCCGACGTGGGCGTGCGCTTCGAGGTGGGCGGCCACCTGGGCCACCGCGGCCCCCGCATGCAGGATCGTGTCGACGATGTCCTTGGCGCCGGCGGCCGTGCCGGCCACGAAGACGCCGGGGATGTCGGTCTGCCCCGGGTCGAGGTTCTCGCTCGGCTCGGCCACGTAGGCGAACTCGTCCAGTCCGAGGTCCGCGTCGACGAACAGCCGCTCGACGTCGCGGTTGGGCTGGATCCCGACGGCCAGGACCACGAGGTCGTACTCCGCCTCGACGATCCCGCCGCCGTTCTCGATGTCCTCGTAGCGCAGGACCAGGTCACCGTTGTCGCGCTCGGTGATCTTGGAGACGCGGCCCTTGATGTACTGCGCCCCCATGTCCTTGGCCTGCTCATAGAACTCGTCGTACCGCTTACCGGCGGCGCGCATGTCCATGTAGTGCATGCTCACGTCGGCGAGGGGCAGCGAGCCCATGATCAGCTGGTTCTGCTTGATGGAGTACATGCAGCAGAACTTCGAGCACAGCTCGTTGCCGACCTGCTTGTCGCGTGAACCCGTGCAGGACACGTAGGCGATCCGGTCGGGCACCTTGCCGTCGCTGGGCCGCAGGATGGTGTTGAACGGCCGGGTGGGTGCCAGCAACCGGTCCATCTGCATGCCGGTGATGACGTTGGGGAAGCGGCCGAAGCCGTACTCCGGCTTCAGGTCCGCCGCGAACAGCTTGTGGCCCGTCGACACCACGACGGCGCCGACCTCGATGTCCGCGACCGTGTCGCGCAGGTCGAAGTCGATACAGTCCGCGGGGCAGGCCTTGACGCACTCCTGGCACTCCGAGCACACCCCGCAGTCCAGGCAGCTGCCCGCACCGGAGCGCACCTGGTCCTGCGTCAGGGCCGCCTCGATCTCGGTGAAGTCGGTGGGGTTCGGGACGAGCGCCACGTCGGCGGTGACGGGGTGCCGGTGCCCGAAGGCGGTCTGCCTGGCGAGCACGGCGTCGTGCTCGATGGTGGCCAGCCGGTCGTCCAAGCGCGGTGAAGCCGTCGAGCGGCCGGCCGTTCAGCCAGCGGTCGAGCATGTGCGCGGCCCGCCGGCCCGCCCCGATCGCGGTGGTGATGTCGGTGGCGCCGGTCGCCACGTCACCGGCCGCGAAGACGTCCGGGATCGCGCTCTGCAGCGTCACCGGGTCCACCTGGATGCGTTCGCTGCGACCGGTCCCGGTGACCTGGGCGTAGAGCGCGGCCTCCGGGCTCATGCCGATGGTCGAGATCACGACGTCACAGTCCCGGACGTACTCGCTGCCCGGGATCGGCTCCGGACTCCGGCGACCGGAGGAGTCCGGGGCGCCCAGCTTCATCTTCTGCAGCCTGACCCCCACGACCTTGCCGTCGGCCACGAGCACCTCCGTGGGGTTGACCAGCAGCTCGAAGATCGCGCCCTCGGCCTCGGCGTCCTCGGACTCGACGTGGTGGGCCGGCATCTCACTGCGGCCGCGTCGGTAGACCACGCGCGACTCGGCGGCTCCGAGTCGCCTGGCGACCCGGGCGGTGTCCATCGCGACGTTGCCGCCACCCACGATGACCACCCGCCGGCCGGCGAGGTCGGGCGCGTGGCCGTTGGCCACGTCATTGAGGAAGGCCAGCCCGTCGAGCGAGCCCTCGGCATCCTCGCCGGGGACGTTCATCCGGCTGGCGACCTGGGTTCCCGTGGCGACGATGATCGCGTCGTACCCCTGCGCCCGCAGGGCCTCGAGGTCGGAGACGGGTGCGTCGCACTCGATCGCGACTCCGAGGGCGGTGAGGTTGGCGATGTCGGCGTCGACGACGTCGTGGGGGAGCCGGTAGATCGGGATCGCGTGGCGTAGGAAGCCGCCCGGTGCCGAGCGCTTCTCCAGGATCGTGACGGCGTAGCCCTTGCGTGCCAGCTGCCAGGCGGCGGTGAGGCCGGCCGGGCCGGAGCCGACGATCACGACCTTCTTGCCGTTGGGAGGGTCGACCTCGACGCTCGGGCCGCCACCGGCCGCGTAGTGCCGGTCGGCCGCGAACCGCTTGATCAGCCGGATCGGCACGGCGCCTTCGAGCTTGGTGCGCGTGCACTCGGTCTCGCACGGGGCGTAGCAGGCCCGCCCCAGCGTGCCGACGAGCGGCGTGGCGTCCAGCACGAGCTGGAACGCCGCTTCGTACTTGCCCTCGCGGACCAAGGACACGTAGCCGTGTGCCTTGATGCCCGCCGGGCAGGCGCCGATGCAGGGCGAGGTGCCCTCGCGTTCCAGGACCGCCTTCTTGGGAACGGCCTGGGGGAACGCGATGTAGGCCGCCCGCCGGGCCGACAGGTCGGCGTTGAACTGGTCGGGTACCGCGACGGTGCAGACCCGTTCGCAGTCCTGGCAGCCGGTGCACGCATCCCAGTCGACGAAGCGCGAGCGCGACTGCACGGTGGCCGTGAACCGGCCCTGCTCGGCGCGCCGGATGCCCTGCACCTCGCTGTAGGCCATCGTCGTGATGTTCGGGTGGTTGATCGTCGAGGACATCTTGGGGCCTGAGATGCAGCTGGCGCAGTCCAGGGTCGGGAAGACCTTGCTCAGCAGGATCATCCGGCCGCCGACGCTGGCCTCCTTCTCCACCAGCAGAACCTTGTAGCCCATGTCGCCCAGCTTCAGCGAGGACTCCATGCCGGCGATTCCGCTGCCGATGACGAGGACGTCGTAGTCCATGGCGGTGCTCCAGTCTCGAACGTGTCGCAGGGGTCGTCCCGGCCGGCCGCTCCCGCGAGCGGGCGGCCCGGAACGAGGTGGCCTAGATGAAGAGGTTGACGTTGGCCTCGTCGGCGTCGCCGAGGTAGCTGGCCACGCCGGCGTACTCGAGCCCGTCGATGAGCTCTTCTTCCTTCAGCCCCATCACGTCCATGGACATGGTGCAGGCGACCATCTTGATCTCCTGCTCCTTGGCCATGTCGATGAGGTCGGCCAGGGAGGTGATGTTCTGCTGCCGCATGACCTTCTTCATCATCTTCGGACCCATCCCGGCCATGTTCATCCGGGACAGGCCGAGGTGCTCGGGCCCCTTCGGCATCATGAAGGCGAACATCTTCTGCAGCCCGCTCTTGGGTTGGGTGGTCGAGCCGTCCGGCTTGCGCAGGCAGTTCAACCCCCAGAAGGTGAAGAACATCGTGACCTCGTCACCCATGGCGGCGGCGCCGTTGGCGATGATGAACGCGGCCATGACCTTGTCGAAGTCTCCGCTGAAGACGATGACCGTCTTGTGGCTGGTATCCACTGGTGGGCCTTTCAGATGTACCGGTCAGGCCACCGGGACCGCAATGGGCCCCAGCGCGGTGAGTGACTCGGTGAACTCACGCATGTAGTTGACGAACGGCTCGGCGCAGACCGAGCAGATGGCGGCCATCTTCAGCCGGCCCGGCTCCAGCCCGCGGTCCTTCATCAGCACCTGGGCCTGGGCCACGATCCGGGAGGTCCGCTGGGCACAGTCGGGGAGGAGTGCACACTCCTCGCCATCGGAGGCGATGAAGACTCCGTCGATGCCCCGGTCGAACGCGTGCATGATCCAGGACGGCCGGATGCCGCTGCTGCACGGCATCGGGAGCGTCGAGATGGCCGACGAGTAGTGCAGGTGACGGCTTCCGGCGAGGTCGATTCCGGGGTCGGAGATGTTGTTGGTCGAGAAGACCAGGATGCTAGGAGTGAACCCGGCATCCGAGGTGCCGGGCACGACCGGACCTCACTTCGTCTTCCTGAGGAACAGCCTGAGGTAGCCGCCGTCCTCGAAGTGTCCGAGGTAGTCGTGGCCCAGCTTCTTGCACCAGGCCGGCATGTCCTTCAGAGTCCCGGAGTCGGTGGCCTGGACCTCCATGATGCCGCCGACGGGGACGGCGCCGATGCCCTTCTTGGCGGCGAGGATGGGGCCCGGGCAGGAGGTTCCGCGCGCGTCGACGACGCTGTCGGCCGTGAGGTGCATGAGTTCATCGGTGGTGACGGACATGGTGAATCCTTCTCGTACGTCGGCGCGCTGGTGCGCCGGTGGGCGGCTGGTCAGCCAGGTGGACCATGTGCCGGCGGGACAGGCGCTCACCGGCAGGGCGGTCAACCAGGCGCAGCGCCACAGCTGGACTCGCGGCTGCGGTGCGTACGAGGCGCGGAGCAGCGACGGACCGGGTGCAGGCCGAGGAAACCGCACGCGAAGTTCTGAGACTGGAACACGACCCTGGTGGCATGGCGCGAACCGCCCTGCACCACTGTTGATCTGGGACCGTGAGTCACGCCCCCACTCTTGCATGAATACCCCCGGGGGTAGTCAGAACACTTTGTGACTGTGGGCACAAGCGCTGCCGTCGAGCCGCTGTCGAAGGCGCGGCACGGCACGGCCGAGTACGGGAAGCTTCGCACTGTCGTTTCCCGGCGTCGGTGTACGAGCGCACCCGGCAAGGCGGGGTGCACCTGCTCGTGGGCATGCAGCTGGCCCTGGCCGGCATCCTGTTCGCCTGGGTGATCGCCGGCCACGACCCCGGGCCCGCGACGCCTCATGAGTCTCACTTCGAGCATGACAACTCCTCCGCTGTAGTCGCACAGACGCTGTGGACTCAACAGAGCGAGCCCGAGGTTAGCCTTCCTGTGTGGCCTCCGTGCTCAACACGATCGGTGCGTACCTACTCACCACGCCTCGCCTTGCGCGAGCGCCGATCTGGCTCTACCGGCACCGGTTGGGCTGGCTGATGGGTCCGCGTGTTCTGATGCTGGAGCACCGAGGACGTACCTCGGGTGCGGAGCGGTTCGTGTGTCTCGAGGTCGTCGACCGACCCGGCAGCAACGCGATCATTGTTGCGAGCGGGTTCGGCGCTCGGGCTCAGTGGTACCGCAACCTGCAGGCGAACCCCACCTGCCGCGTCAGCGTGGGACGGAGCAGGCGCGTACCGGCTCGGGCGCGATTGATGTCCGACGATGAGTCAGCGGCCACGCTAGCGCGGTACCAGCACGCCCATCCGCGAGCGTGGCGCAGGCTACGGGGCGTCATCGAAGAGGCGCTCGACCAGCAAGTGATCGGTGTGCCGATGGTTGAACTGCGGCTGCGGCCCTGATCAGGAGTGCCGTCCACCCGGCGCGATTGCCCAGGAGTGAGCCGGTCGTCGGATGCGAAGTGAGGCCGGAGCACTCGTCCACCAGGTGTTACCCGGCGGCGTGACGAGCCCGAGTCGCGGCGCTATGACGTGGGCCCCAGGCGGGCGGCCAACCAGCCAGCGATGTCGGGCACGTCGAGCCGGCCGGATGCCGCGCTTAGCATCAGCTCCTCTGCTTCGTCGACGCTGTAGGTCAGGTCGTGCCCGTTCATCAAACAGAACACGCGGGTCGCGGACCAGGCGAGCCGCTTGTTTCCATCCACCAGCGCATGGTTGCGAACTAGCGAATGAAGCAGCGCCGCGGCCTTGTCTGTAAACGTCGGATATGCGTCGTCGCCGAAGACGGTGACGTGTGGGCGCCCCGCAGCCGCTGCCAGCAAGCCGGCATCGCGGATGGCTACCTGGTCCATGACACCAGCAGCGATCTCGAGCAGATCCTCCACAGAGAGGTAGTCGATCTCCTGGCTGCTCACTTGCTGAGGCGCTCGAGCAGCTCGGCGTCCTCACTGCGCACACGCTGGATCGCGTTCAGCAGTCGCTGGGGTCGTTCCGACACGTACTGGGCGATCGCCGTCTTGGCGACTTCCTGCATGGAGCGGCCCTCCTGCTCGGCCTTGGCGCGTAGCGCATCGCTCTCTGAGTCCGTGAGCCGGAGGTTCATCGCCATTCATGAATGGTACTACGGCGGTACCGCGCGATCTGGGCTGCAGACCTGAGCCACCGCGATACTGGCGGCTGCTCATACGACGGCGACGTAGGCGGTGAGGAAGTGCACGGCGTGCCGGTCGAGGTTGCCTCGGGCGCGGTCGTAGTGCTCTGTGGTCCTGGGGTCGGCGTGGCGGGCCAGGATCTGCGCATCGCGTAGCGGCACCCCGGCATCCAAAGCGTTGGTGATCGCGGCGTGCCGCAGTGAGTGCGGGCTGATGTGCCTGGAGATGCCGGCGGCCTTGGCGATCCGGGTGACCATCCGGTAGGCGTCGCGTCGGTCGATCGGCTGCCCGGACAGGGGCCGCAGCACCAGCGGTCCGCTGGTGCGTTCACCGCCGCAGGCCTCCAGCACGCGCAGGACCTCGACGGTGACCGGCATGGTGGCGGGCTTGTTGCCCTTGCCCACCAGGTGCAGGACCCGGTGGCCGCGCAGGGAGTCGGCGTAGTCCTCGATGCGCACCGCCGCCGCCTCGGAGGCGCGCAGGGCGTTGATCCCGAGCAGGTACGCCAAGGCGCCGTGGTGGACTGTGACGGTCTGGGCGACCTGCAGGAACCGGATCAGCTCGAGCCGGTCCAGGCCCTGGGTGCGGGACTCGTCACGCTGCACCTTCGGCAGCCGGGCGTACACCGCCGGGTCCGCGGGGGATGAGACCGTCGATGTGCGCGAACCGGAAGAACCCACGCACGCCGTTCATCATCGACACCACCGATGAGTCCATCAGGCCGCGCTCGCCCAAACTGCGGATGTACTGCTCGACGTGCGCGCGCTGGACCCCCACCAGCGGTCGAGCCCGTTGCGCTCACACCAGGCGAACCACTCCCTCAGCTGGAACTGGTACAGGTGGTGGCTTCGCCCCGAGTAGCGGGCCAGGAACGAGACCGCCGCAAGCTGGGCGGTCGACATCGTTGCGGGCTGGAACGGGAACAGAGCAGTGGGAGTGGACAAGGGGATCACCTCACGCGGCGACCCCTCAGAGGCCCACGCCACGCCCGCCGCTACCGCGGCCAGGCACTCGAACCATCCGAAGGTAAGCCCGAGCCCGCCTGCGCGCTAGCGCCTACTGGCGGCGAAGAGACCAGCCTATGGGGACGAAGTCAAGGGGCTTGGTTTTGTTGATTTGTGCAGGGGAGGTCGGCTCGCCGGGTTCGCCGGCGGGCTGGTTTGGTGTGCGGGGTGCGTCGTTGGCGTGGCAGGGGGCCTCGCGCCCGTCTCCGGCCCTACGTAGCGGGCAAGCGGGTTGTTCCCGACAGCCTTCATCCGGGCTTTGGTGGAGACGGGCGGGGCTGCCCATGGTCTCTTGCGGGATGTGATCCCGACGCAAAGGCGGGCTCGCCCCGTCCGGTCAGCTACGGCGCCTTGGGTTATGCGGCAGCGGCGGCTCCCTTCGCTGGCCCCTCGGGGCAGCCGCTGGCGATGGCGGGGTCCCAGGGCGTGCCGGTGGTCAGGACGGCGTGGAGCTGACGCAGCAGGCTGCCGGCGACCGCGACCCGGGCCTGGGTGGGGGTGAGCTTGTTGTCGGCGCGGCCGGTCAGGTGCGCGTACCGGGCGGCGAGCACGGGGTTGTTCCGCAACGCGGCCCACACCGCTCGCCACGCCGCGAGGCGGAGCTGGGGGCGGCCTCGTCCGCTGATGCCGGTCTTGCCCTGGTAGGTGCCTGAGGCGTTGTCGCGGGGGCACAGCCCGGCGTGCTTGACCAGCGCCCGGGCGCTGGTGAACCGGTTCGGGTCGCCGGTCTCGGCGAGGATGGCGGCGGCGCCGACCGCGGACAGCCCGGGGATGCTGGTCGCCAGGCCGGTCAGGGCGAGCTCGTCGAGGACCGCAACCATGCGGGTCTCGACGAGGGCGATCTCGGCGCGGGCGTGGGCCAGGTCGGCCAGCGCGAACCGGGTCCGTTCCAGCGCGCCGGCGCGCTGGTCGGCCACACCAGCCGCGACCCGGGCCGGGTCGGTTGCGGCGTCGAAGACGGCCCGCACGATCTTGGCGTACCAGCGGGTCGCACCATGGCTGGCGACCTCACGGCGCACCGCCGCGGCGAACCGGGCCCAGCCCCAACGGCGGACCACGCTCAAGTCGCCGCTGGCGCCAACCCGGTCCAAGACCACCGTCATCGCGGCCAGCCAGCTCTTGGACTTCATCGGCTTGCCGGCGGCTTCCAGCGTCGCCGGCCAGGCGCACTCGAGCAGGTCAGCGACCTGCTGACGTGCGGCCGTGGCATCGGTGACCAGGGCGGCCCGGCGGGCGCCGAGGTGCCGCAGCCGCGCCCACACCGGGTCGGCCCGCTCGGGCAGATAGCAACGCAGCTCGGTGACCAGCCGGGCGATGATCATCGCGTCGGTCTCGTCGCTCTTGTTGTGGGTGAAGTCCTCGCTCTCTCGAGCCCGGTGCACCAGCAAAGGCTGCACACACACCAGCCTGACGCCCAGTCCCGCGGCGATCTGGTCCAACACCCGCCACCGGTGCCCGGTCGGCTCGCACGCGACCACGACCGAGGAGAACCCCGCCGCCGTGGCCTGGGCCAGCCCCCACGACACGGCCTCGGCCAGCTGCCACGCCTTGGCCTTCACCGTGCGGCGGGCCAACACCCGCGAATCCTGGTCGGTCAACGCGCACACCTGCTTGTCAGCGGCGAGGTCGAACGCGAGCACCGCGCTCTCGCGGGTGATCACAGCCCGCAACTCCGCAAGCCTGTCGTTGCGGCGGCGGTCTCCACGAGAGAGCCGACGGCTACCTTTGGACATTGCATCCTCCTGATGAGTGGTCTGGGACACCAAGCCCGTCAAACCCCATCAGGGGGATGCGCTCGAGCCCCGGCCAACACGCTCAGGTAGTTACTACGCACCCATGTCGGTCGCGCACCGCGGGTCCTGGACAAGATGTTCGGGCCTGCGATAATTCGGAGATGAGCGGGGCCGTGCAGCGGTACGTGGCGTTCTCGGATCGTCCCGACGGTGGCAACCCTGCCGGCGTCGTGCTCGATGCCGCCGGGTTGAGTGACGATCGCATGCTCGCGATCGCTGCCGAACTTGGCTACAGCGAGACTGCCTTCCTGTCCGGTACCGACATCCGCTACTTCTCCCCACTGGCCGAGGTCCCGTTCTGCGGACACGCGACGATCGCGACGGCGGTGGCGCTGGCAGAACGCGACGGGCCCGGCGAGGTCGTCCTGGCCACGGCCGGCGGCCCGGTGCCCGTCACGACCCGGCGCGATGATGACGGTGGCATCCTGGCCACGCTCACCAGCGTGCCAGCGCGCATCCGCGACATCGCACCGGCAGATCTGCAGGAGCTGCTCTCGTCAATCGGCTGGGAGGCCGCTGACCTCGACCCCACATTGCCGCCACGCATTGGCTACGCCGGCGCCTGGCATCCCGTGATCGCTGCGGCCACCCGCCAGCGCCTCTCCGAGTTGGACTACGACTTCGACCGGCTGGCGACACTCATGGCCGCGCGCGGATGGACGACGATCCAGCTGGTCTGGCGCGAGGCCGAGACGCGTTTCCACTCGCGTAACCCGTTCCCGCCGGGCGGCGTCGTCGAGGACCCCGCGACCGGGGCCGCCGCCGCTGCACTGGGCGCCTACCTGCGCGACCTCCACCTCGTGCCGGTACCCGCCACCGTCACCATCCATCAGGGTGAGGACCTCGGCCGACCCGGCCAGCTCATCGTCGATATCCGCGCCGACCGGGCCGAGATCGAGGTCACCGGCACCGCCGTCGCGATCATGTGACGCGAACTACGAGGCGGCGTTCGGGAGCCGCCCGACAGCTCTACGAATCGGCGACGTGGACCATCACGCGTAACAGTCTCGGACAGATGCGGCGGAAGGACTCATCTTCTCAGTCAACGCGCGGGCAACGCTTCGCGGCGATCAGCTCTGGCTAGTTCCGGTCGCTCGAGGGGGCGCGATCCCATTCGACCGGCAGGTGTCCCAGTCGGTGCAGTGGGCGCGCTGCGGTCCACACGGGCGGCCCGGCACGTCGCAATCCGGCCAAGCCCTCCATCACCCGGAGCGCAGTGACCCCTGTGATCAGCTTGGCAACCGACGAACCCAGGCACGCGTGCTGCCCCACGAAGAAGGTCAGGTGACGGTTGGGCGTGCGGGCGGGGTCGAAGTCATCGGGCTGCACGAACTCCTGCGGGTCGCGGTTGGCCGCGGCCAAGTAGTAGGTGCTCCAGCGCTCGTCGTCGTGGACGTCTGCACTCAGGGTGTACGTGACCGGTGACAGAAGTCGAGCGCTCTCCTCCACCACCTGGTCGAGCGTGACGTCGCCGCTTCGCAGCGACGTCAGGGTGTCGGGATGGTCCAATAGCAGTCCGATCGTGCCCGCGACCAGCGTCGGGGTGTTGCTGAAGGCGTTGCTCAGCAGGAACATGCAGTTCGCGGCGACGTCCCGCCATTCCTCCTGATCCCCCAGCGAGGAGCGGACCAGGTCGGTGAGGAAGTCGTGCTGGGGCTGTGCTCGGCGGTGCGCCAGGTAACCCTCGAAGGTGTCCATGATCTGTGCGCCCGCGGCTTCGCCCTGCTTCGCCCAGTAGGGGTCGCGCTGTCGCGGCACGGCCTCCTCGAACACCAGGATCAACCGCGCGAGCTCCTCCCGGTCACTGTCGGGCACGCCCATCGTGTCGCAGATCAGCGGGAACGTGATCCGCTGGGCGAGATCGGTGACGAGGTCCATCTCGCCGCGGGGAGCTACCGCCTCGAGGACCTCATCGACTCGCTTTTCGATGTTCGCGCGGAAGGACTCGGCCTGTTGGGGACCGAAGTATCCCGAGAATCGACGCCGGAGCTGGTGGTGCTTGTCGCCGCGGGTGTAGATCATCCACCGCCGGAAAACATCGCCAATGGGCTGGTCCTCAGGCAGTAGGGGGGTGGGAGGCGGGCATTGCCGAGGGCACGATCTTCCATCTGTTCGGCAGCAAGGCCGGCCTGCTGCTAGCCGCGCTGCAGCGCCTGGTGCCGGACCGCGAGTTGGGATCCGAATGGGCTCGCCAAGCCCGGGCTTCATCAGACCCCGTCGAGGTCGTGGACTTGTTCTGTCGCACGGGGTCCCGCGTTGCAGAGGACGCGTTGCCGCTGGTGCGGGTGTTCGTTCAGGGCGCTGCGGTTGACGGGATGGTTGCGACCGCGTGGCGTGACCAGGAGAACTTCCGGCTGGATGGGCAGACATGGCTGCTCGATGTTCTCCAGGAGAAAGGCTGGCTCCGTCGAGACCGAGCAGTCGACCATCTCGCGCGCGACTTGTGGATCCTCGCTGCACCGGAGACGTGGATCAAGTGCCTCGACTCCGGCATGGATGAATCCCATATCCAGCGCTGGCTGTGCGGAGCTTTGTGCACGCTTCTCCTCGATCCCGCCGCTTGGCCGCGCAACCGTGATGATGACCACTCCATGGCTGGCAACGCACCCCGCCCACAACAACCTCGGGGATAGCGCGGCAGTCGTCGTCGACACCCTGGTTGCGCGATGACCGCGCGATGGTCGTCTTGATCGTGGTTGGTTCGGCGGGTGGTGATCACACGGATCGGGCCAGCTGACTGGGAGCGGTTCCGAGACGTGCGCCTGGCGTCGCTGTCCGAGCGCCTGCCGCCTTCGGCTCGCGCTATGCCGACTGGGTCGATGCTCCGGCGGAGCCCTGGAAGCGCGACTTACGCAGATGCCGCTGACGCTCCATCGCTATGCCCCACCCCCCGAAATGACCGTGACAATGCCCCCGGCCCTCTGGGAGGCTGAAAGGCATGTCCGAGAGGCTGCAGGGGACCGCGGAGGGTGATGACGCGACCGGTGACGGGTCTGCACAGGCGGCGTCCCGACCCGACCACACCCCTCCACCGGTCATCCTGATCTCGACCACCGACCCCGACTCCTTGTCGGTGCTCGACGCGGAGATGCGGCACCGCTACGCGTCCGACTACGAGGTCGTCACGTGCAGCGGCCACGATCACGCCCGGGCCATCCTCGACGGCCTGCGCCGGTGGGACCGCGACGTCGCCCTCGTCCTCTCCGGTTACGGGCGGAGGGACCACGGTGGGCTCGACCTGCTTCGTCGCGCCCGCTCGATCCACCCGTCGGCCAAACGGGTCGTCGTCCTCGAGTGGGGAAACTTCGACGCCCGCGGCCCGGTCTTCCATGCCATCGCCGAGGGGGACCTCGAGAACTTCGTCATCCGTCCCGAGCGACCCCGGGACGAGGAGTTCCACGGCGCCGTCACCGACCTCCTCGAGGACTGGCACTGGGCCCAGGGCACGAGCGGTTTCGAAGCGGTGCGCGTCATTGGGCACCACGACGAGCGGACACACTTGCTGCGGGAGGCCCTCCAGCGCAACCACATCCCCACAGGATTCTACGACGCCGACCTCGAGGAAGGCCGACGCGTGCTGCGGAGCCTGGGCCTCGAGGAGCCCGATCTGCCGGTGCTCGACCTGCGCTTCACCCGGCCACCGCGAGCGCTGCAGAACCCCAGCGACACCGACCTGGTCGAGGCCTTCGGGCTCACCACCCAGCTCGACCCCGACATGGTGTGGGACGTCGTCATCATCGGCGCGGGTCCGGCCGGGCTCGCCGCGGCCGTCTACGCCGCGTCGGAGGGGCTGCGCACGCTCGTGGTCGAGCGCCAGGCCATCGGAGGCCAGGCGGGCACCAGCTCGCTGATCCGCAACTACCCCGGGTTCGCTCGCGGCATCAGCGGCAACCACCTCGCCTTCCGCTCGTTCCACCAAGCGTGGATGTTCGGCGCAGTGTTCCACTTCTACCGCTCCGCCACCGGGCTCGAGGTGGACGAGCGCGAGCAGCGGGTCCAGCTCTCCGACGGCACCGAGGCTCGTACCCGGACGACCGTGGTGGCCACCGGGGTCGACTACCGACGGCTCGGCATCACCAACCTCGAGGAGCTCGTCGGCCGCGGGGTCTACTACGGCGCCGCCGTCACCGAGGCCCGGGGGATGACCGGCCACCAGGTGCACGTCATCGGTGGTGGGAACTCGGCCGGACAGGCCGCGCTCCACCTCGCCAAGTACGCGCGGCACGTCAGCCTCCTCATCAGGGGCCCCGACGTCGCGGCAAGCATGTCCGACTACCTCGTGGGGCAGATCAGAGCCACCCGCAACGTGGACCTCGTCCACCGGGTCGAGGTCACCGACGGCCGCTCGGTCGACGGCCGGCTCACGGAGGTGGAGGTGACCGACCGCGACACCAGGGAGTCGAGGTGGGAGGAGTCGCACGGCCTGTTCGTCCTCATCGGGTCGGCGCCGCACACCGGTTGGATCGGGGGCGCGGCGGCCCGCGACGAGAGTGGCTACGTCCTCGTCGGCCGGGAGGCGGCCGAGGCGCTCACCGCGACCGGGGGCGAGGGCGAGGCGGAGCACCACAGCCGTCACCCGTTGGAGACCAGCCGCCGCGGCGTCTTCGCGGTCGGCGACACGCGCAGTGGTTCCGTCAAGCGGGTCGCGACAGCAGTCGGTGACGGCGCCGCCGTCATCGCCGCAGTGCACCAGCACCTCGTTACGGAGCCGGCCCGATGACCCGCGACGCGGAGGCACCCCGGGCCGACAGGGGGGCCGCCGTGGTCCCGGCGATGCGGTGGCTGCTCGGCACCGCGGCGTTCCTCGTCTTCCTCGCCGGGGTCCAGCTCTTCGTCTTCCCGCTCGCGACCGAGACCCGGTTCGCGTGGACCATCGGCTCCCCGATGACGGCGGTGTTCCTCGGTGCGTCGTACTGGTCGGCAGTCGGGCTCGAGCTGAGCGGTGCCACCACCCGCTGGTGGGCGGTGGCCCGGGTCGCGGTCCCGGCCGTCTTCGTCTTCACCTCGCTGACCCTCGTGGTCACCCTCGTGCACCTCGACAAGTTCCACCTGGGCGCCGAGCACGCCACCGCGACGCGGGCCGTCACGTGGGCATGGATCACGGTGTACGCGTTCGTGCCGGTGCTGATGCTCCTGGCTTGGTGGTGGCAGTACCGGTCGGGGGCCGGCGTGCCGACCCCAGCGGGGTTGCCCGCGTGGGTCCGCGTCGTCCTGGGCATCCTGGCCCTCGCGCTGGTAGGGCTTGGGGTGGCGCTGCTCGTGGCCCCCGAGTGGGCCGCCTCCGCGTGGCCGTGGCCGCTGACCCCGCTCACCGGCCGCGCCGTCGGGGCGTGGAACGTCGGGCTCGGTGTCGCGGCCGGCCACGCGTGGCGGGTCGACGACCCGGGGTCGCTGGGCCCGGTCGGGGTCACCGGAGTGCTCTTCGGAGTGCTCCAGGCTGTTGCCTTGCTGCGTCACGGCGACGAGCTCGCCTGGGGCAGCGCGCCGGCCTTCGGGTACGTCGCGATGCTGGCGGGGATCACCGCCGTCGGCGCGTGGCTGCTCGTGGCCTCGCACCGGACCGAACCCGGGGGCTCAGCCGGCTGAGGCCGGCTGCGGGTCGATCGAGAGGAGGATGCCGGCGCGCGGCTTCCGCTGCAGGTGCACGAGCTCGGCCACGGGCTCCATGAGGTCGGAGATCCGTCCGACACGAATGGGCATGCGTCCACTGGCCAGTCGCTGGACGTGGGGCCTACCTTGACCAGCTCGAGGGACCAGGACGCCAGACCCTCCAGAAGCGCAGCGTCTCTGTCGCAACTCGGTGAGCGACCTCCACCCGCACGAGGACAACGAGGAAGCTGACTGCGACAACTCCCGTCTGGTGGCCGGCCTTGGTAGTCCGCGGCTCACCGACGTCCCGCACGGCGCCCGGCCCGGAGGAGAACCAGGGGCACGCACCCCGCCGTTTGAGTGGCTCCCGGACGCGCCGACCCAGCGGAAGGGCTCAGTCCGGCGGAGGATCTGCGACATCACGGTGACCACAAGGATGCCCGCCCTCGACGTGCCAGCACCGGGGAAACGCGTCCGCACGGTGAGGCACCGAAGATTCCAGCGCACCCGGGACGTTGCCGGCGCCGTGGGAGCTTGTACGTGGGCATCGGCCGGGGCGCGCCAGAGGAGGTGGCCGTCGCGGGAACCGGGGGCTCGGGGTGATGGCTCCGGCTTCTCCGCGTGCCGTTCACTCGACGGGGTAGCCAACAGTGGGCGTTTGGCGGCGATGTGACGCGCCTCCGTCCGGCCGAGCGGTGAGGGGTGGCGAATGCGCCTTCATAGACGCCGGGCGGGTCGACTGCGACGATCGCACCCATGGATCTCGACCTGACTGCCGTCGAGAGCTTCATTGCTGTTGCCGACTTGCGGCACTTCGGGCGCGCCGCCGGCCGGCTCGGTGTCTCGGCGTCCGCGTTGACCAAGCGCATCCAGAGACTTGAGGCGGCAGTCGGTGTCCCCTTGATCGAACGCGACACCGGCGGGTACACCGGGCTCACGCCTGCCGGTCGGCGTTTCGTGCAGTTCGCCCCACAGCTGCTGCACGCTGCCCAAGCCGCCAAGACCGCGGCATCGGGCGCGTCGGTCGAGACCCTGCGGCTCGCCGTGCCGGCAGGTGTCGGGGTCGTGGCGCCACTCATGCCTCGAGCGCTTGCGACGCTTGAACTGGCGCTCCAGCACGCCCACCCCGACGTGACCATCGAATCGGTGCCGACGGCATTCCCGGAGCTGACCCCAGACCTCCTCGCGGGTGACGTCGACGTGGTCCTGACGTTCGGGCCCTCCCCGAGTCCCGACGTCATCTCGACACGGCTCTCGGAGATTCATCGGGTCGGGCTGGTCGGCGTAACGCATCCGCTGGCGTTCAAACAGACAGTAGATGTGCACGAGTTCGCTCGTCTGCCGATGATCTACAGCCCTGACTTGCCAGACGAGTACATGCAACCGTTCATTTTGGCTGATGTTCGGCCACTCGAGGAGGCGACGCTGGTTCCGATCAATGCGTCGAACACAGCGCATGTCGCCCAGCGCATCCTCCGCGGACGTGAAGTGACCGTGGTGCCCGTTGCGCTCACCGGGAACCTGCCCCCTGAGCTTCAACGGGTCGGGCTCATCGGCGTTCCGGCCAGCTGGTACCACGCGCACCGGCGCAGTGGCGACGACCGGCCAGCGCTGCTGACCGCAATCGATCTGATGACGGAGTTCACTGAGTCAATCACCCAGTCGGCGCTGTCTTGAGAGGGCCCTTGTTTCCGCAACGGAAACAACAGCCGCCCTGACAAGTTGAGGTATTAGCCTCCGGCTGTGAAGAGCACGTCAACGCCCGCTGGGCCCGCGGGTGCAGTCCCACCCGGCCCCGCTGCCGTAGCGCAGCGCAGGCCGAGCCTGGAGTGGTCGGGGCGCGACTGGCGGCTGCCGTTGTGGCTCTGGGTCGGCCTGGCAACCATGTTCTTCAGCGTGCTGCACATCATCCTCGACTTCGGCGTTGGCCTGTTCGACCTGCACGGGACGCTGTCGCTGAGCGAGGCGACCACGCTTATCGGGGTGGCGCTCATCCAGCTGTGGTGGGCAATCTCCTTCATGGCAGGGATCAGGGGCAATGGCAGCGGCGTCGCCAGCGCCGGGATCCTCGGCGCCGGCTGGGCGGCCCTGACCAACGGGTCCCCGATCGTCTTCTGCCCGCCCGTGTGCCAAGAGGCGTATCCGCTGACCGACCCAGCCCACATCGGCAGCATCATGTTCGGGGTCCTGCTTCCGCTGGTCGCCATCTGGTCGCTGCGGCGGGCACGGTCGCGCCCGGGCTGGTTCATGCCGACAGTTGCCGCAGTCCTCGTGGTCGGGACGGTTGTGTCGCTGGCGAGCACCCCCATCACATAGGCAACCGATCAGCCTCACTACCGCTTGTCGGCCCCTCTCGTGGCGGGTCCAGCGAAGCGGCGTGCCACAGCGCCCCCCAAAGAGTCCCAAGGTAGGGACCAACGACGACGCTGGACGATGGACGTCACCGGTTGCGGCCACCAAGACCCAATGGCTACTTGCGGCGGTATGACGCACGTCGCCGTGCGAGACACCGTAGCTCCAGCTCGCTTTCGCGCAGCGAGCGCAGGTCGGGACTTTGCTACAGCGGCTTGACGGAGAACCTGCCGCCGTCTTCTACGAGCAGCACACCGGCGCCTTTGCCGAGGGGCTCGACCGTTTGCCCTGTCAGGGCCGCCACCGCGGCCTCGTTCGTCGGGCTATGGCCGACCACCAGCGCCCGACCGCCGTCGGGAAGTGAGGCAACGACCCGGCGCAGCGCCGCCCCCAGGAGCTGTTCCTCGTGCTCGACAAGGTCCGGGTCGACCCCTCGGATCTGCTCAACGGAGGCGCCCTTGCCTGCAGCCTTGGCCGCGGTCCGCCATCGATCCTCGACCGTCGAGCGCAGCCCCGACACCTCGGATATCGCGACGTCGTCCTGCCCGGCGGCGTGACGCAGGATCGCGACCATCTGCGTGGCCCGAGCCGCGCCTGAGGAGATGAACGCGGCATAGGGCGGCCGTAGCTGCTTCTGGCCGATGGCCTCCGCATCAGCCGCACCCTGCGCGGTCAGGTCGTCGCCCTCGTTGTCGGTATGCCGACGGAGCTCCACGAAGCGCATCCCTCATCGTCGGCACCAGAACGGCAGGGCGCAAGAGCGCCAAGCGTGCGCGGCGCAAGGCGGCCATAGGACGCGGGCGGGCCCGGAGGCGCTCGCGTGAGTGAATGCCGAGCCAACAAGGCGGCGAGGGCCGTCCACCAGCGGGGGCAGAAGCGCCGTGGGGCAGTGGTGGGCGGGCGGTGACTGTCGGTGCCTGCGGGGCCGGACGTACCCTCGGATGATGAGGGCTTCTCACGTGGCCGTGCTCGGCCTCCTGACCTTGGCGGGGTGCACGACGAATCAGTCGGCGTCGGCACCGCCTGAAAGCCGACAGGCCGGGTCGAGTGCCTCACCAGTGCCCAGTTCGTCCTCGACATCGACGGCCAGAGCCGGGTGTCGGTCGGACTACACCCCCGGCCCCCCTTCCGGGCTGGGCGCGGGCCGGGTTCACACCGCCGACCCGACCCGTGCCGTATGTCCTGGGTGACGGGGGCGACATCGTCGCGATCCTGTGGGCCGACCACAACCCGCTGCAGGTCCCGCCTGCGGCCGACCGCAACAACAAGATCCTGTGGGTCTCCCGGGTGGGATCCGGCGATCTGAACGTGCGAGCCACCCTGGAGTGCTCGGGCAAGACCGTGACTCGCTCGGTTTCGGGCGGGCCGGGGCCCTCGATCATCGACCTACCGTCACCCGGCTGCTGGTCTTTCGACCTGACATGGGGCACCCGGCACGATCACCTCCAGCTGGAGTACGGTCTCCACTCTGAGACCAGCCGGCTGGCGGCGATGAGACGCACCTCCTCGAAGCGCTGAAAATGCTAGCTTCGGCGCATCGAGCCGGGCCGTGAACCTCGTCCCAGGAGGGGTGTCGGCTTTGGGTCGCTCGTCAGAGGCGAACAGGCCCGCGTCGGTTTGACCACCTGTTCCCGAGGTGGTCGCCCGGGCAAACGTGATCCCTTCATCGCCCCTGCCGCCCGTTCGCCTGTGGAGGGCCAGG
Organism: uncultured Actinomycetota bacterium; assembly: GCA_963800505.1. Lineage (GTDB taxonomy): Bacteria > Actinomycetota > Actinomycetes > Actinomycetales > Dermatophilaceae > Fodinibacter. The sequence goes on from CAWDBL010000004.1 coordinate 227,626, forward strand.
TGCTTCGTGCGGCTTTGATCGTTACTCCCAGGGGCTGGCCAGCTCGACCCCTGCTTCCGCGAACTGGAAGGTCGCGAATCCTCCGTTGGCGACCATCATCCCGAGATCGATCACTGCGAGGGCGTCAGGGTCTTCGATCCACCCACTGACCAGCGCGGCGTAGCCGATCCGGGCGATGGCTGACGACAGCATGCTGATCTCGTCGAGGATGGCGGATCCCCGATCCCAGCTCTCGGCTTCGGAGGAAAGCTCCACGATGTGCCAGATCGAACCGCCCATCGAGGCGAGCGCGAGGAAGGAGTCGCACACCGCTCCCCATTTGCGTGGGTCCGAGGTGAAGTCAAGAGGGGGGATCCAGTAGTCGTGTGTGGACCAGAAGAACTTGTTGAGCGCGAAGGGGATCGTCACGGCGACGTTGTAGACGAAGAGGCGGTCGTCCTTGACCGGGCACCGTGGCACGAGGTAGTTGGCCAGCGCGCGTGACCCACCCCCGACGAGTGCGCTCGCTCCGCCGGCGACGGCCAGCGGGCGCGGCACGAGCTTGCTCGGGATCAGGGCCTCCTGGCTGTCGATGACGGCCGAACCCACCCCGCCCAGCGCGGCCGCGGTGTGCAGCAGGAACGACACGCCCTTCTTCTGGTTGTGTGTCAGGTTGACCGGCGAGCCCGCTGTCTCGAGGGCTGACCCTGCACGGACTGGCGCGCGCACGCTCGACACGCCGAATGCCCCTTCGAGCGTGCGGAAGTCCGAGACGGTGATCAGGAAGTTCGTCTCCGGGCTGTCGGGGAACGGCGACGTCTCTCCGCGACCGGCGAGCGTCATCGCGATCTTGTAGACGATGGTCACCGGCACCGAGACGACCCAGCACAGGATGTCGAGGAAAGACACGTCGGGGATCCCGAAGGCGTTCAGGATGTCGGAGACGACGGGGATGTGGATGGGGTGGTCGATCAGATCCAGTGCGGCCTTGGCCATGACGTAGATGACGTCGAACAGCGCGTCGATCACGACCTTCGAGCTCGTGAGCGCGAGATCGCCCGCGATGCCGACCAGCTTCGTGAGCACCTGGGCGGCGCTGAGCCCCGCCCCCTCCTCGACGAGCGTCGTCAGCCGGTCGAACGCGCTGCGGATTGCCGTGGCTTCCGCGGTCGAGGCTCGATCGAGCGCGTCGAGGACGGAGGTCGGAGGTTGCGGGGTGGGGCCCGAGGGGTGGTAGTCCGCCCGTGACACATTGCCTTGGTAGTGGTGGGAGAGGAGTGTCTCCGGAGCGGTCTTGCCGAAAGCGGATGCGGAGGGATCGGGCGGCTTGCTGTCCTTGGTCTTGTCGACCCAGGTGAAGTCATCGAGTCCTGCCCAGTTGTCGATGGCCTTTATGGCGGCGTCGGCGGCGACATCGAACTGGCCCTTCACGACCTCGATCTGCTCGACCTGCTCGTACAGGAACAGTCGCAGGACGTTCTTGAAGACCTCCTTCGTCCGTCTCATGTCCTCGACGTCGAACAGGAACTTGACGAAGTCAATGACGTCCTCGATCACCTCGACGATCTTGTCGAACACGTACTTGAACGCGGCATACACCTTCTCGATGACGTCGAGAACGGCCTCGTAGATGGCCTCGCCGATGCGGATGATCACTCGCCACACCCGCTTGCCGAGGTCGAGGAACCAGTCCACGAACGCGTCCCAGCCCGACTCACCGACCGCGGCCTCAGCCGCAGTACTCGAGCCCGACGACGCGAGGGCGGAGCGCTGTTGCGAATGGGAGTCGAGCATCATGAACAAGTCACCCGCGTCGACGCGGACGGGGGTCTGGTCGCCCACGAAGCTGCTGTAAGCCGACACGTTCGGCGCCGCTAGCGGTGCCGCGGCGACCACGGCAGTGTCGTGCAGCGCGTCGTGGGCTTGCCACAGGCTGTCCACGTTCGCCGCGGCAGCGGAGACGTCGGAAGCTTTGGCGCTGCTCTTCACCAGCTTCTTCGGCGGGCTCTTGGTGGCGTCCTGGTAATGGATCACGGCATCGCTGAGGCCAGGACCTGTCCTGAGCGTGCGCAGCTTGGTGTTCACGGTGGGAGAGTCCTGCATCGGGTTCACCTGCGCCGCCGCGCCGCTTCCGACGACCGAAGCGGTGAACCGGGTCGCATCTAGCCGGGCGACGGCCTCGACGATCGTGATGGTCCCGGTCGCGTCGGTCTTCACCTCGACCGGCGTCGGACCTAGCACGTAGTAGAGGTGGTTGATGTACGCGGAGGTCACAGCGTTGCTCTGGGTCACCAGGCTGACGGAGACGCCGGGAGCGGGTCGTCCGACAGCGTCGGTGACCTGGATGCGCGTGGTGTACGAGCTGAACGAGGCGGCAGGTTGGGTGGGTGAGGCGGGTGGCAGCACGACGTCGCGCACCGTCCAGGTCCCCACCGCACCAGGAGACTTCATGGCGATCTTCAGCTGGTCGGATCCTGCGTGTGCGAAGAAGGTCAGTGCATCACTGGTGCGGTTGACGAACGGCGACACGTTGTCCACGGCGCCCATGATGGGCACCGGAACCGTCCAGGAGCCCTGCTTCTCAACGTCGTTCGCGGGGCAGCGCAGCTGGAATACGTCGTTGCTGGCATTCAAACCCCACACCGTCACCACGTCGCTCGTCACTGAGGAGAACAGGCGCGTGACACCGGCGAAGAGGGAACTCGTCATCAGTGCGACCGCTGTGGCGCCGTCGGTCTGGTTGTCACTGGCGAAGTAGTACAGCACGCCGTCGGACGTGGCGAAGAGATCGGAGGTGTCGTCGGGTTTGCGGCACGCCGCGATGGCGGTAGGTGTCCGGTCCTCGCCATCGGACAGGTGCAGGCTGCGCGGCGTGGGTGGCGCCTCTGGGTCGAAGAGGTTGTACAGCGGCCGGTAGATGAACTGGGACTGCCCGCTGATGGAGCCGCTGGTGTACAGACCGTCGATCGGGTACTTGCGCTCTGTCGGGGTGCTGGGATCAGGGCGACCCAGGCAGGTCGAGTACTTCGAAACCTCGAGATCGATCGGAAGGTCGTGCGACCGCCACGTGGGGTGCTCCGGCGTCGTGACGTCGATGAAGTAGCGCGCTACCAGGGCGACGGGACTCTGCGGGTCACGGATGACGTCGACCACGAGGTAGTCGTTGTTGCTCGCCTCGCTGAGGAAGACGTCGACGATCTTCAACCGGGCCGGATCCGCCGGACTTCCCTCCTTGGCTGCGTTGAAGGGACAGGCCGTCCACGAGGGCTTCTCCGCCCACGCGGTGTTCTCGTCGGAGTTGTCCAGACTCAGGTAGAGGTGGTCCGCGCTGCCGTCGTCCACGACCATCGCCAACCGCAGCGAGCCTGCGCCAGCGCCGTGGGTGGTCTGCGCGACGGAGAAGTTCTTGACGTCTGCGCCGGCCGGGAAGTCGTGGCTGATCAGTGCGCCGCCCAGGTCGGTACGCCGCCACCCGTAGGTGTCCTTCGGGGACTCCGCTGTCAGGTAGAAGGCTCTGCGACGGTCGACCGTGCCCACGGAGAAGAGCAGGGCGGATCCGGTCGCGGTGCACAGGGCCTGGAGCTTTCCTTCGGGCGAGATCACGTCGGCCTGCAGATAGTTCTGCATCAGCTCCGAGCATGACTCGACGGTGTAGTTCGTCACGAGGCTCTCCTCCACGTTCGCTGCATCGCGCGGACCGCGCCCTTCAGCGGGGCGGGGTGTAGGTGGTGTGGGTGATGAAGTCGAGATAGTCGGAGAACCTCACTGTGCCGAAGGTGAAAGTCTGCGACCCGGGGAACACCCAGCTGTGGGCGTCGTTGAGGATGTTCTGCAGCTGTGCTGAGATGTCGACGAAGGTGCCGCCGATGAGACCCTTGATCCGGTCGTTTACGGGGTTAACCCGGGACAGGATGTACTTCTCGTACTCCTTGGACATCCCGTAGATGCCCTCGTCGTAGAAATACCACGGTGTGGACGTGTCGGTCACTGTCGGTGCCGCGTTGTTGACCACGAGCTTCCCGTCCGCTGTCACGTTGATCTGGAACAGGACCTCGACGGCGTAGTCGATGTACTTGTTGCCCGGCAGGTCGTGATAGTGGGCAACCCACGCCTCGTTGTGCCGGAACTCTTCGTAGAACGAGGCCTGGAGGCGGAGCTTGATGCACGGTGACTCGCCCTGAACGAGTAGGGACACGTCGCCGGTCAGCTTGTAGTTCAACGTGTAGGCGAAGTAGTCGCCGATGAAGCCTGCCCCTGAGGGCGAGATGTCTCCGGTGGCGGGCTTGTCGAAGTCCAGTGCCAGAACCTGGGTCGTGCCGGCCTGCTTGCCCGTCACGGGCGTCGCGGTGAAGCGCGCACCGCCGCCGGCGGGAACGTCGATCTTGACCGAGACGTAGTCATTCGCCGCGGTCTCGCTCCACGACACGGCCGGCACGAATGCGACCGGGGCGACCAGCGCGTTGAACACCGACTGCAGATAGGCCACGAACACGTCTCGGCGAACCGCCTGGATCCCCGAGAACGTACCCAGGTCCTCCGGCTCCAGCCAGTTCCAACCGAAGGTGCGCGCCACAGGTTTCGTGCCACTGGTCGTGCACAGGTAGTTGAGCGTGGTCGCATCCAGCTGGGCCTTGGTGGGATCGTGCACAGGAGCTCCGGAGGAGTCCACCAGCGCGCAGCACTCCCGAGCGAGCGCCCTGATCGGCAAGGTGGCGGGCTTCGGCTTGTCAACAGTGCAGGCGTAACCGAGAACCGGGTGCCCTGTCTGTCGAAGCTGGCCGATGTACGCGTCGACGAAGACGCTGGAGAGGAGCGACCAGACCGGCCAGTCCTTCGACGAGATGCCGACGATCGTCGGGGACGTCAGCAGCATGACCGTGCTCAGGTCCAGGAAAAGCCTCTTGATCGAGAAAGCGCCGTCTCCGACGCTGTCGATCAACTCCTGAATCTTCCGCTGAACGGCAGGAGGTACCGGCGAGTGGGGATCGATGACGTCGTCGTTCAGGCTCACCTGCGAGACGAAGTACCACGGGTCATCGGCGGGCTGAGCGGCGTTAATCCACTTCGACGACCCCCGGGGGCCGTAGCTGAATCCCGCGACCTCGAACTCACTGGAGAGCAGGTTGAACAGGACCGGTGCGGTGGCGCCGTTGCCGAGGGTGACCACGGAAGGCAGGCGCAAAGGGTTCATAGCGGGCAGCCCAACCTTCGCCCGAAGCCCTCCGGCGAAGTTGGCCGCCGCTAGGTTCAACAGGTCCTGGTCGGTCGACGGGTTGCTGGCGTTGGCGACGGAGAACGGGTCCGAACCCTTGGCTTGCGCCTTGAGCTGCTCGTAGTCGATCGGCACCAGATTGTTGTCCGCGTCATAGACGAAGCAGGCCACAATGGGCGGCCCGCCGATCCCGTCGAGGTACTCCTTCAACGCGACATTGATGCTCTTCTGGCTCGTCGCGACGACAAGGTCATAACCGTATTGCGTATCGGACAGGTCTGACTGATTCGCGCTCATCTAATAACTCATTCCGAAGCTGCGGAATCGAAGAACGCAGTCCTGACTGGGCCTTCACCCAAAGCGCCCCCGAATAGATTGCGCCCCTACGCCCGAATGGCCAGATATGGGATGAGGCGATGATGTGAGTGTAGTCACCCTCGCCATCAGAAAGCCAGAGACCGGGTCGAACCTGCCACAAGCGCCCGGTGGAATTGGAGTTCGCCCTCGACAGTGCCGCGCGGACCTTAGCCCTGATCCACCGATGGGTGGGCGGTTGTAGCGGGTCGTGACACGCGAATGCCCCTGCGGGACGGCAGGATTGGACTTGCTAAGGGTCTGATCCGTCACGTCCGAAGGGGCATCCGACAAGTGCAAGCATCGCACAAGGTATCCGCGGTTTTCGACGACCCGAACCTGATCGGTTCGGCCGGGCTGGTCCCGGTGATGCGGTTGGCGCAACGCGCCGGCCTGCACACCCTGCTCCAGGAGCACCTGAGCGTGCCCAACCCGAACGCCGCGGTGAAAGCGGCCGGGGTGGTCGCCGGGATGCTCGCCGGCGCGGACAGCATCGACGACTTGGACGTGGTGCGCCACGGGGGCATGACCAAGGTCTTTGGTGGGGTGCGCGCCCCCTCGACGTACGCCACGTTCCTGCGCGCGTTCACCTTCGGTCACGTCCGCCAGCTCGACGCCGTGAACGCCCGCACCCTGACCGGCCTCGCTCGGTGCGTGCCGCGGCTGCTCGCAGGCACGGACGCGATGGCGTTCATCGACGTCGACGACACCATCGCGCAGGTCCACGGCTACGCCAAGCAGGGCGCCGCGTACGGGTACAGCAAGGTCAAGGGGGTCAACGCGCAGGTCGCGGCGCTGTCCTCACCAACCTGCGCCCCGGTGATCGCCGCCGCCCGGCTGCGCAAGGGCAACACCATCAGCGGGCACGGCGCGCCCCGCCTGATCGGTGACGCGGTCGCCACCGCCCGCGCCGCTGGTGCCACCGGGCAGATGATGGTCCGTGCAGACTCCGGGTACTACCGGCGCGACGTCGCCGGCGCCGCCCTGGCCGCCAAGGCCTCTCAGTGGATTGACTGACAACCAAGGGGTCCGCTGAGATCGTGTCAACATAGCGACCAAGATCTCCCGGCTCCAAGCGGACATCGTTGAGAGGTACGCGGCGGATGTCGGCCTCGAACCGAAGGTGTCGTACCTGTCTGGAGCGCCGCTACGTGCGTTGCCGCCGCTCGACGTTGGCACGGACTCCGTGATGATCGTCGGCGCGTATCGCTCGGCCCGCTTCGGGGTGGTCTCGGGTATCCGCCACGTTCCGGTCGGCGACAACATGGGTCCCTATTAGCCGGAGCGGTACTTCGACGGGCAGCGTGAACGCACACAAGCCTCCGCCGACGAGCTGCGAGATCTCTTCTTCACACCCCTTGGCTTTAGACAGGACCAAGTGCTGGGTCACGGACATCGTCAAGGTGTTCCTCTTCAAGGAGGGGCACCGCAGGAAGTACGCGGAACTTGGTGCCACACCACCCCGGGGCTATCGGCGAGAGGCCTTCGAGGACCTTGCCCTCCCATCGCTTCGCTGGCTTGACACTGGCTGGAAATGGAGCTTGAGGCTGCTGAACCACGGCTCCTCATAGCTTTGGGCAATGGAGTTGCTGGCGCGCTGCGAGCCGTCCAGGGCCAGAAGGCGAGGCACGCGCTACTCACCGGTGACCTGCTGAACGTAACCGTCGGTGGTCACACGATCGACGCCATTCACCTCGCGCATCCGGGCATCCTGATGCGCAAGGGCACAGCGGGCCACAACCCGTGCCCGGCAAGCAGGGCCCCGGCAAAGTCGCATTTCAGCAGGTGAGCAGGCATTTGATGAGTTGGGTCGAGTTTCGAGCGTGATGTCGGAGCCCGGCGGCGATGTTGGTCCAGCCGTTCAGCCGTAGCAGGCTGATCGCGGTGTTGCGCAGGGTCGCCATCGCCTGTGGCGCGTTGCCGACACGGACTTGGGACCGGTCTTCATCGAAGGTGACATCGCGGCACCAGTGCAGCCGGTTCTCGATCCCCCAGTGGCCTTGGACCCAGGCGGCCAGGGTCGCCGGTTGGGCCGCGGTGTAGTCGGCGGAGGTGAGCAGGTAGACGACCTCGACGCTCTTGCGCCCGCCCTTGGTGGCGGTCCGGCGGACCTGGGCCAGTTGGGCTGCGCCGGGGAATTCGACCCAGGCCGGGGCGTCGATCACCTTGATGGTGCGGGTCACCCGGCGGCCGTGCCCGGTGCTGGTGACCCGGCGCGCGGGAACGTCCTTCCACGGCAGCTTCTTGCACGCGGAGTGCAGTCGCGGCTGGTTGCCCTTGATCGTGAACAGGTAGTCGCCGCCGGCGTCGATGATGGCCGCGGCGGTGTCGGTCTGGGTGTGCATGGCATCCACGGTGATGACCGCCCCGGTCAGGTCGAAACACGCGAGCAGGTCTCGTACCGCGGGGATTTCGTTGCTCTTCGCGGCGACTGCGACCTGGCCCAGGACGGTGCCGGTGGCGTGGTCGAGCGCGGCGACCAGGTGCGGGGCGCCGGCCCGGGCGGTGCGGGCGCCGCGGACCGCCTTGCCGTCGATGGCGATCACCCGCCGACCGTCCAGCGCGAAGGTGCGGGTGAACATCCACGCGCCGATCACCCGGTCCAGGTGGTCCGCGTCGACCCGGGCGAACGCGCGCCGGATCGTCGACTCCGTCGGCCGTTTCGCGGCCGTGACCCCGAGCGCCGCAAGCACCTCGGCGCTCTGATGGGCCACCCATTCACCGATCGCGACGAACGACCGCGCGCCGGCCAGGACCGCAGCCAGCCCGACGGCCAGGATGCCCGCAAATTGATGCGGGTGCGGCTCCGCTGGAGTGACGTCCCGTCAGGAGTGATGGCCGCGGGCTGACCGGGTGACACGCAGGCAGGGTCCCTCACTTCTGGCCGTTCCTGCGGTTCCCTCTCTGTATGTAGTATCGGATACAGATTGGGGATAGCATGTCGTGCATCGCTCAACGAACCAGACCATGGCTGCTGCAGGGCACCTTGACCACGTTCCGGCGCCGCTGCGGCAAGGCGGGCTGTCGGTGTGCGGACGGGGACCCGCATGAGAGTCCCGCGCTGCGGTTCACCGAGGACGGCCGGACCAAGACATTGACGCTCAGCCCGGGCGAGGTCGCGCAGGTCACCGCGGCGCTGGCCCGCTACGAGCAGGCCAAGAGCGAGCTGGACGCGCAGGCGGCCGAGGGCTTGGCACGGCTGCGGGTCGAGCGCCGGAGCGGGCGGTGAAAGGCGGGACCGCTGAGGCGCCGGCGGTCTTCGGGGCCTCCTCGCGTGGGTGCTTCGAGCAGGTGCTGGCCTGGCTGGAAGGCAACGAGTCGGCCATGCTGTCGCACGGTGAGCTCGAGGAGCAGCTGGAGTGCCGCGGCCGGGAGCTGCTGCGGCGCCTGCTGCAAGACCACCTGAGCCTGCGTGCCATCACCGAAGAGCGCCTGCCGGCCGTGACCGACGACGAGGGTGTCCTGCACTCCCGGGTCGAGGCGGGTCACCGCCGGGCGCTGGCCAGCGTGTTCGGCCGGGTCGAGGTGCAGCGACTGGCCTACCGGCACCGGGGCCACCGCAACCTGTGTCCGGCCGACGGGCTGCTCAACCTGCCGGTCGAGCGGCACTCGCACGGGCTGCGCCGGCTGGCCGCGGTCGAGTCCTCCCGCGGCTCGTTCGAGCAGGCCGCCGCGGCCATCACCCGAGCCACCGGCCAGCAGCTCGGCAAACGGCAGGTTGAGGCATTGACCGCCCGGGCCGCGGCCGACGTGCAGGACTTCTACGCCACCCGGGCCCCCACCGAGGGCATCGAGGGTGACGTGTTGGTCATCTCCGCCGACGGCAAGGGCATCGTGATGCGCCCCGACGCGCTGCGTGCCGCCACCGCCAAGGCCGCCGCGAGGGCCACGACCAAGCTGGCCACCCGCCTGTCCAAGGGCGAGAAGCGCAACCGGAAACGGATGGCCGAGGTCGGCGCGGTCTATGACCTGACCCCCGTATCCCGATCCCCCGCAGACGTACTCACCAGCGACAGGCACGACCGTCACGAGCACGACCCCGAACCGCCACCGGCGCCCAAGGCGAAGAACAAGTGGGTCACCGCCAGCGTCGTCGATGACGCCGCCACGGTCATCGCCGCCATCTTCGAGCAAGCCCAGCGATGCGACCCCGGCCATGCCCGCACCTGGGTTGCCCTGGTCGACGGCAACAACCACCAGATCCAGCGCATCCACGCCGAAGCGAACACCCGAGGCGTGGCCGTGACCATCCTGATCGACCTGGTCCACGTCCTGGAATACCTCTGGGGCGCCGCATGGTGCTTCTTCCCCGAAGCCGACCCGGACGCCGAGACCTGGGTACGCGAACGGGCCCTGGCCATCCTCCACGGCCACGCCCGTCAGGTCGCCGCGGGTATCCGACGACGCGCCACCACCGCCAGACTCGCCAAGGCCAAACGCCGCAAGGCCGACCAGTGCGCCACCTACCTGGTCAACAAGGCCGGCTACCTGGACTACCCGAGCGCGCTGGCCGCCGGCTGGCCCATCGCCACCGGGATCATCGAAGGCGCCTGCCGCCACCTGGTCGCCGACCGGATGGACATCACCGGAGCCCGCTGGAGCGTCGACGGCGCCGAAGCCGTGCTCAAACTCCGAGCCGTCCGAGCCAACAACGACTTCGAGAACTACTGGCGCTTCCACCTCCAGCGAGAACGCCAACGAGTCCACCAGTCCTGCTACGCCAACGAGGTCATCCCCCGAGCTGCATAGTCACTCCAGAGGAGCCGCACCCAATTGATGCCGCACGCCGCGACGGGCCCGCGGGTCCGGCATCACGCCGAGCAGGGTCAACAAGTCCGCTGGCTGCGGTGGTGGTGCAAGGGTGGCGGCGGTCAGCGAAGATGGCATCGGCGGGTGTGGTCCTCGGCGTGGTGGCGTGTGTGAGAACTCCCATCCAAGCCCCAGCGGCCACACCCGTCACACGCGCCACACCGCGCGTCACGCCACAAAACCGCAGGTCACACGTCCATTCGCCTGACTTTGCCGAGGCCCTGGGCCGGCAAGACACCAGGAACATCTCGCCAAACTTGCACGTCACCTTAGAGAGCTTTGGATCTCGCCTGAGCCCGACGACCAGCAACCGGTCGGCGACCGGCGCAGACAACCACGCGGAAGACCATGCCGTTCCGACCCTCGAATCCGCTTCTGCATACAGAAGGGAGTCGCGGTGCCGCCCTTTCCCCGAGCCGGCTGCGCTGGGCGAGCCTCAATGATCACGCACCCTGGCCGGCCGTTGACCAGCGCTGTCGAGCCTCTACTGCCGATCCTTCGTCACGCGACTGCAATGGAACCGTCCGCGCGTCGTCATCTGTGGTGGGCAGGGTAAATAGCGCCGTAACCGACTAGGTCTTTAGAGCACGCTCAGGGCGAGCGAGCAGCAACGCTCGCCAAGACCTGGGCGCGAAGAAGATGACCACTTCGATGAGAAGGGGTGCGCCATATCCGGGGGCTTGGCTGCACGCGTCGAGTAGCGGTTGCCTTGTTGCAGCCTCTTGGGCCCACATCACCCTCAACGGAAAGTTGGCCGACCTACTATGACGCAACTACCCGACTCGATCTCTGTGATGCAGGGCGCGCTGATCGCGTACTACCCGCTTAAGGCGGACGCGATAGACCTCGGGCCGCACCATCACGATCCCGATAGCCGGACACATCCCAGGAAATTCAGCCCAGGTCGGTTCGGACCGGCGGCGACCTTCACGGGAACAGACGATGGTGGGTGCGTGCTCCCCGAGCTTGGCCCACTGGAATCGCTCGGGCTGTCGGTCTGGGTTCGCATTGCCGACACCTCACAAGTCACCCAACCCGGATTCGAGCAGATTACCGGACCGCTGTGGTTCGACCGCAAGACCGGTCGCGCGCAGTTCCGGGCGCCATACGATTTGGCCGCTGGGTCGTCCCGGCCGGAGGACGCGCCAAACGTCACCAGCACCAAACGCCTCGATGACGGCGAATGGCACCACGTGGCAGCGAGCTGGGACTCGACGACCACGATCTTCCCAGCGTTGTTCATCGACGGGGTCGTTGATGTTGTTGGGGACTCGGACTTCCCCAAGCCCGAGGGCAGCTATACGGGATGGCATCAGCCGTTCCAGATCGGAGGATCACGCTTCACCGGTCAGGTCGGTGACTTGTTCCTCTTCGCGTGCGCATTGAACCAGGAGTGCGTCGATTATCTCTCCGGTAACGCGGAATTGCCCGAGGATCGCGACGACTCCGCGGATGAAGGCACAAAGAAGCGATTTCTCCCACTGATCGCGATTGGTGGCGTCTTTTTGATCGTGCTAATCGGTCATATCGTCAGCCGAGCGGCCGCGGAGAGGGCAGCAAGCCAGGCTGCTCCGCCACCATCCCCGTCAACGCCGCCGCCGGTGCGTTTCACCGTGGTGAGGATTGACGTGGCGAACGACGACGCCACGACGGTGCAGATGGGGCGGAGGAAGAAGGGACTCCTCCCAGCGGTGGAAGCGGTGGCCGACAGTCACTCGCAGGCGCTCGAAGGCGCCGCGGCGACTATCCAAAGCGTTGCCAGGGCGATCGCGCCCACGAACTCCGGCCTTGTCACAGCGTCGGGCCACGGCGCCTTCGACGCACTCCTTGGGTTCAACACAACGGCGCAGGGGGATTCCGAACGTATCCTCACAGCTGCCAGCGTAGGCAGTGCCGCACGTGGGAAGATCTTCCACCTGTTCGCGTGTTCGACGGGCACGAGCCTCGGCCCAAGACTGGTGGAAAATGGCGCAATCGCATTCTTCGGTTACGTTGGGGCGTACGAGTTGGAATTGACGAGGGACAAGACCACCCTTAAGGTCACACGCGACAACGTGTACCCTGCAGACTGGTGGTTCTGTGATGCAGATATTGCTGTGGATCTGGCGCTCCTCGAAGGCGGAACCGTCAAGGATGCGCACGAGCGATACATGGATACGATCACGGACAAGAAGCGGAGGTTGATTGAGGGCGGGTTTCGCGAGGAAGCGGAACGTCTAGAAGCGAATCGCATGAAGTTCGTGTCACCCGTGACAGACAGCAAATACGGACATGACAAGGGCGCCAGGCTCGAAACCACCGACACACGGCGCCAAGGAGGCGGCGAGCTACGACGCTGATATTCAAGAGCCTGAGTGAATCTGGGCGGGGGGCGCGCCCTGCTCCCCTTATCATCGCCAAGCAACCGGTGCCGCCGGGTGACCATCGTGCACCACCTATCCCCAGACTGAACCGCTACGGCTTCAGTCAATGGCCAGTTTGCGGTGCTTTGCCGTGAAGACATTCTCGAAGGGCTTCTCGTCGTCCTCCGGGACGATGCGCCAAGTTGCAGGAACCGCCTCGCGTCCTTC
>CAWDBL010000005.1:0-203312 GCA_963800505.1 uncultured Actinomycetota bacterium
TCGGCGGCGGCCTCGCGATCTCGATGGCGGCGCACGCCCCCGAGCGGGTCGAGCGCCTGGTGCTCATGGGGGCCTGTGGGGTCACGTTCCCGATCACCGACGGCCTCGACCGGGTGTGGGGCTACGAGCCCTCGCTCGCCACCATGCGCGGGCTGCTCGACATCTTCGCCTTCGACCCGGCCTACGCCACCGACGAGCTCGCCGAGCTGCGCTACGCCGCCTCGGTTCGGCCCGGGTTCCAGGAGTCGTTCTCGGCGATGTTCCCCGCGCCACGCCAGCGCTGGGTCGACGCGCTCGCCACCCCGGAGTCCGTCATCGCCGACCTCCCGCACCGAACCCTGGTCGTCCACGGCCGCGACGACCGGATCATCCCGCTCACCAACGCCTTCCGGCTGCTCGAGCTCATCGACGACTCCCAGCTGCACGTCTTCGGGCGCTGCGGGCACTGGACCCAGATCGAACACGCGCAGGAGTTCAACGCGCTGGTGGCCGACTTCCTCGGCTGAGGCACACTGGGGTCATGGCCGACCCCACCTTCGTGACGCCGGCACGCCCGGACGCCGTGACCCTGCGCGGCGGTGACCTGCCGTGGCGCCCGGTCTCGCCCGCCCTCGCCCGCGTGCGGCTGATCACCCTCGCGATCGTGCTGGTCCCCCTGCTCGTGGTGTCCGTCGTCGTCGGGCTGCTCGTCTCCCGGTGGGTGCTGCTCGGCGCGCTCGCCGTCGTGCTCCTCGGTGCGTGGATCGCCTGGCTGATCAGCCGCCAGGTCAGTGCGATCTCGTGGGTCGAGCTCGACGAGGAGATCGTGATCCGCAAGGGACGGATGTTCCGCAGCCTGGTCAGCGTGCCCTACGGCCGGCTCCAGTACGTCGACATCCAGTCCGGGCCGCTGGCGCGGGCGCACGGCATCGCGTCGTGCGAGATCCACACCGCCTCGCCCGAGAGCGGCGGCTCCCTGCCGGGGCTGCCGGTGGCCGAGGCCGAGGCACTGCGCAGCCGCCTCGCCGCCCGTGGCGAGGCCCAGCGGGCCGGCCTGTGACCGATCCGGTTCCGGAGCCCTCGGGGGAGTGGCAGCGGCTCCACCCGCTCTCACCGCTGCTCCGCGGCGGCGTCGTGATGCTGGCGATCCTCGGCTACGCCGCGTCGCAGCTGTTCGACAACTTCCTGTCCTCCTTCGGCCTCGGCGACCTCGTCGTCGGGGTCGACGGCTCGGACGAGACCGGAGGCGGGGGTGACCCGTTCGAGCAGGCCGTCGCCCACCCGCTGCTCGCGCTGGTCGCGCTGGCGCTCTTCCTCGGGGTCATCGCCCTGGTCAACTGGCTGAGCTGGCGGTTCTCCCGCTTCCGGGTCGGCGGCGGCCAGGTCGAGCTGCGCCAGGGCGCGCTCTTCCGGCAGCACCGCCAGGTGCGGCTCGAGCGGGTGCAGGCGGTCGAGCTGTCCCGCCCGCTGCTGGCGCGCGCACTCGGCCTCGCCCGGGTCGTCGTGCAGTCCGCCGGCGGCTCCGACTCCACGCTCACCCTGTCCTTCCTCGACCTCGGCCGCGCCGAGGCGCTGCGCGAGCACCTCCTCGACCTCGCCGGGCGCACCGACGAGGTCACCACCGCCGGACCGGATGCCGTGGGCGCGCTTGCGCCGGATGCCGTGCGCGCCCCCGTGCCGCACGCCGCACCACGCCCGGTGCTCGCCGTGCCCAATGGGCGGCTGTTCGTCGCGACCATCCTGCACGGTTCGACCATCTTCCTCGGGGCGCTGGTCGTGTTCGGCCTGCTGGGCGCGGGCGTGCGCAGCTTCGGGCCGTTCGCGCTTGCCGGCATCCCTGCGCTGCTGCCCGTGGCGATCGGCATCGCCTGGGGGCGGGTCAAGGAGCTGCTGACCCACGGCAACTTCCACCTCGCCGACGCCGGCACCGGGGTGCGCGTGCAGGAGGGGCTGACCGACCTGCGCACGACCACGATCCCGATGCACCGCATCCAGGCCCTCGAGCTCGTGCAGCCGCTGTGGTGGCGGCCGCTGGGCTGGTGGCGCATCCGGGTCAACGTGGCCGGCTCCGGCGGTCAGGGCGAGGGCGAGAGCCACGGCGAGACCACCCTCCTTCCCGTCGGCACCCTCGACGACGCGCGACAGGTGCTCGCCCTGCTGGTCCCCGGGGTGCCGGCATCCGCGTGGGAGAGCGCGGTGCTCGGCGAGGGCGGCGACCCCGGCTGGCGCGGCCAGACCGCCGCGGCCCGCTGGTTCGACCCCCTGTCGTGGCGGCGCAAGGGCTGGTCCGACGTGAGCACGGCCGTGCTGCTGCGCAGCGGGCGGCTCACCCGCCGGGCGGTCGCGGTGCCGCACGCGCGGATCCAGTCGCTCACCCTGGACCAGGGCTGGCTCGAGGGCCGCCTCGGCCTGGCCACGGCGCACGTCGTCCCGGCGCCCGGACCGGTGTCGCCCGTGGTGGCGCACCTCGACGTGGCGGAGGCCGAGGCGTTCCTGGCCGAGGTGTCCGAACGGGCCCGGTGGGCCCGCCGCAGGTCAGAACCCTCGACCATTCCCCTTGCACGCGACCCTTCGGGGTTGGTGGACTGGACCCGGCACCCGCCGGGCTCCTTCGAACCAGAAAGGCCGTGAGACCGTGAACACCCCCGCCCCACCGCCGACCGACCCGGGCACCAGTGGCTCCGGCGTCGTCGAGCGCCTCGGGTTCAACCGCGACCAGGTGGTCCAGGAGTTCGGCTACGACGCCGACACCGACGATGAGTTCCGCTTCGCCGTCGAGGACCACTGCGGTGCCGAGATCGAGGACGAGGACTACACCGGGGGCGCCGACGCGGTGCTGCTCTGGTGGCGAGACGGCGACGGCGACCTGGGCGACGCGCTCGTCGACATGGTGGGGGTGCTCGACGAGGGGGGCTTCGTGGTGCTGCTGACCCCCAAGGTCGCCGGTGACGAGGTCGACCCCAGCGACATCGACGAGGCCGCGGTGACCGCCGGCATGCACACCGCCGGAACCTTCAACGTCGCCCCGCAGTGGCGCGCGCACAAGCTGGTCGCGCCGAAGACCCGCGTCCGCCGGTGAGTCCGGGCGGCTGGCAGGATGGCGCCATGATGACGTCCACCCTGGCACCGCTCGCCGTCGGGCAGGTTGCGCCCGACTTCACCCTGCGCGACCAGAACGGCGTCGAGGTCTCCCTGTCCGAGCTGACCCGCACCAAGAACGTCGTCGTCGTGTTCTACCCCTTCGCCTTCTCGGGCATCTGCACCGGTGAGCTCGACGAGATCCGCGACCACCTCGAGCGCTTCGTCTCCGACGACCTGCAGGTCGTGTGCATCTCGTGCGACCCGATGTTCTCGCTGCGGGCCTGGGCCGACGCCCAGGGCTACTTCTTCCCGCTGCTCTCCGACCACTGGCCGCACGGCGAGGTCGCCCGCGCCTTCGGGGTGCTCAACGAGGCCAGCGGCGCCCCCATCCGCGGCACGTTCCTCATCGGCCGCGACGGCATCGTGCACTGGTCGCTCGTCAACGGGCCGGGGGAGCGCCGCGACTTCGGCGGGCTGCCGGCCGAGGTCGACGCCCTGCGCTGATCGACCGCATGTTGATGTACGGCGTGCTGAGTGCTGTCATGATGTGCGCGGTCGGCCGACCTCGACGAGGGTCGCCGGCCGTTCGGGGCCTGTAGCTCAGCTGGTAGAGCGCCGCGTTTACACCGCGAAGGTCGTCGGTTCGATCCCGGCCGGGCCCACATGAGCGACGATGACCTGACCCTGGGTGAGGTGCTCGAGGTCGTCGAGCGCCTCTACCCGCCGAGCACGGCCCAGTCGTGGGACCGCGTCGGCCTGGTCACCGGCGACCTGCGGCAGCCGGTGCGGCGCGTGCACCTGGCCGTCGACCCCACCCTCGCCGTCATCGAGGAGGCGCGGTCGCTGGGCGCCGACCTGCTGCTCACCCACCACCCGCTGCTGCTGCGCGGGGTGCACAGCGTGGCGACGACGAGCGCGAAGGGTGCCAGCGTCACCCACCTCGTGGTCGGCGACGTCGCCCTCTACGTGGCGCACACCAACGCCGACGTCGCGGCCGACGGGGTCTGCGAGGCGCTCGCCGAGGCCTGCGGGCTGGCGGCGACCAGGGCGCTGACCGAGTCCGAAGGCGAGCCGATGGGCCGGGTCGGCGACCTGGTGGAGCCGGTTGCGCTGCGCGCCTTCGTCGAGCGGCTGGCGACCCGGCTGCCCCAGGCTGCGGGCGGCATCCGCGTCGCCGGCCCACCGGATGCCGTGGTGCGCCGCGTCGCCGTGCTCGGCGGCGCCGGTGACGACCTCTTGGACGCCGTGCGGGCCAGCGGGGCCGACGTCTACGTCACGGCCGACCTGCGCCACCACCCGGCCCTCGAGGCGAGGGAGGAGGCGCGCGGCGGCACCCCCTACCTCGTCGACGCCGGGCACTGGGCCAGCGAGCAGGTCTGGCTCGCTCGGGCCGAGCGGGCGCTGCTCGCGGCGCTGCGCGATCGCGCGACTAGGGTGGAGACCCACATCAGCACAGTGCGCACCGACCCGTGGACCTTCGTGGTCGGTGCCGACCCCGGAGGTAGCCCGTGAACGCCGAGTCCGCCCGCCAGCTGCGGCTGCTCGACCTCCAGGCCATCGACACCCGGCTCGACCAGATCGCCCACGCGCGGTCGCACCTGCCCCAGCTCGCCGAGCTCGCCGACCTGCTCGGCAAGGCCCGGCTGATCGACGACCAGCTGGTCCGCTCGCGCACCGAGCTCGGCGACGTGCAGCGTGAGGTGGCCAAGGCCGAGTCCGACGTGCAGCTCGTGCGCGACCGCGCGGCGCGTGACCAGGCCCGCCTCGACGCCGGCACCGGGTCGGCCAAGGACCTGCAGGCCATCTCGCACGAGCTCACCTCGCTGGCCCGCCGGCAGAGCGAGCTCGAGGACATCGAGCTCGAGGTGATGGAGCGCGCCGAGGCCGCCGAGAGCGACGTCGCCGAGCTCGAGCGGGGCCGGGGCGAGCTGACCACCCGCATCGAGGCGCTCGAGGCCGCCCGTGACGAGGCGTTCGCCCGCCTCGACGGCGAGGCCGCCGACATCGGGGCTCCCCGTCCGACCGTCGTCGACGAGGTCGGCGCCGACCTCGTGACCCTGTACGAGAAGATCCGCCTCGCGAACGGCGGCACCGGGGCGGCTGCGCTGCGTCAGCGCCGTTGCGGTGGTTGCCAGCTCGAGCTCAACCCGGTCGAGATCCAGCGCATCCGCTCGGCGCCCGAGGACGAGGTGCTGCGCTGCGAGGAGTGCCGCCGCATCCTGGTCCGTACCGCCGAGTCCGGCCTGTGAGCCGCCGGCTCACCGTCGAGGCCGACGGCGGGTCGCGCGGCAACCCCGGGGTCGCCGGGTACGGCGCCCTGGTCCGTGACACCGACACCGGCGCGCTGCTCGCCGAGCGCGCCAAGCCGCTGGGGAAGCAGTCGAACAACGTCGCCGAGTACGAGGGGCTGATCGCCGGGCTGGAGGCCGCGTTCGCCATCGACCCCGGCGCCGAGGTGCACGTGCGGATGGACTCCAAGCTGGTCGTGGAGCAGATGTCCGGCCGCTGGAAGATCAAGCACGAGGACATGCGCCGCCTGGCCCTGCGGGCCCGCGACCTGGTGTCCGGCTTCACCCGGCAGGGCGGCTCGGTGCGCTTCGAGTGGATCCCGCGGGCCGAGAACAAGGCGGCCGATGCGCTCTCGAACGTCGCGATGGACGGCGACACCGTCGAGAGCACCTTCGGCGGTCCTTCAGAGCTCGACGAGGTGCCCGGCGAGCCGCAGTCCGACGACCAGCCCGGCCGCACCGGCTTCGACCGACCCGGGACCCCCACTCGGGTGGTGCTGGTGCGGCACGGCGTCACCGACTTCACCGCACAGGGCCGGCTCGACGGGCGCGGAGGCCCCGACCCCCGGCTGAACTCCACCGGGCGGGCGCAGGCCGTGGCCGCCGGCCGGTCCGTCGCGAGCCTCGTGCAGGGGCACCCCACCCGGGTCGTCACGTCGTCGCTCTCGCGGGCCATGGAGACCGGTGCGGCCGTGGCCGCCGCCGTGGGCGTCGACCCGGTGGTCGACGCCGAGTGGGACGAGCAGTCCTTCGGCGACTGGGACGGCCGCTCGATCCCGGAGCTCATCGAGGGCGAGCGCGAGGCCATGCGTGCGCTGCGCGACGACGCCACGTACCGCCCGCCGGGCGGGGAGTCGCACGAGGACCTCGTCGCCCGGGTCGTGCCCGCGTGGGAGCGGGTCCTCGCGCAGGGCGGCACCAGCGTGGTGGTCTGCCACCGCAAGCCGATCCTGGTCGTGCTGGCGCACCTGCTCGGGCTGCCGCACGACCGGGCCTGGCGGCTGGCCGCCGCACCGGGCTCGCTCACCGCCGTGGAGGTCTGGGACGACGGCGAGGTCTCGGTCGCGTTCACCAACCGCACCTGAGCCGCCCCACCACACCTGAGACGCACCGGCGACGGCATCCGGTCGCGGCCTACGCTCCTCGCATGACCTACGCAGGTGACGTCACCCCCATCGAGGCGTATGCCGCCGCGACCGGCCCCGACGACGCCCTCCTCGTCGACGTGCGCACCCGCGCCGAGTGGACCTACGTCGGCGTGCCCGTGCTCGAGGGCGCCCACGACGATGTGGCGTTCGTGGAGTGGTCGACCTTCCCCGACGGACGGGTCAACGAGCGGTTCGTCGACGAAGTGCGGGCCGCCGGGCTCGAGCCCGGGCGACCGGTGTACCTGCTGTGCCGGTCCGGCGTGCGCTCGAAGGCGGCCGCCGACGCGCTGACCGCCGCCGGGCTGGGGCCGGCGTTCAACGTGCTCGAGGGGTTCGAGGGCCCGCACGACGAGTCCGGCCACCGCACCGTCGCCGGGTGGAAGGTCGCCGGCCTGCCCTGGCGACAGGGCTGAGCATGGAGCCGGAGCACTGGCATGCGCAGACCCGTGCCGTTCGAGGAGGGTTGGCGCGCAGCGGTTTCGACGAGACCGCCGAGGCGCTCTACCTGACCTCGGGGTTCGTCTACGAGTCGGCCGAGCAGGCCGAGGCCGCCTTCAAGGACGAGGTCGAGCACTACATCTACAGCCGCTACGGCAACCCCACGGTGAGCACCTTCGAGGAGCGGATGCGCCTGCTCGAGGGCGCGGAGGCGTGCTTCGCCACGGCATCCGGCATGGCGGCCGTGTTCACCGCGATGGCCGCGCTGTGCGGCGCGGGCGACCGGGTCGTGTCGTCGCGTGCGCTGTTCGGGTCGTGCTTCGTGATCCTCGACGAGATCCTGCCGCGGTGGGGCGTCGAGACGGTCTTCGTCGACGGCACCGACCTCGACCAGTGGCGCGAGGCCCTGTCGGTGCCCACGACCGCGGTGTTCTTCGAGACGCCGAGCAACCCGATGCAGGAGCTCGTCGACATCGCCGCGGTCTCCGAGCTCGCCCACGCGGCCGGGGCCACCGTGGTGGTCGACAACGTCTTCGGCACACCCGTGTTCTCGCACCCGCTCGACTTCGGCGCCGACGTCGTCGTCTACTCGGCGACCAAGCACATCGACGGCCAGGGCCGCGCGCTCGGTGGCGCGGTGCTCGGAACGGCGGAGTTCATCGCAGGCCCGGTGAAGAACCTGATGCGGCACACCGGGCCGTCGCTGTCGCCGTTCAACGCCTGGGTGATGACCAAGGGCCTGGAGACCCTCGACCTGCGGGTGCGCCGGATGGCCGACTCCTGCCTCACCGTCGCCCGCACGCTCGAGGAGTGGCAGAACGCCGGGCGGGGCATCCGTCGGGTGGTGCACCCGTTCCTCGAGAGCCACCCCCAGCACGACCTCGCGCTGCGCCAGATGGACGGCGGTGGCGGCACGGTGGTCACCTTCGAGGTCGACGGTGGCAAGCCGGCAGCGTTCGCGCTGATGAACGCCCTGACCCTGGTCGACATCTCGAACAACCTCGGCGACGCCAAGTCGCTCACCACCCATCCGGCGACCACGACGCACCGCCGGCTGGACCCCGAGGCGCGGGCCGCCGTCGGCATCACCGACGGGACGATCCGAGTCTCGGTCGGGCTCGAGGACGTTCGCGACCTGGTGGCCGACCTCGACGCCGCGGTGGCGCGGGCCGCCGCCGTCGGGCGCTGAGGCGGCTGTTACCGTCGCCGCCATGAGCGACGTCCTCTCCGTGCAGCGACTGGTGCCGGCAGCGCCCGAGCCGATCTTCGACCTCCTCGCCGACCCCGCCGGGCACGCCGAGATCGACGGCGGCGGCACGGTGCGTGGCGCCCGCAGTGGCGGCCGGCGGCTGACCCTGGGTGACCGGTTCGGCATGGACATGCACCTCGGAGTCGCCTACTCCACCCGCAACACGGTCATCGAGCTCGACGAGAACCGCCGCATCGCCTGGCAGACCACCGCCAGCGGGCCGCTCGGCTCGGTGCTCGGCGGCCGGATCTGGCGCTACGAGCTCGAGCCGGTCGAGGGCGGAACGCTGGTGACGGAGAGCTGGGACCTCAGTCAGGAGAAGTGGACCAGCAAGCCGGTGGTCAAGCTGACGATGACCGGCTCGACCCGGCACAACATGGAGCGCACCCTGGCCCGCATCGAGGAGATCGTGACTGCGGCTCAGGACCCCGCGGCCAGCTGACGCTCCTCGGCGACGCCCGCCATCGCCCACCGCACGGCGAGCGTGCCGACCTTCCCGGCGCCACCGGCCAGCGCAGCACCAGGCCCGCCGACCGGGATCCGCAGCGCCCGGCGCGCCCAGTGGGGCAGCACTGCCACCCCGCCGGAGGCGATCAGGCCGTAGCCGGGGCGGGCGGCCCACGGCAGGGGCGGGTCGAGCAGCAGGAAGCGCGCGGCTGCCCGCGCCTCGCGGGTGGCCTCGAGCTCGGACCGGTAGGCCGAGAGGGCGTCGGCCAGCTCGGCCACCGTCAGGGGCAGGTCGGTGGCTCCGAGCCGCTCCGCCACGAGCGCGGACTGCTCCACGTAGCGGTCGGCCTCGTCGGCCGTCAGGGGCTCGACGGCATACCGCTGGTAGGCCGTGAGGAAGCTGTGCGCCTCGGCCACGTGCACCCAGCCCAGCAGCCACGGGTCGCCGGCCCGGTAGGGGCGCCCCTTCGGGTCGCGGCCACGGACGCGCTCGTGGATGCCGCGCACGCGCGCGATCGCTCCCTCGGCATCCTCGACCGTGCCGAACGTGGTGGTCGCGAGGAAGTGCGAGGTGCGCTGGAGGCGGCCCCAGGGGTCGCCCTTGTAGCCGCTGTGCCCGGCGACGCCGGCCATGGCCAGCGGGTGCAGTGACTGCAGGAGCAGCGCGGCCACCCCGCCGGGAAACATCGAGGCGTCGGCGTGCACCCTCCACACCGGGTCGTCGGGGGTGAACCAGCGCTCGCCCTCTCGGCCCCAGATGACCTGGGCGCGCTCGGCGGCGTCGTCGCCGGCGACCTTGGCGCGCAGCGCGGCGCCGAGCCGCAGCTGTGACTGACGGGCGAGGTCGGTGAGGGTGGGCACGCGAAGGTTCTCCTGATCAGTGAGGGGTGTCAGGAGTCCAACGCGGCAGCGCTAGTCTGCTGAAGGTTTGTCGAAGGTTCTGCTGAGTGACCTGCGTCACAAGCAACGCCGGGTGGCCCCGGCTCGGGTCGATCCTCCGGATGTGTGCGCTTGCTCCCGATGTGTGGTGCTGCAGCTGCGCGCATTCGGAGTAGCGACCCGAGCCGGGAGTAACGACCCGAGCCGGGAGTAGCGACCCGAGCCGGGAGTAGCGACGCGAGCCGGGAGTAGCGACCCGAGCCGGCAGACACCGGATGCCGTGGGGTCGCCTCAGGCGGCCAGGGCCAGGGCGCCCGCCCCGGCGGCCACCGCGAGTACGGTGCACGCCGTGCCGGCCGGCACCAGCCACCGCCAGGGGACGACGATGCCGGCCGTGCGGCAGCGCTGCAGCCACAGCAGCGTGGCCAGCGAGGCCCACGGGGTGACGAGCGGGCCGGCGTTGACGCCGACGAGCAGGGCCATCAGCCGGGGGGCCGCGTCGGCCGCGACCGGCTCGAGCACCAGGTAGGCCGGCAGGTTGTTGGCGACGTTGGCGACTACCGCCCCGGTGCCGGCGAGGGTCATCAGCGCGGTCGTTCCCGCGCCGCTCGGCACGAGCGAGGCGATGAGGTCGCCCAGGCCGCGCTGGTGCAGCACCTCGACGACGACGGACACGGCGACGAACCCCGCGGCCATCAGCCACGGCACCGGTAGGCCGGCCAGCAGCTGCGGGGCGCGCCAGCGCCCGACCACGAGCAGCACCGCCGCGGCCGCGAGCGACACCGCCCAGGGCGGTGCGCCGACGGCGAACAGCGGCCCCAGGGCGATGCACACGGCGGCCGCCCAGCGCAGCAGCACCACGTCGTGCGGCTCCGGCGGCGGGTCGACGGCATACGCCTGCTGCAAGGTGCGCCGGTGCAGCAGGGCCAGCAGCGCCAGCGTCACCACCACGCACGCCAGCGCAGGGGCCCAGGCGAGCCGCACGTAGTCCGCGTGCCCCAAACCCTGCCGCTCGAAGGTGTTGAGCGCCAACAGGTTCGTCAGGTTGGACACCGGAAGCAGCAGCGAGCCGGTGTTGGCGATCCACAAGGTGGTGACCGCGAAGACCCGGGCGTCCAGGCCCACCTGCCGGGCCACGGCGAGCCCCACCGGCGTGAGCAGCACGGCGGTGGTGTCGAGCGACAGCACCACCGTGCAGCCGACGGCGAGCAGGGCGAAGAGCAGCCACAGCGCCCACGCCCGGTGCCGCCCCGCGTGCGCCACCCAGTGGCCGGCGACGTCGAACACGCCGGCGCGCTCTGCGACCTCGGCGACCACGGTGATCGCGAGGAGGAACACGACGACCGGCAGCAGCCGCTCGAGCAGCGCGGCGGCATCCGCCGTCGTCACGCGGGCATCACGTCCAGCACCCACGGGGCGCGGGCGTTTCCGGGCTCGTGCAGCTGCACGTCGAAGAGGCCGGCCACCACGTCGGCCAGCGCCGGCACCGAGCGCGGCGTCACACCGGCCTCGCACAGGTGACGCGCCACGAGCCCGCGGGTGTGCTTGGCCATGTGGCTGGCGCCCGGCACGCGAACCTGCACCCAGCGGGGGGTGAGGTCGGCTCCGGGGCGCCACGCGGCGGCATACGGTGCCGACCGGCAGTCGACGACGACCCCCCGGGCGGCGACGGCGGGCAGCACCACGGTCGAGCTCCGGCCGCCACAGTGCCGCGAGCGGGCCGAGGCCGGGCAGCGTCGAGGTCATCGACAGCCGGTAGGCGGTGATCCGGTCGCCGGGCCGCACCGCACCGTGCAGGGCCGAGACGACGACGAGCCAGCGGTTGGCGCGGCGCCGTGCGGCGGTGTCGAGGGTGGCCAGGCCGAGGGCGTCGTAGAGCACCCCGGTGTAGACCTCGGCGGCGGGAGTCGCGGGCGCGGTGTCGAGCACCAGGTTGCGGGCGACCTCGTCGAGCAGGCCCGCCGAGACGCCGAGCAGGGCCGGGGCGTCGGGGGAGCGGCTGACCTCGGCGAGGGCCGCGGCGACTCGTGCGCGGGTGGGGCCGAGCTCGGGGAATGACCAGGTCGACGGGTCGGCCGGCCTGCCCCGGCGCCGGTTCGCCTTGGACTCCGACGGGGGGAGCAGGATCAGCACCGGGGCAGCCTACGGCGGTTAGGTTGGTCGGCATGCCTCACCCCCGCGTGCGCCTGGCCCCGACCGACGCCGACATCCCGGGCGAGGTGCTGCACGACCTGGAGGCACGGTTCGCGGCGGTGCGCGACGAGCTCGGGCTCTCGCTCGACTACCCGCCCGACGCCCTGGCCGAGGCCGAGCAGGTGGCGGCCGCCCCGACCGGGCTTCCCGAGCGCGACGAGACCGACCTGCCGTTCTTCACCATCGACCCGCCCGGCTCGCTCGACCTCGACCAGGCGATGCACCTCGAGCGCGACGGCGACGGGCACCGCATCCGCTACGCCATCGCTGAGGTGCCGACGTTCGTGCGCCTCGGTGGTGCGCTCGACCGGGTCACCCGCGAGCGCGGCCAGACCGTCTACTGCCCCGACGTGCGCGTGCCCCTGCACCCCGAGGTGCTGTCCGAGGCCGCCGCCAGCCTGCTTCCGGATGCCGTGCGACCCGCCTTCGTCTGGGACCTGCGCCTCGACGGCGCGGGCGCGCTCACCTCGGCGGAGGTCCACCGGGCGATGGTGCGCAGCGTCGAGCGGCTCGACTACGTGCACGTGCAGGCGGCGATCGACGCCGGCACCGACGACGAGCGCTTCGTGCTGCTGAAGGAGGTCGGCGAACGCCGCATCGCGCAGGAGCGGGCGCGCGGCGGCGCGAGCCTGCCGATGCCTGAGCAGCAGGTCACCGCCCGCGACGGCGGGGGCTTCACCCTGGAGTTCCGGCCGCCCGTCGCCGCCGAGGAGTGGAACGCGCAGGTCTCGCTGCTCACCGGCATGGCCGCGGCCACGATGATGCTGGAGGCCGGCGTGGGCGTGCTGCGCACCATGCCGGCGCCCACGCCCGAGGCCGTGAAGTGGTTCCGGCGGGTGGCGCGCGGCCTGGGTGCGGAGTGGCCGCCGGAGCAGCCCTACGGTGAGTTCGTCCGCGGCCTGGACCGCAGCAACCCGCGGCACCTGGCCCTCATCCACGAGGCGACCACGCTGTTCCGCGGTGCCGGCTACACGGCATTCGACGGGGAGCAGCCCGAGCAGCGCGAGCACGCGGCGGTCGCCGCCCCTTACGCCCACGTGACTGCGCCCCTGCGGCGGCTCGTCGACCGCTTCGGCCTGGTCGTGTGCGAGGCCGCGTGCCGCGGCGCGCAGGTGCCGGATGCCGTGCGCGCCGCGCTGCCGGAGCTGGCCGGCCGGATGCGTGACTCCGACCGCCGGGCGCGCACCGCCGAGCGCGCGTGCGCTGATGCCACCGAGGCCGCGGTGCTGCGCGGCCGCGAGGGCGAGTCGTTCGGCGCGATCGTCATCGACCACACCGACAGGGGCATGGAGGTGCAGCTGGTCGGGCTCCCCGTCATCGCCCGGGTGACCGGCCGTCGTGCGGCCCTGGGCGCGCACCTCTCGGTGCGGCTCGACCTCGCCGACGTGCGCGCCGGCGAGGTCGCCTTCAGCTACGAGTGAGCCGGCCCCTACACTGGCGGCGGACGAGTCGGGCGGACGGTCGCGTCGGTGGGCAACCACCGCCGAGGAAGGTCCGGGCTCCGAAGGGCAGGATGGTGGCCAACAGCCACCCGGGGCGACCCGCGGGACAGTGCCACAGAGAACAGACCGCCCCTGCCGCGCAAGCGGCAGGAGCAAGGGTGAAACGGTGGTGTAAGAGACCACCAGCGACCTGGGCGACCAGGTCGGCTCGGTAAACCCCATCCGGAGCAAGCCCAGACAGTGTGCGTTCGAGGGCGGCCCGCCCGAGCACACGGGTAGGGCGCTGGAGGTGGTCGGCAACGGCCACCCGAGATGGATGACCGTCACCGCGTCGCCGGCAACGGCGGCACGGGACAGAACCCGGCCTACAGCCCGACTCGTCCCCCGGGCTCTACACCGGCGTGGGTGCGGTGCTCGGCGTACTGTCGAGGGACAGGGCACATTTCGCGCGAGACCGTCTGGGGATCGCCTGTCCTGCGCACGGCAACTCGGGCGCTCCGCGTCCGGGATGGGGAGTGCCACATCATGAGCCACGTCGACCCGACCGTCACCGTCCAGCCCGCCGCCGACCTGCAGCCTGCCCGCCTGGTGCTGACCAGCACTCCCGGCGGCACCGTGCTCGACGGCGTGTGGTGGCCGCACAGCTGGAGCCTGCACCGTGAGGTGCCCTTCCTCGACGTCGCGGTCCACGACGCCACCCAGGCCCGCATCGCCCGCCTGGCGTACACCGTGGGCACCTGGGACGAGGACGCCACCAAGATCTGGACCCCGCTCGGCATGGTGAAGGTGGGCTGGTTCACCACGAGTGCGCACCCCACCGACGTCGACCTCAGCCTCACCGACAACCGGCGGGTCGTGCTCCACGTCATCGCACCCAGCACGTCGGCTCGCGAGGCCCACGCGCGCCTGCAGATCGCGGAGGACTCCCGGGCGCAGGGCGCGCCCCCGATGGTGGTCCCCGACGCCGACCCGGACCTGGCGGACGGCTCGGCGTCGATCCGGCGGGTGCGGATGATCGCCGACCCGGCGGCGCGCGCCGAGGCCGCCGGCCGCCTGGAGGCGAGCTTCGCGCGCGGCGTCACCGAGGCCGCCCGGCTGCGCCGGGAGGCGATGGCCGCCACCCGTTGAGACGCACCGTCTGCCGCCCGTTGTGACGCGCAGCACCGGCGGACGACCGCCCGCCGCACCGTGATGGCGGCCGTCCGCCAGCTCGACGGCCCCACGGTGGGCGACGCGCTGCTGCAGTCGTTGCTCACGGCTGCAGTCGTCGCTCACGGCGGGGGTTGACGCCACCGTCACCGAGGTCGCGATGCCCGTGCTGCGCGAGCGCATGCTGGGCCTGCCCACCCCGACGAAGAGCGTGACCGTGCTACCGCGCGACCTGACGGTCGCGGCCGAGCTGGTCGACCTCGTCGCACCCGCGACCTCGCGGCACGCCGACGACCGCAACGAGCCCGCGGTCGGCTGACCCGGCATACGGTGGGTCGATGCGAATCACCCACCTCGGACACGCCTGCCTCCTCATCGAGATGGCCGACACCCGGGTGCTCGTCGACCCGGGCACCTTCGCCGACGACCTGGGCGACGTGCGCGACCTCGCGGCCGTGCTCGTGACCCACCAGCACCCCGACCACCTCGACCCCGAGCGGCTGCCGGCGCTGGTGGCCGCCAACCCTGGTGCCGTCGTGCTCTGCGACCCCGGCAGCGTCGAGGTGCTCGCCGGCATCGGGGTCGAGGCGCGCGCCCACGACGGCGCGACGACGGTCGGCTCTGTCACCGTGACTCCCTTCGGTGAGCAGCACGCGCTCATCCACGACGAGATCCCGCGCATTCCCAACGTCGGGGTGCGCCTCGACGCCGAGGGCGAGCCGTCGTTCTTCCACCCCGGCGACGCGCTCGACGCCGAGCCCGGTGCGGTCGACGTCCTCGCATTCCCGCTCCAGGCGCCGTGGCAGCGCAGTCGCGACATGACGGCGTTCCTGCGCCGGCACGCCGCCCCGCACGCCGTGCCGGTGCACGACGGGCTGCTGCAGGCGCGCGGGCGCGGGCTCTACCTGAACCAGGCCGGCCAGCTGGGGTCGAAGGAGACCTGCATCCACGACCTCGCCGGCGCCGGCCCGACGGAGTTCCGCGCCTAGTCCTCGCCTAGTCTTAGGCGACTTCAGCACGGGTCTGGCCACGCAGGTGACTCCTCGTTGGATGCAACTCGCTCCAACAGTGACTCGCCCTCCTCAGATGTCATTGGATCGGGGCCCGCCGGGAAGACCTGAGTTACCTTGCGACCACATCGCCCGTCAGCATCGCTTGCCTGCACCGCATAGAAGATCTGCCATCCCTCAAACTCGTTCGCGTCAATTGAGGCGGGATCGACAAACAGCGTGCGCAGCTGTCCGGGTGTCGACCGACTCTCACTTGGCATGGTTCCCGGCACTGTCTCGTGCACGACCGCACTCCTGACCGGGAGTTGAAAGGGAACCGCCAGCCGCACCAGGCCCGAATCTCCGGGGACGAGCGGCGTCTGCGGTCTCAGGGTCATGCTGGATCGCGTGTTGCAGCCTCCGACCTGGGTGATCTGCCCGATGGCTGGCGAGGTCGCTGAGGATGCCGGGTCCAACTGTTCTACCGTGAACCTTCCGTTGGCGTCGGGTTGGACGGCCGTCTTGCCGCTCACCACGATCTCCTCGTAGTCGTGGCCTCCGCATGCAACCAACGATTCGGGGTCGATGTAGTAGGCAGCGAGAACGATCTTGGTGATGAGGGTGTGTCGGTCAGCTGTCATCGCGACCTCGGCGAGAAGGGAATCACCGGCGACCGAGAATCTGACGTCCTCCACCGTGAGCCCAGTCTTGTCACGATGAAGCAGCTTCCAGCCAGCAACGCCACTTGCCGCAATGGCAGTAAGAACGAGTCCAGCGCTGATGACGATCCGTACCCGTCGGGCAACCGAGGCGTGCCACCTGCTCTTCCCGCCTCGAGATGCGGACCACAGCGCAACACTCGAGACAGCAGTCAACCCGAGGAGGATCGCCGCTAGAAGCGGTCCATCACTGTCCACGAACAGCGCGAGCAACGTCGCGAGCGCCGTCAGCGTGGCTGCCAGCGCGCCGACATGCTTCGAGAACCGCTGCCAGAGAGATTCCGGCGCTTCATCCCCCACGGAGAAGAATCTAGAATTCAGCGCCAGTTGCCGCTACTCGAGGTGCCGGCCGCGCGACTCCTGGGTCTGGCTGGCGAGCAGCGCAGCGCCGATGATGCCGGCGGCGTTCTCGAGCGTGGCCGGCACGATCGGCGTGCGCAGGTCGAGCAGGGGCAGGTACTTGTGCGCCTTGCGCGAGATGCCGCCGCCGACCACGAACAGGTCGGGCCAGATGAGGTCCTCGAGGTGGCGGTAGTAGCGCTGCAGCCGCTCCGCCCACTCGGGGTAGCTGAGGTCCTCGCGGGTCTTGGCCGAGCTCGCGGTGACCGTCTCGGCGTCGATGCCGTCGATCTCGAGGTGGCCGAGCTCCGAGTTCGGCACCAGCACACCGCGATACAAGACCGCCGTGCCGATGCCGGTGCCGAGGGTGGTCAGCACGACCAGACCGTCCTGGCCCTTCGCGGCCCCGAAGTACAGCTCAGCCACGCCCGCGGCGTCCGCGTCGTTGACGACGACGACGTCGTGCTGGAGGCGGTCCTCGAGCAGCTTCTCGACCTCGCAGTCGATCCACGACTTGTCGATGTTGGCGGCCGTCTTGACCACGCCGTGCTGCACCACACCCGGCACGGTGACGCCGATGGGTGAGCCGTCGTGCACCTCGTCGAAGCGGTCGACGATCTCGGCGATGATCTCGCAGACGGCTTCGGGCGTGGACTTCTCGGGCGTATCGATCTTGAACCGCTCCTGGGCGAACTCGCCCCTCTCGAGGTCGACCGGAGCGCCCTTGATCCCGCTGCCGCCGACGTCGATGCCGAGGGGCTTGGCTGTGCTCATGCTGCATCTCCCTGGGTGAGGATCTCGGGACCGGAGTCCGTGACGAGGATGGTGTGCTCGAACTGCGCCGACCGTCGGCGGTCCTTGGTGACCACGGTCCACCCGTCGTCCCACATCTCCCACTCGTGGGTTCCGAGGTTGAGCATCGGCTCGACGGTGAACGTCATGCCGGCCTCGATGACGGTGCTGTAGCCCGGCGCGGCGTCGTAGTGGGGGATGACCAGCCCGCTGTGGAACGCCGAGCCGATGCCGTGGCCGGTGAAGTCGCGCACCACGCCGTAGCCGAACCGGCGTGCGTAGGACTGGATCACCCGGCCGATGACGTTGACCTCGCGCCCCGGAACGGCTGCCCGGATGCCGCGCATCATCGCCTCGTGGGTGCGCTCGACGAGTAGGCGCGACTCCTCGTCGACGTCGCCCACGAGGTAGGTGGCGTCGGTGTCGCCGTGCACGCCGTCGAGGAAGGCCGTGATGTCGATGTTGACGATGTCGCCGTCCTCGAGGCGCCGGCTGTCGGGGATGCCGTGGCACACCACCTCGTTCACCGACGTGCACAGCGACTTCGGGAAGCCCTTGTAGCCCAGCGTGGACGGGTACGCACCGTGGTCGAGGAGGTACTCGTGGCCGACCCGGTCGATCTCGTCGGTCGTGACCCCCGGGGCGATGGCGGCTGCCGCGGCGGCCATCGCGTTCGCCGCGACCCGGCCCGCGACCCGCATCCTCTCGATCGTCTCGGCATCCTTGACCTCCGGCCCGGTGAACGGCGCCGGCGACGGCCGGTCGACGTACTCGGGTCGAGGGATGCTCGCCGGGACAGGCCGGCGCGGGGACAGCGCACCAGGGGCGACGGTTGCGTACGTCAACGGCATACGGTGGAGTCTAGGCAGATCGCAGCCGACCGAGGAGGACACCGATGCCCTACTGGTTCAACGTCGACACCGGACAGGTCGAGACCGACGACGACCGAAGCCAGGACGCCAACGTCATGGGTCCCTACGACTCGCACGACGCGGCCGCCAACGCGCTGCAGACGGCGAAGGCGAACACCGAGCGCTGGGACCGCGAGGACAAGGAGTGGGGCAGCGGGTCCGCCTGGGACGAGGAGTCCCAAGAAGACTGACTAACCGCCGAGGTGGCGGTGCACCGACACGGCGTACGGGCCCCTCGGCACGAACGGCCTGCCGTCCCACGTGGCGTACCGCGCGATGAACGACAGGCCGGCCGCCTCGGCGAGCCGGTCGTAGGTGTGCAGGTCCACCACCGCCGCCTTCTCGGGCAGCGCGTCGCCCAGCCCGAAGCCGGACACGAGGTAGCCGCCGGGGGCAAGGTGCGCCGAGAGCCGGCCGAGCACCCGGGGCAGGGTGCCGTCGGCGAGGTAGGGCACCACGTTGCCCGCCATCACGACGCACGCGAACTCCTGCTCGGTGCGCAGGTCGAGGGTGGACAGGTCGGCGACGAAGAAGCGGGTCTGGTTGTCCTCGCGAGCCAGGGCGATGAGGTGCTCGTCGGCATCGACGCCGATCGCGGTGTGCCCCAACAGGGTCAGCTTGCTCGCGACCCGACCGAAACCGCACCCGGCATCGAGCACCCGCGACGGCGGCGGCACCAGGCGGGTGATGAAGCGCGCCTCGCCGTGCACGTCCTCGCCCGAGGCCTCGAGGTCGAGGAAGCGCCGACGGTAACGCTGCGCCGCCCCGGGCCCGCTCTGCAGCGCCGACCAGCGGGTCGGCGACGGTGCGTTCGGGGTGTCCATGGGCCACATGCTGGTTCGACGTCTCCTGACGGCGGGGCGGGTCAGGACTCGAACGAGTGCTCGGCGGCCGGGAACGCGCCCGAGGCGACCTCTGCGGCATACGCGCTCGCGGCATCCCGCAGGTCGGTGCGCAGGTCGGCGTACTTCTTGACGAACCGCGGCGCGCGCCCACCGCGCAGCCCGGCCATGTCCTGCCAGACCAGCACCTGCGCGTCGCAGTGCGGACCGGCACCGATGCCGATCGTCGGGATGCGCAGCGCCGCGGTGACCTGCGCGGCCACGGGTGCGGGCACCATCTCCATGACGACGGCGAAGCACCCGGCGCTCTCGAGGGCCAGGGCGTCGGCCAACAGCTTCTCGGCGCCGGCGCCGCGCCCCTGCACCTTGTAGCCGCCGAGCACGTGCTCGCTCTGCGGGGTGAAGCCGATGTGGCCCATGACCGGGATGCCGGCGCGCACGAGCAGCTCGACCTCCGGCACCATCGGCGCACCCCCCTCCAGCTTGACGGCGTGCGCCAAGCCCTCCTTCATGAACCGGGTCGCCGTGGCGAGGGCCTGCTGGGGGCTGGCCTGGTAGGAGCCGAACGGCAGGTCGGCCACGACCATGGCGCGCTTGGCCGAGCTGGTCACCGCCCGGCACAGCGGCACCAGGTGGTCGACGGTGACCGGCACGGTGGTCTCGAAGCCGTAGACGTTGTTGCCGGCGCTGTCGCCGACGAGAAGCACCGGGATGCCGGCCTCGTCGAAGATCTCGGCGGTGTACATGTCGTAGGCGGTGAGCATCGCCCAGCGTTCGCCGCGCTCCTTCATCGCCATCAGGTGCGGCACCCGCACCCGGCGCTGCGGGGCCGCCTGAGCGCCGGTGCCGTAGGGGGGCGTGCTCTCTGACGCGGGGGGCTGCGAGCTCATGACCGGATCGTAGTCGCGCCACCCGACGGCCGTCGTACTTACTGGATCGATGCCATTTCTTGACACTTTCTTTGCGACTGAGGGCTCCCAACGCGCAGGTTCGCCTGATTGTCTGTCGGCGGCCACCGTCGACCGGCGGCCGGCCACTCATCATCTGGAGGAATGTTTCTAGTGAACACACGTCACGCGCGCGCCCTCGTGGGCCTCGCGGCCGCGTCGCTCGCGGTGGGCATGGTGTCCTCTCCTGCGCAGGCGATCCCCGCGCAGGGGGAGAAGGAGCCGGCCTACGCCAACCGGGCGCACGACCTGCCCAACCCGCTGGGAGACGCCCTGCGGGAGAAGCAGCGACAGGCCATCGACGCCGTCATCAAGGGTGACGCGACCGTCGAGAAGAACAGCAAGGGCGAGCGCGTCATCAAGCTCAAGGGCAGCAAGACTTCGGCCAAGGGCAAGCGCAGCACCAAGGACAAGTACGTCGCGTGGCCGGTGACCCGCAAGGAGTCGATCTTCACGGTCCTCACCGACTTCGGTGCCAAGACCGACCCGCGCACCGGAGGCGACGCCGGGCCGGCGCACAACCAGATCGCCCAGCCCGACCGCACCTGGGACGGCAGCGCCACCGACGACAACTCGACCTACTGGCTCCCGGACTTCAACCGGGCCCACTACCAGCAGATGATGTTCGGCTCCGGCGAGTCCTTCAAGGACTTCTACGCCAAGCAGTCCAACGGTCGCTTCGAGGCCAGCGGCGACGTGTCCGACTGGGTCACCGTGCCGTTCAACGAGGCCCGCTACGGTCACAACCCGGTCGACGGCGACGGCACGACCGAGGCCGACGGCTACTGGAACTACATCAAGGACACCGCCACCGCGTGGTACGACTCCCAGAAGACCGCCGGCAAGACCGACGCCCAGATCGCCGACTACCTCAAGCAGTTCGACCAGGTCGACCGCTACGACTACGACGGTGACGGCGTCTACAACGAGCCCGACGGCTACATCGACCACTTCCAGGCGATCCACGCCGGCGAGGGCGAGGAGGCCGGCGGCGGCGCGCAGGGCGAGGACGCCATCTGGTCGCACCGCTGGTATGCCTACTCCAACAACTCCGGCCGCACCGGCCCGGAGCAGAACAAGCTCGGTGGCGTGCCGCTGGGCGACTCCGGCATCTGGATCGGTGACTACACCACCGAGCCGGAGAACGGCGGCCTCGGCGTGTTCGCGCACGAGTTCGGGCACGACCTCGGTCTCCCCGACCTCTACGACACCGCCGGTGGCGACAACGGCACCGCCTTCTGGACGCTGATGTCCGGCGGCTCGTGGATGAACCACGGCAAGGACTCCATCGGCACCACCCCCGGCTACATGGGTGCGTGGGAGAAGCTGCAGCTGGGTTGGCTGGACTTCCAGCAGGTCAACTACGGCGCCGACCGCAACGTCAAGATCGGGCCCGCCGACCGGGACAGCGCACTGCTCCCGCAGGCCCTGCTGGTGAACCTGCCCGACAAGACGGTCAAGACCGACTACAACACCCCGCACTCGGGCTCCTACGAGTGGTGGGGCGGCTCGGCCGACGGCCTGAACAGCACCCTCACCCGCCCGGTGGACCTCACCGCGGCCACCACCTCCGCGAGCGTCTCCTCGTGGGTCTGGTACAACATCGAGGAGGGCTACGACTTCCTCTACGGCGAGGTCTCGACCAACGGCGGCAGCACCTGGACCGAGGTCGGCACCCCGGTCGACGGCACCAGTAGCGGCCAGTGGGTCCAGAAGTCGTGGGACCTGTCCGCGTACAAGGGACAGAAGGTCGACTTCCGGTTCCGTTACGCCACCGACGGCGGCGTGCACTTCGAGGGCCCGTTCCTCGACGACATCTCGGTCACCGTCGATGGCAGCACGGTGCTGACCGATGACGTCGAGAGCGGCACCAACGGCTGGACCACTGCCGGCTTCACCCGCTTCGGTGGTTCGACGTCGCGCCAGGCCACGCACTACTACCTGGCCGAGAACCGGGTCTACAGCGGCTACGACAAGACGCTGAGGACCGGCCCGTACAACTTCGGCTTCGCCAACACCCGGCCGGA
This sequence comes from uncultured Actinomycetota bacterium, assembly GCA_963800505.1. Classification (GTDB taxonomy): domain Bacteria; phylum Actinomycetota; class Actinomycetes; order Actinomycetales; family Dermatophilaceae; genus Fodinibacter. The sequence continues at coordinate 21,860 of CAWDBL010000005.1, forward strand.
CTGGGTCGAGCGGTTCCCGTACCAGAACGGCCTGCTGGTCTGGTACATCGACAACGAGTACGACGACAACAACACCAGCGCCCACCCGGGCCACGGCCAGGTGCTCCCGGTCGACGCCCGCCCGGCGCCGATCAAGTTCCCCAACGGGGCGCTGCTCGGCAACCGCCGCCAGCCGTTCGACGCCACGTTCGGCCAGGAGAAGACCGACAAGGTCACCTTCCACCGCAACGGCGTCCCGGTGACCGTCCGGTCGCAGAAGGCGATCCCCACCTTCACCGACCTGGACACCAAGAAGTACTGGACCGCCGACAACCCCTGGGCCTCGGTCCAGGTCGCCGGCACCGGCACGTCGATCACGGTCGACAAGACCAGCAACAAGGCACAGGACATGCTGCTCAAGGTCCGCTTCACGAAGTGACCTGACTGAGCTGCCTCGGCGGCGGGCCCCGGAGCGATCCGGGGCCCGCCGTCGTGTGCCGGGCCGCGGCGAGCCCGCGCGACACCCCGTGCCGGACGGGGTAACCCGCGGGAAACACGGGTGCGGCAGGATCGTCACATGGACCGTCAACAGGAGTTCGTCCTGCGCACCATCGAAGAGCGCGACATCCGCTTCGTGCGGCTCTGGTTCACCGACGTGCTCGGCACCCTGAAGTCGGTCGCCATCGCACCCGCCGAGCTCGAGGGAGCCTTCGCCGAGGGCATCGGCTTCGACGGCTCGGTCATCGAGGGGTTCGCGCGCGTCTACGAGGCGGACATGCTCGCCCAGCCCGACCCCGGCACCTTCCAGGTGCTGCCGTGGCGCGGAGAGAGCCCGGGCACGGCCCGGATGTTCTGCGACCTGACCCTCCCCGACGGCACCCCCAGCGTCGCGGACCCTCGACACGTGCTGCAGCGAGCGCTGACCAAGGCCTCCGACCAGGGGTTCACCTTCTACACCCACCCAGAGATCGAGTTCTTCCTGCTCAAGCAGGGCTGGGCTGCCGGGCAGCGGCCTGAGCCGATCGACCAGTCCGGCTACTTCGACCACGTGCCGCAGGGCACCAGCCACGACTTCCGCCGGGCGGCCATCTCGATGCTCGAGACGATGGGCATCTCGGTGGAGTTCAGCCACCACGAGGGCGCCCCGGGCCAGAACGAGATCGACCTGCGCTACGCCGACGCGCTCTCGACCGCGGACAACATCATGACCTTCCGGGCGGTCATCAAGGAGGTCGCCCTGGAGCAGGGCATCTTCGCCTCGTTCATGCCCAAGCCGTTCGCCGAGCACCCCGGCTCGGGCATGCACACCCACCTGTCGCTCTTCGAGGGCGACACCAACGCCTTCCACGAGCCGGGCGCGCCCTACCAGCTGTCGAGGACCGCCCGCCGGTTCATCGCCGGGCTGCTGCACCACGGCGCCGAGATCACGGCTGTCACCAACCAGTGGGTCAACTCCTACAAGCGGCTCTGGGGTGGGGGAGAGGCTCCCGCGCACCTCACCTGGGGGCACAACAACCGCTCGGCCATGGTGCGGGTGCCGATGTACAAGCCGACCAAGGGCAACAGCAGCCGGGTCGAGGTGCGCAGCATGGACAGCGCGTGCAACCCCTACCTCTCCTTCGCCGTGCTCCTGGCGGCGGGGCTGAAGGGGATCGAGGAGGGCTACGAGCTGCCGCCCGAGACCGAGGACGACGTGTGGAGCCTCACCGACGCCGAGCGCAAGGCGATGGGCATCAAGCCGCTGCCCTCGAGCCTCAGCGAGGCGATCACCATCATGGAGGGCAGCGAGCTCGTGGCGGAGACCCTCGGCGAGCACACCTTCGAGTTCTTCCTGCGCAACAAGCGCGCCGAGTGGGACGACTACCGCAACCAGGTCACCCCCTTCGAGCTCGAGCGCTACCTGCCCCGACTGTGACCGGCGGCTACTGGTGAGCTCGCGCGGGCCGGAGTCGATCCCGGTCGCCATCGCCCGGCTCGGGTTCGCGGACCCGGCCCGGGCCATCGGACTGCTCGACGACCCGGCGCTCGCCGCCCTCATCCACAGCCGCGAACACATCGAGGCACACGGGCTGGCGGCGGCGCTCGCCGAGGTCAGCGACCCGGACGGCGCCCTGCTGGGCCTGGTGCGGTTCATGGAGGCGGTTGCCCGCGAGCCCGGCCTCCGCGGACCGGTCACCACCGCCCTGGGCACCCCGGGGTCGGCACGCCAGCGCCTGCTCGCGGTGCTCGGCAGCTCGGCGGCCCTCGGCGACCACCTGTGCGCCCACCCCGAACAGTGGTCGGCGGTCACGGAGGCGACCGTGCTCGACGTGGACGAGCGGGTGCGCCGGCTGGTCACCGCCGTGACCACGCCGGGACCGGTGCCGCCCGTCGACGTGCTGCGCACGGCATACCGCGAACAGCTGCTCGGCATCGCGGCCCTCGACGTCACAGCACCCGACCCGACGTCAGTGCTCCCCGAGACTGCGGCGGCGCTCGCCGACCTCGCACAGGCCGCCCTCGAGGCGGCGCTGGCGATCGCGCGTGAGGAGGTGGGGCCGGATGCCGGCCGCACCCGTCTCGCGGTCATCGCGATGGGCAAGACCGGCGGCTGCGAGCTGAACTACATCTCCGACGTCGACGTCATCTTCGTCGCCGAGCCGGCCGAGGGGGTGCCCGAGGAGGAGTCGACGGTCGTGGCCACCGACCTCGCGAGCCGGCTGATGCGGATCTGCTCGGCATCGACCCCGGCCGGCTCGCTGTGGCAGGTCGACCCGGCGCTGCGCCCCGAGGGCAAGAACGGGCCGCTGGTGCGCACCGTGGCCAGCCACCGTGCCTACTACGAGCGCTGGGCGAAGACGTGGGAGTTCCAGGCGCTCCTCAAGGCCCGCCCCATCGCTGGCGATCCCGTTGTGGCACAGTCCTATTGCGAAGCCGTGCAGCCGATGGTGTGGCAAGCGTCCGCCCGCGAGAACTTCGTCGACGACGTGCAGGCGATGCGCCGGCGGGTGGAGCAGCACATCCCCACGGCCGAGGCAGACCGCCAGCTGAAGCTCGGCCCGGGTGGGCTGCGCGACGTCGAGTTCTCGGTGCAGCTGCTCCAGCTGGTGCACGGCCGGGCCGACGAGTCACTGCGCACCGGCACCACCCTCGACGGGCTCGCCGCCCTGTCCGCCGGGGGCTACGTGGGTCGCGAAGACGCCGCGACCCTCGCCACGGCATACCGGCTGCTGCGCACCCTCGAGCACCGCATCCAGCTGTACCGGCTGCGGCGAACCCACCTGATGCCCACCGGAGAGGGCGACCTGCGCCGGCTGGGTCGGGCTCTCGGACACCGCTCCTCGCCCGCCGAGGCGATCGTCGCCCAGTGGCGAGCCCAGCAGCGCGAGGTGCGCCGCCTGCACGAACGCATCTTCTACCGCCCGTTGCTCTCGGCCGTCGCCCGGTTGTCCGACTCCGACGTGCGGCTCACCCCCGAGGCCGCCCGCGAGCGGCTGTCAGCCCTGGGCTTCCGTGACCCCCGTGGAGCGCTGCGCCACCTCGAGGCGCTCACCGGCGGCATCAGCCGGCGGGCGGCCATCCAGCGCCACCTCCTGCCGGTGATGCTGGGGTGGTTCGCCGACGAGGCCGACCCGGATGCCGGGCTGCTCGCCTTCCGCAAGATCAGCGACGAGCTCGGCTCGACGCACTGGTACCTGCGGCTGCTGCGCGACGAGGGGTCGGCTGCGGAACGGTTGGCGCACACCCTCGCCCGCAGCCGGTTCGCCGCGGACCTGCTCGAGCAGGCGCCCGAGTGCGTGCAGTTCCTCGGTGACTCCTCCGGCCTGATGCCGCGCTCGCGCGAGGACGTGCTGCGCCGGATGCGGTCGGCGGCGGGCCGCAAGGACGACCCGGCCTCGGCGGTGCTCGCGGCGCGCACCATCCGGCGCTCGGAGCTGTTCCGGGTGGCCGTGGCCGACCTCACCGGCGCGCTGACCCTCGAGGGGCTCGGCGCGGCGATGACCGACCTCACGGCGGCGCTGCTCGAGGTCACCCTCGAGGTGTGCCTGAGCGACCTCGAGGAGCGCACCGGTGCACCGGCGCTCACCCGACTGCTCGTCGTGGGCATGGGCCGGCTCGGTGGGGGCGAGCAGGGCTACGGCTCCGACGCCGACGTCGTGTTCGTGCACGAGCCGGTCGAGGAGGCCGACGAGGCGGCGGCCCAGACGCAGGCGCTCGAGGTGGTCAAGGAGCTGATCCGGCTGCTCGGGCTCCGCGGCCCCGACCCCAACCTCGACATCGACGCCTCGCTGCGGCCGGAGGGCAAGGGCGGCCCCTTGGTGCGCTCGCTGGAGTCGTTCCGCCACTACTACAGCCGCTGGTCCCTGGTCTGGGAGTCCCAGGCGCTGCTTCGGGCCACGCCGGTCGCCGGTGACCGCGGTCTCGCCGAGCGCTACCTGGCGCTGATCGCGCCCATCCGCTGGCCGTCCGCAGGCCTCGACCAGGGCCAGGTGCGCGAGATCCGTACCCTCAAGGCCCGGATGGAGGCCGAGCGGCTGCCGCGCGGTGGCGACCGCAAGACGCACTTCAAGCTCGGCCACGGCGGCCTGTCGGACGTCGAGTGGGTGGTGCAGCTGGTGCAGCTCAAGCACGCCCACCAGCACCCCGAGCTGCGCACCGCCTCGACGTTGGGCGCGCTGGCGGCCGCCGAGCGGCTGGGCCTGGTGCGCGCCGAGCATGCCGCCGACCTCGCCGCGGCGTGGCGGCTCGCCTCGTCGATGCGCAACGCCGGCGTGCTGTTCCGGAACAAGGCGCTCGACGCCGTGCCCAGCGACCCGCGCGACGCGGACGGCATCGCCCGCATCCTCGGGCTGCCGGGAGGCTCGGGGCAGGAGCTCGCCGAGCGCTACCGGCGGGTCGCCCGGCGGGCCCGCGCAGCCCACGAGGCCGAGTTCTACGACGCCTGACAGCGAAGAGCCGGCACCCCCGGCCGCCACGACAAGGGTCGGGGTTTTCGGTGCCATGACCCCGAAAACCCCGACCGATCCCTCCAGCCACCCCTGTTCCGCACCGGTCGCCGTGGCGAGAATGTCTGGATGTTCATCTCCGGTGTCGACGAGGACGTTGCGACGGGCGACGTCGCCGAGTACTACGCGGGCCAGCGGGCGGCGTGGGGTTTCCTCCCCAACTACGCCCCCGCCTTCTCCACCAGGCCGGACGTCGGGGCGGCTTGGAACGCCCTGAACCTCGCCGTGCGCGGTGCCATGGACCGGCGGCGCTTCGAGATCGCCACGATCGCGGCCGCCCGGGCCCGGCGGTCCACCTACTGCACCGCCGCACACTCCGCGTTGCTGCGGGACGTCTGCGGCGATGAGACCACCATGGAGGCGATCGCCGAGCACCCGGACGGGGCAGCGCTCTCCGAGCAGGACCGCGCCGTGTACGTGTTCGCGGCCAAGGTCGCGCAGGACGCCGCCGCCGTCGACCAGGGGGATGTCGACGCTCTTCGCGCCGTGGGTCTCACGGATGAGGACGTCGCAGACGTGGTCTTCGCCGCGGCCGCCCGCTGCTTCTTCACTGCGGTGCTCGACGGGCTGGGGGCCCAGCTCGACGCGCAGACCGCGAGCACCTTCGCGCCGGCTCTCCTGCAGTCGATGGTGGTGGGTCGACCGGTGGCCGTCAGCCCAGCGAGCGGCGGGTCAGCTGGATGAAGCCGTTGGGGAAGTCGCCCCGCCGCAGCATCAAACCGGTGAGCCCGCGCGCCGCCGGGCGCGCGACGTCCTGGTCGACGAACACCGGCTCACTGCAGGCGTAGTCGACGCCCTTCCACCGGATCGTGCACTCGCCGGCGGCCCGTACGTTGCGCACCCAGTCGGTGCCCCGCCCCCACGGCAGCGCGATGAGGAAGGCGGTGTCGGTCGGGATGACGGCGATGGGGACGACGTACGCCTTGCCGCTGCGGCGGCCGCGGTGGTGCAGCGCGGCCCACACCGGCACGAACCGGCGACCGGCCAGCACCAGGGCGACCTTGTTGAACTGCTTCGCAGCTGCGGGTGGACCTGCCATCGGGCCATCGTGCGCCTTGCCGGCCCAGGGTGGAAGGTCCGCGTTGAGGCGACCGGGCGGCGAGGTTGGACGATGTCGGGGGCGCCCGACGGCGAAACCTAGACTTGGCGGCATGGCTCTCGGCACCCCCGGCACGACCTCCACCGGTGTGATCCCCCGCGTCGACCTGCGCGGCACCCACCTCACCCTGCGAGAGCTGCGGGCCGCGCTGCCCCGGGCCGAGTTCGACGTCGAGCACGCGCTGGATGCCGTGCGCCCCATCGTGGCCGCCGTGCGCGAGGAGGGCGCCCCCGCGCTCTACGCCGCCGCCGAGCGGTTCGACGGGGTCGCGCCGCCACGCCTGAAGGTGCCCGCAGAGGTCATCACCGGCGCGCTCGAGGGCCTCGACCCGGCCGTCCGGGCCGCGCTGGTCGAGTCCATCCGCCGCGCCCGCATCGTGCACGCCGACCAGCGCCGCACCGACACCACGACGGTCGTCACCGACGGCGGCACGGTCACCGAGCGCTGGGTGCCGGTCGACCGGGTGGGCCTCTACGTGCCCGGTGGGCTGGCGGTCTACCCCAGCAGCGTCGTGATGAACGTCGTGCCCGCCCAGCTCGCGGGGGTGCCCAGCCTCGCCGTCGCGAGCCCGCCGCAGGCCGACTTCGGCGGCTGGCCGCACCCGACCATCCTGGCTGCCTGTGCGCTGCTCGAGGTCGACGAGGTGTGGGCGATGGGTGGTGCCCAGGCGGTGGCCGCCTTCGCCTACGGCGTCGAGGACGGTGCCGACGTCTGCGAGCCGGTGAGCCTGGTGACGGGCCCGGGCAACATCTACGTCGCCGCGGCGAAGCGGCTGCTCAAGGGGGTCATCGGCATCGACGCCGAGGCCGGGCCCACCGAGATCGCGGTGCTCGCCGACGACAGCGCGGATGCCGAGCACGTCGCCTCCGACCTCGTCTCCCAGGCCGAGCACGACCCGCTGGCCGCCGCCGTGCTGGTCACCGACTCGGCCGAGCTCGCGGATGCCGTGGAGGCCGCGCTCGTGCGCCGGGTCGCCGCCACCAAGCACACCGAGCGGGTGGGACAGGCGCTGGCCGGCACCCAGTCGGCCATCGTGCTGGTCGACGACGTCGACGCCGGGCTCGACCTGGTCAACGCCTACGCCGCCGAGCACCTCGAGATCCAGACCCGTGACGCCGAGGCGGTCGCGGCACGGGTGCGCAACGCCGGCGCGGTCTTCGTCGGCGCCTGGTCGCCGGTCAGCCTCGGTGACTACGCGGCCGGCTCCAACCACGTGCTGCCCACCGGCGGGTGCGCCTGCCACAGCAGCGGCCTGTCGGTGCAGTCGTTCCTGCGCGGCATCCACGTCGTCACCTACTCGGCCGACGCGCTGCGCGAGGTGGGGGCTCACGTGGTCACCCTGGCCCGGGCCGAGGACCTCCCGGCGCACGGTGAGGCGGTGCTCGCGCGCCACCCCGAGATCGACCCGGCGTCCTGACGCCGGCCCCTAGACTCCCCGCTCATGGACTCCCGCACGGCGATCGAGGCGATGCTGCGCCCCGACCTGCGCGGCCGCACCGCCTACGGCGCACCGCAGCTCGACGTGCCGGTCGCGCTCAACACCAACGAGAACTCGTATGCCGTGCCGCCGGTGGTGGTGGCCGCGATCACCGAGGCGGTGGCGGCGGTGGCAGCCGGTCTCAACCGCTACCCCGACCGCGAGTTCACCGCCCTGCGCGAGGGCCTCGCCGCCTACCTGTCGCGTGGCGGCACGCCGGTGGAGGCCAAGCAGGTCTGGGCCGGCAACGGCTCGAACGAGGTCCTGCTGCACCTGCTCCAGGCGTTCGGCGGCCCGGGCCGCACCGCCCTCGGCTTCACCCCGGCCTACTCGATGCACCCGATCATCACCACGACCACCGGCACCACGTGGGTCGACGGGCTGCGCGGCGTGGCCGGCGGGGGAGCGTTCGACCTCGACCCGGCATCCGCCGTGGAACAGGTGCGGCGCCACCGGCCCGACGTCGTCTTCCTCTGCTCGCCCAACAACCCCACCGGCACCGCGCTCGACCTCGACGTCGTCGAGGCGGTGCACGACGCGGCATCCGGGGCGCTGGTGGTCGTCGACGAGGCGTACGCCGAGTTCGCCCGGCCGGGCACGCCGAGCGCGCTCACCCTGCTCGCGGGGCGGCCGCGGCTGGTCGTGACCCGCACGATGAGCAAGGCGTTCGCGCTGGCCGGGGGGCGGCTGGGCTACCTCGCCGCGGACCCGGCGCTCGTCGACGCCCTGCGCCTGGTGCGGATGCCGTACCACCTCTCGACCCAGACCCAGGCGGTCGCGCTGGCCGCGCTGGCCCACGCGGACCTGATGCTCGAGACCGTCGACGTGATCAAGGGGCAGCGCGACCGGATCGTCTCCGGGGTGGCCGGGCTGGGCCTGGACCCGGTTCCGAGTGACGCCAACTTCGTGCTGTTCGGCGGCCTCGATGACGCGCACGTGACCTGGTCGGCGCTGCTTCAGCGGGGCGTCCTCATCAGGGACGTGGGTATCGCCCACTATCTTCGTGTCACGGCCGGGACTCCGCAGGAGACCACCCGGTTCCTCGAGGCGCTCGCCGACCTCGCCCCGACCCACCGCACAGGAGCCCTTCCGTGAGCAGCGCCGCAGCCCCCCGCACGGCCACCGTGCGCCGGGCGACGTCCGAGAGCACCGTCGAGGTGACCGTCGACCTCGACGGCACCGGCCGCGGTGAGGTCAGCACCGGCGTGCCGTTCTACGACCACATGCTGCTGTCGCTGGCCAAGCACTCGCTGATCGACCTCACCGTGCGCGCCGAGGGCGACACCCACGTCGACGCCCACCACACCGTCGAGGACGTCGCCATCGTCCTGGGTCAGGCGGTGCGCGAGGCACTCGGCGACAAGAGCGGCATCGCCCGCTTCGGCGACGCCACCGTGCCGCTCGACGAGGCGCTCGTGCTGGCGGTCGTCGACGTCGCCGGTCGCCCCTACTGCGTGCACCAGGGCGAGCCGCCCGGCCAGGAGTACGTCGTCATCGGCGGCAGCTACGTCGGCTCGCTGACCCGGCACGTGCTCGAGTCGTTCGCCTTCCACGCCCAGATCGCCCTGCACGTGCGCGTGCTCGGCGGCCGCGACCCGCACCACGTGGTCGAGGCCCAGTTCAAGGCGCTCGCCCGCGCGCTGCGGGCGGCCGTGGCCCGCGACCCGCGCGTCGAGGGGATCCCGAGCGCGAAGGGTGCGCTCTAGCCCGTGGCTGCCCAGGTGCGGTCCGACGACGCCGGGCACGGGCTGGTGCTCGTGCGGCGGTCGCCCGCTGCGGTCACCCGGTGGCTGCGCCGCGGGCTGGTGTCGGTCACCGTCGCCCCGCTCGGCACGTGGACCGGCGTCACCCTGGCCGACGACCGAGCCCGCAGCGCCGCCCCCTACGACATCGGCCTCGAGGTGCTGGCCGCCCGTCCGGCGCCGTGGCGGGCTCGCCCGACCATCGGCCTGTTCGACGTGCACGGCCGGGCCGCCCTGACGGTGCAGCCGTCCGGGCCCCGCGCGCCCATCCACTGGCTGGTGTGGGAGCCGCGGCGCGGGGTCGTCGCCACGCCGATGCTGCCCCGGCTGCACCTGCCGATGCTGCTCGCCGCCGCCGGTGCGCAGGGGCGGGTGCGTGAGGAGGCGCTCGCCGACGTGCTGCGCTCCGGCCAGGGGGCCCCGCTCGACCTGCTGGTCACCGTGCTCGGCCTGCTCGGCCTTCCCGGCCGCGACCTCCTCGTGCGCGGTCACGCCCCCGGTGCCAGCGAGGTGGAGCCGTCGGTGCGCGGCCTCCTCGCCTTCGACCGGCTGATGGCCGAGGAGGCCACCCACCGGTCAGAGACCGCCGACGAGTCCGGGGGCCGCCGGTGAGCGCCTCCGTCGTCGTGCTCGACTACGGCAGCGGCAACATCCGCAGTGCCGTGCGCGCGCTCGAGCACGTGGGCGCCGAGGTCACGCTCACGGCCGACCCGGATGCCGCGCTGGCCGCCGACGGCCTGTTCGTGCCCGGGGTCGGCAACTTCCACGCGTGCATGGCTGGCCTGGCCGCCGCCGAGGGACCGAAGCTCATCGACCTGCGGCTCGCCGGTGGGCGGCCGGTGCTGGGTGTGTGCGTCGGCATGCAGGTGATGTTCGAGGGGTCGACCGAGCCCAGCGAGGCGCCGGTCGACGGGGTCGGGGAGTGGCCGGGCACCGTCTCGCGGCTGGTCGCGCCGGTCGTGCCGCACATGGGCTGGTCGACGGTCGAGGCGCCGCAGCGGTCGGTGCTGTTCGACGGCATCGCGGGCGAGCGGTTCTACTTCGTGCACTCCTACGCTGCGCACGACTGGCGGCTGGGGACGTCCGAGGGGCCCTTTGCTGCCGTCGAGCCCCTGGTCACCTGGGCCAGGCACGGCGAGCGGTTCGTGGCGGCGGTCGAGAACGGCCCCCTGTCGGCCACCCAGTTCCACCCGGAGAAGTCCGGTGAGGCGGGGCTGGCCCTCCTCCGCAACTGGGTCCGCTCGCTCTGACCCGGTCGATTTCCCGGTGCGTCCCCACATCGACCAAAAGGTCACACTCGGGACGGCATCCGGTGGGCTGGGTGTCCCCAGATCGACCAATAGGTCACACCCGGGACGCTTGGCTGGGTCGCGCTCTCCCTGACCGCTGCGCGGCGGGATGCCGTGTGCGGCCGTTGACCATCCGCACTCCCGCCTACGCAGAGCGTGGGACCCGGCTGGCGCTCGGTCGCGCGCCCACGCAGAGCGTGGGACCCGCCGCCAGACCCGTCCATCGGCTCGCCCACGGCATCCCGCTGCTCCGCTCCTTTCGCTCTGGTCACCCTCTTGCGCCTCTCGCTCCGGACTCTCGTCTCGGGCTTCGGCGTGGGCTACGGCGCAGTAGGTGCTGCGATCAGCACATCTACCAGGCGGTAGGTCAGGTCGCGTCGCGGCCACCTCTCGACGTGCTGCGGGCTACGGCGTAGTAGGTGATGCGATCACTTCATCTACGAGGCGGTAGGTCAGGTCGGGTCGCGGCTCCATCTCGCCGTTTCGCTCCTGGCGGTGTTGTCGGCTCGGGTCGTTGCTCCGGATGTGCGTCGATGCTCCGGATGTGTGCTGCTGCAGCAGCACGCAACGGGAGAACGGACCCGAGCCCGGAGCAACGACCCGAGCCCGGAGCAACGACCCGAGCTGACGGCATCCGGCTGTCGGTCTGCTCCGTGCGGCCTCGAGGCCGCGGCGTCCCCGAATCGACCAATTGGTCACTCGAGGGACGGCATCCCGGGTGACGGGCGTCCCCGAATCGACCAGTAGGTCACGGTGGGGACGTCTGGTCCGTCGTTGGCGAGGTTGCCCTGGATGTGGTTCGCGTAGATGTCCACCGAGAGGAACGGGACTCAGCTCTGGGGGGTTGGGTCGCGGAGTGACTGGTGGACCGGGTGCCGGTGGTTCCCTGGCGTTGGGCAGACTGGTGCTGACCCGAGTCGGGTGCTGAGGTGGCTGCTCTGGCGACCACGTGAGCACCCGACTCCGTGGGACGTGGCGACCACCGCAGCACCCAGCTTCACTCGAACCCAGCTTCACTCGAACCCAGCTCCACTCGAACCCCATCCCCGGAGGACCCTCCCGTGAGCAGCACGACGTCCGGCATCCCTACTGACCAGCCGCGGCTGGAGCTGCTGCCTGCTGTCGACGTCGTCGACGGGCGGGCCGTGCAGCTCGTGCAGGGGGTGGCCGGTACGGGTGGGGAGTTCGGCGACCCGGTCGAGGCGGCGCTGGCCTGGCAGGAGCAGGGCGCCGAGTGGCTGCACCTCGTCGACCTCGACGCAGCTTTCGGGCGGGGATCCAACGCCGAGCTGCTGGCCCGCATCGTCGGCACGCTCGACATCCACGTGGAGATGAGCGGCGGCATCCGCGACGCCGCGACGCTCGATCGGGCGCTGGCCACCGGCTGCCGGCGGGTCAACCTCGGCACCGCGGCGCTCGAGGACCCGCAGTGGACGGCTCGCGCCATCGCCGAGCACGGCGACCGGGTCGCGGTCGGCCTCGACGTGCGCGGCACCACGCTGGCCGCCCGCGGCTGGACCCGCGAGGGCGGCGACCTGTGGGAGACCCTGGGCCGGCTCGACGCCGAGGGGTGCGCCCGCTATGTGGTGACCGACGTGGCCAAGGACGGCATGCTGCAGGGCCCGAACCTCACGTTGCTGCGAGACGTCTGCGCCCGCACCGACCGCCCGGTCGTGGCGTCGGGCGGGGTGTCGACGCTCGACGACGTCGTCGCCATCCGCGGCCTGGTGGCGGACGGCGTGGAGGGCGCCATCATCGGCTCGGCGCTCTACCGGGGCGCGTTCACGCTGCCCGAGGCGCTCGACGCGGCGGGCCGGCCGTGAGCGAGCCCCACCACCACCACCACCACCAGGGCGGCCACGAGCACGAGCCCACCGACTCCGCGCAGGTGCCGTGGGCGGGGCGCGACCTCTCGCCCAGTGGCTTCGAGGCCGACACCGGCGCCGCCGACCCGGCCCTGCTCGCGGCCCTCGCCGCTCCCGGCGACGACATCACCCTGATGCGGGCCGTCGAGGCGAGCCGGTTCGTGGTGCCCATCGTCGCCGACCTCACCGAGGCCGACGCCACCGGCGAGCACACCGTCGACACGTCGGTCGACATGGCCGCGGTCACCCTGGTCTCGCCCGACGGGCAGCGCGCGCTGCCCGTCTTCACCGGCACCGACTCCCTGGCCGCCTGGGACCCCACCGCCCGCCCCGTGCCGGTCACGCCCGCCCGAGCCGGGCAGGCCGCGGTCGCCGAGGGCTGCGACGTCATCGTCGTCGACGTCGCGGGCCCGGCGACGCGGGTGCTGCGGCCCTCGATGGTCTGGGCGCTCGCCCAGCAGCGCCCCTGGGAGCCGCCGCACACCGACCCCTTCGTCGCCCGCAGCGTCGCCGCCGCGCTCCGCGACGAGGGCGACGTCACGGCATCCGAGCTCGAGGAGGGCAACCCGCCCGGCGAGGGGGTGCTCGGGGTCGTGCTCGACCTGCGGCCCGGCCTGACGCCAGAGCTGGTGCGCGGCGTCGCCACCCGCGTGGGGGAGCGGCTCGCCACCGACGGCGAGCTGCGCGCCCGGATCGACGGCCTTGCCTTCCGACTGCGCTGACCGCCGCCGATTTCGGGGGATGCCGTCGCGCTGGTAACCTTGCGGATTGACCGACCGCCCTCACCGGCGGTGTGCAAGAGAAGCCCAGCTTCCACCCGCGTCGACTCTCGAGTCGCCGGGTCCGAACAGGTCCGCGACGCGTTGTCGTGCTGACGCCCGAGAGGGCGTGGCGACGGCATCCAGCGGGTCGGTACGGAACGGACAGCCCAGGCTCCTCGCGCACGCAGCACGAGGAGCCTTTCTCGTGCTCGCGGGTCACGACATCCACGTGACGAATGGAGAAGCACATCAGCGAGCCACGCATCAACGACCGCATCCGGGTTCCCGAGGTGCGGTTGGTCGGCCCGAACGGCGAGCAGGTCGGCATCGTCCGCGTCGAGGACGCACTGCGCCTCGCCGCCGAGGCGGATCTCGACCTCGTCGAGGTGGCACCGATGGCGAAGCCGCCGGTCGCCAAGCTCATGGACTTCGGCAAGTACAAGTACGAAGCCGCCATGAAGGCACGCGAAGCACGCAAGAACCAGGTCAACACGGTCATCAAGGAGATCAAGCTCCGCCCGAAGATCGACCCGCACGACTACGGCACCAAGAAGGGCCACGTCGAGCGCTTCCTCAAGGGTGGCGACAAGGTCAAGGTGACGATCATGTTCCGCGGTCGGGAGCAGTCCCGCCCCGAGCTCGGGTTCCGCCTGCTCCAGCGCCTGGCCGAGGACGTCCTCGAGCTCGGCACCGTCGAGTCGGCCCCCAAGCAGGACGGCCGCAACATGGTCATGGTGATCGCGCCGACCAAGAAGAAGGCGCAGGCCATGGCCGAGCAGCGGCGCAAGCGCGACGAGTCCGGCCACGGCGCGAGCCACGAGGCCGAGCTGCACGAGACCGCGCAGCGGCGCGAGGCTGCCGAGGCCGAGGAGCTGCACGAGCTGATCGACGCCGACGGCATCCAGGTCGAGAACGGCCCCCAGGCTCCGGCCTGACCAGACCCCCCGAACGTCAGCACCACCGAAACACACACAAGGAGATCGGCACCATGCCGAAGAACAAGACGCACAGCGGCGCGAAGAAGCGCTTCCGGGTGACCGGGAGCGGCAAGGTCATGCGCCAGCAGGCCGGTCACGTCCACAAGTTCCACGAGAAGACCCCGCAGAAGGCCCGCGCCCTCAGCATGGACATCCTCGTGTCGAAGAACGACCTCCAGAAGGTCAAGAAGCTTCTCGGCCGCTGACGCCGATCCACCCCCAGATTTCGCTACACAGCAAGGAGTACTCACGTGGCACGCGTGAAGCGGGCAGTCAACGCCCAGAAGAAGCGCCGGGTCGTCCTCGAGCGGGCCAGCGGTTACCGCGGACAGCGTTCGCGGCTCTACCGCAAGGCCAAGGAGCAGGTCCAGCACAGCCTGGGCTACTCGTACCGCGACCGCCGGGCCCGCAAGGGTGACTTCCGTCGCCTGTGGATCCAGCGGATCAACGCCGCGGCCCGCGCGAACGGCATGACCTACAACCGGTTCATCCAGGGCCTGAAGGCCGCCGAGATCGAGGTCGACCGCCGCATGCTCGCCGAGCTGGCCGTCAACGACGAGGCCGCGTTCACCGCTCTCGTCGAGATCTCCCGGGCGAACCAGCCGGCCCGCGAGCCGGCCAAGGCCTCCGCCTGAACCAGCTGCCGATGCTGACCAACCCCCGGGCCGACCGGGTGCGGTCGGTGCGGGCGCTGTCGAAGCGGCCGGTGCGTGAGCGCACCGGCCGCTTCGCCGTGGAAGGACCCCAGGGCGTGCGGGAGGCCGTGCGGTATGCCGGGCCGCGCGTCCGCGACGTCTACGTCACCACCGACGCCCTCACCCGCTACGCCGCCGACATCGTCGAGCCCGCCCGCGCCGCCGGCCTGCACGTGCACGAGGTGACGCCCGAGGTGCTCGCCGCCATGGCCGAGACCGACGCACCCCAGGGCGTGCTCGCCGTGGCCGACACCGCCAGCGCCGACCTCGGCACCGTGCTGGATGCCGCGCCGCGCCTCCTCGTGCTGCTCACCCACGTGCGCGACCCCGGCAACGCCGGCACCGTGATCCGCGGTGCTGACGCGGCAGGTGCCGATGCCGTGCTGGTCAGCGCGGCCTCGGTCGACGTCCACTCATCCAAGGTGGTCCGCTCGACGGCCGGGTCGCTGTTCCACCTGCCGGTGGTCACCGGCCTCGACGTACTGGCGACGTTGGAGCGGCTGCGGGACAACGGCATCCGCACGTATGCCGCCGACGGTGCCGGCACCACGCTGCTGCCCGACGCCGACCTCACCGGCCCGCACTGCTGGGTGATGGGCAACGAGGCGTGGGGTCTGGACCAGGAGGTGCGCGACGCCTGCGACGACGTGGTGCGGGTGCCGATCCACGGCCGGGCCGAGTCGCTCAACCTCGCCATGGCCGCCACCGTCTGCCTCTACGCCTCGGCGGGCCAACAGGCCGCCCCGCCGCCTGCCCGGTAGCCTGCGCCACATGCCGCAGCCGTTCATGGTGCCCGACGAGCTGGCCGCCAACGGGCTGGAGTTCATCCCCGACGGCCTGATGGCCGCCGTGGGCCCGGAAGCCACGGTGCGGTTCATGAACACCCGGGCCGAGCAGATCACCGGCATCGTCGCGGCCGACGTGCTGGGTCGCGACATCCGTGAGGCGCTGCCGCTGCAGGACCTCGAGGGCCAGTCGTGGTGGGAGATCACCGACCCCTGGCACGGCCTGCTCACCCGCACCGGCCACCGGGAGCGGCTGCTCGTGCTGCCCTCGGGCCGCGAGCTGCTGGTCACCGCGAAGTACGTGCGCGGCGGCCCCGGGGGCGAGGTGCGCGCCGTGGTCGTCGGGCTGCGCGACGCCGAGGGGCGCCGGCGGGCCGAGGCCGAGAGCGCCGCGCTGCTCACCACCGTGGCGCACGAGCTGCGCTCGCCCCTGACCGGCGTCAAGGGGTTCTCTTCGACCCTGCTGCGCAACTGGGACCGGTTCACCGACGACCAGAAGCGCCTCATGCTCGAGACCATCGAGGCCGATGCCGACCGGGTCACCCGGCTGATCACCGAGCTGCTCGACGCCTCGCGGATCAACGCCGGCCGGCTCACCGTGCACGCCCAGCCGCTCGAGCTGCTCCCGCGGCTCGAGGCACAGGTCGAGCGCCGGGTGGCCGCCGGTGCCGAGCGCGACACGTTCGTGGTCGAGGTGCCCGACGACCTCGGCCCACTGTGGGCCGACCCCGACCGGCTCGAGCAGGTGGTCGCCAACCTCGTCGAGAACGCCGTGCGGCACGGCCGCGGCACGGTGCGCCTGCAGGGCCGGCGGTCGGCGCTCGGCGACGCGCCGGCGGTCGACCTGATCGTCTCCGACGACGGCGACGGCATCGCCCCCCAGCACCGCGAGCTGGTGTTCTCGCGGTTCTGGCAGGGCGGGGCCAAGAGCGGCACCGGGCTGGGGCTGTACCTCGTGCGCGGCCTCGTCGAGGCCCACGGGGGCACCGTGTCGGCCGAGGAGGCACCCGGCGGGGGAGCCCTGATGCGGGCCACCTTCCCCGACGTCGACTGAGCACCGTCGCACGCGGCGCGCGTGCCAGAGTGTCGGGGGTGTCCGCCGTCTCCCTCGCGCCCTACCGGCGTGCACTCGCGAGTCGCCGGCTGCGGACCATCCTCGTGCTCGGCACGCTGGTGCGTGGCCCGGTGTTCGCGAGCGGGGTGCTCATCACCGTGCACGTCGTCACCACCCTCGGGCGCTCGTATGCCGCCGCCGGTGCACTGGCCGCGGCGGCGACGGTCGCCATCGCGGTGAGCGGCCCCTGGCGGGGTCGCCTGCTCGACCGGCTGGGGCTGCGCCGGGTCGTGCTGCCGTCGCTGCTCGTGGCGGTGGTGTGTTGGAGCATCGCGCCGTTCGTGGGCTACTGGCCGCTGCTCGTGCTGGCGGTGGTCGCCGGGCTGTTCGTCATCCCCACCTTCTCGATCACCCGGCAGGCGGTGATCGCGTCGGTCGACGAGACCGACCGGCGCACCGCCATCTCGCTGGACTCCGCCGCCATCGAGCTGTCGTTCATGATCGCGCCGGCCATCGCGGTGTGGGCCGCTGCCCAGTGGTCGACCTCGTGGGTGCTCTTCACCACCGAGATGCTCGGCGTGCTCGGCGGCGTGCTGATCTGGGTCGTCGACCCGCCGCTGCGCGGCGAGGGCGAGGTGCAGGTCGGCGAGCTCGTGCGGGTGCCGGTGCGCACCTGGTTCCGGCTGCCGTTCCTCGCCGTGTGCCTCGCCGCGATGGCCTCGACCCTGGTGCTGTCCGGGTCGGACATCGGCATCGTGGCAACGATGCGTGAGCTCGACGCGGTGGCACAGATCGGCATCGTGCTCGCGCTGTGGGGACTGGGCTCGCTCGTGGGCGGCCTGCTCTACGGGGCGATGGCCCGGTCGATCTCGCCGTTCTGGCTGCTCGGCGGCCTCGCGCTCGCCACCGTGCCGATGGCGCTGGCCGGCTCGGTGTGGGGCCTGGCGGCGTTCGGGTTCCTGGCCGGGCTGCTGTGTGCGCCGACCATCACCGCGAGCGTCGACCGGGCCAGCCGGCTGGTGCCGGCCGCGGTGCGCGGTGAGGCGATGGGGTGGCACGGGTCGTTCCTCACCACCGGTGGGGCGCTCGGGGCGCCGATCGCGGGAGTCGCGATCGACCGGGGCGGGCCGCCGGCGGGGTTCGTCGTCGTGGCCGTGGTGGGCCTGGCGGTGGCCGTGGCCGGTGTCGCCACGCAGCACGCCCGCCACACGGCCCGGGAGCGCCGTCAGCCGTCACCGCGGTGACACACCGCCTCGACGTTGTTGCCGTCGGGGTCGCGCACGAACGCCCCGAAGTAGCCGGCGTGGTACTCCGGCCAGAGCCGGGGCTCGTGCAGGGACTCGGCCCCCACCTCGAGCGCCGCGGCATACCACCGGCGCACCGTGTCGGCGCTGTCGGCGGTGAAGCCCACGTGCACCTCACGGTTGGGCCCGGATGCCGCGTCGCCCCCGGCGATCCAGAAGTCGGGTTGGTCGGTGCCGTAGCCGATCGCCACGCCGACGTCCATGACCCGCCGGTGGCCCAGCACCGCGAGCACGGTGTCGTAGAACCGGGCGCTCGCCTCGAGGTCGGCGCAGTTGATACCGAAGTGATCGATCATGCGCGCGACGCTACGCTGGACGGGTGACAGTGGCAGCGCGCCGATTTACCGGGCCCTCGGGCCCGGTTCGCCGCGCGCGCTGAGCGCCGGCCGCGGCACGGCATCCACGTCGTCGGAGCCGTGCGCACCGCAGCCCGGGGGCCTGACCACCACCGACCCCCCGCGCGCCCCCACCTAGACTCGGGCGCGCCCCACCCCCGCCCGAAGTGGACACCATGTCTGGACCCAACACCAGCTACGACCCCGTCGAGGTCGCCGTGCTCGACCCCAAGGCGGTCGACGCCGCCGTCGCCGAGGCCCTCGCCACGGCCGCCGCGGCGACCAGCCTCGACGAGCTCAAGGCCGCCCGCAGCGCCCACCAGGGCGACAAGAGCGCGCTGGCCCTCGCCAACCGCGAGATCGGCGCGCTGCCGCCGAGCGCCAAGGCCGAGGCCGGCAAGCGCGTCGGCTCCGCCAAGGCGCGGGTGGCGCAGGCCTTCACGGCGCGGCAGGCCGAGCTCGAGGCCGAGCGCGACGAGCGCATCCTCACCGAGGAGGCCGTCGACGTCACGCTGCCGACCGGCCGGCGCCCGCTGGGCCGGCGGCACCCGATCGAGCTGATGAGCCAGCGGATCGCCGACCTGTTCGTCGGCATGGGCTGGGAGATCGCCGAGGGCCCTGAGATCGAGGCCGAGTGGTTCAACTTCGACGCCCTCAACTTCGACGCCGACCACCCGGCGCGGCAGATGCAGGACACCTTCTACGTCGACCCGCCCGAGGGCGGCCTGGTGCTGCGCACGCACACCTCGCCGGTGCAGGCCCGCACCCTGCTCGAGCGCGGCGTGCCGGTCTACGTCGCGGCGATCGGCCGGGTCTTCCGCACCGACGAGCTCGACGCCACGCACATGCCCGCCTTCCACCAGGTCGAGGGGCTGGCGGTCGACGAGGGGATCACGATGGCCCACCTCAAGGGCACCCTCGACCGGCTCGCGGCCGAGCTGTTCGGCGACGGCATCACCACCCGCCTGCGCCCGTCGTTCTTCCCGTTCACCGAGCCGAGCGCCGAGATGGACCTGCGCTGCTTCGTCTGCCGCGGCGCCGACCCCGACTGCCGCACCTGCAAGGGCACCGGCTGGATCGAGTGGGGAGGCTGCGGCATGGTCAACCGCAACGTGCTGACCGCCTGTGGCGTCGACCCCGACCGCTACACCGGGTTCGCGTTCGGCATGGGCATCGACCGGGCGCTGATGTTCCGCACCGGGGTCAGCGACATGCGCGACATGATCGAGGGTGACGTGCGCTTCGACGCACAGTTCGGGATGGAGATCTGATGCGGGTTCCCGTCGACTGGATGCGCGAGTACGTCGCGGTGCCGCCGGGTGCCGACGGCGAGGCCATCGCTGCCTCGCTGGTGCGCGTCGGGCTCGAGGAGGAGGGGCTGCACACCGGTGGTGTGACCGGCCCGCTCGTCGTGGGCCGGGTGCTGACCAAGCAGCCCGAGCCGCAGAAGAACGGCAAGACGATCAACTGGTGCACCGTCGACGTCGGCGACGCCAACGGCACCGGCGAGCCGCAGGGCGTCGTCTGCGGTGCCCACAACTTCGAGCCCGGCGACCTCGTCGTCGTCATCCTCCCCGGCGGGGTGCTCACCACGCCGCAGGGCCCGCTCACGGTCAGCGCCCGCAAGACCTACGGCCACGTCTCGGCCGGCATGATCTGCTCCGAGCGCGAGCTCGGCATCGGCGACGACCACGACGGCATCCTCGTGCTCACCCGCAAGTTCGGGAACGACCCGCAGACCCTCGAGCGCCTGACCCCCGGCACCGACGCCATCCCGCTGCTCGGCCTCGACCGCGAGACCGTCGAGGTCAACGTCACGCCCGACCGCGGCTACTGCTTCTCGGTGCGCGGCATCGCGCGGGAGTACTCGCACGCCACCGGCGCTGCGTTCACCGACCCGGCGCTGGCGCTCGCGGAGGCCGCGCCGCCGGCCACCGACGGTGGCTTCCCCGTCGAGCTGCGCGACGACGCGCCCATCCGCGGCCGGGACGGGTGCGACCGCTACGTCGCGCGCATCGTGCGCGGCATCGACGTCACCGCACCCACCCCGCGGTGGATGGCGGTGCGCCTCACCGAGGCCGGCATGCGGCCGATCTCGCTGCCGGTCGACGTCACCAACTACGTGATGCTCGGCCTGGGCCAGCCGCTGCACGCCTTCGACCTCGACACCCTGCAGGCGCCGATCGTCGTGCGCCGCGCCCGGCCCGGTGAGCGGCTGACCACCCTCGACGACGTCGAGCGCGCCCTCGACCCGGCCGACCTGCTCATCACCGACTCCGGCGGCGAGCGGGCCGTCGCGATCGCCGGTGTCATGGGTGGCGCCGAGACCGAGGTCGGCGGCTCGACCCGTGACGTGCTGATCGAGGCGGCCCACTTCGAGCCGGTCACGATCGCTCGCTCGGCCCGGCGGCACAAGCTGCCCAGCGAGGCGTCGCGCCGGTTCGAGCGCGGGGTCGACCCGGCGCTCGCGGCCGCGGCCGCGCAGCTGGCGGTCGACCTGCTCGTCGAGCACGGGGGAGGGGTGGCCGACCCCGACGTCACCGACGTGGGCACGCCGGCCGACCCGGGCCCGGTCACCATGGACGTCGACTTCCCGTCCAAGATCGTGGGCATCGTCTACCTCGAGAGCGAGGTGGTCTCCGCCCTCGACGCGATCGGCTGCTCGGTCACCCGCCACGGCCACCTGCTCACGGTCACCCCGCCCACCTGGCGCCCCGACCTCACCACTGCCGAGGACCTCGTCGAGGAGGTCGCCCGCATCCACGGCTACGAGCGCATCCCCTCGATCGTCCCGACGCCCCCGGGCGGGGCCGGTCTCACCCACGCCCAGCGGGTGCGGCGACTGGTCGCCGACGTGCTGGCCGGCCAGGGGCTCTCGGAGGTGTGGAGCGCGCCGTTCGTCGGCGCCGACCGCTACGCCGCCCTCGGGCTCGACGTCGACGCCGAGGTCGCGCGCACCGTGCGCCTGGCCAACCCGCTGTCCGACGAACAGCCGCTGATGCGCACCCGCCTCCTGGCGACGATGGTCGACGCGTTGCGCCGCAACGTGGCCCGCGGGTCCCGCGACGTCGGGCTCTTCGAGATCGGCCTGGTCGTCGCCCTCGACGGACCGCAGGCTGCTGCGCCCACCGAGGACGTCGGCATCCACCCGTCGGACGAGACGCTGGCCGCCATCCGGGCTGCCGTGCCACCGCAGCCGCGGCACGTCGGGCTGCTGCTCGCCGGCGACCGGGTGCGGGCCGGCTGGTGGGGTGACGGCCGCCCGGCCGACGTCGCCGACGCCGTCGAGCTCGCTCGCACCGTCGGTGAGGCCCTGGGCCTGGCGCTCGAGGTGTCCGCGGATGCCGTGCCCCCATTCCACCCGGGCCGCTGCGCCCGCGTGACGCTGGCCGACGGCACCCTCGTCGGCCACGTCGGCGAGCTGCACCCCAAGGTCGTCGCCGCGCTCGGGCTGCCGGCCCGCACGGTCGGCGGCGAGCTCGACCTCGACGTGCTGACGGTGGCGTCCGAGGCGACCGTGCAGGCCCGCACGCTCACCACCTTCCCGATGGCCCAGAGCGACGTCGCCGTCGTCGTCGACGAGTCGGTGCCCGCGGATGCCGTGCAGCGCTCGCTGCGCGACGGGGCCGGGCCCGACCTCGAGGCGCTCACGCTGTTCGACGTCTACCGCGGCGACCAGGTGGGAGAGGGGCGCAAGTCCCTGGCCTACCGGCTCACCTTCCGGGCGCCGGACCGCACGCTGACCACCGACGAGGTGAGCGCCTTGCGCGACACGGCGCTGCGCACGGCGGCCGAGGCCGTCGGGGCGGTGCAGCGGGCGTGAGCACCCCCGCCGAGGTGCCCGTCGACGACGAGGGCGAGGTCGCGCCGGAGCCGGCGTCCGAGGACGGCCGCGGCGGCCACCTCGTCGCCGTCGTGACCGGCGCCTCGCGCGGCATCGGGCGGTTCGTCGCCGACGCGCTCGAGGATGCCGGGTACGCCGTGGAGCGCGGGTCGAGCGCCGTCGCCCCGGTGACCGACCGGGCGGCCCTGACCGCCTGGGTCGACGAGGTCGTCGAGCGGCAGGGCCGCATCGACGTGCTGGTCAACAACGCCGGCGTCATCGACACCGAGGTCGACCTGTTCGCGTCCGACCCGGAGCAGTGGTGGCACACCCAGGAGGTCAACGTCCTGGGCGCCTACCTGATGACCTGGCTGGTCGCCCCGCACATGCTGGCCTCCGGTGGGGGGCGCGTCATCAACGTCAACAGCGGCGCCGCCCGCCGGCCGGGTGCCGACGCGAGCGCCTACAACGTCAGCAAGACCGCCCTGGCGCGGGTCACCGGCTCGACGCACCTCGCGGGGTGGGCGCGCGGCATCCGGGCGTTCGACCTGATGCCCGGGGTGGTGCGTACCGACATGACCTCGGGGATGGACGCCCATGCGGGGCGCACCGAGTGGACCGACCCGGCGGAGGTCACCGACCTCGTGCTGGCCCTGGTGTCCGGCGAGCTCGACGCGTGGTCCGGGCGGTTCGTGCGGGCCGGCATCGACACGGTCGCCTCGCTGAAGGCCCGCGCGGATGCCGGCCTGGCGCCCGACGAGCGCACCCTCGCCCTCGTCCTGGGCGACCTCGACCCCCTCACCTGAGCCCGACTTCTTGCGAATTTCCCACCGCCAAGGGGGCCTGGAGGTCCCTACGTAGGGTGGGAAATTCGCAAGAAGTCGGGGAGGAGCAGGCCGGGGTGGCGGACCGCAGATGTATGGAGTCACGAAACTCTGTATAGTCATGCACATGAGACGTGTCGCAGTGGCCGGGGCGAGCGGGTACGCCGGCGGTGAGGTCGTGCGCCTGCTGCTGCAGCACCCCGAGCTCGAGGTCGGTGCCCTCACGGCCTCGTCGAACGCCGGGCAGCCGCTGGGCGGCATCCACCCGCACCTGACCCCGCTCGCCGACCGGCTGCTCGAGGACACCACCCCCGAGGTGCTCGCCGGGCACGACGCGGTCGTGCTCGCCCTCCCGCACGGCCACTCCGCGGCGCTGGCGGCCCGGCTGGGCGACGACGTCGTGGTGATCGACTGCGGCGCCGACTTCCGCCTCTCCGACGAATCCGCGTGGACCGCCTTCTACGACACCCCGTACGCCGGGTCGTGGCCCTACGGCATGCCCGAGCTGC
Organism: uncultured Actinomycetota bacterium; assembly: GCA_963800505.1. Lineage (GTDB taxonomy): Bacteria > Actinomycetota > Actinomycetes > Actinomycetales > Dermatophilaceae > Fodinibacter. The sequence goes on from CAWDBL010000005.1 coordinate 45,363, forward strand.
CCACGGCGTCGGGACGCAAGCGCGACAACCTCGCCGGCGCCACGCGCATCGCCGTGCCGGGCTGCTACCCGACCGCCGTCTCGCTCGCGCTGGCGCCCGGCCTGGTCGCCGGGGTGCTCGAGCCCGACGACATCACCGTCGTCGCGGCCTCCGGCACCTCGGGCGCGGGCAGGTCTCTCAAGCCGCACCTGCTCGGCGCCGAGGTGATGGGCGCGATGTCGCCCTACGGCGTCGGCGGCGTGCACCGGCACACGCCCGAGATCGAGCAGAACCTCACCGCAGCCGGGGCCGGCCCGGTCACCGTCTCGTTCACCCCGACCCTCGCCCCGATGCCGCGCGGCATCCTCGCGACGTGCACCGCCCGGGTGACGTCGGGCACCACGCCGGATGCCGTGCGCGCCGCCTGGGAGAGCGCGTACGCCGACGAGCCGTTCGTCCACCTCCTGCCGCAGGGTCGCTGGCCGAGCACCGGCAGCGTGCTCGGCAGCAACGCCGTGCACCTGCAGGTCGTGCTCGACGAGCGGGTCGGCCGGGTCGTCGTGGTCGCCGCCGTCGACAACCTGACCAAGGGGACCGCGGGCGCTGCCGTGCAGTGCCTCAACCTCGCCCTGGGGCTGCCGGAGACCACCGGCCTGCCGATCGCCGGAGTCGCCCCGTGAGCCGGATGCCGCTGCACCTGATGGAGCACCCCGAGCGGGTCTCGATCGTCCGCCTTCCCGGTGGGGAGATGCCCGAGTTCGACTGGATGCCGGGACCGTTCGCCTCGCTGACCCGCACGCCCGACGAGACCTCGGTGGTCTGCCTGACCGCCAACGTGCCCAAGGGCGCCCGGTCGGAGGGGCCCTTCGCCCTGGTCGAGGTGGCCGGGCCGCTGTCGTTCGCGGCCGTGGGCGTGTTCGCGGAGGTGCTCGAGCCGCTCGCGGCCGCCGACATCTCGGTGCTGGGCTTCTCGACCTTCGACACCGACTGGGTGCTGGTACCGGTCGACGCGGCCCGCGACGCCGCCGAGGCCTGGCGCAGGGCCGGCCTGGTCATCACCCCCACGTCGCTGACCGGAGGCACCTCCTGATGTCCGTCACCACCCCACGCGGCTTCCGGGCCGCCGGCGTCACCGCCGGCCTCAAGGCCTCGGGTCGCCCTGACCTCGCCCTGGTCGTCAACGACGGGCCCGACCACTACGCGGCCGCCGTCTTCACCGGCAACCGGGTCGAGGCGGCCCCGGTCACCTGGTCGCGCACCGTCGTCGCCGACGGCCGGGCGGGTGCCGTGGTGCTCAACAGCGGTGGTGCCAACGCCTGCACCGGCGCCCCCGGCTTCCAGGACACCCACCGCACCGCCGAGCACGTCGGCGCCGCGCTCGGCATCGCGCCCGGCGACGTCGTCGTCTGCTCGACCGGCCTGATCGGTGAGCGGCTGCCGATGGACCTCCTGCTGCGCGGCATCGACTCCGCGGCGGCCGGGCTGGCCGTCGACGGGGGACCGGCCGCGGCCGCGGCGATCATGACCACCGACACCGTCGCCAAGACGGCAGTCGCGCAGCGCGAGGGCTGGTCGGTCGGCGGCATGGCCAAGGGGGCCGGCATGCTCGCCCCAGCGCTGGCCACCATGCTCGTCGTCGTCACCACGGATGCCGTCATCGACGGCCCCGACCTCGACGACGTGCTCCTCTCCGCCACCGCCGAGACCTTCGACCGGGTCGACTCCGACGGCTGCATGTCGACCAACGACACCGTCGTGCTGCTCGCCTCCGGCGCGTCCCGCGTCCGGGTCGGTCGCGACCACCTCGCGGATGCCGTGACCGAGGTCTGCGCCTCGCTCGCCCGCCAGCTCGTCGCCGACGCCGAGGGCGCCCACCACGACATCGCGGTCGAGGTGCGCAGCGCGGCATCCGTGAACGACGCGCTGGAGGTGGCCCGCGCGGTCGCCCGCAACAACCTGTTCAAGTGCGCGGTCTTCGGCAACGACCCGAACTGGGGGCGGGTGCTGGCGGCGGTCGGCACCACCGAGGCCGCGTTCGACCCGGCATCCCTCGACGTGTCGATGAACGGGGTGCAGGTCTGCCGGGCCGGTGGGGTGGGGGAGGACCGCTCGCTGGTCGACCTGTCCGGCCGCGAGGTGCACGTGGTCGTCGACCTCCACGCCGGCGACGACACCGCCACGATCTGGACCAACGACCTCACCCACGACTACGTGCACGAGAACTCCGCCTACTCCACCTGAGACCCGACGAGACCGAGCGAGGACGTCACCGATGACACCCCCCGAGCAGGCCCTGCGCGGCGCGATCGACGCGGCCGCACTGCGCGTGGCCCAGTCCAAGGCGCTGACGCTCGTCGAGGCGCTGCCCTGGCTCGAGCGTTTCCGCGGCGCACTGGTGGTCGTCAAGTACGGCGGCAACGCGATGGTCGACGACGCGCTCAAGGCCGCCTTCGCCCAGGACATCGTGTTCCTGCGGCTATGCCGGCCTGCGCCCCGTCGTCGTCCACGGCGGCGGCCCCCAGATCAAGGCGATGCTCGACCGGCTCGGCATGACCAGCGAGTTCAAGGGCGGCCTGCGGGTCACCACCCCCGAGGTGATGGACGTCGTGCGGATGGTGCTCACCGGCTCGGTCGGTCGCGAGCTCGTCGGCCTGCTCAACCAGCACGGGCCGATGGCCGTCGGCCTGTCCGGCGAGGATGCCGGGCTGTTCGGCGCGCGGCGCCGCGGCGTCGTCGTCGACGGCGAGGAGCACGACATCGGCCTGGTCGGCGACGTCGTGCAGGTCGACCCCACCGCCGTGCTCGACCTGCTCGAGGCCGGCCGCATCCCGGTGGTCTCGACCATCGCCCCCGACCTCGACGTCGAGGGCCAGGTGCTCAACGTCAACGCCGACACCGCCGCGGCCGCGCTGGCCGCGGCGCTGGGCGCCCGGAAGCTCGTGGTGCTCACCGACGTGGAGGGCGTCTACGCGAGCTGGCCCGACCGCGACTCGCTGCTCTCCGAGCTGACCGTGTCGGCCGCCCGTGAGCTGCTGCACCGCGTGGATGCCGGGATGATCCCCAAGCTGGAGGCGTGCGTGCGCGCCGTGGAGGGTGGGGTGCCGCAGGCGCACGTCGTCGACGGCCGCCAGCCGCACAGCCTGCTGCTCGAGGTCTTCACCTCCGAGGGCATCGGCACCATGGTGCTGCCCGACGCCACCGAGGAGCCCGTCGATGACTGACCCGACGACGACTGACCGCACGACGACGAGCGCCGCGTGGCTCGACCGCTACGAGGGCGCCCTGCTCAACGTGTTCGGCCGCCCCCAGCTCGTGCTCGAGCACGGCGACGGCGCCTGGGTGTGGGACGTCGAGGGCCGGCGCTACCTCGACCTCGTCGGTGGCATCGCGGTCAACGCCCTCGGCCACAACCACCCGGCGCTGGTCGCCGCCGTGTCGAAGCAGGCCGGCCAGCTGGTGCACGTGTCCAACTTCTTCACCTCGGTGCCGCAGGTGCAGCTCGCCGAGCGGCTGCTGTCGCTGGCCGGCGCGCCCACCGGGTCGAAGGTGTTCTTCTGCAACTCCGGCGCCGAGGCGCTCGAGGCCGCCATCAAGCTGGCGCGCCGCACCGGGCGCACCGGCATCGTCGCCGCCGAGGGGGCCTTCCACGGACGCACCACCGGCGCCCTGGCGCTCACGCACAAGCCGGCCTACCGCGCACCGTTCGAGCCGCTCATCCCCGGCGTGACACACGTGCCGTGGGGTGACGTCGACGCCCTGCGCGCCGCCGTCACCGAGCAGACCTCGGCACTCGTCCTCGAGCCGGTGCAGGGCGAGGCGGGGGTGCGGCCGGGCAGCTCGGCCTACCTGCGCGCCGCCCGCGAGATCACCCGAGAGGCCGGGGCGCTGCTCGTGCTCGACGAGGTGCAGACGGGCATCGGACGCACCGGCACCTGGTTCGCCTTCCACCAGGCCGGTGTCGTGCCCGACGCGATGACCCTGGCCAAGGGCCTCGGCGGTGGCGTGCCGATCGGCGCCCTGATGACCTTCGGCCCCGACGTCAGCACCCTGCTCACCCCCGGCATGCACGGGTCGACGTTCGGCGGCAACCCGCTGGCCTGTGCCGCCGGGCTCGCCGTGCTCGACACCATCGCCGCCGAGGGGCTGCTCGACCACGCCAGCGAGGCCGGCGAGCACCTCCACGAGCGCATCGGTGCCCTCGACCACCCGCAGGTCACCGGCATCCGCGGGGTCGGCCTGCTGCAGGCCATCACGCTGGCCGGCGACCACTCCGCCGCCGTCGCTGCCCTGGCCCGCGACGCCGGCTTCATCGTCAACCCGGTCGCCCCCGATGCCATCCGGCTCGCCCCGCCACTCGTCGTGACCAACGACGAGCTCGACCTGTTCGTCGACGCGCTGCCCGGGCTGCTCGACACCGCCACCGCCGCCGCCACCACTCCCACCAAGGACGCCCGATGACGCTGCGCCACTTCCTCGCCGACGACGACCTCAGCGCGGCCGAGCAGCGCACCGTTCTCGACCGGGCGCTGGCGCTCAAGGCAGCCCCCTTCTCCGACCGCTGCCTCGAGGGCCCGCGCACCGTGTCGATCCTGTTCGACAAGCCGACCCTGCGCACCCAGGTGTCGTTCGTCGGCGCGGTCGCCGGGCTGGGCGGCTTCCCGATGGTCGTCGACGGCCGCCTCGCGGGTGTGGGGGTGCGCGAGGCGGTGGCCGACGTCGCCCGCATCCTGGGCCCGCAGTCGGCCGCGGTCGTCTGGCGCACCTTCGCGCAGAGCGCGATCGAGGAGATGGCCAGCTGTGCCGGCGTGCCGGTGGTCAACGCGCTCACCGACGACTACCACCCGTGCCAGATCCTGGCCGACCTGCTCACCGTGCTCGAGGCGAAGGGCGCCACCGCCGGGCTCACCTTCGCCTACGTCGGCGACGGGGCGAACAACATGGCGCACTCCTACCTGCTGGGTTGCGCGCTCGCCGGCATGCACGTGCGCGTCGGCACCCCGGCATCCCACCCGCCCCGGGCCGACGTCGTCGCCCGCGCCCGGGCGATCGCCGCCGAGCAGGGTGGCTCGGTGCTGGTCACCGACGACCCGGTCGCCGCGGTCGACGGCGCCGACGTCGTCACCACCGACACCTGGGTCTCGATGGGGCTCGAGGCCGAGGCCGAGGCGCGCAAGGGGGCGGCCAGCCCGTTCGCACCGTTCCGGGTCACCTCGGCGCTCATGGCGCAGGCGGCCCCGGATGCCGTGTTCCTCCACTGCCTGCCGGCCTACCGCGGCTATGAGGTCGACGCGGAGGTGATCGACGGCCCGGCATCCCTGGTCTGGCAGGAGGCGGAGAACCGCCTGCACGCCCAGAAGGCGCTGCTGTCGTGGCTCGTCGAGCAGCACGAGGGCGGGCAGCCGCGATGACGGTCTCCACCTCGCGTGCCGCGCGCCAGCAGCGGATCGTCGAGATCCTCGCCTCCACCCCGGTGCGCTCCCAGACCGAGCTGCTCGACCACCTCGCCGGCGACGGCATCGAGGTCACCCAGGCGACCCTGTCGCGCGACCTCGTCGACGTCGGTGCCGAGCGGGTGCGCGTCGGCAAGAGCCTCGTGTATGCCGTGCCCGGCGAGGGCGGCGACCGCACCGTGCGCGCCGCGCCCGCCGGCGAGGAGCGGGGCACCCGGCTGCAGTCGCGCTGCCACGAGCTGCTGGTGTCGGCCGAGCACTCCGCCAACCTGATCATCCTGCGCACGCCCCCGGGAGCGGCCAACTTCCTGGCCTCGGCGGTCGACCATGCCGGGCTCGAGGGGGTGCTCGGCACCATCGCGGGCGACGACACCATCATGGTCGTGACCGCCGGCCCCGAGCGCAGCGCCCAGGTGGTCGACCGCCTGCTGTCCTACACCCGGAGGGACCTCCCGTGACCGACCCGACCGTTCGCAGCACCGCCCTGTGGGGTGGGCGGTTCGCCGGTGGCCCGGCCGACGCGCTGGCCGCGCTGAGCAAGTCGACCCACTTCGACTGGCGGCTGGCCCTGCACGACCTGGCCGGCTCGCGGGCCCATGCGCGGGTGCTGCACTCGGCCGGCCTGCTCGACGACGCCACGCTGGCCGCCATGCTCGACGCCCTCGAGCGGCTGCGCATCGACGTCGAGTCCGGAGCGTTCACCCCCGACGACGGCGACGAGGACGTGCACTCCGCCCTGGAGCGCGGGCTCATCGACCGGGCGGGTGCCGACGTCGGGGGACGGCTGCGCGCCGGGCGTTCCCGCAACGACCAGGTGGCGACCCTGTTCCGGATGTACCTGCGCGAGCACGCACGGGTCGTCGCCGGCCTGGTGCTCGACGTCGTCGACGCCCTCGTCGACCAGGCGACCCGGCACCTCGGCGTCGCGATGCCGGGCCGCACCCACCTCCAGCACGCCCAGCCGGTGCTGCTCTCGCACCACCTGCTCGCCCACGCCTGGGCGCTGCTGCGCGACGTCGAGCGGCTGCGTGACTGGGACGTGCGGGCGGCGGTGTCGCCCTACGGCTCGGGGGCGCTGGCCGGGTCCTCGCTCGGGCTCGACCCGGAGGCCGTCGCCGCCGACCTGGGCTTCGACGGCTCGGTCGAGAACTCGATCGACGGCACCGCGAGCCGCGACTTCGTGGCCGAGTTCTCCTTCGTGGCGGCGATGACCGCGGTCGACGTGTCGCGGCTCGCCGAGGAGGTCGTGCTCTGGGCGACCAAGGAGTTCTCGTTCGTCACGCTCGACGACGCGTACTCCACGGGGTCGAGCATCATGCCGCAGAAGAAGAACCCCGACGTCGCCGAGCTCGCCCGGGGCAAGGCCGGCCGGCTGGTCGGCGACCTCGCCGGCCTGCTCACCACCCTCAAGGGGCTCCCGCTCGCCTACAACCGCGACCTGCAGGAGGACAAGGAGCCGGTGTTCGACGCCGTCGACACCCTCGAGGTGCTGCTCCCGGCCTTCAGCGGCATGGTGGCCACCATGGTGTTCGACACCGACCGCTTGGAGTCCCTTGCGCCGCAGGGCTTCTCGTTGGCCACCGACGTCGCCGAGTGGCTGGTCCGCCAGGGGGTGCCGTTCCGGGTCGCGCACGAGGTGGCCGGGGCGTGCGTGCGCGAGTGCGAGGGCCGCGGCATCGAGCTGTGGGACCTCTCGGATGCCGACCTGGCGGCGGTCAGCCCGCACCTCACCCCGGCGGTGCGTGAGGTGCTGTCCGTCGAGGGATCCCTCGCCTCGCGCTCGGCCCGTGGCGGCACCGCACCGGACCGGGTGGGGGAGCAGCTCACCCGGGCGGTGGCGACGGCATCCGGGCACCGCGCATGGTCCGGGGTGCTGCCGACCGTTCGGTGACCCGGGGCGAGCACACTGGTGCACGTGCCCCACGCCAAACCGCTCCCGCAGGAGTTCTTCGCCCGTGATTCCCTGCGCGTCGCGCGCGACCTGCTGGGATGCCGGTTCAGCCATGGCGGAGTCACCGTGCGGCTCACCGAGGTCGAGGCGTATGCCGGTGCCGCCGACCCCGGTTCGCACGCTTTCCTCGGTCGCTCACCGCGCAACGAGGTCATGTTCGGCCCTGCGGGGAGGTTGTACGTCTACTTCACCTACGGCATGCACTTCTGCGCCAACGTGGTCACCGGCGTCGAGGGCGAGGCGTCCGCGGTGCTGCTGCGGGCGGGCGAGGTGGTCGACGGCCACGAGGTCGCCGCGGAGCGCCGCCCCGGGTTCCGCCCCCGAGACCTCGCGCGCGGCCCGGCGCGGCTCGCCACCACGCTGGCCCTCGGGCGCGAGCACAACGGCATGCCCCTCACCGGCCCCCGGGCCGGGGGACGAGTGGCCGCCCCCGACGTGCTCGTCGACCCGTCACAGGTGCGCACCGGCCCGCGCGTCGGGGTGAGCGGCCCGGGCGGCGACGGGGTGACCTACCCGTGGCGGTTCTGGGTCGACGGCGACCCGACCGTGAGCGCCTACCGCCCCGGCCGGCCCCGGAACGCCGCCCGCAGCTGATGCGTCCCAGCGGGATGCCACCGCCGTCTGCCGCCTTCCGCACCGCGTCGCTCCTCGCCGCTGCTGCCCTGCTGGTCGCGGCGTGCGGGTCTCCCTCCACCGGCCCCGGCCGGCAGATGACCTTCCCGACCGCCGGTGTCTCTCCCACCGCTACTGCCACTCCACCGGTCGCCCGACCCATCCCCCGGGTGCCTCCGGCCGCGGACCCTGTCACCGGGCAGGGCCTGGTGCTGCAGAACGGGGACCGACCTCCTCAGCTGTGCCTCGGCCCGATCGCGTTGTCCTCGCCACTCCGGTGCACCGGTGTCCCGCTGGTCGGCTGGTCCTGGGCCACCGCCCAGCCGCAGGACATGGAGGTCGTCGGAGGCAAGGTCGTCCGCTCGGGCTCGTACGCGGTGACCGGCCGCTTCGACGGCCGGGCGCTGACGGTCAGCGGCGCAGTGCCGCTGAGCCTGTACGACAAGGTGGCCGAGCCGTCGCCGCGCCCGTCGGCGCCCCCCAGTCTTGACGCCGCGCAGTGGGACGGCGTGGCCCGCGCGCTGGCCGTCACCCCCGGGCTGATCATGCTCGGCCGCGACGGTGACCGCGGCCCGGTGCTGGTGACCGTCGTGCACGACGACGGCACGATCCAGGCGTGGGCCGACGAGTCCTTCGGGCCCGGAGTGGTCGTGGTGACCTCGGCGCTGCGCTGACGGCGTCAGCGGGAGGCGTCGGCCAGGTAGGCGCCGATCTCGGCCCGCAGCCGCGCCTTCACGTCGTCGGGCGCGAACGAGGCGTCGACCGCGGTGACGGCAAGGTCGGCCAGTCCGGCCTCGTCGAGGTCGAGCAGGCCGGCGGCGATGGCGTACTCCCGGTTCAGCGTGGTGCCGAACATCGGCGGGTCGTCGCTGTTGACCGTGACCACGACACCGGCGTCGCGCATGGCCCGGATCGGGTGCTCCTCGATCCGCTCGACGACGCGCGTCGCCACGTTGGAGGTGGGGCACACCTCGAGGGGGATGCCGTGCTCGGCCAGGTGCTCGAGCAGCCGCGGGTCCTGCACCGACGAGGTGCCGTGCCCGATCCGCTCGGCACCCAGCAGGGTGAGGGCGTCCCAGACCGACTGCGGGCCGGTCGACTCGCCCGAGTGCGGCACCGAGTGCAGCCCGGCGGCGCGGGCCGTGGCGAAGTGCGGCACGAACTGGGCGCGCGGCACCCCGATCTCCGGGCCACCGAGCCCGAACCCGACCAGGGCCTCGGGCCGGTGGCGCAGGGCGTACGAAAGGGTCTCGTCCGCCGACTCCAGCCCCGCCTCGCCGGGGATGTCGTAGATCCAGCGCAGCACCACGCCGTGGTCGCGCTCGGCGGCGACCCGCGCGTCCTCGATCGCCTCGGTGTACGCCTCGATGGGGATGCCGCGCACGACCGACGTGTACGGCGTCATGGTCAGCTCGGCATAGCGCACCTGCTGGGCGGCGAGGTCGCGCGCCACCTCGTAGGTCAGCATCCGCACGTCCTGGGCGGTGCGCAGCAGCCCGACCGTCGCGAGGTAGACGTCGATGAAGTGGGCGAAGTCGGTGAAGGTGAAGAAGCGCGCCAGCGCCTGCGGGTCCTGGGGGACCGGGCTGTCGGGATGCCGCGCGGCGAGCTCGGCGACGATCCGCGGCGAGGCCGACCCCACGTGGTGCACGTGCAGCTCGGCCTTGGGCAGGCCGGCGATGAACGTGGTGAGGTCGGTCGGCCCGTCAGCGTCGGTGCTCATGGCGGGCCAGTGTGCCGGATGCCGGCCACGTGTCGTCAGCTCGGGCGCGATGGCGCGTCGTCGAGCACGTGGCGCAGGGTCCGGGCCATGACGTCGGCCAGCGGGTGGCGCCTCGGCGTGTAGTACGCGATGGCGCCCAGTGCCTGCTCGAGGGCGTTCGCCCGGGCCCGTAGCCAGGTGGCGTCGTCGGCTCCGACCCGCTCACGGAACACCTCGCGCGCTCGCCGACCGAACAGGGCCCAGGCCGGGACGAGGTCGAGCGCCGGGTCCGCCCACGACAGGTACCCCCAGTCGAGGACGGCGGCGAGCCGGGTGCCGTGGAGCAGCACGTTGCCCGGGATGAGGTCGCCGTGGGTGAGCACGTAGGGGACCTCGTCGTCGACGGCACCCCCGGAAGCTGCCGCGGCACGGCGGACGGCGGCGGCGTCGACCCACCCGGGCAGCGGGTCGTCGGCGCCGGCCAGCCAGCGCTCGATCCGCTCGAGCACGCCGGCGAGCGGGCCGCCCCGCTGGCCGGCCCCGCGTCGGGGCACGTCAGGGTCGGGTGCGGTGCGCAGGGCGGCAACCACCCCGGCGACGTCGGTGGCGAGGTCGTCGCCGTGCGGGTCGTCCACGGCGTGGCGGCCGGACCAGCCGTCGGTGCCCTCGAGCCAGCCCAGGACGGCCCAGGCGTGGGGGTAGTCCTGCCCGGGGCGCCCCGTGAGCCGCACCGCGGGGATCGGCACGGGCAGCGCTCCGGCGAGCCTCGGGAGCACTCTCAGCTCGCGCTCGAGGCTGTCGGCGGCGCCGGGAGTGCGTGGCAGCCGGACGAGCAGGTCGGCACCGAGGCGGTACATCGCGTGGTCGGTGCCCGTGGCCCCGACGGGGACGAGCGGGCGGTCGGCGTGGCCGGGGCACTGCGCAACGAGGAGGGCACGAACCGTCGCCACGCCGGTGTCGGACTCGTCGTCGTGGATCCGGGTCATCACCCCATCCCAACCCGGCGGGGACGGCCCCGTCCACCGGGTAACCCGGTGGCGGCCCGGGCGGCGTCGAGGGTAGGCAGGGGGCATGACCCGACCCGAGCTCTGGCCGCGGCACACCGAACGGCTCGAGCTGCGCCCGCCGACGGAGGCCGAGATCGACGCCGTGGTGGCGTGGCGCTACCACCCCGAGGTCAACCGGTGGCTGCTGCACACCGACGCGGAACCCGAGAGGTACCGGGGGCTGTGGCACTCGGGGGCGGACGACCCGTTCGACCACCACGTCGTCGCCGTGACCGCCGCCGGTTCCGTGGTCGGCACGGTCTCGGTCATGGTCGTCGACGGGATGGGGCAGGGTCGGGACTCCCCGGCGGTCCGCAGCGAGGGGTCCCTCGGCTACCTGCTCGACCCGGCGCACCACGGCCGGGGCTACGCCACCGAGATGGTGCGCGCCGCGCTCGACCTGGCCTTCGACGAGCTCGGGCTGCACCGGGTGACGGCCGGGTGCTTCGCCGACAACGTCGCCTCCTGGCGGGTCATGGAGAAGGCGGGGATGCGGCGCGAGCAGCACGGCATCCGCGACTCCTGGCACGCCGAGCTGGGCTGGGTCGACGGCTTCACCTACGCCGTGCTCGCGGACGAGCGGCGCTGACGGCGTGGGTGCGTGGCAGGCTGTGGCGGGCACCCGGCATCCGGCCGCCGGGGCCGCAGGGAACCGGCGAAGGGAAGCACCGTGGGCGACATCCTCGACGAGCTGCAGTGGCGGGGGCTGGTGGCGCAGACCACCGACGAGTCCGCGCTGCGCCAGGCACTCGCCGACGGGCCGATCACGGCGTACTGCGGGTTCGACCCGACGGCGCCCTCGCTGCACTTCGGCAACCTCGTGCAGCTCGTGGTGCTGCGCCACCTCCAGCGGGCCGGGCACCGCGTCATCTGCCTGGTCGGCGGGTCGACCGGGCTGATCGGCGACCCGCGGCCGACCGCCGAGCGGGTGCTGAAGACCAAGGAGCAGACGGCGCACTGGGTGGCGAACATCCGGCGGCAGGTGGAGCCGTTCCTCGCCTCCGACGGCGACAACCCGGCGATCTTCGTCAACAACCTCGACTGGACCGCACCGCTGTCGGCGCTGGACTTCCTGCGCGACGTGGGCAAGCACTTCCGGGTCAACCAGATGGTGAAGAAGGAGGCCATCGCGGCGCGGCTCAACAGCGACGAGGGCATCTCCTACACCGAGTTCAGCTACCAGCTGCTGCAGGGGCTCGACTACCTGCAGCTCTACCGCGACTTCGGCTGCACGCTGCAGACCGGCGGCAACGACCAGTGGGGCAACCTCACCGCCGGCTCCGACCTCATCCACCGGGTCGAGGGCGCGTCGGTGCACCTGCTCACCACGCCGCTGCTCACCGACAGCTCGGGGGAGAAGTTCGGCAAGAGCGCCGGGAACGCCATCTGGCTCTCGCCGGAGATGACCAGCCCCTACGCCTTCTACCAGTACTGGCTCAACGTCGAGGACGCCTCGGTGGTCGCCCTGCTCAAGGTCTTCACCGACCGGTCGCCCGAGGAGATCGCCGAGCTCGAGCGCCAGGTGGAGACCGAGCCGTTCCGGCGGGCCGCGCAGAAGACGCTGGCGGCCGACGTCACGACCCTGGTGCACGGAGCGGCGGCCACGGCGGCGGTGCAGGCAGCAAGCGAGGCGCTGTTCGGCAAGGGCGACCTGCGAGGCCTCGACGCGCAGACCCTGGCCGACGCCACGGCCGAGCTTCCCGGGGGAGCGGTGCACGTGGGGATGAGCGTGGTCGACGCGCTCGTGGCCGTGGGCCTGGTCGAGTCCCGCAACGCGGCCCGACGGGCCATCGGCGACGGCGGCGCCTCGGTCAACGGGGCGAAGGTGACCGACGCGGACCGGGTGCTCGTGGCCGACGACGTGCTGCACGAGCGGGTGGTCGTGCTCCGTCGTGGGCGCAAGGCGCTGGCCGCCGGGCGCCTCGTGGATGCCGGCTGAGCGAGCCGTTTCGCAGTCGCCATCGGCATCCGGGACGAAACCCGCTGTCTGACAGTGGGTTTCGCTGCTGATGAGGGGTCGCGACGCGCCGCGTGGTGAGCCGATTTGTGTTCTGCGCGGATGGTCATCTAATGTTCTCGACGTCAGCCCGAGAGGGAGGAACGGACGCCAAGCGGATGGGTCACCACCCAGCCCCAAGCAGGCCGGTCCCGCGAGCTGATCCCACTCCCACACAGGGACTTCCGACCACTTCGGTGGTCGCGAAACACCGAGTTGGAGCCGGCGCCCCAGGGTGCTAGAGTGGGCGCCCCGCAGAGATCCAAGCGCGATCCTGTCCGGCCGCTCTTCAGAGCGGATCGCGGATTTGACGCCCAAGCAAGGACGCGGGTAAGTTAGAACAGTTGCCCCGCCGCAAGGCGGAGCACACCGGATACCAGCCCCGACGACGAGCTCACTGAGCGGATCGTTGGTGCGCGTCCGAACCTTGAGAACTCAACAGCGTGTCAAAAATCGATGCCAAGTAACACCTCGTCGCGTCGAGACGGACCGACCACCAGGTCGGCGAGTTCAGACGCACGAAAATCCTTTGGTTGACAACGAACAACAGCGAGAGCTGGTTGTTCGTGCTCAGCCAGTGAAACAACCCTCCAAGGGTTATAGATATACCGGTTCGCCGGTAATCAAAACATCAACGGAGAGTTTGATCCTGGCTCAGGACGAACGCTGGCGGCGTGCTTAACACATGCAAGTCGAACGGTGACCTCGAGAGCTTGCTCTTGGGTGATCAGTGGCGAACGGGTGAGTAACACGTGAGTAACCTGCCCCAGACTCTGGAATAACCCCGGGAAACCGGAGCTAATACCAGATACGAGACGGAGCCGCATGGCTACCGTTTGGAAAGTTTTTCGGTCTGGGATGGACTCGCGGCCTATCAGCTAGTTGGTGAGGTAACGGCTCACCAAGGCGACGACGGGTAGCCGGCCTGAGAGGGCGACCGGCCACACTGGGACTGAGACACGGCCCAGACTCCTACGGGAGGCAGCAGTGGGGAATATTGCACAATGGGCGAAAGCCTGATGCAGCGACGCCGCGTGAGGGATGAAGGCCTTCGGGTTGTAAACCTCTTTCAGCAGGGAAGAAGCGAAAGTGACGGTACCTGCAGAAGAAGCACCGGCTAACTACGTGCCAGCAGCCGCGGTAATACGTAGGGTGCGAGCGTTGTCCGGAATTATTGGGCGTAAAGAGCTTGTAGGCGGTTTGTCGCGTCTGCCGTGAAAATCCGAGGCTCAACCTCGGACTTGCGGTGGGTACGGGCAGACTAGAGTGTGGTAGGGGAGACTGGAATTCCTGGTGTAGCGGTGAAATGCGCAGATATCAGGAGGAACACCGATGGCGAAGGCAGGTCTCTGGGCCACTACTGACGCTGAGAAGCGAAAGCGTGGGGAGCGAACAGGATTAGATACCCTGGTAGTCCACGCCGTAAACGTTGGGAACTAGGTGTGGGCCTCATTCCACGAGGTCTGTGCCGCAGCTAACGCATTAAGTTCCCCGCCTGGGGAGTACGGCCGCAAGGCTAAAACTCAAAGGAATTGACGGGGGCCCGCACAAGCGGCGGAGCATGTGGATTAATTCGATGCAACGCGAAGAACCTTACCAAGGCTTGACATACACCGGAAACACCCAGAGATGGGTGCCCCGCAAGGTCGGTGTACAGGTGGTGCATGGTTGTCGTCAGCTCGTGTCGTGAGATGTTGGGTTAAGTCCCGCAACGAGCGCAACCCTCGTTCTATGTTGCCAGCGCGTAAAGGCGGGGACTCATAGGAGACTGCCGGGGTCAACTCGGAGGAAGGTGGGGATGACGTCAAATCATCATGCCCCTTATGTCTTGGGCTTCACACATGCTACAATGGCCGGTACAAAGGGCTGCGAAATCGCAAGATGGAGCGAATCCCAAAAAACCGGTCTCAGTTCGGATTGGGGTCTGCAACTCGACCCCATGAAGTCGGAGTCGCTAGTAATCGCAGATCAGCAACGCTGCGGTGAATACGTTCCCGGGCCTTGTACACACCGCCCGTCAAGTCACGAAAGTCGGTAACACCCGAAGCCGGTGGCCCAACCCTTGTGGAGGGAGCCGTCGAAGGTGGGACTGGCGATTGGGACTAAGTCGTAACAAGGTAGCCGTACCGGAAGGTGCGGCTGGATCACCTCCTTTCTAAGGAGCACTGGTCGCGACAGCGATCCAGAGCCTGGTCTGACTGCGAATGTCGGTCAGCAGGTGCTCAAGGGTGGAACATCGATTATTTGGCACCGGACCTGGTCCGGCTCGCAAGTACAGCTTCCGCTAGGGAGTGTGGAAAGCGGCCGGGGACGGAACGGTGCCTGACACGTTGTTGGGTCCTGAGGGCTCGGACGAAAGTCCCACCTCAGGCCGTTTACGGCCCTGGACCCCTACCGCGGACGAACCGCCGAGCTTGCTCGGTAAGGCGCCGGCACCGGTGGGGGCCCGCCCGTATGTTGAGAACTACACAGTGGACGCGAGCATCTTAAAATCTTTGTGCATCAAGTTTTTAAGGGCAAACGGTGGATGCCTTGGCACCAGGAACCGAAGAAGGACGTAGGAATCTGCGATAAGCCTCGGGGAGTCGATAACCAGACTGTGATCCGAGGATTTCCGAATGGGGAAACCCGGCTGGAGGCAAGTCCAGTCACTCCCGCCTGAACACATAGGGCGGGTAGAGGGAACGTGGGGAAGTGAAACATCTCAGTACCCACAGGAAGAGAAAGCAACCGCGATTCCGTGAGTAGTGGCGAGCGAAAGCGGAACAGGCTAAACCGATCATGTGTGATAGCTGTCAGGCGTTGCATGGTCGGGGTCGTGGGACTTCTCAGTCGGATCTGACAATCCGGCATGGAGTCAGAAATGTGCGTCATAGTCGAAGGGCATTGAAAGGCCCGGCACAGAGGGTGCGACCCCCGTAGACGAAATGGCGTGCACTCCAGAGAATCATCCCAAGTAGCACGGGGCCCGAGAAATCCCGTGTGAATCCGGCGGGACCACCCGCTAAGCCTAAATATTCCCTGGTGACCGATAGCGGACAAGTACCGTGAGGGAAAGGTGAAAAGTACCCCGGGAGGGGAGTGAAATAGATCCTGAAACCGTTTGCCTACAATCCGTTGGAGCCTCCTTGTGGGGTGACAGCGTGCCTTTTGAAGAATGAGCCTGCGAGTTAGTGCTCAGTGGCGAGGTTAACCCGTGTGGGGAAGCCGTAGCGAAAGCGAGTCCGAATAGGGCGAATTAGTCGCTGGGTCTAGACCCGAAGCGGAGTGATCTACCCATGGCCAGGTTGAAGCGACGGTAAGACGTCGTGGAGGACCGAACCCACTTAGGTTGAAAACTGAGGGGATGAGCTGTGGGTAGGGGTGAAAGGCCAATCAAACTCCGTGATAGCTGGTTCTCCCCGAAATGCATTTAGGTGCAGCGTCACGTGTTTCTTACCGGAGGTAGAGCTACTGGATAGCTAATGGGCCTCACCAGGTTACTGACGTTAGCCAAACTCCGAATGCCGGTAAGTGAGAGCGTGGCAGTGAGACTGCGGGGGATAAGCTCCGTAGTCGAGAGGGAAACAGCCCAGACCACCATCTAAGGTCCCTAAGCGTGTGCTAAGTGGGAAAGGATGTGGAGTTGCATTGACAACCAGGAGGTTGGCTTAGAAGCAGCCACCCTTTAAAGAGTGCGTAATAGCTCACTGGTCAAGTGATTCCGCGCCGACAATGTAGCGGGGCTCAAGCACACCACCGAAGCTGTGGCATTGACACATTGCCCGGTCGTGACACCTGCGGGTTCACGATCCAAGCGTGTTGATGGGTAGGGGAGCGTCGTGTGGCCAGGGAAGCGGCGGAGTGATCCAGCCGTGGAGGCCACACGAGTGAGAATGCAGGCATGAGTAGCGAAAGACGGGTGAGAAACCCGTCCGCCGAATAACCAAGGGTTCCAGGGTCAAGCTAATCTGCCCTGGGTAAGTCGGGACCTAAGGCGAGGCCGACAGGCGTAGTCGATGGACATCCGGTTGATATTCCGGAACCGGCGAAGAACCGCCCATGACGAACTTACCGATGCTAAGCGCCTGAAACTGGTTGATCTGATCCTTCGGGAAAGGACTTCCAGCGGAGCGCGCGACCCTAAGTAATAGTAGTCAAGCGATGGAGAGACGCAGGAAGGTAGCCTCCGCGTGGCGATGGTAGTCCACGTCCAAGGGTGTAGGGAGTGAGATAGGCAAATCCGTCTCACACATATCCTGAGACCTGATAGTGACCGCGAATGCGGGAAGCAGGGTGATCCTATGCTGCCAAGAAAATCTTCTAGCGAGGTTCGAGCCGCCCGTACCCCAAACCGACTCAGGTGGTTAGGTAGAGAATACCAAGGCGATCGAGTGAATCGTGGTTAAGGAATTCGGCAAAATGCCCCCGTAACTTCGGGAGAAGGGGGGCCCAGACCTTGAAGGACTTCACGTCCTAGGGGAAAGGGCCGCAGAGACCAGGGAGAAGCGACTGTTTACTAAAAACACAGGTCCGTGCGAAGTCGCAAGACGATGTATACGGACTGACGCCTGCCCGGTGCTGGAAGGTTAAGAGGACCGGTTAGACCTTCGGGTCGAAGCTGAGAATTTAAGCCCCAGTAAACGGCGGTGGTAACTATAACCATCCTAAGGTAGCGAAATTCCTTGTCGGGTAAGTTCCGACCTGCACGAATGGCGTAACGACTTCTCCACTGTCTCAACCGCGAACTCGGCGAAATTGCACTACGAGTAAAGATGCTCGTTACGCGCAGCAGGACGGAAAGACCCCGGGACCTTTACTATAGCTTGGTATTGGTGTTCGGTACGGCTTGTGTAGGATAGGTGGGAGACTGTGAAGCATGCACGCCAGTGTGTGTGGAGTCAACGTTGAAATACCACTCTGGTCGTTCTGGATATCTAACCTCGGTCCGTGATCCGGATCAGGGACAGTGCCTGGTGGGTAGTTTAACTGGGGCGGTTGCCTCCTAAAAGGTAACGGAGGCGCTCAAAGGTTCCCTCAGCCTGGTTGGCAATCAGGTTTCGAGTGTAAGTGCACAAGGGAGCTTGACTGCGAG
Organism: uncultured Actinomycetota bacterium; assembly: GCA_963800505.1. GTDB lineage: Bacteria > Actinomycetota > Actinomycetes > Actinomycetales > Dermatophilaceae > Fodinibacter. The sequence goes on from CAWDBL010000005.1 coordinate 63,173, forward strand.
AGAGACATCTCGAGCAGGGACGAAAGTCGGAACTAGTGACCCGGCGGTGGCTTGTGGAAGCGCCGTCGCTCAACGGATAAAAGGTACCCCGGGGATAACAGGCTGATCTTGCCCAAGAGTCCATATCGACGGCATGGTTTGGCACCTCGATGTCGGCTCGTCGCATCCTGGGGGTGGAGTTGCTCCCAAGGGTTGGGCTGTTCGCCCATTAAAGCGGTACGCGAGCTGGGTTTAGAACGTCGTGAGACAGTTCGGTCCCTATCCGCTGTGCGCGTAGGAAACTTGAGAAGGGCTGACCCTAGTACGAGAGGACCGGGTTGGACGAACCTCTGGTGTGTCAGTTGTCCTGCCAAGGGCACGGCTGATTAGCTACGTTCGGAAGTGATAACCGCTGAAAGCATCTAAGCGGGAAGCACGCTTCAAGATGAGGTTTCCATGGGGTTTACCCCGAGAGGCTCCCGGCTAGACTACCGGGTTGATAGGCCAGACGTGGAAGTGCAGCAATGCATGTAGCTGACTGGTACTAATAAGCCGACAACTTGATACACACCCAAAGATTTATATGCGTGTTCGCGTCCACTGTGCAGTTCCCGAGATACGGTCGGGAAGACTGACATCTCCATAGAGTTTCGGCTGTCATAGCGAAGGGGAAACGCCCGGCTCCATTCCGAACCCGGAAGCTAAGCCCTTCAGCGCCGATGGTACTGCACTGGTGACGGTGTGGGAGAGTAGGACGCAGCCGGACATACTTTCCAGAAAGGGCCCGCCTATTTAGGCGGGCCCTTTCTCATGTTCACCCCGAGATCGCGCACGGCCGGCTCGAGGTCGGGCGCACTTCCGTACACTGATCGACGGCGTCCCGCACCCGCGGGGCCTGCCGCGAAGCGAAGACCCAGGAGTTGATGGCGTGGCCGCGGAGAACAGCGATCGTCGCGCAGGCGAGAACCGTTCGGCCGACGGCCGGTCCGGCGGCAGCGGTGGCGCGCCGCGCCGTGACGACCGCGATCGCACCGGCGGCGCCGGCGCCACAAGCGGTGGCGGCCAAGGCCGGCCGGGCTCCAAGGGCGGTTCTGGCGGCAAGGGTGGCGCGGGTGGCAAGGGCCGCTCCAGCAGCGCCGGACGGCCGGGCAGCTCCGGACGTCCGAGCGGTCGCCCCGGCACGGCATCCGACCGTGGTGACGACCGGGAGAGCCGTGGTGGCTCGCGACTGGCGCCCAAGGGCCCGCGCCTGCCCGAGCCGCGCATCCCGGAAGGCGTGACCGGCAAGGAGCTCGACCGGGCCATCCACTCCCAGCTGCGCACCCTGTCGAAGGAGAATGCCGAGGGCGTCGCCCAGCACCTGGTGATGGTCGCGGCCTTCCTCGAAGCCGATGACATCGACGCGGCGCTGGCCCATGCCGAGACGGCGGTGCGCCGCGCCGGTCGGGTGCCGGCCGCCCGCGAGGCGCTGGGCATGGTGGCCTACCGGCAGGGCGACTTCGCCCGGGCCCTCACCGAGTTCCGCACCGTGCGCCGGCTGAGCGGGTCCTCGCACCTGCTCCCGCTCATGGTCGACTGCGAGCGTGGGCTGGGCCGGCACGGTCGGGCCCTCGACCTCGCCGCGACCCCCGAGGCCGCCACCCTCGAGGAGTCCGAGCGCATCGAGCTCGCCATCGTGGTGTCCGGCATCCGCAGTGACCTGGGCCAGGAGGATGCCGCGCTGCTCGCGCTGCAGATCCCGGCGCTGCGCCGCGGCCCCACGGCCGGCGTCTTCCGCCTGCACTACGCCTACGCCGACGTGCTGCTCGGCCTGGGCCGGGAGGATGAGGCGCGGGAGTGGTTCGTCAAGGCCATGAAGGGTGACAGCGAGGGGGAGACCGACGCGGTCGAGCGGCTCGAGCAGCTCGACGGCATCGCGCTCGACCTGGGTGACGACGAGCTCGAGGAGCTTGACGTGGTCGTCTCCCGCGCGGAGGTGCCGGACACCGGCGCGCCGACCGACCAGCCCACCGGGGAGCCGGGGGAGTGAGCTCGGCCGGCTCGCTCGTCGCCCGCTACGCGGCGGTGGTCTGCGACCTCGACGGGGTGGTCTACCGGGGTCCGAGCGCCGTGCCGCACGCCGTGGAGGTGCTCAGTGCCCTGAGTGTTCCGGTGCTCTACGCCACCAACAACGCGTCGCGGTCACCGGGTGATGTCGCCGTCCACCTGCGCGAGCTAGGCCTGGCCTGCACGCCCGAGGCCGTGGCCACCAGCTCGCAGGCCGGGGCCTGGCTGCTCGCCGACCGGCTGCCGGCCGGAAGCCCCGTGCTGGCGGTCGGGGGCACCGGTGTCGCGACCGCCCTGGCGGAGGCCGGACTGGCGCCGGTGCGACCCGCCGATGCCGCCGACGTCGCCGTCGACGCGGTGCTGCAGGGCTACGGCCCCGACGTGACGGCGAGCGACCTCGCCGAGGCCGCGTACGCAGTGCAGGCCGGCGCCACCTGGGTGGCGAGCAACACCGACGGCACGCTGCCGACCGACCGGGGCGTGGCGCCCGGCAACGGCTCGCTCGTCGCGGCCGTCGAGCGCGCCGTCGGCAAGCCGCCGCACCTCGTCGCCGGAAAGCCAGGGCCACCGCTGTACCTGCTGTGCGCCCAGCGCCTCGACCTGCCCCCGGGTCGCCTGCTGGCGGTCGGTGACCGGCTCGACACCGACATCGAAGGGGCGGTGGCCGCCGGGATGGACTCACTGCTCGTGCTCACCGGGGTCGACGACCTGCGCGCCTGCCTCGAGGCGCCGCCGCACCGGCGTCCGACCTGGGTGGCGCCCGACCTGCGGGCCCTCCTGGCCGACCCCGACGACGCCGCCAACGGGCTTCTCGCGCTGGCCGATACGGTGCGTGCGGTGCACGCCGCGCGCGATGCCGGAGCCGCGAACACCGAGGTCGACGCGCTGGTCGCCCGCGCCGAGTCCGTGGTCGAGAACGCCGCATCCCGGTAACGTGGCCCCGGAGGGCGGCTGACCGGGCTGCCACGTGTCAGGAGGACCCATGGCCAAGCGCTCCATCCAGGGCTACGTCGAGCTCGCATCAGGGCTCGGTGAGCTCACCCGCAGCGCCGCCAAGGAGGCGGCCGCCGAGATCCTCGCCCTGGCCGGCTCGGACGCCTCGCGCAAGAAGGCCGCCAAGCAGGTCAGTGGGCTGGCCGACGAGCTGCTGCAGGCTGCGGAGTCCAACCGCAAGTCGCTGGTGCGCCTGGTCCGTCGCGAGGTCGACTCGGCCGTGGCCAAGCTCGACGTCAACCGGATCTCCAACGACGTGCAGTCGCTCGCGGCGACGGTCGCCGGGCTGGCTGCGCAGGTCGACGACCTGGCGCGCTCGGCCACCGGCATGAACACCCGCACGCCCGGCCCGGTGGCCGACGCCCTCGCCGACCGCGAGCCCGAGCCGGCCCGGGTCGCCGCCCCGGCGAAGAAGGCCCCGGCGACAAAGGGCCCGGCGACAAAGGCGCCGGCAAAGAAGGCGCCCGCGACAAAGGCGCCGGCGAAGAAGGCGCCGGCGACAGAAGGCGCCGGCGAAGAAGGCGCCGGCGAAGAAGGCGCCGGCGAAGAAGGCGCCGGCGAAGAAGGCGCCGGCGAAGAAGGCGCCGGCGAAGAAGGCGCCGCGAAGACCACCACGGCGCGCAAGGCTCCGGCGAAGACGACGACGGCGAAGACGACGACGGCGCGCAAGGCTCCGGCGACAAAGACCTCGACCGCGGCGAAGACGACGACGGCGAAGACGACGACGGCGCGCAAGGCTCCGGCGACAAAGACTTCGACCTCGCCCACGTCGACGACCTCCACAACCACCCCGGCCACGCCGGCCGCCAGCAGCACTCCGGCCGGCACGTGACCGAGCAGCACCTCGACACCACCCCCGGCGACAGCCCGGACCCGTCTCCACCGGCCGGTGCCCCCCACCCGGGGGCACCGCCGGAGACGGGTGACCTGGTCATCGACGCTGCCCTGGGCGACCTCGCCGCCGCCCCCGGCGACGACCTCGACGCCCAGCTCGAGGCCGGCGAGGCGGTGCACCGCACGCTGCAGTCGCGCCTCAGCGACCTCGGCGGCTGAGATCGGCCGCCTCGACGCCGAGCTGGTGCGGCGCGGCCTCGCCCGATCGCGCGGTGACGCCCGCGACCTCATCGACGATGGCCTCGTCGAGGTCGACGGCGCACCGGTCAGCAAGCCTTCACACCCGGTCACGGCGTCGGATGCCGTGTCCGTCACCTCCGACGGCCCGCGCTGGGTCGGCCGGGCCGCGCACAAGCTCGTGGCCGCCCTCGACGAGTGGGGCCCCGACGGCCTGACGGTCGAAGATCGGCGCTGCGTCGACGTCGGCGCGTCGACCGGCGGCTTCAGCCAGGTGCTGCTCGCGCGGGGCGCCGCCCGAGTGGTGGCCGTCGACGTCGGCCACGGCCAGCTGGTGCCCGAGGTGGCCGACGACCCACGGGTCGAGGAGCGCAGCGGCACCACGGTGCGCGGCCTGACGCCGGACGACCTCGGCGGCCCGGCCGACCTCGTCGTCGCCGACCTGTCGTTCATCTCGCTCACCCTGGTCATGCGCGACCTCGTCGGTCTCCTGCGCCCCGACGGCGACCTCGTCGTGCTCGTCAAGCCGCAGTTCGAGGTGGGCCGCGGCCGGCTCAACCGGCAGGGGGTGGTCGTCGACCCGAGGGACCGCACCCGCGCGCTCGAGCAGGTGGTCGCGGCGGTGGAGGAGCACGCCCTGCACGTGCACGGCATCGCGACCAGCCCGATCAGCGGGACGAGCGGGAACACCGAGTACCTCCTGTGGGCGAGGTCGGTGCCGTCGGACACAATGAACCCGGACCGGGTCGCCGACGCCGTGCGCGCGACCACCACGCACCCACCGAGCGGAGGACGACGATGACGACTGCGCCGTCGCGCCGCATCCTGCTCGTCACCAACGTCCACCGCCCGGAGGCCCAGCAGCTGGCCGCCGACGTCGCCACCCGCCTCATCGCCTCGGGCGTGGGCGTCTGCGCGCCGCCCGACGAGCTGGTCGACTCCCCGCTGGCTGCCGTCGCCGGCGTCGAGGCCTCGGCGGCGGGCGACGACTCCGACGGGCCCGACTCCGCGGCCGCCGGGTGCGAGCTCGTCTGCGTGCTCGGTGGCGACGGCACCATCCTGCGCGGCGCCGAGCTCTCCCGCGGTTCGGGCGTGCCCCTGCTCGGGGTCAACCTGGGCCACGTCGGCTTCCTCGCCGAGGCCGAGCGCGAAGACCTCGACGCCACCGTCGAGCGCATCGTCTCGCGCGACTACACCGTCGAGGAGCGCATGACCCTCGAGGTGCACGCCTTCGAGGACGGCGAGACCGTGTTCTCCTCGTGGGCGCTGAACGAGGTGACCGTCGAGAAGGCCTCCCGCGAACGCATGCTCGAGCTCACCGTGGCCATCGACGGTCGCCCGCTGTCGACCTGGGGCTGCGACGGCATCGTGATGGCCACGCCCACCGGGTCCACCGCCTACGCGTTCTCGGCGGGCGGCCCGGTCGTGTGGCCCGACGTCGAGGCGCTGCTGCTGGTGCCGATCAGCGCGCACGCCCTGTTCGCCCGGCCGACGGTGGTCGGCCCGCACTCCCGCCTCGTGGTCGAGGTGCTGGCCCGCACCCAGGGCACCGGAGTCGTGTGGTGCGACGGTCGTCGCGCGGTCGACCTGCCCCCGGGTGCCCGCATCGAGGTGCACCGGTCCGACCAGCCGGTGCTGCTGGCCCGCCTGTCGCACGGCGGGTTCACCGACCGGCTCGTCGAGAAGTTCCGCCTCCCCGTGCAGGGCTGGCGCGGAGCGTCCGGCGCGATCATGTCCGACGCCGACCAGGACCGCCGCGCGTGATCGAGGAGATCCGCATCCGTGACCTCGGGGTCATCGACGAGGCGGTGCTGTCGCTCCACCCCGGGCTCACCGTGCTCACCGGCGAGACCGGCGCGGGCAAGACCATGGTCGTCACCGGCCTGGGGCTGCTGCTCGGCGGGCGCGGTGACTCCGGCCTGGTGCGGGCGGGCGCCGACCGTGTCGTCGTCGAGGGAGTCGTCGACCTGCCGGCCGGCCACCCGGCCCTGCAGCGCGCCGCCGAGGCCGGTGCCGACGTCGCCGACGGGCTGGTGCTGGTGCGCTCGGTCTCCGCCGACGGTCGCTCACGCGCCCACGTCGGTGGCCGGGCGGCGCCGGTGGGCGTGCTCGCCGACCTCGCCGAGCACCTCGTGGCCGTGCACGGCCAGGCCGACCAGTGGCGGCTGCGGCGCGCCGACCAGCACCGTGAGGTGCTCGACGGGTTCGGTGGCCGCGACGTTGCCGACGCGCTGTCCGCCTACCGCGCAGTGCACGCCGAGCTCACCGCGGCCGAGGCCGAGCTGGCCCACCTGCGCACCGCCGCTGCCGAGCGGGCGCGCGAGGCCGATGCCCTGCGCGTGGGCCTGGAGCGCATCGAGGCCATCGACCCCCAGCCGGGGGAGGACGCCGCCCTCGCCGTCGAGAGCCAGCGGCTCGGCCACCTCGAGGAGCTGCGGGCCGGTGCCGGTGACGCGCACACCGCGCTCGCGGGCGACGACGACGCCGGGATGCCGGTGCCGGGCGTGCTCGAGGCGCTCGCCACCGCGTCGTCCCGCCTGGCATCGGTGAGCGGCAGCGACCCGGCGCTGGCCGAGATCGGCACCCGGGTCGACGAGCTGCGCTACCTCGCCGCCGACGTCGCCGCCGACCTGGGCTCCTACCTCGCCGACGCCGACGCCGACGTCGACCCCGCCCGCCTCGAGCAGGTCGAGCAGCGCCGGGCCGCGCTGGGCGATCTCACCCGGCTCTACGGTCCGACCGTCGACGACGTGCTCCGCTGGAGCGGCGAGGCCGCGAGGCGCGTGGGAGAGCTCGACGGCACCGGCGACCGCATCGGCGAGCTCGAGCAGCGGGCCGTCACCCTGACCGCCGCCCGCGAGGAGGCCGCCGCACGGCTCAGCTCGGTGCGGCGCGTTGCCGCGGCCGCGCTCGGTGGCCGCATCACCGACGAGCTGAGCCACCTGGCCATGGGCTCGGCCACCGTCTCGGTCGCGGTCGAGGACGCCGGCCGGTTCACGGCCGACGGCCGCGACGACATCGAGATCCGGCTCGCCAGCGGGTCGGGCACCGCGCCGCGGGCGGTGACCAAGGCGGCATCCGGCGGTGAGCTGTCGCGCGTGATGCTCGCGATCGAGGTCGCCACGGCCACCGAGGTCACCTCGGTGCCGACCTTCGTCTTCGACGAGGTGGATGCCGGGGTCGGTGGCCGGGCGGCCCTCGACGTCGGCGCCCGCCTCGCGGCGCTCGCGCGGCACGCCCAGGTGGTCGTGGTCACCCACCTCGCGCAGGTCGCGGCCCACGCCGACCGGCACCTGGTGGTCGAGCGGTCCGACGACGGGCACGTCACCCGTAGCGGAGTCCACGAGGTCGAGGGGGAGCAGCGGGTCACCGAGCTGGCCCGGATGCTCGGCGGGAGCGGCACCGACGCCGCGCTCGAGCACGCCCGAGACCTGATGGCGCGCGCCCGGGCCTAGCCCGACGTGGCACGATGGTGCAGATGTCCATCCGCTTTCCCGCACGCAGCAACCGCGGCCCCCGCCCCGGGCTGGGCGGTCCTGCCCGCGTCGACCGGCGCACCAAGGACCTCACCAAGCGGCTGCGCCCGGGTGACGTCGCGGTGATCGACCACGAGGACCTCGACCGGGTCAGCGCCGAGGCGCTGGTCGCCTGCAAACCGGCTGCGGTCGTCAACGCGTCGTCGTCGATCTCCGGGCGCTACCCCAACCTGGGGCCCGAGATCCTCGTCGCGGCCGGCATCCCGCTGCTCGACCTGGCCGGGCCCGACGTGATGACCATCAAGGACGGCACCGAGCTCAGCCTCGAACAGGGCGAGGTCCGCACGGACGACGGCACGGTCGCCACGGCGACCGTGCTCGACAACGAGGCCGTGCAGGAGGCGATGACGCTCGCCCGCGCCGGGTTGTCCGACCAGCTCGAGGCGTTCGCGCAGAACACGATGGACTACCTGCGCAAGGAGCGCGAGCTGCTCTTCGACGGGGTCGGCGTGCCCGACATCCGCACCGACCTCGACGGTCGCCACGCGCTGATCGTGGTGCGCGGCTACCACTACAAGGACGACCTCGAGACCCTGCGGCACTACATCCGCGAGTACAAACCGATCCTGATCGGGGTCGACGGCGGTGCCGACGCGCTCATCGAGGCCCGCCACCAGCCCGACCTCATCGTCGGCGACATGGACTCGGTGTCCGACGACGCGCTGCGCTGCGGGGCCGAGATCGTGGTGCACGCCTACCGCGACGGCCGGGCCCCCGGGCTCGAGCGGGTGCGGTCGCTCGGGGTCGAGCCCGTGGTCTTCCCCGCCACCGGCACCAGCGAGGACGTCGCGATGCTGCTCGCCGACGACAAGGGCGCCTCGCTGATCGTGGCCGTCGGCACCCACGTGACCCTCGTCGAGTTCCTCGACAAGGGCCGCTCGGGCATGGCGAGCACCTTCCTCACCCGGCTGCGGGTGGGCGGCAAGCTGGTCGACGCCAAGGGGGTCAGCCGGCTCTACCGGGCCCGCATCTCGGGCCTCAGCCTGGTGCTGATGCTCACCGTCGGGCTGCTCGCGCTGGGCGCCGCGCTGTGGTCGACGACGGGTGGCAGGGCCCTGCTGCAGGTGTTCGGCGCGCGCATCGACGACCTGTGGTCGTCCATCCAAGGAGTGTTCGGTTGATCGACTTCCGCTACCACCTGGTCTCCATCGTCTCGATCTTCCTGGCCCTGGCCGTGGGCATCGTGCTGGGTGCCGGGCCGCTCAAGGGCGAGCTCGGCGACACCCTGAACAAGGAGGTCGCGGGGCTGCGCCAGGACAAGGCCGACCTCAACGCCCAGCTCGGGGAGGCCCAGACGGCCGCCGAGGCGCGTGACGCGTACATCGCCGAGACCAACCCGATCCTGCTGGCCGGGGTGCTGCAGGACCGCCGCGTCGCGCTCGTCGAGCTCCCCGGCTCGGATGCCGGGGTGTCCGAGGCGACCGCCGCCACCCTGCGCTCGGCCGGGGCGGCCGTGGTGTCGACCACGTCCGTCAACGAGGAATGGGTCACCTCCGACGAGGCCAACACGGCCACTCGCGACGCGGCGGTGAGCGCCGCGGCGGCGCAGGCGGGGGTCGACCTCTCCGACAGCGGGTCTCTGGCGCCCCGCGACGTGCTGCTGGCCAGCCTGCTCACCGTGCCGGCCCAGGACCCCGCGCAGGCCATTCCCCCGGCCACCGCCCAGAAGGCCCTGGACGCCCTGGCCTCCGCCGACCTGATCAGGATCGACACCGAGGGCTTCGAGCTCGCCGACCTCGTGGTCGTGGTCAGCGGGGTGACGACCCAGGGTGACGCCGATGCCCGTCAGCAGGCGGCGGAGCGGTGGGTCGACCTCGTGATCGCCTTCGACACGCGCTCGTCCGGCACGCTGGTGGCGGCGGAGGTGACGACGGCGGGCAAGGGGGTGTCGGTCATCGAGACGGTGCGCAACAACGCCACGGCGACCGAGGGCGTGTCGACGGTCGACAACGCCGGCGGGGCGATGGGGCAGGCGAGCGTCGTGCACGCCCTGCGGGAGCAGGCGGCCGGCGACGTCGGGCAGTACGGCCTGGCCCCCGGGGCCGACGCCCCCTACGCACCCATCCCGGCGTCGTGAGCCGGGTCGCGACCCTCGCGGCGGGAGTGCTCGCCGCGGCCGGCTCCGCGGCGGCGCACCGGGTGCTCACGAGGCGGGTCGACTCGCCGCGCTGGCAGCGCACCAACCACGCGGGAAGCCCGGTGACCCTGCTCGAAGGGCCGGCCTACGTCGCGGGCGCCGCCCTCGGGGCGGCGACGAGCGGCCCGGCCGGGGTGGTGGCCGTGCTCGGCTCGGGAGCCTTCGGGGCCCTCGACGACCTCGCCGGTGACGGCGCGAGCAAGGGGCTCAAGGGCCACCTGGGGGCCGCCGCCCGTGGCCGGGTGACGACCGGGCTGGTCAAGGTGGCCGGCATCGGTGCCACCGGCCTGCTCGCGGCAGCGCTCGCCGACCGGCAGCGCACCGACGTGGCAGCGATCGACACCATGGTCGGAGGCGCCGTGGTCGCCGGCGCCGCCAACCTGGCCAACCTGCTCGACCTGCGCCCCGGGCGCGCCCTCAAGGTCACCGTGCTCGCCGCGCTCCCGCTGCTGCTGAGCGACGACGGCCCCGCCGCGGCCCGGGCCGCCGCCGCCACCGGTGCGGCGCTCGGCGTGCTGCGCCCCGACCTGGCGGGCACAGCGATGCTCGGGGACACCGGCGCGAACGCCGCCGGTGCGCTGGTCGGCACCTCCCTGCTCGGCGCCACCGGCCGACGCGGGCGAATCGTGGCGCTCGTGGTGCTCACCGGGCTCACCTTGGCCTCGGAGCGGGTGTCGTTCACGCGGGTCATCGAGTCGACCCCGGTGCTGCGCGAGCTCGACGCCTGGGGCCGGCCCGCACGATGACGGGTCGTCGCTTCGCCTCCACGATCGCGGGGGCCGCCGGGCTGATCGCGGTCACCACGCTGCTCGCCCGGCTCTTCGGCTTCGCCCGCATCCTCGTCTTCGCGGACTCGGTGCGCGCGCGGGGGGTCGGCGAGATCTACCAGAGCGTCAACGCGCTGCCCAACGTGCTGTTCGAGGTCGCCGCGGGCGGCATCCTCGCGGCGGTGGTCGTGCCGCTCATCGCCTTCCGCCTCGGGGCCGGCGAGCGTGAGCGGGCCGAGCGCACGGCGTCGCAGCTGCTGACCTGGGCGCTCGTCATCCTCGTGCCCTTCGCCCTGCTGCTCTTCCTGTCGGCGTCGGTCGTGGCGGGCTGGGTGGTCGAGGACTTCGACCCTCGCGCCCACGAGGTCGCGACCACGCTGCTGCGCATCTTCGCCGTGCAGGTGCCGCTCTACGGGGTCGGCATCATCCTCACCGGGCTGCTCCAGGCCCACCGGCGCTTCCTGGCGGCGGCCCTGGCCCCGCTCGCCTCGTCGATCGTCGTCCTGGTGTCCTACCTCTGGTACGGCCACCTCACCGGTGGTGAGACGTCGCCCTCGCTGGTGACCGACCAGGCCATCCGGGTGCTCGGCTGGGGCACCACGCTCGGGGTGGTCGTGCTCTCCCTGCCGCTGGTGGTGCCGGCGATGCGCACCGGGTGGCGCTGGCGGCCGCAGCTGCGGATGCCGCGTGACGACGCGCGCCGCATCGGGAGCCTGGCCGGGGCGGGCATCATCGCCCTCGTCGCGCAGCAGCTCGCCGTCGTCGTCACCATCTGGCTGACGAACCACTCGGGCGACCGGGGCTCGTTCCCGGTCTACCTGTACGTCCAGGCCGTCTATCTGCTCCCGTACGCCGTCCTCGCGGTGCCCGTGGCGACGAGCGCCTTCCCGTTCCTCGCCTCGGGCAGCGGTGCGGGCGCCGACACCTCGGCGACGCTGGCGCGGGCCCTGCGGGCGGTACTGGTGCTGACCGGCCTGTCGGCCGGGGTGCTCGTGGCGGTGGCACCGGCCGTCGGCGCGTTCTTCACCGTGCTCGATGCCCGCCGCGGCGTCGATGGTGCGAGCCCCGCGGCCCTGGCCGCGATGCCGGGAGCGCTCACGGCCTACGCGCCGGGCCTGATGGGGTTCGGGCTGACCGCGCTGCTGACGCGTGCGCTCTACGTGCGCGGGCGGCCCATGGATGCCGGCATCGCGGCCGCCCTGGGGTGGGCCGTCGCCGGGCTGCTGCCGCTCCTGCTCATCGGCGCCGGCCAGGGCCCGGCGGCGACGCTGCGCGGGCTGGGCCTGGCCTCCACGCTGGGCATGACCATCTCCGGGGTCGCCCTGGTGGCGCTCGTCCGGCGCACCTGGGGGCCAGAGTCGACCCGCGGCGCCGGCCGCACGACCGGAGCCCTCGTCGTGTCCGCCGCCGTGGCCGTCATGGTGGGCAGCCTCGTCACGCACGGCCACCCGATGGACGACCTCGTCGAGGCGCTCCTCGTCGGCCTCGGCGCGGGGCTGGCCGCGCTGATGGCGGGGGTCGTCACCCTCGCGGTCGCCGACCGCGGCATGATGGCCGAGGTCCTCCAGCGCGGGAGGTCCCGTCGCCGCGGAGGGAGCTCGCAATGAGGGTGCTCGTCGTGCTCGGCACGAGCGCCGGCGGGGTCGGGCACCACGTGCACGGGCTGGTCGGGTCGCTGACCGGCGCGGGCCACCAGGTCGTCGTGGCGTGCCCACCCGAGGTCGACGCCCACTTCGCCCTGCACGACGTCGCCACGAGAGCGGTCCCCCTCGAGCTCGCCGACCGGCCGCACCCCGCGCGGGACGCCCGGGCGGTGCGCGAGCTCGGCCGGCTGGTGGGTGGGGCGGATGTCGTGCACGCCCACGGCCTGCGGGCCGCGGCCGTTGCGGTGCTCGCCGCCGGCCGCGGTGCGGTGCCCGTGGTCGCGACGCTGCACAACGCCGCTCCCTCCGGTGCGCTCACCGGTGCGGTCTACGCCGCGCTCGAGCGGGTCGTCGCGCTGCGCAGCGCGCTCGTGCTGGGGGTCTCGGCCGACCTCGTCGAGCGGATGCGGCGGCTCGGGGCGAGGCGCACCGGCCTCGCCGTCGTGGCCGCACCCCCGGCGCGGGCGGCGGGCCGCGACCGGTACACCGTGCGCACCGACCTCGGCGTCCGTGGCCGCACGGCGCTGGCCGTCGTGGTCGCCCGGCTCGCCCCGCAGAAGGGCCTCGACCTGCTGCTCGACGCGCACCGCGAGCTGGCCGCCGGCGAGCCCCTCGACCTGGTCACCGTGGTGGCGGGTGACGGCCCGCTGCGCGAGCCGCTCCAGGCCCGGATCGACGCCGAGGGGCTAGCGGTGCGGCTGCTCGGGCACCGTGCCGACGTGCCCGACCTGCTCGCCGCCGCCGACGTCGTGGTGTCGAGCGCGGTCTGGGAGGGGCAGCCGGTCGGCCTCCAGGAGGCGCTGCACGCGGGGGCGGCGGTGGTCGCCACCGACGTCGGCGGCACGGCTGCCGTCGTCGGTGACGCGGCCCTGCTGGTTCCCGGTGCCGACCCGGTCTCGCTGGCACGCGCCATCCGTGACGTGGTGGTGCACGGAGCGGTGCGCGACAACCTCAGGTCGCTGGCTGTCGAGCGCGCCGGCGAGCTGCCCACCGAGGCCGACGCGCTGGAGGCGGCGCTGGCCGCCTACCGCTCCGTGCTCCCGGCGGCATCCGAGGCGTGAACACCGGTCCGAGGGATGGGAACCGGCGAGTCGGCGCACGGATCGGGTCGGGGCGAACGTCGTCATGACGTATCGTTGAAGCCCGTGGTGCTCCAGACGACGAAACAGATCTTCGTGACCGGAGGCGTGGCCTCCTCACTCGGTAAGGGGCTCACGGCCTCCTCCCTCGGGCACCTGCTCCGAGCGCGTGGGTTGCGGGTGACGATGCAGAAGCTCGACCCCTACCTCAACGTCGACCCGGGCACCATGAACCCGTTCCAGCACGGCGAGGTCTTCGTCACCGACGACGGTGCCGAGACCGACCTCGACATCGGTCACTACGAGCGCTTCCTCGACGTCAACCTCAAGGGCAGCGCCAACGTCACCACCGGGCAGGTCTACAACCGGGTGATCACCCGCGAGCGGCGCGGCGAGTACCTCGGTGACACCGTGCAGGTCATCCCGCACATCACCAACGAGCTCAAGGAGCGGATGCGCGCGCAGGCCGCCGGCTCCCCGGGCGTCAGCGACGCCGACGCTCCCGACATCATCATCACCGAGATCGGCGGCACCGTCGGCGACATCGAGTCGCTGCCGTTCCTCGAGGCTGCGCGCCAGGTGCGCCACGACCTGGGCCGCGACGCCGTCTTCTTCCTGCACGTCTCGCTGGTGCCCTACCTCGCCCCGAGCGGTGAGCTGAAGACCAAGCCCACCCAGCACTCGGTCGCGGCGCTGCGCCAGGTCGGCATCCAGCCCGACGCCCTGGTGCTGCGCGCCGACCGCGAGATCCCCGACTCGATCAAGCGCAAGATCTCGCTGATGTGCGACGTCGACACCGAGGCCGTGGCGGCCGCCGTCGACGCGGCGAGCATCTACGACATCCCCAAGGTGCTGCACCGCGAGGGCCTCGACGCCTACGTCATCCGCCGGCTCGGGCTCACCTTCCGCGACGTCGACTGGACCGACTGGGACCTGCTGCTCGAGCGGGTGCACGAGCCCGAGCACGAGGTGGAGGTGGCCCTGGTCGGCAAGTACATCGACCTGCCCGACGCCTACCTGTCGGTCACCGAGGCGCTGCGCGCCGGCGGCTTCCACCACGACGCCAAGGTGCGCATCCGCTGGGTGCCCTCGGACTCGTGCGAGACCGAGGCCGGTGCCCAGAAGGCGCTCGGCGGGGTGGATGCCGTGCTCGTGCCGGGGGGCTTCGGCGTGCGGGGCATCGAGGGCAAGGTGGGCGCGCTGCACTGGGCACGCACCCACCAGGTGCCGACCCTGGGCATCTGCCTGGGCCTGCAGTGCATGGTCATCGAGTACGCGCGCACGGTCGGCGGCATCGAGGGCGCGAGCTCGACCGAGTTCGACCCCGAGACCACGGCGCCGGTGATCGCGACGATGGAGGAGCAGAAGGCCTACGTCGAGGGCGCCGGCGACCTCGGAGGCACGATGCGCCTGGGCAGCCAGACCGCCAAGCTCGTCGAGGGCTCGCTCGTCGCCACCGCCTACGGCGCCACCACGGCCGACGAGCGGCACCGCCACCGCTACGAGGTCAACGAGAGCTACCGCGAGGCGCTCGAGGAGGCCGGCCTGGTGATCAGCGGCACCCACCCCGAGCTCGGGCTCGTGGAGTTCGTCGAGCTGCCCACCGACGTGCATCCCTACTACGTGGCGACCCAGGCGCACCCCGAGTTCAAGTCGCGCCCCACCCGGGCCCACCCGCTGTTCGCCGGCCTGATCGGCGCGGCCATCGAGGCGCAGCGGGCCTCCCGGCTGGTCGAGGTGGAGCGGCCGCGGCACCACGAGACCGCCGAGGCGCATGTCTGAGCCGCTGCGCGACCGGCTCGACCCGCGGCCGGTGCTGTCGTCGGTGCGGTCCTTCGAGGGCCGGGTCTGGGACGTCGTGACCGAGGAGGTCGACCTCGGTGACGGGGGCGTCGTGACGCGCGACTTCGTCGAGCACACGGGGGCCGTCGCCGTGCTCGCGCTCGACGACGAGGAGCGGGTGGTGCTCGTGCAGCAGTACCGTCACCCGGTCGGGGCCTTCGAGTGGGAGCTGCCGGCCGGGCTGCTCGATGTCGACGGCGAGCCGGCCCACCTCACCGCCGCCCGCGAGCTGCACGAGGAGGCCGACCTGGTGGCGGGGGAGTGGCACCTGCTGCTCGACCACTACGCCAGCCCGGGTGGGTCGAGCGAGTCGCTGCGGGTCTTCCTGGCCCGCGACCTGCACGAGGTGCCCCACGCCGAGCGCTACGAGCGCGACGGCGAGGAGCTCGGGATGCCGGTGCGGCGTGTCCCGCTCGACGACGTGGCCGAGGCCGTTCTGGCCGGTGACGTGCACAACGGGACGCTGGTCATCGCCGTGTTGACGGCGGTGCGGCTGCGCGAACGTGGTTGGGCCGGGCTGCGATCCGTCGACGAGCCGTGGCTCACGCGGTCGCCGGGGCGTCGGGTGCGCGAATCCGACAGCGGCGCCGAGTGAGCGGGTTCGGTTCGGGGGCAACGGCATCCGGCCCGTCGTCGATGGCGTGCCCGTGTGGTGGGGTGCCGCGCGGTGCCCGGCTCACCGAGTGCTGCGGCCCGGTGGTGTCGGGCGAGCGCCTGGCGCAGACCGCCGAGGCGCTGATGCGGTCGCGCTACACGGCCTACGCGCTCGGGGACGGCGACCACCTGTTCCGCACCTGGCACCCGCGCACGCGCACCGACGACGCGTCACCCGACCCCCGGGTGCGCTGGACCGGTCTCGACGTGCTCGACGTCGTGGACGGCGGCCCGGACGACACCGACGGGGTCGTCGAGTTCCGGGCCACCTGGGTCAGCCACGACGACGGGCCGGTGCGCCGGGGGGAGCTGCACGAGCGCGGCCGGTTCACCCGACGGGCCGGCCGCTGGGTCTATCTCGACGCCGAGCCGTCGACACGCCCGGGGGGCGCCCCGGATTTATCGCAAGCGTGAGCCAGCGCCCATAATCGACAGCAATGTCCTTGGAATCCCTGACCCGCCCTGACGTCGCGCCCATAAGGACACGCCGTCGTCGACGTGACCGGTTTCGCGCCGACATCGAGGGGCTGAGGGCGCTGGCCGTCGTCCTGGTCGTGGTGTTCCACGCGGGCCTCGGGCCGGTGAGTGGCGGCTTCGTCGGGGTGGACGTGTTCTTCGTGCTGTCCGGCTTCCTCATCACCGGCCTGCTCATCGACGAGGTCGCCCGCACGGGCACCATCTCGATCGGTGACTTCTATGCCCGCCGCATCCGTCGGCTCCTCCCGCTGGCCACCCTCGTCCTCGCCGCCACCGCGGTCGCCACCTACGTCATGGTGCCGCCCATCGACCGCGAGGGGGTGGCAGGCGACATCGTCGGCTCTGCCCTGTGGAGCGCCAACTGGCGCTTTGCGGCCGAGTCGACCCAGTACATGGCCGACACGGACAAGAGCCCGGTGCTCCACTACTGGTCACTCGCCGTCGAGGAGCAGTTCTACGTGGTGTGGCCACTCCTGATCCTGCTGCTCGTCGGCGGAACCGGGCTGGCGCTGCGCGCGTGGCCGGTGGCGTTCCGCCGGATCGCCCTGGCCCTCGCGGTGGTCATCGGCGGTTCACTGTGGCTCTCATGGCGGCAGACCGGCACGAGCAGCCCCTTCGCGTACTTCGGGCTCCACACCCGGGCCTGGGAGCTCGGGATCGGCGCGGCACTCGCCCTGGTCCGGCCGATGCTGCCGAGGCTGACCCGCCGTGCCGCCGAGGGCGCGGCGCTCGTCGGCGTGGCGATGGTGGTGGGTTCGGCCCTGCTGATGGACGAGTCGACACCCTTCCCCGGCACCGCTGCCCTGCTGCCGGTCCTGGGCACCGCACTGCTCATCGCCGCAGGCGGCGCGGCTTCCCGACGGGGTGGTCTCCAGCACCCTGTCGCGCCCCGCTCCCCGCTACGTCGGCCGGATCTCGTACGCGTGGTACCTGTGGCACTGGCCGGTGCTCGTGCTGGCCACGGCGACGTGGGGCGAGGCCACGATCGGGGAGGACGGCGCATCGCACACCGACGCCTCGTGGATCGTGGTGGTCCTGGCGGTGGCACTCTCCTTCGGGCTCGCCGCGGTCAGCCACCATCTCGTCGAGCAGCCGATGCGGCAGCTCCGCCTGCTCACGGTGTCGAGGCGGCGTTCGCTCATCGCCGGTGGGGTGCTCGTCGCGACGTCCCTCGCGGCGAGCCTCGCCCTCGTGGTGTCCGTCCCCGCACCCGGCGACGACCTCAGCGTCGCGGCGCCGGTCAGCGGGCCGGCAGGGGCTGACGGGACCACCGGTGTCGACCGGGCCCTCCTGCGCGAGCCGAACACGCCCGCGGAGGCCCGCGACAGCACGCCCAGTGATCTCTCCCCCTGCTACCTGGGCTACGCCCCGACCGACGTGGCTCCGGCCGAGGACTGCCGGACCGGCCCGGCCACCGGTGGCACGCGGACCATCGCGCTGATCGGCGACTCGCACGCGACCGCCTGGTTGCCCGCCTTCCGCAAGGCCGCGCAGGAGCGCGGCTGGACCCTCTACTTCTACGCCAAGAGCGCCTGCTCGGTGGTCGACGTCGCGGTGCAACGGGCAGGCACCTCGGCGACCTATGACGCCTGCACCACGTGGCGCAACAACCTGCTCGACCGGCTCGACGAGGTCGACGGTCTCGACGCCGTCGTCGTCGGGCGATGGATGGCCTACCGCAACTCCACCCTCCAGCCGAACGGCTCGACCAGCACGCCGTCGAATGTCGGTCCGGTGTGGCGGGAGGGTGCCGAGCGCACGTTCGACCGGCTGCGCCGGGTCACCCCGAACATCGTCGTGCTGGACGACGTCCCCTGGCCGAACGGCGACGTGCCGGCCTGCCTGTCGAAGCACCCCCAGGACGTCGAGGCCTGCTCCTTCTCGCGGGACCAGGCCTCCGGCCTGGACGCGGTCCTGGCCAAGGAGGAGGAGGCGGCCGCGCCGAAGGCGGTCAAGCACCTCGACATGACCGACGTCATCTGCCCCGAGGAGCGGTGCCAGGTGGTCTCCGCGACCGGCCAGATCATCTTCCGCGACGAGCACCACCTGACCGCCGGCTTCAGTGCCGCCATGTGGGAGACCCTGTCGGAGCGCCTGCAGAAAGCGATGGGCTGACGCCGAGGCCGAGCAGCGGCACCGGTCCTCGACGTGGGCGACCTCGCCACGCGGCGGGGGCGGGCGGCCCGGTGACCTGGTAGGTCCGCGACATCCACGACCAGTACCTGCTGTCCTGCCGGCACGCTCTGGCGGTCTGGCAGGTGTGTGAGTCGTGGGCGGAGTACGCGAGGAAGGTCGCCAGCTTGCGCGCCGCCACGGCATCCGGCTGGTTGGCGGGCAGCCGGCTCCGCGGGTAGCCACGGAACTCCTCGAGGCGGTGCGGGGTCGGGTAGCCCTGCTGGGCCTCGTACGTGTAGTAGGCGGCGTTGTGGTGGTCGTCGTGGTCGCCGTCGCGTGCAGCCTGCCGAGGCACTCGTGGTGGTACTGGGCGCGCCCCTGCGGGCTGCCGGTCGGCAGGCGCAGGAAGACCAGCCGGATGCCGGTCCCATCAAGCGTGCAGCTGACGGCCGCCTGTCCGAATGCGGTGCGGAGCCTCGTCGTGGTCCAGGAGCTGTGAACGCCGGCCAGCGAACCACGAAGTTGCCCGGCCGGCGCGCCCGATATCGCCACCCGCCGACAACGCACGCACCGACCAGCCTAGGAGGGTGCTCCGGTCACTGGTACGACACGAACTGCGGAGTCGGGCGCACCTGCGCCATCGTCTGCTCCGGGGTGAGCATCGGGGAATCCTCGTCCTCGAAGTTCTTCCAGCCGAGCCACACTCCCTCGGGCAGGTCGCGCCGGAGCGCCGACCAGGTGCCCTGCTTGTCGCCCTGGCCGCCCTGGCCGTCGGCATGCATCAGCCACTGCACCTCGTCGAGCGAGGTGTCGAGCCGATCGCGGTGGCGCACCATCGCACGGCTGAACTGGTGCACGGTGAGCACCTTCGGCGGCAGGTCGTGCTCGCGTACCAGGCCGGCCAGCCAGGCGCCGACCTCGTTGACCTCGTCGACCTCGACGTGCCCGATCTGGCGCAGTGGCTTCTCGCCGGGTTGGAGGCGCCACTCCGGGTCGAGCGCAAGGCCCACCCACGGGCGCCGGAGCAGCTCTTCGTAGGCTTTCGCCTGGGTGAGGAAGTCGTCGCGCCCCGGCTGCAGGTCGAGCACCACGTAGGTGTCGGCCGCCTCGGCGGCCTCCACCCACGGCAGGAGCACGCTCACCGGGGTGCGCCGCGAGTAGGACCCGTCCTTCTGTGCCGAGCCGGCGGCCACCGTGGCGATCAGCTCGAACGCCGGCACCACCGTCACGTCGGTGAGCTGCTGGTACTCGTCGGCCAGCGTCCGGGCCCGGGTGACCGCCTCGGTGGCGGGCTGTTCGCCGAGCATCCCCAGCGCCGAGGTCTGCGGGTGCCCGTAGAGCGCCACCATCTGCCGGTCGGGGAAGGGCAGCAGGCCGCCGCCGGGCAGCTCGTCGGCGTGGCGGGCGGTGCGCACCCGCTGGGCGAACTGCTGCGCCGGGCCGAACCCGGCACCGACGGCCAGCACGGCCGTGTCGGCGGCGGCTCGTAGGGCGGCGCGAGCCTCGTCCGCAGTGCGCGGGTCGGTGCCCGTCACCGTCACCCGGGTGGCTCCCACGGCGGCCAGGGTCGCCTCGACGCCGGCCGGCACGCTGGTTCCCTTCCGCACGAGCACGGTGCCGCGGCCTTGCGGCGGGGTGAGCGGCAGCCCGGGCAGGTCCTCGAGGTCGCCGGCGTCGCCGGCGTCCACCACCTCTCGCTCGCCGAACGTCGTCGGCAGCGGTGTCGGTGACGGACCGGCCGACGGGGCCGCGCCGCCGGCATCCCCCGACCAGCGCACGACGGTCCTGGTGCCGAGCCGGTCGAGCTCGGCCGCGACGTCCGGGCCGTCCACCAGCACGGGGATGCCGAGCCGGCGCGCCGCGGCGGTGGCCTCGGCCAGGTCGCGCTCGCCGCTGGAGCTGACGACGACGATGCTCGCGGCGGCGAGCAGGGCCCGGGATGCCGCCAGGGTCGCGGCTGCGGCGCCCCCGTCAGCGCGCGGGTCGAGGACGTTCGCCGAGGTGTCGGCGCCCGCTGTCACCTGGTGACGGCGCGGGCGGTCCCCATCGGCCTCCGGGGCGTCCCCGCCTGGGGGCTTCTCGTCGCCGCTGGGCTCGGTGCACGACGCCAAAGCGCCTGCGGTCGCGACCGCCACGACGGCAGCGGCGGACCGCAGCGCCGTGCGGCGGGGGAGTGGAGTGGCCATGATGGACACAAGCCTGACACGACCTTGCCGGCAACAACGAGTCGGCGAGACGGGTGGCGCGTGGTACGAACGGGAGATGTACCTCGAGAACCTGGTCGTCGACGCGCAGGACCCGGCGGTGCTCGGTGGCTTCTGGGCGAGCCTGCTCCACGCGGGGCCGACGCTCGTCGACGAGCCGGACGCCTTCGAGACCCGGCTCGCCGTGCCCGACGGGCTGGTGCTCGACCTGTGCTTCCAGCGGGTGGCCGAGCCGGACGTCCCCGCTCCCCGGCTGCACCTCGACCTCAGCGGGGGCGCGCGCCAGGCCGAGGTGGTGCAGCGGGCGCTCGACCTGGGGGCGCACCACCTCGACATCGGCCAGGGGGACGTGCCGTGGGTGGTGCTCGCCGACCCGGAGGGGAACCCGTTCTGCGTCATGGAGGAGCGCCCCGAGTACGCCCCCTCCGGGCCGATCGCGGCGCTGCCACTCGACAGTGCTGACCCGGGGCGCGATGCCGCCTTCTGGGCCGAGCTGTCCGGCTGGGAGCCGGTGTCGTCGGCGGTGCCGGCGGCGCTGCGGCATCCGTCGGGCCGCGGCGTGCTGCTCGAGCTGTGCCCCGAACCGGCACCGAAGCGCGAGGACGTCAAGAACCGGCTGCACCTCGACATCCGCCTCGAGCCGGGTGACAACCCGGATGCCGTGGTCGCTCGGGTTCTCGAGCTGGGTGGGCGCGAGCTCCATCCGGACTGGGGCGACCTGCCGTGGCGCGTCGTCACCGATCCCTCGGGCAATGAGCTGTGCCTCCTGCCCTCGAGGTGACCGCGGTGCACCTGCCAGTGGGGAGCGATGTGAAGTTCACGTCGCGGCATCCCCGGATGCTGCAGGTGACGACGGTGCGACAGGATCAAGGCCAACGTGCCGGTGGGACGGCTGGCCGTCGTGGAGGACATCTTCGGTCACCAGCTCGTGCTTCTGGACGCCTCGAAGGGGAGGTTCGCGACCGACGAGTCAGGTCGGGGTCACCGGCGTGGAGTGATCCCACGGCCGCCGCGACGTGTAGCGGGCCCGGCAGACCGGTCAGACCGGAGGGCCACGGAGCCGGGCTGGTTCTCGTCGGCTCCCCAGCGTCCGAGGGCAACGATCGCCTCGCGCAGTGCTACCCCTCGATCCGTCAGTGCGTAAGCCCGTGTGTTGTGCCGAAGGGGCAGGCGGGTCAGCACGCCAGCGGCTTCCAGCTCGCGCAGCCGGGTCGCCAGCATGTTGGTCGGCGCTCCCAGGTCACGCTGTAGGTCGCCGTAGCGCTGGGGGCCTTCGAGCAGCCGCTCCACGATGAGCAGGGCCCACCGGCTTCCGACGATCTCGAGGGCCGCGGCGAGGTCGCTCACTCGGTGGGATCGGTGTTCGGCTTCATCCAGAACGGCGAGTAGTGGTAGCCGTCGGGGTCGTCGAACTGGCGCTGGTACATGAAGGGGTAGTCGTCGGTGTCGCCGATGCGCCCGCCAGCAGCACCCGCGCGGTCGACCAGCTCGTCGACCGCGTCGCGGCTGCCGAGGTCGAACGAGACCGTGACCTTCGAGGGGGTGTCCGGTCCGCCGATCAGCTCCTCGGCGCCACCGACGCTCGCGTACATCTCGCGGCTGCCCAGCATGAGGTACTGCTCGGGGGCGATCGCGAAGCACGACACGTTGTGATCAGACATCTCTGCGTTGAGCGTCCAGCCGAGGGCGGTGTAGAAGGCGGTCGCGCGCTCGACGCTGTGGACCGGGCAGGTGATGAAGAGGCTCATGCGGCGATACTTGCAAAATGCAAGCGCGCCGTCAAGACGGGGCGGTTGCGCGACGCAGCAGACGGCAACCAGCTTGTCTGCGAGTGGCCCTGCACAACGCCGGAGCGCACCTCCAGCGAGATCGCCGAACGTGTTCCGCGTCGCCCGCTCCACCGTCTACCGGGCGATAGCGCGCAGCGAACGGCAGCAGCAAGATCAGCCGGTCCGTTTCGCCGTTGACACCGACGAGTGACCGCCAGCAACCTCATGCGCACGGTAGTGCGTTTCCCGACCTGCTCGCTTCTGGCTCACGCTCGTGTCATGGTGAGGCTGGTGGCTGGTGCAGTTCGCACCGCCACGGGTCCTGGCTTCGGGAAGGTGGCCTCGCATGAGGTGTGAACGCTGCCGAGCGGAGGCGACCTCGACCGGGCCTGGTGGCCAGCGGCTGTGCGACAAGCACTACAACCCGACGATGGCAGGCGCCCCCGGGATGGTCGGCACCGGCACAGCTGCTGATGCGGTCGGCGCCTTCATCGTGGCCAAGGGCGTTGGCTCCCAGGTGCATGGCGGCCACGTCCCGGTCTTGCGGCACCAGAGCCTCTGGCAGCGGGTTCGGCAACGGTTCGCACGCTGAACTCGACGGGTATTGCTCGATGACCATGGGCCCGACGTTTCGGGCCAGTAAAGACCTGGCCTTGGCCATGCCGGAGGTAGAGGCCTACATCGAGGCGACGTTGCCGAGGCCTTACCCCATCACATCTCAAGCACGACAAAGGTGCCCTCGCGGTCTTCGAAGAACACCACGCCGGTCCACTGGAAGTTCTCGACCTCGCCCCTGCACACCACAACGGTCGACGCCGTCACAGCTGCCGTGTCGGGGCATGACACGGCGATGTCTCGCAGGGAGGCCCCCTCATCGGCCAACAAGTTTCGCAGCCGCCCAACCAGAATCGGGCCGGGCAGGGCGTCGCCGTCCTCGAACTCTTCCAACTGGTCGCGCAGCGGGGCGTACGCGGTGTCCTCAGAGGTGTCTGCAGAAGGGCCCGCCCCGGCGGTCGCGACGAGCGCGAGGACGGCAAAGCCCAGGGCGAGCAGAGCGCCGACCGCCGCCGCCACCGCCCAGCCCAGAGCTGTTCGGGCCTTGCGCACTGCTGGTTCGGTGCCCGTTTCGACGTACTGCTGGGCAGCGCCCCACGCGGGCGGCTGCTGAGGCCAGGCCTCGGCGCCGTACTCGGATGCCGGGGGGTGGCCGGCCGTGGTCCGGTACGCCGGTGGCAGTGGTGGGGGCAGCTGCGGGTGGGGCGGTTGCAAGGGTTCGGTCGACGAGCGCTCAGGGTTCGAGGGCGGAACGAGAGGGTCGTTCGGCGGCTGGTCCGGCGGGGTGCTCACGCTGGGCAGTCTGACACCAGGGCTGGCCGACCTGCACAGGACACGACGGGTGGCCACCTGCAGCACGCGGCGACCCGCACATGACCCCTCACACTGCTCGCGGCAGAAGCGGTGAAACCCCGGGCGCCTGCACGTCCCCGAGGACAGGCGCCCCGGCGGGCGTGACCCAGAATGCCCGACGGGTGATGCGTCTCGGTGGGATGCTGGTGGCAGGGCGACGTCCGTGCGCATCGTCAATGACAGCGCCGCCTCGACCCGCCCGCCCGGCAGCAACTACATGCCGAACAGCAACGGTGAGGGCGGCACGGTCATCTCCAGCGGAGAACCCTGGCTCCCACTAGCGCAACGAGGGCGGCACCTTCCTTGGTTGCCTTCACCGCGGCACCATGCCGCTCGTTCAATCCCTGACGGCGCATGATGCGGTCGACCAGCGGCAGATCAGTGCGTTGCTGCGACTCCCGCGGACCGGTAGGAAGGCACAGCCAGGAAGCAGTCAACCCCGACGCGTAGGCGACCTGATCAGCTCACCGGGTTGGGCGCACGGCGGATGTGCCGGGGAGGGCTGGCGTGCCCGGCACGGTTGAGCCATGGGGAGACCATCCGTGGCGGGTGGTGACCCACCCCTCGGGTCACGAGCTGTGCCTCCTGCCGTCGAGGTGATCCGGCGGGAGCGACCTCGTCGTCCCGGTTGATCGCGCCCACCCGTGTGGATAGGTTCGCCGTAACCGGGGGGCTGGTACTCGTTCGACCGGAGGGACCGACCAGGCATGACCAGATCCAGGACGTTGACGATGACGAACATCGGCCTGCTGCTCTTCGCGACACTCGTGGTCGGTGGGCCCTGTTCGTTCTTCATGCATCAGGCCTGTGGGTCCTCGAGCGTGTCCGAGCTCGTCTCCGACATCAGGGCGTTCCATTCCAGCGAGGGTTGCTGACGCGTCCTCCTCCAGGGCGTGGCGTAACCCGTTCGAACCACACCGCGGACCTCCGTAGACTTGCCCGGCATCCCCACCCCACGCCGACAGCAAGGACCCCCTGTGCTCCGCACCCATGAGGCCGGCACCCTGCGTGCCGCCCACACCGGCCAGACCGTCACCCTCACCGGGTGGGTGGCGAAGCGGCGTGATCACGGGGGCGTGGCCTTCATCGACCTGCGCGACGCCAGCGGCATCGTGCAGGTGGTCGCGCGCGACGAGGTGCTCACCGGTGCCGCGCACGACCTGCGCAGCGAGTACGTCGTCAAGGTCGTCGGTGAGGTCACCGCTCGGGACGAGCGCAACATCAACCCCGACCTGCCCACGGGCGAGGTCGAGGTCGTGGCCAGCCAGATCGAGGTGCTCAACGCCTCCGCCCCGCTGCCGTTCCAGGTCGACGAACGGGTCACCGTGGGCGAGGAGGCCCGCCTCAAGCACCGCTACCTCGACCTGCGCCGCCCGGGCGCGCACTCGGCGGGGCACGCGATCCGGCTGCGCTCCAAGGTGTCCGCCGCGGCCCGGCGCGTGCTCGAGGCCCGCGACTTCGTCGAGATCGAGACGCCGACCCTGACCCGGTCGACCCCCGAGGGCGCCCGCGACTTCCTCGTGCCCGCACGACTGGCGCCCGGCTCCTGGTACGCCCTGCCGCAGAGCCCGCAGCTGTTCAAGCAGCTGCTCATGGTGGCCGGCATGGAGCGCTACTACCAGATCGCCCGCTGCTACCGCGACGAGGACTTCCGCGCCGACCGGCAGCCCGAGTTCACCCAGCTCGACATCGAGATGAGCTTCGTCGAGCAGGCTGACGTGCTCGAGCTCGGCGAGGCGATCGTGCGCGAGATCTGGGAGCTGATCGGGGTCGAGCTGCGCACGCCGTTCCCGCAGATGACCTACGCAGAGGCGATGAAGCGGTACGGCACCGACAAGCCCGACCTTCGCTTCGGGCTCGAGCTCATCGAGTGCACGGAGTACTTCGCCGCCACCCCCTTCCGGGTGTTCCAGAGCGAGTACGTCGGTGCGGTCGTCATGCCCGGCGGCGCCGGCCAGCCCCGCAAGCAGCTCGACGCCTGGCAGGAGTGGGCCAAGCAGCGCGGCGCCCGCGGCCTGGCCTACGTGCTGGTGCAGGACGACGGCAGCCTCACCGGGCCGGTTGCCAAGAACCTGTCCGAGACCGAGCTCGCCGGCCTGGCCGCCCACGTCGGGGCGCAGCCGGGCGACTGCGTCTTCTTCGCCGCCGGCGCGCCCAAGGCCTCGCGCAGCCTGCTCGGCGCCGCCCGGCTCGAGATCGGCCGGCGCTGCGACCTCATCGACGAGTCGGCGTGGAGCTTCCTGTGGGTGATCGACGCGCCGCTGTTCGAGCCTGCGGCGGATGCCGTCGCGGCCGGTGACGTCGCGGTCGGCGCCGGCGCGTGGACCGCCGTGCACCACGCGTTCACCTCGCCGAAGGCCGAGTTCCTCGACACCTTCGACACCGACCCCGGCCCGGCGCTCGCCTACGCCTACGACATGGTGTGCAACGGCAACGAGATCGGTGGCGGGTCGATCCGTATCCACCGCCGCGACGTGCAGGAGCGGGTCTTCAAGGTCATGGGCCTGTCGGCGGAGGACGCCCAGGAGAAGTTCGGCTTCCTGCTCGACGCGTTCGCGTTCGGCGCGCCACCGCACGGCGGCATCGCCTTCGGCTGGGACCGCATCGTCATGCTGCTCGGCGGCTTCGACTCGATCCGCGACGTCATCGCCTTCCCGAAGTCCGGCGGCGGCTACGACCCGCTGACCGACGCCCCGGCGCCGATCACGCCCCAGCAGCGCAAGGAGGCCGGCATCGACAGCCGACCCCCGGCATCCGGGCCCCCGGAGCAGGGCTCGCCTGAGATCAACCCGAACCAGAGCTGACGCGGCCGTTGGTGACCGGGCGCGCGACCGGCGTGCGGGCCGTGCTGTGGGATGCCGACGGTGTCCTCCAGCACGGCCCGGCCGACTGGCGTGCGGCGCTCGACGCACTGGCCGGACCTGAGTTCACCGACGCCGTCCTCGCCGCCGAGGCGCCGGCCCTGCGCGGCGAGCTGCCACTGCGCGAGGCCCTTCGGCAGGTGCTGCACGCCTGGCCGGGGGCGGCGGTCGAGGTCGACGACCTCACGCTCATGTGGGAGCAGGCCGACGTCGACCCGGAGGCGCTCCTGCTCCTGGACGAGGTCCGGGCCAGCGGGGTGACCTGCGCCCTGGCAACGAACCAGCACGACGCCCGGCGCGCGTGGATGCGTGACACCCTGCGGCTGGACGCCCACTTCGACGCCGTCTACTACTCGTGCGAGCTGGGGACGGTGAAGCCCGAGCCGGCCTTCTTCGAGCACCTGCTCGCCGATCTGGGGCTCGCGGCCGCCGAGGTGGGGTTCGTCGACGACACCCACGCCAACGTGCAGGGGGCGCGCGCGGTCGGTCTCCGTGCCATACGCCACGACCCCGAGAGCGGCGCGCCCGCCCTGCGGGCCGAGGTCCATGCCCTCGTCGCGGGCGGGCCGCCCACCTAGCGCTTCAGGAACGCCAGCAGCTCGCGGTTGAACTCGTCGGCGTGCGAGGCGTTGATGCCGTGCGGCCCACCCTCGACGACGTGCAGCTCGCTGCCGGCCACCTGCGCCGCAGTGCGCTCACCCGACTTCTCGAAGGGCACGATGCCGTCGGAGTCACCGTGGATGACGAGGGTCGGCACGGTGACCGTCGCGAGGTCGCCGGTGAAGTCGGTGGTCCACGAGCGGATGCACTCTCGGGCGGCGTGCACGTCGGCCTGGAGCGCGAGGCCGAGTGACTCCTGCACCTGCTCCTCGCTGACCTTCAGCTCGTCGCCGGCGCTGTAGAAGCTGCGCGTGAACCCCTCGAGGAAGCCGGGCGGGTCGCCCTCGAGCGCGGTCTGGTAGCCGCTCACCGTCGCGTCGTCGAGGGCGCCGTCGGGGTGGTCGTCGTCGAGCGCCAGGCAGGGCGGGATGGCGGACGCGAAGACCGCGCTGTGCACCCGGTCGCTGCCGTGGGTGCCGAGGTAGCGGGCCACCTCGCCGCCGCCCATCGAGAAGCCGACGAGCGTGAGGTCGCGCAGGTCGAGCTCGTCGACCACGGCCGCGAGGTCGCCGGTCAGGGTGTCGTAGTCGTAGGTCGAGGCGTCACCCGGCTTGTCGCTCTGGCCGAAACCGCGCCGGTCGTAGGTGACGACGCGGTAGCCGGCATCGGTGAGGGCGGGCACCTGGCCCGACCAGGACGCGCCGCTGAGCGGCCAGCCGTGGACGAGGACGACGGGGCGGCCGTCGCCGCCGCTGTCCTCCACGTGGAGGTTCACCGGACCGTTGCTGATCGTGGACATCGTCGGCCTTTCGCGTCGGGTGCAGGTGCTCTCACCCTAGGCACAGGTCAGGCGTCGAACCAGCGCGACGTCCACTCCATTCCGGTCGTGTAGCCCAGCCGGAAGTAGAGCCGCCGGGCCACGTCGTTGTCGGCGAACATCCCGAGTGTGCAGGCGCCGACCTCGGCCACGGCCAGCCGGGTGAGGTGTGCCGTGATCGCGGCCCCCCAGCCCTCGCCGCGCCGGTCGGTCGCGGTCGCGATGCCGGCCAGCGTGGGGGTGCCCGCCGCACTCGGCTCGCTGCTGCCGGTGGCGACGAGCGCTCCGGTCTCGGTGTCGCGCAGCGCGACCCAGCGCTGGCCCGGCCGGGCGAAGGGCTGGCCGTGGGTGCGCGGGCTGTGCTCGGCGAGGAAGGCTTCGGCCTCGTCGCGGTCGGACGGGTCCAGCACCTCGACGTGCTCCTCGCCGGGCAGCACCGGGGGAGCGGTGCGCGTCCACATCCAGTCCCACTCGCCGCCGCGGTTGCCGAGGTCGAGCCGCTGCGCGACCACCGGCACCAGGCCGCGCGGCACGCTGAGGTGCCGGTTGCCACCGCCGGTGACCCAGGCGCGCACGGCCGGGTCGTCGAGCAGGGTCGCCAGCCCGGATGCCGTGCCGAGCGCCGCAGAGCCCGGCACCCCGTGGTCGGAGCGACGGTGGAAGGCGACCGTGCCGTCGCCCGGGGGGCCCACGGCATACGCGGGGGCCGTGAAGCCGGCTCCGACGTCGAGTACCGTGACGGGGTGACCGCCGGTGGCGTCGACCAGCTCGGCCGCGGTGTGCAACAGGCGAACTGCGGTCATTCGGTGATCCCCCAGCGTTCGTGGAGCCGGCGGAGCGGCGCCGGCGCCCACCAGTTCACCGACCCGAGCACCGACATCGTGGCGGGCACGAGCAGCATGCGCACCAGGGTCGCGTCGATGATGATCGCGAGCACCAGCGCCGTGCCCATCTCCTTCATGACGAGCAGGTCACCCGCGGCGAAGCCGGCGAAGACGATGACCATGAGCAGGGCCGCCGACGTGATGATCCGGCCCGAGCGCTGCAGTCCCAGGGTCACCGCCTCGCGGGTGTCGTGGCCCTGCTCGTGCAGCTCGACGATGCGGGAGAGGAGGAAGACCTCGTAGTCCATGGACAGGCCGAAGCCGAACGCCAGCACGAGCAGCGGGATGGTGTTCTCGACGGCGCCGGCCGAGGTGAACCGCAGCAGGTTCTCGAGGTGGCCGTCCTCGAAGATCCACACCGTGACGCCGAGCGCCGCGCCCAGGGAGAGCACGTTCATCACCAGCGCCTTGACCGGGATGACGACCGAGCCGGTCATGAGGAAGAGCAGCACCAGGGTGGCCAGCACGACCAGGCCGATCGCCCACAGCGCCCGCTCGGCCACGGTCGCCTTGAAGTCGACGATGCCGGACGCCTGCCCCACGACCTTGGCGTCGAAGGGCGCCCGGTCGGTGCGCAGCGAGTCGACCAGGGCGCGCGAGGCCTCGCCGGTGCCGTTGTCACCGGTCTGGAAGCCGACCGTGCTCACGCCGTTGTCGAGGTGGTTGACCGGGTCGACCGACTCCACGCCGGGGCGCTCGTCGGCGGTCTTCGCCCACGCCTCGACCTCGTCGGCCGGGGCGGTGGTGACGAGCAGCACCTCGGCGCCGGCGAGCAGCGGGTAGCCCGCGCGGAAGTCCTCGTAGAAGGTGCGCTCGGGCGTGCCCTTCGGCAGCAGCTCGGGGCCCGAGGAGGTCAGCTCCATCCGCAGTGCGGGCGCGGCCAGCACGAGCAGCAGCCCCGCGACCACGGTGATGACGACCCACGGCATCCGGTGCACCCGCTCGGCGAGGCGCGAGAAGACGCCGGTGTCGGCGGCGCTCTCGGTGCCGCGGCGCAGCAGCCTGCGGGCGCCGAGGGCGCACAACGAGGGGATGAGGGTGAGTGCCACGGCGAGCGCGACGAGCACCACCGAGACCCCGGCCGCGCTGATCGCCCGGATGAACGGGATCTCGAGCACCATCAGGCCGGCCAGCGAGATGGCGACGGTGAGCGCGGAGAACACGACGGTGCGGCCGGCCCGGTGCATCGTGGTGGCGGTCGCCTCGACCACCTGCTCGCGGGTCAGCTCGGTGACCGGGGCGCCGCGCAGCATGTCGCGCAGCTCCTCGCGGAAGCGCGACACCATCAGCAGGCCGTAGTCGATGCACAGCCCGAGCGCCAGCACGGTGACGACGTTGACGGCGGTGGCGTCGAGGTCGAGCAGGTAGGAGAACCCGAGCAGCGAGACGAGCGCGCCGGCGATCGAGGCGACCGCGCCGAGCACCGGGAAGCCCGCGGCGACGAAGCCGCCGAACACCACGACCATCACGGCGAAGCTCACCGGCAGCGCGATGCCCTCGCCACGCTGGCCGTCGGTCTTGACCTGGGCAATGATCCGGTCGACCAGGCTGCGCAGGCCGCCGCGCTGGTCGCCGGTGGCGCCGGTCTGCTCGGCCAGCCGGTCGAGGACCACGTCGACCTGCTCGGTGGCGGCAGCCTCCTGCTCGGCGGTGTTGTCGGCGTCGAAGGTGACCACGGTGGCGAAACCGCCGGATGCCGGGTCGCCGTCGAGCGTGAACCGCAGGGCCGACGGGCTGGTCGGCCCCTCGGGCACGACGAACGGGTTCACCGCCGACTCGACGTGCTCGATCGCCGTGAGGTCCTTGACTGCGGTGGCCGCGGCCGTGGCCACCGCCGGGTCGGCGAGGTCGACGCCGGTGAGGGTCTGGGTGTAGGTGCTGAAGCCGCTGCCGCCGCCCGTCGCGAGCAGGTCGCGGCCGGCCTGGTTCTCGCCGTCGACGACGATCTCGCCGCTGTCGAGCCGGTCGAACAGGCTCGGGGTGCCGAACGCCCCCAACGCGACGCCGAACCCCGCGATCACCAGCACCGCCCACACGATGACGACCGTGCGAGCCCGGCGGGCGACCACCGCCCCCCAGCGGCGCAGGAGCGCGCCGTGCCGGGGGTCGTGCGCGCTCATGGGGCCAGCGTGCCAGAGGGGTCCGGTGCCGTTGCCGACGGCCCTTCCGGGTGGAACGGTGGTGCGATGGCCGCCACGAGAGTCCGACCCGACCGCACCGCCGACGAGCGCACCCAGCTGCTCGGGTGGTTCGACCTGCAACGCGGCATCGTGCGGCTGAAGTGCGAGGGGCTGTCCGACGAGGATGCCCACCGGGTGATGGTGCCCACGTCACCGCTCATGACCGTGGCCGGCATCGTGTCGCACCTGCGCTGGTGCGAGGAGCTGTGGTTCCGAGAGGTTCTCCTCGGCCAGCCCGGTGTGGGTCGAGGCTACGGCCCGCTGGGCGACGACGTCGAGGACTCCGAGTTCCTCGTCGAGGCCATCCCGCTGGCGACCCTGCTCCAGGAGTACGACGACGAGTGCGCGCGCTCCGACGCCGCCATCGCCGCCCGGTCCCTCGACGCGGCCGGCAGCACCGCCCTGCACGCGGTCGGCACGGCTTCGCTGCGCTGGATCCTGCTGCACATGCTCGAGGAGACCGCCCGGCACGCCGGCCACCTCGACCTCATCCGCGAGCTGATCGACGGCGAGACCGGCTACTTCTGACCGGCTCCTTCACCGGAACGTGGGTGAAGGTCGTTGCCTGGACAACGGGAATCACCCACGTTCCGAGAGGGGCTCCCTCTGAGCCGGCTCCTTCACCGGAACGTGGGTGAAGGTCGTTGCCTGGGCGGTGATCTTCACCCACATTCGCTGTCGGGGGATGCCGGTCCTGCGGGATAGCCTCGCCAGCGTGAGCCTCGACGACACCGACCTGTTCGGCGCGGCCGCGTCGGCAGGTGACGGCGTGGGCGGCGGCGCGTCGCTCCCACCGCTCGCGGTGCGGATGCGGCCGCGCGGCATCGACGAGGTGCGCGGCCAGGGCGACGTGCTGCGCCCCGGCAGCCCCCTGCGCCGGCTGATCGAGGGTAGCGGGGGAGCGGCCGGCCCGATCTCCGCCATCCTCTGGGGCCCGCCCGGCACCGGCAAGACCACGCTGGCCCACCTGGTCGCCACCGCCGCCGACCGCGAGTTCGTCGAGCTGTCCGCAGTGACGGCCGGGGTCAAGGACGTGCGCGCCGTCATGGAGCACGCCAACCGGGCCCGAGACATGTACGGCCGCCAGACGGTGCTCTTCCTCGACGAGATCCACCGGTTCACCAAGGCCCAGCAGGACGCCCTGCTGCCGGGCGTCGAGAACCGCCAGGTCGTGCTCGTCGCCGCCACCACCGAGAACCCGTCGTTCTCGGTCATCGCGCCGTTGCTCAGCCGCTCGATGCTGATCACGCTCCAGCCGCTCACCGACGACGACGTCGCCGACGTGATCACCGCCGCGATCACCGACCCGCGCGGCCTCGACGGCGCCTACGCCCTCGACGACGACGCCCGCGACCACCTCGTGCGACTCGCCGGCGGTGACGCCCGACGCGCGCTCACCTTCCTGGAGGCCGCGGCCGGCGTCGCCGACGACGCCGTGGCCCCGGGCGCCGACCGGTCGGATGCCGTGCCGATCACCCTCGCCCAGAGCGAGCAGGCCGTGGCGCAGGCCGCGGTGCGCTACGACCGCACCGGCGACCAGCACTACGACGTCGCCTCGGCGCTCATCAAGTCGATGCGCGGCTCCGACGTCGACGCCGCCCTGCACTACCTCGCCCGGATGCTCGAGGCGGGGGAGGACCCCCGCTTCATCGCCCGGCGGGTGGTCATCGCCGCTTCCGAGGACGTCGGGCTCGCCGACCCCACCGCGCTGCAGACCGCCGTCGCCGCGATGCACGCCGTCGCCCAGATCGGGATGCCCGAGGCGCGGATCATCCTGGCCCAGGCCGTCGTGCACAACGCGCTGGCCCCCAAGTCGAACGCCGCCTACACCGGCATCAACGAGGCGATCGCCGACGTGCGGGCCGGCAAGGGCGGCCCGGTGCCGGCCCACCTGCGCGGCAGCGGCTACGCGGGGGCCGCCCGCCTCGGGCACGGCAAGGGCTACGTCTACGCCCACGACGAGCCGGATGCCGTCGCCGCCCAGCAGTACCTGCCCGACGACCTCGCCGGCTCGACCGACTACTACCGACCCACCGACCGCGGCTTCGAGGCCCGGCTGCAGGAGCGCTGGACCTGGCTCAAGGGCCGCCTGGGCCGGGGCTGACCCGGTAACCCGCGCGAACGGCCGCCGCCCGGACGCTAGGCTCGCCCGCATGACGGTGACGCTCGGAGGGATCGCTGCACTCATCGCCGCACTCGCGTTCCTGTACCTCGTGGTGCGGGTCGGCGGGCTGCTCGGCAAGGCCGGCCAGATCCTCGACGAGACGACCGTGAGCCTGCGCACGACGAGCGACAACGTGCAGCCCACCCTCAAGGGCCTCACCGACACCGTCAGCCTCACCAACGACCAGCTGACCCGGGTCGACTCGATCACCAGCTCGGTGACCACGATGACGACCAACGCCTCGGCGCTCACCTCGCTCACCGCCGCGACGGTCGGCACCCCGCTGATCAAGGTCGCGGCGTTCAGCTACGGCGTGCGCACCGCCGTGCGCGGGCTGAGCCGCAAGGACGAGTCGTGAGGGGCCGCACCGTGCTGCTGGCCGCCGTCGCGGTCGGCGTGGGCTACGGACTGTGGAAGCTGCCGGTCACCCAGCGCTTCGTCAGCACTTTCAAGGAGGCCTCCGCCCGCCGCGAGGCCGAGCTGCGCGAGGCCGTCGAGGTGGCCGTCGAGACCGACGCGACCAGCCGCGCCCCGCGGCATGCCGCCGGGGCGCAGACCCCCGACCTCGAGGTGGATGCCGGCTGGGACCGCAGCCGTGAGCGCGCCGCCGCGAGCCCGGCATCCGCGCTGGGCGCCGACGACCCCGGTCGCTCGCTGACGCCCGAGGAGGCCCGGGCGCTGCTGCTCGACCCCACCGGCGAGCGAGCTCCGTAGGGGCGAAGGCGCCCCCACCGACTCAAACCTCCACGCCTGACCCCGACCGACCCCCGGCACGGACCGGCATACGATGTCGCGTGCCCGTGCCCGGTGGCAGACGAAAGACCCGAGGACTGATTTTCCATGGAAACCGCTGAGATCCGGCGTCGCTGGCTGGCGTTCTTCGAGAAGAACGGCCACACCGTCGTGCCCTCCGCGCCGCTGATCCACGACGACCCGAACCTGCTGTTCGTCAACGCCGGCATGGTGCCCTTCAAGCCCTACTTCCTGGGCCAGGAGACCCCGCCGTGGATCCGGGCCACCAGCGTGCAGAAGTGCGTGCGCACCGGTGACATCGAGGAGGTCGGCAAGACCTCGCGGCACGGCACGTTCTTCCAGATGAACGGCAACTTCGCGTTCGGCGACTACTTCAAGGAGGGGGCCATCACCCTCGCCTGGGATCTCATCACCACGTCGCAGGACGCGGGCGGCTACGGCCTCGATGGGGACCTGATCTGGCCCACCGTCTACGACGACGACGACGAGGCGTTCGCGATCTGGCGCGACGGCATCGGACTGCCGGAGGCGCGGATCACCCGCCGCGGCAAGCTCGACAACTACTGGCACATGGGCGTTCCCGGCCCGGGCGGGCCGGCCAGCGAGATCTACCTCGACCGCGGCCCGGAGTACGGCCGCGAGGGCGGCCCGGCCGTCGACGAGGACCGCTACCTGGAGTTCTGGAACCTGGTGTTCATGCAGGAGGAGCTCTCGGCCGTGCGGGCCAAGGACGACTTCGACGTCTCCGGCCCGCTGCCCAAGCGCAACATCGACACCGGCCTGGGCCTGGAGCGGATGGCGACCCTGCTGCAGGGCGTCGACAACCTCTACGAGATCGACGAGGTCTACCCCGTGCTCGAGCGGGCGGCAGAGCTCACCGGGAAGCGCTACGGGGTCAACTCCGGCCACATGGTCAGCGAGTCACACCCCGACGACGTGCGGCTGCGCGTCGTCGCCGACCACGTGCGCTCCTCGCTGATGCTCATCGGCGACGGCGTCACCCCCGGCAACGAGGGCCGCGGCTACGTGCTGCGCCGGATGCTGCGCCGCGCGGTGCGCTCGATGCGCCTGCTCGGCTACGAGGACCCGTGCCTGCCCGAGCTGATGCCGGTCTCGCTGGAGCGGATGAAGCAGTCCTACCCCGAGCTCGAGAGCGGCTTCGGCCGGATCAGCCAGATCGCGTACGCCGAGGAGGAGGCGTTCCGGCGCACCCTGGCCGCGGGCACCACCATCCTCGACACCGCGGTGGCGCGCACCAAGCAGTCCGGCGGCGGCACGCTGGCCGGTGACCAGGCCTTCCAGCTGCACGACACCTACGGCTTCCCGATCGACCTCACCCTGGAGATGGCGCAGGAGCAGGGGCTGCAGGTCGACCGTGAGGGCTTCACCCGCCTGATGACCGAGCAGCGTCAGCGGGCCAAGGCCGACGCGAAGTCGAAGAAGAGCGGGCACGCGCACACCGAGGTGTGGCGCGACCTGCGGGCGTTGGGGGAGACCGACTTCCGGGCCTACTCCGAGCTCAACACCGAGGCCAGCGTCGTGGGCCTGGTCGTCGACGGCGTGTCCGTCAGCGAGATCGAGCCGGGCCAGCGCGGCCAGGTCGTGCTCGACCGCACGCCGTTCTACGCGGAGTCCGGTGGGCAGATCGCCGACGAGGGCGTCATCACCGCCGATGGTGTGCACCTGAAGGTCGTCGACGTGCAGCGCCCGGTCAAGGGGCTCATCGCGCACACCGTCGAGGTGCTCACCGGGCCGCTGCGCACCGGGGCGCCGGTGCTCGCCGAGGTCGACCCCGAGTGGCGGATCTCGGCCTGCCAGGCGCACTCCGGCACGCACGTCGTGCACGCGGCCCTGCGCGAGGTGCTCGGCCCCTCGGCCCTGCAGTCCGGCTCGTACAACAAGCCCGGCTACCTGCGGCTCGACTTCGCGTGGGGTTCGGCGCTCTCGCCGGCCACCCGCAGCGAGATCGAGGAGGTGGCCAACCTCGCCGTTCGCAAGGACCTGCCCGTGTCGGCCACCTACATGCCACTGCCGCAGGCCCGCGAGATCGGCGCGCTCGCGCTGTTCGGCGAGACCTACGGCGAGGACGTGCGGGTCGTCGAGATCGGCGGCCCGTGGAGCCGCGAGCTGTGCGGTGGCACCCACGTGCAGCACTCGAGCCAGATCGGCGCCCTCACCGTGACCGGCGAGTCGTCGGTGGGGTCCGGCGTGCGCCGCGTCGAGGCCTTCGTCGGCATGGAGGCGCTGCGCTACCTGGCCAAGGAGCGGGCGATCGTGGCCGAGCTGACCGGGCTGGTCGGTGCGCGCCCCGACGAGCTGGCCGAGCGGGTCGGCGCGATGGTCGCCCGGCTCAAGGATGCCGAGCGCGAGCTCGAGCGCGCCCGCCGCGAGCAGGTGCAGGCGGCGGCGGGCAACCTCACCGAGCAGGCCCGCGACGTCAACGGGGTCACCTACCTCGGGCACGACGCCGGCGAGGCCGGCGCCGACGACGTGCGCACCATGGTGCTCGACCTGCGCGGGCGGCTGGGCACCGAGCGCCCAAGCGTGGTCGCCATCACCGGTGCGGCCAAGGGCCGGCCGGTGGTCGTGGTGGCCACCAACGAGCCGGCGCGGGCACGCGGCATCCGGGCCGGTGAACTGGTGCGGGTGGCGGCCTCGGCCCTCGGCGGCGGCGGTGGCGGCAAGGACGACATCGCCCAGGGCGGCGGCCAGGACGCGTCGAAGGTGGGCGAGGCACTGGCGGCCGTCGAGTGGCGCGTCGGGGAGCTCGCCGGCTGATGCCGGACCCCCGCGAGCGCGGTGCCCGCCTCGGTGTCGACGTGGGCTCGGTGCGCGTCGGGGTCGCCGTGAGCGACCCCGACGGCATCCTCGCGACGCCGGTGGCCACCGTGCCCCGCACCGCTGAGGGCGACCCGGCCCCGGGCGACTCGGATGTCGAGGCGATCGCCGACCTGGTGGTCGAGCACGGCGCGGTCGGCGTGGTGGTCGGGCTGCCCCGTTCGCTATCCGGGAACGAAGGCCCCGCTGCGGCCCGGGCGCGCCAGTATGCTGCCGTGGTGGCGGCGCGCATCGCGCCGGTCTGGGTCCGTCTCGTCGACGAGCGACTCACCAGTGTCGATGCGCACCGCACGCTTCGTGAGAGTGGTGTCGCCGGCAGGCGGCAGCGCGCGGTGGTCGACCAGGCTGCCGCCGTGCTCATCCTGCAGACCGCCCTCGACACGGAGCGCAGCACCGGCGCCCCTCCCGGGGAGCAGGTCAGGCGAAAACGGCGCAAGCCCCGGACGAAAGACGCGAGGCCGTGACCAAGCAGCACGACTTCACCGAGACCATCTTCGGGGAACCGCCGCCGTCCCATCGCCGTCGCCGCGAGGTCCACCGGCACCGCCCGCCGCACAAGAGCCATCGCCGCTGGTTCGTCCTCCTGCTCGCGATCGTGCTGGTCGGGGGCGCTGCCTACGCCGCCTACAGCGTGCTCTCGCCGATGGTCACCGGCCTGTTCACCAAGGCCGAGGTGTCCGACTTCGCGGGCCCCGGCAAGGGCGAGGTCGACATCGTCGTCGAGCCGGGCCAGACCGGCCAGGACATCGCCACCACCCTGCGCGACTCGGGCGTGGTCAAGTCGCGCAGCGCCTACCTCGAGGTCGCGACGAGCGACCCGAAACGGGCCGCCGCCATCCAGCCCGGCACCTACGTGCTGCTCAAGGGGATGACGGCCCAGGCGGCGTTCGACACCCTCGCCGACCCCGCGAACCGTGACGTCAACCGCACCACCGTGCGCGAGGGCCTGTGGGCGAGCGAGACCTACGCGCTGCTGTCGAAGCAGACCGGCATCCCGGTCAAGCAGTACGTCAATGCCGCCAAGGACACCGAGGCGATCGGCCTGCCGAAGGAGGCCAAGGGCAAGATCGAGGGCTGGCTGTTCCCGTCGAGCTACGAGTTCCCCGAGAAGTCCACGGCCACCGAGCAGCTGAAGGCGATGGTCGCCCAGACCGTCAAGGAGCTCGACGACGCCGGGGTCGAGCCCAAGGACCGGCAGAAGGTGCTGACCCTGGCCTCGCTCGTCGAGGCCGAGGCCAAGCTCGACGTCGACCGGCCCAAGATCGCCCGGGTGTTCCTCAACCGCATCGAGACCGACGGCCCCCCGGCCTACGGGCTGATCCAGTCCGACGCGGCGGTCTCGTACGGCGCCCAGCGCCGGTCGCTGTTCCCGACCAAGGCCGAGCTCGACGACGCGAGCAACCCCTACAACACCCGCGTCCACCCGGGCCTGCCGCCGGGCCCGATCAGCAACCCGGGCGCGGCCTCCATCGAGGCGGCGGCCAACCCGGCCGATGGCCCGTGGTTCTTCTTCGTCGCGGTCAACCCGATCACCGGTGAGACCAAGTACGGCACGACGCTGGCCGAGCACAACGCCAACGTCGCCGAGCTGAACGCCTACTGCAAGGCCACACCGAAGGACTGTGGTCAGTGAGGGCGGCCGTCCTCGGCTCGCCCATCACGCACTCCCTCTCACCGGCGCTGCACCGCGCCGGCTACCTCGCGGCCGGGCTGTCGGGCTGGGAGTACGACGCCCACGAGGTCGAGGCCGACGGCCTGGCGGGCTTCGTCGGTGGCCTCGGCCCCGACTGGCGCGGGCTGTCGCTGACCATGCCGCTGAAGGAGGTCGCCGCCGACGTCGCCACCACGGTGGATGCCGTGACGCGGCGGGCAGGAGCCGCCAACACCCTGGTGCGCCGGGCCGACGGCGGGTGGGACGCCACGAACACCGACGTCGTCGGGGTCGTGCGGTCGCTCGCGCCGCACCTTCGCGACGCACCCATCCGAGCCCTCGTGCTGGGCGCCGGGGCCACGGCCCGCTCGGCGGTGCTGGGGCTGGCCGAGCTCGGCGTCGCCACGCTCACCGTGCGGGCACGCGACACCGCCAAGGCCGCCGACCTGCTGGCCTGGGCGCTCGACCTGGGCGCCGGCATCCGCAACGGGTCGGTGGCGGCCCTGGGGCCGTGGGTGACGACCCGAGACGACGTGGTCGTCTCGACCCTGCCCCGGTCGGCGGGTGAGGTGGCCGCGGCCACCGTTCCCGCGGCCCACACGGGCATCCTGCTCGACGTGGTCTACGCCGGCTGGCCGACACCGCTGGCGCGCGCCGCGGCCGGGGCCGGCATGACCGTGGTCGGCGGGCTCGACATGCTGGTGCACCAGGCGGGGGAGCAGTTCCGGCTGTTCACCGGTCACGAGGCCCCGGTCGAGGCGATGGCGGCTGCGGGGCGCGCGGCGCTGGGGCAGGAGTGACGCCCCTCTGGGTGGTGCTCGCCGCGGCAGCGGTCATGGGGGTGGTGGGGCACCTCACCGGTCGGCAGCTCGCGACCGGTGGCTACCGCATCGAGGAGGACGAGGCCGACCACGCGCCCGGTCGCAACTGGTGGCCCGGGCTCGCGACCGCTGCTTTCGCAGGACTCGCGGCGTGGTCGGTCGGCGACCTGGGTGGGTGGGCCGCGCTGCCGGCCTACCTGCTCTTCGCGTGGCTGACGGTGGGCCTGACCTGGATCGACCTCGACGTGCACCGGCTGCCCGTCGGCCTCGTGCTGCCCACCGGGGCGTGGCTGGTCGTCCTGCTCGCGGTGGCGTCGGTCGCGACCCTCGACCGGCGCTGGCTGGTGGCGGTCGGCGGGGCCGTGGCGATGGGCGCGGTCTACCTGCTCCTCGCGGTGCTGCCGGGCGGGGGCGTCGGCGGGGGTGACGTGCGGCTCGCGCCGGTCATCGGGGGGCTGCTCGGGTGGCTCGGTGCCGGGTCGGTCGTGGTGGGGCTGCTGGCCGGCATCCTCGTCGGTGGGCTGGCCGCCGTGGCGCTGCTCGCACTGCGCCGGGTTGGCCTGCGCAGCTCGATCGCCTACGGCCCGGCGATGTGCCTTGGGGCGTGGCTCGCCATCGGCTGGGCTGACCAGATCCTGACCTGGCTGCTGGGCGGCTGAGGGCGGCGTGGAAGGATTCGCCCCATGTTTCGTTGGCTGACCGCCGGGGAGTCGCACGGGCCCGCGCTCGTCGCGACCGTCGACGGGCTGCCCGCGGGCGTCGAGGTCACCACGGCCGACGTCGCCCGGGCCCTGGCGCGCCGGCGGCTGGGCTACGGCCGCGGCGCCCGGATGAAGTTCGAGCAGGACGCGGTGGAGTTCCTCGGCGGGGTGCGGCACGGCCTGACCCTCGGCTCGCCCATCGCGATCCGGGTGGGCAACTCGGAGTGGCCCAAGTGGCAGACGGTGATGAGCCCCGACCCCGTCGACGCCGCTGCCCTGGCGGCGGCCGACGACGTGAATGCCGAGAAGGAGATCGCCCGCAACCGGCCGCTCACCCGGCCCCGCCCGGGCCACGCCGACCTCGTGGGCATGCAGAAGTACGCCTTCGACGACGCGCGCCCGGTGCTCGAGCGGGCCTCCGCTCGCGAGACCGCGGCCCGGGTGGCGCTGGGCGAGGTGGCGGCGCGCTTCCTCGAGCAGGCCTACGGCATCCGGCTGGTCTCGCACACCGTGGCGATCGGCTGGGCCTCGGTGTCCGACGACGCCCCGCTGCCGACCGCC
Organism: uncultured Actinomycetota bacterium; assembly: GCA_963800505.1. GTDB lineage: Bacteria > Actinomycetota > Actinomycetes > Actinomycetales > Dermatophilaceae > Fodinibacter. Next base: position 103,723 of record CAWDBL010000005.1, read on the forward strand.
GACGACGTTGCTGCCCTGGACGCCGACCCGGTGCGGGCGTTCGACGCCGAGGGGTCGGCGGCGATGGTCGCCGAGATCGAGGCCGCGCACAAGGACGGCGACACCCTCGGCGGCGTGGTCGAGGTGGTCGTCACCGGTCTGCCGCCGGGGCTGGGCTCGCACGTGCACTGGGACCGCCGCCTCGACGCGAAGCTTGCCGGGGCGCTGATGGGCATCCAGGCGATCAAGGGCGTCGAGGTCGGCGACGGCTTCCGCACGGCGGCCCGTCGCGGGTCGCTCGCCCACGACGAGATGGAGCGCGGCCCCGACGGCGTCATCCGTCGCCGCACCGGCCGGGCCGGGGGCACCGAAGGTGGGATGTCGGTCGGCGGGCTGCTGCGCGTGCGCGCGGCGATGAAGCCGATCTCCACCGTGCCGCGGGCGCTCGAGACCGTCGACGTGGCCTCCGACGAGCCGGCCCGCGCCATCCACCAGCGGTCCGACGTGTGCGCCGTGCCCGCCGCGGGGGTCGTGGCCGAGGCAATGGTCGCGCTGGTGCTCGCCGAGGCATGCCTGGAGAAGTTCGGCGGCGACTCGGTGAGCGAGACCGCCCGCAACCACGCGTCCTACCTCGCGGCCATCCCGGCCTCCATGCGTACCTGGGAGGACTGATGCCGCGCGTCGTGCTGGTCGGCCCGCCCGGGTCGGGCAAGAGCAGCGTGGGTGCGGCGCTGGCCGAGCTGCTCGGGCTGCCGCTGCACGACACCGATGCCGCGATCGAGGCCGCCGCCGGGCGCACCATCGCCGACATCTTCGTCGAGGACGGCGAGCCGGCCTTCCGCGCGCTCGAGCGGGCCGAGGTGGCTCGCGCCCTGGCCGAGGACGCCGGTGTGCTGGCGCTCGGCGGGGGAGCGCCGGTCGACCCGCTGACCGAGCAGCTGCTCGACGGGCAGACGGTGGTGTTCCTCGACGTGGGCATCGCCGACGCCTCGAAGCGGGTCGGGTTCGACCAGAGCCGGCCGCTGCTCGCGGTCAACCCGCGGGCCTCGTGGGTACGGCTGATGAACGAGCGCCGCCCGGTCTACGAGCGGGTCGCGACCTTCCGGGTCGACACGGCCGGGCGCACCCCGGACGAGGTCGCGGCCGAGGTCGCCGGGATGCTGGGGGAGTCGTGAGCGACGGCGACGCCGGCCGCGCCGGCGAGGCCAGCGTCATCCAAGTCGGTGACGGATATGACGTCGTCGTCGGGCACGGGGTGGCCGACCGGGTCGTGGGGCTGCTGGCGCCGGGGGTGCGACAGGTGCTCGTGGTGCGGCCCGAGGCGCTGGCGCGGCTGGCCGCCCCGGTGGTGTCGCAGCTGCGGCGGGCGGGGCTCGAGGTGCACGAGGCCGTGGTGCCCGACGCCGAGACCGCCAAGACCGCCGATGTCGTGTCGGGGCTGTGGGCGCGGCTGGGCAAGTACGCGTTCACGCGCTCGGATGCCGTCGTGGCCGTCGGTGGTGGCACCGTCACCGACCTCGCCGGGTTCGTCGCGGCGACCTGGCTGCGCGGCGTGGCCGTGGTGCACGTGCCGACCACCCTGCTCGCCATGGTCGACGCCGCCGTCGGTGGCAAGACCGGCATCAACACCGCCCAGGGCAAGAACCTCGTCGGTGCGTTCCACGAGCCGGCCGGGGTGCTCTGCGACCTCGACGCGCTCGCCTCCCTGCCGCAGGTCGACCTCGTGGCGGGGCTGGCCGAGGTGGTCAAGGCCGGGTTCATCGTCGATCCGGGAATCCTCGACCTCGTCGAGGCCGACCCCGCGGGGGCCACCCGCTGGGACGGACCGCACACCCGCGAGCTGATCGAGCGGGCGATCACGGTCAAGGCCGACGTCGTGGCACAGGACCTGACCGAGTCGTGGCTGCGCGAGATCCTGAACTACGGGCACACCCTCGGGCACGCCATCGAGCAGGCCGAAGGCTACCGGCGGCGGCACGGGGAGGCGGTGGCCATCGGGATGGTGTTCGCCGCCGAGCTCGGGCGGCGCTCGGGCCACCTGGGCGCGCAGGAGGTGGCGCGCCACCGGTCGGTGCTGACGTCGGTGGGGCTGCCCACGTCGTATCCGGAAGGTCGCTGGGAGGACCTGCTCACCGTGATGCGCCGCGACAAGAAGTCACGCGGCGACCAGCTGCGCTTCGTCGTGCTCGACGGCATCGGGCGACCGGTGCGGCTCGAGGGCCCCGACGAGGCCCTGCTGCACGAGGCGTTCGAAGCCATCTCCACCTGAGCACGGCTCGCGCGGCGGGCGGGCCTGCTCGCTGACGCCGGGGGAGGTGCCCCCGTGCTCTGGTTCATCTGCTGGGGTGGCGGTGGTCTGCAGGGGTGGTGGTGCCGCGGGAACGCCATCCGGCCAGATCACCATGACTCGGGCATTCGGACCAGAGCCGAGCCGCACGCAGGTTCGGCGGGGCCGTGGGCGGGGGTGGGCTGTGGATGACGCGGAAGGTCAGGTGGCCGACTCTGGCATCGTGCTGGGATGCTCGGCGATCCCGCTCCGACTCCCTTCGACCGGGGGCTGCTTCGCCTGGGCCAGGACCTGCGCCGACTCGGCGAGCACCCGGCTCGCCACGGCTGGCACCACGTGCGGCATGGGGTCTGGATCGAGGCGGCGACCTGGCACGCCCTCACCCCCGAGCAGCGGCATGCGGCGTTGGTGCATGCCACTGACCTGGTGTCGCAGGTGCCGGGCGAGCACGTCTTCGCTCTGGAGTCGGCGGCAGCCGTGTGGGGCCTGCCGAACGTGGAGTCCTTCCCGGCGCATGTGTCCCGGTTGGCCACCGGACCGAGAACCCGCGGGTCGCGTCTGATCAAGGTGCACGTCGGTGCCCCGGCCGAGGCCGTGGTGATGCACGGCCTGCTCGTCACCGACGTCCCGCGAACCGTGGTCGACCTGGCGCGCACCGGTTCGCTCGCTCGGGGGCTGCCGGCTCCCGACCACGCCCTCAGGCACGGCCTGTGCACCAGGGCGCAGCTCGTCGAGGCCGCGGTCGCGGTGCCGGCGAGGGTCAGGGGACGCCCTCGGGCGCTGCTCGCGGTCGAGCTCGCCGACCCGGGTTCGATGTCGGCGGGCGAGAGCCTGTCCCGCGCGGCCATGTTCCGGCTCAACCTGCCACGACCCGACCTCCAGGTGCCGGTCGAGGATGCCCAGGCGCTGATCGGTGTGGCCGACTTCGGCTGGCCCGGCGTCGTCGGCGAGTTCGACGGTCGGCGCAAGTACGGCGTGGCGCCCGGCGCCGACCCCACCGAGGCCGCCGAGGTCCTGTGGCGCGAAAAGCGCCGCGAGGACAGGTTCCGCAGGCAGGTCCGGGTGGCGCGGTGGGTCTGGGCCGACGCCCGCGACGACCGCACGCCGGCCGGCATCCTGGCTGAGCAGGGCGTTCGCGCGCAGGCACGCAACACGTGGATGGACCTGGGCGCGGTGGCCGCGTGAGTTCCGTTCGAGCTCCGGCTCTGGTCCGGGGGCGGGGGTGGTGTCCACCCGACGCGATGGCGGCGACGTGACACCACCAGCCGCGCCGACCGCCGCCATCCGGCAGGGTGGACCAGAGCCCAGCGCACGCTGCCGCCCGCGACCGGCGGCGGACAGGGCAGTGGTGGGGGCGCGATAGGATCGTCCGGATCCCCATCCCCTCGCGGGGGTGACGCGCGCCCGCTTCCGGTCGCTGCGTCGCACCGTCGTGACGAAAGCGAAGAACCACCCGTGGCATCGACCAACGACCTCAAGAACGGCCTCGTCCTCAACATCGAGGGCCAGCTGTGGACCGTCGTGGAGTTCCAGCACGTCAAGCCCGGCAAGGGCCCGGCGTTCGTGCGCACCAAGCTCAAGAACGTCATGAGCGGCAAGGTCGTCGACAAGACCTTCAACGCCGGCGTCAAGGTGGAGACCGCGAACGTCGACAAGCGCAACATGCAGTACCTCTACAACGACGGCACCGACTTCATCTTCATGGACGGCGACACCTACGACCAGATCCCGGTGAGCCCGGAGACCGTGGGCGACGCCTCGAAGTTCCTGCTCGAGAACCAGGACGTCGTCGTCGCGCGCCACGAGGGCAACGTGCTGTTCATCGAGCTGCCGGCGTCGGTCGTCCTCGAGATCACCTACACCGAGCCCGGCCTGCAGGGCGACCGCTCCACCGGCGGCACCAAGCCCGCCACGGTCGAGACCGGTGCCGAGGTGGCCGTGCCGCTGTTCCTCGAGACCGGCACCAAGATCAAGGTCGACACCCGCGACGGCTCCTACCTCGGCCGGGTCAGCTGACCCGTGGCAGCCCGCACCAAGGCCCGCAAGCGCGCGCTCGACCTCCTCTTCGAGGCCGAGCAGCGCGGGGTCAACGCCGCCGACCTGCTCCGCGAGCGGCTGGCGGCGCCGGTGACCGAGGCACCGCTGTCGGAGTTCACCGCCGACCTGGTGATGGGGGTCGTCGAGCACTGGGGCCAGGTCGACGAGCTCATCGAGACCTACTCCCAGGGCTGGACGCTGGGCCGGATGCCGGCCGTCGACCGGGCGATCCTGCGCCTCGGCGCTTACGAGGTGCTCTGGTCGCCGGATGTGCCCGAGCCGGTTGCGATCAGCGAGTGGGTGGGACTGGCGACCGAGCTGTCCACCGACGACAGCCCGCGCTTCGTCAACGGGCTGCTCGCCCGCCTCGCCGAGGTCAAGCCCACCCTGGCGTAGCTCACTCCTCCAGGCGGAAGCCGAGCTTGAGGCCCACCTGGTAGTGCGCGACGGCGCCGTCGGCCAGGTGGCCACGGATCTCGGTCACCTCGAACCAGTCCAGCCCGCGCACGGTGGTCGACGCCCGAGCGACTGCTGAGCTGATGGCCTCCTCGATCGACGTCGTCGACGTACCGACCACCTCGCTGATGCCGTACGTGTGCGCCATGGCGCCGCCTTCCGTCCGTGGGGCGCCCGGCGGGCGCCCTCGCCGGGAAATGATCCTCGGACCGGCCCCATGCGGCCACCCCCGTCGCCGGCGCGTCCGCGGCATACTGCGGCGGATGACGACCATTCGCCCCCCGCGCGACGCCGACCTGCCGCTGATCGGCCCGATCGAGGATGCCGGTGACCGTCTCTTCGCCGAGCGCTTCGGCGGCGTGGACTGGCCGGCCTCCTCGTCGGGGGAGGAGCGGGCGGCCGAGCCCGGCTTCCTGCTCGTGGCGGAGGACGACGACGGCACGGTCATCGGCTTCACGCACGTGCTCGACCTCGAGGGGCACTGGCACCTCGAGCAGATCGCCGTCGAGCCGGGGCACGGCCGACACGGGGTGGGGGCTGCCCTGCTCGAGGCCACCCACGACGAGCTGCGTCGGCGCGGCGCACCCGACGTCACGCTGATGACCTACGCCGACGTGCCGTGGAACGGACCGTTCTACGCACGCCACGGCTACGTCGAGCTCGACCCGCTGCCCGGACGCCTCCTCCCGCTGCGCGCCAACGAGGAGACCTTCGGGTTGTCGCGGCACGGCCGCCGGATCGCGATGGTGCGAGACCTCAGGCCCGAGTGACCGTGACCGGTGTCGGCGCACGCAGGGTCTGGGCGACGACGCAGTAACGCTCGGTGGCCTCGACCAGCCGAGCCAGGGCGGCCTCGTCGGCGTCGGCGTCGACCTCGATCCGCACCTCGATGCCGGTGAAGCCCACCGGCGCCTCCCGGTCGACGCCGAGCGTGCCACGGGCGTCCCAGTGCCCGACGACGTGCACCGTGGCCGATCGCAGGGGGATGCCCATCGCGGCGGCCACCGAGCGCAGCGTCACGCCGGCGCAGCCCGCCAGCGCCTCGAGCAGCATGTCGCCGCTGCACGCCTCCGACCCGTCGCCGCCGGTCGCGGGGTGCAGGCCCGCACGCGACGTCCCCGGCCACTGGGGCACGTCTGCGGCCACGGCGTCGAGCACCACGTGGGCGACCGCCGTCGAGGACTGCTGCGCGCCAGCCGGGTCCGCACGATAGCGATCCTTGAGGGGGCGCTGGAGGGCGCGCAGGGCGACGGACTGCTCGTGGGGGTCGGTCGGCAATCTCATGACGGCACGCTAGGCCACGCCACCGGGTGCCAACTGCCGGGAACGTGGGTGAAAACCACCGGGTGGGCGACGGTCTTCACCCACGTTCGGGTCAGAGCGCGGCGGCGAAGACGACCTCAGGCCACGGCGAGCTGGCCAGCCAGCGGCGACGGGCCTCGGCGTCGGCATCCTTGGGCGGGAAGATCGGCTGCACGAGCGGGGCGGGGGAGGCAGCGACCGGAGACATCGAGGCGTCCGCACACAGCGCGCCACGGGAGTCGGTCGTGGTGGGTGTCTGCACGGGTGGGCCTCCTTCGCGGCGGGTGCGGTGTGTGAGCACCATTGCATCACGTCATGTTTGGTCAGGCATAGACCAGCGTTATGTGATTCTCGCGATCCGGACACCCTCCGACCGCACCGACGGTCCGCCGAGCACGAGACCGCGAGCCGCCGCGGGCGCCGTCCCACTCACCCCGTAGAGTGGGCGCCGCACCACCCCGACATCCTTTAACGACCTGTCCCGTGAGGCAGGGAAGGAGGTCCGCGTCTTGACGCGCGCCGACATGACCGTGCCCCAGGGGCACCCGCTCGACCCCTCCGGTCGCACCGTCCTCACCGCGAGCGACGTGTCCCGGGCCCTGCGCCGCATCGCGCACGAGATCCTCGAGCACAACAAGGGTGCCGACGACCTCGTCCTGCTCGGCATCCCCAGCCGCGGCGTCGAGCTGGCCCGCCGCCTCGCCGGCCTGGTCCGCGAGGTCGAGGGCACCGAGGTGCCCGTGGGAAGCCTCGACATCACCATGCACCGCGACGACCTGCGCTCCCAGCCCACCCGCGCGCCGATGCACACCGCGATCCCGTCGGGCGGCATCGACGACAAGGTGGTCGTGCTCGTCGACGACGTGCTCTACAGCGGCCGCACGATCCGCGCCGCGCTCGACGCGCTCTCCGACCTCGGCCGCCCCCGCGCGGTGCGGCTGGCCGTGCTCGTCGACCGCGGCCACCGCGAGCTGCCGATCCGCGCCGACCACGTCGGCAAGAACCTCCCGACCAGCCACAGCGAGAAGGTGCAGGTGCGCCTGGCCGCGTTCGACGGCGGCGAGGACGTCGTGCGCATCGCCGGGGGCGAGGCCCGATGAACCGCCACCTGCTCTCCAGCGCCGACCTCACCCGCGACGACGTGCGGATGCTGCTCGCGACGGCCACCGAGATGCACGAGGTGCAGCACCGCGACGTCAAGAAGCTGCCCACCCTGCGCGGCCGCACCGTCATCAACCTCTTCTTCGAGGACTCCACCCGCACCCGGTCCAGCTTCGAGATCGCCGGCAAGTGGATGAGCGCCGACACGATCAACATCACCGGCAAGGGCAGCAGCGCCAGCAAGGGCGAGAGCCTGCGCGACACCGTGCGCACCATCGACGCGATGTCGGTCGACGCCATCGTCATGCGGCACATGGCCAGCGGGGCCGCGCACCAGGTGAGCCAGTGGGTCGACGCGAGTGTCATCAACGCCGGCGACGGCACCCACGAGCACCCCACCCAGGCCCTGCTCGACGCCTACACGATGGAGCAGCGGATCGGCGACCTCGACGGCGCCCGGGTCGCCATCGTCGGCGACCTCACCCACAGCCGGGTCTTCCGCTCCAACGCCATCACCCTGCGCACGCTCGGCGCGCACGTCACCCTGGTCGCCCCGCCCACGTTGATGCCGAGCGGCATCGGCCCGTGGGCCGACACCGACGGCCTGACGCTCACCGACGACCTCGACGCCGTGCTCGCCTCCGGCCCGGATGCCGTGATGATGCTGCGCGTGCAGCGCGAGCGGATGAGCGGAGGCTTCTTCCCCACCGCGCGCGAGTACACCGTGGGCTTCGGCCTGACCCGCGAGCGCCTGCGCGCGCTCACCGACGCCAACCCGGAGGCCGTCATCTGCCATCCCGGCCCGATGAACCGGGGCCTCGAGATCAGCGCGGATGCCGCCGACGCCGCCCACAGCCTGGTGCTCGACCAGGTCTCGGCGGGGGTGGCGGTGCGGATGTCCGTGCTCTACCACCTCCTCGCCGGAGAGGGGGCGGCCGCGTGAGCACGCTCCTCCTCACCGGGCCCACCTGGTACGACGAGAACGGCGGCGCCACCACCGGCGACGTGCTGCTGCGCGACGGCGTCGTCGCCGAGGTCGGCAGCACCGACGCGCCCCAGGATGCCGAGCGCATCGACGCCGACGGCCTCACCCTGCTGCCCGGGTTCGTCGACCTGCACACCCATCTTCGCGAGCCGGGCCGCGAGGACGCCGAGACGATCGCCTCGGGCTCCCGGGCCGCAGCGGTCGGTGGCTACACCGCCGTGCTCGCCATGGCCAACACCAACCCGGTCACCGACACCGCCGAGGCGGCCGAGCGCATCCTCGACCTCGGCCGCGTCGCGGGGCTGGTCGACGTCGTGCCGGTCGGCGCCGTCACCAAGGCCCTCGCGGGCGCCGAGCTTGCCGAGCTCGGCCTGATGCACCGCTCCCGGGCGGCGACGAAGGTCTTCTCCGACGACGGCCACTGCGTCGCCGACGGCAGGGTGATGCGCCGGGCGCTGGAGTACGTGCGCGCCTTCGGCGGCGTGGTCAGCCAGCACAGCCAGGACCCCACCCTCGCCGGCCCGCAGGCCTGCTGCCACGAGGGCGAGATCTCGGGCCGGCTCGGCCTGCCCGGCTGGCCGCCGGTGGCCGAGGCCAGCATCATCGCCCGCGACGCGCTGCTCGCCGAGCACACCCGTAGCCGGGTGCACGTCGCGCACGTCAGCACCGCCGAGGGCCTCGACGTCGTGCGCTGGGCCAAGGCGCGCGGCATCGCGATGACCGCGGAGGTGACCCCGCACCACCTGGCGCTGGGCACCGACCTGCTCACGAGCTACGACCCGGTCTACAAGGTGAACCCGCCGCTGCGGCCCAGCGAGGACCGCGAGGCGCTGGTCGAGGGTCTGCTCGACGGCAGCATCGACGCCATCGCCACCGACCACGCCCCGCACGCCCGGCACGACAAGGAGCACGCGTTCGTCGACGCGGCGTTCGGCATGCTCGGGCTCGAGACCGCCTTCGCGGTGGTGCACGACCTGCTCGTCGCCGACGGCCGGCTCGGCTGGGCCGACCTGGCGCGGCTGATGTCCACCGGCCCGGCCCGCATCGCCGGCCTGGCCGACCACGGACACCTTGTCGCCCCGGGCGCCCCGGCCAACCTGGTGCTCGTCGACCCCGCCGCATCGCTCAGCGTCGACCGCGACGCCTCGCAGTCACTGTCCCGCAACACCCCGTGGCACGGCTCCCGCCTCACCGGCGCCGTCCACACCACGATCCTGCGCGGCGCCGTGACCGCGCGCGGAGGGGAGCCCACCGCATGCTGACCACCCGCGAGCCAGCCGTCCTGATCCTCGAGGACGGCCGCACCTTCCCCGGCCGCGCCTACGGCCACCGGGGCACCACGGTCGGCGAGGCCGTCTTCTCCACCGGCATGACCGGCTACCAGGAGACCCTCACCGACCCCAGCTACCACCGCCAGGTCGTCGTGATGACCGCGCCGCACGTCGGCAACACCGGCTGGAACGACGAGGACGACGAGTCGGCCCGCATCTGGGTCGCCGGCTACGTCGTGCGCGACCCCGCGCTGCGCCCGTCGAACTGGCGCTCGCAGCGCTCGCTCGAGGCCGAGCTCGACGCCCAGGGTGTGGTCGGCATCTGCGACCTCGACACCCGCGCGCTCACCCGCCACCTGCGCGAGCGTGGCGCGATGCGGGTCGGCATCTTCAGCGGGGATGCCGCGAGCGCACCCCGCGAGCGGCTGCTCACCCAGGTCATCGACTCACCGCCGATGGCGGGGGCGTCGCTGGCCGAGCAGGTGGCCACCGACACCGCTTACGTCGTGCCGCCGTTGGGGGACAAGCGCTTCACCGTCGCGGTGGTCGACCTCGGCATCAAGGCGATGACGCCGCAGATGATGGCGCAGCGCGGCATCGAGGTGCACGTGCTGCCGGCCACCGCCACCATCGCCGACGTGCGCGCGCTCGCGCCGGACGGGGTCTTCTTCTCCAACGGTCCCGGCGACCCGGCGACCGCCCAGGTGCAGGCCGAGCTGCTGCGCGAGGTGCTCGGCGACGGCACGCCGTACTTCGGCATCTGCTTCGGCAACCAGATCCTCGGCAAGGCGCTCGGGTTCGGCACCTACAAGCTGAAGTACGGCCACCGCGGCATCAACCAGCCGGTCATGGACCGCACCACCGGCAAGGTCGAGGTCACCGCGCACAACCACGGCTTCGCGGTCGACGCCCCGCTCGACGCCGACACGCAGACGCCGTTCGGCACCGCGACGGTGAGCCACGTCTGCCTCAACGACGACGTCGTCGAGGGCCTCGAGGTGCGTCGTGACGGCCGCCTGGTCGCCTTCTCGGTGCAGTACCACCCGGAGGCCGCGGCCGGCCCGCACGACGCCGCCTACCTCTTCGACCGCTTCGTCGACCTGATGGCCGGCGCGAAGGAGGTGAGCGCGTAATGCCCAAGCGCGACGACATCAAGTCGGTGCTGGTCATCGGCTCCGGGCCGATCGTCATCGGCCAGGCCTGCGAGTTCGACTACTCCGGCACCCAGGCCTGCCGGGTGCTGCGCGAGGAGGGCATCCGCGTCATCCTGGTCAACTCCAACCCGGCCACGATCATGACCGACCCCGAGTTCGCCGACGCCACCTACGTCGAGCCGATCACGCCGGAGATGGTCGAGAAGATCATCGCCAAGGAGCGGCCGGATGCCGTGCTCGCCACCCTGGGCGGCCAGACCGCGCTCAACTGCGCGATGGAGCTGCACGAGCGCGGCATCCTCGAGAAGTACGACTGCCCGCTCATCGGGGCCAACGTCGAGGCGATCATGCTCGGCGAGGACCGCGAGAAGTTCAAGGGCGTCGTCGCCCGCTGCGGCGCCGAGTCGGCCCGCTCGTTCATCTGCCACTCGATGGACGAGGTGCTCACCGCGGCCGACGACCTCGGCTACCCGGTGGTCGTGCGCCCGTCGTTCACGATGGGCGGCCTGGGCTCGGGCTTCGCCCACGACGAGGACGAGCTGCGCCGCATCGCCGGCGCGGGCCTGCAGTACTCGCCGGTCACCGAGGTGCTCCTCGAGGAGTCGATCCTGGGCTGGAAGGAGTACGAGCTCGAGGTGATGCGCGACCACGCCGACAACGTCGTGGTGGTCTGCTCGATCGAGAACCTCGACCCGATGGGCGTGCACACCGGCGACTCGATCACCGTCGCCCCGGCGCTCACCCTCACCGACCGCGAGTACCAGCGGCTGCGCGACATCGGAATCGCCGTCATCCGCGAGGTCGGCGTCGACACGGGTGGGTGCAACATCCAGTTCGCGGTCAACCCCGCCGACGGCCGGATCATCGTCATCGAGATGAACCCGCGCGTGTCCCGGTCGTCCGCACTGGCTTCCAAGGCAACGGGATTCCCGATCGCCAAGATCGCCGCGAAGATGGCGATCGGCTACACCCTCGACGAGGTGCCCAACGACGTCACCCGCGAGACCCCGGCTTCGTTCGAGCCGACGCTCGACTACGTCGTCGTGAAGGTGCCGCGGTTCGCGTTCGAGAAGTTCCCCGCCGCCGACGACACGCTCACCACCACGATGAAGTCGGTCGGCGAGGCGATGTCGATCGGCCGCAACTTCACCGAGGCCCTGCAGAAGGCGCTGCGCTCGCTGGAGAAGAAGGGGAGCAGCTTCCACTGGGAGGGCCCGCGACCCACTCCCGAGGAGGCACGCGGCATCCTCGACGTCGCCCGCCGCCCCACCGACGGTCGCATCGTGCTGGTGCAGCAGGCGCTGCGCGGCGGGCTCTCGGTCGAGGAGGTGCACGAGGCCACCGGCATCGACCCGTGGTTCCTCGACCAGATGGCCCTCATCGAGGACGTCGCGGATGCCGTGGTCGCAGCACCCGCGCTCACGCCCGACCTGCTCCGGCTGGCCAAGCGGCACGGCTTCAGCGACGCCCAGCTCGCGTCGCTGCGCGCCATGCCCGAGGCGGTCGTGCGGGGCGTGCGCCACGCTCTGGGCGTGCGCCCGGTCTACAAGACGGTCGACACCTGCGCGGCCGAGTTCGCGGCGCTGACGCCCTACCACTACAGCACCTACGACGAGGAGACCGAGGTCGCGCCACGCGAGCGCCCCGCGGTGCTCATCCTCGGCTCCGGTCCCAACCGGATCGGCCAGGGCGTCGAGTTCGACTACTCGTGCGTGCACGCCAGCTTCGCCCTGCGCGACGCCGGCTACGACACGGTGATGGTCAACTGCAACCCCGAGACGGTCTCCACCGACTACGACACCAGCAGCCGGCTCTACTTCGAGCCACTGACCCTCGAGGACGTGCTCGAGGTGGTGCACGCCGAGAGCTCGGCCGGCCCGATCGCCGGCGTCATCGTGCAGCTCGGCGGGCAGACCCCGCTCGGCCTGGCGAAGGCGCTCAAGGCCGAGGGCGTGCCGATCGTCGGCACGTCGCCCGAGGCCATCGACCTCGCCGAGGACCGCGGTGCGTTCGGCCGGGTGCTGCACGAGGCCAACCTGCCCGCACCCAAGCACGGCACCGCCTACAGCGCGGCCGAGGCGGTCGAGATCGCCAAGGAGATCGGCTACCCCGTGCTGGTGCGGCCGTCGTACGTGCTCGGCGGGCGCGGCATGGAGATCGTCTACGACGACGAGACGCTGTCGGGCTACGTCGAGCGGGCCACCGTCGCCAACGCTGACCACCCGGTGCTCGTCGACCGGTTCCTCGACGACGCCATCGAGATCGACGTCGACGTGCTCTACGACGGCACCGAGATGTACCTCGGCGGGATCATGGAGCACATCGAGGAGGCCGGCATCCACTCCGGCGACTCCTCGTGCACGCTGCCCCCGGTCACCCTCGGCGCCGGTGAGCTCGACCGGGTGCGTGAGTCGACGCTCAAGCTCGCGCAGGGCATCGGGGTGCGTGGCCTGATGAACGTGCAGTTCGCCCTGGCCCAGGACATCCTCTACGTGCTCGAGGCCAACCCGCGTGCGTCACGCACGGTGCCGTTCGTCGCGAAGGCGACCGGTGTGCCGCTGGCCAACGCGGCGGCCCGGATCATGCTCGGCGCCACCATCGCCGAGCTGCGTGCCGAGGGCGTGCTGCCCGCCCACACCGACGGCGGCCGGATGCCGGTGCACGCACCGATGTCGGTCAAGGAGGCGGTGCTGCCGTTCAAGCGGTTCCGCACCACCGAGGGGCTCGTCGTCGACAGCCTGCTCGGGCCCGAGATGCGCTCGACCGGTGAGGTGATGGGCATCGACACCGACTTCGGCCGTGCCTTCGCCAAGGCCCAGCTCGGTGCGATCAGCGGGTTGCCCACCCAGGGAACGGTGTTCGTGTCGGTGGCCAACCGCGACAAGCGGGCGATCATCTTCCCGGTCAAGCGGCTGGTCGACCTCGGCTTCAAGATCGTCTCGACCTCGGGCACCGCAGACGTGTTGCGGCGCAACTCGATCGAGGCCGAGGTGGTGCTCAAGCACGCCGAGCGCGGGGCCGAGGGCCGCTCGATCGTCGACTGGATCAACGCCGGCGAGATCGACATGGTCGTCAACAGCCCGAGCGGGCCGAGCGCATCGGCGCGCGCCGACGGCTACGCCATCAGGGCGGCGACCACGGCGATGGACAAGCCGATCATCACCACGGTGCAGCAGCTGGGGGCGGCCGTGCAGGCCATCGAGGCGGTGATCCTCGGCGACCTCGACGTCACCTCGCTGCAGGACCACGCGGCGGCGCTCGACCTCTACGGCGTGGAGGCCCCGGCGTGAGCGGGGTCGTGCAGGTCAGCGGCGAGCTGATCGCCACCCGCCGGGTCGGCGCCTACCACCACCTCACCCTGGTTGCGCCTGGCGTGGCCGAGCTGGCCCGCCCCGGCCAGTTCGTCGCCCTGGCGGTGGGTGGGCCGACGTCGGCCAACCTGCTGCGCCGGTGCTTCTCGATCCACAAGGTCAAGCCCTCGGGCACCTACGGCGGCACCGTCGACGTCGTCGTCGCGGCGCGCGGCGCGGGCACGGTGTGGCTCACCGGCCTGCGCGCCCACGACCCGGTCGACGTCGTCGGACCCCTCGGCCGCCCGTTCCCGCTGCCCGCCGAGCCGGTGGCCTGCGTGCTCGTCGGCGGCGGCTACGGCTCGGCCCCGCTGTTCTGGCTCGCCGAGGCGCTGCGCGAGCGCGGCTGCCACGTCGAGATGGTGCTCGGCGCGGCATCCGAGGACCGGCTGTTCGGGGTGGTCGAGGCGCGCCGCACCGCCGACGGTGTCACCGTCACCACCGACGACGGCTCCTCGGGGCGCCGCGGCTGGGTGAGCGACGTGCTCGGTGACGTCATCGACCGCACCTCGGCCGGAGTGGTCTACGGCTGCGGCCCGATGGCGATGCTGCGCTCGGTCACCGACATCGCCACCGCCCACGGCGCGGTGGCCCAGGTGGCCGTCGAGGAGTCGATGGCGTGCGGCGTCGGAGTCTGCATGACCTGCGTCATGCCGGTCACCGGCAACGACGGCGTCACCCGGATGGTGCGCTCCTGCGTCGAGGGCCCGGTGTTCCGGGGCGACCGGGTGCGCTGGGACGCGTTCGGCGACGGCATCTGCCGGGTGCCCGACGACGCGCTCGGCGCCCCGCGGGCCGGAGGTCACTGATGGTCGACATGACCAGCACGCTGGGGCCGATGGTGCTGCCGAACCCGGTGATGACGGCATCCGGCTGCGCGGCCAACGGGCAGGAGCTGCACCGCTTCTTCCCGGTCTCCGAGCTGGGCGCCTTCGTCACCAAGACGGTCATGGCCCAGCCGCGCTCGGGCCGGGGGACCCCACGGATGGCCGAGACGGCATCCGGCATGCTCAACTCGATCGGGCTGCAGGGGCCGGGCATCGACGCCTTCGTAGAGAAGGACCTCGCCTGGCTGAGGTCGACCGGCGCCCGGGCCCTGGTGTCGATCGCCGGCAACACCGCCGAGGAGTTCGGTGACGTCGCCGAGGCGCTGGCCGCCAGCCCGGCCTACGACGCGGTGGTGGGGGTCGAGGTCAACATCTCGTGCCCCAACGTCGCCAACCGCGGGCTGGTCTTCGCCTGCGACGCGCTGTCGTCGGAGCGGGTGGTGCGGCTCGTGCGCGAGCGGCTGCCCGCGCAGACCCCGATCTTCGCCAAGCTGACGCCCGACGTCACCGACATCGTCACCATCGCGCACGCCGCGCTCAAGGCCGGCGCCGACGGGCTGACCATGATCAACACGCTGCTCGGCATGGTCATCGACACCGACCTGCTGCGCCCCCAGCTCGCCGGCATCACCGGCGGGCTCTCCGGGCCGGCCGTGCGCCCCGTCGCCGTGCGGGCGCTGTGGCAGGTGACCGCCGCGATGCGCGAGGGGCGGCTGCCCACCGCACCGCTCATCGGGGTCGGCGGAGTGCGCACCGGGCGCGACGCCCTCGAGCTGGTCGCCGCGGGCGCGTCGGCGGTGCAGGTCGGCACCGCCACCTTCAACGACCCGTGCGCGCCGCGGCGCGTCGTCGACGAGCTCGAGGCCGAGGTCGCCCGGCACGGCTTCCACCGCTTCGCCGACGTGGTCGGCATCGCCCACGAGAGGACGGCCCGATGACCGAAGGCACACCCAGCTATGGCGAGCGGCTGCGCGCCGCGATGGACGAGCTCGGGCCGTTCTGCCCCGGCATCGACCCGCACGCCGCCCTGCTCGAGCAGTGGGGACTGCCCGACACGGTCGCCGGGCTGGAGACCTTCGCGATGACGTGCGTCGAGGCGTTCGGGGGAGCGGTGGCGGCGGTCAAGCCGCAGTCGGCGTTCTTCGAGCGCTTCGGGTCGGCGGGCGTGGCCGTGCTCGAGCGCACCCTCGCCGGGCTGCGCGATGCCGGGACCCTGTCGTTGCTCGACGTCAAGCGCGGCGACATCGGCACCACGATGGCCGGCTACGCGCAGGCCTACCTGTCCGACGGCTCGCCGCTGCGGGCCGACGCCATCACGGTGAGCCCCTACCTGGGCTACGAGTCGCTGCGCCCGGCGTTCGACCTGGCCGCGGCGACCGGTCGCGGCGTCTTCGTGCTCACCCTCACCTCCAACCCCGAGGGCCGGTCGGTGCAGCACGCGACCCGCGACGGCGCGAGCGTCGCGGCCTCCGTCGTGGCAGGCGTCGCGCGGGACAACGTCGAGGCGGCTGCAGCCGGGCGGCTCGGCAGCGTCGGGATGGTCGTCGGGGCGACGGTCGGCAGCGCGGTCACCGACCTCGGGCTCGACCTCGCGGGGGCCGGCGGTCCGCTGCTCGCACCCGGGCTCGGTGCGCAGGGCGGCACCCCCGCGGCCCTGCGCCAGACCTTCGGTGCCGCGCTTGCCCTGGTGCTCGGCACGAGCAGCCGTGAGGTGCTCGTCGCGGGGCCTGGCGCCGGTGCCCTGCGCGATGCCGCGCGACGCGCCGCCGACGACCTGGCCGCCGCCCTGGCGGGCTGAGCGGAGGCTGAGCAGGGCCCTGCGGGCGCCCCGGATCGGGGCCTCTGAGCGTCTCGTCGCGGCGAGGCTGTCGCGATAGAGTCGGCGCCGTACAGCCGGGTGTTGAGAAGCCAGCGCCTGCATGTCGACGAAGGACTCAATCCCGTGGCTCTACCGCCGCTCACCCCCGAACAGCGGGCCGCTGCCCTCGAGAAGGCCGCGGCCTCCCGGCGCGAGCGCGCCGAGGTCAAGCACCGCCTCAAGCAATCCGGCGTCACCCTCTCCGAGGTCATCGCCGAGGGCAAGTCCAACGACGTCATCGGCAAGATGCGGGTGTCCGCGCTGCTCGAGTCCATGCCCGGCGTCGGCCGGGTGCGGGCCCGCCAGATCATGGAGGAGGTCGGCATCTCCGAGAGCCGCCGGGTGCGTGGCCTCGGCCAGAACCAGGTGGCCGCACTGCTCGATCGTTTCGGGCGGTCGTGACGGGGTCGTCCCGCCTCACCGTCCTCGCCGGACCGACCGCCGTCGGCAAGGGGACCGTCGCGGCCTACGTGCGCCGGCACCACCCCGAGGTCTGGCTCTCCGTCTCGGCGACCACCCGCCGGCCCCGCCCGGGTGAGGCCGACGGCATCCACTACCACTTCGTCACCGACGCCGAGTTCGAGCGGATGGCCGCCGCCGGCGAGCTGCTCGAGTGGGCCGTCGTGCACGGCCGCGCCAAGTACGGCACGCCGCGGGGCCCGGTCGAGGCGGCGCTCGCGGCCGGCCGCCCGGCGCTGCTCGAGATCGACCTGCAGGGCGCGCGCCAGGTGCGCGACACCATGCCGGAGGCCCTGTTCGTCTTCCTCGCCCCGCCCACGTGGGACGAGCTGGTGCGCCGGCTCGTCGGCCGCGGCACCGAGGACGAGGAGGAGCGCGAGGCCCGGCTGGCCACCGCCCGGGTCGAGCTGGCCGCCGCGGAGGAGTTCGACGTCACCGTGCTCAACGACGACGTTCAACGGGCGGCCGAGGAACTCGTATCATTGATGGAACCCCCCGTACCCGAAGTGAAGCGAGACTGACGCGTGTCCGGAACCAAGGCCGATCCCATCGGCATCACCAACCCGCCGATCGACGAGCTGCTGGAGCGTGCGGACTCCAAGTACGCGCTCGTCCTCTACTCGGCGAAGCGGGCCCGGCAGATCAACGCCTACTACGCCCAGCTGCAGGAGGGCCTGCTCGAGTACGTCGGCCCGCTCGTCGACTCCGAGGTGCACGAGAAGCCGATGTCCATCGCCCTGCGCGAGATCAACGAGGGTCTGCTGACCTCCACTCCCACCGAGGAGTGACCTCGTGAAGGTCGTCCTCGGGGTCGCCGGGGGCATCGCGGCGTACAAGGCCTGCTCGCTCCTGCGGCTCCTCACCGAGGCCGGCCACGACGTCACCGTCGTGCCCACGGCATCCGCCCTGCACTTCGTCGGCGAGGCCACCTGGTCGGCGCTGTCCGGCAAGCCGGTGCACACCGACGTGTGGAGCGACATCACCGAGGTGCCGCACGTGCGCATCGGCCAGCAGGCCGACCTCGTCGTGGTGGCGCCCGCGACCGCCGACCTGCTCGCGCGCGCCGCGACCGGCCAGGCCGACGACCTGCTCACCAACGTGCTGCTCACCGCGCGCTGCCCGGTGGTGATGGCTCCGGCCATGCACACCGAGATGTGGGACCACCCCGCCACCCAGGCCAACGTCGCCACGCTCAGCGAGCGCGGGGTGCACGTGGTGCCGCCGGCGTCGGGGCGGCTGACCGGGCGCGACACCGGGCCGGGCCGGCTGCCCGAGCCCGAGGAGCTGTATGCCGTGTGCGAGCGCGAGCTCGCCCGAACGTCCACGGCGGATGCCCACGAGGCAGCCCACGTCCGTCGTGACCTCGCCGGGCGTCGGGTCGTCGTGAGCGCCGGGGGCACCCGCGAGCCGCTCGACCCGGTGCGCTACCTCGGCAACCGCAGCTCCGGCAAGCAGGGCTACGCCCTCGCCCGGGCTGCCGCCGACCGTGGCGCCCAGGTCACCCTCGTCTCGTCCTCGTCGCTGCCCGCGCCCGACGGTGTCACGGTCGTTCCCGTCGAGACCGCGCTCGAGCTGCAGGCGGCGGTGACGGATGCCGTGCGCGACGCCGACGTCGTCGTCATGGCCGCCGCCGTGGCCGACTTCCGGCCGGCGTCCTACGCCGGCTCCAAGATCAAGAAGACGCACGCGCCCGGCGCAGACGGGGCGGCCGACGAGTCGGCGCCGACCGTCGAGCTGGTGCGCAACCCCGACGTGCTGGCCGGGCTGGTGGCAGCCCGAGGGAGCGCCCCGTCACCGGTCATCGTCGGCTTCGCGGCCGAGACCGGCGACGACGAGGGGTCGGTGCTCGACCACGGCCGCGCCAAGCTCGCCCGCAAGGGCTGCGACCTGATCGTCGTCAACGAGGTCGGGGTCGACACCACCTTCGGGCACGACGACAGCACGGTGCACCTGCTGCGGCGGGGGTCCGACGACGCGACCCAGGTCGGTCCGGCATCCAAGCTCGAGGTCGCCCACGCCGTCTGGGACGCCGTCACCGACCTGCTCTGAACGGAAACTCTCGGCCCCGTCCGATCGAGGTCCCATGACGCGCTGACGCTCGAGCCGTTCCCTCAGCGTGTCGCGGGACCTCGACCAACCCGGGGTCAGCGGCGGGCGGGAGCCTTCGCTTTCTTGCCGGACTGCTCGACCGGCTCGACCTCGTCGACGGACCCGAGCTCGGCGTCGACCGCCTCGATCTCGTTGCCCTCCGCGCCCTCGTCGGTGGCCTCGACCGCGGTCTCCTCGCCCTGGGGAGCCTCGACCTCAGCCTCGTCGTGCACCTCGGACTCGACGTGCTCCTGCGCCGGAGCGTCCGCCCGGCCCGCCTCGGCCTGCTCGGCCACCGGCGCCTCCTCGGCCGGCAGGCCGACGGCGGCGCCGCCACCGAGGGTGGCGAGCATGTTGCGCACGTTGCTCAGCTGCGCGGTGATGCTGTCGCGGCGGGCCGTGGCGGCGGCCAGCTCGCGCTCGGAGTCGCGGCGGATGCGCTCGGCGTGCTCCTTGGCGGAGCTGACCAGGGCGGCGGCCTCGGCGCGGGCGGCCTCGAGCGCCCGGGCCGACTCGGCAGCGGCCGTGCGGCGGTCCTCCTCGGCCTCGCGGCCGAGCAGGTCGGCGCGCTCCTGCACCGCGGCGAGCGCCTGGTCCTGCTGGGCCATCTGCGCGGTGAACTCGGCAGCCGACCGCTCGCGGCGCTCCCCGAGGGTGCGCTCGAAGTCGGCGGCGGATGCCGCCGCGGTGGCCCGCTGCTTCTCGTAGTAGGCCTCGGCCTCCTCGCGGCGGGCGGCGGCCTCGCGGGCGGCCTCGTCGATGATCGAGTCGGCCTCCTGCTTGGCGCGTGACACGGCCTCGAACGCCTTGACCTCGGCCCGGTTGCGGAGCTCTTCGGAGTAGCGGTCGGCCTCGGCGCGCACCAGCGCGGCGTCGTCGGCGGCGGCCTGGCGGGCCTGCTGCACGTCGTCGGCGGCGGCCGAGCGGATGGCGGCGGCCTCCTCGTCGGCCAGGCCGAGCATCGCGCCGATCCGCTCACCGAGGTCGGCGAAGGTGGGGCTGGACACCTTGCGGGCCTGCTCCTGGAGCTCGGCCAGGCTCTGGCGCTGCTCGTCGAGCTCACGGCTGAGCTGGTGGTGCGACTGGCGCAGCTTGGTCAGCTCGACGGTGCTCGCGGCTGCCTCCTGGCGGGCGGCGTCGGCCGCCTGCTGGAGCGCGGCGACGTGCTGGTCGACCTGGACGGGGTCGTAGCCGCGGAAGACGGTCGGGAACTCCGGCTGGTTCATGGGGACTCCTGGTCAGGGGTGGCGGGGGCTTCGAAGGGGATGGACTCGGTGGGGGCGGGGTGCGCTGCGGTGCTGTCGCTGGGAGGCGGGTCGTCGGTCGGGGTGCGGTCGTCGCTGACCGCGAGGGCGTCGATGACGCCGGTGAGGTTGCCGAGCTGCGCGGTGATGGCATCTCGGCGAGCGGCCAGCGTGTGCACCTCGGCCCGGGCGCGCTCGACGGCGGCCTGGGCTTCGGCACGCACCGTGTCGGCACGCTGTCGAGCCTCCTGCGAGGCTCTCATGATCTCTGCTCGGGCGGCAGCGTGGTACTCGTGCGCCTCACGGTGCATCCGCTCGATGTCCTCGGCAGCGCTCTGGCGCACCTGCTGGGCCCCCAGCTCGGCCTCGGTGGCTCGGCGCTCGGCCCGCTCGAGCGCCTCGACCTCGCGAGTGCGCGCGTCGTCGATCAGGCGATCGGACTCTCGCTGCGCGGCGTCACGGGTGCGGGCGGCATCCGCCTGGGCCTCGGCGAGCACCGCCTGCGCGAGCTCGCGCATCCGGGTCGACTCCGACTCGGCCTCGGCGAGGCGGTCGCGGCTCGTGGCGGTGGCGCTGCCCAGCAGGGTCTGCACCCGGTGCCGGTGGGTGCGCGACCGCTCGGCGAGGTCGTCGTGGTGCGCGCGAGCCCGGGCGTCGGCGTCGGCCTCCGCCGTGGCGAGGATCTCGCGGACCGTCCCCTGCGCCCACGCCAGGTGGGCCTGGGCGCCGGCGACCAGGTCGTCGGCCTCGGCCTGCGCGTCCGCGACCAGGGTGGCCGCCTCGACGCGCGCCCGGTCGAGCAGCTGCTCGGCGTCAGTGCGCGATCCGGCCTCGCGCGCCTCGATGGCGGCGAGCAGCGCCGCGACCTCGGCCTCGGCGTCGCTGCGGTGCCGGGTGACGTACTCGTGGGTCTCGTGACGCAGCCGGTCGAGGTCGGCGACCGTGGAGTCGCGCAGCTGGTCGAGCTCGGCGGTGTGCGCCGCGTGCTCCAGGGCCCAGTGCTCCTGGTGGGCGCGCTCCTCCTGCGCGAGCCGGGCCATCGTGACCTCGTGCTCGACGCGCGCCCGCTCGAGCAGCTCGTCGGCCCGGGCCTGCGCCTGGGCCACCCGGTCCCGGGCGTCCTCCTCCGCCACCGCGATCGCCTCGTCGCTGGCCTTCGTGGCGCGGGCCCGCAGCAGCGCGGCCTGGTCGGCGGCGTCGGCGAGCATGATCTCGACCTCGGCGCGGGTCTCCTCGAGCCGGCGCTGGGCCTCCTCGCGCGACGACGCCACGGTGGCCTGCAGCTGCGCCAGCTCGTGGGTCGCCTCCTGGGTCTCACCCCGCAGCCGGCTCGCCTCCGCCCGGGCCTCGCCTGCCTCGCGGTTGGCATCGGCGCGCAGCTGGTCGGCCAGGCTCTGGGCCCGGGTGAGCAGGGACAGCGCCTCGTCGACGGGGCTCACGGGCGCGGTACGGCCCGCGTCTCCCGTCGTCCCCTCGAGCGCCGCCCTGTCTGACACGCGGACAATGATCGCAGACCCCGTCGGGTGCAGCGGACGTCGTCGAACGCGGGGCGCCCGGCCCGGTAGATTGGCCTGCGCACACGGCGGCCGGTGGCCGCGGTCGCCCCACCCCCGAAGGAGTCCCGCGTGTCCGCACGCCTGTTCACGTCCGAGTCCGTCACCGAGGGACACCCGGACAAGATCTGCGACCAGATCTCCGACGCGATCCTCGACGCGATGCTCGCCCAGGACCCGCGCAGCCGGGTCGCCGTCGAGACGATGGTGACCACCGGCCTGGTCCACGTCGCCGGTGAGGTCACCACCGAGGCCTACGTCGAGATCCCGAAGATCGTGCGCGACACCGTGCTCACGATCGGCTACGACAGCTCGACCAAGGGCTTCGACGGTGCCTCGTGCGGTGTCAGCGCCTCGATCGGCCAGCAGAGCCCCGACATCGCCCAGGGCGTCGACACCGCCTTCGAGAGCCGCACCGGTGCGGTCGACCCCCTCGACAAGCAGGGCGCCGGCGACCAGGGCCTGATGTTCGGCTACGCCTGCGACGACACCACCGAGCTGATGCCGCTGCCGATCTTCCTGGCGCACCGCCTCGCCGAGCGGCTCACCGCCGTGCGCAAGAGCGGGGAGCTGCCCTACCTGCGCCCCGACGGCAAGACCCAGGTCACCATCGCCTACGACGGCGCCAGGGCCGTCTCGCTCGACGCCGTGGTCGTCTCCAGCCAGCACGCCGAGGACGTCTCGCTCGACGGCCTGCTCGAGCCCGACGTGCGCCAGCACGTCATCGGCCCGGTGCTCGCCGAGCTGCACGACGCCGGCACCGACCTGCGCACCGACGACTACCGCGCCTACATCAACCCCACCGGAAAGTTCGTCATCGGGGGCCCGATGGGCGACGCCGGCCTCACCGGTCGCAAGATCATCGTCGACACCTACGGCGGCATGGCCCGCCACGGTGGCGGCGCCTTCTCCGGCAAGGACCCGAGCAAGGTCGACCGCTCGGCGGCCTACGCCACCCGGTGGGTCGCCAAGAACGTCGTCGCCGCGGGCCTGGCCCGCCGCTGCGAGGTGCAGGTCGCCTACGCCATCGGCAAGGCCCAGCCGGTCGGCCTCTACGTCGAGACCTTCGGCACCGAGACCGTGCCCGCCGAGAAGATCCAGGCCGCGATCCAGAAGACCTTCGACCTGCGCCCGGCCGCGATCCTCGAGGACCTCGACCTGCTCCGCCCGATCTACAAGGCGACGGCGGCCTACGGCCACTTCGGCCGCACCCACGCCGACGGCGTCGACAACGGCTTCACCTGGGAGCGCACCGACCGCGTCGAGGCACTGCAGCGCGCGGCCCACGGCTGACCGCGCGTCATCCACAGCGCGAGCCCACCGACCCCTCGCCGGGTCGGTGGGCTCCGCTAGTTTCGGGCCCATGACGACGGCCGACGACGCGGATGCCGGGGAGCAGCTCGCGCTGCTGTCCTCCGGTCCGCGCGTGCGCCGGCCCCGCCGGCTCGCCGGCGACGACCCCACCACCGACGAGCTGCCGGTGGCCCTGGTGCAGGTCGACACCGGACTGCCGCACCTCGACCGGCCGTTCGAGTACACCGTGCCCGCGTCGATGGCCGAAACCGCCGTGCCCGGGGTGCGGGTCAAGGTGCGCTTCGCCGGCCAGGACCTCAGTGGTTTCGTGCTCGAGCGCCGGGCCGGCGCCGAGCACCCGGGCCGGCTCAGCCCGGTGCGCCGGGTCGTCTCGCCCGAGCCGGTGCTCACCCCGCAGGTGCTCGTCACCGCCCGCGCCGTCGCCGACCGGTATGCCGGCTCGCTCGGCGACGTGCTGCGGCTCGCCGTCCCACCGCGCCACGCCGCGGCCGAGAAGGCCCTCGCCCTCGAGCCGCCCGGGCAGGCCCCGATGCCGCAGCGGGTGCCGCTCGCCTGGTCCCCGTATGCCGCTGGGCCGGCCTTCCTGTCCCACCTCACCGCGGGCGGTGCCCCCACGGCATCCCTGCTGGCGCTCCCCTCGGTGGCGGCGGCCGCCGACTGGCCGGTGCTGCTCGCCGAGGCCGCGCGGGCCGCGGTCGAGGGCGGTCGCGGTGCCGTGCTCGTGGTGCCCGACCACCGCGACGTCGTGCGGGTGGAGGCGGCCCTGCTCGAGGTGCTCGGGCCGGGGCGGCACACCCGGCTCACCGCCGACCAGGGGCCACAGGCGCGCTACACGGCCTACCTCAAGGCGCTGCGCGGGCACGCCCCCGTGGTCGTGGGCACCCGGGCGGCGGCCTTCGCGCCGGCGAGCGACCTCGGCCTGGTGGCGTGGTGGGACGACGGCGACGACCTGCTCGACGAGCCGCGCGCCCCCTACCCCCACGTGCGAGAGGTGCTGCTGGCCCGGGCGCGCGAGCACGGGGCCGCGGCGCTGTCGGCCGGGTTCAGCCGCTCGGTGGCGGTCGCCGACCTCGTGGCACGCGGCGCACTCACCGCGGTCGAGGCACCGCGCGAGGCGCTGCGCCGGGCGGTGCCGTCGGTGCGGGTGGCCGGGGAGGGCCACGACGCGGAGCGCGACCCGGCCGTGGCCGCGGCCCACCTGCCCACCATCGCCTGGCGCACCGCGAAGGAGGCCCTCGCGACCGGTCCGGTGCTCGTGCAGGTGCCGCGCCGGGGCTACCTGCCGTCGCTGTCGTGCCAGGACTGCCGCCGCCCGGCCCGCTGCACGGTGTGCGCCGGGCCGCTCGGGCTGCCCGGGCCGCAGGGCCCGCCGGCCTGCCGCTGGTGCGGCCGCGTCGAGACCGGCTTCACCTGCCCGGCCTGTGGCGGCCACCGGCTGCGCTCATCGGTGGTCGGCGCCCGCCGCACCGCCGAGGAGCTCGGCCGCGCCTTCCCGGGGGTGCCCGTCGAACGCTCCGGCGCCGGCACCGTGCTCGACACCGTGGCAGCCGGGCCGCGGTTGGTCGTCTCCACGCCCGGCGCCGAGCCGATCGCCCCCGGCGGGTATGCCGCCGCCCTGCTGCTCGACGCCTGGGCGCTGCTCGAGCGCCCCAGCCTCACCGCGGGAGAAGAGGCGTTGCGCCGCTGGCTGGCGGCCGCGGCACTGGTGCGGCCGGCATCCGACGGGGGCCGGGTCGTGCTGGCCGGCGCCCCCACCGAGGTGTCGATCCCGGCCGTCGAGGCGCTCGTGCGGTGGGACCCCGCCTGGTTCGCCGAGCGCGAGCTCGAGGAGCGGCGCGAGCTGTCGCTGCCCCCGGCCTCCCGGCTGGCGGTGCTCACCGGCGCCCGCCCCGCCCTCGAGGCGGCCACGGCCGAGCTCGATCTGCCGGGCACCGCATCGGTGCTCGGGCCGCTCCCGCACGGGGCCACCGACCGGTGGCGCACCCTGGTCACCGTGCCCCGACCCGACGGCCCGGCCCTCGCGCGCGAGCTCGCGGCGATGCGCGCCCGGGCGTCCGCCCGCAAGGACCCCGACCCGGTGTCGGTGCGCGTCGACCCCCCGGACCCCACGGCGTGACCGTTCGCCGCCGGCGGCACCTAGACTCCCGGGCGTGAGCGTCACCCCCATCCGGCTGTTCGGCGACCCGGTCCTGCGCACCCCCGCGGCACCGGTCGTCGACTTCGATGCCGAGCTGCGTCGCCTCGTCGGCGACCTCACCGACACCATGCTCGATGCCGCCGCGGTCGGGCTCGCGGCCCCGCAGCTGGGGGTGGGACTGCGGGTGTTCACCTACCGGGCCGACGGGGTCATCGGCCACCTGGTCAACCCCGACCTCACCCTCGGCGACGAGGAGGAGGTCGGGCCCGAGGGCTGCCTGTCGCTGCCGGGGCTGCGCTTCGACACCCCGCGTGCGGTGCAGGTCGTGGCGCGCGGGTGGAACGCCTTCGGCGAGCCGGTCACCGTCGAGGGCAGCCACCTGCTGGCGCGCGCGGTGCAGCACGAGACCGACCACCTCGACGGCATCCTGTTCGTCGACCGGCTCGACCCCGAGCAGCGTCGGGAGGCGATGCGGCTGGTGCGCGAGGCCGACTGGGGCGCCGCTGCACCGGTGGTCAGGGTCAGCCCGCACGCCGACAGCTTCGGGAGGCACTGAGTGCGACTCGTCCTGGCCGGCACCCCACAGACCGCCGTACCCTCGCTGCTGGCCCTGATCGACTCCCGGCACGAGGTGGCCGCGGTGGTCACCCGGCCCGACGCCCGGGCCGGGCGCGGTCGCACGCTCGCACCGTCGCCGGTGAAGCAGGTGGCGCTCGAGCACGGCATCGAGGTGCTCACCCCGCCGACGCCGCGCGACCCGGAGTTCATCGCCCGGCTGCGCGAGATCGCGCCCGACTGCTGCCCGGTGGTGGCCTACGGCGCCCTGCTGCCGCGCGTCGCGCTCGACGTGCCCGTGCACGGCTGGGTCAACCTGCACTTCTCGCTCCTGCCGGCGTGGCGTGGTGCCGCACCGGTGCAGCGCGCGCTGATGGCCGGCGACGACGTCACCGGTGCCACCACCTTCGTCATCGAGGAGGGGCTCGACACCGGTCCGGTGCTCGGAACGCTCACCGAGACGGTGCGTCCCGACGACACCGCGGGCACGCTGCTCGACCGGTTGGCCTCCGCCGGTGCGGGGCTGCTCGTCGCCACGATGGACGGCCTGGCCGACGGCACGCTGCACGCGGTGCCGCAGCCCGGCGAGGGGGTCAGCCTGGCGCCCAAGCTGAGCACCGACGAGGCGCGGGTGCGCTGGTCGCTGCCGGCCCACGTCGTCGACCGGCACGTGCGTGGCTGCACCCCGGCGCCGGGGGCCTGGACCACCTTCCGTGGGGAGCGGGTCAAGGTCGGGCCGGTGCGCTTCGCCGGCGGCGCAGGTGGCCCGGCGGGGGCGTCGGTCGGGCCAGGCGCGTCAGACGGCCCGGCCCGGGTGATGTCGGCCCGCGACGGCGTGGCCCTCGAGCCGGGCGAGCTGCACGTCAGCAAGCAGGCGGTGCTGGTGGGCACGGCCTCCGTGCCGGTCGAGCTGGGCGAGGTTCGCCCGCACGGCAAGAAGCCGATGGCGGCGGCCGACTGGGCGCGCGGGGTGCGGATCGCCACCGGGGAGCACTTCGATGGCTGAGCACGGCGGGCGCCCGAACGGTGGCCGCGGGCCCCGCAAGCGCAGTGCCACGGCCCCCTCGGAGCGCACCCGTCGTGCCGAGCCCACCCGGTTCGCCGCCTACACGCTGCTGCGGGCGGTCGACGAGGGGTCCTACGCCAACCTCGAGATGCCCGCCATCCTGCGCCGCCACCGCCTCGAGGGGCGCGACGCGGCGTTCGCCACCGAGCTGGCCTTCGGCACCATCCGGTGGCAGGGCTTCTACGACGCCGTCATCACCGAGGCGGCCGGGCGGGCGACCGACCGGGTCGACCCGCAGGTGCTCGACGTGCTGCGCCTCGGGGCGCACCAGCTGCTCGGCATGCGGGTGGCCACCCACGCCGCCGCCGACCAGACCGTGGGCCTGGCCAAGGTCGTCGCCGGGGCCGGCGCGAGCGGCTTCGTCAACGCCGTGGTGCGCCGGATCAGCGAGCGGTCGCTCGAGGACTGGCGCGACGCCGTGGTGCCCGAGGGTGGGGGAGTGGCCGCGCTCGCGGTGCGGCACAGCCATCCGGAGTGGGTGGTCAGCGCCCTGCGCGCCGCCCTGCTCGGCCACGGCCGCGCCACCGCCGCCACGGTCGACGCCGAGCTGGCCGCCCTGCTCACCGCCGACAACGAGCCGCCGCAGGTGCACGTCGTGGCCCGGCCGGGGCTGACCTCCGTCGACGAGCTGAGCCGCTACGACGACGTCGAGCCCAGCCCGGTCTCCCCGATCGGCATCGTGCTCGGCTCCGGTGACCCGGGCCTCATCCCCGAGATCCGCGACGGGCGCGCCGCCGTGCAGGACGAGGGGTCGCAGCTCGTCGCCCTCGCCCTGGCGGCGGCCGACGTCCCTGACGACCTGCCCGCGCGCTGGCTCGACCTGTGCGCCGGCCCGGGTGGCAAGGCCGGGGTGCTGGGGGCGCTCGCCGTGCAGGCCGGCGCCGACCTCACCGCCGTCGAGGTCACCCCGCACCGCGCCGACCTGGTGCGCAACACCCTGCGCGCGCTGAGCCGCTACGCCAAGGCCCTCGGCCGCCGCATCGAGGTGCGCACCGCCGACGGACGGGTCGTCGGCGAGGACGAACCGGCCGCCTACGCCAAGGTCCTGGTCGACGCGCCCTGCACCGGGCTGGGGGCGCTGCGGCGCCGCCCCGAGGCCCGCTGGCGCCGCCAGCCATCCGACGTCGCCGAGCTCGCGCCGCTCCAGCGGGCGCTGCTCGGCTCCGCCCTGGATGCCGTCGCCCCCGGCGGTGTCGTCGCCTACGCCACGTGCAGCCCGCACGTCGCCGAGACCCGGTTCGTCGTGAGCGACGTGCTCAAGCGCCGCCACGACGTCGAGGTCGTCGACGCCCGCCCGCTGTTCACCGACGCCGTCGGCCGACCGCTCGAGGGTCTCGGTGAGGGGCCGTACGTCCAGCTCTGGCCGCACGTGCACGGCACCGACGCGATGTTCCTCGCGCTGCTGCGGAAGTCGGTCTGAGCATGCCCGCCCTGGACGGGTTGGTCTGGCGCGCTCCGACGCCCGACGATGCCGAGGCGCTCGGCCGCATGCACCACCGGTCCTGGGTCGACAGCTACAGCGACCTGGTGCCACCGGGCTGGTTCGACGACCACGGGCCGCTCGAGCGCATCGACCTCTGGCACCGCATCCTCGCCCAACCGCCGCCCGAAGGAGCACGGCGGACGGCGGTGTTCCGCCCCGAGGGTGATCCCGTCGCCTGGTGCGTCGGGGGTGGTGTCCCGGGCCAACGAGGGCGTCCCGCCGGTGCGCAACCACGAGCTGTGGGGTCTCTACGTCGACCGGGCCCTGCACGGCAGCGGGCTCGGGCAGGCGCTCCTCGAGTGGGCGATCGGCGACCGGCCTGCCCAGCTGTGGCGAGCCAAGGGCAACGAGCGGGCAGCCGCCTTCTACCGCCGCAACGGCTTCCGCGACGACGGCACCGAGCTCGCTGTCGACTACCCCCCGCTGGTCGAGGTGCGGATGGTGCGCTGATCGACCGCCGGGTGCCCCGGCATCCAAGGGCCTCGACGCTCGCTAGGGTGTCGCGGGTGCAGATCTCCCCGTCGATCCTGTCGGCCGACTTCGCCAACCTCGAGCGTGAGCTCGACGCCATCGCGACCGCCGACTGGGCGCACGTCGACGTCATGGACAACCACTTCGTCCCCAACCTGACGCTCGGCCTGCCGGTGGTCGAGGCGCTGCTCAAGGTGTCGCCCATCCCCATCGACTGCCACCTGATGATCGACGACCCCGACCGGTGGGCACCGGGCTACGCGGAGGCCGGCGCGAAGTCGGTCACCTTCCACGTCGAGGCGGTGTCGGATGCCGTGCGCACGGCCCGCGCCATCCGCGCGGCAGGTGCGCGCGCGGCATTCGCACTGAAGCCCGGCACGCCGTTCGGACCGTACGCCGACCTTCTGCCGGAGGTCGACATGGTGCTCGTGATGACCGTCGAGCCCGGGTTCGGCGGGCAGTCGTTCATGACCGACCAGATGCCCAAGGTGGCGCAGGTGCGCGAGGCCGTGCGGCGGCACGGGGGCGAGGTGTGGGTGCAGGTGGACGGCGGCGTCTCCGCCTCGACGATCGAGCAGTGCGCCGAGGCCGGGGCCGACGTCTTCGTGGCCGGGTCGGCCGTCTACGGCGCCGAGTCCGCAGCCGCCGCCATCGACGAGCTGCGCGCGCTCGCGGCGCGGCACACGCACGGATGAGCGGGCCGGCATCCCTGCTCGCGCGGCTGGCCGACAGCGGCGGGTACGCCGTCGACCTGACGCTCACCGAGGGGCTGGAGCCCGGCGAGGTGCTCGACGGGGTCGAGCTCGAGGGCTGCCGGTTCGAGCGTGCGGTGCTCGAGGGGGCGGTGCTGCGCGACTGCACCTTCACCGACTGCGTGTTCACCGGGTGCAACCTGAACCGGGTCGACCTGTCGGGGTCGCGGTTCGTCGACTGCACCTTCGTGGAGTGCACCGCGCTGGCCGTGACCTGGACCCGGGCGGGGGAGGCGACGCTGTCGGCGCGGCCGTGGGACTTCGAGCGGTGCCGGCTGGACCTGGCCTCGTTCCAGGAGGGGTCGATCGCCGGGTCGCGGCTGGTGGGCTGCTCGCTGCGTGAGGCCGACCTCGGTCGGGCCGACGCGCAACGGGTCGACTTCGGCGGGAGCGACCTCAGCGGCGCCGTGTTCGTCGGCACCGACCTGCGTGGGGCGAGCCTGGTCGGGGCGGTGGGCTACGCCTTCGACCCCTCGGAGAACCGGGTGCGCGGACTGCGGGTCGAGGCGTCCGGTGCTGCGGGCCTGTTGGCGGCCATGGGACTGGTCGTCGAGCCCTGACGTCGTGACCGGCGACGGGCGATGGTGGTGGGGGCGCTACTCGACGTTCCACGGAGTTGATCAGAAGGGCGGCTGGTCGGGGTAGCGCACGTGTGCTCGTCGTCGGGCGATGCCGGCTCGCACGTCGGCGGTGGAGGTGCAGCGCCGGTGTGCGGAGCCACCGAACCAGTCGTGACCCACTGCCTGGGTGTGTTCGAGCCTGAGCTCGAGGATGGTCTCGAGCACGCTCCAGCTCGACGTGGGGGTGTCACTGCGGGCGGTGGTGTCGGCGGTGGGGGTGCTGGGCGCGTGCTCGGTGGGCTCTGGCGCCAGCACCAGGGACTGCAGGGCGTCGAGAGGTGCGGTGGTGCGGACCCGCCCGGTGGGGTCGGTCCAGGTGGTGGTGCCGTCGACGGCCAGGCGCACCTGCCATGCGGGGCGTTGTTTGATGCGGTGGTGCCGTCGGCACAGGGTGAGCAGGTTGCGCGCGGCGGTGCGGCCGGTCGGCCAGGGCCGCACGTGGTCGAGGTCGCAGAACCGGGCGGCGACGCTGCAGCCGGGGAATCGGCAGCGGCCGTCGCGGGCCTTGACCAGGGCCACGAGCTCGGCGCTGGGGCGGTAGGCGTCGGTGGCGAGGTGGTCGTGCGGGTCGAGCCGGGCACCGGTGAGTGGGTCACAGGGCACGAAGACGGGGGTCACCTTGGGGCGCCCGCGCCGCGGTCGTGGCGGCTGCTTGGTCAGGTGGTCGCGTAGCCAGCCCCGCCGGACGAGCAGCGGTTCCGAGGGTCGGGCGCCCTGCACCTGCAGCAGAGCGTCGTCGCTTCCGCCCGGGAGGGCAGTGGCGGAGTGGGTCGGGTCGACCACCGACGCTTCGCCCGGAAGCGCCGTGTGGGCGCGGTCGGTATCGCCGGTGAGCCGGTTCAGGAGAACGGCGTTCGTCTTGTCGGTAAGAGGCGACGAGGTCGGATCCTCAGCAGCGCGGGCGGACTCGTCGTCGCTGGTGGCTCGCGATGGCGGTGGATCCTCAGCAGCGCGGGCGGACGCGTCGTCGCTGGTGGCTCGCGTCAGCGGCAGATGCTCAGCAGCGCGGGCGGACTCGTCGTCGTTGGTGGCTCGCGACGGCGGCGGATCCTCAGCAGCGCGGAGGGGCGCACACTCATCGGTGGCCGGCACTGAGGTCGGAATCGTCGCATCGGGCTCGTCATCACGTGAGGCACGTGCACTCATCGGCACGCTGTCAGCGGGCACGGTGAGCACGACGTGCACGTCGACGGTCGCATGGCCGGTGACGAGGTCGGTGAGCGCCTTGCCGCGGGCCTGCTCGATGTTCGAGCAGGTGGCGTCGGCGACCAGCTCATGGGCCAGCTTGTCGATGGCGGCCCAGGCAGCGGCGGCATCCTCACTCGGGAACGTGCCGTGCCACTCGTCGACCCCGGGCTCGCCGACCCACCGGCGTAGCCCGGTCGCGGCTCGGGCACGCTTGGCGCGTTCGCGGACCAGGTCGGGGGAGATGCGTGAGAGCAACACCCGGGTGCGCTGGCGCAACTTGGAGGAGTCGTCGCCCAGGTGCGGGTCGAGAGCGGTGACGACCGCGTCGGCGACGTCGGACGGGGCGATCTCGAGCTCGAACGCGACGACCCCGGCCCGGTACCTGTCGAGGTGGCCCTCCGCCATCGCAGCATGGAGCGCACGCAGACCGCTGGCCTCGGGGAGGTCACGGTGCTCTGCCGGCACTGGCACCCGGTCGGCGGCCAGGCGGACGGCCAGCTCGACCCGACGCTGCGCCTGTGCGTGCGATGCGCCGAGCAGCGGCGCGGCCAGGTCGGCGGCGTCCAGGGTGATCCGGCCATACGCGTGGACGGTCTCGGCCAGGGTGCCGTCCTCGCTCCAGTCGCTCTCGCGCCGTGCCGCCTGGGCCAATGCGGTGTCCTGCACCGCAGTCAGAGTGTTGATCAACCCCTGGCAGCTCCCCACCACCGACAGCCACTCGCCGCGGTCGCTGGGCCCCCCACCGTCAGTGAGCGCGGTCGCGACGCGTGCGGCACTCGTCAGCACCACTTCGTGGACCTGACCACCAGCAGGGCTGGACGCAGACGTGACCTCGTCGGCCAACGCCTCGCCGTACTGCGCAACTGCGGTCATGTCTCCCCCTTCCCGTGGCTCAATTCTAGTGGCTCAGAACGATTCGCACAAGTGTTCGAACACGCGGGTTTGGGTGCAATGGAACGGATTTGGGGTCTCGCGCCGCAGAGAGATGGAGCGTGAGCTCGTCCACACCATGTGACGACGTTGGGGCCGTCGGCCGGAAACGGCACACAGCTGAGCACAGCCGGACCGGCGGCCGAGAGACCGCGCGAGCCTTCGACATCCAGGCCGCTCGAGGTGGTGAGCGCAGATCCGGGTGGTGGGTGAGCCCACCTGTGCACAGCCGGACCGGCGGCCATCCAGCCGTGGTCCCAGTGCGGCCGAGGGCGCGAGTCCTCGGAGACGGACCTCCGCCGCTGCCACCGTTCCGCGACCGAGCCCAGTCCCGGCCCTCACTCCCCGACGACGCTCCGGTCGACCGAGTGGACATCCACCGAGAAGCCCCGGCCGGCGTGGTCGCCGTCGAGGTGCTCGACGTGCACACAGATGCCGGTGACGACGTCGAGGGCGACCAGGTAGCGCGTGGCGTAACTGAGTTCAGTCGTCCGGTACCGCGCCTTCGGCCCACCGGCCAGGGCCTCGAGGTCGACGCTGACCTGCCCGAACAGCAGGGGGCAGCACGAGCAGCGCGGCTCGTACTCCGCACGCGGGGACACCTCGGCCCACCAGGTCTGGCGCCCACCCCGCACCGCAGCGTCGAGGCGGTGCACGTCGAGCGCGGGGGGCGGAACGGCATCCGGCGCACCATCCGAGGCGACGACAGTCGCGGGGTGGCGCCAGTGGCCGTCGGCGAGCTCGACCGGGTCGAGCATCGCCACGAACTGGTAGTCCTGCCACATCGGGTCGTCCGACACCGGGTTCCGTGGCCGCCGAACGACGAAACCGTTGTCGTCGACCTCCACCGGCACCTCCCACGCGTACGGCAGCTCGACGGTGCCGGGCCCGCGATCGCCACCGCCCAGGTAGGTCATCCCCGCGATGTTGCGTCGGGCCGGCTCGCGCCGCTGCTCGCCGTCGGCGAGCCGCACCTCGAGCCCCACGCCCCGTTCCACCAGCACGCTCACCGTGTGGTCGGGCCCGTGCAGCGGTCGGCGGTGCAGGTCGAACGCGAGCGCGCGCCAGCGCCAGGGCGACGAGCGAGCGAGGCCGCGGAAGCGGTCGGGGGTGGGGGACGGCACGCCGACCAGTGCAGCACCGCGCACGCACGCGGGTCCATGGAGTTTTCGGCCATCCCCGGCGCCTCCCTCCGTCCGCGCGCGACGCCGAACCTGCGACAAACCTTCGACAGGATGCGGCTTCCGGACGGTCGACGATGCGGATGAGAGCCGTCTGCTCGCTTAAGGTCGCCGCATGGACGTCGGCGTCGCCCTTGCGGCCGTGAGGTCGTCCGGCACCATCCTCGAGGGGTTGCGGGCCGGCGAGCGGCTCGAGCACGCCGCGCGAATGGCCGTGGAGCGCTCGTCGCCACGCGCGGTCGACCTGCTCGTGGCCGCCACCGTCGACCCCGACCCGATCACCGCGATCGCCGCCGTGCGTGCCCTCGGCGCCCACGGTGGCGCGCCGGCAGCCGCACACCTCGTCACCTTGCTCGATGACGACCGCGGGCATGTGGCCGAGCACGCCGTCGAGGCGCTCGGTGAGGTGCCCCCGCAACCTGCCGGCATCCCCGACCTGGTGCAGCGTTGCGCGCAGGGCGGATTCACCGGGATGCTCGCCCAGCGCACCCTAGAGCGCTGGGCGGTCACGGCCCCGGATGCCGTGATCGGCGGCGCGACCGCTGCCCTCGCCATCGAGCGCGAGCCCGGAGCCCGCGCCCGACTCGTGGAGACGGTGGGCCTCGTGCTGTCGCCTTCGGCCCTTCAGCCGCTGACTGACGTGGCGTTGGACGACGGCGAAGGGGTTGAGGTACGAGCCGCCGCGGTGGCGGCTCTCGGAGACCTCCTCGCCGACCCCGGATGCCGTACGGCTCCCGACGCTGCGGCGGCCCGAGCCGCTCTCGACTCGGTCGCCGGCTCGACCGGCCCGACGGGCACGCCCGGCCCGACGGGCACGCCCGGCCCGACCGCGGCTGCCGGCTCGCTCCACCAGGCCGCCGCCCTCGCCCGATCCGACGGGCTCGTCCCGCCCCGTCCGGCGGTGGCGCGCGACGGGCTGACCGTGGCCCAGCTCTTCCTCCACGGTGATGTCGACGGCACCCTGCGCCACTCCGGCCAGGGCGACACCGGCGGCATCGCCACCCTGCTCGTGCACCTCGGCGACGCCCTGCTGCGGCGGGGAAGCCGGGTCCACCGGGTCCTCACCATCTCCGGTGGCTGGGGCGGGGTGTCCGCGGTCAGCTCGATGACCGGAGGAGCAACGGCGGCGGGCACCACCGGGCCGGGTGCCGGCGCCGCACACGCGACCGCGGGGCGCTCCCTGGCCGACGACCTCTCGCCGGCGCGCCACCTCTACGCCCGGGTGCCGATGTGGGGCCACTCCACCGGCATGTCGACGGCGTGGCCACGACGGGTCGAGGCGCGGCGCGGCATCCGTCGCGTCCTGCGGGCGGCCGGGCAGGTGGACGTGCTGCACCTGCGGATGGCCGACGTCGGGTCCTTGGTGGCGGCCGAGGTGGCCGCCGAGCTCGGCATCCCGGTCGTGCTGACCGTCGCTCCTGACCCGCAGGCGCTGATCGCGTCGCGAGAGGCCGAGGGCACGTTGAACCGCGCGAACTTCGGCGCGGCCGACCAGCGCGAACACCTCTGGTTCCGCGACCGCCTGTTGCGGCGCCTCGCCGAGCAGGCCGAGCACCTGGTCCTCTTCCCCCGTCCCGACGTCGAGCGCAGCATCGCGCGCCTCGTCGGCATCGACGTGGCGGCGCACCCCGAGCGCGCGCTCGTCGTCGGTGAGGGCATCGACGTCGGAGGCCTCGAGCGCGTGGCCAAGGAGGTGCGGGGCGACGCGCCCCGGCGTCCGACCACGGCGGCCGCGCTCGACGAGCTCGACACCCTCCTCGCCACCCTGCCCGCCGACCGCCGGTCGCTACCGCTCGCGCTCTCGGTCGGCCGGCTGGCCCCGGTCAAGGGCATGGCGACCCTGGTCTCCGCCTGGCTCAACGACCCCTCGCTGCGCCGTCGCTGCAACCTGCTGGTCATCGGCGGCGACCTCGACGACCCGAGCCCCGAGGAGGCCACCGAGCTCTCCCGCATCCGCGACCTCGTGGCCACCGACGCGTCCGCCGGCGCCGGGCTGCTCCTCGCCGGCCACCGCCCCAACGCCACCGCCACGGCCTGGCTCGCCGCCGCACGCGAGGGCCGACCAGGGACGGCCGCCGCGAGCGGCGTCTACGTGTGCGCCAGCCTCAAGGAGGAGTTCGGCATCGCCATCCTCGAGGCGATGACCGTCGGGCTCGTCGTCGTCGCCCCGAACGGCGGTGGCCCGGCCACCTACGTCGACGACGGCGTCACCGGCGTGCTGGCCGACACCGCGCACGAGCCCGCCCTCGCGGCGGCGATCACCCGGGCCCTCGACCTGTCGGTCTCCTCCGGGGCCACCCTGCGCGACCACCGGTCCAGGGCCGTGGTGCGCGAGCGGTTCGGCATCGACACGATGGCCGCCGCGCTCGGCGAGGTCTATCGCACGGTGGCGGCGCGGGATGCCGGGGAGCCCGGGAGGGTCGCAGCCACCCCATGACCCTGCTCGTCATCAGTCCCGACTACGCGTCACACCTCTACCCGCTGGCCACCCTGGCCACTGCGTGGCGCGACGTGGGGGAGCGTGTCGTCGTCGCGACCGGCCCTGCCACCGACGCGGTGGTCCGCGCGTTCGGCTACGAGCGCGAGCACCTCCAGCTCGGCCGGGGCTCGAACCCGGGCGTCATCCGCGCCGAGGAACAGCCACCGGGGGAGGACGACTCGCTTCGGGGGTTCTTCGCGGCCACCCGCGAGGGCGCCGTGGCGGCGCTGACCTTCCAGGCCCGCGCGCGGGGCGACGACCTGCTCTGGAACGCCGTCGGCGTGGCGCGGGAGGTGCACGACCTCGTCGAGCGGGTCCGCCCCGACGCCGTGCTCGTCGACCACCTCGCCTTCGGAGCCCGGCTGGGCCTGGTCAGCGCGAAGGTGCCGCACGCGGACGTCGTGCTCGGCCACCCCTCGGCACTCACGGTGGGCGACGAGGTCTACGGCTACCCGCCGGCCTGGCCGCGCGGCATCCACCCCGACCCGCAGGCGCTCGCCGACCTGCGAGCGCTGTGCGAGAAGGTGCGCGACACCTTCACCGCGCAGTGGAAC
The DNA here is from genome assembly GCA_963800505.1 of uncultured Actinomycetota bacterium. Classification (GTDB taxonomy): domain Bacteria; phylum Actinomycetota; class Actinomycetes; order Actinomycetales; family Dermatophilaceae; genus Fodinibacter. Next base: position 140,404 of record CAWDBL010000005.1, read on the forward strand.
GCCGCGCTCGCCGAGCTCGACCCGGCCGCCCCGCCCAGCCCCGACGCCTTCGCCGAGACCGGAGACCTGCTGCTGCTCAACTACCCCGGAAGCCTCCACGAGCCCGAGCGCACCGCCCTCCTGCCCGCGCACACCTTCCTGGGCTCGGCCGTGCGCGAGGAACCGCGCGACGCGGAGGTGGAGGCCTGGCTCGCCCGCGACGCGCGTCCGGTGGTCTACGTCAGCCTGGGCAGCTTCCTGTCGGCCCGCTCCGACGTGCTCGCCGCCGTGGCCGAGGCGCTGCGCGGTCTCGACGTGCGGGTGGCCCTCGCCACCGGCTCCGCCCCCCTCGAGGCGCTCGGCCCGCTCCCGCCCGAGTGGCTCGTGCGCGCGTTCCTTCCGCAGGTGCGGCTCCTCGCCCACACATCCGCCTCGGTGACGCACGGCGGCAACAACAGCGTCACCGAGGCGCTGACCGCTGGGGTCCCGCTGCTCGTGCTGCCGTTGTCGACCGACCAGTTCGCCGGCGCGGCCGCCGTCGAAGGAGGTGGGGTCGGCCTGTGCCTCGATCCCAACGCGACCACGCCCATCGGCATCCGCGAGGCAGTGCAGAACCTGTTGTCCGACAACGCTATTCGGGATGCTGCGGCCGAGCTCGCCACGTCGCTCGAGGAGGTGCCGGGCGCGCAACGCGCACACGAAGCCATCTCGGCCGCGTGCCCGGGGCCGACACCACCGCACCCCGAACCACTCAGGGGATGAGGTCGACCGCACCCCGGTCCGGCGACAGCGTGCGCAGCAGGTCGGCCGCGACGGCCAGGGCGATGGTGGCGGGCTCCTTCCCCGGCAGGTCGGGCACCCCGATGGGCGTCTGGATGCGGGCCACGACGTCGGGGGCGTGACCCTCATCGGTGAGCCGGCGCTCGAACCGGCCCCACTTGGCCGACGACCCGATCAGGCCGACCGAGCCCACGTGTGAGCAGCGCAGGGCGGCGTCGCACAGTGCGTAGTCCTCGGCGTGGTCGTGGGTCATGACCAGGACGTGTGCGCCGGGCGGGAGCGCGTCGAGCACCATCTCGGGCAGCGGGGCATGGTGCACCTGCACCCGCGCGACGGCGTCGTCCAGCCACGGCATCGTGGAGGCGTCGAGCTGCTCCTCGCGCGAGTCGACGAGGTGCAGGTCGAGGTCGTGGCGGCTGAGGATGCGGGCGAGCTCGCCACCGACGTGCCCCATGCCGAAGACCGCCACGCACGGCCGAACCGGCAGCGGCTCGAGGAGGATGCCGACCTCGCCCCCACAGCACTGGCGGCCGTGCTCGGTGCGTGCCTTGTCGCTCAGCGCGACGGTGAGCTGCTCGGGCTCGACCGCCCCGGCGTCGAGCATCTGCCGCGCCCGGGTGACCGCCGTCTGCTCGAGGTTGCCGCCGCCGATGCTGCCCCAGGTGGCCCGGGCGGCGACGACCATCTTCGCGCCGGCCTCGCGCGGGGCGTGCCCCCGCACCGACACGAGGGTCACCAGCACTCCGGGCTCGCGCGTGCTGCGCAGCCGCGCGACCGCCGGAAGCCAGTGCACGTCAGGCCCCCGGTCCGGTGCTGTGGGCCAGCTGCTCGGATGCCGGCTCGAGCGGGTGCCGCTCGACGTCGGGCTGGTCGGGCACGACCCCGGGTGCCCCCTCACGCAGCGCCTGCAGCCCCGGCGGCACCGACCCGTAACGGGCCTGCTCGACCGCCCAGAACACCGCCTCGGGTGTGGCCGGCGATGCCAGGTCGACCGCCGTCCCCTCCGGCCCGAACGCCGCCGCGGCCTGCCGCAGGGCCTCGCGCACCGAGAACGCCAGCATCAGCGGGGGCTCGCCCACCGCCTTCGACCCGTAGACCACGCCGTCCTCGGTGGCCCGCTCGAGCAGGGCGACATTGAACTCCTCCGGCATCTCGGACAGGCTCGGCAGCTTGTAGGTGCTGGCCCCGTTCGTCGCCAACCGGCCCCGGGCCGGCGAGTCCGACTCGTCCCACCGCAGGTCCTCCAGGGTGAGCCAGCCGGCGCCCTGCACGAACGCCCCCTCGACCTGGCCGACGTCGACCAGCGGGGACAGCGAGTCGCCGACGTCGTGCACGATGTCGACGCGCCGCAGCCGGTAGGCGCCGGTGAACCCGTCGACCTCGACCTCGGTCGCCGCCGCCCCGTAGGAGAAGTACTTGAAGGGTGAGCCCTGCATCGCCGTGGAGTCCCAGTGCAGGCCCTCGGTGCGGTAGAACCCGGCCGCCCACAGCTGGACCCGCTGCACGTAGGCGGAGGCCACCAGCTCGGCCCAGGCGATGGACCGCCCCTCGACGGCGCCGTCGGCGCGCACCCGACCGTCGGCGACGGTCACCTCCGCCGGCGAGCACCCGAGCAGCTCGGCCGCCACCGGACGCAGCCGGTCGAGGATCTGCGTGCAGGCGTCGAGGACCGCGCCACCGTTGAGGTCGGCACCCGAGCTGGCCGCCGTGGCAGACGTGTTGGGCACCTTGTCGGTGCGGGTGGGCGCCAGCCGAACCGAGTCGAAGGGAACCCCGAGGGCCGTGGCCGCCACCTGGAGCATCTTGGTGTGCAGCCCCTGGCCCATCTCGGTGCCGCCGTGGTTGACCAGCACCGACCCGTCCTTGTAGACGTGCACCAGCGCCCCGGCCTGGTTGAACGCGGTGAAGTTGAAGGCGATCCCGAACTTCACCGGGGTCACCGCGATCGCCCGCTTGGTGTGCTCAGAGGTCTCGTTGAACGCTGCGACCTCCTCCAGCCGCCGCGCGACGTCCCCCGTGGTGACGACCTGCTCCCAGCAGGCCACCGCCCGTTCCGGGTGGCGCACGACCTGCCCGTAGGGGGTCAGCTGTCCCGGCCGGTAGAAGTTGCGCCGGCGCAGCTCGGCGGGGTCGATGCCGAGCCGTGGCGCGCACCGGCCCAGGACGTCCTCGACGACGAGCATCCCCTGGGGGCCGCCGAAGCCCCGGAAGGCGGTCTGCGAGGTCTTGTGCGTCCTCGCGATCCGGCCGTTCACGCGCACGTGGGGGATCCAGTAGGCGTTGTCGACGTGGCACAGGGCGCGCGCCATCACCGGCTCGGACAGGTCCAGGCTCCAGCCGCCGTCGGAGGTGAGCGTCGCATCGAGCGCCAGCAGCCCGCCGTCGTCGTCGAACGCGGCCCGCCACTGGGTGTGGAAGCCGTGCCGCTTGCCGGTCATCGTCATGTCCTGGGCCCGGGTCAGCCGCAGTCGCACCGGCCGGCCGGTGAGCACCGCGCCGAGGGCGGCGATCGCCGCGAGCCCGTGCGGCTGCATCTCCTTGCCGCCGAAGCCGCCCCCCATCCGCAGGCACTGCACGGTGACCGCGTGGCTCGGCCGGCCGAGCACGTGGGCGACGACCTCCTGGGTCTCGCTCGGGTGCTGCGTGCTGCACTGCACGAAGACCTGGCCGCTCTCGTCGACCTGGGCGATCGAGCAGTGCGTCTCGAGGTAGAAGTGCTCCTGCCCCGCGCACTCCGTCACCCCGCTGAAGACGTGCGCGGCGCTCGCGAACGCGGCCTCGACGTCGCCGCGCTGCAGCCGCGGCATCCCGCCCTGGAAGCTGCCCGCGTCGATCGCCTCCTGCACCGTGACGACGGCCGGCAGCGCCTCGTACTCCACCTCGACGGCCAGGGCCCCCAGCCGCGCCGCCTCGAGCGTCTCGCCGAGCACCCAGCAGACCGGCTGCCCGTGGAACATCACCTCGGTGGGGAACAGCGGTTCGTCGCCCTTCACGCCGCCGTCGCCCACCCCGGGCACGTCCTGCGCGGTGAGCACGCGCACGACCCCGGCCACGGCGAGGGCGGGCCCCACGTCGAGGCGCGTCACGTGGGCGTGGGCGTGCGGCGCCTGCACCGGATGCGCGTGCAGCAGGCTCGGCATCCGTCCCGTGAGGTCGTCGGTGTACAGCGCCGCGCCGGTGACGTGCAGGGCGGCCGACTCGTGGGGGAGTGGCGTGCCGACGACGCGCGTGTCAGCGTGCGGTGCAACGGTGCTCACGCACCCACCCCCTCGGATGCCGGTGCCGCGCCGTCGGCGTGCGCCCTCACCAGCATGGTGGCCAGGGTGGCTCGACGGTAGGCGGCGCTGGCGCGGTGGTCGTCGATCGGCGTTCCCTCCTCGCGTAGCACCTCGCCGGCAGCCCGGGCGGTCTCCACCGTCCACGGCCGGCCCTCGAGTGCCGACTCGGTCGCGCTCGCGCGCACCGGCGTGGCCGCGATGCCGCCGACCCCGATCCGGGCGCGGCGCACGACACCGTCCTCGACGTGCAGCGCCACGCCGACCGCAACACTCGAGATGTCATCGAACCGCCGCTTGCTGACCTTGTAGAAGGCGGCAACCTCACTGAGCGGCAGGGGAACTCGCACGGCGCGGATGAGCTCGTCCGGTCGCCGCACGCTGCGCCGGTAGCCGGTGAAGAACCGGTCCAGGGGCACCAGCCGGTCACCGTCCGGGCCGTGCAGCACCACCGAGGCCTCCAAGGCGAGGAGTGCAGGGGCGAGGTCGCCGATGGGCGAGCCCGTGGCGAGGTTGCCCCCGACGGTCGCGCCGTTGCGGATGAGCGGTGAGGCGAACTGCGGGAAGAGCGCCGTGAGCAGGGGCACGCCGCCATTGAGGCGGCCCTCCAGCTCGGTGAGGGGCAACCCCGCGCCAAGCTCGAGGTGGTCCGGCCCGCGGGTCAACCCCCGCAGCTCGGCCAGCCGGTCGATGCCGATGACGAGCGGAGTGCGGGCCCCGCGCAGGTTGACGTCCACGCCCCAGTCGGTCGACCCCGCGACGAGCACGGCATCCGGATGCTGCTGGAGCAGCAGCAGCGTCTCGGCCAGGTCGGTCGGCCGCACGTACGCGCCCGTCCCGCCCTCGACCCGGCTGGGGGCGGCCGCGGGCGCCGCGTCCCGCATCCGGGTGGCCAGCGGGTCGTCGGGAGAAGGGCGCCCGAGGGCGTGCGCGGCATCCCGGATCGGGCGGTAGCCCGTGCAGCGGCACAGGTTGCCCGAGATCGCCTCGAGGGCGAAGCCGTCGGGGTCGGCGCGGTAGAACTCGGCGGCCATCGAGCAGACGAACCCGGGGGTGCAGTAGCCGCACTGCGAGCCGCCCCGCGCCGCCATCTCGTGCTGCACGGGGTGCAGCGCCTCCGGGGTGCCGAGCCCCTCTGCGGTGACGACCTCCTGGCCCGCGAGCGAACCGGCCGGCAGCAGGCACGAGTTCACCGCCGCCCAACGGGTGCCGCCCGCGTCGTCCGAGCGGGCCACCATGACCGCGCAGGCCCCGCACTCGCCCTCCGCGCAGCCCTCCTTGGCGCCGGTGAGCCCTCGGGCGCGCAGCCAGTCCAGCGCGTTCGTCCACGGCTCGGTGCCGGCGAGGCCGACGACGTCGCCGTTGACCGTCACCTCCGACCGCTCAGCGGGCGCCATGATCCTGCTCCTCGTCCTCGACGGTGACCATGATGCGCCACCACGGCCGACAGGGGAACACGAGCAGTGAACGTTTGTACCGGGTTGCCAACGGCCGCCCGGCATCCGTGAGCGAGCCCACAGGGTGACGGCACCGCCGCCCCACAGCGGCGTGCGGCATACTTCCTCCCACGTGCTCCGGGGTCGGTGAAACTCCGAGCCGGCGGTGACAGTCCGCGACCCGACCGCAGCCAGCGGCCGGTTGACCAGGTGAAAATCCTGGACCGACGGTGAAAGTCCGGATGGTAGGAAGCACGTACGACGGTTGTACCGGAGGTCTCTTTCGACCTCGGGTGCGCCCGTGGTGCACGTTCCCCGGAGTTCGTCCGAGAAGCACAACGAACCCCAAAGGACGAACACCTCTCATGAACACCCTCATCGCGGCCACTGACCCGTCGCAGAACGTCTTCAAGACGATCATCGACGCGTACATCCCCATCGGCCAGTACAAGCTCTACTGGCTCGAGCTGATCGGCGTCTCCATCGGCGTCGCCTCCGCCTGGCTCGGCATGAAACGCCTCGTCTGGGCGTGGCCGGTCGGCATCACCGCCAACATCATGCTGTTCTTCGTCTACATCGGCGGCGCCTTCGGGCTCGAGGACCAGCGCGTTCCCCTGTTCGGCCAGTCCGGCCGGCAGGTCTTCTTCATCATGGTCAGCATCTACGGCTGGGTGCGGTGGTCCCAGCACCGCCGGGCCGTGGGCGCCGCGAGCGACGCTCCGGCCATCGTGCCGCGCTGGATGAGGCAGCGCGAGCGCCTCATCCTCGTCGTGGGCTGGCTGGTCGGCACGGTCATCGTCCACCAGGTCTTCGTGGCCCTGTGGGAGCTCTCGCCCAACCCCTTCTTCACCCCGCAGTGGTGGTTCTACTGGTGCGACGCGTGGATCTTCGTCGGCTCGATCGCCGCGACCTACGCGATGGCGCGCGGCTGGAACGAGTTCTGGCTGGCCTGGATCGCCGTCGACCTGGTCGGCGTCCCGCTCGGCTTCGCCACCGGCTACGTGCCGACCGCCGTGATGTACACCTTCTACGGGATGTTCGTCATCTACGGCTTCACCCAGTGGGTCAAGGTCACCCGCGCCGAGGCGGCCCGCTCAACGCGGGACGTGGAGCAGCCGGCACCCGTCGCCTGACCGCCGCCGAGGGACGGGGGCGAGGGGACACCTCCTCGCCCCCGTACCCTTGTCCCTCGTGAAGACGTTCGACGACCTGTATGCCGAGCTGGCCGACAAGGCCCGCACCCGCCCCCCGGGGTCGGGCACCGTCACGGCGCTGGATGCCGGCGTGCACGCCATCGGCAAGAAGATCGTCGAGGAGGCCGCCGAGGTGTGGATGGCCGCCGAGTACGAGGGCAGCGAGCGCACCGCGGAGGAGATCAGCCAGCTGCTCTACCACCTGCAGGTGCTCATGCTCGCCTGCGACATCTCGCCCGACGACGTCTACACGCACCTCTGACCGGAGCACACCACCCATGCTGCGCATTGCCGTCCCCAACAAGGGATCCCTGTCCGAGCCCGCGGCCGCCATGCTCAAGGAGGCCGGCTACCGCACCCGGCGCGACCCCAAGGAGCTCGTGGTCACCGATGCCGACAACGGCGTCGAGCTGTTCTACCTGCGCCCGCGCGACATCGCGGTCTACGTCGGCTCGGGCACCGTCGACTGCGGCATCACCGGCCGCGACCTGCTGCTCGACTCCGGCTCGGCCGCGGTCGAGCTGATGGCGCTCGGCTTCGGCGCCTCCACCTTCCGGTATGCCGCCCGCCCCGGCACCGCGAGCGCGCTCGCCGACGTCTCCGGTCACCGGGTGGCCACCAGCTACCAGGGCCTGGTCGAGAAACACCTGGCCGACCACGGCATCGACGCCTCGGTCGTGCGCCTCGACGGCGCGGTCGAGACGGCGATCACCCTCGGGGTCGCCGACGTCATCGCCGACGTCGTCGAGACGGGGCAGACCCTGCGCAGCCAGGGGCTCGAGGTCTTCGGCGAGCCGATCCTGCGCAGCGAGGCCGTGCTGGTGCGGCGTGAGGGCAGCGAGGAGCAGGCCGCCGTCGAGGTGCTGCGCCGGCGGCTGCTGGGCGTCATCACCGCCCGCCACTACGTGATGCTCGACTACGACGTGCCGGCCACCCTGGTCGACCGGGCCTGCGCCATCACGCCCGGCCTGGAGTCGCCCACCGTGTCGCACCTGCAGAACCGCGACTGGTTCGCGGTGCGCGCGATGGTGCCCCGGTCGAGCACCAACGCGGTGATGGACGAGCTCTACGACCTCGGCGCCCGCGCCATCCTGGTCACCGACATCACCGCCTGCCGGCTGTGAGCGACCCGACGCCGGCCCCGCCCCCGTCTCCCGCCGGGCCGGACGCACCGTTCCGCCCGAAGCGCGGGCGCATCCTGCCGCTCGTGATGGCGTCGGTCGCGGTCGTGGTGTGCACCATCGTCGCCATCGGCATGGGGTCCGGGGGCTGGCGGGTGGGCGACCAGCTGGCCCTGGTCGGGCTGGGGCTCGCCCTGGCGGCCTTCCTCGGCCGGTACGCGAGCATCAAGGCGGTCCCCGACGACACCGGCATCCGGGTGCGCAACCTGCTGCTCACCCGCACCGTGGGGTGGGACGAGATCCTCGAGGTGCGCTTCCCCGACGGTGCCCCCTGGGTCACCCTCGAGCTCGACGACTCCGACGAGCTGGCCGTGATGGCCATCCAACGGGCCGACGGGCAGCTCGGGCGCGACGAGGCGTTGCGGCTCGCCCGGATCGTCGACCGGCACTGGAAAGCCAGGTCTTGACGGCATCCATCGGTGTGTGCTTATGATAAGTCATGGCCGATGAAGCACGTGTCCTCGACGCCCTGGGCGACCCCACCCGACGTGCCGTCCTCGAGCTGCTGCGCAGCGGCGAGCACAGCGTGCGTCAGCTGACCGACGCCACCTCAGTCAGCCAGCCGGCCGTCTCGCAGCACCTGCGGGTGCTGCGCGACGCCGGCCTGGTCGCGGTGCGCCCCGAGGGCACCCGCCGGTTCTACCGCGTCGACCTCGACGGGCTGGCCGAGCTGCGGGTGTGGGTCGACCGGTTCTGGGACGACGCGCTGGCCGCGCTGGTCGCCTACGCCGAGGGCGAGCCCCGCTCATGAGCGCCCCAGCGGCACCGGGGCCACCGCCCGTCCTGCGCTCGGCGCACGTCGCCCGCCCGGTCGACGAGACCTTCGCGGTGTTCACCCGCCGGATCGGCGCGTGGTGGCCGTTGCCGACGCACGGCATCTTCGGGGCGGACGCCGGAGGGCTCGCCTTCGAGGACGGCCTCCTCGTCGAGCGCGCCGTCGACGGACGCACCTGCGTGTGGGGCGAGGTGCTCGCCTGGGACCCGCCGCACCGTGTCGTGCTCAGCTGGCACCCCGGGCAGGACGCTGACGACGCGAGCGAGGTCGAGGTGCGCTTCACGGCATCCGACGACGGCGGCACCCGCGTCGAGCTCGAACACCGCGGCTGGGATCGGTTCGGCGACAGTGCACTTCGTCGCCGCCACAGCTACGTCGGGCCCGGCGCCTGGGGTTCCGTGCTCGACCACTTCGCCGACCTCGCCGACGCGCGCCCGGATGCCGTCGACCTGACCGCGGTCGCGGCGGCGTACGACGCCTTCTTCGCCGAGGCGGAGCTCGGCGGGTTCGGCGAGCCACCACCGGGGGAGTGGGACGCCGCCCGGGTGGTGGCCCACGTGGCGCTCAACGACCTGGCGATGACGGCCGTGGCGCAGGCCCTCGTGCAGGGACGCACCGTCCCGACGTTCGGAAACGTCGTCTGCCAGGACCCACAGGTGCTCACCGACTGGGCCGCGGCAACCGGCGACCTCGAGTCCCTGGTCGCCCGCGGTCGGCAGCTGGCGGAGGTGGTGATGGCGGCGACCGCCCGGCTCGACCCTGACCAGCTCGGTACCGCGGTGCCGTGCCGCCTGTTCCACGACGGCGAGCTCGTGCTCGACCAGCCGATGCCGTGGGGCCCCTTCGTCGCCGAGACCCAGGCGAGCGTGCACCTACCGGCGCACACCGGCCAGCTGCGCGACCTCAGGGCCTGACCGGCTCGGGCGCCTCCACCTCGCCGCCCACCCTCGGCAGGTCCGGGCGCAGCCGCAGGGCGAACGCCAGCTGCGGCACCGCCACCAGCGCCAGCAGCGCCCACAGCACCGCGAAGCTGCCGGTGACGTCCTCGACGGCGCCCATCGTGGTAGGCCCGAACGCGGCGATCGTGTAGCTGACCAGGAAGGCCATCGCGGTGAGCCGCGCGCTGTCGCGGGAGGTGGCGGCGTACCGCACGAGCAGCGCGAGGCCGAGCGCGAAGCAGGCGCCCTGACCCGCGCCGAGCAGCAGCGCCCAGACCCACGGCAGCGCCTGCGGCGCCAACCAGACGCCGAGCTCTCCCGAGCCGCCGAGCAGGGTGGCCGTGACCAGCAGCACCCGGGGGTCGCCGACGTGGTCGAGCAGCGCCGGGGCGACCAGCCCGGAGACGAGCTGGGCGCCGGTGAACACCGCCATCAGCAGCCCCGCGCTGCGGGCGGTCCACCCGACCGACTCGTACGTCGGGGCGAGCCAGGCGAGCGAGGAGTAGAACTGCCACGACTGGCAGGCGAGGTAGAGGGCGAGCAGCCACGCGGTGAGGCTGCCCCAGGGCAGGGCGTGCGAGACGTCGGCGGGCGGTTCGTCGGGTGCGGCGTGCCGCCGCACCGTCCGCGCCATCGGCACCCAGGCCAGCACGGCCAGTGCCGCGAGCGGCACCCAGGCGAGCAGGGATGCCGGCCAGCCGCCGAGGGCGTCCGCCAGCGGAACCGAGGTGGCGGAGGCGACGGCGGCCAGGCCCATCATCGCCACCATGGTCAGCCCGGTGCCCAGCCCCGAGCGGCTCGCCGGGAAGACCGCCTTGACCACGCCGGGCAGCAGCGTTCCGGCCAGCGCGATGCCGGCGCCGGCGACGACCGTGCCCGCGTAGAGCGACCACACCTGCCCACCGCCCAGGCCGCGCAGCACGAGCCCGAGCAGCACCAGGCTGATGCCGCCGCCCACCGCCGACGCCGTGCCGACCCGCCGCGCCACCTGGTTCGCGACCGGGGCGAGCAGTCCCATGCAGAGCACCGGCAAGGTGGTGAGCACGCCCATCCAGGCGCTGCTGAGGCCCAGGTCGGCGCTGATGCTCTGGGCCAGCGGCGGCAGGCTGGCCATGAGGGTGCGCAGGTTGGCGGCCACGAGCACCAGCGCCGTGACCACCACCCAGGTGGGCGCCCCGTGCGGGTGGCGCGACGCGGCGGCATCCGGGCGGGTGGTGGTCACCGCCCCGAGCATTCCAGAGCGGCCGAGGTGCGATGGCGATGTCGCGACGCGATTCGTCCGGGGGCCTGCCTCCTCTGGGAGAGTGGCCGGCGGGTGGAACGCTCTGTGCGCGGAGGGGAAGGGGACTGACGTGGAGGTTGGTCTTTCTGGCCGCGTGGCCCTGGTGGCGGGGGCGACCCGCGGCGCCGGGCGTGCCGTCGCGGTGGAGCTGGCGCGGGCCGGGGCGTTCGTCTACGCCACGGGACGTTCCAGCCGGGTGTCGGGACCATCGGACATGGACCGGCCCGAAACGGTCGAGGAGACCGGTGACCTGATGAGGGAGGTCGGTGGGTCGGGATGTGCGCTTCGGGTGGACCACCAGGACGTGGAGGCGGTACGCGCCCTGGTCGACCGGATCCGTTCGGAGCAGGGCAGGCTGGACGTGCTGGTGAACGACATCTTCGGTGGCGACCGCTACGCGCAGTGGCAGACACCGCTGTGGGAGCACGACCTCGATGGTGGGCTGCGGATGTTGCGGATGGGGATCGAGACGCACATCATCACCGCGTCACTGGCCCTGCCCCTGATGCTGCGCACCGGCGGAGGGCTGCTGGTCGAGATGACGGACGGCACCAGTGCGGCGAACTCCGGGGACCGCCCCGGCGTGGGGTTCTACTACGACTTCGTCAAGGCCGGCGTGGACCGGCTGGTGCGCAACTTCGCTCGCGATCTGAGTGACACCACGGTGGACGCGGTCGGTGTCACGCCTGGCTGGATGCGCTCCGAGCGCATGCTGGAGGGCTTCGGAGTCACTGAGGCCACCTGGCGTGAGTTCTGCGTCAAGGAGCCCAGTTTCGCAATCGCGGAGTCGCCGACCTACGTGGCGCGGGGCGTGACTGCGCTGGCCGCCGACGACGATCACGGGCGGTTCGCCGGCCAGGTCGTCACGGCGCGCCAGCTTGCGGACGCCTACGGCATCACCGACGTCGACGGCTCCCGACCGGACTGCTGGGGGCTGATCGCCGAGCACGGCTGGTCCGAGGAGGATCCCGAGGTGATCGAGAAGTACCGCTGAACCGCAACCGAACTGGCTCCGTGCCGATCCAGGCGCGGGTGCCGTCGACCGGTCAAGCCGGGCGCTCTCGGCTCAGGTAGCGAACCGGTTGCCGAGCGACTGCGCGTAGGCGATCTCCCGTCGGGTCGACTCACCGACGTAGCCGCCCGGATCCACGACGTACACCTCGTCCGCCATGCGGATCTTCTGGAAGTGCACACCGCCGAGCCGTTCCTTCAGGTGTGCGCTGTCGGCGGCCCGGTCGTAGTCCGGCAGGTCGGGGAGGCGGAACATCCCCAGGCTGATCACGACGCAACCATCCATCGTGAGCCGCTGGTTGACCTCCGCGAACTCGGCCTCGAACCTGGTCGAGCCGCAGAGCGTGATCACCGTCGCCTCAGGCTCGGCCGCCTGCTCGTTCTCCATGGGGATCATGCCGGGCGCCCTGGTGTAGGTGAGGATGGCGACACCGCTGGGTGCCAGCGTGGTTTCACTCAGGGTGAAGTGCGCGGGCTGGGCACCCTCATCGAACATCCGCTTGCCTGCCCCGAGCACCACGGGGAAGAGGAGGAGTCGGTACTCGTCGACGAGATCGAGCGCCGCCAAGCCGCGGACCAGCGCTCCGGACCCGACAACGACCAGGTCGCCCTCGGTCTCGGATGCCAGCTTGGCCACCGCGGTGAGCAGGTTTCCTGCCACCTGGTGCGAGTTCCGCCATTCCAGATCGTCGGAAGTGGTCGTGACGACGTACTTGGGCATCCGGTTCATGGCGGCGATCGCCGGCACGGACTGGTCCGCGTCCGCCCAGGCCGCCTGGAGGGTTTCGTAGGTGCGCCGGCCCAGGAGCAGGCCGGCCGCGTTGACGGTGGCATCACCCATGAATGCGTCGACGGTGTCGTCACTGTAGGGAGGGACCCACCCTCCGCTGGTGAACCCACCGTCGCGGTCCTCGTCCGCTGAGAGCGGCGCCTGGATGACACCGTCCAGGCTCACGAAGTTGACGACACACACCCGACCCATGACCTCACCGTTCCCCCCGTGGGCTTCCGTGGTGGTCGAGTGTGCCTCAGCCAAGACCTTGCTGGTCGCCCGCCTGGCGAAGGTCGTACCGTTCGGTGGCATGACGCGGGCTGCCGAGATCCATGGGGACACGTCCCTTCCACCGGGATTTGCCCACCCGCATGCCTCTGAGGAGGCGCGTGCGATCGCCGAGGCGGGCATGATCCTGCGCGTCCAGGTCGGCTCCGGGGTCCACGGCACGGCGATCAGCGGCCAGGACGACCGCGACGAGCTGGGGATCTGCCTCGAGCCGGCCCGTTACGTGACCGGACTGGCGCGAGTCCCGAGCGGCATCGACAGCGGCAACGCCGAGGTCGGGTTCGAGCAGTACCAGCGGCACACGGTCTGGGACCGTCCCGGGGGACTGGCGAACCGCTCCGGTGCGGGAGACCTGGACGTGGTCATCTACTCGGCTCGCAAGTGGTGCCGGTTGGCACTGGCCGGCAACCCCACGGTGTTGCTCGCGCTCTTCGTCCCCGACGAGGAGGTTGTCCATCGCAACAGGTACGGCGCCGAGCTGGTCGACAACGCGCACCGATTCGTGTCCACCCTGGCCGCCGCCCGCTTCCTGGGCTACCTCCAGTCACAGCGCGCCGCCATGACCGGCGAGGTCGGAGCACACACCAACCGGCCCGAGCTGGTCGCCGAGCACGGCTACGACACGAAGTACGCCATGCACGCCCTGCGCCTGGGTGTTCAGGGCGTGGAGCTCCTGACCACCGGCCGCATCACGCTCCCAGTTCCTGAGCCTGACCGCACCTACCTGCGACAGGTCCGGCGAGGAGAAGTGCCACTCGCCGACGTGGTCGCCCGGGTCGACGCGGCCGAGGCCCGCCTGGCCGCCTTGCGTGACGCCCCCGACCTACCGGCCGAGCCCGACCGAGCGTGGGTGGATGAGTGGTTGCACCGTTCACACCTGGCCTACTGGGACTCCTGACCACTCTCACGAGCGGCTGCGGCGACCCGACCGCGCCCTCGCAGTGAGGATGCCGGGCCTCGAACATCGGGGCAGAGGGGCCAGTGGGCAGAGGTCCAGTCCTCCTGACGTGCTCACGCGATGATGGTGCCGCTCCCACGGCGAGGGCGACCTCCTCCGCCGATCGGCACGCCACCTCGATGACGGCTCATGCGACGCACCCGAGTCAGGGGAGGTAGGACTCGGGGACGAGCTGGAGGGCCTCGTCGTCGTCGACCCCGGCCACCACGAGCAGGTCGACGACGATCGAGCGCACCTGGCCCCGGATCATCTCCGCGCTCAGCCCGGCGTTCGGGTCGACCCGCGCCGACAGTCCCGCAACCCGTTCGAGCACCGCCCGGGCGGCCGAGGGCAGGGTGTGCTCGTCGAGCACCCGGGCCAGGTCGTCGGCGGCGTCGGCGAGCGTCTCGACGAGGTCGACGTAGTGCGCGGGCACCGCCTCGTCGCGGGCGATGGCGACGGATGCTCGCCGGGCCAGCACCCGCAGGTTGCGCACGCACCGGTCGAGCGGGACGACCAGGGCGGAGGCCGCCTCGGCGGTGGGGGCGTGCCCGCGCAGCAGTGGCGACTGGCGCACCACGGCCACCCCCTCGGCGGCGGCGGTGCGCAGCTCGGTGAGCTGCTCCTCGATCGAGCGGGCGCCGTCCAGGGCCGCGGAGACCAGCACCCGGTCCCGCCGGCGCAGCGCTGCGACGACGTCACGCAGTGTCGACGACACCGCGCGCACGGTGCGGGCGGCCTCGGCCCGGGGCCGGCGCACCGGCGAGGTCGGCGCCACGACTCCGATGATCAATGCCACGACGCCCCCCACGACGGCGTCGAGCCAGCGCGAGAAGGCCGCGCTCTGGCTGGCGACGAGCGCCACGATGAACACCGACTGCACGCCGGCCTGGATGACGAGCAGCTGCCCCGACGACACGACGATCGCGATCGCCATCGCCAGTACGACGACCACCGCCATCTGCCACGGGCCGTTGCCGAGCACGGTGACGATGAGGTCGCCGACGAGCACCCCGATCGCGACGCCGACGGTCACCTCGATGATCCGCCGCAGCCGTTGGCCGTAGGTCAGCCCGAGGCACAGGATCGCCGTGACCGGGGCGAAGAACGGGTTGGCGTGGCCGAGCAGCATGCTGGCCACGAGCCAGGCGACGAGCACCCCGACGCCGATCTGCACGAGGAACACCCACCGGGTGCGCAGCCGGCCCAGGCGTCGCCGGACCTCCGGGCCCAGGTCGTCGAAGTTCACGGCGTCACCGTCCGCAGCACCAGGTCGGCCGACTCCCACGGCCGTGCCTGCGCGTAGACGGCATCCTCCTGGGCGGCCCACCGGTCCCAGTGCGGCGCGTACGTCTCCCCGTCGCGCGACAGCGCGCGCTCCTTGCGCACCTCGGTGGGCGCCTCCACCCACACCCGCACGTCGGCGAACACGGCAGCTGGGGGCACCAGCGCGCCGCAGCCTTCGAGCACGAGGTGCGGCCCGGCATCCACGACGACCGTGCGGCCGGGGCGCGAGCGCATCCAGTCCCACCGCGGGTATGCCGCGTGGTCGCCGCGCGCGACCGGCTCGAGCACGTGCGTGGTCGCCAGCTCGACCCCGGCCGCCAGGCCGTCCCAGCCGGGGTAGATCGCGTCGAGGTGCACGACGGGGCAGGCCAGGGTTCGCGCGACGGCGGTCCCCAACAACGTCTTTCCCGACCCGCTGCGCCCGTCGACGGCGACGACCACCGTCGTGCCGCGAGCCGCACGAGCGCCCCGGGCCGCCTCGACCACCGCCGCGACCTGCGCGGGATCGGCGGTGTCGACGGGGCCGGGCCGCTCGACCGGCGGGAGGGTCATGGCGGCGACTCTAGTGCTGGGTAGGTTGGTCGCATGTCCGTGGCGGTACGCGTCATCCCATGCCTCGACGTCGACGACGGTCGGGTCGTCAAGGGCGTCAACTTCGTGAACCTGCGCGATGCCGGCGACCCGGTCGCGCTGGCCCGCCGCTACGGCGAGCAGGGGGCCGACGAGCTGACCTTCCTCGACGTCACGGCCAGCAGCGGTGACCGCGCGACGATGTTCGACGTCGTGGCGCGCACGGCCGAGGAGGTCTTCATCCCGCTGACCGTCGGGGGAGGGGTGCGCACCGTCGACGACGTCGACCGGCTGCTGCGCGCCGGCGCCGACAAGGTCGGGGTCAACACCGCCGCCATCGCCCGCCCGGCCCTCATCGCCGAGACCGCCGACCGGTTCGGGGCGCAGGTGCTCGTGCTGTCGGCCGACGTGCGCCGCCGCCGCGACGACACCGGGCGCGCCACCGGCGGGTTCGAGGTGACGACCCACGGCGGGCGCGCCCGCACCGGCATCGACGCGGTGGAGTGGTGCGTGCGCGCCGAGGAGCTCGGCGCCGGCGAGATCCTGCTCAACTCGATGGATGCCGACGGCACCAAGGACGGCTTCGACCTCGAGCTGATCCGGCTCGTGCGGGCCGAGGTGACTGTTCCGGTGATCGCCTCGGGTGGCGCCGGGGCCGTGGGCGACTTCGCCCCAGCGGTGCGGGCCGGCGCGGATGCCGTGTTGGCGGCCAGTGTCTTCCACTTCGGCGAGCTCACCATCGGCGAGGTCAAGGACGCCCTGCGGGAGGACGGCCTCCCCGTCCGCTGAGACCGGACCTCGGCGCGGCGGCCGAGCGTCAGCGGCGGCGCACGGCCCGGGCGGCGCCGAGCACCGCCACCACCCCCAGGGCGCGGGGGAGCAGCCACCACGACGACCCCGGGTCGTGCCGGCCGGGACGCACCGGCTCGGCCGCGGTGACACGCACGACGGGCCGCCCCGCGAGCTGGGCCCGGAGCCGGTCGTCGGTGGTGGTCAGCGGGTTCAGCCCCTCGAAGACCAGGGCGAAGCCGCAGTTGCGGGCCACCGCCAGCGCGGCGCGCTCGGCCTCGGCCGGGTCGACCACTGGCTCGGCGGTGCCCTCGACCACCCGGCCCGGGAGCGCGAGGGTGACTCGGGGGTCATCGGCAAGGTTGCGGTACCAGTCGGCGCGACGGCCGAAACCGGAGAGCAGGTAGACCCGCCCGTCGAGGATGGCGTAGTTGAGGGGGGTTCGGCGAGGCAGCCCGCTGCGGCGCCCGGTGGTGGTGAGCACGAGGAACCAGCCAACCACCGGGCTGCCCGCCCAGGCGCCGAGCACCGGGTGGGACAGCACGGGGAGCATCAGCCGCCGGTTGGCCCAGCGGAAGCCTCGCAGCGTGTCGTCCCGGACCGGACCCGACGGTCCCTCGGCACTGCGAACGGTCACCCGCGCCGTCATGCCCTCAGGGTACGACCGCAGCGCGGTGCGCCGCCGTGACGCGCGTCATGGCAACCCGGACGGCGGTCCGGTGTCCCGGACGTGACCTATTGGTCGATCTGGGGACGCCGGGGCGTGGTCGATGGCTGGCGCGGCGGCCGGCGGTAGGCCTGCACCGCACCGATGTCGGGGGCGAACCCCGAGGCGCGGTAGACCCGGCCGGCCGGGTTGGTGGCCGCGGTGACGATCACCCACTGCTCGCACCCGGCGTCGGCGGCCCACTGCGCGGCGACGCCGAGCAGGTGCGACGCAAGACCCTGCCGTCGGTGCGCGTCGTCGGTGGTGACGTCCTGGTAGCGCGCGGTGGAGCCGCACCGCACGATGCCGAGGTCGGCCACGAGCACGTCGTCGGCGGCGAAGGCTCCGAACCACGCGCCGAGGCCGCGGGCGCTGAGGTCCTTCCGGGCGCGCAGCTGCCCACGTGCGAAGCGCAGGAACGACGCCGGGTCCTCCTCACCGGTGGCGTCGTTCTCGGCCACCGACCGCGCCAGGTCCTGCTCCCAGTCCCCGCCCTCGAGGCGGCGCACGGTGTAGCCCGCGGGGAGCGGGGCGGGGCGCGGCAGGGTGCGGGTGGTCAGCACGTCCTCGAGCTCGAGGTCCAGTCCCAGCGCGGCCCACGGGTCCGGCGCTCCCGGCATCCGGGGCAGCCCGACCGACACCCAGCTCGCCCCCGGGAAGGCCGCCCCGAACACACCCACCCAGCGGTCCGCGTCATCCACGGCCTCCTCGTCGGTGACCAGCACGAAGTTGCCCCAGTGGAAGTCGGGGTTGTCCGGCGTGCGCACGACGAGGTGGTCAGGGTGCTCCTCGACCAGGGAGCCGGTGTGCTCGAGGATGGCCAGGTCGGTGGCCCATCCGGGCGACGACGAGCGCATGGCGCGACGCTACTCCGTGCGTCTCTCGGCAGCCGTGGCACGCAGAAGTTCGAGGAGCACGCAGCAATATCTGCGTGCGATCGGAAGTGCTGCGTTCCGGGGGGTCCGCTCAGACGCCGAGCGACGCGCCCTTGAGACCCGAGACGTCGGTGGGTGAGCCCTCCAGGGCCACGTCCGCGACCCGCATCCGCCCGAACGCGACGAGCAGCAGCTCGACCGGCTCCCCGGTGACGGTGACGACCCGCCCCTCGGCGACGGCCGACTTCGGGCCGGCGGCGATCGGCTCGGCCCCCGGCGCCACGAGCCGCACGCCGACGGGCGAGCGGCGGAACATCAACGACGCCCCCGAGCGCAGTGCCGAGAGCACGGCCCGAGCGGTGCGCTCGGACACCTCCCGGCGCGGTCCGACGGCCCCGTCGCCGCGCAGCACGTCCTCGTGGTGGATGACGAACTCGCTGGTGTTGACCAGGGCGTCGACCTTGGCGAAGTGCATCGGAGTCCACCACGGCGGGCCGCTGCGCACGGTCTCGACGAGCGCCGCCCAGTCGCCACCCGCGATGCCGGCCTGTCCGCGCTCGAGGCGGCCCTGGAGCGGCGGCACCCACATCCCGGCCGCGAGGTCGGGGCGGCGCTCGCGCAGCACCAGGTGCGCGGCCAGGTCGCGGGTGAGCCACGGGCTGCAGAGCGTCGGCGCCGCAGGCCCGACCTCGAGGAAGGTCTCGCACAGGGCGTGGCGCTCGGCCTGGGCGACGGGGACTCGCTGGTCGGTGGTCATGCGCACCATTCTCGGGGGTGGCCCGCGCAGCGTGCCCAGCGGGCCGCCCATCGCCTGTCGAGAGTTCCACCCCACGGACCGTTCGGCCCCTAGGCTCGGGCGGGTGACCGTCCCCAGGGCCCGCGCCGTGCACGCGGTGACCGCCGCCGTCGCGATCGCCGCGCTGGTGCTGCAGACCGTGCTCGTCGTCACCGGTGACTCGGTGCTGGCCGAGACCGCGGTCCCCCCGCTGGTCACCCGACTGGGCCGCCTCGTCTCCTACTTCACGATCCAGAGCAACCTGCTCGTCGCCGTCACCGCGGTGCAGCTGGCCCGCGACCCGCTGCGCGACGGGCGCTGGTGGCGGCCGGTGCGCGCCGCCGCGCTGGTGGGCATCACCGTGACCGGGCTGGTGCACTTCGTGCTGCTGCGCCCGCTGCTCGACCTGCAGGGCGCGAGCTGGGCCGCCGACACGCTGCTGCACATGGCCGTGCCGGTGGTCGCGCTCGTCGGCTGGCTGGTCGCCGGCCCCCGCCCGCGTGCCCCGTGGCGCGACGCCCTCAGCGCGCTCGCCTGGCCGGTCGGCTGGCTGGCCTGGACCCTCGTCGTCGGCGCGCTCACCGGTTGGTACCCCTACCCCTTCCTCGACGTCGGCGACAAGGGAGCCGGGTCGGTGGCGGTCACCTGCATCGGTGTGACCGTGCTGTTCCTGGCCCTGGCCGGCATCCTGTCCTGGCTCGACCGCCGGATGCCGCCCGCACCCGTCCGGCGAGCGGCCGCTGCACCGGAGCCGGCCGCCACCACGGCAGAATGACCGGGTGCCCACCCCCACCACCCCGGATGCCGTGCTCGACCCCGCGATCGCCGCGCGCCTGAAGCGGGACGCGGCCGGCCTCGTGGCCGCCGTCGTGCAGCAGCACGACACCGGCGAGGTGCTCATGCTCGGCTGGATGGACGACGAGGCGCTGCGCCGCACCCTCACCTCGGGCCGGGTCACCTACTGGTCGCGCAGCCGGGGCGAGTACTGGCGCAAGGGCGACACCTCCGGCCACGTGCAGCACGTGCGCTCGGTGGCGCTCGACTGCGACGGCGACGCCCTGCTGGTGCGCGTCGACCAGGTAGGGGCGGCCTGCCACACCGGCGACCGCACCTGCTTCGACGCCGACGACCTCGGCGCGCTCGTCGGTGAGCCGGAAGCTCCGGCGTGAGCACGGCATCCACGTCGGCGACCACGCCCGACCTCGCCTACGGGCAGACCTGGCCCACCCTCGACGTCTTCGGCGTGCTCGCCCGCGACCGCCGCGTGATCCCTGTCGTGCGGCGCCTGATGGGCGACGCCGAGACCCCGGTGGGCGTCTACCGCAAGCTCGCCGGCGACCGGCCGGGCACCTTCCTGCTCGAGTCGGCCGAGCACGGCGGTGTCTGGTCGCGCTGGTCGATCGTGGGCGCCGCGAGCCGGGCCACCCTCACCGAGCGCGACGGCCAGGCGCACTGGGTCGGCGAGCCGCCGGTCGGGGTGCCGACCACCGGCCTGGCCACCGAGGCGCTGCGCGGCACCATGGAGGCCCTGGCCACCGAGCCGATCGCCGGCCTCCCGCCGCTCACCGGGGGCATGGTCGGCGCCATCACCTACGACGCCGTGCGCCGCTGGGAGAAGGTGCCGAGCACCACCCCCGACGAGCTCGAGCTGCCCGAGCTGGCCCTGATGCTCGCCACGGACCTCGCGGTGCTCGACCACACCGACGGCTCGATCCTGCTCGTCGCGAACGCTGTCAACTACGACGACACCGACGAGCGCGTCGAGCTCGCCTGGGCCGATGCCGTGGAGCGCCTCGACGCGATGACCCGGGCGCTGGCCGCCCCGGCCGACAGCACCGTCGCCGTCGTCGACACGCACGCCGTCGACGACGCCATGGCGCAGGTGCGCTCGAACACGACCCGCGAGCGCTACGAGGAGGTCGTCGAGCTGGCCAAGGAGGACATCCGGGCCGGTGAGGTGTTCCAGGTCGTTCTCTCGCAACGGTTCTCGATGGACTGCACCGCCGACCCGCTCGACGTCTACCGGGCCCTGCGCGCCGGCAACCCGAGCCCCTACATGTACCTCTTCCGGCTCCCGCACCCCGACGGCTCGTCGTACGCCGTCGTGGGCAGCAGCCCCGAGGCGCTGGTACGGGTGACGGGGGAGCGGGCCATCACCCACCCGATCGCCGGGTCGCGCCCGCGCGGGAAGACCCCCGAGGACGACGTGCGGCTCGCCGAGGAGCTGCTCGCCGACCCCAAGGAGCGCTCCGAGCACGTCATGCTCGTCGACCTCGGCCGCAACGACCTGCAGCGGGTCTGCCGCCCCGGCACCGTCGACGTCGTCGAGTTCATGGACGTCCGCCGCTACAGCCACGTCATGCACATCGAGTCCACCGTGGTCGGCGACACCCGCCCGGGCGCCAGCGCCTACGACGTGCTGGTGTCGACCTTCCCCGCAGGCACGCTGTCGGGTGCCCCCAAGCCCCGCGCCCTCGCCCTCATCGAGCAGTACGAGCCGTCCCGCCGGGGCGTCTACGGCGGCGTCGTCGGCTACCTCGACTTCCACGGCGACCTCGACATGGCCATCGCCATCCGCACGGCCGTCGTCAAGGACGGGGTCGCTCACGTGCAGGCCGGGGCCGGCATCGTCGCCGACTCGGTGCCCGCGAGCGAGTTCGAGGAGTGCGTGCACAAGGCGACCGCGGCGCTGCGGGCGGTCGCGACGGCCGGGGCGATGCGGGTCGTCACGTGAGGCGGCTGTCGTCCAAGGGCGGTGTCGTGCTGCTCGCGCTGCTCGGTGCCGGCCTGCTGCTGGTCAGCGCGTTCCGGCCCTGGGTCACCGGTTCCGTCAAGGACGTGCTCGGCGCCACCCGGCTCAGCGCCACCGGCGCGGAGGTCGCTCCTGGCCTGAGCGCCGTCGCGCTGGCCATCGCCGCGGCCGCCATCGCCCTGGTGGCCGCCGGGCGCATCGCCCGCGCGGTCGCCGTCGTCGCGTATGCCCTGTGCGTCGCGGTCGCCGTGGGCCTCGCGGTGCGGGTGCTGCTCGACCCGGAGGGGGTGCTCGGGCCGGTGGCTGCCTCACGGATCGGCCGCACCGGCTCGGTCGAGACCGTCGCCGACCCGACCATCTGGCCCTGGGTGGCGCTGCTGGCCTGCGCCATCGCCCTGGCCGGCCTGGCCGGCGCGGTGGTCGGCATGCGACGCTGGGGCGGGCCGACCCGGCGCTACGAGGTGCCCGACGGCGGCACCGCCGTCGCGGCCGGGCCGCGGGGCGAGCGCGTCGCGAGCGACTGGGACGAGCTCAGCTCAGGGCGTGACCCGACCGATGTGGGTCCAGACGCCCCGACCTGACAGAATCGACCGGGAGCCAACGGGTCACCGACCCCTGCCAGAAAGTTGACGGTATGAGCGAGCACGACGACAACCACGGGCACAGCGTTGCCGCCTGGACCGCGGTGATCATCCTCATCGTCGCCTCGGCGATCATGTCCTTCGCGGTGCTCTTCCCCAACGGCTGGGTCTTCGCCGGTGGGGCCGTGCTCGTGCTCGTCGGGGTCATCGCGGGCAAGGTGCTGTCCATGGCCGGCTACGGTTCGGCCCAGCGCGACCGCGACGAGGACCCGTCCATCCGCTGATGGCGACCGCACCGTGAGCACCGTCCTGGACTCCATCGTCGCCGGGGTCCGTGAGGACCTCGCGCTCCGCGAGCGCCGCACCTCGCTGTCCGACGTCGAGCAGGTCGTGCACGCCACCCGCCCGGCGATCGACGCCGATGCCGTGCTGCGGCGCCCCGGCCTGTCGCTGATCGCCGAGGTCAAGCGGGCCAGCCCGAGCAAGGGGGCGCTGTCCGACATCCCCGACCCGGCCGCCCTCGCGGTGGCCTACGAGGCCGGGGGAGCGTCGGCCGTCTCGGTGCTCACCGAGCAGCGCCGCTTCGGCGGCAGCCTCGACGACCTCGATGCCGTGCGCGCCGCGGTGGGGGTGCCGGTGCTGCGCAAGGACTTCGTGGTCACCGACTACCAGGTGTGGGAGGCCCGCGCCCACGGTGCCGACCTCGTGCTGCTCATCGTCGCGGCGCTCAGCGACGCCGAGCTGGTGGCCCTGCTCGCCCGGGCGCACGAGCTCGGCATGACCGCGTTGGTCGAGGTGCACGACGAGGTCGAGACCCAGCGGGCCATCGACGCCGGGGCCCGCGTCATCGGCGTCAACGCCCGCAACCTCAAGACGCTCGAGATCCACCCCGATACCTTCTCCCGGCTGCGTCCCCTCATCCCGCACGGCTGCGTCACCGTCGCCGAGTCCGGCATCCCGGACGCCGCCACCGCCGCCGCCTATGCCGAGCAGGGCGCCGACGCCGTGCTCGTGGGCGAGGCCCTGGTGCGCACCGGCGACCCGCGCGCCGGGGCGGCGTCGATCGTCGCGGCCGGCGCGCCACGAACCCACAGCCCATGACCACCACTCCCAAGGACCTCCGTGCCTGACCCGACCACCACCACCCCCGCCGACGTCGGCGGCCTGGTCCCCGAGCCGCTCGCGCGGCCGGGGCGCTTCGGGCCGTTCGGCGGGCGCTACGTGCCCGAGGCCCTCATCCCCGCGCTCGAGCAGCTCGACGAGGCCCGCCAGAAGGCCGCCGTCGACCCGGAGTTCCTCGACGAGCTGGCCCGCCTGCACCGCACCTACACCGGCCGGCCCAGCATCATCACCGAGGTGCCGCGGTTCGCCGCGCACTGCGGCGGCGCGCGCGTCATCCTCAAGCGCGAGGACCTCAACCACACCGGCTCGCACAAGATCAACAACGTGCTGGCCCAGGCCCTGCTCACCAAGCGGATGGGCAAGACCCGGGTCATCGCCGAGACCGGCGCCGGCCAGCACGGGGTCGCCACCGCCACCGCGGCCGCCCTGATGGGCCTGGAGTGCCGCATCTACATGGGCAAGGTCGACACCGAGCGCCAGGCCCTCAACGTCGCGCGGATGAAGATCCTGGGCGCCGAGGTGGTGCCGGTCGAGCACGGCAGCGCCACCCTCAAGGACGCCATCAACGAGGCTCTGCGCGACTGGGTGACCAACGTCGGCACGACGCACTACCTGATCGGCACCGTCACCGGCCCGCACCCGTTCCCCGAGATGGTGCGCGACTTCCACAAGCTGATCGGCGAGGAGGCCCGCGAGCAGGTGCTCGAGCTCACCGGCCGTCTGCCCAGCGCGGTCATCGCCTGCGTCGGCGGCGGCTCCAACGCGATGGGCATCTTCCACCGCTTCGTCCCGGATGCCGGGGTGCGCCTGATCGGCATCGAGGCCGGCGGCGAGGGCATCGAGTCGGGGCGGCACGCGGCCCGGTTCGCCTCGACGGCGACGCCCGGCGTGCTGCACGGCGCGATGAGCTACCTCATGCAGGACGCCGACGGCCAGACCGTCGAGTCGCACTCCATCTCCGCCGGGCTCGACTACCCCAGCGTCGGGCCGGAACACGCCTGGCTGCGCGACAGCGGCCGCGCCGAGTACCGCTACGCCACCGACGACACGGTCATGGAGGCGTTCCGCCTGCTCAGCCGCACCGAGGGCATCATCCCGGCCATCGAGTCGGCGCACGCGCTGGTCGGCGCCATGGAGGTCGGGCGCGAGCTCGGCCCCGACGCCCTGCTGCTCGTCAACCTCTCGGGCCGCGGCGACAAGGACATGGAGACCGCCGCCGCATACTTCGGCCTCCTCGAGGGGTCGTCGTGACCACCACCGTGCGCGGTGTCGAGGAGGTGCTGCGCCGCTGCCGCGACGAGGGCCGAGCCGCACTGGTCGGCTACCTGCCGGTCGGCTTCCCGACGGTCGAGGGCTCGCTCGAGGCGATGCGCGTGCTGGTCGAGGCCGGCTGCGACGTCGTCGAGGTGGGCGTGCCCTACAGCGACCCCCTGATGGACGGCCCGGTCATCCAGCACGCCGCGGCCACGGCGCTCGCCGGCGGCAGCCGCGTCGACGACGTCTTCCGCGCCACGGCGGCGGTGCGCGACGCCGGTGGCACCCCGCTCGTCATGACCTACTGGAACCTCGTGCTGCACCGGGGGGTCGAGCGCTTCGCCGCCGACCTCGCGGAGCACGGTGGCGCCGGCCTGATCACGCCCGACCTGATCCCCGAGGAGGCGCAGGACTGGATCGTCGCCAGCGACGAGCACGGCCTCGACCGGGTCTTCCTCGTGGCGCCGTCGTCCACCCCCGAGCGGCTCACCAAGGTGACCGCCGCGTGCCGGGGGTTCGTCTACGCGGCATCCACGATGGGTGTCACCGGAGCCCGCACGAGCGTCGACAGCGACGCCGCGCGGCCTGGTCGAGCGCACCCGCGTCGTCACCGACCTGCCGGTGTGCGTCGGCCTCGGGGTCTCCACCGGGGCCCAGGCCGCCGAGCTGGCCGCCTACGCCGACGGCGTCATCGTGGGGTCCGCGCTGGTGAGGACACTCACAGGCGACGGGGAACTCGGCGAGCGGCTCGAGGCGTTGCGCGCTCTGACGGCCGAGCTGGCCGACGGAGTGAGGACGAGGCGATGACCACCGAGATGGACGGGGCGACCCCGGTGACCGCCGAGGAGCCCTCGCCGGGCCGTGAGCGCGTGCTCGACGTCGTCGGGCTCGCCTGCGGGTCTTCCTCGGCGTCGTGCTCATCTGGGCCGGCGCGACCAAGGTCGGCCACCCGCTCACCTCGCAGCGCGCGGTGCAGGCCTACGAGATGCTTCCCTGACGGCCTGGCCAACACCATCGGTCTCGCGCTGCCGTTCGTCGAGATCGTGCTCGGCGTGCTGCTCGTCATCGGCCTCTTCACCCGGCCGGTCGCCATCGCCTCGACCCTGCTGATGGTGGCGTTCATCCTCGGCATCGCCCAGGCCTGGGCGCGTGGGCTCACCATCGACTGCGGCTGCTTCGGCGGCGGCGGCGAGATCGGCGCCACCGAGACACGAAGTACCCGCAGGAGATCGCCCGCGACGTCGTCTTCGCCCTCGCCGGGGCGTGGCTCTGGTGGCGCCCGCGCACCCTCGCCTCGCTCGACCGCTACCTGTTCGGACACTGAAGGAGACCCTGAGCCACCATGGCCAAGAAGCCGACGAAACCCTCCGCCTCGGATCGCCAGGCGAAGATCCAGGCCGCCCAGAAGTCGCAAGGCTCCGGCGCGAACAAGATCGTCGTCGCCACCGTCGTGGTCGTCGTGGCCATCATCGCCGTCGTCGGAGGCGTGATCTGGTCACAGAGCCAGAAGGAGGCGGCGACGGGCACCTCGACGGCGGTGCCTGCCGGTACGTCGATGGGGAAGGGCTATCCCGCGTTCGCCAGTGTCACCGCCGCAGCGGGCGCGCCCACGGTCGACCTCTACGAGGACTTCCAGTGCCCGATCTGCGGCCAGTTCGAGGACGCCCTCGGTCCCACCTTCCAGAGCCTGGCTCAGGAGGGCAAGATCAAGCTCAACTACCACGTGCTGAACTTCCTCGACGACAACACCGGCGCGAAGAACTCCACCCCTGCGGCCAACGGCGCCTTCTGCGCCGCGGCCGACGGCAAGTTCCAGGAGTTCCACAACGCGGCCTTCGCGGACCAGGTCGCCGAGGGAACGGATGTCACCGAGGCCGACATCGCCGCGTGGGCGGGCACGGCCGGCATCACCGGTGAGGCACTGACCACCCTGCAGAAGTGCGTCGCCGACGACACCTACACCAAGTACGTCACGTCCGTGAACGAGGCCGCCTTCAAGATCCCGAGCTTCGGCGGCACCCCGACCGTGATCATCAACGGCGAGATGATCGAGCTGAACTCGATCCAGACTCCTGAGCTGCTCACCCAGGTCATCGAGAACGCCACCAAGTGACCTCGTACCTCCCCAGCCCCACCGTCGGGGTCTTCACCCTCGGGCCGCTGCCGATCCGGATGTATGCCATGTGCATCCTGCTCGGCATCATCGTGGCGGTGTGGCTCACCGGCCGCCGGCTCGTCCCCCGTGGCGGGCAGCCGGGGCAGGCCCTCGACGTCGCGGCCTGGGGCGTGCTGTTCGGCATCGTCGGCGGCCGGCTCTACCACGTCATCACCACGCCCGGCCCGTACTGGGGCGAGGGCGGCCGACCGCTCGACGCGCTGAAGATCTGGAACGGCGGCCTGGGCATCTGGGGCGCCATCGCGCTCGGCGCGCTCGGCGTCTACATCGGCTGCCGCCGGGCCGGCATCAGCTTCCTGACCTTCGTCGACGCCGCCGTGCCGGGCGTCGCGTTCGCGCAGGCCATCGGGCGGTTCGGCAACTGGTTCAACAACGAGCTCTACGGCGGGCCGACGACCGTGCCGTGGGGCCTGGAGATCCACAAGTGGGACCAGGCGGCCGGCCGCGCCGTGGTCGACTCGGCCGGCAAGCCGGTGCTGCTCGGCGTCTTCCAGCCGACCTTCCTGTACGAGTCGCTGTTCCTGGTGCTGCTCGGCACCCTGCTGCTGTTCGTCGACAAGCGGCGCTCGCTCGCCCCCGGCCAGCTGATGGGGCTCTACGTGGCGGGCTACCCGGTGGGCCGCATCGTCATCGAGAAGATGCGCACCGACGAGGCCGAGCTCGTCCTCGGCCAGCGGATCAACGTCTGGACCAGCATCGTCGTGTTCCTGCTCGGCATCTGGATCATCTGGTTCACCGGGCGCCGGGCGGCCCGGGCGACCGCCGACGACACCGCGGTGGATGCCGACGGCACGCCTCCGGATGCTGGCGAGCCACCCGAGGTGGCCGACCGGCCGGCGGCCGGGGATGAGACGCCCAAGTCCCAGGATGTGGGATAGCGGGGTTCGAATGGCAAGACAGAAGGGGCTGCGGATATCCTTCCGGGACGTGGCCAGAGCCGTCCGCGCCTGACCTTGCCGTGCCCGGTCCGCTTCGCGGCCGACGACCCCCGAGGACGGTGATGCGACGTGACCGTCGCCCGCTTCTCCGCCCAGCCCGCCGACACCGGCCTCTACCGCCGCGAGCACGAGCACGACGCCTGCGGTGTGGCCATGGTGGCGACGATGCGAGGCACCGCGGGCCACGACATCGTCGTGCACGCACTCGACGCCCTGCGCAACCTCGACCACCGCGGCGCCACCGGCGCCGACCCGCTGGTCGGTGACGGCGCCGGCATCCTCACCCAGGTGCCCGACGCCTTCTTCCGAGCCGTGCTGGATGCCGACCTGCCGCCGGCGGGTGCCTACGCCGTGGGCATGGCCTACCTGCCCGACGACGCCGACGAGCGTGCCGCCGCGCAGACCCGCATCGAGGACATCGCCGCGAGCGAGGGCCTGCGCGTGGTCGCCTGGCGCGACGTGCCGGTGACGCCCGAACTGGTCGGCCGGGCCGCCCGCGAGTGCATGCCGGTCTTCCGCCAGCTCTTCGTGGCATCCGAGGCCGGGCTCACCGGCATCGAGCTCGACCGGGTGGCCTTCTGCCTGCGCAAGCGCGCCGAGCACGAGGCCGAGGTCTACTTCCCGTCGCTGTCGGCCCGCACCGTCGTCTACAAGGGCATGCTCACCACCGGGCAGCTCGAGCCGTTCTTCCCCGACCTGTCCGACGAGCGCTTCGCCTCCGAGCTGGCGCTGGTGCACTCGCGCTTCTCGACCAACACCTTCCCGAGCTGGCCGCTGGCCCACCCCTACCGGATGATCGCCCACAACGGCGAGATCAACACCGTCAAGGGCAACCGCAACTGGATGCGGGCGCGCGAGAGCCAGATCCGCTCCGACCTCTTCCCGGGCGACCTGAACCGCGTCTTCCCGGTCTGCACCCCGGGTGCCTCCGACTCCGCCACGTTCGACGAGGTGCTCGAGCTGCTGCACCTCGGCGGCCGGTCCCTGCCGCACGCCGTGCTGATGATGATCCCGGAGGCCTGGGAGAACCACGCCACGATGGACCCCGCCCGGCGGGCGTTCTACGAGTTCCACTCGACCTTCATGGAGCCGTGGGACGGCCCGGCCTGCGTCACCTTCACCGACGGCACTCTCATCGGCGCCGTGCTCGACCGCAACGGGCTGCGCCCGGGCCGCTACTGGGTCACCGACGACGGCCTGGTCGTGCTGGCCTCCGAGGCCGGCGTGCTCGACATCGAGCCCGAGCGCGTGGTGCGCCGCGGCCGCCTCCAGCCGGGCCGGATGTTCCTCGTCGACACCGCCGCCGGGCGCATCGTCAGCGACGAGGAGGTCAAGTCCACCCTCGCCGGGGAGCACCCCTACGAGGAGTGGCTGCACGCCGGCCTGATCGGCCTGGCCGACCTGCCCGAGCGCGAGCACATCATCCACACCCCGGCCTCGGTGGCCCGCCGCCAGCGCACCTTCGGCTACACCGAGGAGGAGCTGAAGATCCTCATCGCCCCGATGGCCTCCTCCGGTGGCGAGGCGCTCGGCTCGATGGGCACCGACACCCCCATCGCGGTGCTCTCCGAGCGCCCGCGGATCATCTTCGACTACTTCACCCAGCTCTTCGCGCAGGTCACCAACCCGCCGCTCGACGCCATCCGCGAGGAGCTCGTCACCTCGCTCGGCAGCTCGATCGGCCCCGAGGGCAACGTGCTGGCCGCCTCGCCGGCGCACGCCCGCCAGCTGGTGCTGCCGTTCCCGGTCATCGACAACGACGAGCTCGCCAAGATCGTGCACATCAACGCCGACGGCGACCTGCCCGGCTACGGCACGGTCGTGGTCAAGGGCACCTACGACGTCAACGGCGGCGAGGACGCCCTGCGCGCCCGGCTGCACGAGATCTTCGCCGAGGTCACGGAGGCGATCCGCGGCGGCGCCCGCTTCGTCGTGCTCTCCGACCGCGACTCCGACCGCGACCTCGCGCCCATCCCGTCGCTGCTGCTCACCTCCGCGGTGCACCACCACCTGATCCGCGAGAAGACCCGCACCCAGGTGGGCCTGGTGGTCGAGGCCGGCGACGTGCGCGAGGTGCACCACGTGGCGCTGCTCGTCGGCTACGGCGCGGCCGCGATCAACCCCTACCTGGCCATGGAGACGGTCGAGGACATGGTGCGGCACGGCGCCATCACCGCGATCACCGAGGAGAAGGCCGTCGCCAACCTGATCAAGGCCCTTGGCAAGGGTGTGCTCAAGGTGATGTCGAAGATGGGCATCTCCACGGTGGCCTCCTACCGCGGCGCCCAGGTCTTCGAGGCGATCGGCCTGTCCCAGGAGCTCGTCGACGAGTTCTTCACCGGCACCGTCAGCCAGCTCGGCGGGGTGGGCCTCGACGTCATCGCTGCCGAGGTCGCGGCCCGGCACGGCGCCGCCTACCCGCCCGACGGCATCCGGCAGGCGCACCGCAAGCTGCTCGTCGGTGGCGAGTACCAGTGGCGCCGCGAGGGCGAGCCGCACCTGTTCGATCCCGACACCGTCTTCCGCCTGCAGCACGCCACCCGGGCGCGGCGCTACGACGTCTTCAAGCAGTACACCTCGCGCATCGACGAGCAGTCGGGGCGGCTGATGACGCTGCGTGGGCTCTTCGAGCTCGGCGGCACCGACCCGCGCCCGCCGGTGCCGCTCGAGGAGGTCGAGCCGGTCAGCTCGATCGTCCAGCGCTTCAACACCGGGGCGATGAGCTACGGCTCGATCAGCATGGAGGCGCACGAGACGCTCGCCATCGCGATGAACCGGCTCAAGGCCCGCTCCAACACCGGTGAGGGCGGCGAGGATGCCGAGCGCCTCATGGACCCGACCCGCCGTTCCGCGATCAAGCAGGTCGCGTCCGGGCGGTTCGGGGTCACCTCGCTCTACCTCACCCACGCCGACGACATCCAGATCAAGATGGCGCAGGGCGCCAAGCCGGGGGAGGGCGGCCAGCTGCCCGGCCCCAAGGTCTACCCGTGGATCGCGAAGACGCGGCACTCGACGCCGGGCGTGGGCCTGATCAGCCCGCCTCCGCACCACGACATCTACTCGATCGAGGACCTCGCCCAGCTCATCCACGACCTGAAGAACGCCAACCCGCAGGCGCGGGTGCACGTCAAGCTGGTCTCCGAGGTGGGCGTGGGCACGGTCGCCGCCGGCGTCAGCAAGGCGCACGCCGATGTCGTGCTGATCTCCGGCCACGACGGCGGCACCGGCGCCAGCCCGCTCACCAGCCTCAAGCACGCCGGCGGCCCCTGGGAGCTCGGCCTGGCCGAGACCCAGCAGACCCTGGTGCTCAACGGGCTGCGCGACCGCATCGTCGTGCAGGTCGACGGCCAGCTCAAGACCGGCCGCGACGTCGTGATCGCCGCCCTGCTCGGCGCCGAGGAGTTCGGCTTCGCCACCGCGCCGCTGGTGGTGTCGGGCTGCGTGCTGATGCGGGTGTGCCACCTCGACACCTGTCCGGTCGGCATCGCGACCCAGAACCCCGAGCTGCGGGCCCGCTTCTCCGGCGCCCCCGAGTTCGTCGAGACCTTCTTCGAGTACATCGCCGAGGAGGTGCGCGAGCACCTCGCCGCGCTGGGCTTCCGCAGCATCGAGGAGGCCATCGGCCAGATCCGCTACGTCGACACCGACAGGGCGATCCACCACTGGAAGGCCTCCGGCCTCGACCTCAGCCCGATCTTCACCGAGGTGAGCAGCCCCGACGGCTCGGGTACGCACCACACGGTCGCGCAGGACCACGGCCTCGAGAAGGCCCTCGACCACCAGCTCATCGCCGCCGCTCGCGACGCCATCGACTCCGGCACCCCGGTCACCGCGCGGTTCAGCATCCGCAACGTCAACCGCACCGTCGGCACGATGCTCGGCCACGAGGTCACCAAGGCGCACCCGCAGGGCCTCGACGACGGCACCATCGACTACACGCTCACCGGCTCGGCGGGGCAGAGCTTCGGCGCGTTCCTGCCGGCCGGCATCACCCTGCGCCTCGAGGGCGACGCCAACGACTACGTGGGCAAGGGCCTGTCCGGCGGCCGGGTCGTCGTGCGCCCCGCCCCGGGCTCCGCGCTGGTGGCGGAGGAGAACGTCATCGGCGGCAACGTCATCGGCTACGGCGCGACCTCGGGCGAGGTCTTCCTGCGCGGCCGGGTCGGCGAGCGCTTCTGCGTGCGCAACTCCGGCGCCACGGCGGTCGTCGAGGGCGTGGGCGACCACGGCCTGGAGTACATGACCGGCGGCACCGCGCTCATCCTCGGGCCCACCGGGCGCAACGTCGCGGCCGGGATGTCGGGCGGGGTCGCCTACGTGCTCAACCTCGACCACGCGAACGTCAACCGCGAGCTCGTCGACCTCGGCCCGCTGCGGCCCGAGGACGAGCTCGTCGTCCACGACCTGCTCGAACGGCACCACGCCTGGACCGACTCACCGGTCGCGGCGCGCCTGCTCGCCGACTGGGGCACCGCCCGGTCGGCCTTCACCCTGGTCCTGCCCCGTGCCTACCAGCGCGTCATCGACGTGCGGTCCAAGGCAGCGGCGGAGGGCCTCGACCCCGACGGCCCCCAGGTGTGGGAGCGGATCATGGAGGCCTCCCGTGGCTGACCCCCAGGGCTTTCTTCGGACGCGCGAGCGCGAGCTCCCTCGGCGCCGGCCCGTCCCCGTGCGCATCCGTGACTGGAAGGAGGTCTACGAGGAGCAGCCGGTCCCCGAGCTGCAGCGTCAGGCCGGCCGCTGTATGGACTGCGGTATTCCGTTCTGCCACAGCGGTTGTCCGCTCGGCAACCTGATCCCCGAGTGGAACGACCTGGCGTGGAGGGGCGAGTGGCGCCAGGCCATCGACCGCCTGCACGCGACCAACAACTTCCCGGAGTTCACCGGCCGGCTCTGCCCCGCGCCGTGCGAGTCGGCGTGCGTGCTCGGCATCAACCAGCCTGCGGTCACCATCAAGCAGGTCGAGGTCAGCATCATCGACCGGGCCTTCGCCAACGGCACCGTGAGCCCCGAGGCACCCGAGCGGCTCTCCGGCAAGACCGTGGCCGTGGTGGGCTCCGGCCCGGCCGGCCTGGCCGCCGCCCAGCAGCTGACCCGGGCGGGCCACACCGTGGCCGTCTACGAGCGCGCCGACGCCCCCGGCGGCCTGCTGCGCTACGGCATCCCCGAGTTCAAGATGGAGAAGGCCGTCCTCGACCGGCGCATCGCGCAGATGAAGTCCGAGGGCACCCGGTTCCGGACGGGTGTCGAGGTGGGCAAGGACCTCACCGGGGCCGACCTGCGCAAGCGCTTCGATGCCGTGGTCGTCGCGATCGGCTCCACCGTGCCGCGCGACCTGCCGGTGCCCGGGCGCGAGCTCGACGGCGTGATGCAGGCGATGGACTTCCTGCCGCCGGCCAACCGGGTGGCGCTCGGCCAGAGCGTCACCGGCCAGGTCACCGCCGAGGGCAAGGACGTCATCGTCATCGGCGGCGGCGACACCGGGGCCGACTGCATCGGCACCGCGCACCGGCAGGGCGCCCGCTCGGTCACCAGCCTCGAGATCATGCCGCAGCCCCCGGCCGAGCGCGCCGCGCACCAGCCGTGGCCCACCTACCCGATGACCTTCCGCATCGCCTCCGCCCACGAGGAGGGCGGCGACCGGGTGTATGCCGTGTCGACCAGCGAGATCGTCGGCGACGCCGACGGCAAGGTGGCCGCGCTGCGGCTGCACGAGGTGGTCATGGGGGAGAGCGGCTTCGAGAAGGTCGAGGGCAGCGACAAGGAGGTCCCCGCGCAGCTCGTGCTGCTCGCGATGGGCTTCCTGGGGCCGCAGCAGGAGCTGCTCGACCAGCTCGCTGTCGAACGTGACGCCCGCACCAATGCCGCCCGCGACGACGCCTTCATGACCAACGTGCCCGGCGTCTTCGTCGCCGGTGACGCCGGTCGCGGCCAGTCGCTCATCGTCTGGGCGATCGCCGAGGGGCGTTCTGCTGCACACGAGGTCGACGCCTGGCTGATGGACAAGCCGTCGCGGCTGCCGCGCCCGATCAACCCCACGGACCGGCCGCTGATGCCCTGACCGACGGGCCCGCAGGGCTGTTTCGGGATGTGGCCGCCGTCACGGTGGAAGCGTTTGCACCGATACGCTTGCCGTCATGCGTCGCGCCAAGATCGTCTGCACCCTCGGGCCTGCCACCAGCTCCGCCGAGAACCTCCGAGAGCTGGTCCGGGCGGGCATGGACGTCGCCCGGCTCAACCTCAGCCACGGCAACCACTCCGACCACGAGCAGGTCTACAAGGACGTGCGCAAGGCGAGTGACCAGACCGGTCGCGCGGTCGGCATCCTCGTCGACCTGCAGGGTCCCAAGATCCGCACGGCGCGGTTCAAGGACGGCCCGGTGCAGCTGGTTCCTGGCGCGGCCTTCACCATCACCACGCGCAAGGTGCCAGGTGACGAGAAGGAGGTCGGCACGACCTACGACGGGCTTCCCGGAGACGTCAGCGCCGGCGACCGCATCCTCATCGACGACGGCAAGATCGCGCTGATCGCCACGTCGGTCACCGAGACCGACGTCGTGTGCCAGGTGCTCGAGGGCGGAACGCTGTCCAACAACAAGGGCATCAACCTGCCGGGGGTCGCGGTGTCGGTGCCCGCGATGTCGGAGAAGGACAAGGCCGACCTGCGCTGGGCGCTGAAGATGCGCGTCGACATGATCGCCCTGTCGTTCGTGCGCACGGCCGACGACATCCGCGACGTGCACCAGATCATGGACGAGGAGGGGCTGCGGCTCCCGGTCATCGCCAAGATCGAGAAGCCGCAGGCGGTCGAGAACCTCGACGAGATCATCCGCGCCTTCGACGGCGTGATGGTGGCCCGCGGCGACCTCGGCGTCGAGATGCCGCTCGAGGAGGTGCCGCTGGTGCAGAAGCGCGCCTGCGAGATCGCCCGCCGCCGCGCCAAGCCGGTCATCGTCGCCACCCAGGTGCTCGAGTCGATGATCGAGAACAGCCGGCCCACCCGCGCCGAGGCCTCCGACGCCGCCAACGCGGTGCTCGACGGCGCCGACGCCCTGATGCTCTCCGGTGAGACCAGCGTCGGCAAGCACGCGTTCGCCGCGGTGCGCACCATGGCCCGGATCATCGAGAACACCGAGGACCACGGGCTGCACCGCATCCGCCCGCTGGGCACCCGCCCGAACTCCAAGGGTGGTGCGGTCACCGCCGCCGCCGCCGAGATCGGCGAGCTGCTCGGCTGCAAGTACCTCATCACGTTCACCTCGAGCGGCGACTCGACCCGGCGGCTGTCGCGGGTGCGCCCGCGCATCCCCATGCTGGCGTTCACCCCCAACCAGGCCACGCGCAGCCAGCTCGCGCTCACCTGGGGCGTCGAGACCTTCCTCGTCGGCGACGCCCGGCACACCGACGAGATGGCGATGCAGGTCGACGAGGTGCTGCTGGCCGCCGGGCGGGTCATCGAGGGCGACAACGTGATCATCGTGGCCGGCTCGCCCCCCGGCATCCCCGGCTCGACCAACGCGCTGCGCGTGCACCGCATCGGTGACGCGAAGAACCGGGTGGCGCCCGCCTACAGCGAGATCGTGGCTGCACCGTCAGAGGCCGTGGTGGTTGCACCGTCAGAGGCCGGGGTGGCCCGTC
Source organism: uncultured Actinomycetota bacterium (assembly GCA_963800505.1). GTDB lineage: Bacteria > Actinomycetota > Actinomycetes > Actinomycetales > Dermatophilaceae > Fodinibacter. The sequence continues at coordinate 175,714 of CAWDBL010000005.1, forward strand.
GATAGACTGACTGCGCCCCGGCCGGGGTGGTGGAATGGCAGACACGGAGGACTCAAAATCCTCTGCCCGCGAGGGCGTGCGGGTTCGAGTCCCGCTCCCGGCACATGAGTGAGACCACGCCCCCGGCGGCCCCCCCGTCCACCAAGCGCGTCCTCGTGGCCGAGGACGAGGCGATCATCCGCCTCGACCTCGCCGAGATGCTGGGGGAGGCCGGCTACGACGTCGTCGGCCAGGCGGGTGACGGCGAGCAGGCGGTCGCCATGGCGCTCGACCTCAAGCCCGACATCGTGATCATGGACGTCAAGATGCCGGTCATGGACGGCATCACCGCCGCCGAGCAGATCGGCAAGGAGCGCATCTGCCCGGTGGTCATGCTCACGGCGTTCAGCCAGACCGAGCTCGTCGAGCGGGCCCGCGACGCCGGCGTGATGGCCTACGTCGTCAAGCCGTTCACCGCCAGCGACGTCACCCCCGCGCTCGACATCGCGCTGTCGCGGTGGAGCGAGCTGAAGGCGCTCGAGGCCGAGGTGGCCGACCTCGGCGACCGGCTCGAGACCCGCAAGGCCGTCGACCGCGCGAAGGGCGTGCTGATGGCCAAGCTGAAGATCAGCGAGGCCGACGCCTTCCGGTGGATCCAGAAGACCGCCATGGACCGCCGGATGGGCATGCGCGAGGTCGCGGATGCCGTGATCGCCGGCATGGAGAAGGCCTGACCTTCCGCCGACCCCGCCGGCCAGCTCAAGGGTGGGACTTTTCGGGGCCATGGCACCGAAAAGTCCCACCCTTGTCGCGGAGCCTCACCGCGCGCGCGGTGAGGCGGTCGAGAACGGGGCACCCGTCATCCCATGCCGCTTGAGAACCAGGCACGGCGGCAGGGTGACGACAAACCCTCAGCGGAGCCAGACGACGATCTGGGTGAGCAGTGGGGCGACGAGCAGGGCCGGCAGCATGTCGCCCACGGGCACGTCGCGGATGCGCAGCAGCCGCAGCCCGATGCCGGCCAGCAGCAGCCCGCCGGTGGCCGTGAGCGCCGAGATGTGGGCGTCGGGCACCAGGCCGCCGAGCAGCACGCCGAAGAGCGTGAGCGCCCCTTGCACGACGAGCACCGACACGGCCGACATCATCACCCCGACACCGAAGCTGGCGGCGAACGCCATCGCGGCGAAGCCGTCGAGCACCGACTTCAGCGCCAGCTGGTCGATGCCGCGGCCGAGGCCGTCGTTGAGCGAGCCGAGGATGGTCAGCGGCCCCACGCAGAACAGCAGGGATGCCGTGAGCCACCCCTCGATGAACCGTTCTCTCGCAACGGAGTCGGTGCCGCCCTCGGTGCGCGAGCGCTGGGCCACCCAGCCCTGGATGCGGCCGGCGAGGCCCTCGAGCCGGTCCTCGATGCGCAGCGCCGACCCGGCGATGGACCCGATCAGCAGCGCCCCCAGCACGATGAGCAGCGGGAAGCCGGCGCCGACCGCGTCGCGCAGGGCGGGGTCGGTGACGGCGACGGCTGACAGGCCCGCCACGAGAAGGGTGACCAGGCCGAGCACGTCAGTGACGACCGAGCGGGTGTGCTCGCGCAGGCGGTGGCCGACCAGCATCCCCAGACCCGAGCCGATGAGCACTGTCACCACGTTGAGGAGGGTCCCGAAACCGGGGAACAGCGAGGTCACCACGCCACCCTACGGGGTGGTTCAATGCTCATCTATCGGGGTCCCGAGCCCGACCCCACAGGGGTAGGGTCGGGTCCGCGCAGGTGCGTCGCCCGGTTTCAGCAGGGCGTGGCACGATCCCCACGACGCGCACGAAGTGACCCATGACGGAGGTGCTGTGGCCAGGCGAACGGTTGACGTGGTGCCGGTGGACCGGGACGACCTGCGGGACGTCACCGGTCTCTGGCTGGCCGCCCGGGTCGACTCCGGCTCCAGCAAGGAGGCCGCCAACCGCTGCGTCACCGACGGCCGGCTCGAGACGGCGCTGTGCCGGCCCGGCGTGCAGGCGTTCGTGGCCCGGCTCGACGGCGAGGCCGTCGGCTACGCCATCACCACCGAGAACCCGTTCGGGCTCAGCCCCCAGGCCGAGCTGGCCATCGAGCAGCTCTGGGTCGGCCCCGACGCCCGCCGGCACGGGGTGGCCAAGGCCCTGATCGCCGCGGTGCTGTCCACCGCCGAGCGCACCGGCTGCGAGCTCGTCGTCTCCAACGTGCCCACCACCAGCCGCGACGCCAACCGGTTCTTCGCCCGGCTCGGGTTCTCCTCGGTCATCGTGCGCCGCATCGTCTCCACCGGCCAGCTGCGCCGCAAGCTGGCGCCCGAGGGCGTCGAGACCGGGCACGAGCTGCTGCGCCGCCGCCGCTCGCTGCGCAGCCGCGCGTTCACGGCATCCTCGCGCCCGGTGGTCTGAGACCCCTTCGGCCCGTGGCCTAGGCGCCCGGCGCGGCATCCCGCACCAGGCAGGTGATCCTGCTGGTGCAGATGCGCCGGCCGTCCTCGTCGGTGACGACCACCTCGTAGCAGGCCAGCGTGCGGCCCAGGGTGATCGGTGTCGCGATGCCGGTGACGACGCCCGAGCGCGCCGCCCGGTGGTGGGTGGCGTTGATGTCGAGCCCGACGACGGCCTTTCCCGGCCCGGCGTGCAGGGCGGCGCCGAACGACCCGAGGGTCTCCGCGAGCACCACGGACGCGCCGCCGTGCAGGAGGCCGTAGGGCTGGGTGTTGCCCGCGACGGGCATGGTCGCGACGAGCCGCTGCGGGCTGGCCTCCACCATCTCGATGCCCATCCGCTGCATCAGCGAGTCGGGGTTCATCGCCTGTATCGCGGCGCCTCCGGCCGCCAGGTCGGGGCTGTCGCCGGGCGTCGGGACCGGGGCGTCGTGCGTGTCAGGGGTGTCGGTCATGGTGGCTAGGGTGTCACGCGTGAAGCTCCTCCTCCTCGACGGACACTCGCTCGCCTACCGGGCCTTCTTCGCCCTGCCGGTCGAGAACTTCTCGACGAGCACCGGCCAGCACACGAATGCCGTCTACGGTTTCACCTCGATGCTGATCAACGTGCTGCGCGACGAGGCGCCCACGCATATCGGCGTCGCCTTCGACGTGTCGCGCAAGACCTTCCGCGCCGCTGAGTACCCGGAGTACAAGGCCGGCCGCTCGGCCACCCCAACGGAGTTCTCCGGGCAGCTGCCGCTGCTGCGCGAGGTGCTCGACGCGCTGCGCATCCGGCACGTGGGGGTCGAGGGCTTCGAGGCCGACGACGTCATCGCCACGCTCACCACCCAGGCCGTCGCGCAGGGCGCCGAGGTGGTCATCTGCACCGGCGACCGCGACGCCTTCCAGCTGGTCAGCGACCAGGTCAGCCTCATCTACCCGGTGCGCGGCGTGTCCGAGGTCTGGCGGATGGACCCGGCCGCGGTCACCGAGAAGTACCTCGTGCCGCCCGAGCGCTACAGCGACCTCGCCGCCCTCGTCGGCGAGACCAGCGACAACCTGCCCGGCGTGCCCGGGGTGGGCCCGAAGACCGCCGCCAAGTGGCTGGGCCAGTACGGCGACCTCGCCGGGGTCGTGGCGCACGTCGACGAGATCAAGGGCAAGGCCGGCGACAACCTGCGCGAGCACCTCGACGGCGTGCTGCGCAACCGTCGCCTGAACCGGCTCGTCGACGACCTCGAGCTGCCGCTGTCGGTCGACGACCTCGAGCGCCAGTCGTGGGACCGCGAGGAGGTGCACCAGGTCTTCGACGGCCTGGAGTTCCGGGTGCTGCGCGAGCGGCTCTTCGCGACCTTCGAGGTCGAGCAGGACGAGGTCGAGGGCGGCTTCGACCTCGAGGGCGACGTCTTCACCGCCGACGACCTCGGGGTGCGCTTCGGCGACGGCGCCGTGGGGCGCACGGTGCCGCACGGCGTGGTGGTCGTCGGTCAGTACCGCGGCGGCAACGGCGATGCCGGTGCCGTGGCGCTCGCGGGCGCCGACGGCAGCACGGCATACCTCGACCTCACCGAGCTCACCCGCGAGCAGGAGGACGTGCTGGCCGGCTGGCTGGCCGACCCCGCCGCCCCCAAGGTGCTGCACGACGCGAAGGAGCAGCTCCAGGCGCTCTCGACGCGCGGGCTCGCGCTGGCGGGCGTCACCAGCGACACCGCGCTGGCGGCCTACCTCGTGCGCCCCGACCAGCGCTCCTTCGACCTCGAGGACCTCGTGGTGCGCCACCTGGGCCGCGAGCTCAAGGCCGAGGAGGCCGCGAGCCCCCAGGGCATGCTCGACTTCGCGGCCGACGACGACACCGCCGCGCGCGACGCGATGGTGCGGGCCCGGGCGGTGCTCGAGCTCTCGGCCGTGCTCGACGAGCGGCTCGACGAGACCGGCGGCACCGAGCTGCTGCGCGACCTCGAGCTGCCGCTGGTCTACATCCTGGCGCGCATGGAGCGCACCGGCATCGCCGTCGACGAGCCGGCGCTGGCCGAGCTCGAGGCCGACTTCGCGGCCAAGATGCGCCAGGCGCAGCAGGACGCCTACGACGCCATCGGGCGCCAGGACGTCAACCTCGGCAGCCCCAAGCAGCTGCAGGAGGTGCTCTTCGACCAGCTCGGCATGCCCAAGACCAAGCGCACCAAGACCGGGTACACGACCGATGCCGACGCGCTCGCCGACCTGTTCGCCAAGACCGAGCACCCGTTCCTCGAGGCCCTGCTGCGCCACCGCGACACCGCCCGGCTGCGGGTCACCGTCGAGGGGCTGATCAAGTCGGTCGCCACCGACCGGCGCATCCACACCACCTACATCCAGACCATCGCCGCCACCGGCCGGCTGTCGTCCACCGACCCCAACCTGCAGAACGTGCCGATCCGCACCGAGGAGGGGCGCCGCATCCGCGAGGTGTTCGTCGTCGGCGAGGGCTACGAGTCGCTGATGTCGGCCGACTACAGCCAGATCGAGATGCGGATCATGGCCCACCTCTCCGGCGACGAGGGCCTGATCGAGGCGTTCCGCACGGGGGAGGACCTGCACCGTTTCGTCGGCGCGCGGGTCTTCGGGGTCGAGCCCGCCGACGTCACCCCGGCGATGCGCAGCAAGGTCAAGGCGATGAGCTACGGCCTGGCCTACGGGCTGTCGGCGTTCGGGCTGTCCAAGCAGCTCACCATCAGCACCGGCGAGGCGCAGGGGCTGATGGACGAGTACTTCGCCCGGTTCGGCGGGGTGCGCGACTACCTGCGCGAGATCGTGGCCGAGGCCCGCGCCACCGGCTACACCGCCACGATGCTCGGCCGGCGCCGCTACCTGCCCGACCTGCTCAGCGACAACCGGCAGCGCCGCGAGGGCGCCGAGCGGATGGCGCTCAACGCGCCCATCCAGGGCTCGGCCGCCGACATCATCAAGCTCGCGATGAAGGGCGTCGACGCCGCGCTCACGGCCGAGGGGCTGGGCTCGCGGATCCTGCTCCAGGTGCACGACGAGCTCGTGCTCGAGGTTGCGCCCGGGGAGCGCGAGGTGGTCGAGGCGCTGGTGCGGCGCGAGATGGGGTCGGCCGTCGCGATGGACGTGCCGCTCGACGTCAGCGTGGGCGTGGGTCGGAGCTGGCACCAGGCGGCGCACTGAGGTCGCCGGGGGCACGGCTCGGCGACCCGGGCAGGTCGTCGAGCACGGTCGATCGGCTCCAGTCCGCCCTCGGCGGGCCGTCCGGTGCCCACCGTCGCGACCACGGCCAGCACCACGAGCAGCAGCGTGTCGACGGCGAGCACGAGGCCAGCATCTGCAGGGCGGTGTGCACCGGCGGTCAGCCCGGCGCGATGAGCGCGAGGGCTCCCCACACGAACCACATGGCGCGCCGGTGCCGGCGGGCGATGTCGCTGTAACGAGCAGCTGGATGCCGGCGAGCACCGCCCCCAGCGCCGGCGAACGCCCACAGCGAGCCCTGCAGCTCGGCGTAGGCCCGGCCACCGACGAACTGCAGCGCAAGACGCGGGAGCAGGGCGACTCCCGCCATGACGACCAGCCCGAGCCCAGCACCGCGGCCAGCCCCCACAGGTGAAGGTGCGGTTCGCGCCCTGCCGGGCCATCGCGGGGAAGGCCATGACGGTCAGCACGTAGGGCAGGAACATCACCGCCTTGGCCAGGATCGCGCCCGCGGCGTAAGAGGCCGGCCTGATGCGGCGGCAGCACCACCCGGGCCAGCAGCACGTCGAGGCTGGTCAGGGCGAAGAAGGCGAGAAGGGCGGTGCTGCTGGTCATCGCCTCGCGCAGCACCTCGCGTGGTGCTGACGACCACCACCGACCCGGTGTCCGGGTGACGTCGGCGCGCCCGGTCGCCGCAGCGTCCACCACCCGACGACCGCCGGAACCATCGAGCCGAGCGGCCACCCCGGTCATCGCGCCGAGCGGGAGTCGGCCAGATCAGATCGCGACCAGCCCGCACGCCGAGCCGGGCGAGCCCGAAGGCGCTGAACACCGCGGCATAAGCGCCCCATCGGCCCTCACCCTGGAGTAGCCCGGCCTGGCCACCCATGACCGCGTAGGCGGCGGCCGGGCACGGCGAGCAGGGCGGCCGTGAGCCAGGTGTCGAGGTGCAGCACGCGGGCTCACGAGGGGTGACGGCGCCAGCGCGATCAGGGCCAGGGCCGGGCGGCACGACGGGCGGTGTGCGGGTGACCATCTCGACGGCGTCGCGGTGCGACGGGTCGGCGGCCACCCGGCGGGCGGCGGTCGCCTGCAGCGCCAGCGAGGCGACGCTGAGCACGAGCACTAGGCCCATCAGCGCGGCGAACGCGCCGTAGCCCGGCGGGCCCGAGGCCAGTGCGCGGCGACGATGGTGAGCAGCGTAGCAGGCGACGTTCATCACGGCCATGGCCACGGCGACGACCACAGTCCTCCGCGCACGACCCGGCTGGCGCTTGCCCGTGCGGCCACGTCAGATGGGCAGTCGACGGAAGACCGCGGGCGGGCAGGTGACGCAGCGCCGACATGACGGGGCGCATCGAGCGAGGCACCCAGATGGTGTGGCTCGGCCCGGTGAGGTGGTGAACGATTGCGGAGGCGACGTCACTGGCATCCACCGCCAGCGGCGGCACGGGCATACCTTCGGTCATCGTGGTGCGCACGAATCCCGGCCGGACGACGAGCACCACTCACCCCGCAGCCGCGCAGGTCCTCGCCGAGTCCGGTCGCGAACGCGTCGAGCCCTGCCTTGGTCGACCCGTACAGGTAGTTGGAGCGGCGTGGTCGTTCGCCGGCCACCGACGACAACACGACGAGCGATGCCGTGTCCCTGCGCCCGTGAGCGCTCGGCGACGACGGTGAGGGCGGACACCGCGCCCGCGAAGTTGGTCGTCACGACCTCTGCTGCCGCCACCGGGTCTGCGAGGGTGGCGGCCGGGGGCAGTACGCCGAAGGCGAGCATGACGACGTCGACGTCGCCGGCGTCGAAGACCGGGCCGAGCGCGCTGCGGTGGCGCGGAGGTCGGTCGCGTCGAAGTCGACCGGCTCGACGGGCACGCCGGCCCCCACCAAGGTCACGGTGGCGGCGACCGCGGTGTCGTCGACCCGTTCGCCCGGGCGCCCGGCCAGCACGACGCGCGGTGAGCCGGCCGCGCGCGGCGAGCCGCGCCACGGTGGCGGCCGCGATCTCGGAGGTGGCTCCGAGGACGAGCACCGACTGGGGTGCGGCGAGGGCGTCTAGCACAGTGCGAGCCTCCTGGAGAGGTCGGAGACGAACACGCCGTCGGGGTCGAGGTCGACCCGCAGCTGCGCCAGCGGGCAGGTCGCGGGTACATGTCGGGAATGAACTGCGGGTCGAACGCGGCCGTCTTTGGCCAAGTAGCAGCGGCCGCCGGCGGCCACCACGAGGTCGTCGGCACGGTCGAGCATGGCAGCCGACGTCGGGTGTGGCCGGAACGTCGACGGCGAGGGTCCAGCCGGCTGGAGGGAAGGACAGCGGGGCGCCGGATGCCGGGCCCGAACCGCTTGAGCACCGGCAGGAACTGCGATGATGCGCTCGCGGCGGAAGAGCTCGAGCACCGCCTCGATCACGGCGCCGTCGGCGACGGCGAACTGGTACTGCACGAACCCGCGCGGCCGTACGCGCGGTTCCAGCCGTCGACGACGTCGAGGGGGTGGAAGAAGGCGGTGAGGGGTGCCGGCGCGGTCGGTGGCGAGCGCCGGGGCCACGCGGAAGTAGGCCTCGTTGAAGGCGCGGGCGGTGACGCGGTTGACCAGCCCGGACGGCGCCCACGTGGGCGCCGCCGAACGCGCCCGCACGGGGAGGCGTCCAGGCGGGAAGGCTGCCCGGCTCGCCGGGCCCGCTGTGGTCGCCGCTGGTCAACACGCCGCGCCCGCGGGCGGCGACCCGGCGCCAGGGTGTCGAGCCAGGCGACGGTGTAGCGGTGAGCGGCGGTCGTGCGCGACTCGAGCGCCGCCATCGTTGCGTCGAGGTCGGCGGTGCGGCTGGTCTCCACGGTGATGCTGGCCGTCGCGACCGGCCGCATCCGCAGCCGGGCGGCGATGATGACCCCACTCGAGCCCCATGCCGCCGAGGACGGCTCCGAGAAGCTCGTCGCCGGCGTGCCAAGGTGCGCACGTCCCCGAGACCGTCGACGAGGGTCAGGCCCTCGACGTGCGCGCCGATGCTGGCATCGCGGTGATGGTTCTTGCCGTGCACGTCGGCGGCCAGTGCGCCGCCGACAGTCACGTGTCGGGTCCCCGGCGTCACGGGCACGAACCAACCGTGCGGAACCCGTGGTCGATGAGCTGCCGATGCTGATGCCGGCGGCCACCTCGACGGTGCCGTCCGGCGGCGATCGGGCCGATGCCCGCCGAACCCGACCATGTCGAGCACGACGCCGCCGCCGTTTGGCGGCCGCATCGCCGTACGACCGGCCAAGCCCACGAGGGAGGATTCCGCGCGCGCGGTCCGCAGGCCGAGCGACCTGCGCCTGGCGCCCGTGGCTGCGGGCCGCACGCACGGCATCGGCGACGTGCTCACGGTCGGCGGGCGACGAGGTCGAGCGGCGACCGCGTCGAGCCGGCCCCACCCGGTGAGCCCGACTCCGGTCACAGCGCCACCCCCAGCGGTGTAGGTGACGAGCCACACAGGCCGAGGAACAGCAGGGAGTCGGTCGCGCAGCACGACCTCTTCAGGCTCCTCGACGTTGCCCCGGTCGGTGTCGAGCGCGTAGCGCAGCAGGGCAAGCACGAAGGGCACGATGCTCAGCGTGGTCCACGACCGCGCCGGGCCGCCCGGCGCGGTCTCGAAGGCCCACAGGCAGTAGGCGGCGATGGTCACCGCTGCGCTGATCGCCAGGATCATCCGCAGGTACGACAGCGGGTAGTGGGCCAGGGCGGCGCGGGCCGGCTCAGCCGCGGCCGGTCGAGCCCGGGTGAGCTCGGACAGCCGCTTGCCGGTGACCATGAACAGGGAGCCGAACCCCGCGACGATGAGGAACCACTGCGACAGCGGGACGCCGGTGGCCGCACCGCCGGCGATCGCCCGCAAGATGAAGCCGGCCGAGACCAGGCCGAGCTCGATGACCGGCTGGTGCTTGAAGAACCGCAGTAGGCGGCGGTGAGCACGAGGTAGAGCAGGACCACCTGGCGCAGGGATCCCGGGTAGGCGATGGGCAGGCTCGCCACCGCCAGCACCGCGGACAGCACAAGGCGGCGCGCGGGGCGAGCCGGCCGGAGGGGATGGGGCGGTTGCGCTTGACGGGGTGCTCGGCGTCGACGTCGGCGTCGAGTACGTCGTTCAGGCAGTAGGTGGCGCTGCTGGCGAGGCAGAACGCCACGAACGCCACGAGCGTGTTGCGGGCGACGTCATCCTGGAGCAGGGCCCCGGCGGCCAGTGGGGCCGCGACGACCAGCAGGTTCTTGAGCCACTGTTTCGGCCGCACCAGGTCGAGTACGGCTGACGTCACGCGGCACACCATATCCGGATGCACTAGGGTTCCCCGCCATGCACGGTGGCAGGTGGCGCAGCCGACCGTCGGCTCTCCCACTGCTGGTCTCCGCAGTGTCTGCCCTGGTCATCGTGGGCCCGGGCCTGGGACCCGGCTACCTGCTCGTGCGCGACATGGTGTTCGTCCCGAGCCCTCCACTGACCGGCCGGTTGCTCGGGCTGAACCACGAGACCCCCCGAGCAGTGCCCAGCGACCTCGTCGTGGCCCTGCTGTCGCAGGTCGTGCCGGGCCAGCTGGTCCAGAAGCTGGTGCTGCTCGGCATCCTCGTCAGCGCTGGTGTGGGAGCCGCCCGCCTTGCACCGCGATCCGCGGCTCCGGGCGTGGCCGCCGCCCTCGCCGCCATCTGGAATCCGTACGTCGGCGAGCGACTGGCGATGGGGCAGTGGGCGCTCCTGCTCGGCTACGCCGCCCTGCCCTGGGTGCTGCGCGGCATCGTCGACGTGACCCGGGACCGTGGGGCTCCGGCAGGGCGGCAACTGGTCATCGCACTGGTGCTCGGCAGCCTGGGTGGCGGGCTGGCCTGGGTGACGATCGGGGTGGGGCTGCTCGCCGGTGCCGGCGCCGTGGCTGTCGGACGCCGCGATGCGGCCGGTGACGTGGTGCGGCGCGGCGCGTGGGCCGTCCTCCTGTGGCTCCTTCTCGCCCTTCCCTGGGCGGTCCCTGCCCTGACCCGGCCGTCCGGGCCGGCCAGCGACCCCACGGGGTTCGCGGTCTTCGCGCCACGGCCCGACAGCGTGCTCGGCGTCATCGGCAGCCTGCTCACCGGTGGGGGAGCCTGGAACTCCGAGGCCGTGCCCGCCGGCCGCAGTGCCCTGTTCGGGGGCATCGGCGCCGTTCTCCTGCTCGGCTGGGCGCTGGCCGGGCTTGCCCTCACCCGCGGGGCGCGCGCGCGCGACCTCGACCCCGACGCGAGCGACTACCGCGTCCCCGTGGTCGTCGCCGGCGTGTCCGGCCTGCTGCTGGGCCTGATCTCGACCAGGCCGGAGCTGCTCGAGCCCCTCGCTTCGCTGCCCGGCGGTGGGCTGCTGCGCGACGGCTCGCGCCAGCTGGGTCCGTGGGTGCTCGTCGCTGCCGTCGGGTGCGCCTGGGGGGTCCACTGGCTGGGTCGACAGGAGGTGGGGCCGGCGCTGGCGTGGCTGGCGGCGGCCGCGCCGGTGGCGGTGCTGCCGGTGCTGGGCTGGGGGCTGGCAGGGACCTTCAGCCCGGTCGACTACCCACGCGACGTCCGGGCGGCCGCCTCGGCCCTAGGCGCCGCCCGGGAGCCGGGCGCGGTGGCCGTGCTGCCGTTCGAGGCCTACCGCCGGTACGACTGGAACGGTGGCCTGAGCAGCATGCCCCCGTGGTCGCGCCTGATCGACCGCCGGGTGGTCGCGTCGTCCGACCTGGTCGTCGTGCAGCGGTCCGGTCCGGTGCGGGTCGCCGGTGAGGACGAGTACGCCGCCGAGGTGGCGGCGGCGCTGCGGGCCGACGACGCCGGCGTGGCCCTCGGTCGGCTCGGGGTGCGCTGGGTGCTGGTCGACGCGCCGACGACCCCTGCGCCGCGGGGAACCTCGGTGGTCAGTCGTGGCCCGCACGTGACGCTGCTCCGGGTCGACGCGCCCGTCGATGCCGCGTGGCCCGACCGCCATGACCCGCCCACGGCGCCCGTCATCGTGGCCGACCTGGCCTGGGTTTCGGGCTGCATCGCAGCCCTGTGGGCCACCCGACGTCGTCGGGTGTACCGAGGCTCACAAAGGGAATCGCCTACCATCCGGTAGCATCTGCCGCGAGCACCCTCCCGCACTCCGTCTCCAGGAGCACCTCTTGAGCCCGCAGATCCTTCTCACCTTGGTCGTCGCGCTCCTGCTGGGTGGCCTGGCGAGTTTCGGCCTATACCAAGCGGCCCAGCCGGCCGCCTACAAGGCGCCGAGCCAGATCTACGTCTACGGCGCCACGAAGTGACGCCACGCGCCGCGCACTGACGCGACGCGACGTGGCCGTCAGGACGTGGTGATCCCGGATACGGCATCCGTGATGGCCCGGTCCCACTTGAGCACGGTGGATTCCCAGGTGAATCCCTCAGCGAAGGCTTCGGCGCCCTTGCCCAGCCGCTCACGCTCCGAACGGTCGAGCAACAGCCGACGGGTGAGCCGCACGAAGTCGTCGAGGTCATCCGCCCGGGCCAGGTAGCCGGTCTCTCCGTCGACGATCGACTCGGTGATGCCACCGGTGCCGTCGAAGGCGACCGTCGGGGTGGCGTGCATACCGGCCTCGACGACCACCAGTCCCCAGCCCTCCTTGAGTGAGGGGACCAGCGAGACCCAGCTGCTGGCCAGCAGCCGGTGCCGCTCGGTCTCGCTGACGAAGCCGGCGAGCTCGACGCAGTCCTGCAGGCCGAGCCGGTCGACGGTGGCGCGGATCTGGTCCTCCCACCACCCGCGACCGGCAACCACCAGCCGTGCGGTGGGGAACTCGTTGCGCAACCGGGCCATCGCCTCCAGGGCCAGCTCGACGCGCTTCTGGGGCACGAGTCGGCCGAGCACGAGCAGGGCGGGCTCCTCGCTGCGCTGCACGTCGTGCGGCACCGGCGGGATGGCGCCGTTGTGCACCACCCGGACCCGCGCTGGATCCACCCCCAGCTCGCCGAGCTCGCTGCGCGTGACCTCGGACACCGCGACGTAGGGCCGGCGCGCGTTGACCTTCGGCGCCAGGCGCGACTCGACCCACCATCCGGCGCGGGCCAGCCGGGGCCCGACGACGACCGGCCACTGCTCGCGGTGAACGTGATGGACGAGCACGACATGCGGCGTGCGCGGAGCCCACACCGCCGCAAGGTAGGGGACACCGTTCTGGGTCTCGATGATGACGTCCGGGCGCTCGACCTGGCCGGTCCGCACGGCCCACGCGGCGCGCGGGTAGACCCCCAGCCGGCCGCCTCGGCGCACCACGCGCACACCGCTCGGGCGCACCTCCTCGGCGGCGGAGCCGGCGTACCGGGCCGTCAGCAGGGTGACCTCGTGACCGAGGGCCGCGAGCCCGTCGGTGACGCGCTCGGCGTAGACCTCGGAGCCGCCACCCTCGGGGTGCCGGGCGTCGCGCCAGTTGAGGTACAGGACCCGAAACGGACGCCGAGGGGCACGGTGCGTTGGCACGAGGCGGTGGTGACCCTTCGATGGTGAGCGGTGCGGTTATGCTACCTGCCGGTAGATGTGTCGTGATGACGGTCCTCGAAGACCGGTCAGACCCTACCGACCCGACCAGTTCCGTCGCCGAGGAGTGCCATGAGCAGGGCCGCCGACCAGGTGCGTCGCGACTGGGAGAAGCTCGGTGACAGTGACCCGTTGTGGGCCGTGCTCGTGCGGCCGGGCACCAAGAACGGCGGCTGGGACGAGGAGGAGTTCCTCGCCACGGGCCGGGTCGAGGTCGACGCCGCGCTGACGCACCTCACCTCGCTGGGCGTCTCGGTCGGTACGGGCTCGGCCCTGGACTTCGGGTGTGGCGCCGGGCGGCTGACGCTGGCACTGGCCGACCACGTCGAACGCGTCATCGGGATCGACGTCTCCGAGGGGATGGTGGCCAAGGCCCGCGCGCTCGACACCACCGGCGGCCGCTGCACCTTCCTGGTCAACCCCCACGACGACCTGGCCATGTTCGACGACGCGGAGTTCGACCTCGCCTACTCGAGTCTGGTGCTCCAGCACCTGCCGCCGGAGCAGGCCCGCACCGCGCTGCGCGAGATGAGCCGGGTGCTGCGGCCCGGCGGCGCCCTCATCGTGCTGGTGGCCACCGACACGTTGCCGAACGTCAAGGGCATGCTGTTCAAGCACGCTCCCCTCGCGCTGCTGCGCTTCGGCCAGCGGGTGCTGCTGCGGTATCCCGCGCCGATGCGGATGCACGGCATCTCGCAGGAGGCGATGGCCGCGGCGCTCGACGACGCCGGCCTCGTCCTGCTCAACAGCGTGCCTGACCTGACCCAGGGCGGTCACTGGTCCTACCACCGCTACTTCGCCGTGAAGCGCGCCTGACCGACGTGGCCGCTCCCGCTGTACCTTCGGCATCCCTGCGGTCGACGAGCCTGCCCGGCGTCGACGCCGCGGCCTGGGTGTGGCGTCTGCGGCACGGCATCGTCTGCGCTCTGCTCACCGCCGTCGCGCTGAACTCCGACCCGGGCCTGCAGGTGGCCGACACCAAGCTCGACCTCGTCGTCAACCCGGTGGGCCTGCTCGAGCGAGGCCTGCACCTCTGGGACCCGACCGGCGCCGCCGGGCAGCTGCAGGACCAGGCCTACGGCTACCTGTTCCCGATGGGGCCGTTCTTCGCCCTGGGCCACGCGGTCGGCATCCCGGGCTGGGTGGTGCAGCGCTTCTGGTGGGGGCTGCTGCTCGCCGTCGGCTACCTCGGCTTCGTCGCCCTCACCCGCCGCCTGGCGCTGGGCTCGGAGTGGACCCGGCTGGTCACGGGCGTGGGGTTCGCCCTGGCGCCCGAACGTCCTGGCGAACCTGTCCCGGTCCTCGGTCGAGGTCTGGCCGCCCGCCCTGGCCGCGTGGGTGCTCGTCCCGCTGGTCGGTGCCTCCGCATGCGAGCGCCCGCGCCGGGCGGCCGCGCTGTCCGGTGTCGCGGTGCTCTGCATGGGCGGCGTCAACGCCACGGTCGACCTCGCCGCGCTCCTGCCGGCCGTGCTGTGGTTCCTCACCCGCCGCTGGTCCCGGGCGTGGCTCGCGCCTGGCCCTCTGGTGGGCGCTCGCCGTCGTCGCCGCCACGTTGTGGTGGGTGGTGCCGCTGCTGGCCCTGGGCCGTTACAGCCCTCCGTTCCTCAGTACATCGAGCCGGCGTCGGTCACCACCAGCACGACCACCCTCGTCGAGGTGCTGCGGGGCACGGCCGACTGGGTGTCGTACCTCGGCGACAGCGCGTCGCGCGCCGGCTCGCGCTGCTGACGCACCCGTTGCTGATCGTCTACACCGTGCTGCTCGCGGCGCTCGGCCTGGGCGGCCTGGCCTGGCGGCGCACCAACGAGCGGCTCTGGCTGGTGCTCATGCTGGTCGTCGGCGTGACGCTGGTCGCCCTCGGGCACATCGGGCCGGTTGACGGGTTCTTCGCCGCGGACCTGCGCGGAGCGCTCGACCACGCACTCGCGCCTCTCCGCAACATCCACAAGTTCGACATCCTGATCCGGCTGGCGCTCGCCGCGGGTGCTGCGGCTGCCCTGGACGGGCTCTCCCGTGGACGAACCGAGGCGGAGACGCGGTTCCTGCGACCGTCGTGGCGGTGACCGGGGTGTTCGTCGTCCTCGGGGCTTCGGCACCGTTCTTCGGGCTCAGGCTCACCAACCCCGGTTCCTTCGAGGGCGTTCCCGGCTACTGGGCCCAGGCAGCAGCTGGCTGGAGCAGCACCAGGGCCACGGCCGCACGCTCCTGCTGCCCGGGTCCCGCTTCCCGCAGTACGTCTGGGGCAGCACCGGGGACGAGCCGATCCAGTCGATGGGTCAGGTGTCGTGGGACATCCGCAACGCGGTCCCCCTGACCGAGCCGGGCCACATCCGCTGGCTGGATGCCGTGGAGCGGGAGGTCCTCGACGGCCACGGTGGTCCGGACCTCGCGTCGCAGTTGCACACCGCCGGGGTCCAGTACGTCCTCGTGCGCAACGACCTCGCCTACGGCTGGGCCGGATCGACGAGACCCTCCATGGTGAGAGCCGCGCTGTCGACCACGCCCGGGATGCGGGTGGTCGCCAGCTTCGGGCCCCGACCGGCGGCGGCAGCACCCCCGAGCAGTTCGTCGACGGCGGGCTGAGCGTGGGGGTGCCCTCACTCGAGGTCTACCAGGTCGGTGGCGCGCCACCACCCACGGTGCGCCTCGTACCGGCTTCGACGGTGGCGTCCGTCGTGGGGGGCGCCGAGGCAGTCGGCCTTCCAGGGGTGGTCGACCAGGCCACGTCGGTCGTCGTGGGAGAGGACGCCGAGGGACGTGCCGACGGCGCACGCGCCGCCGGGGGTGCCCGGGTCCTCACCGACACCCCGCGCCGGCGCGAGGCCAACTTCGGCCTGGGCACCCCGGGGATCTCCCAGACGCTGACGCCGCAGGACCCCCTGCGCATCTCCAAGCCGACCCGCGACTACGGCTGGTCCGACGCGCCCGGCGCCGAGGCCGTCGCCCGGTGGACGGGAGTGGCCTCGGTGACCGCGTCGTCCTCGGCGTCCGACGCCGATGCCTACCCGGCAGCCGATCCGGCGTCCATGCCCTACGCCGCCTTCGACCACAGCGACCGTACGGTCTGGCGACCCAACCCGATCAAGGGACCTCAGGGGTCCTGGCTCGAGGTCGACCTGGGCGAGGACCTGCCGCTCGCGGGGGGCACGGTGCGCTTCGACGAGGACACCGGCGTCACGGGCGTGCGGGTCGTCACCGACGGCGGGTCGTGGTGCTCCCGGTGCGCGCTGACCAGGTCGCCCTGCCCGACGTCAGGACCCGGACGCTGCGGCTGGTCGTCGCCTCGGTCTCAGGCACCCCCACCACGCAACGGCAGGCCGGGGTACGCGAGGTGTCGATCCCGCACGTCGCGGTGGGCCGCACCGTGGTCCTGCCACGCGCCCCCTGGGCCGAGGCGCCCCCGACCAGGTCGTGCTGTCCGGCGACGTGGGGCAGGGATCCTGCCTCTTCCTGAGCTCGCGGCCCCTCTGCGCCCCGACCGCGGGCCGCATCGGGGAGGACGCCGGCGGTCTCGACCGCTCCTTCACCCTGCCGACCGGCTTCTCGGGCACCGCAGCCGTCACCGCCCGGCCCCTGCCGAGCGCACAGCTCACCCGAACGGTCGAGAAGGCGCTCGCCCTTCCCGTGCACGCGACGGCGAGCTCGGTCGAGATGCCCGACCTCGCGGCGGGACCGCTGTCGGCGGTGGACGGGGACCTCGGCACCGCCTGGGTGGCCTCGCGGTCCGACCCCGATCCGGCGCTCACGCTGTCCTGGGGCCGGCAACGGCCGGTCAGCAGCGTCCGGGTCGTCGTCGACCCGTATGCCGCGCTGACCCGCCCCACCCGGGTCCGGGTCACCACCGCTGACGGGCAGGAGCGCTCTGCCGCCATCGACAGCACGGGCCTGGCCCGCTTCCCCTCCCTCAAGGCCAAGAAGATCACCGTCCATCTCACCAGTGGGGCGCTCGCGACGTCGTTGGACGCCTACACGGTCGAGCCGTCGCTGCTCGGGCTGGGCGTGTCCGAGCTCAGCATCCGGGACTGTCGCCCGAGACCACGCTCGTCCGGCCCGCGCTGGCCCGCACCGTGAGCCTTCCCTGCGGCCAGGGGCCGGCGCTCCGGGTTGCCGGCGAGAAGGTCGACACCCGGGTCACGACCACCGTGGGCGAGCTGTTGCGCAGCGTGCCCGTTGCGGCGCAGCCGTGCTCCACCAGCGGCGAGGAGCCGGTCAGGGTCGTGGCCTCCCGGCCCGGTGCGCGTGCAGGCCGGAACGCCCGACCGCTGGGACGTCGCGTCGGTGGTCCTCGACCGCGAGCGCACGGCACCGGCACCCGGTGCAGCCCTCGCGGACCCGGTCATCCGCGACTGGGACGACACCCACCGGGCGGTCGAGGTCGGCGCTCGTCCAGTGCCGGCCGTGCTCGTGATCGACGAGAACGCCAACCGTGGCTGGCGGGCCACCCTGGGGGGGCCGGACGCTGGCCAGCACGACCATCGACGGCTGGCAGCAGGGGTACGTGGTGCCGATCGGTGCGGCTGGGACGGTGCGGCTCGACTTCGCCCCCGACCGCCCGGTGCGCTGGGGGATGGTCCTCGGTGGGCTGCTGGCCCTGGCCCTCGTGGCCATGACCCTGGTGCCCGAGCGTCGGCGGCCCGGGGCGGTCGCACCGGCCGGGCGCGGGGGCCGGCTCGCCGTCGCGCTCGTCGGGGTCGGCTGCATCGGCCTGGTCGCCGGCTGGTGGGGGATGGTGGTCCTGGGCGGTGTGGGCGTCGTGGGTGCATTGGCCCACCGCCGGCTGTCGGCACCCCGGTTCGCCGTGCTCTGCGTGGTCGGAACGGTCCTGAGCGCCCTGGCCGCAGGAGCCGTGCTGGTGTCCGGGCACTACGCCAGCCAGGCCTACCGCGCCGACCAGCCGGCGGCGCAGCTGCTCGTCGTGGCTGCCCTGTCGTTCCTCGTGCTCAGCCTGTCGGTGCCGTCGGCAGCGGTGCAGCGGGTGGCTCGGCCGTCGCGGGCCGAGGACGGTAGCGATGGGCCCACTGGATCAGCGGCCGCTCGAGGAAGCGGAAGCTGACGGTCGCCACCGCCACCGAACCCGCGACGGTGAGTGGCAGCACCTGGAGGACCTTGCCCTGGAACGGCGGGTTGTCGAGCAGGTCCATGACGAACTCCAGCACCACCAGGTGGTAGAGGAACACGCCGTACGAGATGTCACCGGCGAAGCGGGCCACCCGGTTGCCGAGGACCGCCTCCGTCACCGGCGTGCGCCCGAAGACCGCCGGCCAGGCCAGAGCCATCGCCATGACGACGTACAGCGTCTGCCGGGTGACCGACTCGCCCTCCGTGGTTGCCACGAGCGAGCGCGGCCCGGCGATCGGTGTCATCGCGGCGAAGAACGCCACGGCGGCCAGGGCCCAGCAGGTGAGCGGCCGACGGCCGATCTCCTCGGCGAGCCACCACCGGGAGGTCGGCTCCGGGTTACCGTGGTCGAGGTGCACGCGGATCACGGCCAGCGCCATGCCGCCGCCGAACCAGCCGATGTAGGCCGGCAGCCAGATGCTGCCCGTGACCCACACCGACCCCTTCGCGGAGTACAGGAACGCGAACCAGACCAGTGGCACGAGCAGCAGCGCGAGCATGCTGCCGAGCAGCAGACCAGGTCGCCAGCGGCGTCGGGTCGACCTCACGACGGCCCATCCGATCAGCGGCAGCACCAGGTAGAACGCCCACTCGGTGCACAGGCTCCACGTCTGGGTCAGGCCGCCCTTGAGCCAGCCGTACTGGTAGATCTGCACGAGGAAGACATGGCGCAGCCAGTCGGCCAGCGTGGACGTGGCGTTCTCGGGGATCAGCAGCAACGCCGCCGCGACCGCCACGAGGTAGGCGGGCATGATGCGGACGACCCGGCGCAGCGCGTAGACGCGTACCGACGGCGAGGGCGTCCGGTGCACCGCGGCGACCAGCCAGGGACGCACCAGCAGGAACCCGGAGAGCACGAAGAAGATGGCCACGCCGCTGTCGAGCCGGGCCAGGGCGCTGCCACCCCAGCCCCGCAGGTAGCGACCGGTCCAGAAGGCGGCGTGAGTGGTCACGACCGCCAGCACCGCCAGAGCCCGTAGGCCGTCCAGCGCCGGGTAGCCCGCATGCCCGGGGCGGTAGCGGTGGGTGGGCGAGGGGGCGGCGTCGGCCGGCTGGGCGCCTGTCGTCGCCCCCGCCTCCGGCCCGGCCGACATCACGGTGCGTCCGCCGGGGCCGCCACCGGGACACCGGCGGAGACTTCGCTGGTGCACACGCGGGCGTCGTTGCCCGTCGCGTCCACCACGATGGTGCGGACCGGCCCGCGAACAGCCGCGAAGATCGTGCCGAAGCCGCGGTGCACGCCGACGTCCACCGCTTGGCCGTTCACGCGCAGCGTCAGGGTCGTCGCCTCCGTGGCGCCGTACCCGATCCGGATGACAGGGACCTTGTCGGTGGCGGTGGCGAGCAGCGGGATGCGCACCCGCTCGGGCCCGAGCAGCCAGCCGCACCCCTCGACCGGGCCCGGTTCTGCACTGGGACCCGCGATCAGGGCACGGCGGAAGATGCCGTCCTGGTCGGGCACCACGAGCGAGCTCGTGCTGTGCCCGACGGCCAGCCGCTGTGCGGGCTTCAGCACCGGGGCGAACATCCGGTAGGTGCCGTTGTAGGGAAAGAGCAGGGACCACGCCACCTGGTTGGGAACCGGGCTGTCGGCCAGGAGGGTGCCGGCCGGCATCGTCGCGAGCTGGCTGCGCACGGTGTGCACGTAGGGCTTCACCGGGTTGCGGACCCACAGCGGGTCGTAGAGCACCGTGCTCAGCAGCGAGCTCGCGAGCAGCAGCCCCGCTCCCACCGTGGCGGTGACCCAGACCACTCCGGCGGTGGTGACGGGCGCGGCGCCGGCGGCGCGCATGGGCTCGAGCACGTGCTCGGTGAGCCAGGCGCGCGCCGGCACCCGCGGCCGGAGCGGGTCGGCGTCCGCGTGCGGGAAGCTGCCGATGGTCCGCAGCGTCGCGAAGGCGAGGGCGATGGCCGCCACGAGCGCGATGTCGGTCTGGTATCGGTACTCGGTGCCGATGACCGGTCCGATGAAGGTGGCGCGACTGCGGGCGAGCAGGGCCAGGTTGAGGCCTGCGTAGGCCAGCAGCACCAGCCAGGCCTTCGTGGCGCCGCGCCACAGCACGATCGTTGCCGTCACGACCGCCGTGGCGACGGCGAAGGACGCGACCACGAGGAACGAGTTGGGGTCGGCGCGCCCGCCGGCGCCCCCGATGTCCACCCACTGCCACGGCCCACCAAGCAGGCCGGGAATCCCGGCCCGGAACACTGACTGGGCGGTGAGGTCGGCCATGTCATGGCCGGTCGAGGCGGGCTGGATGGGGCTCGGCACCTTCACCGCGTAGTAGGCGAGGTATCCCGCAGCCACGATCGCGTAGCAGGCCCACACCGCCCGGTGCCTGCGCAGGGTCTGCAGCACCCGGCGCCACAACGTGCCGGTCGTGAAGAAGGCGAGGGTGATGCCGACGAGCAGGGGCAGCAGCAGCAGGGTCTTCTCGGAGAACAGCAGGCCACCGACCAAAGCCAGGGGTCCGAGGACGACGTAGCGGCGGCGCCCGGTGCGGAAGTACCGCACCAGTGCGAGCAGGGCGGCCACCATGGCCAGCTGCTGGGGCAGCTGGTTGACTGCGGCCGCCCACCAGAGGAAGGCGACCAGGTTCACCGGCGAGAACAGGGCGACGACGAGGGGGGCCAGGATGCCGGGGTGGCGCCCGAACAGCTCGACCAGGAGGCGGTAGGTCAGCACCGACAGCGCCAGCTGCAGGGCGATCATCACCGTCGCGACGGGCCAGAAGTCGAGCGGGAAGAGGTGGGTGGTGAGCCACGCCCACATGTAGCCGCCCGGCATCACGTGGTTGTTGTACGGCAGGCCCAGATAGGTGGAGCTCCAGATCGGGAAGTCCATCGACCGCCCGATGAATGCGATGTCATCGAGGTAGAAGGATCCACGCAGGCAGGTCCACCCGCGGACCAGGGTCTGCAGCGCGATGAGCCCGATGGCGATCCGCCCGACCAGGAAGGCCGACCGCGATGCATGGCCCCCCTGCGGGCCCCTGGTCACGGACCAGCGCGCGCGCGGCGGGGGAGTGGGGTGGTCGACCTCCTGCGAGCTGCCGGAGCGGTCGGCGACTCGGCCGGGGGCCCGGGACGGTGCTGCGTCCACGCTCGACCTCTCTCTCGCGCCGCAAGGACCCGGTGAGCCTACTCGGGGGTAGCCGAGCCCCACTGCCCCTCCGCGTTCGCGGCCCCCGGTCGGCACGTGTGTCCCTGCCCACTTCGCCCTGCCCACTGCGCCGTGCGCCGTGCGCCACATTCTTCAGTACGGGCAGGGCTACGCGCTGGTAGCCTTCGCTCGTCTCACCGCCGAGTAGCGAGGTCATCCCCTGATGCGCCGTGTCGTTGGTCTGGTCCTCATGGGCCTCTTCGGGTTCCTGCTCGTCCTCGGTCTGTTCGCCCAGTTCTTCCTGCCGGGGGCGGCGAAGAAGACACCCCTCGATGTCAACATCCTCCAGAACCTGTCGGGCACGGGCTCCTTCCTGGGGTCCGAGCTGGGCCCGGTGAGCGCTTGGCAGCGCACCACGAACGCCGACGGCTCCACCTCGGACGTGGTCGTGATGCAGAACTTCACCTGCGTGACCAAGGACCTCGGCGCGCCGCCGTTCGAGTCACCAGACTGCCCACCGGTCGGTGACCCCCGGCTGATCGATGCCACTCCCGACAAGTTCGCGACCGACCGGGTGACTGCCTTGGCCGTGAACGACGCCCAGCTGCTCGGCGAGGGAGTCGAGCCGCACGAGGGCCTGATCAACAAGTTCCCGTTCGACGTCGAGAAGAAGACGTATCCCTTCTGGGACACGGTGGTCGGGCGGGCCGTCGATGCCGAGTTCCAGGGAGAGGAGTCGGTGCAGGGACTGACCACCTACAAGTTCCACATCAGCGTCAACAACGAGTCCGCCGACATCGCCAAGGACACTCCCGGTACCTACTCGGACGACAAGACCATGTGGATCGACCAGGTCACCGGGGCCATCATCGACCAGACCGAGACCCAGAGCCGCGCGCTGCCGAGCGGTGACGTCGCACTGGACCTGAAGGACCTGGCCTTCACCGACCAGACCGTGAAGGACAACGTCACAGCTGCCAAGGCCAACGTCTCGAAGCTGTCACTGGTCGCGCTGCTGCCGTGGATCTCCTACGCGCTGGCCGTCATCGCACTGATCGGCGGCATCATCCTGCTGCGCAACGGCGGCGGCGAGCAGGCCACGGCCGAGCCCACCGACTCCGACCTCGACGGGATGCTCGACACGCGCAGCTCGCGCACTCCCTGACCACGACGATGACGCGCCGCCCCCGGCGAGGGGACGGCGCGTCATCGTGTCGTGGGTGCTGCGGATCCCGGTCAGGCGGAGGACGGCGCCGGCTGCTTGCGCCTGCCGTCCGAACCGCCGTCGTCGCCCGCGTCGTCCACGGTCAGCGGCTGGGCGATGCTCTCGAGCGACTGGCCCTCGGCCTTGACACCCAGGAACGCGGCGACGATGCCTCCGGCCACCATGAGCGCGGCACCGATGAAGTAGCCGATGGCCAGCACGGTGACGTCCTTGCTCTCCGACGCGCTGTCGATGAGCCGGCCGAACAGCAGCGGGCCGCTGATGCCACCCACGGCCGTGCCGACGGCGTAGAAAAAGGCGATGCACAGCGCCCGGGTCTCGAGCGGGAACACCTCGCTGGCGGTGAGGTAGGCGGCGCTGGCCCCGGCGGACGCGAAGAAGAAGATGACGCAGCCGAAGATCGTCAGGGTGGTGGCGTTCAGCCCGCCGAGCACGACACCGGCAACCGCCAGCAGCGTGCCGGACAGGATGTAGGTGCCGCTGATCATCTTGACCCGGCCCACCGTGTCGAAGAGCCGGCTGAGCAACAGGGCGCCGATGAAGTTGCTCACCGCGAAGACCGCGAGGTACCAGCCGGTCTGCTTCACGTCGAAGAACGTGGTGAGGCTGTCGCCGTAGGTGAAGAAGAAGGCGTTGTAGAGGAACGCCTGGCCGACGAAGAGCGAGAAGCACAGGATGGTGCGCTTGGGGTAGAGCGTGATGACGGTGCGGGCGATCTCGCCGATGCCGATGGCGCGGCGCTGCCGGATGGTGATCGGCTCGTCCTCGATCTCGGGCAGCCCGCCGGAGGTCTCCTCGTCGACCGTCTTCTCGATTGACTTGACGATCACCTCGGCCTCCTCGTCGCGGCCGTGGATGAACAGCCAGCGCGGGCTCTCGGGCACGTGCCGCCGCACGAGGAGCACACCGATCGCGAGGATGCCGCCCAGGCCGAACGCGAGCCGCCAGCCGATCGCCGGGTCGACCACCTCCGGGTTCAGCAGCGGAATGGTGAGCAGGGAGCCGAGCGTGGCCCCCACCCAGAACGAGCCGTTGATCGCCACGTCGACCCGTCCGCGGTGCGCCTTGGGGATCAGCTCGTCGATCGCGGAGTTGATCGCCGCGTACTCGCCGCCGATGCCCATGCCGGTGACGGTGCGGGCGATGAAGTACCACAGCGGCCCCGGGGCGAAGGCAGTTGCGACGGTGGCGACGGTGTAGACGCCGAGCGTGATGAGGAACAGCTTCTTGCGGCCGAACCGGTCGGTCATCTGGCCGAAGAACAGCGCCCCGATGCAGGCGCCGGCGACGTAGAGGGCACCGGCCAGGCCGATGTCGGCGCTGCTGAGGCCCAGGCCGGTGTCGGCCGGCTTCAGCGCCTCCGACATCGAGCCGACGATGGTGACCTCGAGCCCGTCGAGGATCCAGACGGTGCCGAGCCCGATGACGACCATCCAGTGCCATCGGGCCCAGGGCAAGCGGTCCAGCCTTGCTGGTATGTCGGTGGTGATGCGACCTGTCTCGACGTCGGATGACATCGTCCCCTCCTCGCCTCGCGCGACGGCACCTGCGCTGGTGCCGCGGGAGAACGTACGCCCAGCCCAACGGGTCGTGGCGGTTCCGGAACGGTCGAGTTTCCGCAGGTCAGGCAGGCCGGTCGGCGACGACGATCGCCGTTCCCGGAAGCAGCGCACCGCGCAGCGGCGACCAGCCACCCCACGACTGCTCGTTGCGCGCCGGCCACTCCGGCTCGACGAGGTCGACGAGCACCAACCCGGCCGCCACGACCTGCCGCACCAGGTCGCCGATCGTGCGGTGGTGCTCGGCGTAGGTCACCACGCCCGCCGCGCTCTCGACGTAGGGCGTGCGGTCGAAGTACGAGGTCGTCGCGGTGAGCCCGTGCGGCCCCGGGTCGTCGGGGAAGGCCCACCGCACCGGGTGCGACGTCGAGAACACGAAGCGGCCGCCGGGGCGCAGCACCCGGGCCGCCTCGGCCAGCACCGCGCCGCTGTCCGCGACGAACGGCACGACGCCGTAGGCCGTGAACACGCGGTCGACGCTCGCGTCGGCCAGCGGCAGCGCCAGCCCGTCGCACTGCAGCAGCGGCAGCGCGGATGCCGGGGAGCTCGCTCCCGCTCCCGCCGCCCCATCCGCTCCGGCCACCTCGCCCGCCCCGGCCGCCTCGATCCGCCGGGCCGTGCGCAGCATCCCCATCGACAGGTCGCTCGCGACGACCCGCACGTCGTGGTGGCGCGCCAGCCAGCGCGAGCACTGCGCCCCGCCGGACCCGATCTCGAGCACCGTCATCCCGTCGCGCACCTCGAGCAGGTCGAGCTCGGCCTCGGTCCAGCCCTCCGGTCCCCACACGAACTCGCTGTCGCCGAGGAACGCGCCGTGCTCGGTGTAGTAGTCCTCGGCCTCGCCGTCCCACCACGACCGGTTGGCCGACCGGGTCTCGTCGCCGTCGACCGACCACCGGCCCGCGGCGTCGACTGCCGGACCGTCTCCGGGCGTCACGTGAGGTCCGAACGCGAGCCTGCACACGGCATCCGGAACGTTTTGCCCCGCATGTGCACGCACGAGTACGCTGGCCCAGCACCCGTGTGGCCGCTTGCGGTCCCGCGCGCGTGCACACCATCCACTCGAATCCATCTGTCCACATCGGAGTTCCTACTACATGACTGCCACTACGGTCGCCTCGACCGCCCCTCAGGTCGCCATCAACGACATCGGCTCTGAGGAAGACCTTCTCGCCGCGATCGACGCGACGATCAAGCACTTCAACGACGGCGACATCGTCGCCGGTCGCATCGTCAAGGTGGACCGCGACGAGGTCCTGCTCGACATCGGCTACAAGACCGAGGGCGTCATCCCCTCGCGCGAGCTGTCCATCAAGCACGACGTCGACCCCAACGACGTCGTCTCCGTGGGCGACGAGGTCGAGGCCCTGGTCCTCCAGAAGGAGGACAAGGAGGGTCGGCTCATCCTGTCCAAGAAGCGCGCCCAGTACGAGCGCGCCTGGGGCACGATCGAGAAGATCAAGGAGGAGGACGGCGTCGTCACCGGCACCGTCATCGAGGTCGTCAAGGGCGGCCTGATCCTCGACATCGGCCTGCGCGGCTTCCTGCCCGCGTCGCTCGTCGAGATGCGCCGCGTCCGCGACCTCCAGCCGTACGTCGGCAAGGAGATCGAGGCCAAGATCATCGAGCTCGACAAGAACCGCAACAACGTGGTCCTGTCCCGCCGTGCCTGGCTCGAGCAGACCCAGTCCGAGGTGCGCACCACCTTCCTCAAGGAGCTCGGCAAGGGCCAGGTCCGCACCGGTGTCGTCTCGTCGATCGTCAACTTCGGTGCGTTCGTCGACCTCGGCGGCGTCGACGGTCTCGTCCACGTCTCCGAGCTGTCCTGGAAGCACATCGACCACCCGTCCGAGGTCGTCGAGGTCGGCGACGAGGTCACCGTCGAGGTGCTCGACGTCGACATGGACCGCGAGCGTGTCTCCCTGTCGCTGAAGGCGACCCAGGAGGACCCGTGGCAGCACTTCGCCCGCACCCACGCCATCGGGCAGGTCGTGCCGGGCAAGGTCACCAAGCTCGTCCCGTTCGGTGCGTTCGTGCGCGTCGACGACGGCATCGAGGGCCTGGTCCACATCTCCGAGCTGGCCGAGCGTCACGTCGAGCTGCCCGAGCAGGTCGTCACCGTCGGCACCGACATCTTCGTCAAGGTCATCGACATCGACCTCGAGCGTCGCCGCATCTCGCTGTCGCTGAAGCAGGCCAACGAGGACGGCGCCAACCAGGTCGAGTTCGACCCGACCCTCTACGGCATGGCCGCCGAGTACGACGAGAAGGGTGACTACAAGTACCCCGAGGGCTTCGACCCGGAGACCAACGAGTGGCTCGAGGGCTTCGAGAAGCAGCGCGAGACCTGGGAGAAGCAGTACGCCGAGGCGCACTCGCGCTGGGAGGCGCACCGCGCCCAGGTCGAGGCCTTCGCCAAGGCCGACGCCGATGCCGCCGGTGGCAGCAACGAGACCTCCTACTCGTCCGAGACCGGTGCCACGCCGGCCGGTGACGACGACGAGGGCAGCGCCCCCCGCCCGCCGGCCCCGGCGTCCGAGGGCACCCTCGCCTCCGACGAGGCGCTCGCCGCACTGCGCGAGAAGCTCACCGGCAACTGACGCGCCCCGGCACCCGTTCACGGATGCCGGACCGCACCGCACGAGGCCCGGTCACCCCACGAGGGTGGCCGGGCCTCGGCGCGTTCCCGGAACCGTCCGTCGGGCGACCCGGTGCCGGTTAGGGTCGTGGCGTGCCGTTCACCGTGAGCCATGTCGCCGCGGTGCTGCCCGTGGTGGGGCGCTCGGAGCGGCTACCGGCGGCCGCCCTGGTCATCGGCTCGATGACGCCGGACTACCCGTGGTTCCTCACCCGCGGACGCACCTCCCAGCTGAGCCACAGCCCGCTGGGCCTCGTGACGGTCGACCTCGTCGTGGGCCTCCTGGCGTTCGGGGTGTGGCGGCTGTGGGTGCAGCGTCCCGCGCGCGACCTGCTGCCACGGCCGGTGGGGGAGCGCCTGCCACAGTCTCCGGGGCTCGCGGTGCGTGACCTGCCCTGGGCGGCGCTCGCGGTGGTGCTGGGGGCGCTCACCCACATCGTCTGGGACTCGTTCACCCACGCCGGCCGCTGGGGCGTCGAGGCGGTGCCCTGGCTGCACACCGAGCACCTCGGCCTGCCCGGATACAAGTGGGCGCAGTTCGCCAGTGGGCTGCTGGGACTGGCCGTGATCGTCATCTGGTGCCTGCGTCGCTTCGCGGACACCGCTCCTGACGGCGACGGGCTGCGCAGCACGAGCGGGCAACGCCGGCTGGCCTGGGCGCTGGTGGTGGCGGGTTCCCTCGTCGGGGCGGTCTCCGGCCTGCTCCGCAACGACGGCTCGATCGAGTCGGCGCTCTACCGCGGGGCCACCGCGGGTGGCGAGGGGTTGGCCCTCGGCGCAGTGATCGCCTGCGTGCTGTGGTGGGTGCGTCTGCGGGCGGCACGCCCCGCCGAGGTCTCGGCC
>CAWDBL010000006.1:0-139024 GCA_963800505.1 uncultured Actinomycetota bacterium
TGGTGTGGCGGGTGTGGTGTGGCGGGCGATGGCAGCCACCTCCTGCACCACCTCGGATCCGGCCCGATGGGCGCCTTCCTGCCGCTCATCGCGGTGGCCCGGCTCGCGGCACAGGGGTCGGCCCCAGGGTTAGGGTCGTGGAGTCGTGCAACGCCGCGACCCACTCAGGCCCGGGGCCGTCGTGAAGGGGACGCCATGGCTGCAGGCAGCACCCCCCAGACGCCACCACCACCGCCACAACCAGCGATCACGATGGAGCTCCTGGCGGCATCGGTCATGCTGGCCCTGCTCGACGACGACCTGCCCGAAGCACGCCGGATCAGCCAACGGCCGCTGCCCGCGTTCTTCCTCGAGGAGAAGTGGCTGTGGCAGATCCGCGTGGACCAGATCGGCAGGTCGCCCCAGGACGCCCCGTGGCTGGTGCGTGTCGTGGCGCTGGAACCCTTGGGCGTGGTCATCGGGCACGCCGGCTTCCATGGCCCACCGGACGCCGACGGTGCTGTCGAGATCGCCTACACCGTCGCACCCGAGCACCGCGGAAACGGCTATGCCCATGCGGTTCTGGCGGCGCTGGTCGAGGAGGCGTGGACACACCCGGGCGTGCGCCTCGTGCGCGCCACCATCAGCCCGGACAACCTCCCCTCGCTCTCGGTCATCCGCCGCGGCGGTTTCATCCACGTGGGTGAGCAATGGGACGACGTCGACGGGCTCGAGCTCGTCTTCGAGAAGACCCTCGATGCACCAGCAGCGGGCTGAGGCGGCACCCGGGCGAGGTGTCGGAGCGTTCGGTGCAGCAGTCCTCTTCGAGCCCTGCTGCCGAGGGTCGCAACCCTGGCGCCCGTGCCACTGAGGACTTCTCCCTGGCGAGCGGGCGGCGTCACCAGCCGAGCCGGATGGCCGGGAGCTCAGTGCGCTCGTGGCGCACGGCCCGCTCCAAGGTTCGCCGGGCGGCAGCCATCTGACGCTGCCCGACGACCTCGGCCCAGTGTTGCTCGATGCGTTCCTGGACACCGACCGACAGTGCGATGACTTCGCGTCCCCGGGTGGTGAGAACCAGTGGCTTGCTGCGGGCGTCGTCCTGCGCGCTGCCGTACTCCAGGTAGCCCTCGTCGAGCAGGTGCTGGATGAGGCGCGCCGCTCCTTGCTTGGTCATGGCAAGGAGCGGCGCCATCGTGCTGGCGGTGTTGTTGCCGTTCAGCACGGCGTTGAGCGCGTACCCGTGGACCGGACGCAGGGTGGGGTGGCCGTTGGCGTTGAGCTCGTGGTGGAGCTCATCGAGGGAAACGGTCACTGCCATCGACAGCAGACGGACCAGCGGGATCTCAGGCACCCCGCTGACGTTAGCGACCCGGGGACCGGTAGCGCGGTGCGACACGTTGGCTCAGACGGTCCAGGGAACCTGGACGGGCTGTCCGTCCCCGACGGTGGCGAGCGCGCCAGGGTGTCCGACCGTGATCGTGGTCGCCGCCTCGCCGCCGGCCGCCGCGATCACGCGGGCGACGCCGCCGGGGAGCAGGAAGGCGTCCCCGACGCTGACCTCGTGTGGGGCGTCGTCCAGTTCCACGGAGACCGTGCCGCCGACCACGATGACGAGCTGGTCGCCGTCGATGGTGTGTCTGGGTCCGGCGGCGCCGGCCGGCAGCTCGGTGCGCCAGACGGCGACGTCCATGGCCGGTGACGTGCTGGGCGTGGCGAGCGTGCGCATGGTCGCAGCCGGCGTGCTGACGGTGCGGGTGGTGTCGAGGGAGATGCGAAGGGACATGGTGGTTCTCCTGCGTACTTCGGTGGTGGGTTACAGACAACTGTGTTGTCTGTATGGGTGACGCTACTGCAACGACCGTCGATAGACAACACCATTGTCCGCATGTGCCTGAGCCCCTCCACCCGGTCGAGTACCCCGACGACGTCTCCGACGAGGCCAGCGGCACCTGCAGAGCCGGTCCGGCGTGGCCCCGCCAGAGACACTCCTGGCGGGGCGTCGTCGCGCCGCTGCCGCGACCCACAGGCCGGCCTCCTACGCTGGGGGCGAAGCCGACCAGGAGGTCCCCGTGGCCCGACGCGTGCTCGTCGTCGACGACGAGCCGGAGATCCGCGCGGTGCTGCGCGCCTACCTCGAGCACGACGGGTTCCTGGTCGCCGAAGCCGGCACCGGCGCGGAGGCGCTGCGACGGGCGCTGGCGACCGACGGCACCGAGCCCGACGTCGTGCTTCTCGACATCGGCCTCCCCGACCTCGACGGCCTCGAGGTGCTGCGCACGATCCGGAAGTCGTCCGACGTCTACGTCGTGCTGGTGACGGCCCGCGCCGACGAGGTCGACACCCTCGTCGGGCTCCGCACCGGCGCAGACGACTACGTCACCAAGCCGTTCTCCCCACGGGAGGTCGTGGCCCGGGTGGGGACGGTGCTGCGCCGGTCCGCGGCCCGTGGCGCCGCCGCCCCCGACGACGACCACGTGCTGCGGTTCGAGCAGCTGACCCTCGACGAACGCCGCCGCGAGCTCGCCGTCGCCGGTGCCGAAGTGCGCCTGTCCACACTCGAGTTCGACCTCCTGCGCGCTCTCGCCTCCTCGCCGGGTCGGGTCTTCTCGCGCGCGCAGCTCCTCGAGGACGTGTGGGGCTACGACTTCTACGGCGACGAGCGGGTGGTCGACGTCCACGTGCGCAGCCTGCGCCGCGCCCTCGGTGACGACGCGAGCGACCCCCGCGTCATCGGGACCGTCCGGGGCGTCGGCTACAAGTTCCTCCTCAGCCCGGTGCGGAGCACCTCGTGAACCGGCTCGCCACCCGTCTCGTCCTCTCCCACGTGCTCGTGGCGCTGCTCGGGGGGCTGGCGACCTTCCTCGTCGTGCGCCTGCTCACGCCGGCACTCTTCGACCGGATGCTGGGTGGCGAGGGCCCGATGATGGGCCAGGGCCCCGGCCAGGGGCCGGGCCACGACGGATCGCTGCGGGGGCAGGTCGCGGACGCCGTCACCCAGGCCCTGCTGGTCGGCAGCCTCGTCGGGGTCGTCGCCG
Organism: uncultured Actinomycetota bacterium; assembly: GCA_963800505.1. GTDB lineage: Bacteria > Actinomycetota > Actinomycetes > Actinomycetales > Dermatophilaceae > Fodinibacter. The sequence goes on from CAWDBL010000006.1 coordinate 3,015, forward strand.
CCACCGTGTTCGGCATCTTCGCCGCCCAGCGCCTGGTGCGGCCCCTGCGCCAGCTCGGTGAGACCACCCGCGAGATCGCCGCCGGTCGCTACGACGTGCACGTGCACCGCCCCCAGGAGCACGAGCTGGCCGTCCTGGCCGACGACGTGAACACCTTGGGACGCACGCTGGCCGAGACCGAGTCGCGACGCGTGCGCCTGCTCGGTGAGGTGGCCCACGAGATGCGCACTCCGCTCACCGTCATCGAGGGGTCGGTCGAAGGCATGATCGACGGCGTCCTGCCGGTCGGGCCCGAGCGCCTCGGCCTGATGAGCGACGAGGTGCGCCGCCTGCGGCGGCTGTCCGACGACCTCTCGGCCCTGTCCCGCACCGAGGAGGGCCGCCTGGGGCTCGTGCTCGCACCGGCCGACCTTCGCTCGGTGGTCACCGATGCCGCGGAGCGGCTTCGCCCCCAGGCCGACGACGCCGGCGTGGCACTGCAGCTCGGGATGCCGGGCAGCCCCGTCCCCGTTGCCGTGGATGCCGACCGGTTCGCCCAGGTCGTGACCAACCTGGTCGGAAACGCGTTGCGCGCGACGGCATCTGGTGGGCGGATCGAGGTCGAGGTCTCGGTGGACGGAGGCCTCGCCTCGGTCGCCGTGACCGACACCGGTGAGGGGCTGGCGGCCGAGGACCTGGAGCGGGTCTTCGAGCGGTTCTACCGGGTGCCCGACCGGCGCCGGCCGAGGGCGGACACCGGCTCGGGGATCGGCCTCACCATCGCCCGCGGCATCGTTCGCGGGCACGGCGGCAGCCTCGACGCGCAGTCGCCGGGCCGTGGTCGCGGTGCGACCTTCACGGCCCGGCTACCTCTGGCGAGGGACGGTCAGGTGGCGTCCGCCTCGGTGTAGGGGCAGTCCCCGCCCATTCCGCTGCCGTTGCCGCCGCGCATGCCCGTGCCATTGCCGGCGCCCATGCCGTTGCCAGCGCCCATGCCGTTGCCGTTGCCCCGCATGCCGCTGCCGCGTCCGGGAGTGGTGGCGTCGCCCGAGCGGTTGCCCATCATCCCTGCGCCGGTGCCGAGGTCGCCACTGACGCCGCGCTGGTAGGCCGCGAGGTGGTTCTGCGACCCCTTGAGGAGCTGGCCGAGCACGGTGTCGACGTCGGCCGGGAAGCTCGCGGCGATGGCCTTGTTGAGGTCGGCGATGTCGCGCTTCTCAAGATCGACGCCGACCTGGTAGGCGGCCTCGATTGAGGTGCTGCCCTTGGCGAGCCAGCCGTTGTAGAGGTCCTGGATGGCCGGGATGGCGTAGACGCCCGCGGCCTTGCCGGCCGACGGGTCCTTGACGTTGTACCGCGTGAGCAGGGTGCCCATGGCGTCGAAGTGCCGGTCCTCGCTGTTCGTGATCATGCTGAAGGGCCGGGCGCCGTCGTACTTCTTGGCCAGCGCGGCGTACAGGTCGCGGGCCATCCGCTCCTCCTCGCGGGAGAAGGCCAGGGCGCTGGACAGGGTGCTGTCGGCCTTGGCCGAGGGTGCGCTGGTGGTGGTGGCGGACGCCTGGCTGACGACCATGCCCCCGGCCAGGAGGGCGCCGACTCCCAGGGCGGCAGCTGTCACGCGGATCGTGGTGCTCATGGTGTGCTCCTCAGGTGGTGTGTTCGGGTGGTGGATGTCCCACCACCGAGGTAACCGGGTGAGGATGAAGCGAGCCCGCCGCCGAGTGTGAAGCCTTCGTGAAGCAGGGCTCCCGCGCCGGGCTAGTGGTGGCCCTTGATCACCATCCGTACGATCCGCACGTTGAAGACGGCGAACCGGTAGGCCTGGTAGGGCACGTTCCGCCGCATCCGCAGCGTCTTCTCGGTGGGCAGCGGTGCGCCGCGCAGGTTGTGGACGGGGCTGGACGTCTCGTGGCTCATGTCATTCACTCCGGGATCAGCTGCCAGCCGGGACGGCCCTTGGCCTTGTAGATGAACAGGTAGTGCAGCATCAGCTTGGCCCAGTGGCCGCTCAGCCCGATCTCGCCCCGCGTGTCGCTGAGGTCGCGACCGGTGGTGAAGCGCGAGTAGTCCGGAACGACCGGCATCATCGTCATCGCGGCCGCCGACCCGCTGCGCAGGCCGGTGCCCGCGGACGCGACACAGGCAGCGCCCATCCGGGCCATCGACGCCTCGTGGGCCGGCCGGTCGTCACCGTGCTCGATGCGGTCGACGATCGTCAGAGCAGCGGTCTTGCCCATGATCCCCGACGGCATTCCGGTGCGCGGTGGCGACGGCGCGATGACGGTGCCGTTGGCGCTCTTGAGCGGGCGGGAGATCTGGTGGGGTGGCGCGAACGCGATGCCCACGGCGAAGATGTTCAGGTGACCGACCGCCTGGTAGGTCTTGGGCCAGTCGTCGCCGCGCCATTCCTCGTACGGCTTGGGCGTGTAGTCGGCGTCGACCTTCATGAAGCCGCTCGGCGCGAAGAGCTGTGCCGTGATGTCGGCGCCCTCGCGGTCGAACGCCTGCATCGGTACCCCGCCGAACGGCGGCAGCAGCATCCCGAAGTCGAACGCGAGCTCGTGCATCTCGCCGTCGAGCGTCTCGTAGTGCACCACGCCGGGCTCGACCTTGTGCACGTGTGCGCCGAGGATCGGCTCGACGTCGCGCTCGCGGTACAGGCTCGAGGTCCACAGCTCCGAGGTGGTCTGGAAGCCGTGCTCGGCGAAGGTCATGCCGTCGACGCCGAAGTCGCCGAGCTGGGCCTCGTTGGTGAGGTAGACCAGCCGGGCCAGGTCCCTCACCCCGGCCTCGCGCAGCTCGTGGTCGACGTTGAAGACGTACTCGAAGGCCGCGCCCTCGCAGGTGCAGGTGCCGTGCCCCATGCCGACGACCAGGGTCTGCGGCACGCCGGTCTTCAGGACGGCGATGGTCTCGCGCAGCCGTGCGGCGGCGGCGATCGCGTGGTCGGCGGTGCAGACCGAGACGGTGTGGCCGCCATCCGGCCCGAGACCGGGGGTCATGCCGAACTTCAGCTGTGGCCCGGTGGCGTTGATGAGGTAGTCGTAGCGGAGCCGCTCCTCCTCGCCGGCGCGCTCGGGGCTGGTGTGCACGATGTCGACCGCACCGCGTGCGCCGTCGAGGTCGCCCTCGGGCCGGATCGCCACGGCCTTGGCCTGGCGGAAGCGGATGCCCTTCTTCGCGTAGACCGGTGCGAGCGGGAAGACGACGGCCTCCTTGCTCATCCGGCCGACACCGACCCAGATGTTGCTCGGGATCCAGTTCCAGCGCGAGTTCGGTGACACGACCGTCACGGTGTGTCCCTTGGGAAGCATGCGGCTCAGGTGCAGCGCAGCGGTGTGCCCGGAGACGCCTGCCCCGAGGATCACGACGTCTGCCATGGCGTCTCCTTCGACGTGGGTGGGTGCCTTGACCGTATACCTACAGGGGTATCTCCCCGGTGTGCGTGTGGTCACATCGCGCTATACCCCCGCAGGTATACCGTCAGAGCGAGCCGGCCACGCCCCGCGACCCGAGAGCACCAGATGACCACTCCCCCGCGCATCGTCGTCATCGGGGACCTCGAAGCCACCCGGCTGCTGTGCACGCTGCTCACCGAGGAGGGCGCCGAGACCATCCACCTGCACGCGCCGGACGAGCCGTCACTGCGCAGCGCCTTCGCCGAGCACGTCGCGGGCGTCGCCGTCATCGTGCGCAGTGACGTGGTCGCGCTGCGTCACGCGCTGCTGGCCGAGAACCTGCAGCCGGGCGTCCCGATGGTGGTCTCGGTGTTCGACCGCACGATCGGTCGACAGCTGGCCTCGGTGGTACCGAACTGCACGGTCACCTCGCCGGCGGACGTCGCCGCGCCCGCCATCGTGGCGGCGTGTGTGCGCCCTGACGCACTCGCGGTACTCCCGGGGGGGAGCGTCACGCGGGCCTTCGTCGACCGCGACGGCGTGGCCTTCGCGGAGCCCTGGGCAGCTCAGCGCCCCCGCCCGATGGAGCGACTGGCCCAGTGGATGCCGCGCCGCCACGGCGGCGCGGACGGCCTCCTCGTCGCTGGCCTGCTCGGGCTGGCCTCGATCATCACGATCGAGTGGGTACTCGCCGTCCTCGTGCTCCACGAGGGGGTCCTGCCCGCCTTCTACGCCTCGACCCGGCTCGTGGCGACGGTCGGGCCGGCGGACGCGCCGACCCACGGTGCGCCCGGCTGGTACCTCCTCGTCTCGGCACTGCTCATGCTCACCGGCATCGGCTTCACCGGCGCCCTGGTGGCCGGCCTCGTCGAGTGGATCGTCAGCCCCCGGACCACCACCCTGGCGGGGCCGCGCAGCATCCCCGTGCGTCACCACGTGGTGATCTCCGGTCTCGGTCAGGTCGGACTGCGCGTTGGTCAGCTGCTGCGCGAGCTCCGGGTCCCGTGCGTCGTCGTCGAGCGGGTCGCCCAGGCGGCGAACCTCCCGCAAGCACGCTCGAGCGGGCTACCGGTCGTCATCGGCGACGCGGCGGAGCTGGCGGTGCTCGAGCAGGTCGGCCTGCGCAGGGCACGTGCCCTGGCCGCACTGGGGTCGGACGACCTCGGCAACGTCGCGGTCGTCATCAGCGCCCTGGCCCTCTCCCCCGGAGTGCAGACGGTGCTGCGCGCCGGCGAGGACCCAGCGGTGGAGGAGACCGCCTCGCTGTTCCGGATCGGCCGGGTCGCGGACGTGTCGGCGATGACCGCCACCTGGGTGTGCGCATCGGTGAGGGGCGAGCAGCCGGTGGTGGCGTACGCCCACGCCGGGATGGTGGGCGTGCTCACCGCGCAGGGTGACAGACGCCGCATCGCTCCGGCCCGTTGTCGATGTGACTCGATACCCCCCGGGGTATAGTGTCGACAGGACAACGAGAGGCGCCCATGACGAACACCGCGACCACCACCTCCGCACTGCCTGCTGCCGTGCCGGCACCACCGGGTCGGTCGTCGGGGTCCCTCGAACACCTGCCGGTGACCCTGTTCGCGTCGGTCATGGGCCTGGGCGGGCTGTCGCTCGCCTGGAGACGCGCCGCCACGGTGTGGGGCCTGCCGCAGTGGCCGGCGCTCACCCTCCTCGCCCTGGCGACCGCGGTGTTCCTGGTCGTGGGGGTGCTCTACGCGCTCAAGTGGGCGCGCCACCCTGCCGCCGCGCGGGCAGAGCTGCGCCACCCGGTGCGGATGACGTTCGCGCCCACCATCACCATCTCGGTCCTCGTCCTCGCCACCGCCGGGCAGTCCGTGGCGCCGGCGCTCGCCTCAGTGCTGTGGTGGATCGGCGCCGTCGGGCACCTCGCCGCGACCGTCGCCGTGCTGAGCGCCTGGTTCTCGCGACCCGACATCGGCCCCGCTGCGATGACCCCCGCATGGTTCATCCCCGTGGTCGGCAACGTGATCACTCCGTTGGCAGCCGCCCGGCTCGGATCCGTGGAGCTCGCCTGGTTCGCCTTCGGCGTCGGCATCGTCTTCTGGCTCGGCCTGCTGCCCCTGCTGTTGCACCGGGTACTGCTGCACGACCCACCCCTGCCGGCAAAGCTGCTTCCCACCATCGCGATCTTCATCGCCCCACCGGCCGTGGCCATGCTCTCCTGGGCGTCCCTCACCGGCGTGACCGACGGCTCCGTCGTCCGGGTCCTCTACGCCGCCGCGATGTTCTTCGTCCTCCTGCTGCTCGCCCAGGTGCCGCGGCTGCGCCGGCTGCCCTTCGCGCTCCCGGCCTGGGCCTACACGTTCCCGCTGGCCGCCGCGTCCGCAGCGGCCATCACGATGGCCGCGGCGCGCCCGCAGCCGGCGTACGACGTCGTGGCGGTCCTGCTGCTGGGCGGCACCACCCTGCTGGTGCTCACCGTGGCCGGGCTCACCGTGCGCGCCGCCGCCCGCCACGAGATCTGCGTGCCGGAATGAGCGCCCTGACCCCCCAGACCTGGCCCCCGGACTGGCAGCGCGTGCTCGTCGTCGTGGCGCACCCCGACGACGAGTCCTTCGCGCTCGGTGCCCTCCTCGACCGCCTCGTGCAGGACGGCGCCGACGTCTCGATGCTCTGCCTCACTCGCGGTGAGGCCTCGACCCTCGGTGCCGATACCGCCGACCTCGCCACGGTGCGCGCCGAGGAGCTCGCCGCGGCCGGCGCGGTGATCGGCATCGCCTCCACCACGGCGCTGAGGCATCCCGACGGCGCGCTGGCCACCCTGGACCCGGCCGTCCTGGCCGCGGACGTGGACCGGCACCTCGAGCAGTACCGGCCCGACGGCATCCTCGTCTTCGACCCCACCTCGGGCGTCACCGGACACCCCGACCACGAGGCCGCGTCGCTCGCCGCGATCGCGGCGGCCGATCGCTGGGGTCTGCCGGTTCTCGGCTGGGCCCTGCCCGACGCCGTCGCCGACGGCCTCAACACCGAGTACGGAACCTCCTTCGCCGGCTACCCCCGCGGTGAGCTGACGGAGGTGGCCGTCGACCGCAGGCGCCAGCGCATGGCGATCGCCTGCCACGCCAGCCAGGCCGTTCCGGGCAGCGTGCTGTGGCGCCGCCTGGAGCTGCTCGGTGACCACGAGTACCTCCGCACCCCCGTTCCGTCAGCCCCGACCTCAGGAGAACAGCTGTGACCCGTCGCCCCGCCGCCGCCCTCGCCCTCGCCGCCATCCTGGCCGCGACGCTCGTCACCTCCGGCTGCTCCGGCGGCGGCGACAGCACCGTCGCCGTCTCCGGCGGACCCACGGCAGCGGCCGCTCCTGCCAACGGCGGAAAGATCGGGGCCGCCGACTTCGCGGCCGCGCTCAAGCTGCCCCGCACGACCATCCTCGACGTGCGCACTCCCGAGGAGTACGCCCAAGGACACCTGCCGGGCGCCGTCAACATCAACGTGGAGTCGCCGGACTTCACCGCACAGCTCGCGGCGCTCGACCCGAACGCGCCGTATGCCGTCTACTGCCGCTCCGGCAACCGTTCCGGCGTGGCCGTGGCCGCGATGACGGACCAGGGGTTCACCGACACCTACCACCTCGAGGGCGGGATCACGGCCTGGCAGCAGGCCGGCGGAGAGGTCGTCACCGGCTGAGCCGGGCTACTCCTTGCCGTCGGTGACGGTGAGCCGCCGGGCGATCTCGGGCGGCACGACGGAGTCGGGGTCCCGCAGCCGGCCTACTGCCGCCGACACCCCGACGATGCTCGTGTAGAGGCCCGGACAGGTGGGGCACGAGGCCAGGTGACCCTCGAGCAGGGCGCGGTCACGCGCGCCGAGCTCGTCGTCGAGGTAGTCCCCCACCAGGGACCGTGCTTGCCAGCAGCGCATCGGAACTCCCTTCATGGCAAGACGTCGGTCGTCATCATCGGCAAGCAGGCTGACCAGCAGCGCCCGGCCGCGGCGCAGCCGCTGCTTCGCAGCGGGGAGGCCGATGCCCTGCACGGTCGCGACCTCGAGCGAGGTCAGCCCCTGCATGTCGTGCAGCACCACGGCCGAGCGCAGGATGACGGGCAGGTGGACCAGCGCGTCGCGCAGCTGGGTCTGCACCTCGGCGCGGCCGAGCACCACCTCGGGGTCGACGGTATAGGCGTCGTCGCGCCAGGCCGCCTCGACCCGGGCCAGCAGCACGTCGTCGGCGGTCGGCTCCGGGGTTCGGCGGCGGCGCGTGTCGAGGAAGCGGCGGTGCATGACCCGGTGCAGCCAGGTGGTCGGCGAGCTCTCGCCGCGGAAGGTGGCACCGCTGGCGATGGCGCGTTCGAGGGTGTCCTGCACCAGGTCGTCCGCGTCGGCCGCGTTGCGGGTGAGGTACCTCGCGTACCGCGCGAGCCCGGGCAGCTCCGCCGCGAGGACGTCCGGGTCGAGGGCCATGAGTCGAATCTAGGCCTCCGAGCGGGGGCGCTCAGCGGCGGACCGGGCAGGTGCTCATCCCGAGGACGCGGTAGATGGGGCAGAAGCCGGTGACAGCGGTCGCGGCGAGCACCAGGCCCACGACGACGAGCACGATGCCGAGGGCGGTGCCGATGCCGGTGACGAACGCGAACGCGAACGCCACCAGGGCGAGGACGAGGCGGACGATCTTGTCGGTGGAGCCGACGTTGGCAGTCATGAGATGGTGCTCCTTCGTGGTTCGGCCCCCGAGCGGGGCCGGTCACCTGCTTGGACGACCCAGGCCCGCAAAGGGATACATCGCCCCCGACTCAGGAGGACATCGCGCCGGTGAGCAGCATCCTGATCTCCGAGGACCTGGGCACGCGGCCCGAGACGACCACCTTCTCGTCGACCACCAGCCCCGGGGTGGACATCACGCCGTAGCCGGCGATGGTCGGGTAGTCCGTCACCTTCTCGACGGTCGCGTCCAGGCCGAGATCGGCGATCGCCTCCCGGGTGGCGCGCTCGAGCTTCTGGCAGTTGGTGCAGCCGGGTCCGAGGATCTTGACGATCATGGTCGTTCCTTTCGATGACGGTCAGGCGAGCAGGTAGTTGAACAGATAGCCGACGGCCACGATCGAGGTTCCGACCACGGCCACGTAGATGCCGAGCAGCTGGGGCTTGAGGACGCGCCGCAGCAGGATCATCTCGGGCAGGGAGAGGGCCACGACCGCCATCATGAAGGCGAGGAGGGTGCCCATTGGCAAGCCCTTGTCGTGGAGCGCCTCCACCAGCGGCAGGATGCCGGCGGCGTTGGAGTACAGGGGAATTCCGATCAGTACCGCCACCAGCACTCCGAAGGTGCTGCCCGGCCCGGCGTACCGCGTGAAGAGGTCCTCGGGCGCCCACCCGTGGATGATCGCGCCGAGCCCGATGCCCACCAGCAGGTACGGCCAGATCCTGCGCAGGATGCTGCCGACCTCCTCCACGCCCATCTGCACCCGCTGGGCGAACGTGAGACCGGCGGTGGAGTCGATGACCTGTCCACCGAGCGTCGTCTCGAACACGAACGACTCGACGAACCGCTCGAGCCGCAGGCGCCCGAGCACCCAGCCGGCGACGACCGCGATGGACACGCCGGCCACGACGTAGGCCATGGTGACCTGCCAGCCGAACAGGGTCAGCAGCAGGCCGATCGCGATCTCGTTGACCAGGGGGCTGGCGATGAGGAAGCTCAACGTCACACCCAGTGGCACCCCGGCCGCGACGAAGCCGATGAACGCGGGCACGGCACTGCACGAGCAGAACGGGGTGACCACCCCCAGCCCGGCGGCCATCACGTTGCCCACGCCCTCGTGGCGGCCACCCAACAGTGCGCGAGTGCGCTCGATGCTCATGTAGGAACGCAGGATCGTGATCACGAAGATGATCCCGGACAGCAGCAGACCGATCTTCACCGTGTCGTAGCAGAAGAAGTGCAGCGTCTCGGTCAGGCGTTCGTCGGCCGGCATCCCGAGCAGGTCGTAGAGCAGTGCGTCCCACAGCCACCCGTTCACCCAGTAGGCCAGCACCCAGAGCCCCGCGACGCCTGCCAGGGTCGCCCCGCGTCCGGTCCGGGTGCTGGGCAGGTGGGTCGCGATGCTCATGGGAGCTCGGCTGCTTCACCCACCGGGAGCGCCTCGGCGAGGCGGCGCGACGCGCCCTCCGCCAGCGAGTAGTCGATCCACCTCCCCCGGCGGCTCGTGGTGACCAGACCGGCATCCCGCAGCACCTTGAGGTGGTAGCTCAACAGGTTGGCCGCCACCGGAACTCGCTCCTGCAGCACGCACACGCAGCTCGTGCCCTGCTGCGTGAGATGGCTGAGCACGGTCCACCGCACGGGGTCCGCAACGGCCGACAGGAGGATGAGGGACTCGTCCATCCGCGCTGCTCGACGACGGCCGATCAGTTCGATGGATCTTGATTCAGCCACACCTGAAGTGTCTGCCCGACCGCGCGCGCTGACCGGCATTCGTGAGGGCCCTCACAGTGGCAGCCCAATCCGAATGCCGTGGCGGCCGAGAGATGATGGGGCGCACCATCTCCACAGGGCCCGGCATCCCACCACTGCGCTGACGCCGTTCTCCCGCCAGCGAAGGAAGCGAGCAGATGAGCCGAAGCACGGAATCCGCTGCGCACGAGGGCAGCTCGGCCGCTGGTGACGTCAGGACCGCAAGGCTGCTGGTCGCCTGCCAGTTCGTGCTGATCGGCATCCTGGTGTTGCTCCCGAACCGCGACGACTGGCCGGTTCCCACTGCTCTGACCGTCGCCTGCAGCGTGGCCACCGTCCTCGGCCTGGCGGTCATGGTCCTCGGCGCAACGGGACTCGGCCGAGGCCTGACGGCCACGCCGTTGCCGAACGCCCACGCGCAGCTGCGCACCGGAGGCCTCTATCGGTACGCGCGGCACCCCATCTACAGCGGGTTGATGCTGCTGATGGCCTCGATCACGGTGGCGTCGGGAAGCGTGCTCAGGCTTCTCACCCTCGCAGCGCTGGTGCTGCTCCTGAACGCGAAGGCACGGTGGGAGGAGACCCGCCTGGCCCAGCGGTTCGAGGGATATGCCGACTACGCCGGGCGGACGCCACGGTTCGTGCCAGTCCGGTTCTGGAGACAGATGGGTGGCTGACGACCCGCGGCAACCCGTCGGGCGGCACTCAGGCCAGGGAGAGGAACAGCTTCTCCATGGCGTCGACATCCACCTGTTGCGAGCTCGGGTCGACGATGCACTGGCGCAGGCCCAGGGCGATGACGGCGAACCCGGCGCGGTCGACAGCCTTGGAGACCGCGGACAGCTGGGTGACGATGTCCTGGCAGTCGCGACCGTCCTCGATCATCTTGACGATGCCGCCGAGCTGCCCCCGGGCGCGGTTGAGCCGCGTCACGACGGCTTTCATCTCGTCGGGGTCGGGCACCGGGCTCTGATGGGCCGCACCGTCATTCGGCGACTCGGCGGAGTCATCAGCCGACAGGGACGCATCTCCTCCTGGGAGCGACTGGTCGGCGCTCACCTGGCCCACCCCATCAGGCGGCCACCGGGCCGCGGACGACCGGGCCGCCGGCCGCCACCCAGGCGGAGGTGCCGCCCTCGACGGACACCGCGTCGTAGCCGAGCGAGGTCAGCAGGTCGGCCATCGACCGGCTGCGATTGCCGCTCTGGCAGATGACGTGCACGACGCGGTCGCGCGGCACCGGACCGAGAGCCGAGGTGATCCGGCTCATGGGTGCTAGCACGGCGCCGGGCACGTGGCCGCTGACGTACTCGGCCGGCTCACGCACATCGAGGACGAATGCTCCGTCGGCGTGCCGAGCCAGGAAGGTCGGGATGTCTATGAGGTGCGTCATGTACTTCACTATACCCCGGGGGGTATAGTGAAGTACACCCGACACCCACGGAGGAACACCACATGCTCTTCACGCAGTACTACCTCGACTGCCTGTCCCAGGCGTCCTACCTCATCGGCGACGAGTCGTCCGGCCAGGCGGTCGTCGTGGACCCACGCCGGGACATCGGGGAGTACCTCGACGACGCCCGGGCCAAGGGACTGACCATCGTTGGCGTGATCAACACGCACTTCCATGCCGACTTCGTCTCGGGACACCTCGAGCTCGCACGGGAGACGGGCGCCTGGATCGGCTACGGCGCCGCCGCATCCGCCGACTTCCCCATCCGCCACCTGTCCGACGGGGACCGGATCAGCCTCGGCGAGGTGACCCTCGAGGTCATGACGACGCCCGGACACACCCCCGAGTCGATCAGCATCCTGGTCTTCGAGCACGCCGGCGACGAGACGGCATACGGCGTGCTCACCGGTGACGCCCTGTTCATCGGCGACGTCGGCCGGCCCGACCTGCTCGCCTCGGTCGGTGTGACCGCCGACGAGCTCGGACGGATGCTCTACGACTCGGTGCAGCACAAGCTGATGAGCTTGCCGGACGAGGTGCGAGTCTTTCCCGCGCACGGTGCCGGCTCGGCCTGTGGCAAGAACCTGTCCACCGAGCGGCAGTCGACGATCGGCAACCAGCGGGCCTTCAACTACGCCTGCCAGCCCATGTCGGAGGAGCAGTTCCTCGCCGTGGTCACCGAGGGGCAGCCTGCCGCCCCCGCCTACTTCATCTACAACGCGACCTTGAACAAGCAGGAGCGGGAGGTGCGCGACACCGACGCGACGGTGGCCGCGCTGACCGACAGCCAGGTCGAGGAGGCGCTGGCCGCGGGGGCCGCGGTGCACGACGCACGAGACGTCCAGGAGTTCTCCGCCGGCCACCTGCGCGGCTCGGTCAACGTGCCCGCCGACGGCCGGATGGCCGAGACGGTCGGGATGGTGTTCGCCCCCGACCAGCCCGTGGTACTCATTGCACCCGAAGGTACCGAGCAGGAGGTCGCGACCCGGTTCGCGCGCATCGGCTTCGACAACGTCGTGGGCTACCTGCCCGACCCGCAGGCCTACTTCCTCTCGCACCAGGCAGAGGTCGAGCAGGCCAGCCGGCTCGGTGCACCTGCCGCGGACGAGGCGGTGGCAGACGCCGACGTGCAGGTGGTCGACATCCGCAATGCCGGCGAGGTCGTCGCCGGGATGGTTCCCGGGGCGCGGCACATCCCGCTGGCCGAGCTGGCCACCCGAGCGGGCGAGCTCGACGCCGACCGGCCGGTGCTGCTCTACTGCGCCGGTGGCTGGCGCAGCAGCGTCGCGGCGAGCCTGCTGCGTGCCAAGGGCTTCACCGACGTGTCGGACATCCTGGGCGGCTACGGGGCGTGGGCGCTGGCCCACCCCCGCGCGTCCTGAGCGAGCTCACGCGACCACGAGAGGCGCCGGGGTGTTCACCCCGGCGCCTCCCGTCGTTCGACGGCCGGTCAGGCAGCTCGATCGGCTGCGGCGCCAGCGGCTCAGGAAGCGGCGCTGCCGCGCGTGCCGACCGAGCAGGTCGATGTCCCGGTGGTGCGCTGAGCCAGAGCCACCCCGGCGAGCACGAACGCGGTGACCCATCGCAGGGGGAGGTCCGCGCCGAGGTAGAGGCAGAACGCCGCGAGCACCATCTGCAGCGGCGCGGCAGCTGCGCAGGGGGTCAGCGTGGCCCGCACGAGCCCATCATCCGGTCGCAGGTAGGTGGCAAGGGTGACGGCGCCCATCACCGCCAGGACGCTGACACCGGCCACCCAGGCGACGCCACTGACCGGTCCCGCCGACGAGCCGTAGAACCACCCCATCACGGGCACCAGCACGAGGGTGGCGGTGGTGTGCCGCCTCCCCCACCCCGCTCGACCGGGCGCCAGGGGTCGGGCGCACTCGGCCGCCCGCCGGGTGGTGAGGCTCACGAGCGCCGCGAGCTGCCGGTCCGCGGGTACCATGCAGCGGGCTGGGCAGGCGTCGACCTGCACTCACAGCGGGCCGGAGCGGGGACGCGGGCCATCACCTGGTCGGCGTGCATGCCGCAGCCGGTCCAGGTCGCCTTGCCGCACGTCGGGCAGGAAGCGGGGCTACACACAGGTCGACTCCTTCGATCAGGGGGTTCTGGTTCGACCACTATACCCCCGGGGGTATAGTGGTGTGCAACGTTCCCCCCAGCGAGAGATGAGTGACCGATGACCACGATCGACCTCACTGCCGACACCTTCGAGCAGACGATCACCGACACCCCGATCGTGCTGGTGGACTGGTGGGCCTCCTGGTGCGGACCGTGCCGGAGCTTCGCCCCGGTCTTCGAGAACGCATCCCGCATCCACGCCGACATCGCCTTCGCCAAGGTCGACACCGAAGCCGAACAGGCCCTCGCCGGTGCCGCCCACATCACCTCCATCCCCACCCTGATGGCCTTCCGGGACGGCGTCCTGGTCTTCTCCCAGCCAGGGGCCCTCAACGCCGCCGGCCTCGAGCAGGTCGTTGCCGGCGTGCGGGACCTCGACATGGACGACGTCCGCGCCCGGCTCGCCTCGCGCGCGACTGCCTGACGCGTCGTGGTCGCCATCGCCGTCGTCGCCGGTGCGGTCATCGGACTGTCGATGGGCGCCCTCGGCGGTGGCGGTTCCATCCTCGCGGTCCCGGTGCTCGTCTACGCCCTGTACCTCGACCCGCAGGCGGCCACGACCGCGTCGCTCGTCATCGTCGGAGTCACGGCCATCGTCGCCGCCCTCAGCCACGCTCGCGCGGGACGTGTCGACTGGCGAGCGGCGCTCATCTTCGGAGCGCTGGGCGTCCCAGCCTCCGTCGGTGGCTCGCTGCTCAACCGAGTGGTCGACCCGCAGGTACTGCTCCTCGCGTTCGCCGCACTGATGCTCCTCGCCGCGGCGGCGATGTACCGGCGGTCACGAGCGAGCGAACCGGCATCCGCGACGCCCTCCCCCACCGGCCCCCTTCAGGTGGTTCGGGTCGTGGTGGTGGCTCTGGTGGTCGGCTTCCTGACCGGGTTCCTCGGAGTCGGTGGAGGCTTCCTCATCGTCCCTGCGCTCGTTCTGGCCATGGGCTTCGGCATGCCTACCGCCGTGGGCACCTCCCTGGTGATCATCTCCATCACCAGCCTCGCTGCCTTCGTCGAGCGTGCTGGCCACGGGGCCATCGCCTGGGAGGTGATCGTCCCGTTCACTGCCGCGGCCATCGCCGGGTCACTCATCGGGAAGCGACTCGCCGAGAAGGTCTCGGGGGCTGCCCTCACCCGCGCCTTTGCCGCGCTGCTGGTCCTGGTCGCGGGCTATGTCGCTGTTCGCGCCGGCACCCAGCTGTACGGCACGTGGTGGGGCGAAGGCGCGAGCGCTGCCGGCCACGCCGCAGCCGCGCACGCACTCAGGTGATCTGCGCCGACCCTCCGGCACGGCCCGCCGGTCCACGACAGCCCACGGCCTGTTCGGCTTCTAGTGTGGGTTCACGGTGCGTGAATGGCGCACGCTCCGCTTCGTCCAGAACCCCGCGACCGGAACACCGTTCCCCGACCGACGTTCCCGGCCAGACGCAGGCGCTCACCTCAGGCTGAGACCCGGAAGGGCGGCGTCGGGCCGGCTCTGGTGTGGTGGTGGCTCTTGCGGGTGCCTGGCGTCCGCACCGTATCCTCAGCCACCCTGCCTTGGCGTGACGACGTGCGGCCGACGGTCGCACCCGCAAGGACACCAACCGAGAGGAGGTCCAGATGAGCCCACAGTGGGCGAGCGTAGGGAGCTACTTCCCTTTGGTTCTACTTCAACGAGAACCACGAGCGGCCGCATGTCGCTGTCCGGCGCGGCCGCAGCCGAGTCGCGAGCATCGACGTCGTGACCGGGGAGCTCCTCGCCGGGGCGCTGCAACCCAAGGCGTTGCGAGCCATCCAGCGACTGCTGCGCGAGCACCAAGCTGAGGCAGACCCGCGTGTTGGACGTCGAGCCGTTCCTGTGGGGCCCGGCGTTCGAGCCGATGCTGGCAAGCCACCCAACTTTCCTTCAGGTCCGGGTGGACCCGGAGGCTGGAACCATCGTGTGGCCCAACGGCGCCGACCTGGCCCCCGAGATGCTGTTCGAGCGGTCCAAGCCGGCCGTGCCGGTCTGATCGAAGAGCCCAAGGCACCCCTGCTCCCACTGGGAGCAGGGGTGCCTTCGTCTACGGCGGGTCTGAACTGCGATCCGGCTACGTGGCGACGTTGCGGCCAGTCGTATCCGAGTTGGGTGTGAGCACCCAGAACAACACCAAAAGCCGAACAGGCAGCCCACGGGCAGGGGCTCAGACCGCCACGACCGCGTCGAGGGCGGCGGACAGGTCGGCGAGCTGGACGGGCTTGCTGAGGTAGGCGTCCATCCCCGAGCCGAGCAGCCGCTCGCGGTCGCCCTCCATCGCGTTGGCGGTGATGGCGACGATCCGGGGCTGCTGCTCCGGTGGGAGCCCGGCACGGATCGCGGCAGCGGCCTCCACCCCGTCCATCATCGGCATGTGCACGTCCATCAGGATGACGTCGAAGGTGTCGCCGAGCGCCGCGTCGACCGCGGCCTGGCCGTCACTCACCACCACCGGGGCGACGCCGAGCCGGTGCAGCATGTGCACCGCGACCATCTGGTTGACCCGGTCGTCCTCGGCCAGCAGCACCCGCAGCTGGGACATCGAGCGCGGCGAGTCGACTCGGCCGGCCGGCACCTGAGGAGCCTGGGTGGACTCGGCGGCCTCCATCGGCAGGCACACGGTGAAGGTCGACCCTGCGCCCGGAACGGACTCCACCGAGATGGTGCCGCCGAGGGCGTCGACCACCAGCCGGCAGATCGCCAGCCCCAGGCCGGTGCCGCCGAACCGGCGCGTGGTCGAGGCGTCGACCTGCGAGAACGGCAGGAACAGGCGGTCCAGCCGGTCGGGCGGGATGCCGATGCCGGTGTCCGAGACCTCCATGAGGAGTTGGTCGCCACCGTCGGGCGCGCTGCTGGACCGGACCCGCAGGGTCACCTCGCCCTGCTCGGTGAACTTCAGGGCGTTGCCGATCAGGTTGACCAGCACCTGGCGCATCCGCATCTCGTCGCCGAGCACGGCCGCCGGCAGGCCCGGGTCCATGTCGTAGCGCAGACGCAGCCCGCGTCGCTGCGCCTCGGCGGAGAACATCGTGATCGTGTCGTGCACGAGGGACTCCAGCGCCACCGGCACGTGCTCGGTCTCGAGCTTTCCGGCCTCGAGGGCGGAGAAGTCGAGGATGTCGTTGACCAGGGCGAGCAGCAGCCGTCCGCTGGTGCGGGCCGTGCGGGCGTAGTCGCGCTGCACCGTGTCGAGGTCGGTCAGCAGCAGCAGGTCAGTGAGGCCGAGCACCGCGTTGAGCGGCGTCCGGATCTCGTGGCTCATGCTCGCCAGGAAGTTGGCCTTCTCGCGCGCCGACTCCTCGGCGGAGTCCCGGGCGGCGCGCAGCAGCTCGTCGGCGTGCTTGCGTTCGGTGATGTCGGTCTGCACCGCGACGTAGCCGCTGAGCCGTCCCTTCTCGTCGTGCACCGGGGAGACGTCGAGCGAGACCCAGTAGGCCCGACCGTCGCGGGAGTAGTTGACGATCTCCTCGGTGAAGGCCTCCTCGCGCTGGAGCGCCTCGCGCATCCGTGCCTTCGCCTCCGGGCAGGAACCGGGCCCCTGCAGGACCGAGCCCGGGCGCTGCCCCAGCATGTCGTCGAGGGCGAACCCGGTCGAGCGGGTGAAGGCGTCGTTGACCCACTCGACGCGCCCTTGGGCATCGGTGACCACGACCATGTTGTCGGTGGAACGCACCACCTGGGCATAGCGCCGCAGCTCGTGGTTGAGGGCCAGCAGCGTCGCGCCGGCTCGCTCGCGCTGCCGGTGGAAGCGGGTGTAGAGCAGCCCGCCGAGCACCAAGAAGGCCAGCACCGCCACGAACGTGCCCACCAGGCCCAGGAGCAGCCCGTGGGCTTGCCGTACGAGGTCCTGGGTCGCCGCATTGGTCTGCCCCAGCTTGGCCTTGCGGTTGCTCTCGCCGTCGGAGACGAGCCGGTTGTAGCCCTTCTCCATCTCCACGAGGGTGGTGAGCACCTGCTCACGCTCCGCGGCGGCATACTTCCCGGAGCCCAGCGACGGGAGCACCATCGGCTCGACCGACAGCGACCACCGCTCGGCGAGCCTGCGGGACTGGTCGAGCAGCGCCTGGGTGCCCAGCGTCTGGAGCTGGTAGGACAGCGAGCCCTCCTGCACCCGCTGGCTGACCAGGGCCTTCTGGAGCTCGACCGCCGCCGGGTCGGGGTGCGGCTCGTTGAGCAGGGCCTGCAGCCGCAGCGTCTCGCGCTGCACCTGGGTCAGGGTGCGCATGTTGGCGTCGACGATGCCCTGGGTCAGCCGGACCTTGCTCTCGAGGTCGTTGGTCTGCTGGTTCATCGCAACGGCCAGCAGCACGGTGGAGCCGAGCAGCGCGACGGCGACGGCGAGCAGCAGCCCGCCGAACAGCCGCTGGCGCTGGTCGACGAACCGCCTGCCGTCACTCATCGGCATGGCTCACCGGGCGATGATGTCGGTGAGCTGCCAGATCCAACGGGGGTCGAAGACGGTCGGGTCCAGCTTCACGCCCGTGGTGGGGTAGACCACCCGCAGCGGCCCGTAGTGCGCCACGTCCATCCGTTCGCCGTCGGCGCGGGTCGCGATCATCGGCGCGTACTGGTCGGCATCCGAGAGCGGGATGTCGACCGTGTAGTCGTTGACCGCGCCGTAGTGCAGGAGCGTGCCGTGGACGCCCGCCGCCTTCAGCACGGTGCTCAGCAGCGGTCCGGAGAAGGCGACGTTCTTGCCCACGGCCTGGCGGTCGTAGGCCGTGTAGCCGACGGTGCCGAGCTTCTCGAGGGTCTCCATGTCGAACTGGAGCGTGTCGCCGACGTTGGGGTGGTCGGCGCCGCTGATGGTGAGCACCACCGGACCGGTGGGCGCGGGAATGGGGTCCGTGGCAGCCAGGGCCGGCTTGGTCATCACCGAGTACAGCGGCGTCGGGGTCGCCACCGGCTTTGCGGCGGGGGACCCGGCACACCCGGCTGCCCCGGTCGTCGTGGCCGCGAGGAGCAGGACGGCGGCAAGCGCTCTTCGGGTCACCATGTCCACCACAGTGGGCTCGCCGCCTCCAGCCCCGCTCAACCGAAGTTCAAGAACGACTCAAGGCGCAGCGGGCCGAGGGCTAGCGTGGGGGCATGGCGCACCCCCGGGGGGACGAAGCCGACCCACACTGGTCGCGGGTGCTGCTCGACGCGCTCGAGGAGGGCTTCACCCTCCAGGGCCGGCACGGCGAGATCCTGGCCTGCAACCCGGCCGCGGGCCAGATCCTCGGGCTGAGCCCCGACCAGCTGTGGGGGCGCACCTCGCTGGACCCGCGCTGGCACGCCGTGCACGACGACGGCAGCGACTTCCCCGGCGCCGAGCACCCGGCCATGGTCACCCTCGCCACCGGCCGCCCGGTCTCGGGGCAGGTGATGGGCGTGCACCGTCCCGACGGCAGCCTGGCCTGGCTCAAGATCAGCAGCCGGCCGCTGGGCGCCGGGCCCAACGGGCTGCCCACCGGCGTCGTCACCTCGTTCACCGACATCACCGCCGAGCGCGCCACCGAGGCGGTGATGACCCTGCACCGCCAGCGACTCGAAGCCGTGGTGGCGAGCCTGCCGGTGGGCGTGATGGTGGTGACCGCGGCCGAGGAGATCTCGGTGGTCAACGTCGAGTTCTGCCGGATGTTCGGGCTCGGGCAGGATCCAAGCTCGCTGCGCGGGGCCCCGGTGGGCCCGGTGCTGTGGTCCCTGGCCCCGCTGCTCGGCGACGTCGACACCATCCTCAACCGCATCCAAGCCCGCGCCACCCAGCGGCTGCCCGTGCACGCCAGCGAGGTCGTGCTCACCGACGGGCGGGTCGTCGAGGTCGACCTGCACGCGATGTCCGTCGGGCCGCTGGCCGACCCGCAGGCCGCCTCGGACGGCGTGGTCCCCGCGGTGGCCGGCAAGGAGCTGGTCATCGTCTGCCATGACGTCACCGCCCGCATCGAGACCTCGCGGGCGCTGGCCACGGCCCGTGACGCGGCCGAGGCGGCATCCCGGCTGAAGTCGGACTTCCTGTCCACCCTCAGCCACGAGGTGCGCACGCCGATCAGCGGCATCGTCGGCATGGTCGAGGTGCTGCTGACGCTCCCCCTCGACGAGGACGTGCTGGAAGTGGTTGAGGGGGTGCGGAACTCGGCCGAAGCGCTCGCCGTGCAGCTCGAGGACCTACTCGACCTGGCGCGCATCGAGGCCGGCCGGCTCGAGCTGCGGCCGGCGCCGTTCGACCTACGCGACCTGGTCGAGCGCAGCGTCCAGGTCTTCGGCCGGCAGGCCAGGAACAAGCACCTGGTGCTGGTGTCGGGCGTCGCCGGCGACGTGCCAGGCCAGGTGGTCGGAGACCTCAACCGCGTGCGGCAGGTGCTGCTCAACCTCGTCGGGAACGCGGTCAAGTTCACGGAGGTCGGGCAGGTCGTCCTCGATGTCACGGCGAGCGGCCCGGACGAGGTGACGCTCACCGTGAGCGACACCGGCCCCGGCCTGCCGGAGGACGCGCGCGAGCTGCTGTTCTCCCCCTTCGTGCAGGTCGACCCGTCGACCGACCGCCGGCACGGTGGCTTCGGCCTGGGCCTGGCGATCTGCTCGCGCCTCGTTGCCCTGATGGAGGGCCGGATCGGCGTCGAGTCTCCCCCGGGCGAGGGCGCCCGGTTCGTCGTGGTGCTGCCGATGCCGGCGGCGCCCACGTCGGCCGGTGAGACGTCGCGGTCGGTGCTGCTCGGGCAACGGGTCCGGCTCGAGGCCACGCCCTCCGGGGCCGCCGACGTGCTGCGACGCAACCTGCTCGACGCCGGCGCGGCTCTGGTCGGCCCCGGCCACGACGCCGAGGCGGTGGTGCTGCTCGACGAGTCGGCCCCCGGCGAGCCGAGCCACCTACGGGTGCGGCCGACGGTGGGGTCGCACGAGCGGCTCGTCGTGCTGTCGTCGACGAACGAGCCGGGTGCCGCCCCCGGCGACCTGCCGGCCGATGCGCCGGTGGTGCTGGCGCTGCCGGTGACGACGGCAAGGCTGAGCCGGGCACTGTTGGGCGACACCGGTCCTCGTTCAGCGCCCGTCGACCCCTTCCCCGGGGGCCGGGTCCTGCTGGCTGAGGACAACGAGGTCAACGCGCTGCTGCTGGGTCGGATGATCGGGCTGCTCGGTCTCACCTGCGACACCGTCTCCGACGGCAGCGACGCCCTCGAGCTGCTGCGCCACCACCGGTACGACATCGTCTTGATGGACGTGCACATGCCGCGCGTCGACGGCATCGCCGCGACCCGGACCCTGCGCGCCGGTGAGGGGACGGGACACACACCGGTGCTGGCGCTCACGGCATCCGCCGCGGCCGAGGAGGAGCAGCGCTGCCTCGAGGCGGGGATGGACGGCTTCATCACGAAACCGGTCGGCATCGCCCAGCTGCGGTCCGCCCTCGCGCCCTTCGTCGAGCCGGCAGCCCCGCCTTCGCAGCCACCGCCGCCACCGCCCGGCCCGCCCATGCTCGACCCGGGTCGGCTCGACGACCTGGTCGACCAGCTGGGTGACGTCGAGCTGGTGCGTGAGACCGTGGCCGCCTACCTCGAGGAGCTCGAGCCCCGTACCCGGGCCATCGCGGATGCCGTCGCGACCGGTGACCGCGACGCCTTCCGGCTGCTGACCCACAGCCTGAAGTCGTCGTCGGCGATGCTGGGTGCGGTCGCCATGTCACAGCACTGTGCGGGGGCCGAGGCGGTGGCCTCGACGGCGACGCCGGAGGAGATGGCCGGCCTGCGCGACGCCGGGGTGCGGCTGGTCGCGCCCACCGCTGTCGCCCTCACCGGATGGGCTTCCGGCAGCTGAGGTCAGGAGCAGGTGCCGGTGGACTCGTCCTTGACGCCGCCACCCACGGTGTGGAACGCGCTCGACCAGCCGTCCGGTCGCAGGGTGAGCGCCAGGACGCCGTGGTGGTCGTAGTCGACGAAGGTGCTGCGGTGTGCCACAACCTTCTTGCGCCACTCGGCACCGCCCGCCTCGGGACGGTAGTGGGCCTGTCCCCCGGTGCCGACCACGATCTCGGTGAGGCCGTGCACGTCGGGCTTGCCGGCGGCCGACAGCGGCGGGAAGCGCTCGTAGTCGGCCTCGTGCCCGGCCAGCAGCAGGTCCACGCCCTGCGACGCGAGGGTCTTCCAGAGGGCGTCGACGCTCTGGTTGTCGCCCGCGATCCCCGACGACCAGCGCGGGTGGTGCATCAGGGCGACGGTGCAGCGCGCCCCGTGCGACGCAAGGTCCTCGGCGAGCCACTTCTGCTCCGAGGAGCCCTCGGCGCAGCCGCCGAACACCGTGGTGCAGTTGGAGTCGAGGACGACGACGTGCCAGGCGCCGACGTCGGTCGACCAGTAGCCGGCCTCGTCGCCGGCGAGCTCGCCGAAGTAGTCGGTGAACGTGTTGGCGTCGTGCACCTTGTACTCCTGGTTGCCCCGGGCCGGGATGGTCACCGACCTCAGCCGACCCCAGGTCGTGGCATAAGCGGTGGCGTAGGCGTCGGAGGTGGGCAGCTCGTACTGGTAGTCGCCCAGGCCGAGCAGGTGGTCGGGGTGCAGGGCCACCGCGAGGTCGGACACCGCCTTGGCCTCGCACTGACCGTTCGCGCCGCGCCCGCCGCCGTAGTCGGGGTCGGTCGTCGCGCAGGCCATGTCACCGGCGGCGACGACCGTCACCGTCGTGGGGCCTCCGCACGAGCGCAGCAGCAGGAGCAGGGCCAGCAGCACGACCCCCGCCACGACGGCGGTGGCGCCGGCGCGTCGACGGCGGTTCACGGGGTCACCTCGGCGACCGGTGCACCGGACGCACCGCGGCGAGCGTCCCGCCGGGCGGCCTTGGCGGCCAGTCGCCGGGCGGCGCGGGCGTCGCGGGCGGGCTGCCTGCGGCGGTGCCACCAGCGGGTGACCAGCACGTACAGCACGGCCAGCAACAGCGCCGGCGCCAGCGAGTAGAGGGCCAGCCGCGAGATCCGCGCCGGCGCGTAGGAGATGGTGCCGGTGACCGGGCCCTCGAGTGGCCAGGCGTTCATCCAGCCCTGCACCACGATCCGCTTGCCGGCCGCCTTCGGCAGCTGCCAGCCGGGCGCGGCCGTCTCGGTCAGGGCGACGACCGACCCCGCACGCGCGGGGGCGGCGACGTCGACCGCGAAGTGCGCGGGGTCCTGGCGTGTCCAGGTGACGGCGGGCGCCGTGACGACCTCCGGGTCACGCACCAGCACGATCGTGTTCGGGCTCGCCACGGGGCGCAGGAGGACGTCGCGGTAGTCGACCTGGGAGCGCTTCTTGCCGGCCAGGTCACGCAGCCCGTAGAGATAGACCCGGGTCTCGACGGCGGTGGGGTCCGGGGTGACCAGGGTGCCGTACGAGGTCCAGGTGTCCCACGGCCCACCGGTCGGCAGGGTGGCGCAGCGGTCGGGCCCACGCAGGTAGAGGCAGACCTTGGGGTCGCGCAGCGCAACGCTGCGGGCGGCATACGACAGCTCGTAGAGCGACGACGCGCCGTAGCCGGGCGCGGTGGCGCCCACGCAGGCCATGTGGTCGCGGGCACCGAGCGTGAACGCCGGGGCGCCGCCCTTGGGGGTGGTGTCCTTGGCCAGCAGGTCGGCCTGCTCAGGCGTCTGGTCGTCCTTGCGGAAGCAGTCCTGCAGGGGCTCGAACGGCGCCAGCACCGAGCCGGAGGGGCCACCGGTGACCTCGAGCGTGTGGGTGCCCGCGCTCAACCTCACCTGCTTCGGCGCGATCTCGCGGGGCCACACCGTCGTCTGCACCACCGGGTCGACGGCCTCGATGCGCAGGTCGCGGTACTCGGTGACCGAACGGCCGACGAAGCGCTCGCCGACGTCGGCGTGCAGCACCACCTGCAGCCCGCTGGCGACCTTGTCGATCGTCACGAAGCGCTCGTAGGAGGTCCACTCGCCCCCGATGGAGGGACGCGCGGCCAGCTCGCACCCGTCGGTGTTGGTCTGCCACAGGCAGACCTGCGGACGCTTGCCCTCGAGCGCGCGGTACTGCACCCGCACCCGGTAGGTGCGGCCCGGCTTGGCGTCGAGCACGGTGACCCGCGAGCACGCCGCGTGGTCCACGGCGGTGAGCCGCAGCACCTTGTGGCCACCGGTGGAGACCACGGTGCGCTTCAGGCCGAGCTCCGCCGCGGGCCGCGGCTCGTAGTTGTTGCAGTCGTAGACCTCGGAGTAGGCGGTGATGCGGGCCGCTCGGCGCGAGGGCGCGAAGACCGTCACGGGCGTGGCCGCCCCGACCGGCACGGTGCGCGGGCCGGTGTCGCGCCTGCCCCAGCCGTCGAGGCTGACGGTGCGGGCACCGGCCCGCACGGCCAACGGTGTCGTGCCCGCCGGGACCTTGACCGACGACGAGGGGCGGGACGACAGCGGGTGACCGTCCACCACCGCACGCGTGGGGTCGGTCAGTGTGACCGAGCGCGTGGCCGGCTCCCACCCCGCCACCAGCACCGCTGCCGCGCGGGCCCGCTGGCTCAGCGTGAACGACCCGGCCCGGGTGACCTTGACGGTGGTGCGGGCGGGGCCCGACGTCACGGCGGGCACCTTCCAGGTGATGACGTCGCCGGCGACCTGGGGTCTGTGGTCGACGACCGGGGTCGTGGTCGGCGGCGTGGAGGACGCCCGCGCCACCATCGCCCGGTCGGTGCCGGTCGAGGCGATCGCCGCGGCGACGCCGTCGGGGTCGGCCGGTGCGTCGAGCGTCGCGGAGTACGTCTTCACCGTCGGGCTGGTGCCGGTGCCGACCGACCACAGCTCCAGCGGACCGTCCACCGACCGGCTCAGCCCCGGCACCCTGGCGACGGCCGCCGCCAGCACCCGGTCGTCGGCGAAGCGCCGGCCCACCATCCCGCGGATCAGGTCGTGGCGCACGATCACCTTCGAGACGCCCAGGGCGTCGAGCAGCGGCGGCACCGCCGACAGGTCACCGGCCAGCAGGGCGGTCTCCACGCCGGCCACGTCGGCCGAGAAGCCGGCGACGTCACCGAAGTAGCCGTCGGGCTTGCGCTGCACCACCGGGTGCTGGATCAGCAGGTTGGCCACCGAGTCCACGCCGAAGAAGCCCCACGTGGTCGGCATCTGGTAGTAGTCGTCCTGCGGCAGCACCAGCACCTTGCCCGGCCGCGGGTCGGCGTCGATCGTCTCGGCCATCTGCCACCAGTAGGTCGGCACCCGCACGTGCGCCGAGGGCTGTGAGGGCCGCACGTCGGGCATCACCGAGCCGGTGAAGAGCGGAAAGGGGTAGACGAGCACACCGACGACGGCACCCAGCAGGCCCACCTGCAGCACACGCGACGGGATCGTGAGCCGCCTCAGCCCGCCGGCCTCGCGCAGCCGGGCCACCACCGCCTCGACCACCAGGGCGATGAGCACGCCGAAGAACAGCACCAGCAGCTGGCCGAGCTTGCTCATCGGCTCGCGGAAGAGCCAGAAGCCCGGCACGTGGAGGTACATCCAGTAGTTGACGGCGGTCAGCGGCGGCACCAGCCCCTTGGCGAGGAAGACCACGACCAGCGTGAGCCCGACGAGCACCAGCGCCAGACGGCGCCTCGCCTTGAGCGCGACGACCGGCGCCACGAACACCAGCGCCGGCAGCAGGTAGCGCAGCCACACCCACGCCGGCTGGTCGAGGGATGCCGCGAAGGGCAGGTACTGCGGGCGGAACCAGGCCCAGTTGGCCACCATCGTCAGCACGTTGGGCACGCTGTTGTTGGCCTGGGCCCACGACCAGTTCGTCGGATCGGTGAAGGTCGCGTTCGCCGTGGCGCCGCCACCGCCGGTGAACCCCTGCACGAACGGCACCAGCCACCAGGCGTTGAGCAGGATCGCCCATGGCGCGACGAAGACGAACCACTTCAGCAGCCGCCAGAGCGCCGACCGCCCGAGCACGAGCGCCACGAGCAGCGGGGTGCCGGCCAGGGCCCAGGCATAGGCCACCACGATCATCGGGGGGTTGAACCCGAGGAACGACGTGGGCACCAGGCACAGCCCGCCGACGACGGGCGAGATGCGGCGGCCCTGCCCGACCCGCACCGCCACGGCCGTGATGAGCGCGATCGACCCGACCGAGATGATGTTGAGCGGGTTCGGCAGCCGGGTCAGGAAGAAGCCGTTGAGCACCGCGAAGGTGCCGGCGGCGACGATGGCGAGCTCGCTGCGCACGAAGGCGCCGGCGAGGAAGCCGACGCCGACCGCGACCAGGCTGTAGATGAGCGTGTAGAACGCCCACTGGGCGGCGTACTCGTCGCCGCCGAGGTGCTGCACGACCCAGATGACGACGAACTCCGCCGACCGGGCCACGTTGTAGGCCGCGGACCCGGCGCCGGTCACCGAGTGGTTCCACGACCAGAGGGCCTCCGGGGCCCAGCCCCGCCGGATCCAGGGACCCATGTCGCCGGTGGCGATGAAGGTGCCGGACCGGAACCAGCGGCTGACCACGAGGGCCGCCACGCCGAACAGCACCAGGTAGGCGCGCCACGGCTTGAACTGGGCGCTCACCAGCCCAGGACCGCTCATGCCACTACAGTCATGGCCGTTCCTCAAGACCGGCTCAAGGTCGGGGCAGGGTCCAGTCTGGTTGCCGACAGCGGGGTCCGGGCGCCCCTACTGTCGAAGGGTGACGATCCTCGAGACGAGCCCCGCCGCTACGCACCCGACCGCCGCCGCCGGTCCCGACCCCGGTCCGGCCACCCGACGTGCCCTCGTGCTCGAGCTGACCGCCCGGCTCGACGCCGCGGGCGTGCCCTGGGCCTGGCAGGGAGACGCCGACGCCGTCGACCGCTGGTGCGCCGACGAGGGCCCGTCCGACCTCGACGTCTGGGTCGCGACCCTGCCCGATGCCGTGAGCGCCTGGATGGACGACCTGCCCGCCGCCCGCGTGGCGCACGCCGACGACCCCCGCCGGCTGCGGCACGTGTCGTGGGCGGTGGCCGTCGCGGACCACCTGGCCGTGGTCGACCTGACGGTCGGCGACCTGAAGGTGGGGCCGGTGCTGCTGCTGCGCGCCGACGACGTGCAGCTGCGCCGCACTCCCACGGGCCCACGCCTCGACCGCGCCGCCGCGGCCGCCGACCTGTTCGTGCGCCCGCTGTTCCGTGGGCGGGTCGTGCAGGGCCAGCGCCTCGCCGAGGCCCGCGCCGCGTGGCGCGACACCCCACCAGCGGAGCGAGCCGCGCTGCTCACCCCCCAGGCCGTCGGGAGCTCCACCGTCGCGACCGAGGTGGCCCGCCTGCTCGACGACCAAGGCCCGGTGACGCCGGATGCCGGGCGCTCGGCACTGCGCCGTGCCCGCCGCCAGCTGCTCACCTCCACGCTCGCCCCCCGTTCGCTGCCCGCCACCTGGGCGCAGCGCCGCACCATCGCTCCCGCCGGGCGCAGCGCCGGACCGCTCGGCCTGCGCACCCGCGGTGCGGTCGTCGCCCTGGTGGGCACCGACGGTTCCGGCAAGTCCAGCGTCTCCTCCGCCCTCGCCGCCGAGCTGGCCGAGCTGGGGGTGCCGACCCGGTCGGTCTACTTCGGCATGGCCCGCGGCAACCTGCCCGGGGTCACCCTGGCGCGGCGGCTGCTCGGCATCCGGCAGGAGACCGGCGCGCCGGTCGAGCCGGCCGACTCAGCCGTGCCGGCCGCACCTGACCCGTCGGGCGGCGCAAGGGCCGAAGCGCCGCTGAGCCACCCCCGCATCCGTCGCGCCGCCGCCTGGTTCTACGCCGGCGAGTACGCCTGGCGCTGGGTGCGCCACGTCGGCCCCGGCCTGGCCCGTCGCGAGGTCGTCATCTGCGACCGGTGGGTCACCGACCTGCGCGAGTCACCGTGGCCGGGCTCCGCGGCATCCGCGTTCGTCGAGCGGGTGGTCCCCTCCCCCGACGTGCTGGTGCTGCCCGACGCACCCGACGCACTGATCCACGCCCGCAAGCCGGAGCGGTCTGCGGCCGAGCAGGCCCGCCAGCAACAGGTCTTCCGCGACCTGGTGGCCGAGCGACCCGCGCGGACCGCCGAGGTGGTCGTCGACACCTCCGGCGCCGGGCCGGACGTCCGGCGGCTGGTCGCCATCACTCTCACCGCCGTGCACCTGGCCCCGAGCGCCTCCGGCCGCTGAGATGCCGGTGTAGGTGAGCGACTCCGGGGGCCGGCACCCCCCCAGCCACCCCGGCGACCGGGCCGACGCCCGGTCGCGGGCCCGGCTGTTGGCCGAGTCCGCCCTGCTGGGCCTGGTCGTCGGGCTCGCCGTGGTCTGGCCGTGGACGCACGGTGGCTACCTGATGCTCCTGGACTGGGTCTCCGGCCCGCAACAGACTGTCAACCC
The DNA here is from genome assembly GCA_963800505.1 of uncultured Actinomycetota bacterium. Taxonomy (GTDB): domain Bacteria; phylum Actinomycetota; class Actinomycetes; order Actinomycetales; family Dermatophilaceae; genus Fodinibacter. The sequence goes on from CAWDBL010000006.1 coordinate 30,664, forward strand.
GGGTGTCTTCGGCCTCGCCGCCGGCTCCCTCGACGCGATGCCCTTCCGCATCCTCACCCAGGTGCTGCGCGCGATGTTCGGGTCGCAGGCCACCGCGTGGCTGCTCATCCTCGCGTTCTTCCCGCTGGCCGCCGGCGGCATCTCGGCGCTCGCCGGGGGTGGCCGCGCCCGTCGGCACGTGGCCGCACTCGTCATGGTCGCCAACCCGTTCGTGCTCGAGCGGCTGCACGCCGGCCACGTCGCCTTCCTGCTCGTGGTGGGGCTGCTCCCCTGGCTGGCCGCGTCGGCCGTGCACGCCCGGCGCCTCGACAAGCGGTTCGCGGTGCGCCCGGCCGGGTGGTTCGCGCTCGCCACCGCGATCAGCCCCCATGCGGCGTTCCTCGGCGGCACCATCCTGCTCGCCGTGGCGCTCCTGCCCCGGCCGACGGTGCGCGACCTGGTCCGCACCGCCGGCATCGTCGCCTCCGCGGCGATCGTCTACGGGTATGCCGCGGTCGTGGTGCTCACCGGGGTCCGCACCATCTCCGTGACCCAGGCCGACCTCGACGCCTACGCCACCCGGGCCGGGCCCGGCGGGCTGGCCGCCACGGTGCTCTCGTTGCACGGCTTCTGGCGCGGCGCCACCGACGACACCCTGCTCCCCCGCGACGTGGTCGGGCGGGTCCTCGGCTGGCTGCTGCTCGCCCTCCTGGTGGGGCTGGTGGTGGTCGGGCTGACCCTGCTGGTGCGGCGCGACGTCGTGCTCGGCAGCCCCCTGGTGGCGGTCACCGTGGTGGGCCTGCTGCTCGGTGCCGGGGTCGACGGGCCGGTCGGCGGGCTCTACCGCGCGGCATTCGACCACGTGCCCCTGTTCGCGACCATGCGCGAGCAGGAGAAGTGGCTGGCGCTGACCGTCATCGGCTACGCCGTCGCCGTCGGCACGGTCGCCGAGCTGGCGACGAGCCTGGTCCGCCGGCACGCCGCCCGCCCGGGTGCGCTGGTGGCTGCCGGAGCCCTGGCCGTCGCCACCCTGGTGGTCCCGCTCGTGACGGCGCCGGTGCTGCTGTGGGGCCTGGGCGGGTCGGTGCAGGTCAGCCGCTACCCCCAGTCGTGGTACGCCGCCGACCAGCAGATGGGCAACGGCCTGGCCGGTGTCCTCTTCCTGCCCTGGCACGGCTACCAGCCGTTCTCGTTCACCGACGGACGCACCGTCGCCACCCCGGGCGAGGCGTTCTTCCGGCGCTCGGTCATCTCCAGTGACGCGGTCGAGCTGGCCGCCCGGCGCACCGACTCGGTGTCGCGGCGCACGGCCTACCTCGACGAGGTGGTCGCCGACGCAGGGCGCCACGACCTGGGCCCGCTGCTCGCCCCCCTTGGCATCGGCTATGTGGTGGTCGCCAAGGACGGCGACGACCCGGCGCCGTGGGTGAACGGGCAACCGGGCATCGTGCGGGTGAGCACCTCCCCGACCCTCGACCTCTACCAGGTCGTCCGCAACGAGCTGTCACCGCGGATGCGTCGCGACGGCGCCACCACCTTCGAGCTCTCGGCCGGGAAGCCCGGCACCGTGCTCGTGCCGGTCGAGTGGTCCGCCGGCTGGCGGCTCGACGGGCGGCGCGGCACCCCCACGGATGCCGGGACGCTGACCATGCCGGCCGGCCCCGGCGCCGGCGCGGTCGTCTACGCACCCTGGCGGTGGCTGCTCCCGGCATCCGTGCTGTCGTTGCTGGCGCTCGCGGCCCTGCTCGTCGCCGGGCTGGTCGAGCACCGGCACGACCTGGCGCGGCTGCTGCCGCTCAGGCGGCGCCGTACGCCGAGCTCGTGACCTCCGCGGTGCGCTCCCAGCTCAGCCGGGCGAGCACCGACTCCGGGCCGGCCGCGGCCAGGCGGTCCCACTCGGCACGGTCGGTCAGCAGCGTGACCAGCTCGCGGGCGAGCGCGTCGCTGTCACCGGCGGGCACGAGGATGCCGTCGCGCTCGTCGCGGATCGCGGCGCGGACGCAGGCGACGTCGGTCGAGACGACCGGCAGGCCCACGGCCATCGCCTCGGCCACCGCCATCGCGGGCGGCGAGGTGGTGTAGTCGAAGAGGAAGGGCCAGCAGCCGACCTGGGCGGCGGCGAGCTCTGCGGCGAGGTCGGGCACCGGCTCGGTGACGATCTCGAGCGCGTCACCCAGCGCGCTGGCACCGGCCCGCTCGAGGATCTCGGGCAGCTCGGCGCGCGGGATGAGGAGCAGCCGGAGCCGGGCGTTCGGCACGGCGCGCAGCACCGCGGGGAACGCCGCGAGCAGCATGTCCAGGCCGCGCACGCTCTCGGCGCGGCCGGCGAAGACGACCGTCGGCCCACCGCCGTCGAGGGCGACGTGGGACGCCCGGCGGGCGTCGGTGGGGCCACCGGAGGGGAGCCGCTGCGCGGTCGGGCCGGTGCGGCCGTCGAGCCGGTCGAGCACCCGGGGGTCGGGGCTGAGCACGGTGCGCACGCCGGCGCGGGCCAGGGCGGCAGCGGCCAGCCGGCGCGGCACCAGGGTGGTCAGGGCCACCCGGGCCTGCAGCACGTTCGAGGCCCGCAGCTGGGCGTAGGTGACCCGGCGCAGGGCGCGGGGACCGGGCAGGGTGGGCCAGGCGTAGATCGTCATGACGGTGGGCAGGCCGCGCAGCGCCGCCATCGCCTGGAACGGCCCGAGCGCGCCGGCGTGCAGGTGCACGACGTCGGCCTCGAGGTCCGCCAGCGTCTCCCTCAGGTCGTCGGTGCGGCCGAGCGGGAAGGTCGCCACGGACCCACCCAGCTCGGTGACCGACGCGAACCGGTCGGTGCCGTCGTGGGCCACCGTGGTGACCAGGTGGTGCTCCGCGTCGACCCGCTCGACCGTCTCGACGATCGTGCGGCCCATCGCCTCGCGGGCCGAGAACTCGGCGATGACGTGGACGATCCTCATGCCGCCGACCTGGTGGCGTCGCTGGTGGTGGGCTGGCCGGCCTCGGCCAGCTTGCGCGCGTCGCGCATGCCGGCGAACAGGCCGGCCGCCTCGACCGACTTCATGGTGAGCATGCCGGTCGTGAGCAGCGGGTGGCGGGCCAGGCGGGTCGGGTGGGAGAAGAGCGACGTGCGGGTGAGGTGCGCACCACCGGAGCCGGTGCGGGCGAAGTACTCACCGACCCAGCGCCCGTAGTAGCGCTTCTTGCCGTAGGTGCCACGCATCCGCAGCTTGCCCTCGTCGTGCCAGATGAAGGAGTCGATCCGGCCGACGTGGACGCCTGCGGCCGTGGTGCGGTCACGCAGGTCCCAGTCCTCGGCGGCGGTCAGGGTCTCGTCCCAGCCGCCGACCGAGTCGATGACCTCGCGGCGGAAGGCCCGGGGCGCCTCGACCGAGGAGTCGCCGACGTACAGCGACTTCTCGAGCACCTTGCACGCGGCCCAGAAGCCCTCGCCGAAGGAGTGCTCGGGGATGACGAGGGAGCCCAGGTGCGGCTCGGCGACGAAGGCCGACACGATGGCGGTGGCCACGCCCGGCTCGAGCACCATGTCGCTGTCGATGAACACCACGATGTCACCGGTGCTCAGGCGCGTCCCGTGGTTGCGCTGGGCGCAGCGCTCGGGGCCCTGCTGGGCCACGATGTCGGCCACCTGCGCGGCGATCGCGCAGGTGCGGTCGGTCGAGCTGTTGTCGACCACGACGATCTCGATGTCGGGGTGGGTCTGCTGGCGCAGGGAGGTCAGGCAGGCCTCGATGGTGCGCTCGTTGTTGTAGGTCGGGACGACGAAGCTGATCTTCATGACGGGGACTCCTCGGTGAGCAGGGCGATCAGCCCGACGGGTACGGCGACGGCGGCCAGGGCGACCGCGAGCAGGGAGGCGTACAGCACTGCCTGGGTCTGGCCGGCCGCCTGGGCGGGGCCGGCGGCGACCATCAGCATGCCGGCGAGCACCAGCGGCCAGCGCCAGAGCATCTCGGCCAGGCGCGCGGTGGCCCGCACGGGGCGCCAGTCACGCACCATGGCCGGCTCCGGAGGTGGCGGGTGCGTCGACCGGGGCGATGGGCGCGTTGGCCGCGGCGATGGGCTCGTTGGCCGCGGAGTGGGCGGATGCCTTCTCCAGGGCGAGCTTGCGGGTCAGGGGGCGGGTCGAGCTGCCGGGGATCTTGGCCTTCTTGATGACGCCGGCCAGCACCCGCTCGGCGACGGTGTCCCAGGAGTGGGCGCCACCGTGCGACAGCGGAGCGGGAGGGGCGACGGTCCACTGCGGCAGCAGGTCGACCAGGTAGGCGGCCAGGGCCTGCGGGGTCGCGGGGCAGAGCACGCCCTCAGCGGCCTTCGTCGAGTCGCGAAGACCCGGCACGTCGTAGGACAGCGTCGGCGTGCCGAGTGCGGCGGCCTCGCTGACGACCAGGCCCCAGCCCTCGCGGACGCTGGTGGCCACGTGCATGTGCGCGCGAGCCATCTTCTCGTGCTTGGTCGACTCGTCGACCCGGCCGAGGAAGTGCACGCCCTCCGGTGCGCTGAGGCGCAGCTCGTCGAGCAGGGGTCCACCGCCGATCATCCACACCTGGAGGTCGGGCACCTGCTCGCGGGCGATCTCGAAGGCCCGCACCATGTCAGCGGGGCGCTTGTAGTCGACCAGGCGGGCGCACCACACGACGGTGGGGCGCTCCTCCTTGGTGGCACCGGCCCACGACAGGGCCTCCGGGGTGGCCTCGTAGCCCTCGGGCACCACGGTGACGTCACCGATGCCGAACCGGCCGACGGCCGAAGCGGTGCTGTCGCTGACCGCGAGCACGGGGGTCGCCCGCAGCCGCTTGAGCCAGCGGGGTTCGAGGACCCAGCGGCCCAGCCAGCTGGCCGGCCACGGGGCGTTGTGGTTCCAGATGTCCTCGCAGGTCTGGTGCACCAGCACCACCGTCGGCGTGCCGTCGTCGACCCACTCGTTGGCGTGGAAGGGAACGGTGTTCACGCAGTCGATGACGACGTCGTAGGCGCCGCGCCCCTCCTGCTGCCAGAAGTGCTTGGCCTCGCGGTAGACCCCGAACCGGCCGCCGCGACGCACGACGCGGTAACCGTCGACCATCTCGTCGGCATCCCGGCCTTCGACCGCGGCGGTGAAGAGGGTGACGTCGTGCTCGGCGGTCCAGCGCTTGAGCACGGCTTCGAGGTAGACCTCCGCGCCACCCGCGCTGGGGTGGGCCAGGTCGCGCCAGTTCAGGGCCAGGATGCGCATGTCAGGCCGCCATCGGGAGCGGCGCGGCGACGAGGTGGCCGGCGGTGCGGCGGGTGGGCAGCTCGTGCACGACGGCCATGGGGACGACCGGCACGCGACCGTAGGCGTGGCCGAAGCGCAGCCGGCCGAGCACCGAGAGCGACTCGCGCAGGGTGCGCACGACGGCGGAGCTACCGACGCTGGAGCCGGCGAGCCGCTCGCCGATGTGCACCGGGGCACCGACGAAGTCGTGGAAGCCGATGGCGTGCGCGGCCACGAAGAGCTCGAGGTCGATCGAGAAGCCCTTCTCGTGCAGCAGCGGCAGCACCGAGGCGAGCACGTCGCGGCGGAACACCTTGCAGCCGGTCTGGGTGTCGGCCACCGGCAGGTCGAAGAAGGAACCGACCAGGGTGGTGAAGCCCCAGCTGAGGGTCTTGCGCACGCGGGTCGAGTCGACGCGCGAGGAGTCGTGGCGCTTGTCGGCGTAGACGACGTGGTGGTTGCCGGCGACGGCGCGGCGCCAGTAGCGAACGACGTGCTCCACCGCGATGTCGCCGTCGGAGTCGACGAAGGCGATGTGCCGGCCACGGGCTGCGGCGAAACCGCGGTGCAGGGCGGCGCCCTTGCCGGCGTTCTCCGGGGCGTGGATCAGCCGGACCCGCGGGTCGACGGCCTCGACCTCGTCCTCGCAGCCGTCGGTGGACCCGTCCGAGACCACGATGATCTCGAAGTGGCCGCCGGCCTGCTGCAGCATGCGGGCCAGCGAGTCGACCGTGGTGGTCAGCGCGGGGCCGGTGTTGTACGAGGGCAGGACCACGGTGAGGTCGAGGTCGGCCGGCGCCCAGAGGCGCTTCGACGAGGTCCAGGCCGGGGCGTGGCCGTTGGGGGCGGTGCGGGCCATGACGCCGGCAGCGGCGGCCAGGGCGGGGAGGAGGACGGCGCCGCGCAGAGCGGCCTGGATGCGGGAGGGCTTCTTCATGAACATCACTGTCCGGTCCCAACTTCAAGCCCGGGTCAAGCCCGGTGCAACATCGGAGAAGCCTTGACGAGCAGGCCATTTCGGCGCGCACGCCAGGCCGGCAGCTCGAACACCAGCAGCGCCATGACGGTCGGCACGACCGCGGCAGCCGACGCTCCGGCGATGGCCATCGCGCTGTCGTGCCAAAGGGCGACCAGGCCCACCTCGAGGGCGGCGCCGGCCCAGCTGAGCCACATGGCGCGGCTCCCACGAGCGAGGGCGGCATACGTGAGCACACTGGCGGTCGACGTCACTGCGGCGATGGCGATGAGCGCGCGCACCAGCAGCTGCGCCCCGTCGTAGGTGTTGCCGTAGAGCACGTTGAGCAGCAGTCCCGGCGCCACCAGGGCCACCGCAGCGATCGCCCAGGCGCTTCCGCTCACCCCGATCAGGGTGCGGCGCAAGGCAGCCCACCGGTCGCCATCCGGCCAGGCCTTGACCAGCGTCGGGTACATCACGGCCACGACGGCGGCCGGCAGCGCGAGCACGGTCTTGCCGAGCGTCGCCGCGGCGACGTAGCTGCCCGACTCGGACGGGGCCAGGAAGTGCCGGGCGAGCAGCAGGTCGACGGTGGAGAGCAGGAAGAGGCCGGTCACGGCCGCGGCGGGGCGCAGCAGGCCACGGGCTCCGAGCCCGACCCGGGGGCCGGTGCCGAGGCAGGTGCGGCGGGTGGCCACCAGGCCGGTGGCCAGGGCGGCAGCCTCGCCGGCGACGGTCGCCAGCAGCGCGCCGGGCACGCCCAGCCACGGCGTCAGGGCGATGCCGAGCACGAGCCGGCCCGCCGTCGAGGCCAGGTAGGTCGCGGCGACCGGTCGGGTGGCGCTGGTGCCGAGCAGGATGCCGCGCGCGGTCGCCAGCACCGCCGAGACGGCGGCGTAGGGAAGGACGAGCGCCGCCAGGGCCCAGCTGCCCAGGTGCCACCAGTGGTCGAGCAGGGGCGCCAGCGGCAGCAGGAGCAGCGCACCGACGGCGCTCCAGATCGCGGTGGAGCGCAACAGCCCGGATGCCGTGGAGCGCCCGGCGCCGTGCCGGGCCACCACTCCGGCCGCCGCCGCCTGCAGCGCACCGAGTGGCACGGCGAGTGCGGTGGTGGCGGCGAGCAGGGCGCCGAGGGCGCCGTACTCCGCGGCGGTGAGCCAGCGTCCGGCGAGGCCGTGGAAGAGCAGGTTGCCCAGGCTCTGGATCGCGACGGCGATGACGACCGGCCCTGCGAGGGAACGCAGCCCGCGGCTCTTGGGGCCGGCGGTGCCGGCCGAGTCGGCGGTGTCGGCAGCGGCGTCCGTCGCGGTGGAGGTGGTCACAGGACCATCGTGGGAGGGGTGTCTCAAGAGTGGCTCAAGATGCCGGCAAGGTTGCCCGGCTGATGGTGACCGGCGGCGACTGCTGATGCACAGTGGTCAGATGCCCGTGAACCCCATCCTTCGCCGCACCTCCCCGGTGCTCGCCCTCGCCGCCGGCGCAGCGCTGCTGCTCCCCCTGGCCCAGGCGCACGCCGACGGCCCCGGCTACGGCGGCAACGCCGACAAGCTGTCGGTGCAGTGGTCGACGGCCGGTTCGGTCTCGGCCGCCGGCGTCACCTTCACGGCTCCGGGTACGCCCACCCTGGTGATCAGTGGCCTGGGCTTCCGCAGCGGCTCCCCCGTGGTCGTGCAGGTCGGCGACCACGGCAGCGCGAACAGCCGCTCGGACGAGGTCGGCGAGCTGCGCGTCTCCGTCGAGGCGTCCACCGAGGCCAACGCTCCCGGCACCAGCGTCCTGGCCACCGGCCGCGCGCCATCCGGCACCACCCGCGTGCTCGTGGGCGCGATCCCGCCCCGCCCCCGCGGCGTGGGCCCGATGGACGTCGTGCCGTGGCTGGTCGGCGGTGGCCTGCTGGCCTGGGCCGCCACCACGATGCTGCGTCGCCGCCGCGACCGGGCCGAGCCCCAGTCCGCCTGAGCGCGCCATCAGACGGCCGGCATCCAACGTGTGCCGCCCGGCCACAGCACCCGCGGTCGAACGTGGGTGTTGATCGACTGCTGGACAACGGTTTTCACCCACGTTCGCGCGATGGAGCCCGCCCGGTGCATCACTGCTGCCACGCTGCGGGAGCGGCTCAGGCCGGGTCGAACCGGTAGCCGACGCCCCGCACGGTGCGGATGTGCCGCTGCCGTGAGGCCGACTCGCCGAGCTTGCGGCGCAGGTTGCCGGTGTGCACGTCGATGACGTGGTCGTCGCCGAACCAGCTTCCGCCCCAAACCTGGTCGAGCAGCTGCTCACGGGTGAAGGTCCGCCGCGGCGACCCGCTCAGCAGGTCGAGCAGGTCGAACTCGATCTTGGTCAGCTCGACGAGGTTCCCGTCGACCTGCGCCTCACGGGCGACGGGGTCGACGACGAGCGACCCGAAGTCACGCACGTCGGGCCGCACGGCGACGCGGGGGCGACGCCGCATCGCGGTGATGCGCGCCGACAGCTCGCGGGCCGAGAACGGCTTGGTGACGTAGTCGTCAGCCCCCACGGTGAGCCCCACGACCTTGTCGAGCTCCTCGTCGCGGGCGCTGACCATCACGACGTAGGAGTCGGAGAACTCGCGCAGCTTGCGGCACACCTCGAAGCCGTCGATGCCGGGCAGGGTGATGTCGAGCAGCACCAGCTCCGGCCGCTCGGCGCGAGCGAGCATCAGCCCGCGCTCGCCGTCACGCGCCACCGAGACGAGGAAGCCCTCCTTCTCGAGCATCCGCTGGCACAGCAGCACGAACTCTGCGGTGTCCTCCACGAGGAGGGCACGAGGTTTGCCCATGTCTCGACCGTAGGCCGGGGCGGGGCGGTTGTCTGTGGAAACACGTGAGCGCCTCATGTGGTGTGGGTCTCCCTCGGGGACGAGGGTGGCACCGCGGGCCAGGGTCCGCGGTGCCACCGTGCGTGGTGTTCGGTTGATGGTCAGTCGTTCAGCGAGGTACCGACGAAGGTGCTCGACGAGGTGCCCCAGCTGCGGAACCCGACCCGGGTGCCGTGCGGCACCGGGAGCTTCGGACAGGCCGACGCTGCGATGGCCTTCGTGAGGTTCGGCAGGCTGACGACCTTTGTGCCGTCGAACGTGGCCTGCAGGTCCTCGCCGTGCACGCCCACCTGCACCTCGTGCGGCTTCAGGGGGTCGAAGCCGGCCGGGTAGTTCGCCGTGAAGAGCGGAACCGAGCACTCGACGTTGTGCGACCAGTGCCGCACGATGATCTTGTTGCCGACGCCCGGGTCGAGCTGCACGGAGTAGCCGCTGTCGGTGTTGTCGGCCTCGTGCGTGGCACGCACCCAGATGCCGTAGCCCTGGCCGGCGTGCAGGGTCGCCGTGGTGGTGATCGTGGCGTTCTCCGAGACCAGCTTGCGGGTGTCGAGCACCCGCACCTCACCGGCCTTGGTGATGTCGACGGTCTGGCCGCTGATCGAGGCCGAGCCCAGCACGACCTGCCAGTCGGAGGCGGTCAGCTGGCCGAGCTTGCCGATGGTGACCAGGCCCGACTTGAGCTCGGTGGCCACGCCCTTGACGTCCAGGCCGATGATCCGCACCAGGTAGATGCCGTCGGGCACGGTGCCGAAGAGCAGCTGGGTGGTGCCGGCCGGGGCGCTGGTGAGGTCGGTGAAGGTGGTGCCGAACTGCGGCTCCAGGGCCATGGTGACGGTGGCGTACGTCTTGGCCGCGGAACCCGTCAGGTTGGCGGTGATCGTCGAGCCGGTGGACCCGATGACGACCGGCAGGGCCGGCGTGGCCGGGAGGACGGGGGTGGCCTCGCCGGCAGGGGTCACCTGCATCTCGGTGGCCCGGAAGGACAAGACGGTGTTGTTGACCGCCCGCACGCTGATGAACGAGCCCTTCTTGACGTCCAGCTTGAGGCTGGTGGTGAAGGTCGTGGCCGACAGGGCCGGGGCCCAGGTGAAGCCGGCAGCCACGGTGGTCGCCTGGCCGATCTGGTAGCCGGTGATCGGGCCGATGCCGGCGTAGGCGGGGGGCTCCCACGACACGCGCACCAGCGAGGGGTCCTGCGGGTCGCGGACCGCGACCAGCTTCGCGGGAGCCGCGGGCTGGTCGTTGCCGATGTACAGGTTGCCGGCGGTGCCCGCACCCTGCGCGTTCACGGCGCGGACGGTGACGAGGTAGGTGCGTGCGACGGGCAGGCCCGTGAAGGAGGCCTTGGTCCCGGTGGCGGTCACCGTCTTGGTGACGCCGGTGGCGACCTCCTTGAGGGAGACGGTGTAGCCGCTCACCGCGGTGAAGCCGGCACGGGCCGGCGCTCCCCACGAGACCGTGACGGAGGTGGGGGTCACCTGGTCGCGACCACCCACGATCGCGCTGGGCACCCCCGGGACGGCGGGCGAGATCACGGTGTAGCCGGTCTCGGAGCCGAGGCCCTCGACGTTGCGGCTGGCCACCTTGATCTTGTAGCTGGTCGCGAACGTCGAACCCTGGACGTTCAGCGAGGTCTGGGTGGCCGGCACGACCGTGACGTTGGCGACGCCGTCGGCGATCACCGAGACGTCGTAGCGGTCGAGCGCCGAGCTGCCCGACGTGGTCGGTGCCCTCCACTTCAGGACCAGGTTGTTGGGGGCGGCTGTGTCACGGGTGACGGTCAGCCCGAGGGGTGCCGAGGCGGGAAGACCGGCCGCGAACGCCGGAGTGGCCGCGGTCAGGGCGACGGTTGCGGCCGTCAGCACGAGGGTGAGCGCGAGCGAGATCGCGCGGCGGGGGGAGATCACGGAAAGCCTTTGGTCGGGGACGTCGGAAGTGTGGGGGCGCGGGGACGGGTCAGCGGCTCGCGAGGCGGCCGTAGTCGTCCTCGAGCCGGACGATGTCGTCCTCGCCGGTGTACGCACCGCGCTGCACCTCGATGATCACGAGGTCCTCCAGCTCGTCGTTGGCGATGCGGTGGGCCGCGCCCTGGGGCACGTCGACGGACTCACCGGGCAGCACGCGCCGGGTGCCCTGCCCGACAGTGCACGTGGCGATGCCCGAGACGACCACCCAGTGCTCCTCCCGGTGCTGGTGGGTCTGGTAGGACAGCCGTGAGCCGCCACTGACGCGAATCCGCTTGACCTTGTAACCGGGCGCCTCATCCAGCACCTGCCACGAGCCCCACGGACGATCTTCGAAGTCCAGCTGCACGAGCTCGCCTTCTTTCCACATAAGAGATGGGTGCGTGATCGCACCCGTGTCCCCACACTGTCGACGGGCTGGTTCTGCGCGAACTGTGGTGTGCCTCAAGGACAGTTCAAGAACCTGCCGCGCGCCGCCGCCGTCGGAGGACGACCAGCAGGGCCAGCGCGACGAGCACGACCAGCACCCGGGCGACAACGACGGTGGCGGATGCCGGGTCCGCGTCGGCCGCGTCGGCCTTGCCGCCGCTGGCGACGACCGGCCCGGCGCCAGCAGCACGCTCGCGAGCACCACCCAGCACGCGGCTCGAACCCCTCAGCGCGCCCCTACGTGCATCACCCGCCGCCGTCGTGGTCTCGGCCCGGCCTACCCGCGGCCAGCGTCCTCCCGCGCGCCACCGGTGGCAATCACCGGCATCCGGACCGTCGGTGGCCCGGGCGTCACACCTGCGGCGTCGGCTCGTCGGCCGCGAGCAGGCGCTCGACACGGCCGACGAGCTCGTCGATGTCGAACGGCTTCTGGAGGAAGTCGGTGCGGGCCCCGGGCACGTGGAGGTCGAGGTCGTCAGGGGCGCTGCCCGACACGAAGAGCACCCGCAGCCCGGGGCGGGTGGCCGCGACCTGTCGCGCGAGGTCGGCGCCGTTGCCCCCGGGGATCGCGACGTCGGTGACGACCACGTCGAAGTCGGCCGCCTCGCACGCGGCCTGCGCGGCCTGCGCCGTCTCGGCGGCCGTGATGCGATGGCCCTCCGCGCCGAGCACCCGGGTCAGCAGCACCCGCAGCGCCGCGAAGTCCTCGACGACGAGGACGGCGGCTCCCTGGCCCCCGGCGCCCGGTGCTGCCTCGGTCACTGCCGGCCTCCTCGATCGGAGCCGCTGTCCTGGCGCAGGCGCCCTCGGGACACCTCGTCGAGCAGGGCGAGCACGACCTCGACGTCGAGCGGCTTGGTGATGAAGCGGTCGGCGCCGGCGTGCACGAGCCGGGTCGCCAGGCCCGGGGACGCGTCGGCGCTCAGCACCACCACGGGGATGTCCTTGGTGTCGTCGCGACGCTTCAGCGCCAGCAGCACGTCGCCGCCGAACTGGTCGGGCAGGTGCAGGTCGAGCAGCACGAGGTCAGGGCGGTGGGTCCGGGCCAGCTCGACCCCCAGCCGCCCCAGCGACGCGTGGATCAGCGTCCAGCCCGGACGCAGCGCGAGGAGGTGCTCGATCACGTGGACGTTGGGCTCGTTGTCCTCGATGTAGAGCAGAGTGGCCGTGTCGGTGAGGGTGACCCCGCCCTCCGCGAGGCCGGGCCGGGTGAGCGAGGCGGCGGGCTTGGCCTTCGGCTCGGGGGCGCCTGCCCGCGCGGGCAGGGTGACGGTGAAGGTCGCCCCGTGGCCGAGGGTCGAGCTGACTCCCAGGTTCCCGCCCATCAGCTCGGCGAGCGAGCGGGTCAGGGCCAGACCGATGCCGGCGCCCTCGACCTTGGTGCTCTCGGCACCCAGCCGGTCGAAGGGCTCGAAGAGGCGTCGGTGCAGCTCGGGCGCGATGCCGGGACCCTCGTCGCGCACGCTGAGCCGCACCACGTCGGCGTCGAGCACCCAGCTGACCCAGACGTGCCCCCCGTCCTTGTTGTACTTGATGGCGTTGGACAGCACGTTGAGCAGGATCTGCCGGACCCGTTGGCGGTCGGCCAGCACGAGCACGTCGGCGGCGCCCGCCGCGGGCAGCAGCGTGACGTTCCCCGCACTGGCCAGGGGTGCCATCAGCTGCAGGGTCTCGTCGACCAGCGCGGTCAGGTGGATCGGCTCGAGGCTGAGCGACATCTCGCCGGCCTCGATGCGGGAGATGTCGAGCACGTCGTTGATGAGCTCGAGCAGGTGCTGACCACCGGTGAGCACGTACGACACCGCCTCGGCGTGCTCGGTGCCCGCGAGCTGCCGGCTGAGCAGCTGGCCGAAGCCCAGGACGGCGTTCAGCGGGGTGCGCAGCTCGTGGCTCATCCGTGACAGGAAGTGGTTCTTGGAGTCGTTGGCTGCCCGGGCCGCGGCCTCGGCCTCGCGAAGCGCCTCCCTGACGAGCACCCGGGCCGTGACGTCCTCCATCGTGATCACGGTGCGCTGCGGCGGCCCGTCGGGCACCTGCACCGGCGTGGCCACCACGTGCACCCAGACCACCTGCCCATCGGTGGTGAGCAGGCGGTGCTCCGATGCCGCGGGCAGCCCCTGGAGGGCGTCGACCAGGAACCCCTCCTCCACCGCCACGCGGTCGTCGGGGTGCACGAGCGAGAGCACGAGGGCCCGGTCCCCGGAGGCCGCGGCCTGGCTGCCGACGCCGATCAGGTGCTGGGCCTTGGGGCTCACGTACAGGTAAGCGGGCGGGTGCAGCTGCAGCAGGATGAAGACGAGGTCGACGCTCTCGGCGATCTGGCGCAGGCGGGCCTCGCTCTCGGCGGATGCCGCCTCGAGGGCCCGCTGTTCGGTGACGTCGCGGATCGCCGCGATCACCCATCCCGGCTCGCCCGCGAGCCACGGCACCAGGCTGACCTCGACCGGGATCTCGGACCCGTCGCGGTGCCGGGCCACCAGGGCCAGCCCCGAGCCCATCGAGCGCACCCGGGGGTGGGCGTTGAAGTCGGCCCGGTGGCGCACGTGGTCGGCCCGCAGGGCCTCCGGCAGGAGCAGCTCGACCTCGGCCCCGAGCAGCTCTTCGCGGTCGTAGCCGAACAGCGCCCCCACCCGCTCGTTGAGCTGGGCGATCCGGCCGTTGGGCTCGACGCAGACGAGGGCGTCAGGAGCCGCCTCGAGCAGCGCTGCGAGGCGGACGTCGAACATGCTGGCGGCCGGCTCGCGCGAGGCCGAGGAAGGTTGCGGCGGTGCCATCTCGTCCTCCCCTGGGGCGGGGCCGCGTCGTGCCGGACGTCGCCCAGCGGCAGCCTGGACCACACCGTACGCCCTTGCACCCGGTGCGCGCGGACCGTTCGGTGCTCCTGCCGGGTCGGCGGTGCGTGTGGTACGACTGAGCCGTGATCGCCTGACGGCGGTCCCGGGCGCGCAGGAGCGGCAAGGTGACGGTGGAGCCGGATGACGAGGGGCGGCGCGAGCGCATCGCGCCGGTTTCCGATGCCGTGATCGAGGTCGATGCGGGCGGTCGCATCGAACGCGTCGACGCGGGGGCCGAGCAGCTCTTCGGGTGGCCGGCGCAGGACCTGCTCGGCTGCTCGATCGACGTGCTGGTCGCCGACCGGGTCACCGATCCCGGCCCGCGCCCGGCCGGTGTCGACCTGCTGATGTCGGCCCGTCGCCGCCGGGGATCGCCGTTCCCCGCAGAGATCAGCCTCGGTCCGGCGGGCGATGACGACGCGGAGCAACGGGTCGCCCTGACGATCCGCGAGCGCACCTCGCCGCTCGACGACCAGGCTCCTTCGGGTTCCGCGGAACCCGAGGCGGGCCGTGCGGCCAGGCCACCCACCACCGGGACCCTCGAGCTGTCCGCCATCGCGCACGACCTGAACAACGTCATCAGCGTCATGCTGATCTACAGCGAGCTCATCGAACGTGCGGTCAAGGGTCGCTCGATGGACGAGTACCTCGGCCAGATCCGGGCTGCGGCCGAGCACGGCGCCGAGCTGACCGGTCAGCTCCGGCAGGTGGCGCACCAGACCGTCCGTGCCCCGGGGGTCGCCACGGGCGCCGCCGAGTCCACCTCCCCGCGCCTCGACGAGGACCTGCTGATGCAGGCCATCTCCCGCTACCTGGGCCGGCAGGCCACGCCCGGCTCGATCGGTGTGGTGGTCGTCGACGACCACCGCCTGTTCGCGGAGGGCCTGACCCGGCTGCTCGACGTGGAGGACGACATCGACGTGCTGGGCTCGGGTGCCACGGGGCGTGAGGCGGTGGCCCTCGTCGAGCGACTCCAGCCGCGGGTGCTGTTGCTCGACTTCGACATGCCCGAGGGCAACGGCGTGGTGACTGCCACCGAGATCAAGGCGCGGTGGCCCGAGACGATGATCGTGATGATCTCGGGGTCCACCGACGACAGCCTGCTGCTGCGAGCGATCGACGCGGGGTGCTCGGGCTACCTCACCAAGGACCGCGCCGCCTCCGACGTGGCCAGCGCCGTGCGCACGGTCGCCGCCGGTGAGGCCCTGCTCTCCCCCGCCGCCATGGCCCGACTGCTGCCGCGGCTGCCGAAGTCCAACCGCGGGATGGGGTCGGACCTCACGAAGCGCCAGCTCGACGTGCTGGCGATGCTGGCCCGCGGAGCCACGAACAAGACCGTTGCCATCGCGTTCTCGTGCAGCCCCGAGACCGCCCGTGACGAGGTCAACGGTGTCATCGCGGCGCTGGGGGCCCACTCGACGCTCGAGGCGGTGGCGACGGCCATCCGCGAGGGCGTCATCGAGTACAACTCCCCGTTCTGAGCGACGCGGCCCCGGCGCTCGGGATGAGCGAGCAGCACACCGTCGCCTAGCCTCCCTCCATGGGGTCCGACCCCCGCCGCCTCGACGGGCTGCGCGCCGACGAACAGGTCGCCGCCCGCCTCGTCGAGCGTGCCACGGGCGCGACGGCCCGGGCCCACGACATCGGCCGGCGTCAGGGCGCCTACGACGTGCACCTCACCTACCCCGGCGGGCGCACCGCTGCCCTCGAGGTGACCACGCACGCGGGGTCGGCCGCCCGCAACGGCCTGGTCCTGCTCGGCCGGGACCGGCTGTCCCGCACCCGAGCCCGGGCACGGCCGAGCGGCGATCCGCTGCCCGCCGACCCCGTCCTGACCGCCCTGCCCGATGCCGTCAGCGACCTGCTCGCCGAGCCGCACGTGGCGCGGCGGGCCGCCAAGGTGGCCGGGGCCGGCCGGGTCGACGAGCGGCACCTGTTCGTCGGGGTCGCCGAGGGCGGCCTGCCCCAGCCGCTCTACGAGCGACTGAGCGCCCCGCTGGGCGCGCTGCCCACCGAGCCGCCGGTGGCGCCCGACGGGCTCACCCACCTGTGGCTCAGCACCGAGTGGCGCGGTTCGCCACTGCTCGGCTGGGACCGGGTCGGGGGGTGGGTCGCACACCAGGTCTGAGCCGGTGGGCCGCCGTCAGAAGCCGCCGAAGTCGCCGCCCCCGAAGTCGCCTCCACCGAAGTCGCCACCTCCGCCGCCCCAGTCGCCGCCGCCACCGCCCCAGTCCCCGCCGGCCTCGGTGCCCGAGGTGTCGGACGCGAACCCGGCGTCGCTGGAGCCTGCGTCCCCCGCGTCGCCCCCGGTGTCGGTGCCGCCGTCGCCGGAGTCGGTCCCGGCATCTGCACCGGTGTCACCCGCCTCCTGCGCCTCGGGGCTGTCGCCGTAGCCGTCGAAGAGCATGGTGGCCACGGCCGAGCCGACGACCACGCCGGCGATCGTCCCCATCATCGACCCCGCGAACATCCCGCCCATCCCCATGCCGCCGCCGGCCGAGCCGCGCGAGAAGGCGTTCTGGAGCGTGCCCGGCTGGCGCATCTCGGCGCGGGTGGCGGCGCGGGCCAGGTCGTCCGGCTCGGTCGAGGTCCCGGCCTCCCCCGGGGATGCCGTCGACAGCTCACGCAGCAGCTGCTGGCGCTGTTCCGGCGACAGCTTCGCGAACGCTTCCGCGTGCAGGGCCTCGAGCTGCTCGGGCGGTGCCGTGCGCAGCAGGTAGCGGTACCGGGCGAGGGCACGCTCCTCCTCGCTGGCCTGCGGCCGGGGCGGGGTGGCCGCGGAGCGCAGGTTGCTCGCGTCGCCCCACCCGACGCTCTGCTGGTTCTGCTCGGTCGGCGGTGTGCGGCCCAGGAGCCGGTCGAGAAAGCCCATCGCTGCTTGTCCCCTGTCGTCGGTGGCCCCGGAGCGGGCCGTCACTGGCCCAACGGTGTCATCGCGTCGTTCCGTTCCGGAGATTGCGAACCGAGGAGCCCGCCGAACCCCAACGGATGCCGTGACGACGCGGACGCGCGTAGGCCACCCGGCATCGCGGGACGACCCGACGGCACAGCCACCTCTTGCATTGAGTCGCCCTCGC
Organism: uncultured Actinomycetota bacterium; assembly: GCA_963800505.1. Classification (GTDB taxonomy): domain Bacteria; phylum Actinomycetota; class Actinomycetes; order Actinomycetales; family Dermatophilaceae; genus Fodinibacter. Next base: position 47,974 of record CAWDBL010000006.1, read on the forward strand.
AGTGCAAACTTGAGCCACACCCGCTCAAGTGACTGAGCACCACCCAAGTGACTGAGCACCACCCTCGATCCCACAAGGAGGACCTCATGGCCACCGCATTCGACCCCTTCCGCGACCTCGACCGCATGCTCGGCAGCACCCTGCGCACGCCGGCCTCCGCCGCGATGCCGATGGACCTCTACCGCTCGGGCGACCGCTTCGTGGCGCAGGTCGACCTGCCCGGCGTCGACCCGGCATCCATCGACGTCGACGTCGAGGACCGCACCCTCACCATCCGGGCCGAGCGCCGCGAGCACGCCGCCCACGACGCGCAGTGGCTGTCGCACGAGCGGCCCACGGGCACCTTCGCTCGCCAGCTCACCCTCGGCCACGGCGTCGCGTCGTCGCGGATCGAGGCCGAGTACGCCGACGGCGTGCTCACCCTCACCATCCCGGTGGCCGAGGAGGCCAAGCCGCGCAAGATCGCGGTCAGCCACACCGGCGGCCACCAGACCATCACGAGCGAGGCGGAGCAGGAGCAGCCGGTCGCCTCCTGACCGACCTCCGTCGTCGGAGACGGCCCGCCGGGCGCTTCCGGCGGGCCGTCTCGCGACCGCCCCCGCGGACCGGGGCGCCGCGACCGGCAGCCGCTGGAGCGGGTGCCCCGATGCGCGAGAATCGCGGCATGACGACCCCACGAGACACCCTCATCGACGAGCTGGTCGACGCCGGCCGCCACCTCGTCGAGCGAGGCCTGGTGCAGGCGAGCGGCGGCAACCTGTCGGTGCGGCTGCCCGGCACCGACCGCTTCCTGGTCACGGCCACCGGCACCTGGCTGGACCGGCTCACCGCGGACGACTTCGCCGAGCTCACCCTCGACGGCGAGCCGGTGGGCGCCGGGCCGCGCCCGTCGGTGGAGTGGAAGCTGCACCAGCGCACGTATGCCGTGCGCCCCGACGCCGCGTGCATCGTGCACCTGCACCCCCAGCACGTGCTGCTCGTCGACATGCTCGGGATACCCCTGCGCTTCACGACGCTGGACCACCAGTACTACCTGGGCAGCGCCGGGCGGGTGCCCTTCCACCCCTCCGGCTCGCAGGAGATCGCCGACGCGGCCGCCGAGGCGGCGCGCGACCACGACGCGGTGGTGCTGGCCCACCACGGCTGCTCGACCCTCGGCGACACCGTGTCGATGGCCCTGCGACGGGCGCTGAACCTCGAGGAGGCTGCGACGATGACCTACCGGCTGCTGCTCGCCGGCGACCGCACCTCCGACTTCCCCGAGCGGTGGAAGGACAACATCATCAGCGTGTGACCGCGAGGCTGACCAGGGCCACGAGCCACGACACGAAGGAGCCGACCAGGAAGTACTCGGTGACGGCGTCGATGCCGACGCCGTCGACGCTCGTGCGGTCGTCGCGCTTGGCCTGCAGCTCGGGAAATCGGATCAGGCCCTTGGCCGCGATGACCAGGCCGGCGGCGGTGAGCTGGCCGGCCAGCCCGAGGCCGATGATGAGAACCCGCTCCATCGGCCCGAGCAGCCGCCCACCGCGCAGCTGGTCGGAGGGCTGCGGGTCGCTGCTGGTGCGCATCTGGAGCACGGGCCGCATCGCCCCGACGCCGAGCAGCACCAGCCGCACGACGACGTTGGCGGTGGCCAGGTTGACCAGCAGCAGGCCGACCACCAGGAGCACGTGCGAGGGCAGCGCGACCGGCCCGACCAGCGGCAGGTCGGCCCACCGCAGCCACCGGCCGAACGGTCCCCCGGCCGGGGTCGCCCACCCGCTGAGCGCCACGAGCCAGCCGGCCCCCACGGCCAGGGCACCCAGGGCCCGCCAGTTGCCGGCACCGGTGTGCACGGCCTCGGCGGACCACCACACCCACAGCGCCAGCGGCACCAGCGAGGCGGCCAGGCACACCAGGTCGATGGGCGCGGTCAGTGCGGTCAGCGCCGCGAGCACCGCCACCGCCGCCGCCCCGGTGCCCATGGCGACGCGCAGGGCGGTGGTGCTCGTGCCCGCCCCCGCTCGCACCAGGTCGGCGAGCCCGACCCCGACGAGCCACACGGCCAGCCAGCTCACGCCAGGCCCCGCAACAGGTCCTCGGCGGCGAGGACCGCGCCGATGCCGTCGGCGCGCACCCGCTGGGACACGGCCGAGGCGCTGATGCCCTCGAGCGTGGCCAGCTCGCTCTGGGTGGTGTGCGGGTCCATGAGCCCCCTCAACAGTCGGACCGATCGGTCTGACAGTGACCCAACCAGATGGTCCCGACACAGCAGCGCCGCGTTGACGGCATCGGCGTCGGCGCCGTGCCCCGACCCGTCCGACACCGGCGCGCCGGCCGGCTCCGAGGCCGGTCGGTACGCAGTGCGAAGGTGCCGGGTCGCCGCCCGGCCGGCGGCCTGCTCGACCTCCTCGATGGCGGCCCGTGCGGCCCACCACCCCGGGCCGTCCTCGATGCCGCGCTCGGCGTCGAGCAGCTGCACCGGTCCGCGGCCGATGCCGACCCGCACGTCGGCCGAGGGCAGCAGCTCCAGGCGCACCCGCAGGGCGGCCTCGATCGCCGCACCCAGCGTGTCGTAGGCCCCCTGGAACTCGTCGCCCACGGTGATCCGCAGCTCGGTGACGGCCGGGACGGCGGCGTTGACGGTGACCAGCGCCTTCTCGACCGCCCGGTGCAGGGCCCGCCGGTTGGGCGCACCGCGCGAGCCCACGAGGTCACCGATGACGACACACCGTGAAGCCTGGTCCTTCACTTCAGTCATCTGAAGATCATACCTTCATTTGATCCGAATGAAGCCATGGACTTATCGCGGTTCCGCGAAGGCGCTCAGGTCGGTCCCGGTGCGAGGCTCGGCCACGCCGCGCTCGGTGGCCACGGCATCCACCAGGCGAGCCGGCGTCACGTCGAAGGCGGGGTTGAAGCCCACGGACGCCTCGGGTGCCAACCGCACCCCGCCGAGCACGGTCACCTCCTCGCCGGCCCGCTCCTCGATCTCGATGTGCGAGCCGTCGGCCATCGACAGGTCCACCGTCGACCACGGCGCCGCGACCATGAACGGGATGCCGGCGTCGCGGCAGGCGAGCGCCACCCCCAGGGTGCCGATCTTGTTCGCGGCGTCGCCGTTGGCGGCGATCCGGTCGGCCCCCACGACGGCGAGGTCGACCAGGCCGCGCAGGATCGTCGACGCGGCGGCGCCGTCGACCTGCACCCGGTGCGGGATGCCGTCTGCCGCCAGCTCGAAGGCGGTGAGCCGCGCGCCCTGCAGCAGCGGGCGGGTCTCGTCGGCGTACACCAGCTCGAGCCGGCCACGGGCGTGCAGCTCGCGGACCACCCCGAGCGCCGTACCCCAGGCCGAGGTGGCGAGCGAGCCGCTGTTGCAGTGCGTGAGCACGCGCAGGCGGGGTCGGTCGATCCGGGCGAGCAGCCAGTCGGCACCGCGTCGTGACAGCTCGCGGTTGGCGGCCTCGTCCTCGACGGCGACCCGGCGCGCGGCGGCCAGCACGGCATCGCGCCCCTGCCCCATCAGTGGCCGCACCTGGTCGACCCCCCACGCGAGGTTGACCGCGGTCGGGCGGGCGTGGCGTACCCGGTCCACGGCCGCCTGCACCCGGGTGTCGTCCCAGCCCTCGCGCGCACCCTCGTCCATCGCGAGCAGCACGCCCATCGCACCGGCCACGCCGAGGGCGGGGGCGCCACGCACGGCCAGCTCGGCGATGGCCACGACGAGCCCGTCGGTGGTGTCGATCTCGCGGTGCTCCGTGGTGCCCGGCAGCAGGGTCTGGTCGAGCAGGCGCACCGCTCCACGGCCGTCGCGGCCCCCGGTGCCGTCCCACGCGATGGCGATCAGCGTCATGGGCGGCAGCCTATGCCGCGCCGGGTGCCCCTCTCACTCACCCAGCCCCCGGCTCACGGCCTCCCACTCCCCGACTTCGTGCGGATCTCCCACCTCCTCAGCTCGAGAGGCTCTGTCCCCGTTCCCTTTCGGCAGCGGCGCGGTGGTGGGCATCGCTCAGCGCGCGGGCTGCCCGGCATCGGGCTAGGTTCCCCTGCATGACCTCAGCCCCCCGCGACCGCCGCCGGAACACCTCCCGCCGCAGCGTCCGGACCGCCGCCGCCCTGCTCGCCGTGTCGGTCGTCGCCACGACCGCCGCGCTGACCGCGAGCAGCGCGGCCGGTGACGAGCAAACCGTGCTCACGCCGATCGGCGGAGGGTACGAGACCTCCACGTTGGCCGGCTTCTCGCGAGCGGCCGCCGAGGGCGCGAGTGGGCCGACGGTCGACCTGGTCGTGGTCCCCTCGGCCTACGGGGACTCAGACCAGGACCGGGCCGAGAACCTCACCCTCGCGCAGTCGCGCACCGACCAGCTCGACGCCGCGTGCGACGCCGCCGTCCCCGCGCCCTTCACCGGCTGCACCGCCACCCTGGCGGTGCTGCTGAACCGGGCCGACGCGCTCGACCCTGCCAACGCCGTGGCCCTCGCGGCGCCCACCACCGACGGCATCTACGTGCTCGGCGGTGACCAGGGCCTCGCGATGCAGGTGCTCGCCGCCTCTCCCGCGGAGGCCGCCATCACTGCGGCCGTCCGGCGTGGGGCCGCCCTCGGGGGCACCAGCGCCGGGGCGGCCGTGCAGTCGCGCACCATGATCAACGGCTACACCGGCGATCTCGACGCCCCCGACGGCCTGCGCCGGGGCTCGACGCTGGTGTGGTGGGGTGACGACGCCGACCTCGAGCGCGGCCTCGACGTCGGGTCGACCCGGGCGATCTTCGACCAGCACTTCTACCAGCGGGGCCGCTTCGGCCGCACCCTCTCCACGCTCGCCACGGCCGACGAGCGCTTCGGTGGGCGCAGCCCGGTGGGGGTCGGTGTCGACTACGCCACCGGCATCCGCGACACCGGCGACACCGTGCTCTCCGACCTGTTCGGTGCGAGCTCGGCCGCGGTGGTCGACCTGGAGACGCTGCGGGCCGACCACCGCTGGGTCGGCAGCCCCGCCACCCTCTCGGCCCGCCGTGTGCTGACCCACCTGATGACCGACGGCACGACCTACAACCTGACCACCCGCACCTTCGCTCGCCGGGGCCACCCCGTTCCCGTACCGCGCGGCGCGGCGTGGACCGCGCCGAGATCCCCGTCGCGCGTCGGTGGCACGGTGTTCCTCGGCGGCGGTGTGCTCGGCAGTGATGTCATCGGCGACGCCGTCGCCGCCGCCCGCGCGGTCGACGCGAGCAAGCGGGCCCGGCTCGTGGTGCTCGGCGGCGGCTCCGGCTCGAGCAGCCTGGTCAACGCGTACGGCAAGGCCGTCAAGAAGGCCGGCTGGGCCGGGAAGGTCACCACCGTCGTCGCCGGCAGCAAGGGCTGGTCGACCAGGACCGTCGTGGGGGCGACCGCCGTCGTGCTCGTCGGTGACGACCCGGCCGCGCTGGCCTCGACGATGGCCGACCGCTCGTTCCGCCGTGCCGTCACGGCCGCCGTTCGTACCACGCCCGTCGTCCTGGCCGACGGTGCGATGACCGCCGTGCTCGGCTCCCGGTGGGCGGCCAAGGCCAACGCGCCGGACGACGACCTCGACGCGCTCGAGGCGGAGGGGGTTGCCGCCTTCCGTGCCGATGATGCCGCGTGGCTGCCGGGGCTCTCGCTGGTGCACGCGACGCTGGTGCCGCACCTCACCGACGACTACCGCTGGGGCCGGCTCTACGCCGGGGTCACCACGGCACCCCGGGAGCTTGCCGTCGGCATCGCGCCCGGGTCGGCCGTCGTGCTGCGCGGGTCCGGAGCATCGGTCAGCGGGAGCTCGGTCGTGGTGGCCGACGGTCGCGAGGGCCTGTTCTGGACCGGCAGCAACGGGGCGATGGGTGCCAGCGGGGTGGTGCTCGACGTCTTCGGCTCCGGCGAACGCCTCCGCCGCTGACCGCTTCCACGACTCCTTGCGTTATCCCCACACGGCGGCACCGACCACCTGAACGCAGGCGGCGCGTGATCCGCACGGAGTCGTGAGGTCGACGGCGCGCCGTGTGACGGCGACCCTTGCGCGCCGCCCCCGGCCGTGCCACGGTCGAGGGGTGGGGACCACCGATCCCCACGACGACGGACGACGTCAGAGCTGACTCCCCTGGCGAGCCCGCCGCCGCGACACTCTCGCGAATCGGAGGAAGCCGAGATGACCCAAGCACGAGTCGTCGTCGGGGTCGACGGGTCCCCGCTGTCCATGGCCGCAGTCACCCGGGCGGCCCAGGTCGCCAGCGCTCGCGGGCTCACCCTGTACGTGCTGCACGCCTTCGCCCCCGACCTACCGATGCTCGGCTTCGGCGAGCTGAGCGACGGCTCGGCGATGGTGTCGAGCCACGCCAAGCGCCTCGTCGCCGACGGCGTGGCCCGGGCGCACGCGGTCGATCCGGACCTCACCGTGACCACCGGCATCCGTGACGGCTACGCGAGCCAGGCCCTCGTCGACGCCTCGCGGTCCGCCGCCCTGGTGGTGGTGGGCGCGATGGGCCACGGCGTGTTCAGCCGCACCAGCGTGGGCGCGGTGGCCATGCAGGTCATCACGCACGCCCGGTGCCCGGTGCTCGTGGTGGGCCACGAGACCGCCGGGGGCTCCCCCGCCAGTGGGCGCGTGGTCGTCGGTGTCGACGGGTCCAAGCCGTCGCTGCGGGCGCTCACCGTGGCCTTCGACGAGGCTGCGCGCACCGGTGGCACCGTCGACGTGCTGCACGCCTGGGAGGCCCACAGCGCGAGCGACCCGACCCTGTCGACGAGCTCGAGCTGGTCCACCTACGAGGCCAACCTCGAGAAGATCGTCGAGTCGGCCCTCGCGGCCCGCCGCGCGGAGCACCCCGACGTGAAGGTCGACTACGAGGTCGTGCGCTCCGAGCCCGTGCAGGCGCTCGTCGACCGCACCGAGGGGGCCGCCATGCTCGTCGTGGGCAGCCGCGGCGCGGGTGGCTTCGCGGGCCTGCACGTCGGCTCGACCGCGCTGCGCCTGATCAGCCGGGTGCACTGCCCCCTGCTGATGACCCGCTGATCGTCCTACTGCCCGGGTCGGGTGCTGAGGTGGCTACCCAAGCAGCCACCTGAGCACCCAACTGCTCGAATCAGAGGCGGTCGGTGGCGCCCAGCTGGTCGAGCACGAACGCCCACTCCCAGGCGATCTGCTCCCACGCGGCATACCGGCCGCTGCGCCCGCCGTGCCCCGCCGCCAGCTCGGTGCGCAGCAGCACCGGGCGGTCGACCCGGTCGCTGGTCACCGTCTCGCGCAGCCGGGCGACCCACTTGGCCGGCTCGGTGACGTAGACCCGGGTGTCGTGCAGGCTCGACGTCGCGAGCACCGCCGGGTAACCGGCGGCCCGCACGTTCTCGTAGGGCGCGTAGGCGCGCATCGCGGCATACACGTCGGGGTCGGCGAGCGGGTTGCCCCACTCCTCCCACTCACCGACCGTGAGCGGCAGGTCGGGCTGGAGCATCGTGGTGAGCGCGTCGACGAAGGGCACGGCTGCGTGCGCCACCCGGAACCGCTCGGGCGCGAGGTTGAGCACCGCACCCACCAACAGTCCTCCCGCAGAACCACCTTCGAGCCCCACCAGCTCGGGTGACACCCATCCCGACGCCACGAGGTGGTCGACGGCAGCCAGGGTGTCGGTGAAGGTGTTGGTCTTCGCGAGCAGCTTGCCGTCGTCGTACCATCGCCGCCCCATCTCGCCGCCGCCGCGCACGTGGGCGACGGCATACACGACCCCGCGGTCGAGCAGGCTGAGCCGCGCCACCGAGAAGTACGGGTCGGAGGAGATCTCGTAGGAGCCGTAGGCGGTGACCACCCCGGGGTTGGTGCCGTCGGCCTCGACCCCGACGCGACGCACCACCGAGACCGGCACCAGGGTGCCGTCGGATGCCGTGGCCCACTCGCGGTGCTCGGCGTAGTTCGCGGCGTCGAAGTCGCCGAGCACCGGCTGGCGCTTGAGCACCGTACGCTCCCGGGTCGCCAGGTCGACGTCGAGCACGGTGCGTGGGGTGGCCCACGACTCGACCACGACCTGGATGGCGCGCTGGGCCGGCTCGGGGTTGTCGCCCAGGCCGATCGAGTGCACCGGCTGGTCGACGGCGACGTCCCACGGCTCGCCGTGACCGGAGGGTGAGCCCGGGTCGCGCGGCAGCACCCGCAGCGCGGTGAGCCCGCCGGTACGCAGGCTCAGGACCGTGGCGTCGTCGAAGGCGTCGACGGCCACGAACCGCTCGCCCTCCCCCGAGCCCAGCCACGGCACCCACTGCTCGGCACTGGTCGCGTCGAACGGCGCCCAGGCGAGGTCGGCGTCCGGCGTGTCGGTGTTGTGCACGATGAGGAAGCGGTCGGCCCCCGGCTCGACGTCGTACTCGACGCCCTCGCGGCGGGGTGCCAGCACGCGCCATCCGGCATCCGGGTCGTCGGCGTCGAGCACGTGCACCTCGGAGGTCGTCTTCGACCCGAGCCCCAGCAGCAGCCAGCGCTCGTCGCGGCTGGAGGCCACGCCCATCCAGAACCGCTCGTCGTCCTCCTGGTGCACCAGCACGTCGTCGGCGGTGTCGCCGCCCACCCGGTGCCGCCAGAGCTGGTAGGGGCGCCAGGCGTCGTCGAGGCGCGTGTAGAACACGAACTCGCCGTCGCGGCTGAGCTCGACGCCGTAGCCGATGCCGGTGACCGAGGTGTCGAGCACCTCCCCGGTGGCGATGTCGCGGATGGTCAGGTCGAAGCGCTCGTCGCCCGCGGTGTCGACGGCGAAGGCGACCAGCCGGTGGTCGGCGCTGACGGTGAGCGCCCCGAGCGAGAAGAACTCGCTGTCACCGGCCTCGACGTTGCCGTCGACGACCACCTGCTCGCCGGGCACGGTCTCGGCCTCGGGGTCCGGTCGCACCGCCGGGTCGGTGAGCGGTGACCGTACCTGGGCGGCGTACTGGCGCCCCTCGACGGTGCGGGCGTAGTACCACCACGGCCCGCTGATGACCGGCACCGACAGGTCGGTCTCCTTCACCCGCGAGCGGATCTCCTCGACGATCGCGCTGCGCAGCGGCCCGAGGTGCTCGGTGCGGGCCTCGGCGTAGGCGTTCTCGGCCTCGAGGTGGGCCAGCAGGGCGGGGTCCTCGAGGTCGCGCATCCAGGCGAACGGGTCCTCGACCCGGTCGCCGTGGTGCTCTCGCACGTGCGGTCGGCGCTCGGCGGTCGGTGGGGTGGGGCTCGGCATGGCGTCACCCTATGCCGGGTCGGAAGCGAACGCGGCGAGGGCCGCACCCCGTGGGGTGCGGCCCTCGCCGCGGCTGGACGTCGCGATCGGTCAGAGACCCGCGACGCGATCCGCCGGGGACGTCAGCTGCGGGTTCGCCTCGAAGTAGGCGACCAGGTTGCTGAGGTCCTCCGACCCTCCGAGGAGGTTGGTGCCCGCTCCGAAGGCCTTGAAGTCGTCACCGCCGTTGGCGAGGAAGTTGATCGTCGCCACCCGGTAGGTCGCCGTCAGGCTCATCGGCGCACCGTTCAGCGTCAGCGAGCCCGGGACGACGCGGCTGCCGGCCGGACGACTGGCGTCCCAGGTGTAGGAGAACCCGTTGGAGACGCCGAGCGCCAGCGCGTCGCGGCCGGTCGAGCGACCGGGGATGAACTGCTGCTCGAGCACGTCGACGATCTGCTGGCCGGTGAGGTCCATGGTGACGAGCAGGTTGCCGAACGGCGCGACGGCGTAGGCCTCCCGGTAGGTGATCTGCCCGGAGCCCTCGGCACCCGATGGGGCCAGGCGCAGGCTGGCCCGCACCCCACCGATGTTCATGAAGGCGATCTGCGCACCACCGTTGGCCGGGGCCTGGGTGCCCCACAGGATCGCGTCGGCGACGAGGTCGCCCATCGGGGTCTCGATGCCACGGTCGCCGTTGCTGTCGCCGAGGATGTCCTCGGCGTTGGACCCGACGACCCGGTTGCCCAGCGCCGCGGAGAGCACGTTCCACTTGTCGATGATGGCGGTCTGCGCCGGGTCCTTCGCCACCGCCCGGGTCACCAGGTGGTTGGTGGCGGTGGAGCGGTCGCGCATCACCTCACCGCTGCGGGTGTTGATGACCAGGTCGGTCTCGGTGACCACCTGCCCGTACGACGCCGCGCTGGTGACGAGCCGCGGGTTGCCGGCCGGGTCGGGGATCTGGCACACGTACGGCTGGTGGGTGTGGCCGGTGATGATCGCGTCGACCTCGGGCGTCATGGTCTTGGCGATGGTGAGGATCGGGTCGGACACGCCCACGCACTGCTGGTAGGTGCCGGCGTTGACGCCACCCTCGTGCAGGAGCACGACGATCGACTTCACGCCCTGCTTCTTCAGCGCTCGCGCCTGTGCGTTCGCCGTCTCCACCTCGTCCTTGAACTCGACGTTGGCGACACCCGCCGGGTCGACCAGGCTGGGGGTTCCCTCGAGGGTCATGCCGATGAAGCCGATCTTCACGCCTCCGACCTTCTTGATCGAGGTGGCCGGCAACAGGGTGCGCTCCTTGTGCTGGTGGTGGTGGCGCGACGAGGAGGACTTCTTGTCCTTGACCACGACGTTGGCGGCGAGCCACTGGAAGTCGGCACCGGCATACGGGTCGTCGGGGAAGTAGCAGCCGTCCTTGGGGTGGCAGCCGCCGCGCTGCATGCGCAGCAGCTCGGTGGTGCCCTCGTCGAACTCGTGGTTGCCGACGCTGCTGACGTCGAGGTCCATCGCGTTGAGCGACTCCACCGACGGCTCGTCGTGGAAGAGCCCGGAGAGGAAGGGGCTGCCGCCGATCAGGTCGCCGGCCGCGACGGTGAGCGAACGGCCACCGGGCGCGGTGGCTCGCAGGTCCTTGAGGGTGGTCGAGAGGTACTCCGCGCCGCCCACCGGGGTCTGGCTCGGGTCGAGCGTCTTGCTCAGCGGCGGGTCGGACGCCTCGAGGTGGCCGTGGTAGTCGTTGAACGACAGCAGCTGCACCGTGGCGGTGCGGGGGGACGGGTGGTGGCCCTTGTCCTTGTCGCGGTCATGGGCCTGGGCCGGCGTCGAGGCGACGGCCGTTGCGAGCGCCGCGGCGGCGATCCCGGCGCCGAGCACGCGCAGACGAGTCGATGTCATGTTCTCTCCTGGGTCGGGGTGAGCGGCTCTACCCTAGGGCGACGACGACCCCACGCCTAGGATCCCGTCCCGACCAGATCCACCCGTCTCTCGGGGTTCACTCCCTCGGTGCTGCCGCCGCACCGGACCGGCGGGCGCCGGGTGGCCGAGGGTGCGCACCTGGGCACCCGGCGGGCGCGGGTCAGACCAGGCAGCGCGGACCGAGCAGCACCTTGAGGTCGCCGAAGAGCGCCTCGGTGGCGTTGACCCGGAACGCCGGGTCGAGGCGGATCTCGACCGACCGCCCGGGCTTGACCAGCTTCAGGTGCACCTCGGTGGTGCCCGGGTGGTTGGTGAGCACGGTCTTGAGCTCCTCCACCCGCTGGGAGGTCGCCCGGGCCGTCTCCATCGTCACCACGACCGGCCCGCGCGGCCCCTCGCTGACGTCGGGCAGGGTGAGCTCCTGGGCGTAGATCGACACCGTGTCGTCGCGCCGGTTGACCTTGCCGCGCACGACCGCCACGACGTCCTGCTGGAGCATCGGGCCGACGGTCATGTAGGCACTCGGGAAGAACAGGCACTCGATGGCGCCGGCGAGGTCCTCGACCGTGGCGATCGCCCAGAGGTCGCCCTTCTTGGTGCGCTTGACCTGCAGGCCGGTGATCAGGCCGGCGACGGTGACCATCGAGCCCTCCGGCTTGCCGGCGTCGTCGCTGGTCAGCGCCGCGATCGGGGTGTCGGCGTGGGTCGAGAGCACGTGCTCGAGGCCGAACAGCGGGTGGTCGGAGACGTAGAGCCCGAGCATCTCCCGCTCGAAGGACAGCAACGTGGCCTTGTCCCACTCGACGCCGGGCACGGACGTCAGGCCCATCAGGTCGCCGCCGGAGTCGCCCGCGGAGTCGTCGCCGAAGGACCCGAACAGGCTGTCCTGCCCGATGGCCTCCTGGCGCTTGACCGCGACGAAGGCGTCGACGTACTCCTCGTGCACCCGGATCAGGCCCATCCGGGTCTCGGCCAGACCGTCGAAGGCACCCCCCTTGACGAGCGACTCGATGGTGCGCTTGTTGCACACCACGGCCGGCACCTTGGACATGAAGTCGCGGAAGGAGGTGAAGCGTCCCTTCTCCTCGCGGGCCGCGACGATGGCCTCGACGACGTTGTGCCCGACGTTGCGGATGGCCTGAAGGCCGAACCGGATGTCGGTGCCGACCGCGGCGAACTGCCCGATCGAGTCGTTGACGTCGGGCGGGAGCACCTTGATGCCCATGTGCCGGCACTCGCCGAGGTAGAGGGCGGACTTGTCCTTGTCGTCGCCGACGGAGGTGAGCAGGGCGGCCATGTACTCGGCCGGGTAGTTGGCCTTGAGGTAGGCGGTCCAGTACGACACCAGGCCGTAGGCGGCGGTGTGCGCCTTGTTGAAGGCGTAGTCGGAGAAGGGGACCAGCACGCCCCACAGCGCGGCGATCGACGCCTCGTTGAAGCCCTTGGCCTTCATCCCTTCGGAGAAGGGGACGTACTCCTTCTCGAGGACCTCCTTCTTCTTCTTGCCCATCGCGCGGCGCAGCAGGTCGGCGTTGCCCAGCGTGTAGCCGGCGAGCTTCTGGGCGATCTCCATGACCTGCTCCTGGTAGATCACCAGGCCGTGGGTCGTGCCCAGGATCGGGCCGAGCGCCTCGATCATCTCGGGCTGGAGCTTGCCCTCGAGCTGCGGGTCGAGGGGCACCGGCGCCTGCTTGCCGTTCTTGCGCAGCGCGAAGTTGGTGTGCGCGTTGACCCCCATCGGCCCCGGCCGGTAGAGCGCGAGCGCCGCCGAGATGTCCTCGAAGTTGTCGGGCTGCATCAGCTTGAGCAGCGTGCGCATGCCGCCGCCGTCGAGCTGGAACACGCCGAGGGTGTCGCCACGGGCCAGCAGGTCGTAGGTGGCCTGGTCGGTCATGTCCTTGCTCAGGGCGTCGAGGTCGATGTCCTCGCCCCGGTTGCTCTTCACGTTGGCGATGGCGTCGTCGAGGATCGTGAGGTTGCGCAGCCCGAGGAAGTCCATCTTGACCAGGCCGAGCGCCTCGCAGCTCGGGTAGTCGAACTGGGTGATGACCTGGCCGTCCTGCAGCCGGCGCATGATCGGGATGACGTCGACCAGCGGCTCGCTGCTCATGATGACGCCGGCCGCGTGCACCCCCCACTGGCGCTTCAGGCCCTCGAGGCCCTTGGCGGTCTCGACGACCTCCTGCAGGTGCGGCTCGGTGGCCACCAGGTCGCGGAACTCCTTGCCCTCGCCGTAGCGCGGGTAGGTGGGGTCGTAGATGCCCGACAGCGGCACGCCCTTGCCCATGACGTCGGGCGGCATCGCCTTGGTGAGCTGCTCCCCGACCGCGAACGGGTGGCCCATGACGCGGGCGGCGTCCTTGACCGCCTGCTTGGCCTTGATGGTGCCGTAGGTGACGATCTGGGCGACCCGGTCGCTGCCGTACTTCTCGGTGACGTAGCGGATCACCTCGCCGCGCCGGCGCTCGTCGAAGTCGACGTCGAAGTCGGGCAGCGAGGGGCGCTCGGGGTTGAGGAACCGCTCGAAGATCAGGCCGTGCGGGATGGGGTCGAGGTCGGTGATCTTCATCGCGTAGGCGCACATCGAGCCCGCACCCGAGCCACGGCCCGGGCCGACCCGGATGCCGTTGCTCTTGGCCCAGGTGATGAAGTCGGCGACGACCAGGAAGTACCCCGAATATTGCTTACTGACGATCACCTCGGTCTCGAACTCGGCCTGCTTCTGGGCGTATTCGGGGATGCCGTCAGGGAAGCGCTCGCGCAGCCCGCGCTGCACCTCCTTGACGAACCAGCTCTCTTCGTTCTCGCCGGGCGGGCACGGGAAGCGGGGCATGTAGCGCCCCTCGTCCTCGGTGAACGAGATGTCGCACATCTCGGCGATGCGCAGGGTGTTGTCGCAGGCCTCGGGCAGCTCGCGCCAGGTGTGCCGCATCTCGGCGGGGCTCTTGAGGTAGAACTCGTCGGCGTCGAACTTGAACCGGTTGGGGTCCATCATCGTCGACCCGGACTGCACGCACAGCAGCGCCGAGTGGGCCTTGGCGTCGTCGGGGCTGGTGTAGTGCAGGTCGTTGGTGGCGACGAACGGCATGTCGAGCTCGCGCGCCAGCCGGATGAGGTCCTTCATGGACCGGCGCTCGACGTCGAGACCGTGGTCCATGACCTCGCAGTAGAAGTTCTCCTTGCCGAAGATGTCCTGGAAGTCGGATGCCGCCTGCTTGGCCTCGGCGTACTGCCCGAGCCGCAGCCGGGTCTGGATCTCGCCCGACGCGCAGCCGCTGGTGGCGATCAGGCCCTTGCCGTAGCGGTCGAGCAGCTCGCGGTCGACGCGTGGCCACTTGGCGTAGACCTGGTCGAGCGAGGCCTGGCTGTCCATCCGGAACAGGTTGTGCAGGCCGGTGTTGTCGCGGGCCAGCAGGGTCATGTGCGTGTAGGCGCCCGAGCCGGAGACGTCGTCGCCCGGGCTGCTGCGCTCGTCGCCCCACTTGACCCGGGTCTTGTCGCTGCGGTGCGTGCCCGGGGTGACGTAGGCCTCGACGCCGATGATCGGCTTGACGCCCGTGCCCTGGGCCTTCTTCCAGAACTCGTAGGCCCCGAAGACGTAGCCGTGGTCGGTCGTGGCCAGGGCCGGCATCCCCATCTCGGCGGCCCGGGTGAACAGGTCACCGATGCGGGCCGCGCCGTCGAGCATGGAGTACTCGGTGTGCACGTGCAGGTGGACGAACGAGTCGGAGCCCGTCCCCGCCGCGCTGGTGGTCGGGGGGGTCGAGGAGGCATTCGGGAGGGACATCGCCGACCATCCTAGGTCGGCCCGAGGACACCGCTCGGCGTGTCGGGGCCGTGTCGCCGACCCGGACCGCAGCCGGCCCGGCATCCCGCGACTTTTCCTGCTGACGGCCGCCCGAACCGGCCGTTCCGCGGCGTGTCGCGCGGCCGCTCGCCTGGAAGGTCGGGGGCGTCAGAGACGGTCGAGCGCGATGCGCAGGTCCTGCGGATAGGGGCTCTCGAAGGTGACCCACTCCCCCGAGCCGGGGTGCTCGAAGCCCAGCCCCACGGCGTGCAGCCACTGCCGCTGCAGGCCCAGCCGCGCCGCCAGGGTGGGGTCGGCGCCGTAGGTGAGGTCGCCGACGCAGGGGTGGCGCACCGCGGCCATGTGCACCCGGATCTGGTGGGTGCGGCCGGTCTCGAGGTGGATCTCGAGCAGCGAGGCGTGCCGGAACGCCTCGAGCAGCTCGTAGTGGGTGACGGCGTGCTTGCCGGAGTCCATCACCGCGAACTTGTAGTCGTGCCCGGGATGACGCGCGATGGGCGCGTCGATGGTGCCCACGAGCGGGTCGGGAAGGCCCTGCACGAGCGTGTGGTAGGTCTTGTCGACCCGGCGCTCCTTGAAGGCCCGCTTGAGCACCGAGTAGCCCCGCTCACTGGCGCAGACCACCATCAGGCCCGAGGTGCCGACGTCGAGCCGCGAGACGATGCCCTGCCGCTCGCTGGCCCCGCTGGTCGAGATGCGGTAGCCCGCGGCCTTCAGGCCCGCGAGCACGTTCGGCCCGGTCCAGCCCACGCTCGGGTGGGCGGCGACGCCGACCGGTTTGTCGACCACGACGATGTCCTCGTCGGAGTGGACCACCGTCATGCCGGGCACCGGCTCGGCCACGACCTCCAGGGTCGAGCTGGCGGGGGATGCCGGGAGCAGCACCTCGAGCATGTCGCCGGCACTGACCCGGTGGCTCTTGCCCACGTTGGCGGCGTTGACGCTCACGCCGCCCCCGGCCGCGAGGTCGGCGGCGCGGGTGCGGGAGAGGCCGAACAGCCGGGCGATGGCGGCATCCACCCGCTCCCCCTCGAGGCCGTCGGGCACCAGCACGGTGCGGGCGTCAGGCATCGGCGTGCTCGGGGTGGTGCACCGGGCCCGAGAGCGAGGTGCCACGGAACGAGAGCACCATGATGATGCCGGCGCCGACGACGATGGCGATGTCGGCGACGTTGCCGATGAACAGGCCGAAGTAGTCGATGAAGTCGACGACGTGCCCGCGGCCCGGCCCGGGCGCACGGAACACCCGGTCGATGAGGTTGCCCACGGCTCCGCCGAGGAGCAGCCCCAGGGCCACGGCCCACGGCATGTTGCCGACCTTGCGGGCGCTGATGACGACCCAGACGAGGATGCCGAGCGAGACGGCCGTGAGCAGCCAGGTCGAGCCGTTGCCGATCGAGAACGCGGCGCCGGGGTTGCGGATCAGGTTGAGCCTGATGAGCGACCCCACGAGCCGCACCGGGTCACCGGGGGTCAGCGCGGCCAGGGCCCACACCTTGGTGCCCTGGTCGAGCAGGAGGACGACGGCGGCGAGCCCGAGCAGCACGACGTACAGCCGTCGCCGGCCACCGGTCGGGACCGGGGCCGGCGTGGACGGGCTGGACGGGGTGGGCGTCAGCGGCGCTCCTGCTTCTTCTTGCATGGCATGCATAGGGTCGCACGAGGAGCGGCCTGGAGCCTAAGTTTGCCGATCGGGTTGCCACAGGACTCGCAGATGCCGTAGGTGCCGTTGTCGAGCCGCTCGAGGGCGTGCTCGTTCTGCTCGAGCATCTCCCGGGCGTTGTTGGCCAGCGAGATCTCCTGCTCGCGCTCGTAGGTCTTGGCGCCCGCGTCGGCCTGGTCGTCGCCCGCCCCGTCGCCGGAGTCGCGCATCAGGT
The DNA here is from genome assembly GCA_963800505.1 of uncultured Actinomycetota bacterium. Lineage (GTDB taxonomy): Bacteria > Actinomycetota > Actinomycetes > Actinomycetales > Dermatophilaceae > Fodinibacter. The sequence continues at coordinate 64,754 of CAWDBL010000006.1, forward strand.
CGACCAGGTCGCTCTGGGCGTGGGCCAGCTCTGAGCGCAGCTGCTCGATGTCGTGCTCGAGCTCGGCTCGCACCGCCTTGAGCTCCTTGGCGGTCCAGGGGGTCTCGTCCTCGCGGACGACGAGGACCGGGGCCTTCTTCGCGGGGGCCCTGGTCGCGGCGCGTGCGTTCGTCACGGGAGCTGCCTTCCGGGGAGTCGTGGGTGCGGGCGGTGCCGCCTTGGTCGTGCGCGAGGTCGCCGCCGGGGCAGCCTTGGTAGCAGGCGCAGCCTTGGTCGTCGCCGTCTTCTTGGCGGGCGCAGCCTTCGTCGTCGCGGCCTTCTTGGCCGGCGCAGCCTTCGTGGTCGCGGCCTTCTTCGCCGGCGCAGCCTTCGTCGTCGCGGCCTTCTTCGCCGGCGCAGCCTTCGTCGTCGCCGTCTTCTTCGCCGGCGCAGCCTTCGTCGTCGCCGTCTTCTTCGCCGGCGCAGCCTTCGTGGTCGCCGTCTTCTTCGCCGGCGCAGCCTTCGTCGTCGCCGTCTTCTTCGCCGGCGCAGCCTTCGTGGTCGCCGGCCTTCTTCGCCGGCGCAGCCTTCGTGGTCGCCGTCTTCTTCGCGGGCGCAGCCTTCGTGGTCGCCGTCTTCTTCGCGGGTGCAGCTCTTCGTCGTCGCGGCCTTCTTCGCGGATGCCGTCTTCGTCGCCGCCTTTGTCGCCGGCGCGGCCTTGGTCACCTTCGTCGTGGAGCCGTCGGGTGCCGCGGCCTTGGCCGCCGACCCCCGCCCGACGGCTTTGCGTGCCGTCGCCGCAGCCTGCTTGGCCACGGACAACGCCAGGTTGGCAACCATGTGAACCCGCTTCCAGGGTGTGTGGTGGACCCCATCGGCCGACCGGTGGGCCGAGGATACGGCCTGCACCCCCGCGCCTCAACGGCGAAACGCACTGTGTGACCAACGCAGCGCGCGACGAGGTCGTTCCCGTGGCACGACGAAGGGCCCGGCAGCTGCCGGGCCCTTCGTCGGTCGAGGGGGGTCAGCCCTGGCGTTCGGGCTGCGGTTCGGCGGCCGCCTCCTCCTGCTGTCCGTTGTCGGCATCCGCGTCGACACCGGTGTTCTGGAGGTCGGCGAGCTGGCCCTGGATGTAGGTGTGCAGGCGCGAGCGGTAGTCGCGCTCGAACCCACGCAGCTCCTCGATCTTGCGCTCCAGCAGGCCACGCTCGCGGCCGAGCTCCTCGAGGATGCCGGCCTTCTTCTGCTGCGCCTCGGCCACCATGCCCGTGGAACGCTCGCGCGCCTCGGTCAGCATGTCGTCGCGCTGGGCGGTTGCCGTCGACAGCATCTCGTCGCGCTGGCTCGTCGCGGTCGACAGCATCTCGTCGCGTTGGCCCGTCGCGGTCGAGATCATCTCGTCGCGCTGGGACGTGCCGGTCGAGATCAGCTCGTCGTGGGTGGCCTGCGCGGTGCTGATCAGCTCGTCGTGCTTGGCCTGCCCGGTGCTGATCAGCTCGTCGTGCCGGGCCTGCGCGCTGCCGACCAGCTCGTCGTGCTTGGCCTGCCCGGTGTCGACCAGCTCGTCGTGGCGGCGCTGGCCCTCGGACACGAGCTCGTCGCGACGCGACTCACCAGCGGCGACGTGCTCGTCGTGCAGGCGCTGGGCCAGGGCGATGACCCCGGCCGCGCTGGCGCCACCGCCGGCGCCGGCGAGGGCGGCAGCACCGAGGTTGCCACCGTCGGGCTCGCCCTGGGTGCGCTGCGCGGCCTCGCGCTGGGCCTCCTCGGCACGCCGCTCGGCCGCCGCGATGCGCTCCTGTGCGTCGCGCTCGGTCTCAGCGAGACGCGCCTGGAGCATGGCGATCTGCTCGTTGGTGCTGGCTCCGGCCTCGTCCTGGGCAGCGGCGCGGGAGGCGTCCTCCTGCTGGCGGCGGGCGGCATCCTGCTCGCGCTCGGAGTGCAGCGACCCCAGCTGGCCCTCGGCCTCGCCCACGCGGGCCTCGAGCTCTCCGGCACGCTGCTCGGTCTCCGCGAGCGACTTCTCGAGCTGGGCGTTGCGGTCCTGCAGCTCGATGACGCGGGCCTCGGCCTCCTGCGTCTTGCCCTGCGCCTCCTGCGCCAAGGCCTCGAGCTCGGCGTTGCGGTGCTCGAGCTGGCCCACCTTGCCCTGCAGCTCGGCGTTGCGGCCCTCGATGTCGCCGTGCTCGCCCTCGAACTCGCCGAGGCGTGCGGTCAGCTCGCTGCGGGTGCCCTCGAGCTCGGAGACGCGCGCAGCGAGCGTGGCGTTCTTCGAGCGCAGCTCGTCGAGGTCGCGAGCGGAGGTGTCGGGCTCGGCCTTGGCGAGTGCCACCGGGGCCATGCCCTTGCCCTCGCGCACGTTGTTGACCTCGCCGCGCAGGTCGTCGGACTCCTTGGTCATCCGGCGCATCTCGGCGACGATGTCGTCGAGGAAGTCGTCGACCTCCCGCTCGTCGTATCCACGACGGAACTGGGTCTGGGTGAACGTCTTGTTCAGGACGTCTTCGGGCGTGAGAGCCATGTTCAACTCCTGGGAGTGGCCGACGGGTCACGGTCACTCTGACGCGCCGCACGACGGTGCGACCGGCAGGGTGTCCGGTCAGTCAGCGTACGCGATCGCGAGGTGGGGGTGGCCGGTGCTGCATCAGGTGAGCGAGGGGACCGGCATCCCGCGGCGGTGCACGGCCCACAACCGCTGCGGCACAGCGCCGCTCAGGACAGGAGCAGGAGCAGCAGCCAGACCACGAAGAACAGCACCATGAACGACAGGTCGATGCTCATCCCACCCAGCCGCAGCGCCGGAATCACCTTGCGCAGCGCGCGCAGCGGAGGTTCGGTCAGGGTGTAGATGGGCTCGGCCACGACGAGCGCCGCCCCCTGGGGCCGCCACTCGCGGGCGAAGATCCGGATCCAGTCGAAGACGACACGGCCGATGAGCACGAGGAAGTACAGGAAGACGACGAAATACAGGACCTCACGCACGGCTGTCATGGCAGGAAGTCTGACCCACGTCGGCCCCTGAGCCGAATGCGGGTGCTCAGCTCTGGTTGAAGACGGTGCGCCCGGCGACGACCGGGCCGTCCTCGGCGTTGACCTCGACGGTCTCCGGCGAGAGCAGGAAGACCTTGCTGGTGACCCGCTCGATGGAGCCGCGCAGGCCGAACACCAGACCGGCCGCGAAGTCGACCAGGCGCTTGGCGTCCGCGTCGCTCATGTCGGTGAGGTTCATGATGACGGGGGTGCCGTCACGGAAGTTCTCGCCGATCGTCTTGGCCTCGTTGTACGTGCGGGGGTGGATGGTCGTGATCCGGGAGACGCCGACCGCCTCCGGGGAGCGCACGACGTGCGCCACCGGCATCCGGGTCTGCAGGTGCGTGACCTCGGCGCCGCGTTGCTCGGGCTGCTCCTCGGCGTCGACCTGCTCGTCGTAGCCCTCGTAGTACTCGTCGTCGTAGCGACCCTGGTCCTCGGCGAGGCCCAGGTAGACCATCGTCTTGCGCAGCGCGCCAGCCATGAGTGCTCCTGAAGTCGTCGGCCCCGCCGATTCGGCGCCGTGCGTCGCAACCGAAGTTACCGGTGTGGCTGCCGAGATCCGAGGATTGCCGATCCGACACGCAGGTGTGTCGCGCCCTCGGCCACCGCGGCCTCGAGGTCACCGCTCATGCCCGCCGACACCCAGGTGGCGCCGGGGTGGTCGGCCCGGATGCCGTCGGCCACCCCCCGCAACCGCGCGAACGCCTCTCGTGCGTCACCTCCGAGCGGGGCCACGGCCATCACGCCGCGCAGGGTGAGCGACGCGGAGCCGGCCACCAGGTCGGCGAGCTCGCGCGCCTCCCCCGGCGCGACGCCCCCTCGGCCCTGAGCCTCGTCGAGGTTGACCTGCACCGTGACCTCGAGCGTGCGGCCGGCCTGCTGCGCGCCGCGGTCCAGGGCACGCACCACCTTGGCCCGGTCGAGTGACTGCACCACGTCGGCGTACCGCGCGACCGAGGCCGCCTTGTTGCTCTGCAGCTGGCCGATGAAGTGCACCGTCAACCGGTCGCGGGAGGACAGCTCGGCGCACTTGGCCGCGGCCTCCTGGTCGCGGTTCTCGCCGATCGCGGTGACGCCGAGCCCGGCGAGCAGGTCGACGTCGCTGGCCGGGAAGAACTTCGTGACGACCACCAGGGCCGGCTCGTCGGTGCGCCCCGCCGCCTCCATCGCTCGCGAGATCCTGGCGCGCACCTGCGCCAGGCCGGCCGCCAGCTCGTCGCGACGAGCCGTGCCGGGCTGGTCTGCCGCGGTCGTCATCGAGGCCCCTGGGCCACGACCCCGGCGAACCGGCCGGTCTGCCCGTCGCGGCGGTAGGAGTAGAGGTCGTCGCGCTCCCGGGAGCAGCCGGGCACCCAGCGCACGGCGACGCCCGCCTCGCGCAGCTGCGCCACGACCCCGGCGGCCACGTCGACCGCCGGCGTGCCGGTCCACGACACCGTGGCGCTGACCGGCTGCACGTTCGCCGCGACCTCCCGCATCTGCGCGGGCACCTCGTAGCACCGGCCGCAGACCGACGGGCCGACGACGGCATCCACCTCCCCGGCGCCGAGGTCGCGCATCACCTCGAGGGTGCGCGGCACCACGCCGGCCACGAGCCCGGGGCGGCCTGCGTGCACCGCCGCCACCACCCCACCGGTGCCCGCGAGCAGCACCGGCACGCAGTCGGCGACGAGCACCGCCAGCGCCACCTGCGTCGACCGGGTGACCAGGGAGTCGCAGCTCGGCGCGACCTCGGGCACCCCGTCGACGACGGCCACCTCGGCGCCGTGGCACTGGGCCATGTAGACGACGGGCCGGCCGAGGTGCTCGGTGAGCAGGCGGCGGTTGGCGGCCACGGCATCCGGCGCGTCGTCGACGTGCGCGCCGAGGTTCAGCCCGGCATAGCGCCCGGTGCTCACCCCGGCGGAGCGGTCGGTGACGGCCCGGACGACACCGGATCGGTCCTCATGCCAGGCGAACACCCCCCCACCGTAGACGTCGCCCCGGGGGCTGCGACCAAGGGCGGGCAGCCCGAGCACGACTGCGGGGCGGGCCGTGGATCCGGCCCGCCCCGCCCCTGCTGGGTGTCGAGGACTACTTCAGGAAGTCCGGGACGTCGAGGTCGTCGTTCTCGTCGAAGGTGACCGTGCGCGGCGGCGCGGGGTGGGACGCCCGGGCCGGCTCGAGGTGCGGCTCGGCGTGCTCGGTGACCACGGCGGCGCCGTCGGCCGCGGTGGCCGGTGCGGGCCGGTCGAACGATGCCGGGGGTGAGACGGGGCGGGCGGCCGCCGCCGACGGTGCCGGTGCCGGTGCTGCCGCCGGGGCCGACCGGCCCTGGACGGTGCCGAGCGCGCGGTTGTCGGCCCGGTGCAGCGGTGCCCCGCCGTCGAACCCGGCCGCGATGACGGTGACCCGCACCTCGTCGCCGAGCGCGTCGTCGATGACCGCACCGAAGATGATGTTGGCCTCGGGGTGTGCGGCCTCCTGCACGAGGCGGGCGGCCTCGTTGATCTCGAAGAGGCCGAGGTCGCTGCCGCCCTGGATGGAGAGCAGCACGCCGTGCGCGCCGTCGATGCTCGCCTCGAGCAGCGGGCTCGAGATGGCGAGCTCGGCCGCCTGCACCGCGCGGTCCTCGCCGCGGGCCGACCCGATGCCCATCAACGCGGAGCCCGCCCCCGACATGACCGACTTGACGTCGGCGAAGTCGAGGTTGATCAGGCCCGGTGTGGTGATCAGGTCGGTGATGCCCTGCACACCCGAGAGCAGCACCTGGTCGGCGCTGCGGAAGGCGTCGAGCATCGAGACGCCGCGGTCGCTGATCGACAGCAGCCGGTCGTTGGGGATGACGATGAGGGTGTCGACCTCCTCGCGCAGCTGCGCGATGCCGGTCTCGGCCTGGTTGGCGCGGCGGCGCCCCTCGAAGGTGAACGGTCGGGTGACCACGCCGATGGTCAGGGCGCCCAGGCCCTTCGCGATGCGGGCGACGACGGGGGCGCCACCGGTGCCGGTGCCACCACCCTCGCCCGCGGTGACGAAGACCATGTCGGCCCCCTTGAGGACCTCCTCGATCTCCTCCGCGTGGTCCTCGGCGGCGCGCTTGCCGACCTCGGGGTCGGCGCCCGCGCCGAGGCCGCGGGTGAGCTCGCGGCCCACGTCGAGCTTGACGTCGGCGTCGCTCATCAGCAGCGCCTGCGCGTCGGTGTTGACCGCGATGAACTCGACGCCCTTGAGGCCGACCTCGATCATCCGGTTGATGGCGTTGACACCGCCGCCGCCGATGCCGACGACCTTGATGACGGCGAGGTAGTTCTGGGGTGCTGCCACGATGCGGCCTTCCACTTAAGTAACAGGACCGTCCGACGTGGATCCGGCGGACGAAGTCGGGAGAGATGGTGCTGTGCAGCTGTGCCGAAACCCTCAACATGAGGTTGACAGTGACGGTTTGCTCCTGGTTCGATGGCACGACGCTAGGTCGGCCCGGGAGGTCAGGCAAAGACGCCGTGGGCGTGTCGCGGCATCCCTTCGGGAAATCCTCCCACGCGAGTCGACAACTGTCTCACCCGCCCCATCGGTCCCACTGGTCACACGGCCCGGTCGGCGCCGGGCGCAGGCTCAGCGGGTGACAGGGGTGTCCGGGGCGCTGACGTCGATGACCTTCGCGCGGGTCTTGAGCAGGGCGGTGAGGATGGCCACCTTGCGGTCGGAGTCCTCACCGCTGCCCCACACCACCGAGCGCTTGCCCAGCGTGAAGGTGATCAGGTTGGCGCTGCTCACCTTGATGCCCGAGACGTCGCTCGCCAGGTCGGCCGGCAAGGCGTCGAGCAGGGCGAGCGAGGACAGCAGGGCCTCCTTGCTGGTGCCCCTGGCGTCGGTCGCGGTGACGACCGGCACCCCCTTGGGAACCGCCCGGACGGTGCCGAACGTGACGCCCTCGGCATCCACGACCTCAAGTCGACCCTGAGGGTTTCGCATCACGAGGGCGGCGCTGCGCGGCACCACCTCGACCGTGAGCGTGCTCGGCCAGGTGCGGCGCACCGACACCTCGGCGACCGTCACCCGCTCGCGCACCCGGGCGCCCACCGCGTCGGTGTCGACCCGGGCCAGCGGGGTGCCGACGGGCACCTGCACCAGCCGAGCCACGGCCTGGGCCTCGGGTCCGCTGACTCCGGTGACCTCGACGTCGTCGACCCCCAGCCAGGCGCTCCAGCCGACCACCCAGACGAGCGACGCGACGGCGGCCAGGGACAGTGCGACGAGCAGGGCGCGGCGCCACGGGCGGCGCCGGTTGGACAGCGCCCGCTCGCGGAAGCGGTTGGCCGAGGACGAGACCCCGGAGTCCTCGACGTGGCGGCGGGTGGTGCCAAGGCTCATCGGGTCACCTTCTCGGTTCGCGTGCGCAGGGCCTGGACGATCAGGGGGGCCAGGGCGGTGACGTCACCGGCCCCGACGGTGAGCAGCAGGTCGCCCGGCGCGGCGGCGTCGACCAGCGCCGCGACAGCCTCCTCGCGGGTGGGCCCGAGGAGCACGCTGCGCGTGCCGGGCAGCGCACTCAAGGGGTCGGTGACCAGGGCGCTGCTCACGCCGTCGATCGGCTCCTCGCGCGCGCCGTAGACGTCGAGGACGACGACCTGGTCGGCCGGCGCCAGCGCGGCGGCGAACTCGGCGGCGAAGTCACGCGTGCGGGAGTACAGGTGCGGCTGGAACACCACCCGCAGCGACCCGCGCCCGGCGCGGTGCACGATCTCGGATGCCGTTCCCACCACCGCGGCGACCTTGGCCGGGTTGTGCGCGTAGTCGTCGACGACGGTGATCCCGTCGACCTCGCCGCGCACCTCGAAGCGGCGGCGGGCCCCGCCGAACCCGGCCAGCCCGGCCAGCACCGCGCCCGGGTCGGCCCCGCACCCGACGACGGCGGCGAGGTAGGCGGCGCACGCGTCCATGACGTTGTGGTCGCCGGGCACCAAGAGCTCGAGGGTGCGCTCGACTCCTTCGTGCGCGAAGACCGACCGGGTGCCGAGGTCGTGCGACTCCACCTCGCCCACCCGAAGGTCGGCCCCGGGGCCGTGGCCGTAGGTGAGCACGGTGCGCCCCGCGGCCCGTGCCGTGTCGGCCAGCCGCCGCGACCCGGCGTCGTCGTGGCAGGCCACCACGAGGCCGTCGTCGGTGACGGACGCGACGAAGGCCGCGTAGGCCTCCTCGACCGCCGCGGCCGTGCCGTAGAAGTCGAGGTGGTCGGGCTGCACGTTGGTGACGACGGCGACGTCGGGGCGGTAGGTGAGGAAGGAGCCGTCGCTCTCGTCGGCCTCGACGACGAAGGCCGGCCCGGCACCGAGGGCCGCGTTGGTGCCGAGCTGGGCGATCTCGCCGCCCGAGGCGAAGGAGGGGTCGGCACCCGCGGCGACCAGGGCGACGACGAGCATCGAGGTGGTCGTGGTCTTGCCATTGGCCCCGGCGACCGCGACCCGCCGCGACGCGCCCATCAGCGAGGCCAGGGCCTGGGAGCGGTGCAGCACCCGCAGGTCGGCGGCGCGGGCGGCGACGAGCTCGACGTTGTCGTCGCGGATGGCCGACGACACGACCACCGTGTCGACGTCCGCCACGTGTGCGGCGTCGTGGCCCACGAAGACGCGGGCACCGTTGTCGCGCAACGACGCGAGCATGGGGCCGTCGGCGGCATCCGAACCGCTGACCGGCACGCCGCGCGCCAGCAGCAGCCGAGCGACCGCCGACATGCCCGCACCCCCGATGGCGATGAGGTGGACCCGCCCCAGCAGCTCCAGCGGCGGCACCGGGGCCGTGAAGTCGTAGCGGGGAGTGGGCCGGCTCACGGCCGGCTGCCTTCCGCGGCGGCCGCCACGAGGTCGGCGAGCAGCTCGTCGCCGCCGCGCTCCCCCACCGACGCCGCCGCGGTGGCCATGGCGGCCAGCCGGGCCTCGTCGAGGGCGAGCGCCCGCACGACGTCACCGACCCACGCCGCGGTGACGGCGGCGTCGTCGACGAGCACGCCGCCACCGGCGGCGACCACGGCCGCGGCGTTGAGCCGCTGCTCGCCGTTGCCCACCGGCAGCGGCACGTAGACCGCGGGGAGCCCGACAGCGGTGAGCTCGCACACCGTGTTCGCACCCGAGCGAGCGACCACCAGGTCGGCAGCCGCGTAGGCGAGGTCCATCCGGTCGCAGTACTCGAGCACCACGTAGGGCGCGCCGGGCACGGCATCCGGGGTGAACGCCTTGCCCGTGCCCGCCACGTGCAGCACCTGCACGCCGGCCGCCGACAGGGCCGCGACCGCCCCCGCGAAGGCGTCGTTGAGGCGCTGGGCGCCGAGCGAGCCACCCGTGACCAGCACCGTGGGTGCTTCGGTGAGGCCGAACCGTTCGCGCGCCTCGGCCCGGTGAGCGGCACGGTCGAGCGTCGCGATCTCGCGCCGCAACGGCATCCCGGTGACGGTCGCGTGCGGCAGCCGGGTGCCGGGGAAGGTGACCCCCACACCGGCGGCGAAGCGCGCCCCCAGCCGGTTGGCCAGCCCCGGCCGGGCGTTCTGCTCGTGCACCACGACCGGCGTGCCGCGCCGGCGGGCGGCGAGGTAGGCGGGGGTCGCGACGTAGCCGCCGAACCCGACCACCACCTCGGCTCCCGTCGCGTCGATGGCGTCCTCGGCCGCCCGCACCGCACGCCGCAGGTTCGCCGGCAGGCGGAGCAGGTCACCGGAGGGGCGGCGCGGGAACGGCACCTTGGGCACCTCCAGCAGCGGGTAGCCCCGCTCGGGCACCAGCCTGGCCTCGAGCCCGGCGGCGGTGCCCAGTGCGGTGACCGACACCTGCGGGTCGCGCCGGCGCAGGCAGTCGGCCAGCGCGAGCAGCGGCGAGACGTGCCCGGCCGTTCCGCCACCCGCGAGGAGCACCGACCGGGGACCCCCAGCCGTCATGAGCGGTTCCGGCGCGGGCCGGCCACGCCGGGGATGATGGCGAGCGAGCGGCGCAGCGCCGACGGCCGCGCGGACAGGGCCTCGGCACAACCGGGCTCGGAGCGCGCGAAGGACAGCAGGATGCCCAGGGCGAACATGCTCGTGATGAGCGAGGACCCGCCCGACGACACCAGCGGCAGCGGCACGCCGATGACCGGGAGCAGGCCGATGACGGCACCGATGTTGATCAGCGCCTGGATGAGGAGCCAGGTCATGATGCCGGCGGTCGCGATGCGAACGAAGTGGTCGCTGGTGCGCGTGACCAGGCGGTAGCAGGCCAGGGCGATCCCGGCGAACAGCAGCAGGATGGCGATGGTGCCGGGCAGCCCGAGCTCCTCGCCGATGATCGCGAAGATGAAGTCGTTGTGCGGCTCGGAGAGCAGGCCCCACTTCTCGCGGCTGGCGCCGAGGCCGAGGCCGAACCAGCCGCCGTCGGCGAGGGCGTAGCGACCGTGGATCGGCTGGCGGGCGGCGCCGAACTCGTTGGTGTCGCGGCCCAGCCACACGTCGAAGCGGGACAGGCGGTTCGCGCTGGTGAGGACGAACCCTACGGCGACCGCGGCGAACGGGACTCCCGCGAACGCGAACCAGCGCAGTGGGATGCCGGCGGCGAACAGCACGCCGGCGACGATCGCCCCGAGGATGAGCACCGTGCCGAGGTCGTGGCCGAGCACCACGACGCCGATGCTGACTGCTGCCAAGGGCACGAGGTAGGGCACGAGCACGTGGCTGAGCGAGTGCAGGTGCTTGCGCTTGGCGTTCAGGATGAGCGCGCCGGTGAGCACCAGCCCGACCTTGATGATCTCGGAGGGCTGGATCGTGATGCCCGCGATGCGGATCCAGTTCTGGTTGCCGCCGACGTTGGTACCGACCGCGAGCACCAGCAGCTGGAGCGCGAACCCGACGGCCAGGATGGGCAGCGCCAGGCGCTTCCAGGCCACCACCGACAGCCGGGACGCGACGACGAGGGCGACCGTGCCGATCACGGCGAACACGGCCTGGCTGAGGAAGATCGTGTAGGCCGACTTGGTCTTGTCGATCGAGACGATCGCCGATGCGGACAGCACCATGATCAGCCCGATGACCACCAGGGCCACGGTGACGCACACCAGGAGGTAGTAGGTGGTGACGGGCGAGTCGAAGCGGGCGAGCCACCCACCCATCCGGGTGGTGCTGCGGCTGCTCGCGCGGGCCGGTGCGGTCGCGCTGCTCACCGGCTACTCCCCCGCGGCGAGCCGGGAGACCGCTGCGACGAAGGCGTCACCGCGCGCGCCGTAGTCGCTGAACATGTCCATGGATGCCGCCGCAGGAGCGAGCAGCACGACGTCACCCTCGTGCGCGAGCGCGCGGGCCTCACTCACCACCAGGTCCATGGCACCAGTGTCGGTGCGCCCGACGTCGACGACGGGGACATCCGGCGCGTGTCGGGCCAGTGCCTGCGCGATCGCGGCCCGGTCGCGGCCGATCAGCACCACGCCGCGCAGCCGGTCGGCGGCACCCGCCACCAGGTCGTCGACGTCGGCTCCCTTGAGCAGTCCGCCCGCCACCCAGACGACGTGCTCGTAGGCGGCCAGGCTGGCGCGGGCGGCATGCGGGTTGGTGGCCTTGGAGTCGTCGACCCAGCGGATGCCGTCGACCGAGCCGACCTCGGCGATGCGGTGCGGCTCGGGCACGAAGGCGCGCAGTCCGGCGCGCACGGCCCCGGCCGGGACCCCGTGCGCCCTGGCCAGGGCCGCAGCGGCGAGGGCGTTGGCGACCAGGTGCGGCGCCGGGCTCGGCGCGTCGCCACGCAGGTCGTCGAGGGTGCCGAGCTCGGCCGCGGAGGTGCGGCGCTGCTCGACGAAGGCCCGGTCGGCGAGCACGTCGTCGACGACACCGAGCTCGGAGGGACCGGGGATGCCGAGGGTGAAGCCGATGGCCCGGCACCCCTCCTGCACCTCGGCCTCCTCCACGAGCCGCCGGGTGCGGTCGTCCTGCACGTTGTAGACGCAGGCGATCTCGGTGTTGGCGTAGACCTTGCCCTTGGCTGCGGCGTACGCGTCGAGCGAGCCGTGCCAGTCGACGTGGTCGGGGGCGACGTTGAGGCAGGCCGAGGCCTGCGGGGCGATGGAGTGCGACCAGTGCAGCTGGAAGCTGGACAGCTCGACGGCGATGACGTCGTAGGGCTCGGGGTCCATGACGGCCTCGAGCACCGGGGTGCCGACGTTGCCGGCGCTGCAGGCCCGCAGCCCGGCCGCCCGCAGGATCGACGCGAGCATCTGCACGGTGGTCGTCTTGCCGTTGGTGCCGGTCACGGTGAGCCACGGCGCGGCGCCCTCACGGGGCCGCAGCCGCCAGGCGAGCTCCACCTCGCCCCAGACGGGGATGCCGGCCGCGGCCGCCGCGGCCAGCAGCGGCTGGTCGGGCCGCCACCCGGGTGAGGTGACGACGAGGTCGAGCGGGGCCTCGGGAAGCGCACTCACGGCATCCGGGCCGTGCTGGAGCCGGGCACCGAGGATGTCGAGGATCCGCGCCCGCTCCGACATCACCGAGCCGGGCGCCGGGTCCGTGGCGTCGACCACGGTGACCTCGGCCCCGCGCTCGAGCAGGGCGTCGGCGGCGGCGAACCCGCTGACGCCGAGGCCGGTGACCAGCACCCGCAGCCCGGCCCAGTCGGCGTCGCGGTGGGTGAGGCCCGCGACCCGGTCGGTGGTGCCGCCGCTCATCCGGCGCCCACGACCCACTCGGCGTAGAACAGCCCGAGCCCGAGGGCCACGAAGAGCCCACAGATGATCCAGAACCGGATGACGATGGTCACCTCCTGCCAGCCGAGCAGCTCGAAGTGGTGCTGCAGCGGCGCCATCCGGAACACCCGTTTGCCGGTGGTCTTGAAGCCGGCGACCTGGATGATGACCGAGAGCGTGATGGTGACGAACAGCCCGCCGAGGATGACGACCAGCAGCTCGGTGCGGGTGAGGATGGCCAGCCCGGCCAGCGCCCCACCGAGCGCCAGCGAGCCGGTGTCGCCCATGAAGATCTTGGCCGGCGAGGCGTTCCACCACAGGAAGCCGAAGCAGGCCCCCATGCCGCAGGCGGCGACGATGGCGAGGTCGTGGGGGTCGCGCACCTCGTAGCACTTGGTGCCCGGGTTCCACTGGCAGTTCTGGTTGAACTGCCAGATGCTGATCAGCACGTAGGCCGCGAAGACCATCACCGAGGCGCCCGTGGCCAGGCCGTCGAGGCCGTCGGTGAGGTTCACGCCGTTGGACGTGCCCGCGACGATGATGTTCGCCCAGACGACGAAGAGGATGACGCCACCGAGCGCCCCCATGAAGGCGAGGTCCATGGAGGTGTCACGCACGAACGACACGGAACTTGAGGCCGGCGTGCGGAACGAGCGGTTGGGGAACTGCAGGGCGAGGATCGCGAAGATGACGGCGACGAGCGTCTGCCCGGCCAGCTTCTCGCCGGTGCGCAGGCCCAGGCTGCGCTGCTTGCTGATCTTGATGAAGTCGTCGAGGAAGCCGATCAGGGCCAGCCCCGTCATCAGGAAGAGCACCAGCATGCCGCTGACCGTGGGAGTGGTCTGGGTTGCCAGGTGCGCGACCGCGTAGGCAGCCAGCGAGCTCCCGACGATGACGGCGCCGCCCATCGTCGGGGTGCCCCGCTTGGTGTGGTGCGAGGTCGGTCCGTCGTCGCGGATGAACTGGCCGTAGCCCTTGCGCACGAGGTAGCGGATGAACATCGGGGTGCCGAAGAGCGAGATGACGAGCGACACGACGGCCGCGATGAGCACAGCCCTCACGTCAGCTCCTTCCCCGGCCCGGCCAGTCGGTCACCGAGCAACCGTAGCCCGGCGTCGCGGCTCGACTTGAACAGCACCACGTCGCCCGCGGCGAGCTCGGCGTCGAGCAGCGCCGCCGCGCTGTCGGCGTCCAGGACCTCCCGCACGCGGGTGCCGGTGCTGCCGGATGCCGGGCGCGCGGCCCGCGCTCCAGCGGCCAGTGCCGCGGCGGCCGGGCCGACGACGACGAGCTCGTCGACACCGCGCGCCACCACCTCCGCGCCGACCTCGGCGTGCAGCGCGTCGGACTCGTCGCCGAGCTCGAGCATCGTGCCGAGCACGGCCCAGGTGCGCCGGTCCTCACCCATCCGCTCCAGGGCGGTGAGTGCGGCACGCATCGAGTCGGGGTTGGCGTTGTAGGCGTCGTTGACCAGGGTGACGCCGTCCGCGCGCTCGACGACCTCCATCCGCCATCGGCTGACGGGGCGGGCGGACTCCAGTGCGGCACAGACCGACTCGAGGGACATGCCGAGCTCGGTGGCCGCGGCCAGCACGGCCAGCGCGTTGCCGACGTGGTGGCGCCCGACCAGCCCGAGCCGCACCGTGCGGCTGCCGTGCGGGGTGTGCACGGTGAACGAGGGCCGGCCGCCGGTGTCGAGCACGACATCGGTGGCGCGCACCTCGGCGTCGTCGGCCTCGCCGACGAGCACCACCCGGGCGGCGGTCACCGACGCCATCGCCCGCACGGCGGGGTCGTCGGCGTTGAGCACCGCCAGCCCCTCGGGCGGCAGCGCGGCGACGAGCTCTGACTTGGCCGTGGCGATCGCCTCGCGCGAGCCGAACTCCCCGACGTGGGCGGTGCCGACGTTGAGCACCATCCCGACCCGCGGGGGCGCCATCCGTGCGAGGTAGGCGACGTGCCCGATGCCCCGGGCGCCCATCTCGACGACGAGGTAGCGGGTGTCGGAGGTGACCCGGCAGACGGTGAGCGGCACCCCGACCTCGGAGTTGTACGAGCCCACCGGCGCCACGGTCGGCCCGGCCGTGGCGAGCACGCTGCCGAGCAGGTCCTTGGTGCTCGTCTTGCCCGACGAGCCGGTGATGCCGACGACGGCCATTCCCGGCAGGCGGCGCACCACCTCACGAGCCAGCGCGGCGAAGGCCTCCTGGGTGTCGTCGACCACGACGCACGTGACGCCCTCGACCGGTCGGGTCACCAGGGCCGCGACCGCGCCGCGGTCGACGGCGCCGGCCACGAAGTCGTGCCCGTCGGCGTGCTCCCCGACCCTCGCGACGTAGAGGCTTCCCGGGCCGCACTCGCGCGAGTCGGTGACGACGGGGCCGTCGACGACGACGGAGCCCGGGTCGACGTCGGGTGGCACCACGACCGTGCCATCGGTGACCTGCGCGACCTCACGGAGCGACAGCGCGATCACGCGACGACCTCCCCCGCCGCCCGGCGCAGCGCCTGCGCCACCTCGGCGCGGTCGTCGAACGGGTGCACCACGCCCCCGACGTCCTGCCCGCTCTCGTGGCCCTTGCCGACGACGGCGACCGTGGCAGCCGCTCCCTGCGCCCAGACCGCCTCGACCGCCGCCGCGATGGCCGCGCGGCGGTCGCCCACCTCGAGCACGGCCAGGTCGCGACCGGCCGCCCGGGTGGCCTCGACGCCCTCGAGCACGGCCGCGCGGATGGCGGCCGGGTCCTCCGAGCGGGGGTTGTCGTCGGTGACGACCACCAGGTCGGCCACCTCGGCCGCCGCCGCACCCATCAGGTGGCGCTTGTCGCGGTCGCGGTCGCCGCCGGCGCCGGTGACGACCACCAGGCTGCCCGGGGTGGTCGGGCGCAGCGCCCGCAGGGCGGCCCGGATCGCCTCCGGCGTGTGGGCGTAGTCGACGACGGCGCGGGGCGCGTCGACACCGTCGGGGGCCGCCACCGCCTCCATCCGGCCCGGCACGTGCGGGTCGGTGAGCACCGCCTCGCCGACGGCACCGGCATCCTCGCCGAGCAGCACCAGCGCGGCCACCGCCATCGCGGTGTTGGTGACGTTGAAGTCGCCCGGAAGGCTCGACCTCAGGTGGAGGTCGACCCCGGGTCCGGTGAGGCGGAAGGCGGCCGGGTCGTCGGCGTCGACCCAGATCCGCCAGTCGGCGTCCGCTGCCGTGCCGATCGTGCTGACCGGGATGCCGGAGCGCCCGACCAGCCGGCGGCCCCAGTCGTCGTCGATGCACACCAGCCCCTGGCGGGCCCGTTCCGCCGTGAACAGCGAGGCCTTGGCGGCGAAGTAGTCGTCCATGTCGGCGTGGAAGTCGAGGTGGTCCTGGGAGAGGTTGGTGAACAGGGCCACGTCGTAGACCACGCCGTCGACCCGGTGCTGGGCCAGGGCGTGGCTGGAGACCTCCATGACGCAGCAGTCGAGACCGCGCTCCTCCATCACCGCCAGCACGGCGTGCAGCTCGGGGGCCTCCGGGGTGGTGCGCACGCTGTCGAGCCGCTCGTCGCCGATCCGGGTCTCGACGGTGCCGATCAGTCCCGGATGCCGGCCCAGCGCCGTCAGGGCCGAATGCGCCAGGTAGGCGGTGGTCGTCTTGCCGTTCGTGCCGGTGATGCCGACCAGGCGCAGCGCGAGGTGCTCGGTGCCGAGCACGTGGGCGCTGACGGAGCCCAGCACCGAGCGGGGGTGCTCGACCACGACCGCCGGCAGCGCGACCCCCGCGGCGGACATCCGGTCGGCCCCGGCGCGGTCGGTGAGAACGGCCGCGGCCCCGGCCTCGGCGGCCTGGCCGGCGAAGTCGGCGCCGTGGGCGCGGGCGCCGGGCAGGGCGGCGTACAGGTCACCGGGGAGCACGGCGCGGGAGTCGAGGGTCACTCCCGTCACGGAGACCTCGGATGCCGGGTCGTCGGCGCCCACGAGGGCGGCAAGGTCGCGGATCGGACTGCTTCGGAGCTTGGTCGGTCGGGGAACGGCCACGTCGAAGGACCCTACCGTCCGCTGCGCTTGTGTCCGTTGCGCAGGACGGTGGGGTCGGACAACGCCTCCTCCGGGGTCACGTGCAGGGTGACCTTCGGCGGCTTGGCGCCGGTCGGCGGGATCTTGAGCTCCTGCAGCGCGTAGGTGGTGACGTCCTTGAACACCGGGCCCGAGACGTAGCCGCCGAAGAACGGGTAGGTCGGCTTCTGGATGATGACGGCCACCACGATCTCGGGGTCGTCGGCCGGCGCGTAGCCGATGAAGCTGGCCGTGCGCCCGCTGTAGCGCCCGGCCTTGGAGTCGTAGTAGTCGGCGGTGCCGGTCTTGCCGGCCACCCGGTAGCCCGGGATCTGCGCCTCCTCGGCGGTGCCGTCGGGGCTGACGACGCCCTCCAGCATGCGGGACACGTCGGAGGCGGTCCGGTGCGACACGACCCGGGTCGAGGCCGACTTCGCCGCCGGCGTGATGGTGCCGTCGGCCTCCGTGACGCTGTCGACGAGGCGGGGCGCGACGCGCACCCCGTCGTTCGCGATCGTCTGGAAGACCGAGGCCGCCTGGATGGCGGTGACCGAGATGCCCTGGCCGAAGGCGACGGTGGACTTCTTGGTGCCGCTCCAGGTGTCGGACGGGGGCAGGAGGCCGCGGGACTCTCCGGGGTAGCCCGTCCCGGACCTGGCCCCCAGCCCGAACTTGTGGAAGTAGGACTCGAGCGTCTTGGGCTTGAGGGTCTCGCTGACCAGGATCGTGCCGATGTTGCTGGACTCCGCGAGCGTGCCGGCCACCGTGCGGTACTCGGTGGGGTGCTCGTGGCTGTCCTTGAAGTTCGCGTCGTAGCGCGGCAGCCGGTTGGGGATGACGACCGGGGTCGAGGGCGTGACCGTGCCCTCCTCGAGCGCCGCGGACATCGTCATGATCTTCGAGGTCGACCCCGGCTCGAACACGTCCGAGAACGCGAGGTTGCTCAGCTGGGTGCCCTTCTTGCCGATGTCGGTGTTGGGGTTGAAGGACGGGTAGGAGGCCACGGCCAGCAGGTCGCCGGTCCTGACGTTCTGGATGACCACGGTGCCGGACTTCGCCTTGGTCTCCTTGACCCGCTGGGCCAGGGCGTTCTGGGCGTACCACTGGAGGTTCGAGTTGATGGTGAGGGTGACGTCGTTGCCGTCGACCGCCGGCTTCAGCGTGTTCTGCGCCACCGGGATCGCCGTGCCGTCGAGTCCCTGCTCGAAGGTCTGCCTGCCGGGTTTGCCGTTGAGGTGCTTCTGCATCATGAACTCGACGCCGCCGCCGGGCCCCTCCCCCGTCATGTAGCCGACGAGCGCGGCGGTGGTCGTGCCCTGCGGGTAGGTGCGCTGCGAGCGGGTCGCCTTGCGGTCACGGGCGATGCCGGGGATGCCCAGCTTGGAGATCGTGTTCCAGGTCAGCGGCGTGACGTCACTGCTGAGGATGCGGTAGCGGCTGCTGCCGGTCAGCTCCCCTACGAGCTCGGAGACCGTGGTGTTGAGCAGCGGGGCGAGCTTCGTCGCCGCCGCCTGCACGGCGGCCGCGGAGGTCGCCGGGTCGCACTTCTCCTTGCGGGTGCCGTAGGTGCACACCGCCTGCTGGTCGGCGACGACGGTCTCGCGCACCACGCTCGAGGCGAGCACGGTGCCGTCCGACGAGAGCACCTGGCCGCGCATGGCGGGGATGATCTGGGCCGCCTGCCGCTTGGCCTGGGCCTCCTCGGCGACCGCCGTCGCGTCGAAGCCCTGGATGCGGACCAGCTGCGCGCCGAAGATGCTCAGCACGAACAGGCTGGCCACGGTGAGGAACCGCATCCGGCGACGCGGGTTCCCGACCGGCGAGCTGGCGGCCCGGGCGACCTTGCGGCGGCCGGACCCGCCGCCACCGCTGCTTCGGCCACGAGCGGCGGTGGGCGGACGACGACCGTCGGGGCCGGGGCGGGTGCTGGTCGGGCGTGCCCCCGTGGGGCGTGCCCCCGTGGAGCGAGCACGGCTCGGCCGCTCCCCCGTGGCCCGGTCGCCCGTGGGCCGCCCACCGGCCGGCCGGCCGGTGGCGCGGGAGGAGGCGCTGCCGGCGGATGCCGTGCGCGACGTCGACGCGGTGCCGCCCGTGGCCTTCGGCGAGGACCCCGCGGCCGGCCGCGGGGCGCTCGGCGAGCGGGGCGGGGTCGACCCCGGCCGCCCGCGTCCCGAAGGAGGTGGCGTCCTGCGCTGGGTCACGGCGTTCTCCGTCGGGGGTCGGTGCGGGAGCGGTCGGTCAGTTGGTGGGGGCCGGGTCGGCGACCGGCGGCTTGGTGGCGCCGGTGGCGGTCTTCGTCGTCGGGGCCTTCGTCGTCGTGGCCTTGGTCGTCGTGGCGGGGGCCTTGGTTGTCGCGGGCTTCGTCCCGGACGTCGTGGGCGTCGCCGTCGCGGCGTCGGGGGTCGCCGGGGCGGTCGGGGTGCCTGCCGCGGTGGCGGCGGTGGGGGCGGGCGGTGTCGCCACGGGGGTGCTCCTCGTCGGGGCCTTGGTCTCGGTGACCACGCTAAAGGTGCTGTCGGCCTTGGCCTTCTGCGCCACGCCGAGCACCTTCCCGTCGGTCAGCCGCAGGAACGCGGGGCTGGCCGCGGGCACCATGCCGAGGTCACGGGCTCGCTGGGCGAGGGGCCCGGGGCCGGAGACCCCGTCGATGGCGTGCCGCAACGCGTCCTCGTGGTCGGCCAGGGCGTCAGATCGCCGCTGGAGGTCGCGCATCGTGTACGAGCCCTTGGCCATCGCGGTGTTGAGCACCAGCACCGCGACGAAGCCACCCAGCAGCAGCGCGACGCACAGCGCGAGGAACACACCGTTGCCCTGCCCTTGCGGCGGCGCCACGACCTTGAGCTGGCGCGGGGTCGCCGCCGCACGGCGGGGACTGGTGCGCGGTAGCGGCCGGGCCGGGGCGAGCTGGCTCATGCGGGAGCTCCGTTCGGGATGAGACGTTCGGCGGCGCGGAGGCGGGCCGAGGCGGATCGGGGGTTGGTGTGCTGCTCCTGCGCGTCGGGCACCTCGGCGCCACGGGTGAGCAGGCGTAGGTAGGCGGCGTGCTCGGGCAGCTCGACCGGCATCCCGTGCGGGGTGCGGCTGTGCGCACCGGCGGCGAAGGCCTGCTTGGTGATCCGGTCCTCGAGGGAGTGGTAGGACAGCACGGCGATCCGACCGCCCGGCGCCAGCACGTCGATGGCGGTCCTGACCGCGGCCTGCCACACCTCGAGCTCGGCGTTGACCTCGATGCGCAGCGCCTGGAAGGTGCGCTTGGCCGGGTGCCCACCGCTGCGCTGCGAGGCTGCGGGGACCGCGTCACGGAGCAGGTCGACCAGGCGCGCCGAGCCGGTGAACGGCTCCTTCTCGCGCTCGCGGACGACCGCCGACGCGATCCGCCCGGCGAAGCGCTCCTCGCCGTACGTCTTCAGGATGCGGGCCAGGTCACCGTGGCTGTAGGTGTTGAGCACGTCGGCCGCGGTGATGCCGGTCGACTGGTCCATCCGCATGTCCAGCGGCGCGTCGTGGCGGTAGGCGAAGCCGCGCTCCGGCTCGTCGATCTGCAGCGAGGAGACGCCGAGGTCGAACAGGATGCCGAGCGCGGTGCCCTCCGCCTGCTCCGCCAGCACCGTGGCGATGTCGTCGTAGACGGCGTGGACGCCGACGAAGCGGTCGCCGAAGCGGGCCAGCCGCTCCCCGGAGAGCACCAGGGCCTCCTCGTCGCGGTCCAGGCCGATCACTCGCGCGGCCGGGCAGCGGTCGAGGATCGCCTCGGCGTGGCCGCCCATGCCCAACGTGGCGTCGACGCACACCGCTCCGGCTGACTGCAGCGCCGGCTCGAGGAGCTCGACGATGCGGTCGCGCAGCACGGGGACGTGCCGTGCGGCGGCGTCTCCTCGGCTGCTCATCGTGGTCCTCCGGTCGGGCTGGATGTCGGGCGGGGGGCGGGCGGTCGTGGGGTGCTGCGGTCGGGGTGCCCGGCTGCGGGCCGACCCGGCGGCTGGTCCCCATCCGATCCGGGCCCGGCGCGGGGGAAGTCGCGTCGGGATCCGGGTCGGCTGGAGGCCGGCAGTCGGGTCGTGGGTCGGGCGTCGGGCGTCGTCGGTGGGGGCGGGGGTCGGGAGTGGTGGAGCGTCAGAGGCCTGGAACCACCTCCTGCGAGTCCACGGAGTAGGAGGAGTAGGCGGGCATGACCTCGGCCAGGTAGGCGTCCCAGGCGGCGGAGTCCCAGACCTCGAGCTTGTTGCCGTTGCCGATGACGGTGCACTCCTTGTCGAGGTGGGCGTACGAGCGCAGCGCCGCCGGGACGGTGACCCGGCCCTGCTTGTCGGGGGTGTCGGGGTGGGCGCTGGCCCGGAAGACGCGCACGAAGTCGCGCACCACGCGCGAGGAGCTGGGGGCGGACTGCATCAGCGACGAGATCCGGTGGAACTCGGCCGTCGGGAAGATGTAGAGGCAGCCCTCCTGGCCGGTCGTGACGACCATGCCGCCGGCGAGCGCGGCGCGAAAGCGCGCCGGGAGGAAGAGCCGCCCCTTGTCGTCGAGCCGGGGCGTGAACGTGCCCAGGAACTCGTCCATGGGCGCCACCTCCTCGACCCTTCACACCCAGCCGGCTGCACCGGTTTCCCCCACTTTACTCCACTTCTGTCCTCCGATTGCCGCTTTTCAGGCGATGAGCAGCTCAGATCTCAGTATCTTCGCAGTTCAGAGCTGTGGTGCGAAGTGGAGTGGATTGTCCCGACGCCACCTCGCCTTCGGCCCAGCACGGCGCCCAAAGGCTCCCCGGCCCCGTCCCGGCAGCCCCCTTGGGCCCGAGCCGGGTCCGATGTGGGGCGCGGTGGGTGGCACCGGCCGTCGGTGGTGGGGGACGGTGGGGAGGCTGTGCTGTCGGGGCAGGCCGCGACGGATCGGGGCCGCGCCGGCCCGGGCGGCCCTCATGGCGGAGGGTTCGACACGGGCGTCTCCTCGCGGCATCCCTGCCAAAATGAACCTCCTCAACCTCGCATCCGTGAGGCAAGATCGAGGGCACCCTGCGCCCTGACCGGTCGTTGGGTGGGTACCCACGAGGAAAGGCATGGCCGTGAGCGACCTGGAGAACCCCCGCCGCACCCCGACGGACACCGAGGCGGACCCGACGGCTCGGGGCGCGTCGCTCGACCAGGTGCTGCAGGTCTCGGCCTCCCTGGCCGCCGCCATGAACTCGGTCATCGAGGGCAAGCAGGCGGTGGTGCGCACCGCGATCACCGTGCTGCTGGCCGAGGGCCACCTGCTCGTCGAGGACGTTCCGGGCGTCGGCAAGACCCTGCTCGCCAAGACGCTGGCCCGCTCCATCGACTGCACCGTGCGCCGGGTGCAGTTCACCCCTGACCTGCTGCCCAGCGACATCACCGGTGTCTCGGTGTTCAACCAGGACGTGCGCGACTTCGAGTTCCGACCGGGTGCCATCTTCGCCAACGTGGTGGTCGGTGACGAGATCAACCGGGCGTCGCCCAAGACCCAGAGCGCCCTGCTGGAGTCGATGGAGGAGGCCCAGGTCACCGTCGACGGCACCACCTACACGCTGCCGCGGCCGTTCATGGTGATGGCCACCCAGAACCCCATCGAGATGGAGGGCACCTACCCGTTGCCCGAGGCGCAGCGCGACCGCTTCATGGCCCGCATCTCGATGGGCTACCCCTCGGCCCGCTCCGAGCTGGCGATGCTCGACCTGCACGGCGGGGTCTCGCCGCTCGAGGGCCTGCAGCCGGTCACCGACGCTGCCACCGTCTCGTCGATGGTGCAGGCGGTGCGCGAGGTGCACGCCTCGCCGGCGGTGCGGCAGTACATCGTCGACCTCACCCACGCCACCCGCTCGAGCACCGCCCTGCGGCTGGGCGCCTCGCCGCGCGCCACCCTGCACCTGCTGCGCGCCTCACGGGCGCACGCGGCGCTGGCCGGACGCGACCACGTGCTGCCCGACGACGTGCAACAGGTGGCCGTGCCCGTGCTCGCCCACCGGCTCATCCCCACCGGCGAGACGCAGATGGCACGGCGCACGACCGCCGACGTCGTGGGCGACCTGCTGCAGCGGGTCCGGGTTCCGGCCCCGACCCGCTGAGCACCGTGCGCCAGCTTCGACGCTCCCTCACCACCCGCGGTGCGGCCTTCGCCGGCTCGGGCGTGCTGCTCGTGGCCGCCGGCATCCTGCTCGGGCAGCACGACGTGACCCGGGTCGGCATCCTGCTGCTCGCCCTGACGGCGATCGCCCTGGTGCTCGTGCGTCGCCACGGCCTGCACCTCGACGTCGTGCGCACCGCCACCCCGTCCCGCGTCGCGATCGACGAGCGGGCGGTGGTCACGGTGCGCATCCGCAACGTCGAGCCGTCGCCCTCCCCGGTCGTGATGGCCGAGGAGTCCATCGACTACGCGCTGGGCGACCGGCCGCGCTTCGTGCTGCCCTCGCTGCGCTCCGGTGACGTGCAGGAGGTGCAGTACACCGTGCGCTCGCACACCCGCGGGGTGCACCGCATCGGCCCGCTCGGCGTGCGGGTGCGCGACCCGTTCGGGCTCACCCTGCGCACCGCAGCCGTCAGCGGTGACGCGGAGGTCGTCGTGCTGCCCAAGGTGGTGCCACTCCCCCACGGCCGCTCGCTCGGCAGCGGCATCGGCTCGGAGGGCTCGATCCCCCACATGGTCGCCCTGCACGGCGAGGACGACCAGACCGTGCGCGAGTACCGCGACGGCGACGACCTGCGCCGCATCCACTGGCCGGCGACCGCCCGCACCGGCGAGCTGATGGTGCGGCAGGAGGACCGCCCGGCCAAGCGCCGCGCGGTCGTGGTGCTCGACACCCGCACGGTCGGGCACGGTGGTTCGGGGCGCAGCAGCTCGCTGGAGTGGTGCGTCACCACCGCCGCGTCCGTCACCGCACACGTCGTGGATGCCGGGTACGCGGTGCACCTGCTCACGCCCGATGGCCGCGCCGACAACGGCGTGCACCACGACGAGACCCTCCCCGAGGCGCTCGAGACCCTGGCCCGCGTCTCGCTCGGGCCCGAGGACGGCCTGCGCACCGTGCTGCACGCCGCGAACGCCCTGACCTCGCAGGGTGGGCTGGTCGTCTACGTCGGCGGCCCGGTCGGCGACGACGACGCCCGCACGCTGTCCGCCCTGCGCCAGCCGGGCTCGGCCGGTGCCGCGATGGTCGTCGACCCCGAGGCCTTCGCCGGGCGCACCCGGAAGGGGGTGCCGGCCGCCGGGCGCACCGACGCCACGCTGGCGACCCTGCAGGCCTCGGGCTGGATGACGACGCCCGTCGACACCCGCACCACGCCGGCTCTCGCGTGGGCCGCCGTCGTCGGCGGCCACGTCGTGGGGGCCCGGTGAACCGGGTCCGGCCCGTCGAGGCCCTCCTCGCCGCGCTCGCCACGCTCGCCATCACCCTGCCGCTGACCACCCTGTTCACCCCGTCCACGTGGTTCCGCCCCAGCGTGCTGCTCGTCGTGCTCGTCGCCCTCGTCGGCATGGGCCTGCGCCGCATCACCACGGCCCGCCCGCTGGTGGTGGTCGGCCAGCTGCTGGTCCTCCTGCTGGGAACCTCGCTGCTGCATGGTCGCGGACACCTCTTCGGGGGCCTGCTGCCGGTGCCGGAGACCGGGCGCGCGCTCGGGGTGCTGCTCTCGGAGGCGCAGACGACCGTCACCAACTACACCGCACCGGCCCCCTCCAACCGCGGCACCATCCTGGCCATCAGCCTGCTCATCGGCCTGACCGCCGTGGCCGTCGACGCGACCGGCGTCACCTACCGCAGCCCCGCCCTGGCCGGCATCCCGCTGCTGTCGGCGTTCCTCGCCTCCGCCACCAACTCCGGAGACGGGCTGGGGGCCTGGTACGCCGTGCCCGCGGCCCTGGCCTGGCTGGCGCTCGTCGGCCGGCAGGGGGTGGCCTCGCTGCGCGCCTGGGGCACGGCATCCCCGCACTCGTCGTCGGGTCCGCTCGCCGACCCGACCACCTCCTTCGCGACGCTCGGCCGGGTGGTCGGGGTCGGAGCGCTCGGAGTGGCAGTGGTCCTCCCGGCGCTGATCCCGCACTTCCCCACGACCTTCCTGGCCGACGGCCTCGGCCGCAGCGCCGACGGCCGCGGCGGCTCGGGCACGAGCGTGCGCCTCGCCTCGAGCATCGACATCGCCCGCGACCTGGGCAACCGGTCGGAGGACCCGGTGCTGCGTTACCGCAGCACGTCCGACCGGCTCGAGCCGCTGCGCGTCGGCATCCTCGACACCTACCGTCGTGGGCTGTGGCAGTCGAGCGCCGACTTCACCTTCGTGCCGGTCAACGGGCAGATCCCGGGCCCGATCGCGGGGCCCGAGGTGCCGCGCCGGGTCGAGCGGCTCTCGGTGAGCGAGAACGCGATCGGTGTCCCCCAGGTCGCGCTGCCCCCGGGCGCGATCGGCAGCCCGTTCCCCGCCGGCACGTGGAACCTCACGGTGCCCGGGCTGGTGCAGCTCAGCGCGCCGGTCACGTCGTACTCGACCGAGTTCGTCGAGCTCGACCCGGAGGACGGCCAGTTCACCGCCGACCTCGGCAACCCCCCGGTCGACGGCAACGACCTCGAGGTCGACCCTCGGGCCGAGACCGAGGTGCGGGCCGTGCTCGACGACATCACCGACGACGGGGACACGGCGCTGGAGGTGGCGCGCAAGGTGCAGGCCTACCTGCGCGGCGCCGAGTTCACCTACTCCCTCGAGCTGGCCGACCAGGCCGCCGACGGCAACCTGTCCGACGAGCCGCTGGCCCGTTTCCTGGAGACCAAGCGCGGATACTGCGTGCAGTTCGCCTCCGCCATGGTGATGCTCTCGCGGGCGGCCGGCATCCCGGCCCGGATGGCGGTCGGGTTCCTGCCGGGCTCGATCGACGGGGACGACCGGGTCGTGCGCATCTCCGACGCCCACGCCTGGCCCGAGCTCTACTTCCCCCGGCTCGGCTGGGTGCGGTTCGAGCCCACACCGGGCACCCGCAGCGGCGTCGCCCCGGAGTACAGCACGACGCCCACCGGCAGCGGGTCCTCCGCGAGCGCCAGCCCGACCACGTCGGGGTCAGCGCCGTCGCCCGCTCCCTCCACCGGGCCCTCGCGCGACGTGACCGCTGACCAGACCGACATCACCGGTGGCACCACCGGCGGCGGGGTCGTGCGGTTCGTGGAGCGGAACGTCACGACGGTCCTCGTGGTGCTCCTCGCGCTCCTGCTCGCGGCGATCGTGCCGTTCGGGGCGTGGCTCTCCCGGCGCCGGGCCCGGGCCGCTGCGCGCGACGACGCCGAGCGCGTCGAGGCGGAGTGGCAGTCGCTGCTGCTGCGCCTTCAGGACATCGGCTTCGTACCGCCCGACGGCGCCACCCCGCGGCAGGCCTCCCGGCAGATCGGGCACGACGCCTACCTCACCCCCGACGAGAACGACGCCCTGGGGCGGGTGGTGACCACCCTCGAGCGGGCCCGGTACGCCCGCTCCGGCGCCGACCTCGTCGACGTCAGCGACGACGCCCGCACGGTCTGGCGCGGGGCGCTGTCCCGTCGTCGACGCGGCGACCGCGCGCGTGCGTTGCTGCTGCCCGAGGAGGGCAAGCGGATGTGGCGGAGCCTGGGCCGCTCGCTGCTGTTCTGGCGCCGACCCGACGACACCGCACCCACCGACGACTGACCCGATCGCGGAGCTGGGTGCTCGAACGGTCCCCCAGCACCCATTCGAGCACCCGACTCGGCAGGGGTTCAGTCGGCCGGGGTCAGTCGCTTGGTCATCGTGACCTTGGTCGTGTCGAAGCCCAGCGACTCGTACAGCCGCCGGGCCGCCACGTTGAACCCGAAGACGCTCAGCCCCAGGGTGCGCGCGCCGTGAGCGGTCGCGTGGTCCTCGGCGAGCAGCATCACCGCGCGACCCAGGCCCTCACCACGCCGCTGCTCGTCGATGACGACGTCCCAGACCCACCAGGCGTCGCCACCGGCCGGCGCGTCGGTCTCGGGACCGATCCACAGGTAGCCCACCGGCTCGCCTGCGGGGTCGAGCACGTCGAGCACGGCGTGGCCCGGCCGAGGGCGGCCCTCCGGGAACGACTGGGCCATCCCCGCCTCGGCCACCCGCTGCGCGTCACCGGGCGACTGACCGAGTGAGACCAGGTCGCGGGCGTACTCGTCGGCACTGCGCTGGATCCACGCCGGCATCCGCTCGGGCGGCAACGGGCGGAGGGTGACCGTCATCTCCCGAACAGTACGGTGCGGTCCGCACACCCGACCGCACACGACGGATGCCGCGCTCCTGGGTGAGGAGCGCGGCATCCGGTGTCGCTTCTGGTCGAGCCCGGTCAGTCGAGGTAGTCGCGCAGGGCCTGGCTGCGGCTGGGGTGCCGCAGCTTGCTCATCGTCTTGGACTCGATCTGGCGGATCCGCTCGCGGGTCACGCCGTAGACCTTGCCGATCTCGTCGAGGGTCTTCGGCTGGCCGTCGGTGAGGCCGAACCGCATCGAGACCACGCCGGCCTCGCGCTCGGACAGGGTGTCGAGCACGCTGTGCAGCTGCTCCTGCAGGAGCGTGAAGCTGACGGCGTCGGCCGGCACCACGGCCTCGGAGTCCTCGATGAGGTCACCGAACTCGCTGTCGCCGTCCTCGCCGAGCGGGGTGTGCAGCGAGATGGGCTCCCGGCCGTACTTCTGCACCTCGACGACCTTCTCGGGCGTCATGTCGAGCTCCTTGGCGAGCTCCTCCGGGGTGGGCTCGCGCCCGAGGTCCTGGAGCATCTGGCGCTGCACACGGGCCAGCTTGTTGATGACCTCGACCATGTGCACGGGGATGCGGATGGTGCGGGCCTGGTCGGCCATCGCCCGGGTGATCGCCTGGCGGATCCACCACGTGGCGTAGGTCGAGAACTTGTAACCCTTGGTGTAGTCGAACTTCTCGACCGCACGGATCAGGCCGAGGTTGCCCTCCTGGATCAGGTCGAGGAAGAGCATGCCGCGACCCGTGTAGCGCTTGGCGAGGCTGACCACGAGGCGAAGGTTGGCCTCGAGCAGGTGGTTCTTGGCCTTCTTGCCGTCCTGGGCGATCCACCACAGCTCGCGCTTGAGCTTCATGTCGAGCTTCTCGCCCGAGTTGAGCTTCTCCTCGGCGAACAGGCCGGCCTCGATGCGCTTGGCGAGCTCGACCTCCTGCTCGGCGTTGAGCAGGGCGACCTTGCCGATCTGCTTGAGGTAGTCCTTGACCGGGTCGGCGGTGGCGCCGGCGGTGACGACCTGCTGCACCGGGGCGTCGTCCTCGTCGTCGTCGCGCAGCACGAAGCCACCGGACTCGGTCTCGGCCTCGGCGGGCTTGGCCGGGGTCTCGCCGTCCTCGTCGTCGCTGTCGGCCAGGTCGACGACCGCGGCGACGACGACGTCCTCGACCACGACGTCCTTGAGGTCCTCGGGAGCGACGTCCTCGTCGTCGGCGCCCTTGGCCGCCTTGGCAGCAGCAGCGGTCTTGCGCGGAGCAGTCTTCTTGGCAGCCGTGGTCTTCGCGGCCGCGGGGGTGTCGCCGGCCGCCGCGGCGGCGGCCTTGCGAGTCGTCGTCGCCTTGGCGGGTGCAGCCTTGGTGGCCGCCGCGCTCTTCGCCGCGGGGGCGGCCTTCGCCGGGGCGGACTTGGCCGGCGCGGTCTTGGCGGGGGCCGCCTTCGTGGCAGCCGCCTTGGCCGGAGCGGCCTTCGTGGTCGCCCGGGCCGCCGTCTTGGCGGTCGTGCCGGTCGTCGCCCGGCTGGACGCGACGGTCTTCTTGGCCGTGCTCGTTGCGGCGGCGACGCCGGTGCTGGCGGAGTCCATGGCCACGGTGATGCCCTGCTCGCCGAGGGCCCGCAGCACGACGCGTCCGCGGGCGGCGCGCACGTCAGCGGCGCGCATGGCCTCGGCCACCTCAGCGCCCGTCAGCGAGCCTGTCGTGGAGCCCTTTCGGACGAGGGACTGCAAGGCCTTGTGGGAGAACTCCGGAGGGAGTGCACTCGTCTCGGAAGGCTTGTTGGACACAGGCGACACCGACTACCTTTCGTCGCGGATGGCCACATTCCGAGGGCGCGCGAGCGGCCGGCCGGAAGCGGCGGGGAAGGTCCTGTGCGACACCGTGTCGAAGGGCCGGGGGATGCTCGGCCGGGGTGGTGACGAGGTGCGCACCACCATTATAAAACGCGAAGGGCCCATCGAGCACATCCCCCCGCCCAAACGGCATCCGCGTGGCGCTGGCGGTGCGGCCTGGCACAGCCCTGCGGGCGGGCGGTGCACGGTCTCCCCCGCGACGTCGGGTGCGGTCAGCCCTTGACGGCGAGCACGGCGCACGGCGCGTCGAGCAGGATCCGCTGCGCGTTCGAGCCGAGGATCAGCTTGCCCACCGGGGTGCGGCGGCGCAGGCCGATGACGATGAGGTCGGCGTCGGTCTCGTTGGCCACCGAGATGAGGTCCTCGGCCGGCTCGTTGCCGCGCACCAGCTGGCGCACCTCGAGCTCGAGGCCGTTGCCGCCCAGCTCGTCCTTGACCCGCTGGAGCTCGGCCTCGGCGGCCTGGGTGGTCTCGTCGTCGAAGTCGCGACCCCCTCGGTTGGAGTTGATGACCACGAGCCGTGATCGGCGTGTCTTCGCCTCCTCAACCGAACGGGCGAGGGCGGCCCGCCCCTCCTTCGTGGGAACGAACCCGACGACGATGGTCACGATCTCCTCCTGAGGGCAGACGGACGTTGTCTACGTCAGGCACGTTACCGCAGGAGGAGCGGCTCAGGCCTCGCTCAGGGCACGGGCAATGACCCCGCCCACCTGCTCGGTCTCGACGAGGAAGCCGTCGTGGCCGTGGCGTGACTCGATGACCGACAACACCGACCCGTCATGGGCGTCGACGATCTCGTGCGAGAGCCGCAGCGGGTAGAGCCGGTCGGTCGTCACGCCCGCCACGTGCAACGCGCCGGCGTAGCCGGCCAGGGCAGCCGCGAGGCCACCGCGACCCCGGCCGACGTCGTGGCTGTTCATCGCCTCGGTGAGCACGGCGTAGCTGTTGGGGTCGAAGCGGCGCGCCAGCTTGGCGGCGTGGTGGTCGAGGTAGCTCTCGACGTCGTAGCGCCCGCCGCCCCCGAGCGGGTCCTCCCCGACCCGGGGCCGGCGCCCGAACCGGTCGTCGAGCTCGGCCTCGTGGCGGTAGGTGGTGTGCGCGATCCGCCGGGCGATGCCCATGCCCACGACCGGCCACTCGTCGCGGCCGTAGTAGTCGCCGCCGTTGAAGGCCGGGTCGGACCGGATCGCGAGCAGCTGTGGCTGGCACCAGGCCACCTGGTCGGCGGTGGCGTAGGGCGTGGAGGCGAGCACGAGGGCACGGTCGACCCGCCCGGGGTGCCCGGCGACCCACTCGAGCACCCGCATCCCACCCATCGAGCCGCCGAGCACGCCGTGCCAGCGCGGGATGCCGAGCGCGTCCGCCAGGGCGACCTCGGCCGCGACCTGGTCGCGGATGGTGACGAACGGGAACCGGCCGCCCCACGGACGCCCGTGCGGGTCGGGCGAGGAGGGGCCCGTCGTGCCTTGGCACCCGCCGAGGACGTTGCTCGCGACGACGAACAGGTGGTTGGTGTCGAGCGGTGCGCCGGGACCGATCAGGCCGGGCCACCAGCCCGGCGACGGGTGCCCGGGCCCGGAGTCACCCACGACGTGGGAGTCACCGGTCAGCGCGTGCTCGACGAGCACGGCGTTGTCCCCGGACGGCGACAGCGTGCCCCAGGTCTCGTAGGCGATGGTCACGTCGGGCAGCACGCCGCCGCGCTCCAGCGCCAGGTCCCCGATGGCAGCGAAGCGGCGGTCGCCGACGGGGTCACCGGGACGCCAGACCGCCGCGGTCGACCTCGTCCGGGTGGCCGTCATGACAAAAGCTCCTCGTGCTCGCGCTTGCCACACCGTGCGGTGCGGCCAGGTCATCACCCGGGGCACCCCACCGCGAGGAGGGTTGCCGCCCAGCAAACCGGGGTTTGGCACTGGGACTCATGACCGGCATCCATGCTACCCGCGCCCACCGGCGGCCGGGCGAGCGTTCCGAGTGACGGTCACGGCCAGCCGACCGAAGCGTCATCCGGGGAGTCCGCCTCGCCCTCAGCCCACCTCCCCCAGGGTGCTCGGCCGTTCGGGCCGCGCGGTGACCGGCGGCAACCGCAGACCCACCTCGACCAGCTGCACGAGCAGCTGCGCCAGCCGGTAGTCGGGCGCGAGGCGCAGCGCGCGCTCGACGGCGGCCCGGGCGATCGCGCCGTCACCGCCGACCCAGGCCACGTGGGCCGCGACCGTGCACGCGGCTGCCGCCTGGTCAGGGCACTCGTCGGGCACGGACCTGCACAACGCCAGCAGGCGGTGCAGGAGGTCGTCGCGCTCGACCGACATCCGATGGCGCTCGGCCTCCGAGTGAGCGGCACCGTCTCGAGCGAGGGACAGCGCGGGCTGCTGCGGTGCGCTCAGGCCCATGCCACCCCACGTCGGCAGGGACGAGCCGAGCAGTGCCAGCACGGTGCGGTCGATCTTGTCGGTCGGCAGGACGGAGGGCACGAGCCAGGCGATCAGCCCGTCGCGCCACGGGATGTCGGCCAGCCCGAGCGCCAGGTCGGCCACGACCGCTGGGTCCAGGGACCGGCGTCCCTTCTCGCCCCGGTCCAGCAGCGCGCTCCACGCGGCGACAGAGCGACGCCGGCGGCGCGGCATTCGCGCTCTCGACGCCACGGCTCTGGCGACCCCCAGGCACCGCCACGGCTCGGGGGCGACCAGCCCCTCCACGTCGGCCCGGGAGCGCAGCGGGGACCGTCCCAGCGCGACGTACTCCGCCACTCCGGGGACGTCGGCGGGGTCGGGCAGCTCGACGCCCTCGGGCGGGCAGCACGGCTCGGAGCAGATCGGTGAGTAGCGGCGCCCGTCGCGGACCACTGCCACGTCGACGACGTCGATGTGCGCCTGCTCGAGCTGCTCGACGAGGTCGAGGAGCAGGGGCTGGCTGGTGTCGGGTGCGTCTTCGTACCCGACGACGATGACCGACGTGGCACCGTCTCGCACGAGCGGGCCCATGAGGGACGCCACGACCTCGCCGACGAACGGCTCGGGTGGGAGGTCGGCGCGGGCGACCAGGCCCACGCGTTTTCCCCGGAGGGAGACGACCACGACGCTGTCGTGGGGGTGGTAGCCCAGCTGGTAGGGCAGGATCGCGACGACGTCGCCGGGGCCTCGGAGGGTGATGTCTGCTGTCATGCCGACCACCGTGTCGATGTCGGTCAGCCGGGGCCAGAGGCACGAGATCGCCTGTGGACAACGGCTCGGCCGCCCGACCTGTGGACGACGACGCGTGCTCAGCCGGCGGGTTCGAGCAACTTTCAGGGACTATCGGGCAGTGCGCTCAGCGGGTGACGCGGCTCAGCGCACGACGTCGCCGGGGACGGTCTGGCCCGCCGCGGGCCGGGTGGCACCGTCGGACGCGCCGGTGGGGCCGCCGGCAGGGGGATACGACGCGCCACCGGCAGCGCCGCCACTCGAAGCTGACGGGGCGCCCACGATGCCCTTCTCCCACGCCAGGAACGCCTCGGTCTCCTCGACCAGCCGGGTGGCCAACCAGCTGAGCACGAGCGCGTCATCGGCCAGACCGACGATGGGCAGCACCGCCTCGGGGATCAGGTCGAGCGGCGAGACGAGGTAGCCCGCGGCGGCCAGCATCATCAGCAGCCGGCCCTTGGACACCCCGACGTAGTCACCGTTGAACGTCGCCCGCACCATGCGGGGCACGGCGCCGGCCCGCTCTCCCATCGACGGGCCACCGGGGCGCACCGCCATCCGGACCGCACGGGCGACGGCGACGACCGACGCGAGGCGGGCGTTCCTTGACATGGGTTTTCCTCCTGGGCTGGGCTCGGGCGGCTGCGGCCCATTGTCCACGACGAACGACGAGTGGGCGCAGATTCCGGTTCCCTCAGGCGGACTCCACCTGCGCCGTGGAGCCGGGTGCGGACACCGCGGCCCGGGCCGGGGGGAACTCCCGCTTGGCGCTGACCGACACCCGGTGCTGCATGAACCCGTCGAGCCCGGCACCGATGACGCCGCCGACGATCGGCACGATCTTGCCAAGCCGCACGAACATGTTCTTGCCGGCCGTCGCGAGCAGCCGGAAGCCGACGCCCTTCTGGATCACCATCATCGCCGGGCCGGGGAGCCGCTGGGCGGCGAGGTTGCTCAGGGTGCCGCCGGGCGACGCCATCCCCGCCTTCTTGAGCAGGTCGTCGGCCTCGGCTCCCACCAGCGTGAGCAGCACCGCGGTGCGGATCTCCTCCTGGCGCAGGTCGTAGCCGCGCACCTTGGCGATCGCGGCCGTCATCCGGGTGGCGATGAGGTAGAAACCCAGGACGTTGGCCGGCAGGGCCACCGGCAGCGTGATGAAGCCACCGGCGCTGGTGACGAAGCCGGATGCCGCGCCGAGCCGCACGTGCTGGCGCACGATGGCGTCGACGGCCGCCTCGTGGTCGGGGTGGGAGGCCAGGGCGTCACCGGCGACCTTCTCGGCCGAGTGGAACCAGCCCTTGCCGTCGATGCCGAGGTCGAGGATGTTCTGCACCAGGCGGGTGGCCTGGTTGCCGAGCGCGCCCTCGTCCTTGGGGCCGGCCTCGGCCTGCTCCAGGGCACTGCGGACGTCCTTGACCGCCTGTCCTTCGCGGCTCCCACCGATGCCGAGCAATGCCACGTCGTCCTCCTCGGACCGTTGACGGTGGCCCCTGCGGCCACGTGTCGTCTCGTCATCCTGCCACGTCGGGAGCGCGTTCCGACCGGGCGTGACCGACGGTGACGGACCGCCCGCCTACGCTGCTCGGCATGATCCCCGGAGACGTCGCGGTGCTCGCGGTCACGCCTCCGGGAGCGGGCGAGCCCAGTGCCGCTCTCCTCCATGAGGGGCAGTGCCACACCGGCCCGTTGGCGCAGGTCACGCAGCTGGCGGCGCACCTCGAGGCGGCCGCTTCCCCACGATGGGTGTGGTGGTCGGCCGAGTCGGCGGCCACCGCCTTGGTGGATGCCGGGGTGCCGGTCGCGCGCGCCTGGGACGTCGCCGAGGCGCACCGCCTCCTGAACGGCGGGTGGAGCGCCACCGCCGGCCAGTGCTGGGCGGCGGCACACGGCATCCCCGTCGACGAGGTGCCCGCTCCCCCGACCGGCGACCTGTTCGAGTTCGCGGCGAACACCCCACCCACCGCGGCCGACTCGCTCATCGACGCGGCCGGGCACCTGCGCGGCGACCACGAGGAGTGGCTGCGCGACGCCGCCCACCTACCCGCGTGGGCGCAGGCAGCGCTCGACACCGCGCACCTGCAGCACGACGCCGCCGTCGCGGGCTCGGTGCGCCTGGTGGGCACGGTGCTGTCCGAGTCGGCGGCCGCGGTGTTGTGCCTGGAGCTGCGCCGCGACGGGCTGCCCATCGACCGGGCGCGCACCGAGCAGCTGCTGGCCGACGCGGTCGGCCCCCGTCCCGCCACCGAGGCCGACGAGGTGGCCACCCGGCGGGCCCGCGACGCGCTGGTGCTGCGGCACGCGCCCGGCCGCGAGTCGACCGACCTGCGCAACCCGGCCCAGGTGCTCGAGCTGCTGCACGCCGTGGGCGTCGACGTGCCGAACACCCGCAAGTGGGTGCTCGAGCCCTACCGCACGGTGCACCCGCTGGTGGGGGCGCTCCTCGACTGGCGCCGCGACGAGCGCATCGCCACGACCTACGGCTACCGCTGGCTCGACGCGCACGTCGGACCCGACGACCGGCTGCGCGGGCGCTGGACCGCGTGCGACGGCGCCGCCGGACGGATGACCGCCGAGAACGGGTTGCACAACCTGCCGGCCGTGCTGCGCCCTGGGGTCGCCGCGCACGAGGGCCACGTGTTCGTGCGCGCCGACCTCGGGCAGATCGAGCCGCGGGTGCTGGCGGTGGTGTCCGGCGACCCGGCGTTCGCGGCTGCTACCCGGGCCGACGACCTCTATGCGCCGGTCGCGCACCGGCTGGGCGTCGAGCGTCCGGTGGCGAAGGTGGCGGTGCTGGCGGCGATGTACGGCCAACGCAGCGGCGCGGCCGGTGAGGCGCTCAAGGGGCTGGAGCGGGCCTACCCGGTGGCGATGGGCCTGCTCGAGCGGGCGGCGGCGGCCGGGCGGCGTGGGGAGCCGCTGCGCACGTACGGCGGGCGGCTGATCCCGACCGGCCGGTTCCTGGCTGCCAGCCCGGTCGGCGCCGACCTCGCGCTCGATGCCGCGCGGGGCCGGTTCGCGCGCAACGCGATCATCCAGGGGGCGGCGGCCGAGCTGTTCAAGGCCTGGGCCGCCACGGTGCGGGCCACCACCCGTGACCTGGGGGCACAGGTGGTGCTCTGCCTGCACGACGAGCTGCTGGTGCACGCTCCGGTCGAGCACGCCACCGAGGTGGCGGGCCGCGTCGACCGGGCGCTCGACGACGCCGCCCGGCGGTGGGCCGGGGGTGCCCCGGTGCGGTTCGTCGCCGACACCTCGGTCATCGCCCGGTGGTCCGACGCCAAGGGCTGACGCCGAGGAATGACGACGCCCCCGCCCGGAGGTCATCCGGAGCGGGGGCGAGCGGTGTGCGTCAGGCCTGCTCGTCGTCGTTGACCGCGCGCAGGAAGTTCTCGAAGTCCTCGCCGAGCTCGTCGGCCGACGGGATCTGCGAGGCCTCGGTGGCCAGCAGGCTCGGCCGCTGGCGGCCCTCGAGGTAGGTGTCGTACTGCTGCTCCAGCGCCGTGACCACCGCGCCGGCCTCCTCGTTGCCGTCGACCTCGGCGGCAATGGCCTGCTGGTTCGCCCGCGCCCGGGTGACCAGGTCGTCGTTGGGCAGGTTCAGGCCGGTGACGTCGACGATCGCGTTGAGCGAGGCGAGGGCGCCCTCGGGCCACTCCGAGCCGGCGAGGTAGTGCGGCACGTGGATCGCGAAGCCGACCGCGTCGTGGCCGGCCTCACCGAGGCGCAGCTCGAGCAGGGCGCCGATCGACCCGGGCACCTGCACGCGCCCGAACGGGGACTCGGAGTCGCCGATGAGGGACGTGTTGGTGGCGTGGGCCGTCATCCCGACCGGGCGGGTGTGCGGCACACCCATCGGGATGCCGTGCGTGTGCACCACCAGCGTGACGCCGAGCGTCACCACGAGCTCGCGGACCGCCTCGACGACGCGCTCCCACTGGAAGTCGGGCTCGGGGCCCGTGAGCAGGTAGTAGGTCTGGCCGTCGCGGTCGGTGAGGCGGTGCAGCAGCATCGACGGGTCGTCGTACTCCACCCACCGGTTCGTGTCGAAGATCATCGCCGGGCGGCGGCCGCGGTAGTCGAGCAGCTGGTCGACGTCGAAGGAGGCCACGACCTCGGGGTCGCCGGTCTCGAGGAGGTGACCACCGAGGACGGACTGGATCTGGCCGGCGTCGATGAAGGCGCCGAGGGCGACGACCAGCACACCGGGGCGGAGCACGGTGAGGTCGGCGTCGGTCTCGAAGCGGTAGAGCGCTGAAGGGTTCTGCACGGCACAAGCCTTTCACGGGGGAGGCGCGTACCCCCTGAACGTCCGGGACGCCCCCTTGGATTCCCCCGTTCGACGGCCGTCCGGCTGACGGCTCTGCTCCACCCCGGCCCCCCTCCCCCGACTCCGTGCGACCTACCTGCGGTTTCTCGGCCGGGGACGGGGCAGAACCGCACCCAAGTCGCACGAGGTCGGGCAATGTCGGCGGCCGCGCGGGGCGGTGACGGCCGGCTCACCTGCCGCTGTCCGCCACCACAGCGGCGATGGCGGACCGCACGCGCTTCTCGGAGACCGGCCCCGAGGTGCCGAGCGACTGGGCGAACAGGCTGACCCGCAGCTCCTCGACCATCCAGCCGATGTCGGTGACGTCGGACGCCGCCCGCCGGCTGGGGGGCAGTGACTCGAGGAGGTCGGCGTAGGCGGACTCCACGGCATCCACCTGCTCCTGGAGCACGGCCTCGCGCGGGTTGGTGGCGGCCCGCTCGGCGCGGTGCTGCATGGCCAGCAGGTAGCGCCGCACGTCGCGCAGCCGGGCGACCCCGGTGGCCGCGACGAAGCCGGGTCGCACCAGGCTGTCCAGCTGCGCGCGCACGTCGGCGCGGGTGGCCGCCGTGCGCGCCGAGGCCGCGCCCCGCTCCAGCGCCTCGAGGGTGCGGCGCACCCGCGCCGCGAGGGCGAGCACCGGCTCGACCGCCTCGACGACCACCAGCACCCGGGTCGCCGCGTGGGCGCGCACGGCGGCGAGCGCGGCAGCATACGCCTCCTCGGTGCGCACCTCCCCCGGCACGTGCTCGGCGACGATGTCGTCGACGGCGGCGTCGAGGCAGTCCTGCAGCAGGGCCGGCACCGACCCGTGCGGGTTGTCGGCCAGGGCGAGCTTCTGGGCGTTGCTGAGCCGGGCGAGCACCCGCTTCCACGGCGCGGTCGTGTTGAGCAGGAGCAGGCGGCGCACCCCGCGGCGGTGCGCGGCCCGGGCGGCACCGCGGTCGGGCAGCACACGCAGCGCGACGCCGGTGCCCTCGTCGACCAGGGCCGGGTAGCCCTCGACGGTCAGGCCCCCCGCGCGTCCCTCGAAGGTCTCGGGCACGGTGCCGACCGACCACGTCGTCAGCCCGGTGCGCTCGAAGGAGGCACCGGCCTTGGCCATCCCGGCCCGCACCGCCCCACCTGCCGTGTCGCGGAGGGCGTCGAGGTCCTTCCCGCGGGCCACCACCCGCCCACCCGGGCCGTCGATGCTGAACGTGATGCGCAGGTGGTCGGGGACGCGCGAGAGGTCCCACTCCTCCGGCGGGATGCGGATGCCGGTGCGCTCGTGGAGCACCCGCGCCAGCTCGGCGGTCAAGGGGCCGCGGGCCGGGTCTGCGTCGGCCAGGGCGGCCATCGCGTGGTCGGGGGTCGGCACGAAGTGGCGGCGGGTGGCCTTGGGCAGCGACTTCAGCAGGGCGATCGCGAGGTCGTCGCGCAGGCCGGGCACCTGCCAGTCGAAGCCGTCGGACGTCACCCGGTTGAGCACGGCCACCGGCACGTGGACGGTGACGCCGTCGGCCGCGGCGCCCGGGGAGAACTGGTAGGTGACGTCGAGCTCGAGGTCCCCCTGCCGCCAGGTGCGCGGGTAGTCGGCCGCCGAGACCTGCTCGCCGGCTGCCGAGGTGAGGTCGTGCTCGGTGAGGGTGAGCAGGTCGGGGCGCCGGCGCCGCTCGCCCCGCCACCACCGGTCGAAGTGCCGCTCGGTGGGCACGTCGGGCGGGATGCGGGCGTCGTAGAACGCGAACAGCACCTCGTCGTCGACCACGATGTCGCGCCGTCGGGCCCGCTCCTCGAGGTCGGCGACCCGGGCGAGGGTGGCGGCGTTGCGTCTCCAGAAGTCGTGCTGCGGCTGCCAGTCGCCCTCGACGAAGGCGGAGCGGATGAAGATCTCGCGGGCCGCCTCGGCGTCGATCCGGGCGAACTGGATCGTGCGGTCGGTGACGAGGGGAACCCCGTAGAGCGTGACCCGCTCGGTGGCGACGGCGGCGCCGGCGCGGCGGCTCCAGCGCGGTTCGCTGACGGTGCGGGCGACGACGTGGGCGCCGACCTCCTCGGCCCACTCGGGCTCGATGGCGGCGTTGACCCGCGCCCAGAGCCGGCTCGTCTCGACCAGCTCGGCGGCCATCACCAGGTCGGGCTGCTTGCGGAACAGCGCCGACCCGGGGCTGATCCCGAAGCGTGCACCGCGCGCCCCGGCATACTCGCGCTTGGCCTGGTCGCGGGCACCGACGTGCGACAGCAGCCCGGCGAGCAGCGCCTTGTGGATGGTGTCCCAGTCGGGCTCGGCGTCGCGGGCGGAGGTGGCGACGTCGGGGTCGATGCGCACGGAGCGGCACGCTGAGCGCAGCTGAGCGTGCAGGTCCTGCCACTCGCGGATCCGCAGGTAGTGCAGGTACTCGGCCTTGCACGTGCGGCGAAAAGCGCTGTGCGACAGTTCTTTCTGCCGCTCCTTGAGGTAGAGCCAGAGTGTGTGGAGGGTCGCGAAGTCGGACCGCTCGTCCTTGAACCGGGCGTGCGACTGGTCGGCCTGCGCCTCCTTGTCCACCGGTCGCTCGCGCGGGTCCTGGATGGACAGCGCCGCGACGATGATGAGCACCTCCCGGGTGCAGCCGAGCCGGCCGGCCTCGATGACCATCCGCCCCAGCCGCGGGTCGAGCGGCAGCCGGGCCAGGGTGCGACCGGATGCCGTGAGCCGGCGTCCGCGGCCGCGGTGCCGCCCGCGGCCGGGCTCGTCGGTGGCGAAGGCCCCGAGCTCCTCGAGCAGCCGCACCCCGTCGGCGACCTGCCGCTCATCGGGCGGGTCGACGAAGGGGAAGCGCGCGACGTCACCGAGCCCGAGGGACGTCATCTGCAGGATGACCGCGGCGAGCGAGGTGCGTTGGATCTCCGGCTCGGTGAACTCGGGCCGGGCCTCGAAGTCCTCCTCGGAGTACAGCCGGATGCACACGCCGGGGGCCACCCGGCCGCACCGCCCGGCGCGCTGGGCCGCGCTGGCCCGGCTGACCGGCTCGATCGGGAGGCGCTGCACCTTGGTGCGCTGGCTGTAGCGGGAGATGCGGGCGGTGCCGGTGTCGACCACGTAGCCGATGCCGGGGACGGTCAAGGAGGTCTCGGCGACGTTGGTGGCCAGGATGATCCGCCGGCCGCCGCCGCGGTGGAACACCCGGTGCTGCTCGGCGGCGGAGAGCCGGGCGAACAGCGGGAGCACCTCGGTGTTGGGCAGCTTCAGGGCGTTGAGGGCATCGGCGGCGTCGCGGATCTCGCGCTCCCCGGAGAAGAACGCCAGGATGTCGGTCGCCTCCGGGCTCGGCGGCGCCTCGGTCCACAGCTCCTCGACCGCCTCCACCACACCGGTCACCTGGTCGCGCTCGGCGACGACGTGACGCCCGTCGGGGTGCAGCTCGACGAGCGGCCGGTAGCGCAGCTCGACCGGGTAGGTGCGCCCGGAGACCTCGATGACGGGCACCTCACGCACCACCTGGCCGCGTTCGTCGGTGGCGAAGTGCGTCGCGAACCGCACCGGGTCGATCGTCGCCGAGGTGACCACCACCTTCAGGTCCGGCCTGCGGGGCAGCAGCTGCTTGAGGTAGCCCAGGATGAAGTCGATGTTGAGCGACCGCTCGTGCGCCTCGTCGATGATGATCGTGTCGTAGCGCCGAAGGTCGCGGTCGCGCTGCATCTCGGCGAGCAGGATGCCGTCGGTCATCACCTTCAGCCGGGTCGCGTCGCTGCTGTGGTCGGTGAACCGCACCTGATAGCCCACGAGCTCGCCGAGCTCGACCTGCATCTCCTCGGCGATCCGCTCGGCCACCGCCCGGGCTGCGATCCGTCTCGGCTGGGTGTGGCCGATCTGGCCGGCTCCCCCGCGACCGAGCTCGAGGCACATCTTGGGCAGCTGGGTCGTCTTGCCGGAGCCGGTCTCACCTGCGACGACGACCACCTGGTGGTCGCGCAGCGCCGCGAGGATGTCGTCACGGCGCTCGACGACGGGCAGGTGCTCGGGATACCTCAGCCGGGCAGGGTCGACGACGTCGACGGGCTG
Organism: uncultured Actinomycetota bacterium; assembly: GCA_963800505.1. Lineage (GTDB taxonomy): Bacteria > Actinomycetota > Actinomycetes > Actinomycetales > Dermatophilaceae > Fodinibacter. Next base: position 105,039 of record CAWDBL010000006.1, read on the forward strand.
GGCGGGCATGGCGCCAAGGATAGGTCGGCCCGGTGCAGCCACCCGACCGGTTATCGGCTGGTATTGCGGATGCAGCCATCCCCTCGGCCCACCCGGAGACGCCGTGAACCAGCACGGGCACCCGACCGGTTGTCCGCCGGCACCGCTCATCGGCGCCCAGGGCAACGTCCGACGCAGTGGGGCTGCGCTGCCCGCTCGTTCACCGCACATTCCCACCCCCCTCGGTGGGCTCGGTGCGGGGCTTGACGGTCTTTCTCGTCACCTCGAGCGTGGTGCCGGCGGCGTACATCCGCTGCGCCTGCGGCCCGTTGGCCGTCGCCAGCCGCCAGTTGTCGAGGAAGGCCCGGTCGACCCGCTGACGGGCGGCCGTGTTGACCCCAAGAGCAGCCCGGCGCGCCCCGGACCTCAGCTGGGCCCTCATCGCTGGGATCGTCAGCCCAGCCCCGGCGCCCGCCACCGACCGTGGCGCCGGGCCACCGAGGAGCGAGCTGGCCGTGCCTCGCGCCGGGGGCACCCGGAACGACGCCCGCAGCGCGTCGCGCCGGGCCCGTGCATCGTGCACGGCCCCGCGAGCCACTCGCTGCGCCGCGGTCAGCCGACCCGTGGACACGATGCCGTCGGCGGTGCGCCGCGCGCCGATGGTCGCACCGGTGCGCAGCGCCCCGCCCAGCGCGCCGGTGGCCGCGAGCCCGGCATCCGTGGCGAACTGCCTGGCATCGCCCTCTCCGTAGGCGACGAGCAGGGTGGCATCGGCGGCGACGGCAGCGGCATCGGCCACCGCGACGACCGGCTTCAGCTCGGGGACCACCGTGGCGACCTGGCCGAGGGCCGCCACGTCGTGCCCGGCAGTGCTCACCCCCACGAGCACGCGGTAGGGCAGGTCGTCGGCGAGGCCGTCGACCGTCAGCGACCTCAGGACCGCCGCGCAGCGCGCGTCAGCCTCCCGGAACCGCTCGGCCGCCGCAGCGTGGCGCGCCCGCGCCAGCTGCTGCGCCTCCACCTGGTCGACCTGCAGGTGGCGCACGACGAGCAGGTCGGGGTCGTCCTCCCGCCGGCCGGCAGCGCACAGGGCCACCGCGCGGTCCTCGAGCACGGCATACGCGTGCTCCGCCTCGTCGAGGTCGAGCACCGCTGCTGACACGACGACCTGCGCCTCCGCCATCGCGTTGGCAAGCGCCCGAAGCGGCGCCGCGGACCCACCGAGGCGGGCGGCGACGGCATCCAGCACGGGGGCGACCTCACGAAGCCGCGCCCCGAAGGCGTCACCGGCCGGGCCGTCCCAGGTGGCGCCGTCGCGCAGCCGGGCCAGCACCCCGGCGAGGGCGGCCAGCCGCTGGGCCGTGCCAGTGAGGCGGTCGGCCAGCAGCCGGACCGCGCCAGGGTCGCCGGCAAGGGGCGGCAGGCCGCTCACCACGACCCCCCGAACAGCGATCGCGAGACCCCGCCCTCGGTGTCGAGGTAGAGCGAGCCGGCGTCGACGGCCGCGCCACCGAGCCCGACCAGTGACTCCCCCAGCGCCAGGCGCACGTGCCGCCACCCGCCGAGCAGCTCCTCGACCGCCGGGCCCGACTCACCCGGGCCCAGTGCCCACCGCTCGGCCGCGGGGTCGCCCATGTCGAGGAGGTCGGCCCCGGTCTCGGTGAGGGCGACCCCCAGCTCGGCCACCTCGGCGGCGTTGACCCGGATCGTCGTCATGGCCCAACGCTAGGCATCGGCGACGACACAGCTGCGAAGTTATCCACAGGCCCGTACCACCGGCCCGAGGGCCCGGAAACGCAGCGACCGGCCGCCCCTGGCACCAGGGACGGCCGGTCACGGACCGGGCCGGACGCCGCGATCGGCTAGACGCCGGCGCCGGCGAGGTCGGCCGGCTGCTCGAGGCCGAGCCCCTCGTCCGAGGACCCCTCACCGGAGCCCTTCGCCGCGGCGAACCCGGCGTCGAGGTCGGCGATGATGTCCTGGATCGACTCGATGCCGACGGCCAGCCGCACCAGGCCGGGCGTGACGCCGGCTGCGAGCCGGTCCTCGTCGCCGCCCTGGCTGTGCGTCGTCGATGCCGGGTGGATCGCCAGCGAGCGCACGTCGCCGATGTTGGCGACATGGCTGTGCAGCGACAGGCCCTCGACGAAGCGCTGCCCCGCCTCGAGCCCACCGGAGATCTCGAACGCGAGCACCGCACCGGCACCCTTGGGCGCGTACTTGTCGGCCAGCGCCTTGCTCGGGCTGCTGTCGAGCGACGCCCAGCGCACCGACTCCACCTGCGGGTGCGCCTCGAGGTACTCGGCCACCTTGCGGGCGTTCTCGATGTGCCGCTCCACCCGCAGGCTGAGCGTCTCGACGCCCTGCGCGATGAGGAACGCGTTGAACGGCGAGATCGCCGAGCCGAGGTCGCGCAGCAGCTGCACGCGGGCCTTGAGGATGTAGGCGAGGTTGGCCCCGAGGGCTCCCCCGACGCCGAGGTCGCGCGCGAACACCAGCCCGTGGTAGCTCTCTTCGGGCGTGTTGTAGTTCGGGTACTTCTCCGGGTCCTGGCCGTAGTCGAACGTGCCGCCGTCGACGATCACGCCGGCGATCGAGGTGCCGTGGCCGCCGAGGTACTTCGTCGCCGAGTGGATGACGACGTCGGCGCCGTGCTCGAGCGGGCGGATCAGGTAGGGGGTCGCGATCGTGTTGTCGACGACGAGCGGCACGCCCACCTCGTGGGCCACACCGGCGACCCCGGCGATGTCGAGCACGATCGCCTTGGGGTTGGCGATGGTCTCGGCGAAGAACGCCTTGGTGTTGGGCCGCACCGCGGCGCGCCAGGCCTCGAGGTCGTCCTGGTCCTCGACGAAGGTGACGTCGATGCCGAGCTTTGTGAAGGTGAACTTCAGCAGGTTCACGGTGCCGCCGTAGAGCGCGCTGCTGGAGACGATGTGGTCACCGGCCTCGGCGATGTTGAGCAGGCCGATCGTCGTGGCGGCCTGGCCCGACGACACGAGCAGGGCGGCGAGCCCACCCTCGAGCGCGGCGATCCGCTGCTCCACGGCATCCTGCGTCGGGTTCATGATCCGGGTGTAGATGTTCCCGAACTCCTTGAGCGCGAACAGGTTCGCCGCGTGCGCGGTGTCGTTGAAGACGTAGGACGTCGTCTGGTAGATCGGCAGCGCCCGGGCGCCCGTGGCGCTGTCGGGCACCTGCCCGGCGTGGACCTGCGTGGTCTCGAAGCCCCACTGCGAGGGGTCGGTCATCGGTGTCTCCCTGAGTTCTGGTGTGCCGGGAGGAACCGCCCGGCACACGTCATACGTGGCCTGCGGGGCTACCGGAAGCAGTCCCGCGCTTGCGCCCGGCGGATGCCGTGCGCCAGGTCTTCACCCGGGGCACCCCACCGCGGTTGGAGGGTTGCCGGCCAGCGAGCCGGGGCTTGTCGCTGACACTCATGACCTGCGGTGAATATACAGACGCGGCGGGATGCCGGTCACCCCCTCCCCCCGCTCGTCTCACCCCCCGAACCTCCGACTCTGTGCGGATTTCCCCCGCCCCGGCGCCCGAAACCGGTCCCCCGGGCGTCGGGGATCCGCAAGGAGTCGGGAAGGATGGGGACATGACCTTCCACGCTGACGAGTACCAGGCCGCTGCAGGACGCTACGAGGCCGGGATGCCGTACCGCCGGGTCGGGCGCTCGGGCCTCGACCTTCCCGCCGTGTCGCTGGGCCTGTGGCACAACTTCGGTGACGACGTGCCGCTCGAGCGCCAGCAGGCGACCCTGCGCCGCGCGTTCGACCGGGGCGTCACCCACTTCGACCTTGCGAACAACTACGGCCCGCCCTACGGCTCGGCCGAGCGCAACTTCGGCAGCATCTTTGCGCGCGACTTCCGGCCCTACCGCGACGAGCTGATCATCTCGAGCAAGGCCGGCTACGACATGTGGCCCGGGCCGTACGGCCAGGGCGGCGGCTCCCGCAAGTACCTGATCGCCTCGTGCGACCAGTCCCTGGGCCGGCTGGGGCTGGACTACGTCGACATCTTCTACAGCCACCGCTTCGACGAGACCACGCCGCTCGAGGAGACGATGGGCGCGCTCGACACGATCGTCCGCTCGGGGCGGGCGCTGTACGTCGGCATCTCGTCGTACTCCGGCCCGCGCACCCGCGAGGCCGTCGAGATCGCGCGGTCGCTCGGCACCCCGCTGCTCATCCACCAGCCGTCGTACTCGATGCTCAACCGCTGGATCGAGGAAGACCTCCTCGACGCCGTCGGCGAGACCGGCCTCGGCCTGATCGCGTTCTCCCCCCTCGCGCAGGGCATGCTCACCAACAAGTACCTCAAGGGCATCCCTGCGGGTTCGCGTGCGGCACAGGGCAAGTCGCTCGACCCGTCGCTGCTAACCGACGCGTCGCTCAAGCACGTGCGGGCGCTCGACCGGATGGCGAAGGCCCGTGGCCAGTCCCTGGCGCAGATGGCCCTGGCCTGGGCGCTGCGCGACGAGCGGGTCACCTCGGTGCTCATCGGCGCCTCATCGGTCGAGCAGCTCGACAACAGCCTGGATGCCGTGAACAACCTGGAGTTCAGCGCCGAGGAGCTCGCCAAGATCGACAAGCACGCCGTCGACGCGGGCATCAACTTGTGGAAGACCTCGAGCGACCACTGAGTTCTTCCTGAGCGAACCGTCGGCCCGACGAGGGGCGGCGGTCCCTACCGAGATCCCACCACCCCGAGGAGATCACCCATGAGCGACACCGACTACATCCCCAGCCCCTCCGGCTGGGTCCGCAAGCAGGTCGAGAAGATCGAGGCGACCGGCGACACCCGCTCGGTGCACATCATGAACCTGCCCGTCGTGATGCTCACGATGCGCGGCAAGAAGACCGGCGGCATCCGCAAGGTGCCCCTGATGCGGGTCGAGCACGAGGGCGTCTATGCCGCCGTCGCGAGCAAGGGCGGCGCTCCCGAGCACCCCCAGTGGTACGGCAACCTCAAGGCCGACCCGCGGATCACCCTGCAGGACGGCACCGAGTCGTGGGAGGCCGTCGCCCGCGAGATCACCGGCGCCGAGCGCGACGAGTGGTGGCCGCGCTGCGTCGAGGCCTACCCGCCGTACGCCGACTACCAGACCAAGACCGACCGCCTCATCCCGGTGCTGCTCCTCGAGCGGGTCGAGCAGGGCTGACCCGGTTCACACCCGAGTTGGGTGCTCAGGTGGCTGCCCCGGCGACCGCCTGAGCACCCGATTCGGCGGCCACGGGCCCGGTGCCGGTCAGCCGGTCGGGGTGGTGCCAGTGCTCCCGGCAGTATCGGTGCGGTCGGCGTCCTCGGCAGCCGTGGCCTCGCGCTCGACCCTGCGGAACCACAGCAGGCCGAGCAACGGCAGCACCAGGGGCACGAACCCGTAGCCCTGCCCGAAGTGCGACCACACCGTCTTGTCGGGGAACGCGTCGGGCACCAGGTACGACGCGGTGCCGACCACGAGCACGCCGACGAGCTCGAACGTGCAGGCCCACACGCCGACGCGCACCCACCGCCCGCCCCTGATCAGGCACCAGGTCGCGAGGAGGTAGACGACCGCGGCGAGCGCCGAGAGCGTGTAGGCCAGCGGGGCCCTGTCGTAGTAGCTGGCGATCTGCAGCACGGAGCGGCCGGTGGCGGCGAGGGCGAGCACGGCATAGACGACGACCAGCACCACACCCGGCCCGCCGAGGGCCCGACGCGTCGGTTCAGCCACTGGCACTCCAGATCTGTTGCAGCCGAAGGGCCATCACGCCGACGGCGAACGCCCCGACGGCCACCGAGCCCATCGCCCAGCGTGTCTTCTCCTTGATGGTCAGCAGCGCGGTGCCGATGGGGATGACCGGCAAGGAGATCAGGTAGGCCACGAAGGTCGCCTTCTCGGTGGAGTCCGTGATGTGCCCGATGCCGGCAAGCCCGAGCACCAGCATGACCAGCAGCCCGACCTCGAGCAGTGCCGCCACAGCGAGCAGCTTGTCGTCGATCAGCCGGTCGCGCAGGGCGTAGAAGCCGGCGGCGAGGAAGAGCACGAACGCCAGACCCACGACGGCATAGGTCAGCGGTTCTCTCACGCCGCCAACCCTAGCCCGCGGGCAGGTCGGCTCCGGGCGTCGTTCGACGGGTGCGAGACTGCGCCCATGACCAGTGCGCAGCTCGGTGACGTGACGATCGAGTACGAAGTGGACGGGCCGGACGACGGCGAAGCGATGCTCCTCCTGATGGGCCTCGGCGCCCAGCTCGTGGCGTGGCCATCTGACGTGGTCAGTGGGCTCGCCGCCAGCGGCTTCCGCGTCATCCGGATGGACAACCGCGACATCGGGCTGTCGACGAAGACCGAGGGGCCGGCGCCGACGCGGGCGGCGCTGTTCAAGGGGTTCGCCCACCGGCGCTACGCCCGCGCCGACTACCTGCTGTCCGACATGGCCGCGGATGCCGTGGCGCTGCTCGACCACCTCGACGTCGGCGCCGCCCACGTCGTGGGGGTGTCGATGGGCGGGATGATCGCCCAGCAGCTCACGATCGACCACCCCGAGCGCGTGCTCAGCCTCTGCTCGATCATGTCGAACACCGGTGACCGGCGGCACGGCACCGTCTCCCCCCGGCTGCTGCCCGCGGTGGCGATGTCGATGTCGGCGCCGCGCCCGGCGGACCCCGAGGAGGCCGAGCGGCTGGCCGTCGAGGGCTTCCGGATGATCGCCGGCCCGCACTTCGACGCCGACGAGATCGGCGGCATGGTGCGCACCGCCATCGGCCGCAACGTCAACCCGCTGGGCACCATCCGCCAGCTCGTCGCCATCCAGGCCAGCCCCGACCGCACGCCCGCCCTGCGCGAGGTGCGGGTTCCGACGCTGGTCGTGCACGGGCTGCGTGACCAGCTGGTGATGCCCAGCGGCGGCATCGCGACGGCGCGGGCGGTGCCCGGCGCGCGGCTGATCGTCTTCCCCGACATGGCCCACGACCTGCCGGGTCCGCGGCGGGCCGAGATCGTCGAGGAGATCGCGCGCAACGCGGCGCGTGCCACCGCGGAGCCGGCGGCCGAGGACGTCGACTCCGCAGCAGGGGCTGACGCAGCAGGGGCTGACGCAGCCGCGACCGCCGACGCTGCCGCTTCGGTCAGCTCCGAATCGGCGTAGTTCGCGTGGCGGGGCGGCTCTCCGGCGCCGCGGGTGGCCCTCCGTCGATGGTGGCTACGGCTGCTGCAGGGCGTCGGCGACGGCGTCGACGAGCAGGCCCACCTCGTCCTCGGTGACCACCAGCGGCGGAGCAAGCCTGATGGTCGACCCGTGCGTGTCCTTGGCGAGGATGCCGCGGTGCATGAGCCGCTCGCACAGCTCGCGCCCGCTGGGTCCTCCCGGCTGGATGTCCAGACCGGCCCACAGCCCGCGCACGCGCACGGCGGCGAGCCCGCGGCCGTCATCCCGACCGACGAGCGGCTCGAGGCGGCCGGCGAGGATCGCTCCGAGCTCGGCGGCGCGGCGCTGGAAGGTGCCCTCGGACAGCATCGTGACGACCTCGTGGCCGATGGCGGCGGCGAGCGGGTTGCCGCCGAACGTCGAGCCGTGCGAGCCCGGGGTGATGACCTCGAGCACCTCGCGGTCGGCCGCGATGGCGGAGACGGGGTAGAGGCCGCCGCCGAGGGCCTTGCCCATGACGTAGATGTCGGGCACCACGCCTTCGTGGTCGCAGGCGAAGGTGAGCCCGGTGCGGGCCAGGCCCGACTGGATCTCGTCGGCGACCATCAGCGCGCCGGCCTCGTCACAGATGGCGCGCACTTCGCGCAGGTAGCCCTCGGGCGGGATGACGACGCCACCCTCGCCCTGCACCGGCTCGAGCAGCACGGCGACCGTGGTGTCGTCGATCGCCTGGCGCAGCGCCTCGGCATCCCCGTAGGTGACGGTGCGGAACCCCGGTGTGTAGGGCCCGTACTCGTCACGGGCGATCTTGTCGTCGGAGAAGCTCACGATGGTGGTGGTGCGGCCGTGGAAGTTGCCCTCCATGACCACGATGCTGGCCGTGTTGTCGGGGACGCCCTTGACCCGGTAGCCCCACTTGCGGGCGACCTTCAGGGCGGTCTCGACGGCCTCGGCACCGGTGTTCATCGGCAGGATCATGTCCTTGCCGGTGAGCCCGGCCAGCGCCTCGGCGAACGGGCCGAGCTGGTCGTTGTGGAAGGCGCGGCTGGTGAGGGTGAGGCGGCCCAGCTGCTGCTGGGCACGGGCGACCAGGCGGGGGTGCCCGTGCCCGAAGTTCAGCGCGGAGTAGCCCGCGAGGCAGTCGAGGTAGCGCCGGCCGTCGACGTCGGTGACCCAGGCCCCCTCGCCGGAGGTGAGCACCACGGGCAGCGGGTGGTAGTTGTGCGCGGCATACCGCTCGACCACCTCGATCTGTGCGGCCGTGTGGGCGCTGGAACCGGTGGGGCCAGGGGTGCCGGGGTTGCCGGCGTGGTGCAGTGACGTCATCGTCGCCTCCTCGCGGCCGAGCCTAGCGAGGGGGGTGGCGCTGCCGTGACCCGTCCCCTCGCGGCGGGGTGTGGGGTGCGCGACAGCAGCGTGAGCTCAGGCGGTGGAGCCGCTCGGCGCGAGCACCAGGTAGCCCTGCGCCGCCAGGATGATGATGACGGCAGCCAGCTTGCCGGCCGGTAGCGAGCTGTCGTACACGACCCGGTCGATGACCAGGATGCCGACCTGCAGCAGCACGATCCAGCCCATGGTGACGACCGCCAGCTCGGCGTACTGCAGCGAGGACGCATATACCCAGAAGAGCACGAGGAACGACAGGGCACCGGCGCCGAGCGCCATGGAGTTCTTGCTCTCGGCCCACTCCTTGGCCGCGAACGCGCCGACCAGGTCCAGGCCGGCGAGGGCCGCCATGCAGACGGTTGCCACGACCGGCAGCGGCCAGGACGAGGGGAGCTTGAGCAGCGGCAGGGCGTCGAGCGCGGCCATGGGTGACCTCCGGCGTGCAGTGGGCCACCTGGGGGGCGGGTGGCCTCAGTGGTGAGGAGGCGCAGAGCCGGGCTAGTGATACACCGGGCGGCGTGGTCGGCTGAGACGGCTCTGACGGCTCTGTCGGCTCAGTCGGCTCAGTCGGCCCAGGTCTCGGCGACCCGGTCGGCGATGCGAGCGCCGTGGAGCCGGGCGGTCTCGAAGGTGCCGGCGCCTCGTGACATGTCGAGCGGGTTCGCGCCCATCGCCCACAGGTCTCGGGCGTCGGGGACGACGAGGTGCGTCTTGGCCGACGGCTTGAGCATCCGCAGCTGGACCGGCGGGAGGTCGCGCAGGTGCGAGCCGATCGGGTACGGCGAGAGCACGAGGACCCGGCGGTGACCGGCGGCGAGGTCGGCGTTGGCGATGCTGCGCAGGCCACCGTCGACGTAACGGCGCCCGCCCACCTCCACGGCGGGAAAGACTCCGGGCACGGCACAGCTGGCCGCGACGGCGCGCTCGAGCGGCACGCCGCTGGTGTTGTCGAAGACCACCGAGGTACCGGTCTCGGCATCCACGGCGGTGATGAACAGCCGGCCCTCGGGCCACGGCTTGCCGACCAGCCCCAGCCCGATGGCCTGCAGCCAGTCCTCCTCGGTGGTGGTCTCGGCGCTGAGGGCGGCCTGGCCGACCAGGGCTCGCCCGCTGCGCTTGTCGAGGTGCAGCTGGGCACGCACGTAGCGCGCGGCGTCCAAGGCGCCGAGCCGCCCGTAGGTCGCCAGTGGTGCGCCTTCCTGGATGCGGGCGAAGGCGTTGCCCTCGTCGGTGCCGACCCGCAGGTGAGCGGCGACCATCGACCCGGCCGAGGTGCCGATCATGGTGTCGGCGTCGCGCACGTCGATGCCCCCGTCGCGCAGGCCGATGATGATGCCGGCCTCCCAGGCGATGCCGGTGGCTCCCCCACCGGCGAGCACGAAGGCACGGTCGAGGCCGCTGGTCGGCGGGCGCCACTCGCCGAAACCCTCACCGCGCACCACCGGGCGCGTGAAGTCGTCGCTCGAACCGTCGACGTGCACCACGTTGTCGCTCACCCCTCCATTGTCCCAGCGGTGCGCAGGCCCTCGGACCACCGGCTGCGTGAGCGTCCTCACCGTGGCGCGGGGTGCTGGTGGTCCAGGGGACGACAACTACCAGTGCGCCTCGAGTGAGGCGTCCACGGCGGTTCCGCGGGTGCGTCGGGCTGACGGCGCTCGGAACTTCTGCGGCGGCGCCGGGGTGACGGTGCTGGGCGGCTCAGAGGAGGCTGCTGCGGGAACGGCGAGCAGCACTGGCCGGCAGCACCCGCACCGCCTCGATCGGCACGCTGACCAGCTCGTCGTCGTCGACCCGCACCTGGCAGCGGACGGCGCCCACCAGCTCGACCTCCCCCACGAGCCCCTGCCACGGCCCAGCTGACACCTCGACGAGGTCACCGACGAAGGGGGTGGCGCTGAGCGGCTGGACCGGGCGGCGGGTGGCTGCGAGCGCGGCGAGCTGCGCGGTGTATGCCGGGGGCAGGGTGGCCGGCCGGCCCCGGTAGCTCCAGGTGAACAGGTGCCGCTGGTCGAACCGCCGGGCACAGAGCCCGCAGGACATCAGCCGCGTCGGTGCGCGGTGCCGGGTCTTCTCGTGGCCCGCGGGGCACCGGCCGACCCAGTCGCCCGGCACCCGGGGCGCGTCTGAGGACACGCAGCGCTCACCGCTGCAGCCGATCTCGCGGGCCTTGGCACGCCAGACCGCGTCGTGCCCGTGCTGCGGGCCGACCAGGGCGTGCGCGATCTCGTGGAGGATCGTGTCGAGCACCTCGTCCTCGGAGTGCAGGGTGGTCAGCGGCGCACTCAGCCCGATCTGGCGCTTGGCGAACCGGCAGACTCCGGCGCGGGTCTTGGCCCGGTCGGCGACGATCGACCAGTCGTGCAGGCCGTGCTCTCGCAGCAGGCGTCGCCCGGTGGCCAGTGCCCTCGTGACCTCCATCGTCACCTCCCCTGCTGGTGTGCGTGTGGTGAACCGGACCGCGCGGCCTCGGTTCGTGTGGTGGTGAAACGACCCTAGGTGCGACCACCGACATCACTGCGGAGCGACGCCCGCATGCGACAGATCTGTGGATGACGCGCCAGCGCAGTGCGGTCTGTGGACAGCCGCCGAGCAGCGGGGGCGAAGGGAAAGCACCTGGGCGGCCTTCAGCTCCGCCCCCTTCGGGAGCGTTCGGACCCTCAGTGGGTGTAGAGCCGGGACTGCGCTTCTCGCACGGTGAGGGTGACCGGGGTGCCCTGGAGGTCGACCTCTCCGGGGATGTCGAACCACTGGCCGCCGCCGACCCGGAACTGCCCCGTGTAGACGATGTCGGCCCGAACCCGATGAGCGCCGGGCTGGGTGTAGGTGGCGCGGATGTCACCGGTCGGGTGCGGACCTCCCAGCGAGGTCGTGGGACCCACCGTCGTCGATCCCAGGTGGTAAGTGACCGACTTCAGCCGGGGTCGCACCTCGATGTGGTAGCCGAGCAGGCGCGCCGGATCCGGCGTGTCGACCTCGTCCGGACCGAAGCCGGACTTGGGGAACTTCACCTCGAAGAACGTCGGCAGGTTCACCAGGGTGACGTCCCCTTCCGGCTGGATGTTCACCGTCGGGACCGCGAAGTCGGTGTCATGGAACGCTTCTTGGATCATCGCCATACTGAGTGGCCTGCCGGCACCCGGCACCAAGCTCGGGAAGCACGTAATGCCCGACGGGCTCCCAACCGCCCTCCGCGCCCGGCTGACCGGCTTGCCGGCACGGTCAACCTCCCGCCGAAATGATGGCCACCGCGGGTCCTGGTCCTATGCGTGGGTCGGTCCCCGAGCAGAAGATGACAGGACCGACTCATACACAGGTTGTCCGAGCTTGGCGGCCGGGCAATCGCACGGGCCGCAAACAGATGTGGCGCATACTCACTACCACGGCCCTTCTTGGCTGAGCTGCTGCGCCTGCCAGCGCGACTCGCATGGTGTCCAGGTCCAATCAGCTCGAGGACACCTTTTGCGCACACCGTCTGCCAGTGTCGGTATGCCCCAGGGCCCAGGCGGTGCATCGGGACTAGCACGACGCGCCAGAGACGCCGCTCGCAACTAGGCAGAGCGCAAGTGCTACTCGCCAATACCACTCCAGCGAGCCACCGACCGTCCCTCCCAGATCAGCCAGCAACGTTGCTCGAGATCGCTCTGCGTCGATCGGTGCGACTATCACTTTGCCCGCCGCATCAACGATGTCGGACCGGTTCTGCACCATGTCGACGTACAGGTCGACCTGCCCGTCCGGCGCCCCTGTCAGCACCGTCAACGCCCTTGACCGAAACAGGCGTTCGTGCGTAACTCTGACCTGCCTTGACTCAAGGCTTGCGGCAGCCTGTCAGTCGTAGTGCAGAAGTCACAAGCAGCGCTGCTCATGGCGTGGCAATCGAGGTCCGGGCTCGCGGCTCCATCCAGGCCACGGTTGACCTGGTCGAAGAAGTAGCGGACGAAGGCTTCGGCTCCCTTGTCGGACTTCACTCGGGCCGCCGCGGGGATCGCGACCGACGGGCTCACCGACGCCGACGGCGAGGGAGACGACGCCGACGGGCTGGGCGACGCGCTGCTCACGGCCGACGACGGGCTCGACGCCCCGGGGGTAGCCGCCTCGGAGTCACACCCCGACAGCAGGCCCGACGCCACGAGAAGCCCGGCGAACCCCACCGCCACCGCCGCCCGCGACCTCTGCGGGCCCCCCGGCATCCGACTTGTGCGTTGCTCCATGCGTCCCTTCCCCGGCCGCCCCTCGTCGGCTCCGCAGGGAAACGCTAACCAAAACCCCCGATCTCGCCACTCGAGTTATCCACAGGAATCGGCGCGAGGGTGACGCCCACCGAGCTCAGCCGGCGTCGGCGGCCGTACTCACCGGGTCGTTCCAGGCCCAGACGTCGTCGCCGCGCAGCACCACGTCGGAACCGCCGTCGATGTAGACGGTCTGACCGCACACTCCGGTGTTCTCCTCGGAGGTCAGCCACGCCAGCAGCGCGGCCACCTGGCTCGCCTGCAGGTGCCCGCCCAGCGGCATCGGCACCATCGCGTCGGTGGCCTCACGCGCTGCCGGGTCGTCCATCAGACCGGCCACCATGGGGGTCTCGACGATTCCGGGGGCCACGGCGTTGAGCGGGATGCCGCACCCGGCCCACCGCGCCGCCGCCGCCTCACGACGCACCCACCGCGACAACGCCCGCTTGCTCGACGGGTAGATCATCGCGCCGCCCTGCGGCCCGGAAGCCTCCAGCTCACCAGCCACCTTGAGCGCCAGCGCCTCGTCCCCGGCCAGGCACGCCTCGACGAGCTCGGAGCTGACCGGCATCAGGGTCGCCATCGACGACGTCACCACGGCCCGGGGTGCACGCGCAGCCGCCAGCGCCGGTCGCAGCCCGTTGAGCAGCTCGACCGCGCCGAAGTAGTTGACCGCAACGGTCGTCGGGCTCGGTACGGCAAGGCCGGCGTTGGCGATCACTGCATCGAGCCGGCGCCCGGCCTCGCAGAGGATGCCGTCGATCGCCTCCTGGCGTCCCTGCGGTGTCGACAGGTCGGCCACGACGTCGACCGAGCGCACGTCCACCCCGATGACCCGGTACCCCCGGTTTCGAAGGAGTGCAGCAGTGGCTTGACCGATCCCCGAGGCCGCCCCCGTGACGACGTACGTGCGCTGCATGGTTGAACCGTCCCTCTTGCTCCGACCACCCGCGGGGCAGGCCCCCACGGCTCTACTACGCAGCGTAGGACAGCAGTTCTGCAATCGTCCCGCCAGTTGGACGGACGTCACACCGGGCGACGCCGCACCCGCCCTGACCAGCAGCAGCTTGAGCGCCCGGAAAGCCGAGCCAACCGAGACGACCCGGCGGTAAACGCCCTCAGGCGGCAGACTGTCCCCCGTGCACCTCCCAGCGCCGGGCCTCCCCATCGGGCTGCGCCTGCTACGCGGGTACCGCGGTCAGCACCTGCCCGCCGACGTGCTGGCCGGCCTGCTCGTCGCCGCGCTGGCCATCCCCCAGTCCCTCGGCTACGCCGTGGTGGCAGGCGTGCCGGTGCAGGTCGGCCTCTACACGCTGCCGCCGGCGCTGCTGGCCTACGCCCTGTTCGGCACCTCGCGGCTGCTGTTCGTCGGGCCGATCTCGACGGTGTCCGTGCTGTCGGGCTCGATCGTGCGGGCGCTCGCGGGCGGGAACCCCGAGCTCGCGATCCAGCTCACGTCGGTGCTGGCGATCACCGCGGGGGTGGTGCTCGCGGCAGTCGGTCTGTTGCGGCTGGGCTGGGTGGCGCAGTTCCTCAGCGAGCCGATCGTCACCGGGTTCGTTGCCGGGCTGGTCGTGCTCATCGTGGTGGGCGAGATCCCCGCCCTGGCCGGGCTACCGACGCCCACCGGGGGCATCTTCGAGCGGGTGGCCGAGCTGACAGCCAACTCCGCCGACTTCCACGGCCTGACGCTGGTCGTCGGGGCCACCTCGCTGGCCATCCTCTTCATCGGCTCGCGCCTGGCGCCCCGGGTGCCGTGGTCACTCATCGTGCTCGTCGGCGGCATCGTGGTCTCGACCCGGCTCGACCTGGTGGCCAAGGGCGTGCACGTCGTCGGCCAGGTTCCGACCGGCATCCCCATCCCGTCCATCCCCATCGTCGACGTCCGGCTGTGGAGCGGCATCGTCACCGGCGGCCTCGCGATCGCCGCGGTCGGCATCGCCGAGGGGCTGGCCGCGATGCGCACCTTCGCGCCCAGCGGCGCGGTCGACCCCGACACCGACAACCAGGAGTTCGTGGCGCACGGCGCGGCCGACCTCGCGTCCGGTCTGTTCGGTGGGATGGGGGTCGGCGGCTCGCTGTCGAAGACGGCCGCCAACGCGCGGGCCGGCGCCTACACCCAGATCAGCGGCGTCGCCGCGGCCGTGGTCGTGCTCGGCTTCGTGCTGTTCGCCGCCGGACTGCTCGCGAACCTGCCGCGCACCGTGCTGTCCGCGATCGTCATCCACGCCGTGTGGGGGCTGGTGAGCATCTCCTCCTTCCGGCGGTATGCCGCGGTGCGCCGCAACGACTTCCTCGCGGCCGTCGTCGCGTTCATCGGGGTGCTGGTGCTCGGCCCGCTCAACGGGCTCCTCATCGCCATCGGCCAGTCGCTGCTCGGGCTGGTCTACCGGTCGATGCAGGTGGAGATCGACGAGATGGGCAAGGTCGACGGCGAGAAGGCGGCGTGGGGGTCGGTGGGCAACGACCCGTCTCGCCGCACCTACCGCGGGGTGACCGTGTTGCGCCCGGACGGCCCACTGTTCTGGGCGAACGCGAACTCGGTGGTGCAGCACATCGAGACCCTCGTGAAGGAGCACCGGCACCTGCGTGCCGTGGTGCTCGACCTCGAGGCCACGAACCAGATGGACACCACCACCGCCGAGCGCCTCCAGCAGATGATGCTGCGGCTGCGGCTCAAGGGCATCGACCTCTACCTGGTGCGCGTCTTCGGCAACGTGCGTGACGTGCTCACCCGCTCGGGCTTCCTCGACGAGATGGGGCCCGGGCACGTGTGGCACTCGATCGCCGCCGGGGTCAAGGCCGCCCGCGCCGCTCCGCCCATCGTCGTGGCGCTCCCCGAGACCCCGGCGGATGCCGACCTCGAAAGCCCCGACATCGACCTCACGGATGCCGGTGTCGAGGACGAGAACGACCTCGACGAGCCGGAGAACGGCGTGCACGGGGAGCACATCGCCTCGAAGCGGGTGCCCGACGAGGAGACCGGGGCGCGGCCTCCAGGCTGATCCCATCGCCCAGCACCCACGAAAGCGCCCGGGCGAGCGAGCTGGAGGTGACCTCCGGTGACCTCGAGCAGCTGATCGGCCACACCCCCACGTCCCTTCCCGACGCCGTCGACGCGTCGCTTGCCACACTGGCGGCATGACCTCCCTCCCCACCCTTGCCATCACCGGCTCGACGGGCGCCCTCGGCGGCCTGGTCGCCCGCGACCTCGCCGACCGGGGAGTGCCCCAGCGGCTCCTCGCCCGCTCCCCCGAGCGCGCCCCCCGGTTGCCGGGTGCGGTGCCGGTGCACGCCGACTACGCCGACCGGGATGCCGCGGTGCAGGCGCTGCAGGGCGTGCAGACGTTGCTGATGGTCTCCGGCTCCGAGTCGGCCGACCGCCTCCAGCAGCACCGCACATTCGTCGACGCCGCCGCGGATGCCGGGGTGCAGCAGATCGTCTACACCTCCTTCTTCGGCGCCTCCGCCGACTGCACCTTCACCCTGGGCCGCGACCACTGGGCCACGGAGGAGCACATCCTTTCCCGCGGAATGGCATTCACCTTCCTGCGGGACAACTTCTACCTCGACTTCCTGCCGCTCACGGTCGGCGACGACGGCGTCATCCGTGGGCCGGCCGGTGAGGGTCGGGTGTCCGCCGTGGCCCGCGCCGACATCGCCAGGGTCGCCGTCGCGGTGCTGCTCGACCCCGAGTCACACCGTGCCGCCACCTACGACCTCACCGGGCCGGAGGCGATCACGCTGACCGAGGCGGCCGGCATCATCAGCGAGGCGACCGGCCGCGAGGTGACCTTCCACGACGAGACGGTCGACGAGGCGTACGAGTCGCGCTCCACGTGGGATGCGCCGGGCTGGCAGTACGACGCGTGGGTCTCGACCTACACGGCGATCGCCGCCGGCGAGGTCGAGCGAGTCACCGACGACGTGCGCCGGGTGACCGGCCAGGCTCCGATCGACCTGCGGACGCTGCTCGCGTCAGCATCCGGCTGAGCCGCAACCGGCTTCGACCAGAGCCCACACCGCCGGCTGATCACGCGTCCCCGGCCGCCTGGTCATTTCGGGCTATGGACAGCGCAGGCTCCTGCCCACGATCGTGACGGCATCAGGGCGCCGTCCTGCCGACGGAGGGACCCCTGATGGCCGTCGATGCCGACCCGCTCATCACCGCACCCGGTGCCGTGATGGGTGCGCTGCACGACACCATGAGCTCACTGCGGGCGGTCTTCGTCAACCCCGCGCTGCGCCGCATCGAGCTCGCGCTGGCCGGGTCGATGATCGGCGACTGGGCCTACGCCACCGCGGTCGTCGTGTGGGCCTACGGGGTCGGCGGCGCCCGCCTGGTCGGTATCTGGGGGGCGGTGCGCCTGCTGCTCATGGCCTTCGCCTCCCCCATCGGCTCGGTGCTCGCCGACCGGCTGCCCCGCAAGACGGTGCTCATCGCCAGTGACGTGCTGCGCGCCGGGCTGGCCGTCGTCGCGACCGTCTGCCTGGTGATCGACGCGCCGGCCGGAGTCGTGTTGGTGGTCGCCACGCTGCTCTCGGTGGTCGGCTGCGTCTTTCGCCCGGCCCAGATGGCATGGATGCCGTCGCTCACCTCGCGCCCTGAGGAGCTCACCGCTGCCAACGGCACCTCGAGCACCATCGAGAGCCTCGCCTTCTTCGTCGGCCCGGCGCTCGGTGCGCTGCTGGTGACCACCACGAGCGTCGAGGTCGTGTTCCTGCTCAACGCCGCCACGTTCCTGCTGTCAGCGTTCCTGGTGTGGGGCATTCGCCCGATCGCCGGACCGACCCCTGGCGACGACGACCCCGCCGACGAGGACACGGCTGCTGCCGACTCCGCCTCCAACGAGACCGAGGAGAGGGTCGGCGCGTTCGCCGAGATGGCCGGCGGCTTCCAGCACATCCGCCGCGACCGCGACCTGATGATGGTCGGCATCCTCGTGTGCGCGCAGACGATCGTGGCCGGCGCGACCATCGTCTTCGGCGTCACGTTCGCCGTCGAGATCCTGGAGACCGGCCCTGCCGGCGTCGGCATCATCGACTCCGTCTTCGGCGTCGGCGCCATCCTCGGTGGCTTCTACGCGATCGCCCGCTCGACCCGGAACCGGCTCGCCGGCGACCTCGCCCTGGGCACGGCGCTGTGGTCCCTACCGCTCCTGCTCGTCGTCGCCTACCCGTCGCCGGCCACGGTGTTCGCCTCGGCCGTGCTGCTCGGCTTCGGCAACCCGCTCGTCGACGTCAACTTCGCGACGATCGTGCAGCGCCTCACCCCGAATGCCGTGCTCGGCCGTGTCTTCGGCGCCTACGAGGGCGCCCTCATCGGCACCATGGCGCTGGGGTCGGCGGTCATGCCGTTCCTCATCACCGGCCTCGGGCTGCGGTGGGCGCTGGCCCTGCTGGCCCTGGTCGTGGGGGTGCCCGCTCTGCTCTTCCTCCCCCGGTGCCTGCGCCTCGACGCCACCCTGCGCGCACCGGCCGGCACCGACCTGCTGCGCGGCATCGCGATCTTCTCGCCCCTTCCGCCGGCCACCATCGAGGCGCTGGCCAGCCTGCTCACGACCGAGTCGGCAGCTGCCGGCACCGCGGTGGTGCGCGAGGGCGATGTCTCCGACCGCTTCCTGGTGATCAGCAGCGGCCGGGTCGAGGTGACCCAGGCCGGGAAGCACCTGCGCTTCGAGGGCCCCGGGGAGTTCTTCGGCGAGATCGGGCTGCTGCGCGACGTGCCGCGCACCGCGACGGTGACCGCCACCGAGGACACCACCCTCTACAGCCTGGCCCGCGAGGACTTCCTCGACGCCGTGCTGGGGCTGGACGAGTCGCTCGCCGCGGCCGACGACGTCGTCATGCGCCGCCTGGGTCGCGCCTGACCTTTCAGCGGGCTCGCCGCGCCGGCGAGGTCGCGGCAGTCACCAGACGTTGCCGGACGCCCGGTGTGTACGACGAGGCGACGACGGACTCGGCGATCAGTGTCTGGCACCTGACGACTCCCGCGAACCGGGCCATCCCCGCCTCGACCGCCACCACGGGCGCCCGCACGGTCACGGACGTCGCGCTGGTGATCGCCTGGTCCGCGAGCATGGCTGTGTCCCAAGTGATTCCGGTCCACACCGGATAGTTGAGATCGCCGCCCTCGAACTGCACCCACACGGTCGACCCGACTCCCGGCATCGCCAGCATCCCCACTGGCATGGGTGGCAGGCACGCCGAGGCCCAGACCGGGTCCTCCCCCACGGCGTGCACCACCACCTTCAGCCGGCCCTGTCGCAGGGGGTCGCGGTCGTCATCGACCACCGCACGGTAGGGACCTGCACTGTGACCCATGACGTCCTCCTGCTCGGCTCCGCGGTGCTCCACCACGTGCCGAGCGTCCCATCCCACACCGCGTCGCAACAGTGGGCGCGTCCGCCGCGTGCCCGGCATCCGATGTTCGGATGCCGGGCACGCTCGCCTTTGTGGCCGCCCGGCGCACCTCGCGCGGGTGGCTGCGCGACTCAGGCCACGCGACCCTGAGGTGCGGTCTCCGCGGTCTTGCCGGGGTCGCGCTCGACGATGTCACCGAGCGCGTCGTCGATGCGGGACAGCAGCTCCGGCTCGAGAGTCACGCCGGCTGCCTTGACGTTCTCGCCGACCTGCTCGGGCCGCGAGGCACCGACGAGCGCGGCTGCGACGTTGCGGTTCTGGAGCACCCAGGCGACGGCGAGCTGGGCCATCGTCAGGCCCGCGTCATCCGCCACGGGCTTGAGCTTCTGCACCCGGCTGAGGACGTCGTCGTTCATGAACCTCTTGATCATGTCGGCGCCGCCCTTCTCGTCGGCCGCCCGCGAACCCTCCGGGGGCTGCTGTCCCGGAACGTACTTGCCGGTGAGCACGCCCTGGGCGATCGGGCTCCAGACGATCTGGCTGATGCCGAGCTCCTCGCAGGTCGGCACGACCTCGTCCTCGATGACCCGCCACAGCATCGAGTACTGGGGCTGGCTCGAGATCAGCTGCACGCCAAGGTCCTTCGCCAGCTCGTGGCCTGCGCGGATCTGATCGGCCGTCCACTCGCTGACGCCGATGTAGAGCGCCTTGCCCTGGCGCACGACGTCGGCGAACGCCTGCATCGTCTCCTCGAGCGGCGTCTCGGTGTCGTAGCGGTGGGCCTGGTAGAGGTCGACGTAGTCGGTCTGCAGGCGGGTCAGCGACCCGTTGATCGACTCCATGATGTGCTTGCGCGACAGGCCGGTGTCGTTCTTGCCGCCGGGGCCGGTCGGCCAGTAGACCTTCGTGAAGATCTCCAGGCTCTCGCGCCGCTCACCCTTGAGCGCCTCACCGAGCACCGTCTCGGCCTTGGTGTTGGCGTAGACGTCGGCGGTGTCGAAGGTGCTGATGCCGTGCTCGAGGGCCGCGCGCACGCACTGGGTGGCGATGTCGTTCTCCACCTGCGAGCCGTGCGTCAGCCAGTTGCCGTAGGTGATCTCGGAGATCTTGAGTCCGCTGTTGCCGAGGTATCGGTAGTCCATGGTCCTCACCGTATGTCGGGGGGCCGGCGCCGCCGCAGGCAGCGACGCCGGCTTCTATGTCTGTCGAAGGGGGGCCGCCGAGCCGGTCGGTTCTGTGACCGGCTCGGCAGACCGACTCAGCCCTTGCGGCGCAGCCGCGAGCTGACGCCCTCGGCGACGCTGCGCGGGCGCTGCTGCTCACCGGCGAACGAGCTGACCACGACGAGCGCGCCGGTGATGGCCGGCACGACCCACTGCAGCACGGCAAGCTGCCGCTGCGCCTTGGCGACGTGGGTGGGGGTCTGCGCGGTCGGCTCGGTGCCCGACTCGACGGGAACGTCGTGGTGCTGCGAGACCTTCTGGCCGAGCATCCGGCTGTAGGCCGTGGCACCCAGGGCGGCGGCCGTCAGGCCGGTCTTGACCAGCGCCATGGTGCCGACGCCCTTCTGGGCCGTGAGGCGGTCGGTGTTGCCGGCGAGCTGGCCGACGCTGCCGGCCAGGTGCAGGCCGATCGCGGCTGCGTTGACCGGTGTCCAGCGGTCCCAGCCCTCGTTGGCGACGGCACCGGAACTGCCCTTGCCGTCCGCCTCGGCCGCTGCCTTGTTGAGCCCGACCGCGTTGGCGAGGGTGCCGCCGAACCAGGCCGAGAGGCCGACGTCGTGCAGGGATCGGGAAACGGTGTTGGCCATGAGTGTGTCCTCCTGAAGCGCGAAGCTGTGGTGGTCGAGCCATCCGCCTACCCAGCGCTTCGGGGGTCTACCCGTGGCCCGCCCGATCTTCGAGGGGGTTGTCGAAGGTGGGCGCCCGATGCCTGTTCAGCTGCCCGAACCGAGGCGCCCGACGAGCCCACCGACGACGGCCTTGGCACCGGCGACCGCCGAGGCCAGCCCGCCACCCTGGCCCCCGGCCCACACCGGGTCACCCGGCATCGGGCCGAGGGGGTCGCGCTCGGCCGGCGGCACCTGCTCGTCCGGCTCGGCGAGGGCCCGCGCGAAGGACTCCTCGACCTCGAGGATCTCGTGGTCCTCCGGCAGCAGGTCGTAGGTCCAGTCGACGTCGTGGCAGACCATGTCGTGCTGCAGGCTCTCGACGAGCGCCTCGACGGTGCTCGCCGGCACGTCGGTGATGGCGCCGGCGAGCGTGCCGACGAGCTGGGTGGGCAGCCCCGGAACCACCACCTGGGGGCGGCTCAGCCCGGCGACGGCGGCGTAGACGTCGAGGAGGCGCGTGTACGGCATCCGCTCGGGGCCACCGACGTCGTAGGAGCGCGACTCCGACTCCAGGCGCAACGCGCCGGCCAACGCCTCGACCACGTCGACGACGGCGATCGGCTGCACCCGGCTGTCCATCCACGCCGGGATCGCCTGGACCGGCATCCGCTCGCTGATCTGGCGGATGATCTCGAAGCTGGTGGACCCCGACCCGGTCACGATCGCGGCCCGCAGGGTGATGGTGCGGATGCCGTAGCTGGCGCCGGTGAGGATGCGCTCGACCTCGAGGCGGGAGGCGATGTGCTCGGACAGCTCGTCCTCGGGGACGTCGGGAACCAGGCCGCTGAGGTAGACGATCGTCTGCACGTCGGCGTTGGCACACGCGTAGGCCATCGACTCGGCCGACTCCCGGTCTCGCACCGCGAAGTCGGCGCCGCTCATCCCGTGGATCAGGTAGAAGACGGCGTCGACGCCCTCGACCGCGGCGTCGACGGTGTCGGCGTCGAGCACGTCCATCCGCACGAGCTCGACCTGGTCGGCCCACCAGCGACCCCGCGCCTTGTCGAGGTCGGTGACCGCGGCTCGCACGGTGTGGCCGTCGCGCAGGAGCCGTGGGATCAGCCGGCTGCCGACGTAACCCGTGGCGCCGGTGACCAGGACCGTCTGTGGCGCCGAACGGCGGCGGCGGGTCGCGTCGGGTGCTGGCATGCGCCCAACCTAGGGGCGCCGAGCAGGTCGGATGGCATGCCGGCAGTCAACCTTCGACAGCGGCCGGCGGGCCCTTCGGTGGCGGTCAGGGACCGACGTGCGGCCTCGGGTGCTCTTCCTTCTTGGGGGCGCGACGGTCCTGGATCCAGTACCAGAGCAGGGTGACGAGCACGGCACCGAAGATGGAGCCGAAGATGCCGCTCGGCTTGAGCTCGAGGCCGTCACCGGCGAGGAAGCTGACGAACAGCCCACCGACGAACGAGCCGATGATGCCGGTCGCGAACGCCAGCGGCCAGTTGATCTTGGTGTTGCGCTGGATGAGCAGCTGGGCGCCGGCGCCGGCGATCATGCCGAACAGGATGATTCCGATGATGAGCATGGGCGAAGCGTAGTCGCGCGACCCCGCGGCCGTCAGGTGGTCCCAGCCGTGTCGCGGCACCCGCATGTCGGCACCCGAAGAGGGTCGTCTAGCTGAGGATGCCGTGCCGCGCGTTCCACTGCCTGGCGCCCGTGTATCCATCGACCATCGACCAGATCCAGATCGCGGGAGCCAGGACGAACCCGATGAGGACGAACAGCAACGCAAGGCTGATGAGGTAGGCGGCGAACATCGCTATCCCCTTGCCCACCTGCCCGTTGATCAGCTGGCCGAGGCCGGGAAAGAAGAAGCTTCCCAGCAGGGCCAGACCCGGGCTCTTGGGAGCGACCTGGGTCACCGCGACATAGCCCTGCTGGGTGTAGGCGAGCTGCGGGGTGGGCGGCCCCACGAGCGGTGCCGGCTGCTGCGGCACCACGGCGCTGGACTGGCGGGGCCGCACCTGGTCACTCCACAGCGACCCCGTCCAGAACCGCTCAGTGCCATCGGGTTGGGCGTACCAACCGGGCTGCGCCGTCGTCCCCGCCATGTGTTCCTCCTGCAGATGCCATCCCCGCTGAGCTTCGTCCGTCGTCGAGCCTACGCATCCGCCGAGCGATCGGCGGGTCGTTCGCCACCAAGCCAGGCTGGCCGATGGCACCCCTTGTGGCTCGCCCGGAGGGCGGCTTCCCCACGGACGCGGGATCCGTGGGGCCGCGTCGAGCCGTGGGGCCGCGTCGAGCCGAGGCCGTCGACGCCGGCCGTCGTCGCGCTGGGTCAGTACTCAACTGTTGCTACCGATGCGGCGGATGCTGTTGACCGTGAGCATCGGCACGGTCGTGTTGCCACCGATCTGCGTCTCGTAGGAGAAGGAGCCGACCACCGTGACGGTTGCCTTGAAGACATCGCCCTCCGCGAAGTCGGCGAGCTTGGCCTCGTCACCCGTGAGCATGGTGTTCTCACCTCGAAGATCCCGTAGGACTTGTGTTCTTGTGCGCCACGTCTGCGAGGAAGGTGTCGGTCCCCGTGGCTGCATCGAACTGACTGATCTCCCCGTAGACGATGTAGCGGTTGCTCGCGTAGCTGTCGGGGTCTTTGACGACCTTCCGCAGGTACGGGCGCTGATGGCCTTCGCGGCGGGAGGCTTGGGCTTGGCCTTCGGCTTGGGAGCGGGCTTCGGCGTCGCGGGCACCGCCGCCTTGGTCGGGGTCGGCGTTGGCGTAGCCGTGGGCGTTGCAGTCGCCTCCACTGCCTCGGCGGTGGTCGTCGGCGACGGCGTCACCGAGGCGCTGGTGGACGGTCGGCGTCTTGAGCGCTGACGGAGCCGTGGGCGGTTCTGCGCCTCCTGCGCCGAGGGCCGAGCCGAGGATGATGACCCCGGCCAGACCCGCGGGGATGATGACTCGCTTCTTCTTGAACCACGGGCGCTGGGCGGTGGTCGCTCCGGTGGCCGCAGGCCTCTGCGGCGAGGTCGCTCCGGCGACGCGAGGCGCGTCGCTCCCTGCGGCTCCGGGAGCGAAGTGGTCGGTCCACGCAGCCCCGTCCCAGTACCTCTGACGACCGTCCTCCTGCGGATACCACCCTGCTGGCGTTGACATGCTGTCCCCTCGTGAAATGGCTGATGGGACGCTTCCCCGAGCCCCCCACGCGGGACCCTATGTCGGCGAAAAGAGGCGTCTCGACCGCTACCGGCCATCTACGAGGAGGTTCAGCCGAACGGCTCGGAAACCTGTCCGTTCGGTCGAGCCACCGCTACGGCGCAGGTCAGGGGTCAGGGGTCAACGGGTCAGCGGTCGCCGCGAAGGATCGGGGGCGACAGGGTGGCCCGCGGGTCGCCGCGGTACACCCGAGCGGGCCGGCCGCGGCCGCCCTCGCGCACCTCCCCGGTGGGCGTCAGGAAGCCCTCCACGCCGGTGACCTTGCGGTGGAAGTTGCCCTTGTCGAGCTCGATCCCCCACACCGCTTCGTACACCACGTGCAGGTCGGCAACGGTGAACCCCTCCCCGCACAACGCCGCGGCATAGCCGGTGTCCTCGAGCTTGGCCCGGGCGCGTTCCACCCCGTCGGCGAGGATCCGGTGGTGGTCGAAGGCCAGCGCCTCCCCCACGTCGCTGGCCTTCACCGCGTCGCCCGCCTTGCCCCCCTCGCCCGCCTCGCCCGCCGCGAGGGCTGACGCGACGGGCACCCACCGTGCGTCCGCGGCATCCGACCCAGCGGTGGGCTCGGGGAGGTCGGCACCCAGCGCCAACCAGGCCACCGACACCACGCGCTGCCGCGGGTCGCGCCCTGGCTCGCCGTAGGCGGCGAGCTGCTCGAGGATGACGTCGTCGCGCCCGACCCCGGCCTCCTCACCGAGCTCGCGGTAGGCGGCATCCTCGAGGTTCTCGTCGATCTCGACGAACCCGCCGGGCAGCGCGAGCCGGCCGGCGAACGGCTCGCCGCCACGCCGCACGAGCAGCACGTGCAGCTCCCCGGCGCGCACCGAGAGCACCACGAGGTCGCACGTGACGTAGAACGGCGGGTACTCGCTGATGTAGCCCATTCGCTGCATCTTAGGGTCAGACTGACAATTTATCGATGGTAGATTGGGGTACGGCACCACGCCACTGCCGCGCCGGGCTCCACCGTCTCGACACCACCAGTCTTGGAAGGGATCGCGACATGGCCATCATCTCGTGCGCCAACTGCCAGTCCGACAACGACATCCACCTCGAGGGCAGTGGCCCCGACGGTGTGCGGATCCTGCGGTGCGGCGACTGCGGCCACACCTGGTCGCCCGTCGTGGTGAACCATGCACCCACCTTCACTCGCACGCCCTTCGAGATGGCCCAGGGCCGCTTCGCCAACGCCGAGATGGTCGAGCCCGCCCTGGCGGCGCGGGTCAAGCGGCTGAAGACCAAGTTCCTCAAGGCCGGCACCGGCGCCGAGCTTGACCCCGCGGTGGCCGACCACTACGCCCGCTGCCGTGAGCTCTTCACGGTCGAGGGCCTGGCGAGCTGCGCCCCGCAGGACCTCAAGGACTTCGTCGGCAACCAGACCGGCGTCAACGTCGGCAACACCTCGATGTTCAGCCGGGCCTGGAAGCGGCTCGGCGAGGACGTGGCTGCCGACCGCACCAGGGCCTCGATCAGCTACCTGCTGCGTGGGCCGGATGCCGTGCCGCTCGAGGACCGCCTCACCCACCTCATCGAGGACCACGCCGACACGGGGATGCCGGGCTTCAAGGAGGCGCTGCTCACCAAGGTGCTGTGCATCATGGAGCCCGACCGGTTCCTGCCGATCCTCACCTACGCCACCGAGGAGACCGGCAAGCGCGACCTCACCCGGGCGGTCTACGGGCTGCACCTGCCCAAGGTCGACCTCACCTCGATGCAGGTCGGCCGGCTCGCGGTGTGGTCGAACGACCTCCTGCTCGAGCTCGCGGGTGACGGGTTCACCGGGCCGCAGCACGTGGCCGAGTTCATCTGGTGGGCCAAGGACCGCGTCGAGCACAGCGCCTTGGTGTCGGTGCGCTGACCGACGACCGCCGACCGCCGAACGCCGACCGCAGGGTCAGGGGTTCGGCTGGGGCTGGTCGGCCAGCGACGCGCAGAACTCCGTCGCGCGGGCGCGGTCGATGTACCAGTAGCCGTGCTGGATGTCCTGGACGAACCACGGATAGGACCCCGCCGTCGGTGGGGTGGTGAGCCGCGCGGAGCCGGATGCGTCCGCGATCTCGAGCGCCTGCTGCGGAACGTCGGCGCGCAGCATCTCGGCGCGCCCTCCCCATGCGTGCACCGTGTCGAGGTCGCGGGTCAGCAGCACGTAGTCGTCCCCGAGCCGACGGCAGGAGACCACGGTCAGATCGCGGTTGCCCGGCATCCCCTGCCTCCCAACGGTGCTCACACTGTGGCGTGCGCTCAACGTAGTCCGCGGGACGGGTCGGGACACGAGGATCGACGCACAACCGTACGACGTCACACTCCATCGCTCGAGCGGGGCGGCAGGGACCTCGAACAGCGCGTGAACGAGCGAGTCCGCACCCACGGTCCCGGCCTTGTTCGAGCGCTGGCGGCGGACGGCATCCTGAAACGGGGTCGGGCGCGTGTGTCGTACGAGACACCTTTGTTGCAACATCAACTACTACACGGAGTAGTACATTGGACTCGTAAGGGAAGACCACCACAGGCCCACCACCCCCGGGCCTCGGAAGGACAAGAGACCACCATGCGAAGCTCATTCGACAAGCTCATCTCCTGGACCGGCATCGTCATCGCCGTCGTCCTCATGTTCGCCGGCGGGCTGCTCGTGTGGGCCTCCTCGTTCGCGACCCAGAACGTGCACGACCAGCTCAAGGCCCAGCAGATCACCATGCCGGCCGCCGGGGCGCTGACGACTCCCGCCCAGAAGGCCGCGCTCCTCCAGTACGCCGGCCAGGACCTCACCACCGGCGCGCAGGCCAAGGCCTACGCCGACGAGTACATCCAGGTGCACATGGACGAGGCCTCGGGTGGCAAGACCTACTCGCAGGTCTCCGGTGAGTTCATCGCCGCCTCCAAGGCCGACCCGACAGCCCAGGCCACCAAGGACCTCGGCGAGCTGCGCCAGACCCTCTTCATGGGCACCACCCTTCGCGGCATGCTCCTGAACGCCTACGCCTTCGCCACCCTCGGCACCATCGCGATGTGGGCGGCCATCGCCTCCTTCATCGGTGCGGCCGTCATGCTGGCCCTGGGCGTCCTGGGCCTGCGCCACGCCCACAAGGTCGAGGGCGTCGACGCCCCCGCCATCGAGAAGATCCCGGCAACCGTCTGAGCCCAATGCAGGGCCACGGAGCCCCGGTCGGCACGCGCCTACCGGGGCTTCGTCGTGTCCCGATGCCGCCCCGCACCCCGGCTCGGCCTGCCGGTACACCCCTCGAGGCATGACCGCTCGCCCCGCTGCAGTGAGCAGGGTTCGGGGCGGGGTCATGCTGGTTCTCGCGCGGCGCGGGTTGCGAGGAGCCGGTCGTAGGAGCCGATGGTGAGGTCCCACTCGACCCGGGAGCCGTCGTCGTCTTCGACCAGCCAGCCGGCGTAGCGGCGCTGGTGCACGATGGTGTGGTGGCGCTGGCACAGCAGTGCCGCGTTCGACAAGTTCGTGGGGCCACCATCTGCCCAGTGGATGAGGTGGTGCGCGTCGGTCCACATCGGCGGCATGTCACACCCGGGATACGAGCAGTGCTGGTCGCGCAGCCACAGCCGTTTGATCTGGGCGGGGGTGAACAGCCGCACGTCCATGCCGAGGTCGACCACCGCCCCGGCCACCCCCAGCACCGTGGGGATGATCGTGGCGTCGCAGGCCAACCGGCGCACCGTCTCCGGCGCCAGCAGGGTGCCGGCCTCCGCCGCGCCCATCGTGACCCCGGCACCGGTCAGCCCGTTGCGGAGGGTGTCGAGGTCGACGGTGACGAACAGCTGGCTCTTGGTGTGCCGCGGGCCCTTGTCGGCGGCGGCCACCCCACGACGCACCAACGCGACCAACGCTTCGCCGCGGCGGCGGTCGCTGCAGCGCAGGTCACGCTCCCCGTCGACCGGGGCCGGAGCGGACAACGGACCCAGCGCGGCCTCCAGCACTGCTTTGCCTTCGGGGTCCAGGGTCAACCGGTACTGCGCCACGCCCATCTCGTCGACGTACGGCTGCGACAGCGCCACGTACCGTTTCGCGGCGTCCTGCTCACACTGCAGCTGCCCGTCCAGGCCGTACTTCGCCAGCAGCTCCGGACGCAGCCGGCGGCACTGCCTTGGCCCCCCTGCCGCGGCGATCCGGATCAACCCCTCCAGCACCGTCGGGCGAGCCTCCTCGACAATGACCGGCAGCAGCTTGTCGGCCTCGGACAGCACCACAGCGGCACTGCGCACCGGCAACACCCCGGACAGCACGGCATCCTTGACCGCCGCCCGCCCAGGAACCGCGAACGCCTGCGCCACCGCGACCACCTGCGCGGCCCCACCCGCGCGGGTGCTCGGCGCATGCCGGCGCACCCACTGCACCGGCGACAACGCCTCCGCACCAGCACCCACCTCGCCCCGGCTCATCACCTCAGCAAGCACCGCCACCCGGGCCGCCTCACCAGCAGCGACCATCCGGTCAGCCTCGGCCATCACCACCTCCAGCTCCGCCGACCCCGCCCGCCACAGCTCCCCGCCCAGCCCGTCCACCGCCTCGCACGCCGCCACCATCTGGTGTCGACGCTCCCCGAGCACCGGTCCCCCTGCCATGCACTAATCGTACAAGTGTCCACCGACAGGCCCCCGAGTTTTCCACAGGCACCAACGTCCTCCACGTTCGCCGCAGCGCAGCACGAGGATGCCGACGCACCCGCCGGTGAGGGCATGGTTCGATAGGCGGCGTGGCGCGCAAGGGTGGTCGACGTGGCAAGCATGGGCCGAACAGGTCCGCGACGAGGTCGAAGGAGCGCCCGCTGCAAGCGGTGCACAGCACCGACGCCCCGGGCGACGACGACCTGATCGGCACCCTGCGCACCGCCCTGCGCTCGAAGGACCCCACGGCGTTCACGACCCTCATCTCCTCGCTGCTCGCGGTGACCGAC
This sequence comes from uncultured Actinomycetota bacterium, assembly GCA_963800505.1. Classification (GTDB taxonomy): domain Bacteria; phylum Actinomycetota; class Actinomycetes; order Actinomycetales; family Dermatophilaceae; genus Fodinibacter. The sequence continues at coordinate 134,101 of CAWDBL010000006.1, forward strand.
GCCTGGTGGCGCGAGGACGACGACCTCGACGACGACCTCGACGCCGACCTCGACGACGACCCCGCCCCAGTCCCCCTCGACGCTCTCATCGAGCTGTTCGTCGGCACCCCTTACGCCGAGACGACCGCAGCCCTGCACGTCGTGGCCGCGCTCCTGCCTGACGAGCTGGACGCCACCCGGGTGCGCCGCGCTCTGATGACCCGCCGGCATCCGGTGCCGTTGCACGTCACGGGGGTTCGCGACATCACCATCGACCGGGCCGCCAAGATCGGCGACGACCTCGGTGACGGCGACAACGTCATCCTCGGCCTGACCTGGCCGGGCATCGGCGGCGTCACCGCAGTCATCTACGTCGACGAGGCGTTCGGCACCCACATCAAGGACGTCTTCCTCGTGCCCGAGCCTTTCGACGAGGTGTGCGCGCGCTACCGGGAGGTGCTCGCCGAGCAGGGCCGGCGCACCTCCGACCTCGCCGAGATCGAGCTGGGCGACGCCCGGGCCAGCATCCAGCAGGCCATCGACCGCGAGGACGCCCCCGACGCCCTGCGGGTCCCCGACGACTGGGCCGACCCCGACGGCGACCCGCTCGGCTGGCCGACGGCGCGGCCGTTCGTCGAGATGCTGCTGCGCCGGATGCCGGGGGGCGGCACCTCCGTGCTCACCTCCAGCGCCCAGCCCGAGGTATCGGTGCTCGACGCGGTGCAGGACTTCCTGGGATCCCCTGAGGCACAGGGTGCCGACGCCACCAGGGACGAGCTCGAGGAGGCTGCGCTCCTGATCGCCGGTGACGCAGCCGCCTTGGCCGGGAACCCTTTTCGCTGGTCGCCGGTCCGGGTCGAGCTGGCCCTCAGCCAGCGCCTTCCGTGGTCGCCGGATGCGACCGAGGCCGGTCTCCTTGCCGTCGAGGACGTGCTGCCCGCCTTCATCCGGTACGCCCACCGACGCCTTGCGGTCTCGCCGGAAGCGACAGCCGAGACGCTGGCCGCCGTGGACGAGTGGATGCCGGCGTTCGAGGTGCTGTGTGCCGCCGCGCCGGCGAGGCAGTGGCGCGCCACCGCCTCGATGATCGAAGCATTCGAGCGCGGTGAGCACGGCCCGCTGGTGCTGCACTCGCTGGCCGAGGAGGTCGGAGGCCCGAACGCTCTCGACGATCTCGACGACGCACCGCTGCCCGCGGAACCGCTGCTCCTCGACGCGATCGCCGCCGACGTGCGCGAGACCGCAGCGGAGATCGCCGCCCTGGCCGAAGAGTGGCTGGCGACCTCCCCTCGCGTGGCGCACCTGGGCCCGGTGCGCGACGAGTGGCGCACGGCATCTCACCGGCTGCTGGTCGGTGCCGCGGTCAACGATCCCGGCTGGCTGCGGCGCCGCGCCTCGGTGAGCGGCCGGGCCTGCGGGCTGTTGTGGGCCACCGGAGTCGCGAACCACCTGGTCGGCCCGCGAGGGGCGGTGCTGGTCAAGGACCTGGCCGCCGACTTCGGCGTCTCGGGACAACCCTCTTCCAAGGCGGAAGCCCTGCTGCGGGCCTGGGCGAACGGCCGGTGGATCGGGGCCGAACGGCTCGGCGACGCCGGTCTCCTGGTCTCCACGCAGCGCGCCGGGATCATCGCGCTGCGCGACCAGTACCGCGGCTGAGGCGGACACCAGCACTGGCCGCGGCACCGGGGCCTCAGTGCCGTACGCGCCGAGCCCGCTCACCGAACTCGTCCAGCGCGCTGATCACCTCGTCGCTGCGCCACACCACGTCCCGCCGGCGGTCGCGGCCGTGCTCGTTGCGGGAGGTGACGATGCCGGCATCCGCCAGCTGGCGCAGCGCCCGGTCGACCGCGGGCTGAGAGGCGGCCGTGCGCTGCTGCACCAGCCGCGAGGACACTGCCGGCTGGGCGAGCAGGATCGGCAGGATCCGCCACGCCACCGAGTCGCGGCGCACGGTGAGCTCGGATCGCCAGCGCTCCTCGATCGACTTCAGCGCTGCGGCGAGGCGGCGACTGTTGCCGATGGCGGCGAACGTGGCCTCGCTGAACCGCGTGACGATCGGGTTGGGGTCCCCGGCCCGGTAGGCGGTCAGGGCGGTGAAGTAGCTGCTCGTGTCGGTGAGCAGCCCGGCCGAGACCGGCACGGTGGTGCGCGTCGTGGCCCGGCCGTGCCGCAACATGGCGTGCACCAGCGCGCGGCCGGTGCGGCCGTTGCCGTCGACGAACGGGTGGATCGTCTCGAACTGCGCGTGCGCAACCGCGGCCTGCGCGACCAGCGGGAGGTCGGTGCGAGCAGTGAACGCGCACAGGTCGTCGATGCCGTCAGCGATCCGCTCGTGGTGCGGCGGCACGAACTGCGCGCCGTGCGGGTAGGCGCCCGACCCACCGATCCACACCGGCTCCGAGCGGAACGCCCCCGGGTCGGCCGACGACTGGCCGTGCATCAGTGCGGCGTGGATGGCGAGGATGGATGCCGGGGTCATCCGGTCCGCTCCCGCGAGCGCCCGCTGCATCGCCTCGACGTTGGCCGCGACGAGCTCGGCGTTCGAGCCGTGTTTGGCGAGCCCGATCTCGGCCAGGGCCAGCGCTCGGGCACCGGCGGTGATGTTCTCGATCTGCGACGACGAGGACGACTCGGTGCGCAGCAGCACCGAGGCGAGCGGCGCGAACTCGCCCTCCCCGCCGAACATCGCCGACAGCTCCGCGTCGAAGCGGGTCACCTCGGCGCGGGCGTCCTCGGCAGCCGCCGTCACGGCATCCTCGAAGGTGAGCCGCAGTGCGGCGATCGGCGGCGGCACGGCCGCTTGGTACGGCGTGCCCTTCCGGGCGGTGGCGGCACGCGACATCATGGTGACGGCCGACTGCGGCTCCCAGAGCCGGGTCTCCCACTTCAGGGCGAGCGCGTCGGTGGAGCTCACCGGGCCAGCTCCTCCCAAGGTGTTGTTTCCGGCACCACTATATAACGTTAGCAGAGTATCGTTATTTGGTGCTCTGGGCGGGCGAAGCCGTACAGAGCGGCCGGCGGAGAGCGCGAGACCTGGAAACGTGGCTCCATGGTCACCACTCGTCGAGGTCGGGGCTGTCCCACCACGCGACGCCGGCGACGACGGTCTCGTACGAGAAGACGCTGTCCACCACTCGCAGGAGGAACAGCTCCTCGGTGTCGTTGCGCTCCCCCGCGATCACCCCGTCGAGGCGATGGTCGAAGGTGAACGCTGCGAAGTCGGGGTTGTCACTGTCCTTGGCCTTGGCGCCGGGCCCCAGATAGTGCTCGACGAGGAACCGCAGCGCCTGCACCGCATCGTTCGACTTCTCCGACCGCACCCAGCTGATCCGGTCTCCGTGCTCGCACACCCGCCAGTCGTGGACGCCGTAGGGGATGCCGCGCGGCCCGGACATCGAGCCGCCCGCCTCGGCGAACGCCTTCGTCAGCGTCGCACGGGGGTTCATCGGGAGCCGGAACGGGTCGCCATCCGGAAGCGCCCCCCAGTCGGCGAACCCGCTCAGCCACTCCACCTCCGCCCGGTTCAGGGTCGGCGTGATGCGCAGATGCCCCAGGTACTTCGTGTTGAACCCCACCGCGTCGCTCCCCTCGTCACGTCGAACACCGCTTCCAGACTGCACGATTCGTGCGACACCGCCGCCGAGTTATCCACACCCACAACCCCTGTGGATGACGGGAGCGGCACCGGGCTCAGGGCTGCGAAGGTGGCCCCATGAGGACACACGAGCCATGGGACGTTCGAGAGCCGGCCACGATCATCGGCGAGGTACTGCGCCGCCGCAGACCCAGATCCGGCGACGTGCTCGTGGCCCTCGTGCAGTCGGGCGACGAGCCGGACCAGGCGCTGGTCGACGTCAAGCGCGTCCACCGCGGTGAGCGGCCAGGGCGCTTCGAGGCGTCCGACCTGCTGAGGGCGCAAGCCGAGGCGATGGTGGGCGCGCGCCCGTTCGTCGACGGCAGGTGGGCGCCGCCGCAGCACGTGTTCGTGACCGTCGTGTGCCGATCAGGGCGCGTCGTGCCCGGCCCCGAGGAGCTCTTCTGGCTCCTGGCGTGGCGATACAGCAACCACCTCACCGCTGCCTTCAACGGCGACGTCTACCTCGTCACCGAGCACGGGTGGACGGGGTGCGCCGACAAGCGCGCCGGCTTCACCCCTGCGCTGAAGCCTCGGCCGAGGCACCTGGCCGTGCAGCGGCCCGGCGCTGAGCTGCCGTGATGGATGCCGGCTCACGACCGATGCGGTCCGAGCGCATCCCGCGCCGAGCCGCTCGCCACCTGGGCACACGCGGGGCGATAGGTTGCCGTCGTGGCTGAGAACGACATCTACGAAGACTTCCGCAAGTACGTGAAGCGGGTGGCAAACCGAGGCCTGGGTGACATCCCGTTGCGCGCGACCGCCGCCCTCTCACCGTTCAGCCAGGCCCAGATGGATGCCGCGACGAACCTGCTCCACAAGGCGCTGCGAGCGCTCGACGACGGCGACGAGGACCGCGCGCGCCGCTTCGTCGAGCGGGCCGTCGCGCTGCCCTACGACGAGCACGAGCGGATGCACCCCGCCGCGATGATGGCGCAGCAGCAGCTGTTCAGCGCCGTCACCGACGCGCTCGACAACGGCGGTGAGGACTGGCTCTACGCTGCCACGGACACGTTCCGCTCCGCCCCGGAACAGGCCCGGTACACGCTGCGCGACGTGCTCAAGGAGGTGCTGCAGGACTACCAGCTCTCCGATGGCGAGCAGCGGCGCCTGCGTCGGATCACCCAGGACGTCCCGGAGCGGGTCGAGCTACCCGACCTCGAGCTTGCGCCCGAGCAACTGGTGCCTGCGGTGTTCGAGGTGCTCGAGGGCGTCATCCACTTCGTGGACGCCTACGAGGAGACCATCGCCTTCACCCGCCAGGATGAGTGAGGGTCACTCGGTCAGCCCCTCCAGGCAGCCTCACAGCGC
>CAWDBL010000007.1:0-234478 GCA_963800505.1 uncultured Actinomycetota bacterium
GCAGATGGCCGAGTCTCGGGGCTGAACGAGACAGCTCTGGTCTGAGACCGCTCGGTCGAGCTCACCGGGGCCACCTACCCCTTCTGACCCTGCGCCGAGCCCGACGTCGATCGCGCTCGCCCACCGTCAGCCGCAGCAGCCGTCCCGGTCGTGGCCGGCCGACCCCGTGCGGTAGCCCGCGACGAGGTACAGGCCGGTCAGCCCGCCCGGGAGCGGCGGCAGCAGCAACTCGGCCAGCGGCCGGTCCCGGTGCCCGCGCAGCGGCAGGCAGACGTCGACGGTGCCGTGGAACAGACACGGCAGGTCCGCCCCGGCCACGCAGCCCACCTCGACGCCGGCACAGCGGCACTCCTCGCCGGGGCCGTGGTGCCGCTCGTGCCCGGTGAGCAGTCGCAGCGCCAGCTCCCCGAGACAGCCGGGGTCGCCGACCTCGACGAACACCTCGAGCCGCTCGATCACCAGGTCGCAGCCGCCCGAGACGTACGGGAAGTCGTCCCGACCGAGGCGCAGCGGCCAGGTCACCGGCTCGCACGGCGAGCCCGAGCGCAGGCGGTACCAGTCGTCCGAGAAATCGGCCCGCACGTCGAACAGCCGGGCCCCCGCCCCGGGCAGGGCATCGGCCGACGCCTGCCGCGCGGCGTCCCGCAGCGCGTCGCCGCCCTCCCGGGCCGTGTAGCCAAGGTGCATGACGACGTCCGAGAGCGAGGACGGGTCGAACCGGTTGTTCTCCGGCGGCAGCTCCAGACGCCAGCGACTCACCGCGCCGCGGTACTCGAACGGCAGGTACCGCTCGTCGTGGAACCCGAGCTCGAAGAGCCCCGAGTCGTTCCGGCCGCTGGAGGTCGCGATGGCCTCGGTGGCGGTGTAGCTGCGCACGACGCGCGGGTCGTCCGGCCGGGCGAGGTAGCGGGCCGCGAGGTCTGGTTCGGGGACCGGGCAGGTCCGGCACGACCCGGTGCTGCACGCGCAGTCCCGCGTCCGGCCGCCGCCGGGGCAGCGGCAGGCTCCGCTGCCGCACCCATCGGTGCCACCGCAGCCACCCGACCCGGCACATCCACCGCCGCAGCCGCAGCCACCACCGCAGCCGGCCGGCACACACCCCTCGTCGGGGCAGCAGATCTCCGCCGGCAGCGCGAGCCGCGGGTCGACCCGGGTCTGGCTGGACAGCAGTGTGAGCCGGCAGTGCACCCCGGTGTAGGGGCCGACGACGCACGGGATGGTGAGCGACACCGACTTCAGCCGACGCATGTAGTGGCCGGGGTAGTCGACGTCGAACAGCCACTCCGGAAGCTCGACCTCGGCGAGCCCGGTCTGCTGGAGCTGGAGGAAGGCCAGCGGGAAGTCCGCCCGCAGCGACACGTGCTTGGTCAGCTCGTACTCGCGGCAGTTCTGCTCCAGGTAGGCACCCTCGAGCCGGCGCAGCGCCCCGTGCAGCGCGTCGCCCGCGGTGAGCGCCTCGCGCAGGCTCGTCGGCGGCGCGGGCAGCGTCACCGGAGCGGCGCTGCCGCGCTCGAAGCCGTAGGCACGCACCGCCCGCCGGGCCGTCGCGTACGCGAGGTCGTACAACTCGCGGTGCAGGCCGGCGGTCTCGCGCTGCAGGGGCAGCCAGAGGGCGACGCCGGTGAGCGCGTCCCGCTGGAAGTCCTGCACCTCGGCGGCGTGCTCGGCCTGGAGCGCGTGGGTGTCGAGCTCGCGCAGGGCGGCGTCCCGGCGGCGCTCGGCCGCGAGGATCTGGCGCTCGATCTGCTGGATCTCGATCGTCACGAGCTCGACCTGGTGCTGCCACTCCTCGGTACGCCGCTGCCAGCCGCCCTCGGTGAGGCTGAACCCACCCGTCGTGTTCGCCATGTCCGCGAGGACGTTGGTGATGCGCGCGGCGGTGCTGAACCCGGCGGCCAGCTTGTTGCCCAGGGGCAGCTGGTTGAACTGAAGCGGCGTGCCCATGACGCCGGCGACGCCGAGCCACATGTCCGGCACCATGCCCATGCCCTGCGCGATACCCTCCAGGACCGTGCTCGCGGTGCGCGAGGCCAGCGAGACGGTGGTGGCGGCCTCGTAGCCGATCTCCCCGGCGTTGTTGCCGTTGCGGAGCAGCCGCGAGTAGTACGCCAGCCGGGCCTGCGCCGCGAGCTTGGTCTTGCCGAGCGCCTGGACGTCCATGTCGGCCGCCCTCCACTGCAGCTGGCGGGTGCGCACGCCGAGCTCCAGCACTTGGCGCTCGTGCCCGCTGCGCAGAGCCGACAGCTCCTCGACGGTGCCCTTCTCGTAGGCCGCGAGCAGCGCCGACCCGAGCCCGCGCGACTCGCCCGCCAGCTCGAGGGCCTTCTGCACGACGACGCCGAACCGGTACGGCCCGCTGCAGCACGACGGGCAGCCCGCGCACGTCTCGTCGCAGGTCACCGGTCCGACCTCGCGTGGGTCGGCGTCGGCCCAGAAGCCGGCACCCGTCGGCTCGTCCGGGGCGAGGGTCCGCGCTCCCGGCCGCAGCCGAAGCCCGTCGGTGGTCCGCCGCACCTGCTCCGCGAGGTCGGCCCAGCGGGTCCAGGCGTCGACCAGCCGCGGGTTGAGCGGGGCCGGACGCGGCTGCCACGAGGCGAGCGGCGCGGGCTCGTCGTCGGGGGCGGCCTCGACCCGCCGCGGGACGGGTCCGAGGACGCGGCCCATCGCGTCGAGCACGACCCGGGCCTGCCCGGCGGCCTCCAGGCCCCCGGAGCACAGGTGTCGCTCGGCGGCCTCGGCGAGCGTCTCCAGGACGGCGAGCAGCACCGCCCGGCGCCGGGCCTCGGCGTCACCCACCGGGCCGGACGAGCAGCACGCCACGTCACCGCCGCCCGGCGCCGCCGCGGCCACGCGGATGACGTCGCCGCCGGCGCAGTCGGCCCAGGCGTTGTCGGCCACCAGCACCGGGTGCGCCAGCCCGTACCAGGCGAGCGCGGCCTCGGGGTGGCAGTGCCCCCGGAGCACGCCCGCCACCGTCGTCGCGACCGCGAACCGGGACGGCGGCACCAGCGGCGCGCCGGGGTCGGCGTGGGCGAAGAACGGGTAGGCGCCGAGCCCGCCGGGGTAGTTCGGCGGCGTCGGGGCCGGGGGCGCGACGACGAGCGGCAGCGTCACCGCGGCATCGGCCGGCAGGTCGTAGCGGAACCCGGGCGGGGTGGGGTCGGTGTGGCCCACCGGCGGCAGCGCCCCGGGGACCTCGAACCGCAGCGAGTCGCCTGCGCGGCCCGCGAACCGCAGCACCGGCAGCGGCCCGTCCCCGACCGCGACGCCCTCGGTGCTGCGGCGCGGGGTGAGGAAACGGCCGTCGTGCACCCGGCACCAGTACAGAAGGACCTGCGTGCCCGGGTGCCACTCCAGCAGCGCGGGCAGCGTCTCGGCGCGATGCCAGTCCGAGGTCTGGTCCGCGAGCGAGTCGGAGGTCGAGACCACGACGCCGGCCTCGGCGTCCTGGACGGCGTCGTCCGCGCGGTGCTGCGGTGCGCCACCCAGCCAGAACCAGTACTCGTCGACCGGGACCTCATGGCTCCCACCGCAGGGGGTGCAGCAGTCCTCGCCGTGGTGGGTGAACAGCGACCGACCGGGCGGTGGACCGGCCGCCGCGACCCGGACGAACGGCGTGCCGAGGTCGATCGCGGCGTCGAGCCACAGCGGCAGGTCGCCGCCGACCTCGCCGCTCCCGACCACCCGGGCCTCTGCCGTCGCGCCGTCGGTGGTCCCGGTGACGGTGCCGTCGGTGACGACGAGCTCGCCCTCGGTCGGGCCGTCGTGGGTTCCCGCACCGGCCTCGTCCCGGCGCCGACGGCGCGGGGTCTCCTCCGCGTCCTCAACCGGCGTCTCGGCGAGCACCACGACCCCGACGGGCCCGCCGTCCGGCCGGTCCGTCGGCTGATCGTCGGTGGGCACCTGGCGCCCGCCCGGGCCGCCGAGCGGGGCCAGCCAGGCCGGGGCGCCAGACCGCTCGGGGCTGCCGTGCAGCCCGAGCCCCTCGGGCACGGGGTGGAGCGGCGCCATGGGCGCCCACTCGGTCTCCTGGAGGAGGTCCAGACACGGGTGCTCCGGCGGTCGGCTGCCCGGCCACCACGCCTGCCCGCCCGGGACCGGGACGGTGAGGACGTCCTCGCGCAGCCGCTGCTCGAGCAGCGCGAACGCCTCCGAGCGGCGGGCCGCGCGCACCTCGTCGTATTCCGCCCAGTTCTCGCGGTACACCTCGCGGCGGGCGCAGGGCAGCCAGGTCCGGAAGGTCTCGAACCGGGTGCGCCACAGCTCCGCGAAGGCGGCCGTGACGACGAAGCCGGGCTCCTGGCCGAGCAGCGCGCGCTGCACGAGGGCCTGGACGGCGCTCACGGCGTCCTCGACCCGGGTCACCCGTCGCCGGGTGGGCCCGGCGAGGTCCTGGAGCAGCAGCGCGGACAGGTCGGCGGGCTCGGTGGCAAAGGTGCCCGCGGCCCACGGCACCGCCACCCGGTCCATCCGGGTGAGATACGCGAGCAGGGCGACCCGGGCCCGCTCGCGCAGGCAGTCGTCGAGCCGCTGCAGGTCCAGGGCCCGAACCGGCCTGCCGCCCTCGAGGTAGGCCCGGCGGACGAACCGCACGAGGTCCCCGACGCCGGTGCCCGGCGGCGCCCCGACGGGCGTGCCGGGGCTTTCGGACACCCACAGGTCGGGGCGGACCTCCCCGACCGGTCCGGGCGCGAGCCGTTCGGCGAGCTCCTCGACCCACCGGGCAGCGCGCCAGGCGCGGACCGCCCAGCGCTCATCGCCGAGGTCGGTCGGAGCGAGCGCGTAGGGCGAGGGCCCCGGAGCGGGCACGTCGTAGCGGCCGACGACGAGCGCGGTCTCGTAGGGCACCCCGAGCTGCCGCAGCAGCTGCACCGGGTCGTCGGGCTGCTGCTCGTCGTTCTCGGCGAAGAGCAGCCAGGCCGGGGCGCTGCGGGCCGTGGACGTCGAGCGCCGCAGGTCCCAGTAGTCCCAGAGCCGCTCCCAGACGTCGAACAGCGCGCTGCGCCGCTGCGGGCTCGGGTCGCTGCGCTCGTCGGCCGTCGCCGGGTAGGGCGGCGAGGGCAGTGCCGACAGGGCCGCCGGCGGGTAGGAGTCGGCGACCGGCAGCAGGTCGAGGGACAGCCAGGCCCGGTGGGTCCCGAACGCCGACGGGCCGGTGCGGGGGAAGGCGGCGCCGGCGAAGCGCTCCGGGTGGTCGAGCAGGTAGCCGAGCTCGGAGGTGCGGTACGCGGGGACCTCGACGGCCGACAGACCGAACCGGTGGGCGAGGAGGACGCCCTTGAAGGCGCGGAGGTAGGTGCGCCGGATGTCGCGCAGGGTCGAGACGTACACGCCGTCGAGCCAGGCCGACGCGCCCACGCCCAGGTCCCGCTGGTCCTGGCGCCGGGTGAGTCCCAGCCCGAGGCCGGAGCGCTTGGTCGGGAGGAAGAGCCGGTCGAAGGGCAGGGTTGCCCACTCGGACCCGGTGTCCGGGCCGCGGTAGCCGAGGTGGAACCCGGTGTGCACCGGGCAGACCTCTCCCGAGCGGTCGGGGTGGGGCTCGGTCTGCTCCAGGTCCACGGTGACGGCGTAGGTCCCGCGGTGCAGGCGCAGCCCGCCGGAGCGGTGGTCGGGCGCGGGCTCGCCGGGCAGATTCCTATTGAGCACCGTCCAGGAGCGCTGGCCGCGCCGCAGGACCAGGCGCCAAGCCCGGCCGCCGCAGCCGCAGCGGTCCTCGTCGCCGTCCTCGTGGGCCTCGGCGTCGCCGGCCTCGAACCGGTAGGTGCCGGACTCCTCGACTAGGAGCATGCCGCTCCAGCGCACAGAGAACGGCTGGCCGCCGCCCACGGGGTCGCCGGTGCCGTCGAGGAGCATCATGCCGTTGCGCAGCGCGACGTAGCCCGCCTGCTCGGGGGTCAGCTCGAGGTCCATGGCCGGCAGCACGGTCGGGAACGGCGCGTTCCGCTCGTCGAGGGCCGGACCGAAGGCCGCGAGGGGTCCGCGCAGCTCGCGCCAGTGCACCGGGTCCGGGCCGCCGTCGCCGTGGCAGCCCCCGGGGCCACCGACCTCGCCGAGCAGGCCTGTACCGGCCAGTCCGAGCAGCGCCGCAAAGGCACCGCCGCTCGGCTTGGGGGTCCAGGTGACCTCAGGGGGGGCGCCGGAGTCGTCCTCCCACGGGGTCCGGGCGATGTTCTCGTCGGCCCTGAGGGCACGCAGGACGCGCCACGCCTCGGCCACCGGGGCCTGGGGCTCGGGCGGCTCCTCGTCGCGCCCGCCGCAGCCGCAGCCGCAGTGGCCACGACCGCCGTCGTGGCCGTGCTCGTCGTGGCCGTGCTCGTCGTCGTGATGGCGGTGGTGGTGGTGGTGGCCGTCGAGGGTCGTCGACGCCGTGACGTCGAGGACGTGCTCGGCGAGGTGCTTGGCGATGGCCGCGCACCGGGTGTAGGTGCGGGCGACCTCCCGCCGCAGCACGTCGAACCGCTCGTCGTCCGGGGCGTGGACGAGCCGCTCGACCGTCGCCACCGGGTTGTCGAAGAGGGCGAGGAAGGGCGCCAGGGCGGCCCGGGGCGCGAAGTACAGGTCGCGCACCGCGGTCCGCTCGGCCGGGTTCAGCGGCCGCAGCTGCAGCAGCCGGTCCAGGACGTCGGCATCCCGCAGCGGCAGGGTGGCGGTGAGCACCTCGGCGTCGCGGTCGTAGGCGAAGGGGGCCTCCGGCGGACCGCCGGCCCACATCCCGGGCGAGGTGTCGGCCACCGCCAGCGGCACCTCGAAGCGCCGCTGCGCGGCCGAGGCACCGACCTCGTCGCCGAAGAAGCGCCGCCCGACGAGGGTCCACGGGTCCGGTCCGACGGGCGGCTCGTACCCCAGCTCGTTCCGCAGGACGGCGGTGGTCCGGGCCCAGGTCCAGGTCGCGACCTCCTCGTCGTCCGGCTCGGCGGCGAGCAGGGCGGCGCGTAGGGTCCACAGCGAGTGCTGGCCGGCGCCGTTCAGGGGCTCGGTGTCGCCCAGCGCCAGCGGGTCCTGCACCGCCTCGGACTCGTCCTGTAGGGGCAGCGGGTCGTCGCCGACGAGGTGGTCGTCGGCGAGGAGCATCGTCAGCTCGCCGACGCTGAACGGCGAGCGGTAGACCTTGAGCAGCACCTCGACGAAGCGCAGAGCGTGGGTGGGGCGGGCGAACCACGTGTCGTCGGCGCTGCCGGGGTCGAAGCCGGCGAGGGCGGAGAGCGCGTCGAGGTTGCCGACGAGCACCTTGGCCAGCTCGGGGGTCACCCGCAGCCTCGACTCGGCCCGCTCGGCGGTGTCGCCGACGGCGTCGACGAGCAGCGCGAGGGCGCGCTCCCAGCCGGCGCCGCCCGGGCCGGAGAAGATGCCGAGCAGGGGCACCCGGTCGGTGGGGCCGGGATTCTCGGGCAGACAGTCGCAGTCGTGCTCGCGCAGGTCCAGCCCGAGTTCGTCGTGGAGCATGAGGAACGCGGCCAGCTGCTCCAGCAGCCCGGGGCCGTCGAGATGGACGACCGCTGCGATGTCGGCGAGGGTCCGGGCGTCGACACCGCCGCCGCAGCGGTCCCGCCACCGCCGGACGAGCCGGGCGACGAGGGCCAGCGTGACCAGACCCGAGGCGCCGCCGTCGGCCCGCCCGTCGTCGAGGACCTCGCCTCCGGCCGGCCGGTCGACCTCGTCACTCGGGGTCTCCGCCGGGACCTCGCCCGCCGGGCCGTCGCCCGCCGGGCCGTCGCCCGCCGGGTCGTGACCCTCGTCGACGTCGCGCGGGAAGCGGACGACGAGGTCCTCCAAGCAGCACGGCGGGCAGTCCGGCAGGAGCCCGCGCTGTGGCGGCGGCTGCTCCCCGTCGGGCCCGTCCGCAGGCGGGCCGCCCGGCTGGCCGGCGGGAGGCCGCTCGCTGGCCGCCCGGTCGTCGACGTGGGTGACGAGCAGCGTGGTGTCCGGCCCGGTGCGGGTGACGACGAACGGCGCGAGCCCGCTGCGCTGGAGCTCGACGAGGTCGCACCAGGAGAGCCCGGTGCGCTCGAGGAGGACGTCGACACGCGAGGCCCGCTCGGTCCAGGTCCTGTCCTGGTCGGAGCCGTTGGCGAAGCCGAACAGCCGCCAAGGAGCCTCGGCCGTCCGCGCGCCGCCGAACAGCTCGGCCTCGGCGGGGGTGAAGCACAGGTACTCCAGCGCCAAGTCGCGGGTCACGGGGTAGCGCCAGCGGGGCGGCTCGAAGCCGGCCGGCGCGTGCGCCGGGTCGCCGTCGAGGACGAAGGACGACACGTCGCGGCGGAACCGGCGCATGGCGGCGTACCGACTCGTGCCGCCGGCCTGCTCCAGATAGGCGCGCACGGTGTCGACGGGCTGGTCGTAGGGAAGCCCGGGCGCCGAGGCGTCGGCGGCGAGGGCGGTGTAGGCGGCGACGGCCGCGGCCGACACGTCATCGACCGCGGGCGCCGAGTGCTCAGGCGTCGCGACGATCCGGGTCAGGGCGCCGTCGGGGCCCTGGGCGAGCACATCGCCGGCCGCCTGCGAGGTGTCGAAGACGGCACCGGACGCGGCGCCGGCGGCCAGGGCCTCCAGGCTCTCCAGGGCGAGGTCGCCGGCCGGCACCGGGGTCCGCAGGTTGGGGGCGCTCGCGAGGAGGTCGCCGACCGGGCCGCGGCGCCCGGCGAGCATCGCGCCCACCGAGTCTTCGCCGCCCGGGAACGGGTCCTCGCAGGTCGAGCCTGGCGCGAGGCGGAGCAGGTCGTGGAGGTAGGCGACCGGGCCGAGCGGCGAGAGGTGCTCGGGCGGGACGCAGTCGGTGAGACCGCCGGGGTTCACTGGCCGGAACGGCCCGGGGGGGAGGTCCGGGTCGGCCGTGGAGCCGCCGGCCGCCGCCTGGATCGCGGCGGCGAAGTCGTACGCGACGGACCCCGCCAACGCCCGTTGGAAGGCGGCCGGGCTCAGCGCCTGCACGCTCCGGGCGCTGTGGAACCCGCGCGCGAACAGCGCCTCCATGAGCGAGAACCGCAGGTCGCCGCCGAACGCCGTGAGCGTCGCGAGGGTGTCGAGGGTGTCGAGCATCTGCGCCAGCCGGGCCGCCGCGTCGGCGTCGCCAGGAACGGCGGCGGCGATCGCCGTCTCCCGCGCGCCGGCGTCGACGGTCCCGCCGGCGACGTACGCGGTGCCGCCCGTCGCCGCGGAGTAGGCCGCCGCGAAGGCGACGAGCACGTCGCCCGGAACGGCAGGGAAGGCCGGTGCGGCGTCGACGGTCGGGGCGTCCGCGGTCGGGGTGACGTAGGGCACCTTGAAGAACATCCGAAGGTTCCGGATGAACGCCTCGGTCTGGTCCTCCGGCGTGCTCGACGGACCGACGAGGGTGAAGGGCGGCAGCAGGCCGAGCCGCGGCGGGACGCCCGGCAGGGCGAGCGCCGGGGGGTACACCGCCCCGAGGAACAGCGCGCGCCACTGGTCGTCGGTGACGGCGACGAGGTCGGGCACCGAGGCGACCGACACCGGCACGGCCTTCACAGCGGCGATGAGCGGGTCGTGGTTGTCGGTGACGACGTGGAGCAGCAGGTCGAGGTAGGCGGCACCGGCCGTCGTCGTTTCGGGCAGCCAGAAGTCGGCGTCGATCGTCGCGGTCGGGCCGGGGTGGGCGAGCCAGTCCCCGACGAGCCCGGCGACCGCTCCGGTCAGCGGCACGTCCGGGGCGGCCGGGTCGAGTCGGCCGATGGCCCGGAGCCGTCGGGCGGCCTGCGCCACCCCGACGGCCGGCGGCGCGCCCGGCACGGTGAGCGGCGTCTCGGTGGCCCCGACGACGCCCGCCTGCACGCCGGCCTCCAGGGACACCGACGTCTTGGTCTCGCTGTCGGTGAGGGCCATGGCGAAGCGCTGGCTCGCGTCGACCTGCGGCGGCAGCGCGGCGGCGAGGACGTAGAAGTGGGCCGCCGGGACGACGAACGACGGCACGAGCGGCGACCCCGCCGGACTGCCGAGCAGCCGCACCGACGCGTGGGTGAGCGTCGTGGCGTCGGCCGCGCCGGTGACCAGCGGGAAGGTCAGCAGCGCCTGGTGGGCGCCGGGCACCGGCCCGAGCGGGCCGGCGACGTCCTCGCCCTTGGACAGCCGCTCGCAGAGCATCGCGGCGGATGCGGAGTAGACGAACGTCGTGAGCCGCATGACCTGGGCCTGCCGGCGCGCGTGGTCGGCCTCGAGCTCGGCCTCGAAGGTGCGCCGGTCGTTCTCCGCGTCGTCGGCGTCCCACACCGCCGGCGAGAGGGGGTCGGTGTACATCTGCCCGAGCGGCCGCGGCGGCACCGGCGGCGGGACGAGAGCGCGGTCCCACACGAGCTCGGCGGCCACCTGGGTCGCCTCGGAGATGGTCAGCTGCGGGCGCTGGGCGAGGGTCTGGCCGTCGGCGGGGTCGAGGGCGAGCACGCCGTCGACCGCGGTGACGAGGGCGTCGAACGGCGGCGGGGTGCCGTCGTCGCTGAGCAGGGTCCCGGCCCCCGCGCCCGTCGAGACCGGCGGCACGGCGGCGTAGACGGTCGGGTCCAGCGCGAGGTAGTCGTTCTGGTCGGTGCTGAGCGGCGTCATCGTCACCGTCGTGACGTTGAACTCCAGCGGACCGTGGGTGAGGATTTGGCCGCCGCGCTCGAGCTCGATGCGCAGGTCCCACGACTCCGGGGCGGGGTACTCGGGATGCCCGGCCGGTGCCTCGGCGACGACGACCGCCGTCGCCGCCGCGAGCGGGGTGCGGGTGGGTGGCAGCGGCGCGGGCGGGAACTGGTCGAGGTAGTGCTGAAGGATGGTGGTGTCGAGAACACCGCCGGTGCTCGACAGCGTGTCGTCGCCGACGGTGCTCGAGGCGAACACGCCGGAGGCCTGGCCCAGGAGGGTGCCGGTCAGGCTGTCGCCGAAGGACAGGTCGTACACCTTGAGGGTGAGCCCGGTGAGGGCGGTCGTGAACGCCGCGCCCGTCGTGCGGTCGGTGGGGTGCAGCCCGAGGATGATGAGAGTGGCCATGACCGGCTCCTTGCTAGTTCCTGCTAGTTCCAGTACGAGGTGACGAATCCGCCGATCGCGCCCGCGGCGGCGCCGACACCGGCCCCGATCGCGGTGCCCACGCCCGGCACGATGGTTCCGACGGCGGCCCCGATGGCCGCCCCGGTGGCTGCTCCGGCGAGCGTCCCCGCCCCAACACCGACCGTGCGGCTGCCGGTGGCCTCGGTGACGAGGGGCTCGACGTGTCCGCCGACGAAGCCGCCGGCCGCGAGGCCGCCCGCGGCGATGCCGGTGACGGGGTTGGTGGAGAGCGCGGCGACGCTGGCGGTGAGGTTGACGCCGGCGTGCGCCCGCTCCGACTGGGTCTCGGCGGTGGCCGCCTCGGCGACGCTCGCGACGACCGCGATGGGTGCGGCGACCTTGGCGACGACCCGCAGGACCGGTGCGACCGGCCGCAGGACAGCACCCACGGCCCCGGCGGCCCGGGACAGCGTCCCTGCTCCCTCTGCGACGGCGGCGGTCTCGGCGAGCGCCGGGGCCGCCGCGGAGGCGGTCTCCGCCAGGGCCGGCGCGGCAGCCGACGCGGTCTCCGCCAGGGCGGGCGCCGCCGCGGCGACGGTCTGCTCGACCTTGGCGGCGGCCCCCGCGGCCTCGGCGAAGGGCAGCTCGAGCTGGCGGGTGGCGTCCACGACCGCCGAGGTCTCGGCCACCGCGGCCCCGGCGGCGGACTCTGCCGCCGCGGCGCCGGACTTCACCCGCGCGGCGTAGGTCTTGAGCCACTGCCGGAAGGAGTCGCTGTCGCGCCAGGCGGCACGGGCCACCCGGCCGAACCGGGACCCGGCGGCGACGCTCTCGTCGATGCCCGCGGTGTTGCGGGCGAACTCCCCGGCGGCCCGGGCGTCCGCGGCCGCTGCCCGCTCCAACGCCGCGAGCGCCCGGTTCTCGGCGGCCGGCTGGGCTGCGACGACCCCGGTCTCCCCGGCACGCAGGAACACCTGCGGCTTGCCGACGTGCCCCGCGTCGATGGCCCCCTGGCCGCCCCACCAGTCCCACATGGCGCGCAGGTCGCGGCGCAGCGCGCTGCCGATGCCGCGCCCGGCGCGGGTGGCCATGACCTCCTGGCGGAACTGCTCGGCGAAGTTCAGCTGGCGTCCCTCGCCCTCGTGGCCCGAGACGTCGGTGTGCGCCATCGGGTTGCCCGACACGTACGTGTAGGGCGACGGGCCGTCGACCGTGCCCGACGGGTCGGGGCTCGCCCACCGACCGAGCCAGGGTAGGTACCACCGGGCGCCGTGCAGCTGCATCCCGGTGTCGGGGTCGCGCTCGCGGCCGGTGTACCGGTACCGCTTGGGCGCCAGCCACCGCTCGCGCAGGGCGAGCACGGCCGTGCTGCCGTAGGGGTGGAACTCCTCGCGCGAGAGGATCCGGGCGTCCTCGTCGACCTCCAGCGTCACCGAGCCCAGTCCGTCGGCGAGCTGGTGGCGGACGACGTGCTCGACGCCGCGGTCGTGACCCGCGGTGCGGCGCTGGACGACGGCCAGGAGCCGGTCCTCGGCGAGGACGGACAGCTCGGTGCGCGTGACGGCCGCCTCGTCGCCGCCCCGGAACCGGCGCTCGACGACGAGCGGGCCGAGGTGCACCCGCTCCGAGCGCACCGCCCCGTCGGCGCCGGTGCGCACGACCCGGGCCCGCTGTCCGGCGGCGTCCCACGTCGACCAGGTCGCGGCGCCGTGCCGGCCCCGCGCGGTCCGGCGCAGCCGGTCCTCGGCGTCCCAGACGAGCGCCGGAACCCCCGGCAGGGCGGTGGCGTTGCCCTGCTCGTCGTAGGCGTACGCGCCGTCGGGGCGTCCGCCGCGGTCCGTGGTGCCGGTGAGCCGGTTCCCCAGCCGCCCGGGCTCCAGCCGGCTCGCGGCCTCGTACGCGTAGTGCCGCGTCCAGCCCGGCGAGGCGGGGTCGGACACCCGGTGCCGGACGGTGCGCAGGTTGCCCGCGCCGTCGTAGTCGTAATGCTCGGTGTAGCGGACCATGGCCGCACCGTCCGTGCGTTGGGTCGCGAGGGGGCGCGGACCGCGGCCGGAGCGTCGCCGTCGGGCCTGCCCGGCGTGCTCGCGACCGGTGGCCCGGACCAGCCGGGACAGCGAGTCGTAGGCGTATCGGCCGCCGGCGGGCACGACCCGCCCGCGGAAGAAGGTCCGCGGGCGCGCGTCGTCGTCGACCGCCGTCGGGTTGCCGAGCGGGTCGTGGACGTAGCGCAGGTCCTGGAGCCGCCGCCCGCCCCGCCGGCTGCAGGCCCGCACGAGCCGGAAGGACAGCGGGTCGTACTCGAAGGTGGTGACGACGCCGTTGCCCAGGGTCTCGGACAGTCGCTGCCCGCGGGCGTCGTACCCGACGGCGCGCAGGACCTCGGTGCGCCGGCCGTCGGTGAGCACCGTCACCCGGGTGAGCCTGCCTCCGCCGTCGTACCCGAAGGTCTGCACGCTGCCGTCGGCGGCGACGACCCGGACGGGCCGCCCGAGGGCGTCGAGCCGGTTCTCGCCGCGGTACCGCGCCGGCTCGAGGTCAACCGCGCCGGACCAGTCCGGCTCCTCCCGGTGGCCGGCGACCAGCCGGCGGGTGGCGGTGAGGACCCGGCCCGAGGTGTCGTAGCGGGTGGTGCGGACGGTGCCCGCGGCGTCCCGGCGCCGGTGCACCCGGCCGCGCAGGTTGCGGCGTCGGGCACGGCGCGCCCCCTCGCCGTACTCGGTCTCCTCGCGGAGGGTATCGACGCCGTCCGGTCCGGCGACCCAGGTGCGGACCGGGCGGTGGAGCATGTCGTATTCGGTGCGGAACCGGTGGCCGCGGGCGGTCCAGGACAGGACCGGTCCGCCGAGGACGTCGCGCAGCACCGACCCGGAGTCGCTGTCGACCCCCTCACGGACGACGACCGTCGCGAGCCCGTCGTATGCCAGCCGCTGCACGACCCGCCCGAGCGGGTCGACGACCTCGCGGGTGCGGCCGCGCGCGTCCGTCCGCACGGCGGTCCGCAACCGCTCCTCGGTGCCGTCGGGAGCGCGCAGGTGGGCCACGGTGACGACCGAGCGGCCGAGCGCGTCGCTCCACGCCACGACGGGCGTGCCGGCGTGGACCGCGCTCTGCTCGGCCGCCGCGCGCTCGGCCTCGGAGCCGGCACGCCGCGCGTCCGCCCACCGCACCCACGGTTTCCCCGCCGCGGCCTGCGCGTCGAGGTAGGGGCGCACCACCGAGCCGACGTCGGGGTCGCTGCCGGGGTCGAGGGCCACGGTGTCTCCGGCGTCCCAGCTCTCCGCCCGCCAGGGCCGCAGCACGCTCTTGACGTACGTTCCGTCCGGGCGCAGCGTCGCGAGGATCCGCCCCAGCGGGTCGTGGAACACGACGTCGCTGACGCCGTGCTGGGCGTGCAGTTCGACCTCGTGCGTGCTGGAGAAGAACGGCTCGTACCGGCGCAGCGGCAGGCCCTTGTTGGTGTAGACGGTCCAGCCGGTGCCGACCCAGCGCGCGGCGCCGTCCGGTCCGGGCTCGGTGGCGACCTTGCTTTGCAGGGTCCGGCCGAGGCCGTCGATGTGGTCGACCTCGACGAGCACCCCGGGCCGCCCGCCGTCGGCCACGTCGCGCACGTGGGTGTCGCGGCTCAGGGTCGCGAGCGACACCGGCCGCCCGTCGCGCCACCAGCCCGCCGCGTCGTGCAGCACCCGGCTCGTCGCCCGGCCCAGCAGGTCGTGCGCGCGGCCATGGGGGTCGGCCCGGAAGGCGACGAGGACCTCGTCCGCCGGGTCGGGGTCGAGCCCCTCGACGGTGTCGCCCGTCGCGTCCCGGCCCGACGGCTTGCCGACGAGCGCCGTCGCGCTCAGCCGCCCGAGCGCGTCGTGCAGCACCTCGCTGCGGTTGCCGTTGGCGTCGGTGACAGCGTGCGGCCGCAGGACCCGGTAGTCGTTCTCGGACAGGGTGACGTTGCCCACGGCGTCGGTCGTCGTGATCGGCAGCAGGTGGTGCACGTCGTACTCGACGGTCGTCGTGCCGCCCAAGGGACCCACGGTGGCGACGGGCAGGAAGAAGCCCTCCGGCCCGGCGTAGCGGACCTCGTCGGACGGTGCCCACCACGAGCCGCCGTCCCGCACATGGCCGGCGGCCCGCAGCGCCTCGTCGAGGTCGGAGCCCGAAAGGCGTGCGCCGTGCAGCGCCCCGGCCAGGCCCTCGGGGTAGGACTCGCGCCGGGTCGTCGCGGGCAGGGCCCGCCGGCCGAGGACGCCGAAGGGCAGCACCTCGGGGCCGTCGTCGGCCCGGAACCGGGACTCGGCCCGCTCGACGACGCGGCGGCCGGGTCCCGCGGCATCCCACTGCGCGGCCGGCACCGGGGCGGTCACGGCGTCGACCGCCGCCCGCAGGCTTTCGGCGTCGGCGGGTCGCAGGTCCGAGAGCCCGTGCACCTCGAGCACCGTCGTCCGCCAGGGCACCGGGGTCCGCCAGGCGTCCGGCTCGTCGAGGACGGCCGTCACGTCGTACTCGGTGAGCAGGACCCGGGTGCTCGCCTGGACGGCGTGGTCGTCCTCGGTGAGGACCGGGTCGGGGTCGCGCAGACGCCGGCCGTAGGCGACGGCGACGCTGCGTCGCACGACGCCGTAGGGGTCGATGTCGAGGGCCACGTCGTCGGTGACCCGGGGGTCGCCGGGGTCGCGCTCGAGGTGCTCGTCACGGCTGTGCAGCCGGCGGGCCGCGCACACGAGCAGCGCTCCGGGCCCGCCGTCGGAGCGGCGCACTTCGACGGCGTGCCGGTGGGTGCTCACCGAGTACGGCAGCTCCTGGCGGGCGGACGCGTCCTCGGCGTACACCTCCTCGCGCAGCACCCGGCCGCGCAGGGCGCGGGCCGCCTGGCGCAGCGTGGCGGGGTCGGCCGCGAGCGGACGCAGGCCGCCGTCCGGTCCCCGGTGGAGCACCTCCAGCGGACGTCCGGCCAGATCCGCCGCGTGACACCCCGCGCTGCCCCTGTGGTAGCGCCGCGCGTCCGGGTGGGCCAGTGGTCCGGCTCCGGGCTCGCCGCCCGCCACGATCCCGGTGTGGAACCACGTGCGCGTCCGCACCGGGGGTAGCACGCCGGGGCCGAGCGCCGGCACCTCGTCGGTGTCCCAGCGCTCGACGAGCCCGAAGCCGCCGAACTCGCGCTCGACGCCGTCGTAGTGACCCTCGTGGTACGCGAAGCGCGTCGTGAACGTCGCGGCGGTCACGAGGTCCTCGTCGCGGACGGCCGCCACGAGGTGCACGACGAACGGCAGCCGGGTGGTCCACGGCCGGCCGGCGGCCCGGTCGGCCAGCGCGAACGCGGTCGACGGCTCGTACTCGACGGTGGTCCGGCCGCCGAGTCCGGTGCGCACCTCGCGCAGCAGGTAGGGCTTGCCGCCGGTGAGCAGCGGCAAGTACCGCAGCGGCGTCCGGGCGTCGGCGGGCAGCGGCGAGGACCAGACGAGGCAAGCGGTGCCGTCGCCGAGCAGGTCGACGACGTCGACGGAGACGGCGTCGTCGACCCGCGGGAAGCGGACTGCGAGCTCGCGGGAGCGGTCCAGCCGGTTGCCGGACCGGTTGGCGTAGAGCCGGACCCCGTCGCGGTGCAGGTAGACGAGGTCGGTCGGGCCCGAGCCGTCGACGTCGACGAGCCGGACCCGGCGCGGGTCGAACAGGTCGGGCTCGTCGAGGCGCTCGTCGAGCAGGTGCACCGGGGCCCCGAACCGTCCGTGGCCGAGGCTCGGCCAGTACCGGACGCCCTCCGCGGACACCTCGACAAGGTCGGGCAGGCCGTCGCCGGACATGTCGGCCGTCCGCACGGCCTGCCGGTCGTCGGCGGCCACCACCGGGGGCTCGCCGGAGGTCCGTCGGGGCGCGTCGAACCCCGCCGCGCCGAGGGAGGCCAGGTAGGTCAGCTCCGCGCGGCCCGCCGCCCGCGTGGGCAGGAGGATGTCGGCGTGCCCATCGCCGGTGAGGTCGGTGAGCCGCAGCGCCGGGTCCTCCCAGTCCAGGACCGGTCGGTGCCGCAGCGGCCGCCACGTCGACCAGCCGTCGCCCTCGCGCTCGCTGTAGCCGGCGGTCGCGTCGTGCAGCGAGGCGAGCTCCAGGCGGCCGTCGCCGTCGAGGTCGACGAGGTTGGTCGAACCGTCGGACAGGTCCACCGCGGAGGGCCGGCGGCGCAGCGGCCGGGCGGGCCCGAAGGCCCCGCCGCCGAGGTTCGCGGCGTAGGACCACTCGCCGCCGTCGTCGACGAGGATCCCGGGCAGGCCGTCGCCGTCGAGGTCAGTGAACCGGTACCCAGCGAGCGGCGCCGGCAGCGGCGGTGGACCACCCCCTGCCGCGTCCCCGACGACCTCGACCGCGTCCCCGGGCACCGCCCGGGTGTACGCCAGCTTCAGCGGTGGCATGGCCCGCCGGACCGTGCCCCGGCGACCGACGGCCACGGCCCCGGCGAGCACGCTGAGGCCGTCCTGCAGCTCGTGCCGCAGCTCGAGCTCACGGGTGACGCCGGTGTAGCCCCCGGGCACTGCGTGCCGCAGGAGCAGCCTGCGGCACAGCCGGTAGGTGCGGACCTCGAACCCGCCGCGGTAGGTAGAGAACGGGTCTGGCCGGCAGTCCCAGGAGCGGACGGCATCGCCGTCGTCGTCGAGGTCGCCGTAGTCCAGCAGCACCTCGAACAGCCAGCCCGGGTCGCCGCGCGTCGGCCACGGGACGGTGTTGCCGTAGCGCACCCGGGCCAGGTGGCGCGCGGCGGTGCGGTCGGCGGTGCACCGGCCCCGCTCGTGGAGGGCGCCGGTGTCGACGCCGGCCTCGTCCTCGGCGCGGTATTCGTAGCGGATGGCGTTGCCGAGGCTGTCGAACGCCTCGCTGGCGAGCCAGGTGAGGACGCGGGAGGGGTCGCGGGGGTCGGCGACGCGGGACAACGGGTCGCTGCCGAAAAGTGTCGTGACGTTCTCGCGGGTCGTCGTGCGCCAGTGCGTCTCCCCCGACGAGATGTGCACCCAGCGCTCGACGCGGGTGTGCTCGGACTCCACGCGCGGGGCGTAGCGCAGCACCCGGTGCTCGCCGCGGGTCCGCCACCGCCCGTCGGGGACCAGCTCCTCGCCGCCGGCGAGCAGGAAGGTATCGGCCACCTCGCCCGGAGCGGGCACGGTGCCGTCCACCGGGCGCGGTGGCCCGTCGTCGAGGTACAGCGGCACCCCACGGTCGGTGCGTCGGGTCACCGAGGCGACGTCCAGGTGCCACCCGAGACCGAACGGTCCGCCCTCCCGGCCAGAGTCGTAGGACAACGTCAGCTGCGGGGAGAAGCCGGCCCGGGCGGCGCTGAGCGGCACCGGGATCGAGTAGCTGCCCGTGCCGGTCGCCGGGTTGGCCGTGAACTTCTCGCCGATCGCCCGCAGCGCGCCGCCACCCGAGGGGAGCGCCACGGTGGGGAGCGCGGGCGGAGCCGGCAGCGCGTCGGCCGCGGAGACGGCCGGGGCTCCCGGCCCCTGGTCGGGCGGTCCGGCGACGCCGGCAGCGCCGTCGGTGGTCCCCGGGAGGCCCGCGCGACGGGCGCCGGGCTCGGTTCCGAGACCGTCCCAAGCCGCCATCACGCCGCCTCCTCGCGCCACATGTTCGATGGTGAGGAGGGGGTCGGCGGGGCCGCTGATACATCTGATCCGGGGTGCGGCGGGCCTGCCTGTGGCGGCGCGCCGACACGGAACGCCGTCGTGGCAGGTCCGCGGTGGTGGGCCCATGTGGTGTGGTCCCGGGGTTCTTCGTGCGGCTAGCCCGGGCGTTGGGGTCAGCCGGAGACGGACTGCCCGTCGAGGTGCCGCGATGACCACGCGGTCGCGGTGTTCGCAGGTCACCGCCGGGCCCTGTCCCTCGGTCCGGGTGGTCGGCCGGACCCGTGTGGGCCAGTCGTGGTGGCCGCCGCCGAAGGGGAACCTCCGGGGCGGTGAGTCAGGGCGGACGTGGTCGGCACTGACCGACCGATGCCCAAGAAGGAGCATCCATCGTGAACACCATCCCGAGCGACACCGTCCCGTCCGGGTCAACACACCTTCACGACGAACTGCTGACCTGGGAGGGGGTCGTTGACGTGGTGCGCCTCCCGATCGCCACCTGCTCCAGCTGGGAACCGGACCGGATGGCTTCCGACTCGGGCGGGCCAGCGCTGGGGAAGCCGAGACCAGTAGCAATCCACCGGACGCGGTCCGGGATCACGGTGAAGCGGATCGGGCTCGGATCGGAAGGGCTGACGGACCGTCGAATGGCCAACATCGAGAAGCGACCTGACGGCGTCTGGCGGGCGCGGTAGTACGACTCAGCCGGCCGGCAACACGCCCGTCACCTCCAGCGCAAGATCGATGCCAAGCGCTGGTTCGACGAGGTGACAACCTCCGTCCTGACGGGCAACGACGTCGACCCGAAAGTGGCACGCACCTCCGTCTCCGACTGGTGCGACGCCTGCCTGATCGGGTACGGCATCCGGCGCAAGTCGACGGTGCGCCAGGCGGCCGTGCACGTCAAGGTGATCAAAGCCCACTTCGGCTCCACGCCCCTGTCTGCGGTTGAGCCGTCGGACGTGAAGGCACGGACCGTGGCGCTGGGGGAGCGGTACACGCCGTCGACGACCTACGCGACTACCGGAGGTTCGCCCAGATCATGAGCGACGCGGTCCATGACGGGATCATCCCCAAGTCGCCATGCTCGAGACGCACCTCGCCTCCGCAGGCGAAACAGAGGCCGCACGTGGCGACTACTGACCAGGTGTGGGCTCTCCACGACGCGATGCCGGCCCACCTGCGAGTCGCCATCCTGCTCGGCGCGTTCGTGGGTCTGCGGGGGTCGGAAGCCGCGGGACTTCGGTGCCGAGTACGGCGGCACCACGGTCGTCACCAACGAGGCAGGGGGGCCGACCACTCCCTACGCGATCGAACGGGCGGTCCGGGCATGCAGGGGACAGGTTGCCGGCCTACGGCCATCTGTGGCCGGACGCAGACGAGTCCTCACGAGCGGCCGTCGCTGCGGCGTTGATTGCTCGTGAGGACTCGTCAAGGACTGCCCGGCTGACTAGGCCTCTGACCTGCGGGTTTGCTCAGATGTCGAAGTACATCTCGAACTCGTGCGGGTGCGGACGGAAGCGGATCGGGTCCACCTCGTTCTTGCGCTTCCACTCGACCCAGGTCTCGATGAGGTCGGTCGTGAAGACGTCACCCTCGAGCAGGAACTCGTGGTCGGCCTCGAGGGCCAGCAGCACCTCGGGCAGCGAGCCGGGCACCTGCGCGATGGCCTCGTGCTCCTCCGGCGGCAGCTCGTAGAGGTCCTTGTCGACCGGCTCCGGGGGCTCGATGCGGTTCTTGATGCCGTCCAGGCCGGCCATCAGCTGCGCGGCGAAGCACAGGTAGGGGTTCGACGAGGGGTCGGGGATGCGGAACTCGATGCGCTTGGCCTTGGGGCTGTCGCCGGCGATCGGGATGCGCACGCAGGCGGAGCGGTTGCGCGCGGAGTAGACCAGGTTGACCGGGGCCTCGTAGCCGGGGACCAGGCGGTGGTAGGAGTTCACCGTCGGGTTGGTGAACGCCAGCAGCGCCGGGGCGTGCTTGAGCAGGCCGCCGATGTACCAGCGGGCCAGGTCGGACAGGCCGCCGTAGCCGCGCTCGTCGTAGAAGAGCGGCTCACCGTTCTTCCACAGCGACTGGTGGGTGTGCATGCCCGAGCCGTTGTCGCCGAAGATCGGCTTCGGCATGAACGTGGCGGTCTTGCCCAGCTCCCACACGGTGTTCTTGACGACGTACTTGAACTTCATCATGTCGTCGCCGCTCTGCAGCAGCGTGTTGAAGCGGTAGTTGATCTCCTGCTGACCTGCGGTGCCCACCTCGTGGTGGCTGCGCTCGACCGCCAGACCCACGTCGGCGAGGTTGAGGCAGATCTTGTCGCGGGTGTCGGCGAAGTGGTCGACCGGCGGCACGGGGAAGTAGCCACCCTTGTAGCGGGTCTTGTAGCCGCGGTTGCCACCCTCCTCGGCGCGCCCGGTGTTCCAGGCCGCCTCGACGGAGTCGATGTAGTAGTAGCTGGCGTTCTGCTTGGTCTCGAAGCGCACGTCGTCGAAGACGTAGAACTCGGCCTCCGCGCCGAAGTAGGCGGTGTCGGCGATGCCGGTGGAGGCGAGGTAGGCCTCGGCCTTGGCGGCGATGTTGCGCGGGTCGCGGCTGTAGGGCTCACCGGTGAACGGGTCGACGATCGAGAAGTTCATGATGAGCGTCTTCTCGGCCCGGAACGGGTCGAGGTAGGCGCTCTTCGGGTCGGGCACGAGCTTCATGTCGGACTCGTGGATCGCCTGGAAGCCCCGGATCGACGAGCCGTCGAACATCTGGCCGTTGGTGAAGAAGTCGATGTCGACCGTCTGCGCGGGCACGTTGAAGTGCTGCATGACGCCCGGCAGGTCGCAGAACCGGACGTCGACGAACTTGACGCCCTGTTCCTCGATGTACGCGAGCACCTCCTCGGGGGAAGTGAGCTGTGTGAAACCGTCCTCAGCAGAGCTGGACACGAAACGAACCTCCTGGTGCGGGACAAGGGACTATGGGGGAGCCAGCCCTGGGGCTTTACGACGACACTAGGGAGAGGCGGTTTCCCGACCGTGACCCACGTGTTTCGCCGGTGTAACGCAGCCCACCGTATCGGTAGGTGAGACACGGCGCCCGAGGGGCGGACGCCAGGCGAGACGTGGGCCCGTGTGGTGCCGGTCCATGGCGCGGCCCGGCCGCCGACCGCGGTGGCGAGCACGCGGCATACAGTGTCGTGGTGCCAGTGCCCGCCGACCCCGCACCGACCGACCCCGGGATGCCGCCCGCCGCCACCGGCGCCGCCGCCGGCCCTGAGCGGCCCACCTTCCTGCGCCGTTTCGGTGCCCTGCTCGTCGACTGGGTCGTCGCGCAGCTCATCGTGGTGCTGGTGCTGCGCATCGACACCACGGTCGGCGGCCCGGCATCCCTCGCACCGGTCGGGGTCTTCGCGCTCTACACCGTGTTGCTGCTCGCGCTCACCGGGGGAGCGACCCTCGGGCACCGGCTGTTCGGGCTGCAGGTGTGGAAGGTGCGGTCGGGTTCCTTCACGCTGCAGGTCGTCATCCGCACGCTGCTGCTGTGCCTCGTCGTGCCGGCGGTGCTCACCGCACGCGACGGGCGCGGGTTCCACGACGTCGCCGCCGGCACCCGCATCGTGCGCCCCTGACGACACGGGGGTCGCTTCTCGACCTTCGCCCCGGGGCGGGGCGCCGCTCGCAGACTGACCGGCCGCCGGTGCGTTGGGCGGCGAGATGCCTGTGACCTAGGCCACACTCTCACGAATCGCTCTCTACTACGTTACGTAGTAGAGTATGGGGGTGCCAAAACAACTCGGCGCCACCCTAGGGCAGGAGCGGACATGAGCACCACCACCTCGAGCACCGACACCGCGGTCGACAACACCCGCGGCCACCGGTTCGTCAAGATCTCCGGACTCATCGTCGCCGTCATCGGCGCCATCATGCTGATCGGCGGGGCCGGTACCTGGGTCCTCGTCCAGTCCTCGCTCTCCGACGAGCGGATCACGGTCTCGGAGGACGCCTCCAGCAACGCAGGCAAGGCCGTCAACGGTCCCTTCACCGCGTACTCCGAGGCCATGGTCATCGAGAAGCACTCACTCGAGGCATCCGGCGGCAAGACCTACGCCGAGCTCGACCGCGAAGACCCGGTCCGCGCCACCGTCATGAACGGCTCGTTCCTGCGCGCATCGCTCTTCACCAGCGTCCTCGCCTTCGGCGTCAGCGCCATGGCCATGGGCCTGGGCCTGGTCCTGGTCCTCCTCGGGGTGTCGATGCGCAAGCTCGCCGGGGCGCGGTTCTGACGCACCCCACCAGACACACGGCACCCCGGCTCGCAGGAGCCGGGGTGTTCGCGTTCGGTCACTTGCCGCGCATCGCCTTGCGGTCGACGCGCGCCCGGGTGGGGTCGACGCCCTTGGGGATGGGGGGCCGCATGCCGCCGAGGGACTTCAGGCGCTTGTTGACCACCGAGGTCTCCTCCTTGCTGAGCACGGGCCGCATCCTGGTCAGCTTGCTCGAGACCTTCTTGATCGGCACCTGGCCCTCGCCCTCGCCGACCACCCACAGGTGCACGGGCACGCCCGGGGCGACGCGGCTGACCTTCTTCTCCTCCTGCTTGAGCAGCTTGGTCACCCGGGTGGTGGGGCCCTCGCCGATCAGCACGATGCCGGGGCGGCCGAGCGCGCGGAACACCATCGCGGCATCCACCATGTCGCTGGGGCGGGTGCCGCGGGCACCTTCGATGGCGACCGGCTCCTGGCCGGCGTACCAGCCGCGCTTGCCCAGCCCGGTGAGAGTGGCACCGGCGGCACCGGGCTGGCCCTCGAGGGCGCGGTACATGGCGGTGTTGCCCCGGCGGTTCATCACGACCACGGCCGCGAGCAGCGCGGTCGGGATGGCCATGATGACGGCGTACCAGACCCAGAACCCGCCGAAGAGGGCCCCGATGCCGATGACGACGGCCGCTGCGAGGAGCGCGGCCCCGAGCATCCACCACCCGAGCTTCGGGTCGAGGTTCTTGATGGCCTTGTAGGCCTGGCGGATCTGCGCGATGCGGCCGGTCTTGGCCTCGGGCTGGTCGGACACGGGAGGTCGAGCTCCTGGATCAGTGGGGCAGTGCCCGAGGGATGCCGCGGGCTGAGGTGATCAGGATACGGTGCGCGCCGCGCGGGCCACCAACGACGCCGCCTCCTGGCGGGCCGGGTCGGTGGCCGCGGTCGCGAGGTGCGACAGGTGCTCGGGGACGGGCCGGCCCCACTTGGCCATCGCGGTGGCCCAGAGCCGCCCGGCGCGGTAGGAGCTGCGCACCAGCGGGCCGGCCATGACCCCCTTGAAGCCGAGGTCGGTGGCGACGTCGGACCAGTGCACGAACTCCTCGGGCTTGACCCACCGGTCGATCGGGTGGTGCTTGGGGGAGGGGCGCAGGTACTGGGTGATGGTGAGGATGTCGCAGCCGGCGTCGTGCAGGTCGCGGATGGCCTCCTCGATCTCGGAGTCCTCCTCGCCCATGCCCAGGATGAGGTTGCTCTTGGTGACCAGCCCGGCGTCGCGGGCCATGGTGAGCACGCGCAGCGACTTGTCGTAGGTGAAGGCCGGGCGGATCCGCTTGAAGATGCGCGGCACCGTCTCGAGGTTGTGCGCGAACACCTCGGGGCGGGCGTCGAAGACCTGGCCGACGAGCTCGGGCACGGCGCCGAAGTCGGGCGGCAGGATCTCGACGCCGGTGTTGGGGTTGAGCGCGTGGATCTGGCGGATCGTCTCGGCGTAGAGGCCGGCGGCGCCGTCGGGGCGGTCGTCGCGCGCCACGCCGGTCACCGTGGAGTAGCGCAGGCCCATCGAGCGCACCGACTCGGCGACCCGGCGCGGCTCGTCGAGGTCGAGCGGCTGGGGCCGGCCGGTGGCGATGTCGCAGAAGTCGCAGCGCCGGGTGCAGGTGTCGCCGCCGATGAGGAAGGTGGCCTCGCGGTCCTCCCAGCACTCGAAGATGTTGGGGCAGCCGGCCTCCTGGCACACGGTGTGCAGGCCCTCGCCCTTGACCATGGCGGAGATCTGGGTGAACTCCGGGCCCATCTTGGCGGTGGTGCGGATCCACTCCGGCTTGCGCTCGATCGGGGTCTGCGCGTTGCGCGCCTCGACCCTCAGCATGCGGCGTCCCTCGGGTGCGACAGTCACCCGCGACAGCCTACGCCGGGCGTGCGACACGCCCGAATCCTGCGACAGTCGCTCCGGATGCCGGGTGCGCTCAGCCCAGGACGTCGGTGAGGTGCTTCTCGGCGTAGGGGAGCACGTCCTGCACGGTGATCGGGCGGCCGGCCTCGAGGGTCAGCGACGAGACCCCGGCATCCGCGATGCCGCAGGGGATGATCGCGTCGGCCCACGACAGGTCGGCGTCGCAGTTGAGGGCGAAGCCGTGCATCGTGACCCGGCGGCTGACCCGCACGCCGATGGCGCCGAGCTTGCGGTCGGGGCCGCGCTCGTCGGCGAGCACCCACACCCCGCTGCGGCCCTCGACCCGCACCGTCTCGACGCCGAAGTCGCGGCAGACCCGGATCATGACGTCCTCGAGCCGGCGCACGTGGGCGACGACGTCGATCGGCACCTGGGTGAGCCGCACGATCGGGTAGCCGACGAGCTGGCCGGGCCCGTGCCAGGTGATCTTGCCGCCGCGGTCGACGTCGATGACGGGGGTGCCGTCGCTGGGCCGCTCGTGCGGCTCGGTGCGCTTGCCGGCCGTGTAGACCGCGGCGTGCTCGAGCAGCAGCGTGGTGTCGGGCAGGATGCCGTCGACGACCTGCGCGTGCACCTCGCGCTGGGTCTGCCAGCCCTGCTCGTAGTCGACGAGGTCGGGCGCGAAGCCGAGGTGCACGAAACGCATGGGCCCAACGGTACGCGTCCGAGGCGCCGACCCGGGCTGTGCCTCGTCGGGGGTGAACCCTAGGCTTCGGCCCATGAGCACGGAGCCCGACGCCTCACCCGACGCCTCACCCGACGCCTCACCGGACAACGGCCGGGCCAGCGCGCGCCGCCCCCGCATCGCCATCTGGGGCGCGCTCCTGGTCGTCCTGGCCTGGCTCGTCATCGGTGGCCTGGGCGGCAGCGCGCAGGGCAAGCTCGCCGGGGTCCAGTCCAACGACAACTCCACCTTCCTGCCCAAGAGCGCCGAGTCCACCCTCGTCAGCAACGCCGTCGCCACCTTCAACGACAGCGACACGCTGCCCTACCTGGTGGTCGTCGAGCGCGAGGACGGCGAGGCGCTGACCCCGCAGGACCTCGCGGCGGTCGGCGAGCTCGCCACCGGCATCCCGGGCCTCGCCCTGCCGGCGATGGGTGAGGGCGCGACGCTCGAGGACTACCTCGTCGCGGGACAGCCGATCGCGCCGATCCCTTCACAGGACGGCAAGGCCGCCCTGATCTCCGTACCGCTCGACGCCACCAAGGGCACCGAGGCCAGCGGTGACACCTCGGCCCTCGTCGAGGGTGCCGAGGCGATGCGTGCCGAGATCGAGGCCACCCTGGTGCCGCTGGGCCTGGACGGCTACGTCGGCGGCCCCGGCGGGCTGATCGCCGACTTCGCCGCCGCGTTCGCGGGCATCGACGGCATCCTGCTCGGCGTCGCCCTGCTCGTGGTCCTGGTCATCCTGCTCATCGTCTACCGCAGCCCGATCCTGCCGTTCGCGGTGCTGCTCAGCGCCGTGTTCGGCCTCAGCGCGGCCTCGCTCGTGGTCTACCAGCTCGCGCTGAACGACGTGATCACGCTGTCGGGCCAGTCGCAGGGCATCCTGTTCATCCTCGTCGTGGGCGCCTCCACCGACTACGCCCTGCTGCTCGTCAGCCGCTTCAAGGAGGAGCTGCACGACCAGCCGAACTCCTGGGTCGCGCTCAAGCGCGCCTGGCGCGGCTCGGTCGAGCCCATCGTCGCGTCGGCCGCGACCGTCATCCTCGGCCTGCTCTGCCTGCTCCTCGCCCAGCTGCGCAGCACCTCCGGTCTGGGCCCGGTCGGTGCGCTCGGCATCGCCGGCGCGCTGCTGGCGTCGCTCACCTTCCTGCCCGCGGTGCTGCTGCTGTTCGGGCGCCAGGTGTTCTGGCCGTTCGCACCCAAGCTCGACCACGTGCACGCCGAGGACGTCGTCGGCACCAAGGGCATCTGGGGCCGGGTCGCCAACCTGGTCGGCCGGCACCCACGCCGCACCTGGGTCATCACCTTGGCCGTGCTCCTGATCGCTGCCGCGTTCGCGCCGACCTTCAAGGCCGACGGGGCCACCATCGACGAGACGTTCCTCGACGACACCGACTCGATCGTCGCCCAGCGGGTCATCGGCGAGCACTTCCCGGCCGGCTCGGCGACCCCGGTGCAGATCATCGTGCCCGAGGCCCAGGCCGAGGCCGCCCTCGCGGTCGTCACCAAGGACCCCGGCGTCGACAGCGCCTTCATCGGGCTGGTGCCGCCGCAGCCCGGCCAGCCGCCGGTGCCGCCGAAGGTGGTCGACGGCAAGGTGCTGGTGCAGGCCACGACCAAGGCCGCCTCCGACAGCGTCGAGGCCGAGGACACCGTCAACCGGCTGCGCTCCGACCTCGACGCCGTCAGCACCGACGCCCTGGTCGGCGGGAACGCCGCGACCAACCTCGACGTGCACGAGGCCAGCGGACGTGACCTGCGGGTCATCGTGCCGACGATCCTCATCGTCATCTTCCTGGTGCTCGCGCTGCTGCTCCGCTCGATCGTCGCGCCCCTGCTCCTCGTGGCGGCCAACGTGGTGTCGTTCGCGGCGACCATCGGCATCTCCGCCCTGGTCTTCCAGCACGTCTTCGGCTTCGCGAGCAGCGACCCGTCGATCGTGCTCTACGGGTTCGTCTTCCTCGTGGCGCTGGGCATCGACTACTCCATCTTCCTGATGACCAGAGTGCGCGAGGAGTCCAAGACCCGCGGCACCAGACCCGGCATCCTGGTCGGGCTGGCGGTCACCGGCGGCGTCATCACCAGTGCGGGCATCGTGCTGGCGGCCACCTTCTCGGCGCTGGCCGTGCTGCCCCTGGTGTTCCTGGTGCAGATCGCCTTCATCGTCGCGTTCGGCGTGCTGCTCGACACCTTCGTGGTGCGCTCGCTGCTCGTCCCCGCGGCGGCCTACGACATCGGCCCGCCGATCTGGTGGCCGCGGCACTTCCCGTCCGACCGCGAGGCACGGGAGGGCGACGCCACGGACAGCGAGGCGCGCGAGCCGGTCGCGCCCTGAGGGCGCCCTAGGCTGTCGCGCATGACACGCGTCGCGCTGGCCGGTTACGGGTTCGCCGGGCGGGACATCCACGCCCCCCTGCTCGCCGAGGCGGGCTGCGAGGTGGTGGCGGTCTCGACGCGCAACCCGGAGCGGGCCGCCGCCGCCCGCGACGACATCCCCGGGGTTCAGGTGGTGCCCGGGCTCGACGAGCTGCTCGCGGTGCCCGGGCTCGACCTCGTGGTGCTGGCGACCCCCAGCGGAGGACACGCCGAGCAGGTGCGGGCCGTCGTGGATGCCGGGGTGGCGTGCGTCGTCGACAAGCCGCTGGCCGTCGACGCGGCGTCGGCGGCCGACGTCGTGCGCTACGCCGCGGCATCCGGGGTCGCGCTCACCGTCTTCCAGAACCGGCGCTACGACGCCGAGCAGGCCACGGTCGCGCGGGTGGTGGCCGACGGGCTGGTGGGGGAGCCGTTCCGCTACGAGATGCGCTGGGAGCGGTGGCGCCCCGTGCCCAAGGACCGCTGGCGGGAGAACGCCAGCCCCACTGAGGGCGGCGGCATCCTGCTCGACCTGCACACCCACCTCGTCGATGCCGCGGTGCAGCTGTTCGGTCCTGTCACAACGGTGTTCGCGACGGTGGACGCCCGCACCACCCCGGCCGAGGACGACGCCTTCTTGGTCTGCCGGCACGCGGGTGGGGTGGTGTCGCACCTGGGGGCGACGTCGCTCTCCGGGGCACCGGGCCCTCGGGTGCGGCTGCTC
The DNA here is from genome assembly GCA_963800505.1 of uncultured Actinomycetota bacterium. Taxonomy (GTDB): domain Bacteria; phylum Actinomycetota; class Actinomycetes; order Actinomycetales; family Dermatophilaceae; genus Fodinibacter. The sequence continues at coordinate 28,522 of CAWDBL010000007.1, forward strand.
GGCACGCAGGCGGCGTACGTGATGGCCGACTTCACCGGTGAGGTGCACGTGTGGGACGGCCAGGCCGACGCCGATTCGTCACACAGCGGCTGGCTCTACCGCGGCGACTCGCGCGAGCCGGTGGAGCGGGCCGGCAGCGGCCAGGCCGACCTGTACCGCGCGGTGGCGGCTGCGCTGGCGTCGGACGACCCGCAGGCCGCGATGCCGGTGGACCCGTGGGATGCCGTGCACACCCTCGCCGTCATCGACGCCGCTCGCGTCTCGTCGGCCGAGGACCGCGTCGTGGCCGTGGAGACCCCGGCCCCCTGAGGGTCAGGGGGAGGGCAGGCGGCGGGGCTCGATGCGCTCCTCGCGCACCCCGTCGGCGCTTCCGGCGTCACGGGTCACCCGGTAGGCGGACTTGCCGTCGACCTCGCTGACCGCCTCGACGAGCTCGGTGCCCCGGTAGACCAGTCCGACCCCGTCGTCGGTGCAGTGCGTCTCGGGCAGGGTGCCGTCGGCGACCAGCCGGTGCACGGTGGGACGGCGTGCCTCCTCGGAGTCGTAGTGCACGCCACTGCCGTAGGGGAGCAGGCCCAGCCCGTTGGTCACCGCGCGCAGCTCGGGGCCGAAGGAGTCGGTGGTGCCGCCGACGTACCAGCAGATCGAGCCGGCCGACACGCCGCTGAGCACCACCCCGGCCTCCCACGCAGCGCGCATCGCCGGGCGCAGGTCGTGCACGTCCCAGACGGCGAGCAGGTTGGCGACCGACCCGCCTTGCACCCACACGACGTCGGCGTCGAGCAGGTGCCCGGGGACGTCGTCGAGGTTGGGCATGGGGAACAGGTCGAGGCAGGTGACCTCGAAACCGGCGACCCGACCGGCCTCGTGCGCCCAGTAGTTGCCGAACCCCGGGTCTCCGGATGCCGTGCCCACGAAGGTGAGTCGCGGCCGCCGGCCGGTGGCGCCGGACAGCTCGACGGCATGGTGCACCAGGGCGTCGAACTCCAGCTGGGTGCGGCGTCCGTAGCGGTAGCCACCGGAGGTGGCCAGGATCGTGGGGGCGTCGGCAGGCATGGCGCCCACCCTAGGGGCCTGTGGATAACCCGGCAGCCGGATTTACCCGTTCGGGGCAGAGTGGGGCCATGGGCGATTCGGGGGATGCCGTGACGACGGTCGGGTGGCAGGGCGGGGGTGGCGATTCGGCCGGGCCGGCACCGGGCGGCGACGAGCGCCGCGACCTGCCGGCCGTGTCCGAACCGCCGCAGGTGCCGGGGTACGAGCTGGGTGCGCTGCTGGCCCGTGGTGGCACCAGCGAGGTGTGGGCCGGCGTGGCGCTCGACGGCGGGCAGCGGGTGGCGGTCAAGGTGGTCGATGCCGAGCTCGACGCCCTCGAGCTGGCCTCCCGCGAGGCGGCCGTCTCCGCCCGGGCCGCGAGCGCGCACGTGGTGCCGGTCGAGGCCTGCGTGCCGCTGCCCGACGGCCGGGTGGCCGTGGTCATGCCGCACCTGCTCGGTGGTGCGGTCGACGCCCTGGTGCGCGCTCGGGGCCACCTGTCCCCGGGCGAGGTGGTCACCGTGCTGGCGCCCGTGGCCTCCGCGCTGGGCCGGCTGCACGACCTCGGGGTGGTGCACGGCGACGTCTCACCGGGCAACCTGCTGCTCGACCTCGACGGCCGTCCGCTGCTCGCCGACCTCGGGCTCGGTCACGTCGTCGGTGACGTCTCGCCCGGGGTGTGGGGCACCGACGGCTACGTCGCGCCCGAGGTGCTGCTCGGGGCCGACCCGACCCCGGCATCCGACGTCTACGCCCTCGGCGCCGTGGGCTGGCTGTGCCTCACCGGCACCGTGCCCGGTCCTCCGGGCCTGCGGCCCGAGCTGGCCGACGTCTGCCTGGCGGGCGAGGGCTCCGAGCCGGTGGTCAGCGCGCTCGCCATGGCCGTCAGCGCCGAGCCAGGCGACCGGCCGGCGGCCCACGAGCTGGCCTGGCTGCTGTTCGCCGCCGCGGATCCCGAGCCGCTGCGCCTGGTGCACGGTGACGACGAGGTCAGCGCCGTGACCTACCGGCTGCGGGCGGCGGCTGGCCGGCCCCCGGCCGACTCCGCGGCGCGGCGCCGGCCCTGGTGGTCACTGCGACGCCGCCACGGCTTGGCCCACGTGGTGGCACCGGGCATCGGCCGGTCGCCGCGACGGCCCTACGTGCACGCGACACCCTCGCCTCCGGTGCGGGGCGGTCGGCACGGTCGGGGAGTGGTGCGCCGGGGATGGGGTCCGGAGGCCCGTCCGCGTGGCACCCCGCCGCCCGTGGTCGCGTCTGCGACGAGCAGGATGCGGTTGCCTCGGGTGGCGAGGGCCGCTGTGCCGTCGGCCCTGCTGTGCCTGGTGCTGCTCTCGCTCGTCGTGCTCGGCACCGCGGTGCTCGGGCGCGCCGGCGACACGGCCCAGGCCCGACCGGGCACTGACACCGGGCCGACCGTGGGCGGCGCGCCGACGCACCCCACCACCTCTGGCCCCACCTCCACTTCGGCCACCTCGGCAGCCTCCACGCCGGCCAGCACCTCGAACGCCACCGTTGCGGACCCTCGTGCCGATGCTCGCGCGCCGACCACCCGGGCGAACGAGCTGCTCACGGTGCTCGCCGACGCGCGGGCCGCCGCCTGGCGGGAGGCGACCCCGGCGTTGCTGCACGCCGCCGACGCCACGGGGTCCGCGATGGCCGCCCGGGATGCCGCTGATGTGGCCGAGGTCGAGCGGGCCGGTTTGCGCTACACCGGTCTTCACTACGACGTCGCTGAGGTCAGCGTCGTCTCGGCGGCTCCGCAGCAAGCCGTGCTCAAGGCCCGGGTCGACGCCGGCCCGTACACCGTCACCAGTGCCGCGGGCACGACGCCGAGACCCGCGGTGGCCGGCGTCCCGGTGCTCGTCGACCTGGTGCGCACCGACGTCGGCTGGCGGATCGCCGACCTGCGGCCGGCGTCATGACACCCGTTGCATCAGTCATCACCGCGCGCGGTCCGCCCCACCGGTCAGCCCCGGGGAGCCGCCTGGGAGGCGAACAGGTTCAGCCCGAGCCGCTCGGCGAGGAACTTGGTCACCAGCTGGCCGCGCACGCTGTTGCCCGCGGCATCCAGCGGTGGCGAGAAGGTGGCCAGGCCGCCCTTGCCGGGCGAGACCGTGACGATGCCGCCGCTGACGCCGCTCTTGCCCGGCATCCCGATCTCGTAGAGCCAGTCGCCCGACAGCTCGTAGAGGCCCGCGGTGGCCATCACGGCGAGCACCCGGCGGCAGACCCCGGGCAGCACGACCACCTCGCCGGTCACCGGGTTGACTCCGCCGTTGGCGAGCGTGGCGGCCATCACCGCCAGGTCGTGCACCGTCACCTCCAGCGAGCACTGCCGGGTGTAGACGTCGGTCGCCTCGTCGGGGTCGAAGTAGAGCCGCCCGTAGCTCTCGAGGAGGTGGGCGATCCCCTGGTTGCGCAGGTTCGTGGCCGACTCCGAGGCGTAGACCTGCTCGTTGACGTGCAGCTCGCGACCGGCGAAGCGGGACAGCCCACCGCGCAACCGCTCCCACTTCTCCTCCGCGGTGTCGCCCGGCACCAGGCTGGTGGTGGCCATCGCCCCGGCGTTGACCAGCGGGTTCATGGTGCGGTCGGCGTTGAGCTCGACGGCCATCAGCGAGTCGAAAGGGAAGCCGGTGCTGTTGACCCCGAGCCGGTGCCGCGCCTCGGGGTAACCGATCGCCTCGCACACCAGCGCGAACACGAACGGCTTCGACACGCTCTGGATGGAGAACGAGGTGGTGACGTCACCGATCTCGAAGGACCGGCCGCGGGCGCCGACCACGCAGATGCCGAACCAGTCCGGCGAGGCCTGAGCCAGCACCGGGATGTAGTCGGCGACCGTCCCGCCGGTGTTGGTGCGGTAGCGCTCGTAGGCCTGCGTGACGGTGTCGCCGACCTCGTCGAACGACGGCAGCTCGCCGGTGGAGACCGGCGGGGGAGTGGCCTCCTCGTCGAAGGGCATCCCCTCGTGCATCGACAGGTCGGCCATGGCGGGGTGCTGGGACTCAGCCGACGAGCCAGCGGACGGCGGTGTCGAGGTCGCCGTGGATGAGCTGGTACCCGCTGTCGCGCAGGGCGTCTCCGACGATCCGCTGGCTGCCGAGAACCTCCATGGCGAACTCGCCGAGCACCGCGCGTAGCGCGAACGACGGCGCCGGCAGCACGGCCGGGCGGTGCAGCGCCGCGCCCAGGGCCTTGGCGATCTCCTTCTGTCGCGCCGGCCGCGAGGCGGTGAGGTTGACCGGGCCGGTGACCTCGGGGTGGTCGAGCAGGTGCAGGATCGCGCCGACCTCGTCGGGCAGGGTGATCCACGGCATGAACTGCCGCCCCGACCCCAGCGCCCCACCGGCGCCGAGCCGCGCCAGGCGCAGCATCGGCTTCATCGCTCCGCCCTCGGGCGCCATCACGATCCCGGTGCGCAGCAGCACGACCGACGCCCCGGCATCCACCGCGGGCTGGGTGGCGCCCTCCCAGGCGATCACGACGTCACTGAGGAAGTCGTTGCCCGGGCCGCTGCCTTCGGTGAGCTCCTCGTCACCCCGGTCGCCGTAGTAGCCCACCGCAGAACCCGACACGAGCCGCACCGGGTGGTCTGCGGCGGCGACCGCCGTGGCCACCGCGTGGGTGGAGTCGACCCGCGAGGCGAGGATCTCGTGCTTGTACGCGGGCGTCCAGCGCTTGTCGCCGACCCCGGCACCGGCCAGGTGCACGATGCCGTCGACACCGTCGAGGGTGCGCGGGTCGAGGGTGCGGCTGGTGGGGTCCCACTGCACCTCGTCGGCCGCTCGCGGGGTGCGACGGACGAGGCGGACCACCTCGTCGCCGCGCTGGCGCAGCGCGGCGACGAGCGGTGTGCCGATCAGGCCCGAGGACCCGGTGACGATGATGCGACTCATGGCGGTGTCCTCGGGGCCGTCCGGTCAGAGACCGAGGTCGGCCTCGAAGGCGCCTTCCTCGAGTCGTTGCTTCATCGTGGTGAGGAAGCGGGCGGCATCCGCGCCGTCGACGATGCGGTGGTCGTAGGAGAGCGCGAGGTAGACCATCGACCGGATGGCGATCGTCTCGCCCTCCTCGCTGCTGACGACGATCGGCCGCTTCACGACCGACCCGGTGCCCAGGATCGCGACCTGCGGCTGGTTGATGATCGGCGTGTCGAACAGCGCTCCGCGAGAACCGGTGTTGGTGATCGTGAAGGTGCCGCCCGCGAGGTCGTCGGGCATGATCTTGTTGCTCCGCGTGCGCTCTGCGACGTCGGCGATGCCGCGCGCCAGGCCCGCGATGTTGAGGTCGCCGGCGTTCTTCAGCACCGGCACGAGCAGGCCCTTCTCGGTGTCGACCGCGATGCCGAGGTGCTCACCGCCGTGGTAGGTCACCTCGTCGCCCTCGATGCTCGCGTTCACCGTCGGGTGGGCCTTGAGGGCCTCGACGGCGGCCAGCGCGAAGAACGGCAGGAAGCTGAGCTTGGTGCCCTCGCGCTGGGCGAAGTCGCCCTTGGCCCGGTCGCGCAGCCGCGAGATGCGGGTGACGTCGACCTCGACGACGGTGGTGAGCTGGGCCGAGACCTGCAGCGACTCGACCATCCGGCGCGCGATCGTCTTGCGCAGGCGCGACATCTTCTCGGTCGTGCCGCGCTTCGAACCCTCCGCCGGGGCTGCGGCCGGGGCCTTGGCCGCGGCCGCAGGAGCCTGGGCGGCCGGTGCCGCGGCGGGCTCGGGCTCGGGGGCCTTGGCGGCCTCCGCGGCGGCGAGCACGTCCTGCTTGCGGATGCGGCCACCGATACCGGTGCCACTCACCGTCGACAGGTCGATGCCGTGGTCGGCGGCGAGCTTGCGCACCAGCGGGGTGACGTAGGCGGCGGCGTCGCGCTCCCCGTCGCCCGTCGGCGCGCCGGACTCCGTCGGGGCGCTGCCGGCACCGTCGGCCTGAGCGGCCGCCGTGTCGGGAACGGCCTGGGCCGGCGCCTCCTGCTGCGCCGGTGCGTCGGCCGGGGCGGAGGCCTCCTGCTGCGCCGGCGCGGACTCGGCCTGCGGCGCAGGGGGAGCGGACTCGGGGGCGGAGTCCTCCTGCGCCGGCGACGTCGCCTCGGGCTGCTCCACCTGTGCCGCCTGCTCGGGCTCGGCGGCCGGCTCGGGCTCGGCATCCGGCTCCGGCGCGGACTGCCCGCCGCCACCGGACCCGCCGACGATCGCGAGGTCGGCGCCGACCGGCACGGTGTCGTCCTCCTGGACCAGGATCTTCGTCAACGTGCCGCCCACGGGCGAGGGGATCTCGGTGTCGACCTTGTCGGTCGAGACCTCCAGGAGGGGCTCGTCGACGGCCACCTCGTCGCCCTCCTGCTTCAGCCACCGGGTGACCGTGCCCTCGGTGACGGACTCGCCGAGCGCCGGCATCTTCACGGTGGTGCCGTCGCCGGACCCACCCGAGTCCCCGGATGCCGTGGGCGCCGGCGCTGCGGCCGGCTGCTCCTGCGGCTCGGGCTCGGCCTGCGGCGCCTCCTGCGCGTCGGTCTGCGGCTCGGCCGGCTCCTGGCCGCCCTCGTCGCCCGCCTGGGCCACCGCGTCGCCGTCGGACTGGTCGGAGACCTCGTCGCTCGGGCCGGAATCCTGCGCACCGGACTGCTCGCCACCGGAGTCGCCACCCGCCGGGGCTGCACCGTCACCGATGACCGCGAGGTCGGCGCCGACCGGGACCGTGTCGTCCTCCTGGACGAGGATCTCCTGCAACGTGCCGGCCACCGGCGAGGGGATCTCGGTGTCGACCTTGTCGGTCGAGACCTCGAGGAGCGGCTCGTCGACCTCGACGGTGTCGCCGACCCCCTTGAGCCAGCGCGTCACGGTCCCCTCGGTGACGGACTCGCCGAGCGCAGGCATCTTCACGCGTTCTGACATCGGGACAATTCTCCTTCGTGGGCGGTGGCGGACATCACTCTAGTTGTGCGCGTGGAGCGGTTTCCCGGCGAGCGCCAGGTGGGCTTCGCCGAGCGCCTCGTTCTGGGTCGGGTGGGCGTGCACGAGGGCGGCGACGTCCTCGGCGTGGGCCTCCCAGTTGACGATGAGCTGGGCCTCGCCGATCTGCTCGCCCATCCGGGAGCCGACCAGGTGGACCCCCACGACCGGGCCGTCCTTGACCCGCACGAGCTTGACGAAGCCGGCGGTGCGCAGGATCTGCGACTTGCCGTTGCCGCCCAGGTTGTACTCGTAGGTCTCGACCTCGCCGTGCGCCTCGCGGGCCTGCTCCTCGGTGAGCCCCACGGACGCGACCTCGGGCTCGCAGTAGGTGACCCGCGGGATGCCGGACTCGACGATCGGCGCGGGGTTCAGCCCCGCGATGTCCTCGGCGACGAAGATGCCCTGGGCGAAGCCGCGGTGGGCCAGCTGCAGGCCGGGGACGATGTCGCCCACGGCGTAGACGCCGTCGACCGAGGTGCGGCAGCGCTCGTCGGTGACGACGAAACCGCGCTCCAGGGTGACGCCGGCCTCCTCGTAGCCCAGGCCGTCGGTGACCGGTCCACGACCCACCGCGACGAGGAGCAGGTCGGCCTCGAGCTGGTCGCCGCCCTCGAGGCGCACGGTCACGGCATCCCCGTCGACGGTCGCCGACTCGAAGCGCACCCCGGTGCGGAAGGCGATGCCGCGCTTGCGGAACGCGCGCTCCAGCGCGGTGCTCACGGCAGGGTCCTCGGCGGCGACCAGGCGGGGGAGCGCCTCGACGATGGTGACCTCGGCTCCGAACGAGCGCATCACGGAGGCGAACTCGACCCCGATCACGCCGCCGCCCAGCACCACGACGCGGGCGGGCACGGCATCCAGCGCCAGCGCCCCGTCGCTGGTGACGACGGGGCCACCGATCTCGAGCCCGGGGAGGGTGCGCGCGTACGAGCCGGTGGCGAGCACGACGTGCCTGCCGACCAGGCGACGGTCGCCCACGACGACGGTGCGGTCGCCCTCGAGGCGGCCGGTGCCCTCGACGTAGTCGACCGCCCGCGACTTCACCAGCCCCTGCAGGCCCTTGTAGAGGCGACCGACCACGCCCTCGCGGTAGGTCGTGACGGCCGGCAGGTCGATGCCGTCGAGCGTGGCCCGCACGCCGAACCGCGACGCCTCGCGCGCGGAGTCGGCCACCTCCGCCGCGTGCAGCAGCGCCTTGGTGGGGATGCAGCCGCGGTGCAGGCAGGTGCCTCCGAGGAGGTCCTTCTCGACGAGCGCGACGCTCAGCCCCAGCTCGGCGGCGCGCAGCGCGCAGGCGTAGCCGCCGCTGCCTCCCCCGAGGACGACGACGTCATGGGTGGTCTCGGCGGTGGCCGGCATCCTGGCTGCTCCCTTGCTGTGGCGGGTCGGGGGCGCCGGCGACGGGGTGGGCCGACCGGACGCTGCCCAGCATCTTGTCACTCCCCGGTGGCTCCCCACACAACCCGCGCACACACCGGACAGGGGGCGGTCGTCGAAGGCTCGAAGGCCCACGCCCTATCCTCTGCGCATGGCGTGGTGGAGACGCGGTCGCGCGAAGCAGGCCCCACATGGTGGGGGAGACCTCGCGAGCGCCCAGGCGCACTTCGCGGACTTCATCGCCACCCGGCGCGGTGTGGAGGCCTACGTGGAGCCGGCCACCAACATCACGGCGACCACGGTGGTGCTCATCGCGCACGACGGCGAGTGGACTCGGCGCGCCCTGCCGTCGCGCCCGGTCGCCTTCGACGTGGCGCGATCGTTCGACATCCCGGTCTACGACGTCAACCTCACCGGCTACCCGGCGCGGATGCGCCAGTGGACCGCCCGCCAGCGCAAGCCCAAGGGCCGCTGACCGCCGGCTCTGCTCGGCACGGGGGCGGCCACCGGGCAAACAGCACGGGGGCGGCCACCGGGCAAACAGGTGGAGCGGTCGCGCTGCGTCTGCGAGGGTGGAGGGGATCTGCCAGCCGACGGAAGGAACCACCATGTCAGCCCCGAAGAAGCCGCGTCCCGCGGTCGACGACGAGGTCAAGGCGAAGTTCCGGGCGGCGCTGGACGCGAAGAAGTCACACGGGGGAGCTGACGTGTCCGACCACGCCGAGCACACCAAGGTCGACTCCGCCCACGGCCCCGAGACCAGCGCCACGCAGCAGATGTTCCGCCGCAAGAGCGGCGGCTGACCGCCCGTCCACAGCGGATGCCGCGCCACCCCTTCAGTGGGGAGGCGCGGCATCCTGCGTCCGGCCACCGCCCGACTCATTGCGAGAAACCCACCCGCGAGAGGCGCGCAAGAGGTGGGATATCCGCAATGAGTCGGGCGAGGGGGAGGGGCAGGGGGTGGGAAATTCGCAATAGGTCGGCAATCCTCAGGGGGCGGAGGACTCCACCAGGGTGAGCAGGGTGCCGACGCCGAAACCCGTGCCCCCCTTGGGGTGGTGCCCCTGGGGGCCCTTCTCGTTGAACGCCGGCCCGGCGATGTCGACGTGCGCCCACGGGATGCCCTCGCCGACGAACTCCTTGAGGAACAGGCCGGCGGTGAGCATGCCGCCGTCGCGGTCGCCCTTGTGGGCGATGTCGGCGGTGGGGGTGTCGAGCTTGGCGCGCAGCTCGACCGGCAGCGGCATCGGCCAGGCGCCCTCGCCGGCGGCACCGGCGGCGTCGACGACCCGCCCGCGGAACGCGTCGTCGTTGGCCATCACGCCGGCGATGTCGGTGCCCAAAGCCACCACCTGCGCGCCGGTGAGGGTGGCGATGTCGACCACCCAGTCGGGGTGCTTCTCGCTGGCCAGGCACAGACCGTCGCCGAGCACCATGCGGCCCTCGGCGTCGGTGTCGAGGATCTCGACGCTGGTGCCGTTGCGCATGACGACCACGTCGCTGGGCCGCTGTGCCGTGCCGCTGGGCATGTTCTCGGCGAGGCACAGGTAGCCGGTGACGGCCACCGGCAGCCCGAGCTCGGCGGCGGCGAGCACCGTCGCGGCCACAGCCGCGGCACCGGCCATGTCGCACTTCATCGTGACCATGCCGGAGGACGGCTTGATGTTCAGCCCGCCGGAGTCGAAGGTGATGCCCTTGCCGACCAGGGCCACGGAGGCCGAGGGGGTGGGCGGGGCGTAGGACATGGTGACGATGCGCGGCGGGTTGACCGAGCCCTGGCCGACGCCGACGATGCCGCCGAAGCCGCCCTTGACCAGCGCCTTGTCGTCGAGCACCGACACGGTGACCTTGGCGGTGGACGCGGCCACGCGCTTCTTGACGTTGTCGGCGAACGACTGCGGGAACAGGTAGTTCGGCGGGGTGTTGACCAGGTCGCGGGCCCAGTCACGGGCCGCGCCGAGCACCGCGGCGCGGGCCACGGCATCCTTGGCGGCCTTGCCCTGGCCCGCACCCGAGACCACCATGACCCGCGGGCCGGCGCCGGTGGACGCCGCCTTGGCCGACGTCCGGATGCCGGTGCCGCGCCGCGCGCCGAGCGGCGCGGACCGGTCGTAGACGTAGCACCCGGCGTAGGCGCCGTCGGCGACGGCCGACAGGCTCTCGAGGTCTGGTGTCGGCAGCGCCACGGCGACGGTGCGCTTGCCCCGCACCGACCGCAGCGCCGCACCGGCAGCGGCTCGAAGGGCGGGATGCGGGTAGCTCGAGCGGCGGGTGGTGCCGTCGCCCAGCCCGGTGACGACCACCGAGGTGGCCTTGACGCCCGGCACCGCCACCACGCGCACCACCTCGTCGGCCCTGCCGGTGGCCTCGACGTCGGACAGCACCGCCTGCAGGTGGACGACGGCCTTGCGCGGCAGGTGGTGGCCGGTCGCGAGGTCGGCGCCGTCGGGGGTTCGGACCGAGCCGACCACGAGGGTGTCGACGGCGAGCTCGGCGGGGGGTCTGGTCGTGAGTGCGACAGTGGTCATGCGGGCAGACTATCGACCGCGGGGAGCAGGGGCCGCAAGGCGGTAACGTGCCGACCATGACCGATCTGCTGCACTCACCGCTCCACGACCGGCACGTCGCGCTGAACGCGAAGATGGCTGACTTCGGGGGCTGGTCGATGCCCATCGAGTACCCGGGTGGTGGTGTCGTCGCCGAGCACACCGCGGTGCGCGAGCGGGTCGGCATCTTCGACGTCTCGCACCTGGGCAAGGCCCGGGTCTCCGGCCCCGGCGCCGCCGACTTCGTCAACGCATGCCTCACCAACGACCTGCGCCGGATCGGCCCCGGACAGGCCCAGTACACGATGTGCTGCACCGAGACCGGTGGCGTGGTCGACGACCTGATCCAGTACCTGCGCTCCGATGACGACGTCTTCCTCATCCCGAACGCCGCCAACACCGCGAAGGTGGTCGAGCTGCTCGCCGCGGCCGCGCCCGACGGCATCACCGTCGAGAACCTGCACGACCGCTACGGCGTCATCGCGGTTCAGGGCCCGCGCTCCGACGAGGTGCTGCGCGGGCTCGGCTTCCCGGTCGACCACGACTACATGAGCTTCGTCGAGACCGACTGGGAGGGGCTGCCGGTCATCGTCTGCCGCACCGGCTACACGGGCGAGCGCGGCTACGAGATCGTGCCGCCGTGGGACGTCGCCGGCTCGGTCTGGGACGCCCTCGCCGCCGCAGTCGCCGCCGAGGGCGGGCTGCCCGCAGGGCTGGGCGCGCGCGACACGCTGCGCACCGAGATGGGCTACCCGCTGCACGGCAACGACCTCTCGCCCGACATCACGCCGGTGATGGCCGGCGCCGCCTGGGCCGTCGGCTGGGACAAGCCGCAGTTCTGGGGCCGCGACGCCCTCACCGCCGAGCGCGCCGCCAAGCAGTCGCGGCTGATGCGCGGGCTCGTGGTCACCGGCCGCGGCATCCCCCGCTCGCACTGCGCGGTCAAGGACGCCACCGGCGCGGTCGTCGGCGAGGTCACCTCGGGCACCTTCTCGCCAACCCGCAAGCAGGGCATCGCGCTGGCGTTGCTCGACCGGTCGGTGACCCTCGGCGACGAGGTGGTCGTCGACGTGCGCGGCCGCGACGTCACCGCGACGGTGTCGAAACCCCCCTTCGTCGAGGTGGGGGTGCGCGAGAAGTGAGCGAGCAGTGGACCTGGGCCTACGAGGGCCCCGACGGCGCCCCGATGCCGGCTGCCGGGCTGGGTGAGACGGCCTTTCCCACCCAGTCCGATGCCGAGTCGTGGTTCGGCGAGGTGTGGCACGACCTGTCGGCGGCCGGGGTCGCGGCGGTGACCCTGCTGCGCGACGGCCAGAAGGTCTACGGGCCGATGAGCCTGGAGGGCCCGGCCTGACCGGCCCGACCGGCCGCCGCGGTGGCTGACGCCCGCTGCCCGGGCGACCCGGTCAGCTGGGGTACTCGCCGCGCTTGACCTGCGTGCGCGGCATCCGCGAGCGGCGCATCTGGAAGGCGCGCATCGCGGAGTACATGCCGTTGCCCTTGGTGGACGCGGCCTCGTCCCCGAACTTGGCCCGCAGCCGCTTCTTCAGCCCGCGGTACATCAGGAAGGTGTCGGCCACGGCCAGGAGCAGCACCGAGTAGGTGAGGATCGTGACGAAGAACAGGATGACCCCGCCCCCCGTGCGGATGAAGCTCAGCGCCAGCACGATCAGCATGACCGGGAGCATGAACTCGGCGAGGTTCCACCGGGCGTCGATGTAGTCGCGCATGTAGCGGCGCACCGGGCCCTTGTCGCGCACCGGCAGGCCGGCGTCGTCGCCGCTGATCATGGCCTGGCGGGTCCTGGCGAGCTGCTCCTGGCGCTTGGCCTTGTCGAGCTGCTTGGCCTGCTTGCGGTCCGCGACGACCAGCGGCTGCTTGCGCGCGGCCTCCTGGTCCTTGCGCTTGGGCGTGGGCCGGTTCTTGGCCCCGTCACGCTGCGGGTGGAGGTCGTCGACGAGCTCGTCGTTGGTGGTCTTGCTGCGTCCGAACACGTCTCCACTGTAGGTGCTCGACCGCGGATGCCGTGCACGCGCCTCCCGTCGTCGGCCTCACCCGTCGGTAGGGTCGGCAGCGTGACCGATGTGCTGACTCCAGACCAGATCTCCGCCCTCCGCGACCGGGTCGCCACCCTGATGCCGGCCCTGCGCGCCGACCTCGAGGCGCTCACCCGCATCCCCAGCGTGAGCCTCGGGGCCTTCGACCAGGCCCACGTCGAGGCGAGTGCCGAGGCCACTGCGGCCCTGCTGCGCGCCGAGGGCCTCGAGGTCGAGATCGTGCGCGAGGGTGGCCGCCCCGCCGTCATCGGGCACGTCGACGGGCCGCCCGGGTCACGCACCGTCATGCTCTACGCCCACCACGACGTGCAGCCGCCCGGCGACGACGCCCTGTGGGACAGCCCGCCGTTCGAGCCCACCGAGCGCGACGGGCGGCTCTACGGCCGCGGCGCCGCCGACGACAAGGCCGGCATCATGGCGCACGTCGCGGCCCTGCGGGCGCACACCGGGTCGCTGCCGGTGGGCGTGACGGTGTTCGTCGAGGGCGAGGAGGAGGTCGGGTCCGACTCGCTGCCCACCATCCTCGAGCGGCACGGCGAGAAGCTGCGCGCCGACGCCATCGTGCTCGCCGACTCCACCAACTGGGCGATCGGCGAGCCGGCCCTCACCACGACGCTGCGCGGGATGATCCGTGTGGTGGTCACCGTGAGCACGCTCGACCACGGCATCCACTCGGGCATGTTCGGTGGGGCGGTCCCCGACGCGCTCACCGCGCTGGTGAGGACGCTCGCGAGCCTGCACGACGACGACGGCGAGGTGGCGGTGAAGGGCCTGAAGTCCGGCGTGGCCGCCGACCTCGACTACGACGAGACCCGGCTGCGCCAGGAGTCGGGGCTGCTCGACGGGGTCTCCACGATCGGCAGCGGCTCGCTGCTCTCGCGGATCTGGACCAAGCCGTCGATCACCACCATCGGCATCGACGCGCCGACCGTCGCGACCTCGTCGAACACGCTGGTGCCGACCGCTGCCGCCAAGATCTCGATGCGGCTGGCTCCCGACGAGCACGACATGGACGCCTTCGCCCTGCTGCGCGACCATCTCGTGGCGCACACCCCGTGGGGCGCGAAGGTCGAGGTGACCCTCGACGACCGCGGGCTCGGGTTCTCCGCCGACGCGCAGGGGCCGGTCTACGACCAGGCCCGCGCCGCCTTCGCCGACGCCTGGGGCGTCGAGCCGGTCGACATCGGCGTGGGCGGGTCCATCCCGTTCGTCGCGGCGTTCGCCGAGCAGTTCCCGGATGCCGCGATCCTCGTCACCGGGGTCGAGGACCCCGACGCCCGGGCGCACGGCGCCAACGAGTCGCTGCACCTCGGCGAGTTCGAGAAGGTCTGCGTGGCCGAGGCCGTGCTTCTCGCCCGGCTCGGTGCCCTCCCGCAGTGAGCACTCGACGGTCGACCACTGACTGCTGACTGCTGACCGCTGACTGGAGGACGGGCGATGACCGAGGGGTCCTACGTCGAGGAGTCGTTCGACCGTGACACCACCTACATCGAGGACCGCATCACGGCCGACGGCGCCGGTGAGCACGAGTGGCCGGTCGAGGCGGGCCGCTACCGGCTGGTCGTCGCCCGGGCCTGCCCGTGGGCCAACCGGTCGATCATCGTGCGCCGGCTGCTCGGGCTCGAGCCGGTGCTGTCGATGGGGCTGTGCGGCCCCACCCACGACGCCGACTCGTGGACCTTCGACCTCGACCCCGGCGGCGTCGACCCGGTGCTCGGCATCCCGAGGCTGAAGGACGCCTACGAGGCACGGTTCCCGGGCTACCCGCGCGGCATCACGGTGCCGGCCATCGTCGACGTGCCCACCGGCGCAGTGGTGACCAACGACTTCCCCCGGATGACGCTCGACCTCACCACCCAGTGGCGGGCCCACCACCGGCCAGGGGCACCCGACCTGTACCCCGAGGCGCTGCGGGACGAGATAGACGAGGTGAACGGCTGGGTCTACTCCGAGGTCAACAACGGCGTCTACCGGTGTGGTTTCGCCGGCAACCAGGAGGCCTACGACGACGCCTTCGGGCGACTGTTCGGGGCGCTCGACCGGCTCTCGGAGCGCCTGGCCGGCCGGCGCTACCTCGTCGGCGACACGGTCACCGAGGCCGACGTGCGGCTGTTCACCACGCTGGCCCGCTTCGACCCGGTCTACCACGGGCACTTCAAGTGCAACCGCCAGAAGCTGTCGGAGCTGCCCGTGCTGTGGGCCTACGCCCGCGACCTGTTCCGCACGCCGGGTTTCGGCGACACCACCGACTTCGTGCAGATCAAGCAGCACTACTACCTGGTGCACGACGACATCAACCCGACCGGCGTCGTGCCGCTCGGCCCCGACCTGTCGGGCTGGATGGAGCCGCACGGCCGGGAGTCGCTCGGCGGCCGCCCGTTCGGCGACGGCACGCCGCCCGGCCCGCCGCCGGAAGGTGAGCGGGTGCCGACGGCGCACAACCCGCACGTCGGCGCGGACGGGCTCGTGCGCAGCTGACAGGCTGGAGTCGGGTCGTTGCTCCGGATGTGCGCTCCTGCTCCCGATGCGTGCTGCTGCACGGACGCACCACGGGAGTACGGACCCGAGCCGGGAGTAGCGACCCGACCCGGGAGCAGCGACCCGAGCCGGGAGTAGCCACCCGAGCCGGGAGCAGCGACCCGAGCCGGGGCGAGCCCTGCGGATGCCGTGCCGCGCGATCGGTAGGAGTGCGCGGCCGGCGAGCGCCCGGCATCCGCGGGGCTGGTCAGTCCTTGCCGGTCGTGCCGGGCAGGGCCAGCATCCGGTCGAGCGCGACCCGGGCCTGCGCGGCCACCTGCGGGTCGACCCGGATCGGGTTGACGACGCGGCCCTCGACGAGCGACTCGAGCGCCCAGACCAGGTGCGGCAGGTCGATGCGGTTCATCGTGGAGCAGTAGCAGACGTTCTTCTCGAGGAAGGCGATGCGCTGCTCGGGGAACTCCCGGGCCAGGCGCTGCACGAGGTTGAGCTCGGTGCCCACCGCCCAGGCCGTGCCGGGGGGAGCAGCGGCGATGGTCGCGATGATCTTCTCGGTGGAGCCGACCTCGTCGGCCAGCTCGACGACCTCGTGGCGGCACTCGGGGTGCACGATCACCTTGACGTCGGGGATCTCGCGCCGCGCCGCCTCGACGGCCTCGACCGAGAAGCGCCCGTGCACCGAGCAGTGCCCGCGCCACAGGATCATCGTGGCGTCGCGCAGCTGCTCGGGGGTGAGGCCGCCCATCGGGCGGTGCGGGTCCCAGACCACGCAGTCGTCGAGCGGGCGGCCGAGGTCGCGCGCGTAGGTGTTGCGGCCGAGGTGCTGGTCGGGGAGGAAGAGCACCTTGCCGCCCGTACCGGCCCGGTCGAGCGCCCAGGTGAGCGCCGTCTTCGCGTTGGACGACGTGCAGATCGTGCCGCCGTGGCGACCCGTGAAGGCCTTGATCGCGGCGGAGGAGTTCATGTACGTGACCGGCACCGTGACGTCGGCGACGCCGGCCTCGACCAGCTCGTCCCAGCACTCCTCGACCTGGTCGATGGCGGCCATGTCGGCCATCGAGCAGCCGGCGGCGAGGTCGGGCAGCACCACGGTCTGCGTGTCGGCGGTGAGGATGTCGGCCGACTCGGCCATGAAGTGCACGCCGCAGAACACGACCCACTCGGCATCCGGGCGGGCCGCGGCCTCCTTGGCGAGCTTGAACGAGTCACCGGTCACGTCGGCGAACTCGATCACCTCGTCGCGCTGGTAGTGGTGGCCGAGCACGAACACCCGGTCACCCAGGGCGGCCTTGGCCGCGCGGGCGCGCTCGACGAGGCCGGGGTCGGAGGGGGCGGGCAGGTCGCCGGGGCACTCGACCCCGCGCTCGCTGGCGAGGTCGCGGCCACGGCCGAGCACGAGCAGCGGGAGGGGCGCGGGCGCGGGCCCGCCGGTGGTCGTCGTCACGCCCCCGATCGTATGCCGTGTGCCCGCCCCCCGACGTCGCGTCCCGCCCGTGCCCGGCATCCGACGACGTCGAGGCCGGAAGGCCGACGGCGCCGGACACCGGTAGCCTC
The DNA here is from genome assembly GCA_963800505.1 of uncultured Actinomycetota bacterium. Taxonomy (GTDB): domain Bacteria; phylum Actinomycetota; class Actinomycetes; order Actinomycetales; family Dermatophilaceae; genus Fodinibacter. The sequence continues at coordinate 45,523 of CAWDBL010000007.1, forward strand.
ACCGCGTGCGCGTCCTCATCGCCCCGGACTCCTTCGGTTCGACACTCGGCCCCGTCCAGGCGGCCACGGCGATGGCGCAGGGCTGGGCGCAGGGCGCACCGCACGACGAGCTGGAGCTGATGCCGCTGTCCGACGGCGGCCCGGGCTTCCTCGACGTGCTCGCCCGCGCCCTCGGGGGCCTCACCGTCGCGACGACGGTCAGCGACGCGCTCGGCCGCGAGGTGCCGGCCGCGGTGCTGCTCGTCGAGGGCGACGGCCGGCGCACCGCCTACGTCGAGGCGGCACAGGCGAGCGGCCTGCACCTGCTCGGCGCCGACGAGCGCGACCCGGGGCTCACCAGCACCTGGGGTGTGGGGCAGCTGCTCGAGGTCGCCGTCGAGCAGGGCGCGACCAAGGTCGTGGTGGGCGTCGGGGGCAGCGCCACCAACGATGCCGGGGCCGGCATGCTCGCCGCCCTGGGGGCCGGGCCGGCATCGGTGCTGGCCCGCGGCGGCCTCGCCCTGGCCGCCGCACCCGACGACGCGCTGCCCGGGCTCGGCGACGTCATCGCCCGCCTGGCCGGGGTCGAGCTCGTGCTCGCGACCGACGACGACACCCCGCTGCTCGGCCTGCAGAGCACCAGCGCCGTCGAGGCGCCGCGCAAGGGGGCCTCGCCCGAGCTCGCGCAGGCGCTCGAGGGGGCGTTGGGCCACTTCACCGACGTCGTGGGCCGGTCGCTGCCCTCACCGCCGGTCGAGCTGCTCAGCGGGATGCCGCGCCGGCTCGACCGCGAGGCGGGCGCCGGTGCCGCTGGGGGCCTGGGCTACGGGCTGCTCGCCCTGGGCGCCCGGCGGGTGGGCGGTGTCGCCGAGGTGCTGCGCGACTGCGGCTTCGGCATCGCCGCCGCGCGCAGCGACCTGGTGGTCACGGGCGCCGGACGGGTCGACTGGAGCACGCTGCGCGGGTCGGTCGTTGCCGGTGTCGCTGCCGCCACGCTCGAGACCGGGCGCCCGACCGTGCTCGTCGCCGGCGAGTGCCTGGTCGGCCGGCGCGAGACGATGACCCTCGGCCTGGCCGGCACCTACGCCGTCGCCGACAGCCGGGCCGCGGTCGAGGCGATGGTGGCCGACCCGGTCACGACCCTGGCCGAACGCACCGCGCGGGTGGCGCGCACCTGGTCGCCGCCGCGCTGACCGGCATCCGGACCTCGCTCGGGCTACCGCCCCGTCGGTGCATGGATCGCTCCACCTACCAGGCGGTAGGCGCGGCGGCGACCAGGTACCGGCATCCGGTCAACGCCGCGGCCGGGTCGGCGATGTCCGGCCGGCGACGTATCCTGTCAGTACCCCGGGAACACCGGCGGCCCGCCACGGGTTGACCACCGCGACCGGGCCCAATTTTCAGGCCACCGCCAGCACAGGGAGTGCATCCATGAGCGACCAGCTCCAGACCACCGAGGCCCCCACCCCGCAGAGCCCGGCGACCGAGGCCCCCGCGCACGGTGTCGTCCTCACCGACGTCGCTGCGGGCAAGGTGCAGTCACTGCTCGCGCAGGAGGGCCGCGACGACCTGCGCCTGCGGGTCGGCGTGCAGCCGGGCGGCTGCTCCGGCCTCATCTACCAGCTCTACTTCGACGAGCGCACCCTCGACGGTGACCTCGTGCGCGACTTCGACGGCGTCGAGGTCGTCATCGACCGGATGAGCGCCCCCTACCTCGACGGCGCGACGATCGACTTCGCCGACACCATCGAGAAGCAGGGCTTCACCATCGACAACCCCAACGCGGGCAGCTCCTGTGCCTGCGGCGACAGCTTCAGCTGACGCCACCCCGTCGAGAGGGGCCCGTGCCACCGGCACGGGCCCTCTCGGCGTCCCGGGGCCGACGGGCGCGGGCTGTGCGGGGTAGGTTCGTCCCCGTGCAGATCGCCGTCACCGGGTCCATCGCGACCGACCACCTCATGACCTTCCGGGGCAGCTTCTCGGACTCCCTCGTCGTCGAGCAGCTCGACAAGATCTCGGTGAGCTTCCTGGCCGAGAGCCTCGAGATCCGGCGAGGTGGGGTGGGCGGCAACATCTGCTTCGGCATGGGCGTGCTGGGCGCGCGCCCCATCCTCATCGGCGCGGCGGGGGAGGACTTCGCCGACTACCGCAGCTGGCTGAGCCGGCACGGCGTCGTCACCGACCACGTGCACATCTCGCAGTCCAAGCACACCGCGCGGTTCGTCTGCACCACCGACGACACGATGGCCCAGATCGCCACCTTCTACGCCGGCGCGATGTCGGAGGCGCGGATGATCGAGCTCGGCCCGATCCACGAGAAGTGGAAGCTCGACCTCGTGCTCATCGGCGCCGACGACCCCGAGGCGATGCTGCGCCACACCGACGAGTGCCGCAGCGGCGGCATCCCGTTCATCGCCGACCCCTCCCAGCAGCTGGCGTTCGCCGACGGCCCGTTCATCCGCAAGCTCATCGACGGCGCCGACTATCTGTTCACCAACGAGTACGAGTCGCACCTGACCGAGACCAAGACCGGCTGGAGCCAGGCCGAGATCGACGACCGGGTCACCACCCGGGTCATCACCCGCGGCAAGGACGGCGCCGACATCCGCACCAAGGGCCAGGACCCCATCCACGTGCCGATCGCCGGCGACGTCGAGCGGGTCGACCCCACCGGCGTGGGCGACGCCTTCCGGGCCGGCTTCCTCGTCGGCCTGGCCGGCGGCCTCGGCTACGAGCGGTGCGGCCAGATCGGCTCGGTGCTCGCGGCGCACGTGCTGCAGACCGACGGGGCCCAGGAGTACGTCATCACCCGGCAGGCCTTCGTCGACCACGTCGCCGAGGCCTACGGCGACGCCGCCGCGCAGGAGATCGCGCCGCTCGTGCGCTGCGCCCACGACTGACGTCCCCGACACCGCGATGCACCACCCGCCGGTCGAACCGCCGCACACCGCGTGGCTGCTCGACGCCGCCCGCGCCGACCCCGGCGACGACCTCGTCGCGGCCGGAGCCGACCTGGAGCCGGGCACCCTGCTCGCGGCCTACCGCCTCGGCCTGTTCCCGATGGGGCTCGGCCCGCACGGCACCGGTGCGATCGGATGGTGGTCGCCCGACCCGCGCGGCGTCATCCCCGCCGGTGGGCTGCGGGTCAGCCGCTCGCTGCGCAAGGCGTGCGACCGGTTCGACGTGCGGGTCGACACGGCCTTCGACGAGGTCGTCGCCCGCTGCGCCGACCCCTCGCGCGAGGGCCGGTGGATCACCCCGGAGGTGGCCCGGGCCTATGGCCGGCTGCACGAGCTCGGCTGGGCGCACAGTGTCGAGACGTGGCAGGGTGACGAGCTCGTCGGCGGCCTCTACGGCGTGTCGGTGGGCGGACTGTTCGCGGGGGAGTCGATGTTCCACGCGGCACGCGACGCCTCGAAGGTCGCGCTCGTCGGGCTGGTCGAGCGCTTCCACGCCGATGGGGACCCGCGCCGGCTCGTCGACGTGCAGTGGGCCACCGACCACCTGCGCACCCTGGGGGCCCAGGAGTGGCCGCGCGAGCAGTACCTCGACCGTCTCGCCGAGGCGCTGTGCGCCACTCAGGTCGAGCTGTCGGCCTGACCGCGGTCGGTGCGCGGCGCGCCGAGCAGCACGCGGAACTCGGTCCAGGCCTCGTCCTCGTGCAGCGAGACGGTGTGCCCCTTCATCCGGGCCCAGGCGGGGACGTCCGACCAGGCCGCGTCGTCGTCGGCGAGCAGCACCACGGTGGTGCCCGGGGGGAGCCCCAGGGCGGCCCGCGCGAGCCGGATGACGGGCACCGGGCACCGGGACCCCCGTGCGTCGACGACCGGCGGACCGCCGCGCCGCCCCCGCCCCTCGTCGCGTGGCGGCGGCTCCGAGCCGCTCACAGGTCTGCCGTTCCGAGCCGGCGCCGCACGGTCGCGACGGCATCGGGAAGCTCACGGCAGAGCCGGTCGACGTCGTCGGCGCGAGTCGGCGACACCACCTCGAGCGGCAGGGTCACCCGCACGTTGCCGTGGGTGAGCACGCCCATCGCGGCGAGCACGTGGCTGGGGCGCAGCGCGCTCGAGGTGCACGCCGAGCCGGACGCGACCGCCAGGCCACGCCGGGCGAGCTCCTCGAGCAGCACCTCGCCGTCGGCGTAGAGCACGCTGAACGTCACCACGTGGGGGAGCCGGTCGTCGGGGTCGCCCACGAGCTCGACGTCGGGCACGGCCGCCGCCGCCCGCCGCACCCGGTCGACGAGCTCGCGGGCCGAACGCTCCTCGGCGGCCGCCGCGCCGGCGCTCTGGCGCCACGCCTCGGCGGCGGCGAGCACCAGCGGAACCCAGGGGGCCGCGGGCTCCCGGCCGTGTTCGGCCTCGCGCCGGGGCCCGGGAAGCCCCCACCGGGTGCCGGTGCGCACGGCGAGCAGGCCGAGCGGGGGACCGCCGAAGGCTGCGGCGTCGGCGACCACGACCGACCCCGTGCCGGGCGGGATGCCGTGCGGGTCGCGTCCCAGCGCGGCCGTGGCGTCGACCAGCAGCGGGATGCCGTGCCCGCGGCAGAGCGCGTCGACCTCGGCCAGCGGCTGGCGGGTGCCCACCTCGGCGTTGGCCGACTGGAGGACCGCGGCGGCGACGTCACCGCCGGCGAGCGCCACGGCATACGCGGTGCGGTCGACGCGTCCCAGCCGGTCGACGGGCACCGGCTCGTCCACGCCGGGCTGGAGCAGCACCACCGAGCGTTCGGTGGCCCCGGCGACCACGCGCGGGCCGGTGCGGCGACGGGCGTGGCGCAGCCCGGTGAGGGCCAGCTCGAGCGCCGCCTCCGGGCTCGGGTGCACCGACAGCTCGTCGGGGCGCACGCCTACCGCCCCGGCCAGCACCTCGCGCGCGGTGTCGAGCAGCGCGCGGGCCAGGCGACCGGGCGGGTTGAGCCGGGTGGGGTCGGCCCACGCCGTGTCGAGGGCAGCGGCCAGGGTCTGTGCGGCCACCGGGTGCAGCGGCCCCCGGGCGGCGTCGAGCAGCCCGGCCGTCTGCGAGTCGAGGGGAGGGCGCGCCACGCTTAGACGGTAGCCCCGCCCTGCCTGACCTCCGCGAAGGTGGTGCAGTAGGGTTTGCATCTGTTCGTCACCTCCTCCACACGAAGGATCCGCGGTGCGCATGCACGACCTCTCATCGCCCCGCCGATCCCGGCGCCGACTCGGTGCCGGGCTGCTGATCGGTGCGCTCTCCGCCGTCGCCCTCACCGGTTGCGCCGCCGGCAACCTGCGCGGCGACGCGTCCACCGGCTGGCTGCCACCGGCCATCACCGAGGGTGGCGAGACCGTCACCAGCTTGTGGATCGGCGCCTGGATCGCGGCGCTCGCCGTGGGCGTGCTCGTGTGGGGCCTGATCATCTGGTGCATCGTGGCCTACCGCCGCCACAAGGACGACAACGAGCTGCCCGTGCAGCTGCGCTACAACATCCCGATCGAGATCCTCTACACGGTGGTCCCGATCTTCATGGTCGTCGTGCTCTTCTACTACACCGCGCGTGACTCCTCCGAGCTCACCGACACCTCGAAGCGGCCCGACGTCACGATCAACGTCGTCGGCAAGCAGTGGAGCTGGGACTTCAACTATGTCGCCGAGGACGTCCACGAGACCGGCGAGCAGGCGATCATGACCGGCGAGCCGGGCGCCGAGGAGACCATCCCCACCCTGTACCTCCCGGTCGGCGAGCGCATCGAGTTCGTGCTCACCGCTCGCGACGTCATCCACTCGTTCTGGGTCCCCTCGTTCCTGCAGAAGATGGACATGATCCCCGGGCGGGTCAACAAGTTCCAGGTCGTGCCCACCCAGGAGGGCACCTTCAAGGGCAAGTGCGCCGAGCTGTGCGGTGCCTACCACTCCCACATGCTCTTCAACGTCAAGATCGTCTCCCGCGCCGACTACGAGCAGCACCTGTCCGACCTGCGCGCCGCCGGCCAGACCGGACTGCTCAACAACACGGTCAGCCGCGAAGAGCTGATGAAGGACGCCCGGGCAGTCACCGACAGCATCGACGGAGGTAACTGACGATGAGCGCCGCAACCGACGCCACGCGGCTTCGGACCGCGCCCAGCCCCACCTACACCCGTCGCGTCTCGAAGGGCGCCACGGTCGTCAAGTGGGTCACCACGACCGACCACAAGGTGATCGGCAACCTCTACTTCATCACCTCGTTCATCTGGTTCCTGCTCGCGGGCGTCATGGCGCTGGTCATCCGCGCCGAGCTCGCCTCGCCCGGCCTGCAGGTCGTCGACACCCCCGACCAGTACAACCAGATGTTCACGATGCACGGCACGATCATGCTGCTGCTGTTCGCGACGCCGCTGTTCGCCGGGTTCGCCAACGCGCTGATGCCGCTTCAGATCGGCGCGCCCGACGTCGCCTTCCCGCGGCTGAACATGTTCGCCTACTGGCTCTATGCCTTCGGTGGCCTCATCGCCGGCGCCGGGTTCCTCACCCCCGGCGGCGCCGCCGCGTTCGGCTGGTTCGCCTACGCACCCCTGTCCGACAACACCTACAGCCCCGGCCTCGGTGGCGACCTGTGGGTCTTCGGCCTGGCCCTGGGTGGTTTCGGCACCATCCTCGGTGCGGTCAACTTCATCACCACGATCCTCACCATGCGCGCGCCGGGCATGACGATGTTCCGGATGCCGATCTTCACCTGGACGGTGCTGGTCACCTCGATCCTGGTGCTGCTCATCTTCCCCGCCCTGGCCGCCGCGCTCTTCGCGCTCGGCGCCGACCGGCGCTTCGGGGCGCACGTCTTCGACCCCGGGAACGGCGGGCCGATGCTGTGGCAACACATCTTCTGGTTCTTCGGGCACCCAGAGGTCTACGTCATCGCCCTGCCCTTCTTCGGCATCATCTCCGAGGTGCTGCCGGTCTTCTCGCGCAAGCCGATCTTCGGCTACAAGACCCTCGTCTACGCCACCATCGCCATCGCGGCCCTGTCGGTCAGCGTCTGGGCGCACCACATGTACGTCACCGGGCAGGTGCTGCTGCCGTTCTTCGCGATCATGACGATGCTGATCGCGGTGCCGACCGGGGTGAAGTTCTTCAACTGGGTCGGCACGATGTGGGGCGGAAAGCTGTCCTTCGACACTCCGATGCTGTGGGCGCTCGGCTTCCTGGTCACCTTCCTGTTCGGCGGCCTGACCGGGGTCATCCTGGCCAGCCCGGCCCTGGACTTCCAGCTCTCCGACAGCTACTTCGTGGTCGCCCACTTCCACTACGTCGTCTTCGGCACGGTGGTGTTCGCGATGTTCGCCGGGTTCTACTTCTGGTGGCCGAAGTTCACCGGGCGGATGCTCGACGAGCGGCTCGGCAAGATCCACTTCTGGCTGCTGTTCATCGGGTTCCACACCACGTTCCTCGTGCAGCACCTGCTCGGCATCCAGGGCATGCCCCGGCGCTACGCCGACTACCTGCCCGAAGACGGCTTCACCCTCGGCAACCGCATCTCGACCGCTGGCTCGGTCATCCTGGCGATCTCGATGATCCCGTTCTTCTACAACGTCTGGAAGACCTGGCGCACCGCGCCCCTGGTCGAGGTCGACGACCCGTGGGGCTACGGCGCCTCGCTGGAGTGGGCGACGTCGTGCCCGCCGCCGCGGCACAACTTCGACAGCATGCCGCGGATCCGGTCCGAGCGCCCGGCCTTCGACCTGCACCACCCCGAGTCGGTGGGCGCGGGCGTCATGGACGCCCAGTGGGCCGACGGCAAGTCGACGGTGTCGGCGCTCGGCCCGGCAGACCTGGGCAGCAACTCGTTCGTCGACAACGACAAGGAGCACTGACCCATGCGGGCCATGGAGCGTATCGGCATCATCGTGGGCGTCTTCGCCTTCACGATGGCGACGATCTACGGTTTCTGGACCTCGAGCACCATCGGCATCGAGTGGGTCGGCGTCATCGGCCTCATCCTCGGCGGCCTGCTCGGGTTCATGATCGCCTGGTACCTGTGGATGACGCGGCGCCGCCTCGAGCGCGACCCCTCCGACGACCCGCTGGGCGACGTCGACGAGATCCAGGGCGAGTACGGCTTCTTCAGCCCGCACAGCTGGTGGCCGCTGTTTCTCGGCGCCGCCTGCGCGGTCTGCTTCGCCGGCCTCGCGGTCGGCTGGTGGCTGTTCATCATCGGTGCGTTCTTCACGATCCCGGCCCTGGTCGGCTGGACCTTCGAGTACTGGAAGGGCCAGAACGCGCTGTAACGAGGTCAGCCCCAGCCGAGGTCGTGCAGCGTCTCCTCCTCGATGCCGAAGTGGTGGGCGATCTCGTGCACGACCGTCACGGCGATCTCCTCACACAGCTCCTCCTCGTCCTCGCACATCCGCAGCAGCGGTCCCCGGAACACGGTGATCCGGTCGGGGAGCGAGCCGGAGTCCCACCAGCCGCCGCGGTCGGTGAGCGGGGTGCCCTCGTAGACGCCGAGCAGGTCGGGGTCGTCACCGGGCGGTTCGGCCTCGACGAGGAAGACCACGTTGTCGAGCATCGCCATCAGCTCGGACGGCACCTCGTCGAGGGCGTCCGCGAGGATCGCGTCGAACTGCTCGTCGGCCAGCGGCTGCACGACACCAGCCTGCCACCCGCCGACCGAGCTCAGCCCAGCGGTGCCCGCAACCAGGCCAGGGCGGGGCCGTGCAGCGGGACCCCGTGCCAGCTCGCCGCCACTTCGCTGTCGGAGCAGCGCAGCACCAGCGAGTGCGGCGTCTCCACCGCGACGACCGTCGCCTCGAACACCCCTGGGGCCACCCAGCCGCCGCTGGCCACCCAGGGTGAGCCGGCGGCATCCGGCCAGTGCCCGTCACCGCAGGGGACGCTGAGCACGCCGCCGTCATCGACGTCGAGCACCCAGCCGTGCTCGCCGGAGCGCACCTGCATCGACCGCAGCTGCGGGTGCTCGGCGTCGGGCACGTGGGTGAAGGTCCACGGTGCCGGGCTGGGCGGGGGCTGCGTCGTCGACCCGGATGCCGGCGTGGCGGCGCTCTCGAGTGCGGCCACCAGGCGGGCGTGAGCGTCCGGCGCGGCCGGGAGCGGTGCGTCGACCAGGTGCGGGAGCAGCTCGTCCCACACGGCCTCGAGCACCTCGTGGGTGGTCTCGGTGCACGACGTCACCGCGACGACCAGGTCGTGCTCGGGCAGCACGAGGGCGAACTGGCCGTAGGCGCCGTCTGCCCGGAACCCGTGGCGACTGCGCCACAGCTGGTAGCCGTAGCCGACCGTCCAGTCGACCGGGTCGGGGTGGTGGGTGGTGTCGGCCAGCGCCTGCGTGGCGGTTGCGACCCAGCCGGCCGGCAGCACCTGGCGGCCGTCCCACGCGCCGTCGTGCAGCAGGAGCAGGCCGAGGCGGGCGATCGACTCGGTGCTGATGTGCAGGCCGCTGAAGCCGAGATCGGCTCCGGCCCAGCGGGTCCAGGCTGCCTCGCGGATGCCGACCGGGTCGAGCAGCCGGGGGCGCAGGTAGTCGACCAGCCGCTCGCCGGTGCGCCGCTGCACCGCCAGCGCCAGCATCCGGCTGGCCCCGTTGTGGTACATGAACCACGAGCCCGGCTCCTGCTCGGGCTCGGTGGCGAGGAAGAGCGCCACCGACTCCTCGCCCTGGCCCGCGAAGCCGTCGAGGGTGTCGGTGTGGTGCCCGGTCGACATCCGCAGGCAGTCCTCGACGGTGATCCGGGCGGCTCGGGGCCCCGCGGCGCCGGCCGCCTCGGTGAAGACGTCGACGAGCCGCTCGTCGCGGGCCAGCAACCCCTCGGCCTCCGCGAACGCGGCGGCGATGGCGAGAAAGGTCTTGCTGACCGAGTAGACCAGCCGGATGCCGTCGCGCGGCCAGGGCTGCCACGCGCCCTGCGCGACCACGTGCCCGTGACGGATGACGACCACGCCGTGCGGCTCGTTGCCCTCGCGTTCCCAGCGCCGCACCATCGCCAGCACGGCGTCTGACGGGACACCCTGGTGCTCGGGGGTGCTCCGGGGCAGTGCGGAACCGGTGGTGGCCACAGGTTCGCTCGGGTCGGTGCGGCTCATCCCGCCACCCTACGAGGGCATCCGCGGGGTCCTCGCGCTCGGCGCGACCTCAGGGGCAGGTGTCCTCGCTGTTGCTACGGTCGTGCGATGGGCCTTGCCGCCGACCTCGGTTACCGCATCGGCGACCCGACCCGGCTGCACCGCTCGGTGCGGGCCGTGGCGTCGACGTCGCTCGGTGGCCGGGCCCTCGCCCACACCCTGCCGGCGATGGACCGGGCGGTCGCGCGCCTCAGCGGGGGCCGTACGACCGCCGTGGAGCTCCTGGCCGGGCTCCCGCTCCTGGGGTTGACGACGACCGGCCGGCGCACCGGGCAGCCGCGGTACGCGCTACTGGTCGCGGTCCCCTTCCACGAGTCGCTGGCGGTGATCGGGACGAACTTCGGCCAGCCCAGCACGCCGACGTGGGTGCTGAACCTCGAGGCGGAACCGCGGGCCACCGTGTCGCACGGTGAGGTCGTGCTGGACGTGGTGGCGCGGGCGGCGGACGAGTCCGAGCGGGAGAGGATCCTCGCCCGGGCTGGTGAGGTCTACATCGGCTATCCGAAGTACCTGCGGCGGATCACCGACCGACGGGTGCGGGTCTTCGTGCTGGAGCGTCCGGCGAGCTCCTGAGGCCGGGCTGGGCGCGGTGCTGGCACGATGAGCGCGTGCGAGTGACCGTGCGGGTGCGCCCCGGAGCGTCCAGGACGCGCGTCGGCGGCCGCTGGGGCGAGGAGGAGGTGCTCGGGGTGTCCGTGGGCGCCCGGGCCGTCGACGGGGCCGCCACGGCTGCTGTGCTGGCTGCGGTGGCCGCCGCGTTCGGCGTGCGGCCCCGGGACGTCGCGCTGGTGACGGGGGAGCGCTCGCGCACCAAGGTGCTCGACGTCGTCGTCGACGACGACGAGGCCGCTCGCGCCACGCTGGTCCGCCTCCTCACCGACGGTTGAGGCGCCTGTGGGGGGCGGAGCGCAGATGCCGCGTGCCGCGCACCCGAGGTGGGTACACGGCACGCGGCGCGCTGCAGGAGGGGGTCAGTGCCGGCCGGCGGGCTCCCCGGACTCGACCTCGTCCGCCCTCTTCTCGGCCGCGTCGGCCGCGATGGGACGGGCTCCGCCGGAGGCCGACGGCTCGATCGCCTCGTGCTCGGCACCGTGGTGCTGGGCCGCGGCGAGCTCGGCGGGCGTGACCGGGTTGACGGCGTCGGCGAAGTAGAAGCGCGAGAACCAGGCCCGGCGACGGTCCTTGCGAGAGCCCTTGCGCTCCACGCCGTTCTCGTCGACGCTCGCCTCGATCTGGATCGGGGCGACCGCCTCGTGCTGCACGAGGATCCACTGCTCGGGGGTGAGCTCGGCGTGCGTCTCGTGGCGCTCGAAGTACTTGCCGTCGGGCGTGCGGACGATGGTGCCGGTCTCACGCCCGTGCAGCACGGTGTCGCGGTCGCGGCGCTGCAGCGACAGGCAGATCCGCTTGGTCACCCAGAACGCGACGACCGGCAGCACGAAGAAACCGACCCGGAAGAACTGGGTGAGATCGTTGATCGACATGCTCAGCTTGATCGCCATGATGTCGTTGGCCGAGGCGAACATCAGCACCGAGTAGCAGGTGATGCCGGCCATGCCGATGCCGGTGCGCACTGGTGAGTTGCGCGGGCGCTGGAGCAGGTGGTGCTCGCGGGTGTCACCGGTGACCCAGCGTTCGACGAACGGGTAGACGCCGATCACGACGTAGACCAGCGGAAGCAGCAGCAGGGCGCCGGGGAAGATGTTCGCCGACAGCGTGTAGCCGAAGGCTTCCACCTCGAGCCAGCCCGGGAGCAGCCGCAGCGCCCCGTCGGCGAAGCCCATGTACCAGTCCGGCTGCGCGCCGGCGGTCACGGCGGAGGGGTCGTAGGGCCCGTAGCCCCAGATGGGGTTGATCTGCACCACGGCGGCGATCAGGGCGATGACGCCGAAGACGATGAAGAAGAAGCCACCGGCCTTCGCGGCGTAGACCGGCATCACCGGGAAGCCGACGACGTTCTCGTTGGTGCGGCCCGGCCCGGGGAACTGGGTGTGCTTCTGCACGAAGACCAGGGCCAGGTGGGCCGTGAACAGGCCGATGAGGATCGCTGGGATGAGCAGGATGTGCACGCTGTACAGGCGCGGGATGATCATCTCGCCCGGGAACGGGCCGTCGAAGATCGCGAAGACCAGGTAGGACCCGATGACTGGGGCGCTCTGCACGAAGCCGTTCATGGCCCGGATGCCGGTGCCGGAGAGCAGGTCGTCGGGCAGCGAGTAGCCGGCGAAGCCCTCGATGATCGCCAGGAGCGCGAGCACCGAGCCGATGACCCAGTTGAGCTCGCGAGGCTTGCGGAACGCGCCGGTGAAGAACACCCGGAACATGTGCACCACGAGGGCGACGATGAACATCAGCGCGGCCCAGTGGTGGATCTGGCGGATGATCAGGCCGCCCTTGATGTCGAAGGAGATGTCCAGCGTCGAGGCGTAGGCCTCGGACATCGTGACCCCGCGCAGCGGGACGTAGGAGCCGTCGTAGACGGTCTGGCCGGCGCTGGGCACGAACCAGAAGGTCAGGAACGCCCCGGTGAGCAGGCAGACGATCATCGAGTACATGGCGATCTCGCCGAGCATGAACGACCAGTGGTCGGGGAAGACCTTCTTCATCAGGTAGCCGACCGGCTTGGCGGCGCCGGTGCGGTCGTCGACCCAGCCGGCGACACCGCCGACTCGACGGGCGGCGCCCGAGGGTGGTTCCTGGGCGGAGGTGTCGCCCTCGCGCAGGGCGTCCGCGGGGCGGGCGTTGGTGTCGGTGCTCATCTCAGGCCACGCTCCCAGAAGCTCGGGCCGACCGCTTCGCGGAACGGAGCGGCCGAGACGAGGTAGCCCTCGTCGTCGACGGTGATCTGCAATTGTGGCAGGGCCCGCTTCGCAGGACCGAAGATGACCTTCGCATCCTGCGTGACGTCGAAGGTCGACTGGTGGCACGGGCACAGCAGGTGGTGCGTCTGCTGCTCGTAGAGCCCCACCGGGCACCCGACGTGCGTGCAGATCTTGGAGTAGGCGACGATGCCGTTGTAGCCCCAGTCGCGCTCCTTCTCGGACTCGATGATGTCCTCGTCGAGCCGCAGCAGCAGCACGGCCGCCTTCGCCTTCTCCTCGAGCACGTGCGGGGTGCCCGGGTAGCCGGTGGCCGGGTCGGGCAGCAGCCCTTCGGGCAGCACGTGGAACACCGAGCCGATGGTGACGTCCTCGGCCTTGATCGGGGTGTTCTCGGGGTCGCGCATCAGGCGCAGCGGCTTGAAGGTGGGGACCTGGCCGGGACCGCTGGGGCCACCGTTCCAGAACGTGAGCGACAGGCTCTTCTGCGGCATCGGGCCGAGCGAGCCGGCCACCTGCAGCACCATCGGCACCGCGAAGAGGCCCAGGGCCCCACCGAGGGTGTACTTGATCATCGGCCGGCGGGTGATCTGCGAGCTGGTGCCGCCCTCCGCGAGCACCTCGACGACCCGGTCGCGGGACTCGTCGGTGGCGCGCATCGGGTGGCGCTCCTCGACGACCTCCTCGTCGGGCATCAGGGTCTTGGCCCAGTGCACCGCACCGAGGCCGATGCCGAGCAGGCCCAGCGCCATGGTGACGCCGAGCGCGAAGTTGGAGGCGCTGGTCTCGCCGATGCCCGGCACGAAGATCGTGGTCTCGAGGCTGATCGCGAAGTAGCAGACGATGAAGGCCAGCGTGCCGACGATCGAGATGCCGAACAGGGTGGCGACCTGCTTCTCGGCACGTCGCGCGGCGCCCTCGTCGAGGTCGGCCATCCGCTCGACGTGCTCGGGCAGACCGGGGTTGGTGAACCGCTCCGGGAGGCCGCCGTCCCCGACGACGTGGCCCTGGTCGAGCCGCACGGCGGTGCCGTGCTCGGAGGTGGGTGCCACCTCGCTGCCGGGGTGGGTGGGGTCCTGCTCGTTCATCGGGGTACCGATCTTCTCGTCGATGTGCGGGTGTGGACGCGGGTGCTAGGCCGACTTGGAACCGAGCCAGACGGCGCAGCCCACGAGGATGCCCAGGGCGAACACCCAGGCGAACAGCCCCTCCGTGACCGGGCCGAGGGACCCCAGGGCCATGCCGCCGGGGTTCTCCTGCTCCTCGATGGTGGACAGGAAGGCGATGATGTCGCGCTTGCTCTCGGGGGTGAGGTTCTCGTCGCTGAACACCGGCATGCTCTGCGGGCCGGTGACCATGGCCTGGTAGATGTGCCGGCCGGAGACGTCGCCGATGGCCGGGGCGTACTTGCCGCGGGTGAGGGCACCGCCGGCGCCGGCGAAGTTGTGGCACATGGCGCAGTTGACGCGGAACAGCTCGCCACCCGCGGCGGCGTCACCCTTGCTGGGGTCGACGGCCTCGTCGGAGGGAACCCCGGGGCCGGGGGCCAGCGAGGCGATGTAGGCCGCCATCGAGTCGATCTGGGGCTGGGAGAACTGGACCTCCTTGTTCGGGGCCTGCACCATCGGCCCGGACAGCGGCATCCGGCCGGTGCCCACCTGGAAGTCGACCGCCGCAGCACCGACGCCCGCGAGCGCGGGACCGGCGATCTTGTCGCCGTTGCCGGTCGCCCGGCCCTCGGCGTTCTGGCCGTGGCACGAGGCGCAGTTGGCCAGGAAGAGCTGCCGCCCCTCCTCGATCGACTGGGCCGGCAGGGCCTTGGTCGTGGCGTCGGCCTCCTTGGGGGCGACCACCGCGTAGAAGGCGCCGGTGAGGAACAGGCCGAGCATCAGCAGGATGGCGATCGCCGCCGGGTGGCGGCGGCGGGCTGCCAGTGAGTTCACGGTGCGTTCCTGTCGTCTGGTGCGGTTCGGGGGTCGGGTCCGGTTGCGGCTGGGGTCACTTCAGCACGTAGATCATGATGAACAGGGCGATCCACACGACGTCGACGAAGTGCCAGTAGTAGGAGGTGACGACCGCGCCGGTGGCCTGCGCGTGAGAGTAGCGACGGGTGGTGAAGGTGCGCCCGATGATGAGCAGGAACGCGATCAGACCGCCGGTGACGTGCATGCCGTGGAAGCCGGTGGCGAGGTAGAACACCGAGCCGTAGGCGTCGGAGGACAGGCTCACGCCCTCCTGGACGAGGTGGGCGTACTCGTAGACCTGGCCGGCGATGAAGGTGGCGCCGAAGATGTAGGTGAGGACGTACCACTCACGCATGCCCCAGGCGGCGACCTTGTGCAGCGGGGTGCCGGCCGGTCGGGCGGCGATGCCCTTCTCGGCCTGCAGCACGCCGAGCTGGCACCAGACCGACGACACGACCAGCACGATGGTGTTGGCGAGGGCGAACGGCACGTTGAGCATGACCGTGCGCTCTTCCCAGAGCACGTCCTCGTGACCGCGGATCGTGAAGTAGAACGCGAACAGCGCCGCGAAGAACATCAGCTCGCTCGACAGCCACACCATGGTGCCGACGGCCACCATGTTGGGGCGCGTCGCGGGCCCCTGGCCCGGGATCGAGGGAACGGGCCCGGTGGGCCGGGCCTGGGGTGCTGTCTGAGTCGCCACGAACGCCATTATGGCCGGAACTGGTGACAGGCGCTGCGGTGACCCCCCGAAAGGCTCGACAGATCTGGATTCGGTCCACCGCTACGATGCCCGCATGACCTCTTCGCACGACGCCGGCACCCCGGCGCAGGCCTCCAGCACCGGCGCCGTCCACCGGGTCTCGGTGCTGCTCTACAGCGACGACATCACCACGCGCGACGCCGTGCGGGCGGCCGCCGGCCGGCGCCCCGCGCGCGACGTCGAGATCGTGTCGTGGCGTGAGTGCGCGACTCCCGAGGCGGTCATCGAGGCGATGGATGCCGGTGGCTTCGACGTCGTCGTGCTCGACGGTGAGGCGAGCCCGGCCGGTGGCCTGGGGCTGTGCCGCCAGCTGAAGAACGAGATCTTCCGGTGCCCGCCGATCCTGGTGCTCACCGGTCGCCCCCAGGACGGCTGGCTGGCCGGCTGGTCGCTCGCCGACGACGCCGTGTCGCACCCGCTCGACCCGATCGCCGTCGCCGAGGCCGTCGCGGGCCTGGCGCGGCTGCGGGTCGCGGTCGGCTGACCGGCATGACCACCGCCACCCCGGCCGGGTTCACCTGGCCGGACCTCCTCGCCGCGCTGCTGCGCCGCGAGGACCTCAGCACCGAGCAGGCCGGCTGGGCGATGGACCAGGTGATGCGCGGCGAGGCCTCGCCCGTGCAGCTCGCCGGGTTCCTCGTCGGCCTGCGGGCCAAGGGCGAGTCGGTCGAGGAGCTGCGCGGCCTGGCCGACGTCATGCTCGAGCACGCGAACCGCATCGAGGTGCCGGGGCCCACCATCGACATCGTCGGCACCGGCGGTGACCGGATGCACTCGGTGAACATCTCGACGATGACGGCGGTCGTCGTCGCGTCCACCGGGCTGCGGGTGGTCAAGCACGGCAACCGGGCGGCCTCGTCGTCCTCCGGCTCGGCCGACGTCCTCGAGGAGCTGGGCGTCGACCTCACGCTGGCTCCCGAGGCGGTCGCCGAGGTCGCCGACCGGGCCGGCATCACGTTCTGCTTCGCCGCGGCCTTCCACCCCTCGATGCGCCACGCGGCGGCGGCCCGGTCGGGCCTCGGCGTGGGCACCGTCTTCAACGCGCTCGGCCCCCTGACCAACCCGGGGCAGCCGACCTACGCCGCCGTGGGGGTCGCCGACACCCGGATCGCCCCGCTCATCGCCGGGGTCTTCGCCGGTCGCGGCCGGGCGGCATCGGTGTTCCGGGGCGACGACGGGCTCGACGAGCTCACCCTCGCCACGACCTCCACGGTCTGGTGGGTGCGCGACGGCGTGGTCACCGAGCTCGAGCTCGATCCCACCGACGTGGGCCTGGACCACTCCCCGGTCGAGAGCCTGCGCGGCGGCGACGCCGCCCACAACGCCCAGGTGGCGCGCGACCTGCTGGCCGGGGCCCCCGGCCCGGTGCGCGACGCCGTGCTGCTCAACGCCGGCATCGCGCTGGCGACGGCATCCGGCCTGGGCGAGCCGACCGTGTCGCGGGTGGCGCTGACGACCGCCGTGCGCGACGGGATGGACCGGGCCGAGGCCGCCATCGACTCCGGCGACGCCCAGGCCCTGCTGGCCCGGTGGGTCGAGGCGACCGGGACCTATGCGAGCTGAGCGACCGGGGTCGGGTGCTCAGGTGGTGGCCCGGGCAGCCGGCTGAGCACCCAACTTCGGTGACCTGGGCAGGGTCAGCCGTCGAGACCGAGGCTGAAGGCGGCCTCGAGGTCGTGCGAGGAGTAGGTGCGGAACGCGATGTGGGTGTTGGTGCCGGTGACCCCGGTGACCTTGTTGAGCCGGTCGGCGATGACGTCGGCGAGGTCCTCGTGGTGGCGCACCCGCACCATTGCGACGAGGTCGGCGTCGCCGGCGACGGAGTAGACCTCGGTGACGCCGTCGAGGTCGGCGATCTCCTGCGCCACCTCGGGGATGCGGTCGACGTCGGCGGTGATGAGGACGATGGCGGTGATCACCGGCCCAGACTAGCCGGGCGCCGCGCCGCGACACCGACGACGGATGCCGGGTCGTGGCACCGTGCCCGGGCTCCGCTCAGCGGACCCCGGCGAAGCCGGCGACCTCGCGCCGGGCGGTCTCGAGCGGCTCGAGCTCGGCGCGCACCGGGGCGGCGCCGCCGACCGGGCAGGTCCAGGCGCCCTCGACCTCGACGATGCGCACCCCCGGGGACTCCAGCCAGCGCAGGACCTTCTCGCTCTCCTCGGGGGTGGCGGCCGTCGACGGGGCCACCGGCGGCGCCACGACCTCCGCGCTGGCCCGCAGCGCCTCGATGTAGGGCATCGGGTCGGCACCGCGCGGTGCGGTGGTGCTGCCGGCGAGCCGGCCGTGCCGCACGCAGATGACCTCCCAGCCGCCGAGCAGCGAGCGCCGCGCCGCGACGAGCTCGGGGATGCGGGCCAGCGGGTCGAGCCGTTGCGCCCGGGAGGTGCCCCGCACCAGGGCGACCAGCCGCTCGCGCACGACCTGGGCGTCCTCGAAGCGTTCGACGTCGGACAGGTGAGTCATCCGGGCGCGCAGGGCGTCGAGCAGGTCGCGGGTGTCTCCGACGAGCAGGTCGACGGCGCGGTCGGCGACCAGTGCGTAGTCGGCCACCGACTGGGCGCCGGTGCAGGGCGCGCCGCACCGGCCCATCTCGGCCAGCACGCAGGCCGACCGGGGCTTGGTGGGGGACAGCCGCTCGAGGCACTGGCGCAGCGGCAGCACCTCGTGCACGGCGGCCACCGCGGCCTCGGCGGCGGAGCGGGAGTTGAACGGGCCGGCATACCGGGCGCCGTCGGGCGCGACGACCCGCACGATCGACAGCCGGGGGAAGGGCTCGACGGTGAGCTTGACCCACAGCGCCCGCTCGGGGTGGCGCGAGCGGCGGTTGTAGCGGGGCTTGTGCTGGGCGATGAGCCGCAGCTCGCGCACCTCGGCCTCGAGGGTGGTGGCGCACACGATGGGGCTGACCGACTCGGCGATGCGCACCATCTCGCCCATCCGGCGGCGGTGCTCGGATGCCGTGAAGTAGGACCGGACGCGGGTGCGGATGGACACCGAGGTGCCGACGTAGAGCACCCGGCCCTGGCCGTCCTTGAACAGGTAGACCCCGGGCAGGTCGGGCAGGTCGTCGGCGAGGTGGCGCTTGCGGCGCCGTGCCGGGGTGACCCGGGCGGTGTAGTCGAGCAGCTCCTCGAGCGAGTGCACGCCGAGCGAGCCGACCCGCTCGAAGAGGCCGTGCAGCACGTCGACGGTGGCCCTGGCGTCGTGCAGGGCCCGGTGGTCGGGGGTGGTGGTGGCGTGGAAGAGCCGCGCCAGCGAGGCCAGCCGGTGGTTGGGCACCTCGTCGCGGCGCACCAGCTGCCGGGCCAGGTGCACGGTGTCGAGCACCGCGAAGCCGGGCCACTCGTGCTCGGTGCGCCGGGCCGCCGCCTTCAGGAACGAGATGTCGAAGCCGGCGTTGTGGGCCACGAGCACCGACCCGGCGGCGAACTCGAGGAACGCGGGCAGCGCGGACTCGATGCGTGGGGCGCCGGCGACCATGGAGTCGGTGATGCCGGTGAGCACCGAGATGAACGCCGGGATGGCGGCGCCGGGGTTGACCAGGGTCTGGAACTCGCCGACCACCTCGCCACCGCGCACCTTGACCGCACCGATCTCGGTGATGCCGCACTCGACGGGGCTGCCGCCGGTGGTCTCGAGGTCGACGACGACGAAGGTGACCGACGACAGGGGGGTGCCCAGGTCGTCGAACGTGCCCTGGACCATCGTCATGCCGCTGACCGTAGGCTCCCGCACCGACACCCCCGGGAAGGCGCGCTGGCACGGCCTCGGCCGGTCACCGCTACGGATGCCGGGGTGCGCCACGGTGGCGCACCCCGGCATCCGGTGTGGTCGGCTCAGCGCCGGCGAGCGGTCAGGAGCAGGTACTCCCAGGCCATGACGCCGTCGGTGAGGTGCCGGTCGCCGAGGTCGGCGAGGGCGGCATCCAGGGTGGCGACCCGGTCGGGCTGGTCGGCCAGCGAGCGGTAGACGGCGATGGTGGGCCCGTAGCGGCTCTTGAAGTAGTCGCGGAAGGCCGCGCCGTCGGCGAACCGGTCGACCACGAGGTGCGCCCGGGTTGCCTCGAGGTCGTCGACCCGGTCGCCGAGCAGCTCGCCCACGTGCTCCGGCGACCCCCACAGCGTGGCGGGCTGCGACCCGGGAGGCGGTGGCGGGGCGAAGGGACCCATCGTCGCGAACAGCTGCCCGATGAACCCCTCGGGCGTCCAGGTGACCAGCCCGATCCGCCCGTCCCGGCGGGTCACCCGCACCAGCTCGTCCGCGGCGGCGGAGTGGAACGGCGCGAACATCACGCCGAGGCACGAGGTGGTGACGTCGAAGGCGCCGTCGGCGTGGGGGAGCGACTCGGCATCGGCCTCCTCCCAGGTGAGGTCGAGCCGCTCGGTGCGGGCCAGGCGCTCGCCGGCGGCCAGCAGCTCGGGGGTGAGGTCGGATGCCGTGACCCGCGCCCCCGCCCGTGCCGCCGGGATGGCGACGGTGCCGGTGCCGGCCGCGACGTCGAGCAGCCGGTCGCCGGGGGCGACCCGGCAGGCGCGGACGAGGACGTGCCCGAGCGGGGCGACGAGGTCGGCGGCCACGGCCGGGTAGTCGCCCAGCGCCCACATCGCGCGGTGCCGGCGCTTGACCTCCGGCGCGGCGCCGTAGTGGATGCCGGCGTCGGCGCGCCGTTCCTGGGTGGTGTCGCTCATGTCGTGCTCCTCGGTGGGTGGTGGCTGAGGTGGTCGGGCTCCCAGCGTCGCGAGGTGGGCGGACGGCATCCAGTGCGCGTTGTGTAGCGCGCGCGGTTCACGATCTGTACTGGCGCCCCGTCGCGGCCGGGTGTGCACTGGTTCGGTGCGGGGCCGCGGCGGCCCTGCAGGAGGTGGTGACCCCGTGTCGACCTACGGCCAGTTCTGCCCGATCGCCAAGGCGATGGAGGTGCTCGACGAGCGGTGGACCCTGCTCGTGGTGCGCGAGCTGCTGCTGGGCAGCCGGCACTTCAACGAGCTGCGCCGGGGCAACCCGAAGATGTCACCGGCGCTGCTGTCCAAGCGGCTGCGCCGACTCGAGCGCGTCGGGGTCGTGCGGCGCCGCGTGGTGGGCGGGCGCAGCACCTACGAGCTGACCGAGAGGGGGCTGGAGCTGCGGCCGGTCGTCGACGCCCTGGGCGTTTGGGGAGCCCGGTGGGCGGGCGACCTCGGTGAGGAGGACCTCGACCCGCGCCTGCTGCTGTGGGACGTGCGGCGCACCATCCCGGTGGAGTGCTGGCCGCGCGAGCGCACGGTGGTGGCGCTGCGGTTCGAGGACGTCGCCTCGCCGGCGTCGCACTGGTGGATCTGCGTCAGCGGCGACGGCGTCGACGTGTGCGACATCGACCCGGGCTTCGAGGTGACGGCGACGGTGCGCACCTCGTTGCGGGCGATGACCGAGATCTGGCGCGGTGACCGCGGTTGGGGCGAGGCGCTGCGGTCGGGGCGGGTCGAGGTCGACGCTCCCCGTGACGTGGCGCGCGCGGTGCCGACGTGGATCGGCCAGTCGCTGCTGTCGGCGGTGCCGCGCCCGGCCTGAGCCGGGCCGGGCCTCGGCCCTGCGGACGTGCTCGGGACGCCGCGGTGGGAGGGGTGTCGGTGGTCGCCTCTAGCGTGGGAGACAACCACCTGGAAAGGGGTGAGACCCGATGCCCAGCCACGACCTGACGTTGACCGTCGAGTGCCGCACGTGCCCGGTGCGCGAGCTGCACTGTGGCGACTGCATGGTGCCCGTCCTGCTCGACCTCACCGCACCGTCGGTGCGGCTCGACCACGCCCTCGACCCCGACGAGCGCGCGGCCGTCACCCGGCTCGTCGAGGCGGGGCTGGTCGCACCCGAGACCGCGGCCCGGGCGCGCGCCGTGCTGGCCGGGTCCGGGGCTCGTGACGAGCCCGTGGCGGAGGGTGGGCGCGCGGTCGGCTGAGCCCACGTGCCGATGCAGGATCTGCCGTCGGGTGGGTGGGGGTGCCGGCGGTCGTGGCGCGGGAGGAGTTCGGGGGACTCCCAGCGCGGCTTCCTACGATGGTCCGGTGCCGAGCCCGCCGACCCGCAGCCGACGCCGTGCCCGGCCCGGGTGGGGAGTCACGCTCGTGCTGCTCTCGCTGACCGCTGCGACGACCTTGGCGGGGTGCACGCACCGGGTCGACGACCCGGTGGCTCCCTCTTCAGTGGCGTCGGCGTCGGTGTCGGCCCCGGCCACCCCGGCGGTGCTCCTGACGACGGCGGTGTCCGACCTGCTGCGGAGTCGTGCCGGCGCGCTCGTCGCCGGGGACCAGGCGGCGTATGCCGCGACCGTCGCCGACCCGACGTCGGTCGCGGGGCGCCGACAGCTCGACTCCTACCGTGCCGCCCGGGCCCTGCTGGTCTCTCGGCTCGAGGTCGGTGCCCCGGTCGTCGACCTCGTGGAGGGCGCACCGGGCACAGGCGAGGCGTCGGCATCGCAGGGCACGGCGGTGACTCCGGCCGGGCCGAATGTGAACGCGGGCCCGAGCGAACCGTTGCGGGCGACGGCCGAGGTCGACGTCCGCTACCGCGTCGACGACCTCGACCGCGGCGACCGGGTCGCTCGGCTCGAGTACGACCTGGTGCGCGGCGAGGCCGGCTGGCAGGTGGAGGCGGAGCGGCCGGTCGGCACCGGCGCCACCGCTCCCTGGGTGGCCATGCCCACGCTGCGGGTGAGCCGCGGTGAGCACGCCGTGGCGGCCGGCACGGTTCCGGCCGCTCGGCTCGCCGAGCACGTCGCCGTCGTCGACCGTGCGCTGCCCGGGCTCCGGTCGGCGTGGACGGGCGCACCCGGGCGCGTGCTGGTGCTCGCCCCGGCGACCGCTGCCGAGGCCGACGCACTGCTCGGGCGCGTCCCCACCCCGGGGACCGGGCCCGTCGCGGCCACGACCGAGGGCCCGACCGGCGCTGCGGGCACCGCGACCGGTGACCGCATCGTGCTCGACCCGTCGGCCTTCGGCCGGCTCACCGCGAGCGGGCGCGACGTGGTGCTGACCCACGAGCTGGCCCACGTCGCGGTGCGCTCGACGGTGCCCGGTCGCCCGGCCGCGTGGCTGGCCGAGGGCTACGCCGACCACGTCGGCTACACCCGTGCCGACGTGCCGACCGGCCGGCTCCTCGCGCCCCTGGCCTCGTCGCTGCGCGCCGGCCACGGTCCGCGAGAGCTGCCGAGCGCCGCGGACCTGCAGCCGGCCGCCGGAGACATCGAGGTGCCTTACCTCGCGGCGTGGCAGGCGGTCGAGCTGCTCGCCCGCGACCACGGCGAGGCGGCCCTGCGCCGACTCGTCGCGGCGGGTGCGTCGACCGGCTCGGCGGCCGACGCCGAGGCCGCCACGGACGCGGCCCTGGTGTCGGTGCTCGGCACCAGCCGCGCCGAGCTGACCGATGCCTGGCTCACCCGGCTGGGCCGGCTGGCCACGAACCCCGGCTGAGCGGGCCTCACCAGTCCAGGCCCCAGCGGAACCAGTGCGTGCCGTCGAGGAGCACGGTCGCCTTGTGCCCGTGGCCGAGCCGCTTGAGCATGACGTGGGTCCACATGTCCTCGTACCCGCGGCACCAGGCCAACCACCGGCCGTCCGGGGAGAACGCGGGGGAGCCGTCGTTGAGCCCCGTCTCGTAGTGGCCCGTGGTGTCGTCGGTGAGCCACTCGACCGCCCCGGTGTGCAGGGTCAGCAGCGCGAGGTCCATCTGGAGCACCGGGCTGCCGTCGGTGTCGGTCGTGGCACTCGGGCGCACGGCGCTGAAGGCGAGCCGGGTGCCGTCCGGGGACCAGGCCGGGCCGGCGGGCCACGCGTGCCCGGGAGCCAGCTCGGTGAAGTCGGCGGCAGTGAGCGGGGCGCCTCCCGAGCGGGCCGCGGCCACGGCGGCGGCCGAGGCCAGCACCAGCTGCGTGTCGAGCAGCTCACCGGTCGGAGGGTCCATTCGGGTCAGCGTGGCGGCCAGCCCCGCGGTGGGGTGCCACGCGGGCTCGTCGAGGTGCTCGCCGGACGACAGGAGGGTCAGCGGGACCACCATCGCGTCGGCCACCCGGGCGGTGACGAGGTCGGAGCGGTCGAAGATGTCGTCGGCGTCCAGCCGACCAACCGTGGCGACCACCGTGGTGTCGTCCAGCCACACCGGCGCGGAGCCCTCGACCGGCAGGTCGGCCACCGGTACACCGGCGCTGGTGACCACGCGCAGGTGCATCGGAACGGTGTCGTCCGCACTCATGAAGACGATGCGGGTGTGGTCGGGTGACCAGGCGGGGTCGCGGTCGGAGATGAACGGCACTCCCGAGGACTGGTCGGTGATCTTCCGGACGATGCCGCTGGCCGTGTCGATCGCGAGGATGTCCTCCTGCGAGGTGGGCTCGGTGCCGTCGACGGTCCAGGCCAGGAAGAGGATCTCCCCGCCGGGCCCGCCGCCGTGGCCGTTGCCGTGCGGCGCGCGGGGTGCGCGCGGGCGGTGCGGTCGGGGGTGGCCCGGGCCGTGCCCGGGTGCGCCCGCCCGGCGGCCGGCGGACCCCGGCGGCGACCAGCGTCGGTGGCCGGATCCGTGGGTGGCCGGGTGGCCGGTGCTGTTCATGGTGTCCTCGATCCCCCCGACCGACCGAGCCGGTCGGGTCGGTGGGTCGTGGTCCGACCCGAGGCCCTTTGACGACGAGACGCCGTGTTCGGCGCTCACCTCCATGCTGTTCCCGTCCTGCGGCGGCCACAAGGTGAGACACCCGTTCCCTGCGTCACCCGGGTGCGCCCGCGGGCTCGGCCTCCTCGTCCACGTCATCCGCCACCGGTGCCGGCTCGCCCTGGGGCAGCGCCAGCGATGCGGCCACCAGCGCTCCCACGAGCCAGAACTGGTTGTAGAAGGCCTGCTTGTTGACCAGGTTCGCCACGGCCAGCACCAGCGCCAGCCAGCGCAGCAGCTCGTCGACACCCGGGCGGCGCCGCCACACGGCATACGCGGCGACGGCCACCACCGCCACCATGGCCGCGCCC
The DNA here is from genome assembly GCA_963800505.1 of uncultured Actinomycetota bacterium. Classification (GTDB taxonomy): domain Bacteria; phylum Actinomycetota; class Actinomycetes; order Actinomycetales; family Dermatophilaceae; genus Fodinibacter. The sequence goes on from CAWDBL010000007.1 coordinate 70,111, forward strand.
GTCACCCAGAACGGCAGGGTGATGCCGTGCTCGTTGAGGGCGTACAGGTACCAGGTGTTGGCGAACTTGATGGGGTGGAAGGTGAGCAGCGTGGTGACCGTGTCGCCGACGAACGCCCCGGCATCCGCGACCACCCAGGGCAGCATCAGCAGCGCCGCCAGCGCACCGGTCGCCAGCGTGCGCCACGCCCCGAACGGCCGCCACACCAGCAGCACCGGCGCCAGCAGGGCGAGGTGCTGCTTGCTCGCGCACGCCAGCGCCAGCGGCAGGATCGCCCACCATGCGCGGTCGCGACGCACCAGCACGGCCCACCACACGATGAGCGCGGCGAGCACCGGCTCGGTCCAGGCCTGGTCGACCTGGGTCAGCGTGCCGGGCGCGAGCACGAGCACCGCCGTGACGGCCGCCGCGCGCTCCACCCGGCCGCGGGCCAGCGCCCACAGCCCGGCGAAGAGCACCAGCGACCAGAACAGCACGGCCCACCGCACGTCGCCGGCGAGCCACCGACCGGGGGCGGTGAGCACCGCCATCCACGGCAGGTAGGGGAAGAAGTCCTGCACGCCGGGGGAGTTCGTCCACTGCTGGGTGTAGACGTTGTCGCCCCGGGCCAGGGCGTCGGCGCCCTGCTGCAGCACCACCCACACGTCGATCTTCGGGGCCTTGTCGCCGACGATGGCCACCACGGCCAGCACGGTGTGGGTGAGCACCGCGAGCGCGTAGGCCGCCACCGCGGCGCGCCGCCCCGGCCGGGTCAGCAGCAGGGCGCAGCCCAGCCCGCCGGTGGTGAGCACGGCCAGGGATGCCGTGAGCCACCCGCCGCGCAGGTAGCTGAACAGCGGCACGGTGAGCGTGATGACGACGGACGCCGCCACCACGGCCGGGGCCAGCCACCGCGGGACGTCGAGCACGAGCCGTCGGGCGAGCCACCACCCGAGCAGGGCCGCGCACACCGTCAGGGTGAGCACGATCGGCACCCGGAAGCGCACGACGCTCCACTGGAGCACACCGAACCACGCGAGCCAGGCGGCCCCGAGCACGAGGGCGGCGACCGGCCCGGTGGTGGGCCGCCCCACGCGGGTCGAGGGGGATGCCGGACCGGCGGTGACAGCGGGAGCGGCGGTGGTCGCCGCGCTCGGGTCAGCCACCGTAGAGGGCGTCGACCTCGTCCTCGAAGTCACGCATCACGACGTTGCGCTTGAGCTTCAGGGACGGGGTGAGGTGACCGGACTCCTCGGTGAAGTCGGAGTCGAGGATCGCGAACTTGCGGATCGACTCGGCCTTGGACACAGCGGTGTTGGCGTCGTCGACGGCCTTCTGCACCTCGGCGATGACGCGCTCGTCGGTGCGGGCCGCGGCGAACGACACGCCGTCGAGCCCGTGGTTGCGGGCCCAGCCGGGGTACATCTCGTCGTCGAGGGTGATCAGCGCGGCGATGAACGGCTTGCCGTCACCGACGACGATGCACTGGCTGACCAGGGGGTGCGCGCGCAGCCGGTCCTCGAGCACCGCGGGCGCGACGTTCTTGCCGCCGGCGGTGACCAGGATCTCCTTCTTGCGGCCGGTGATGCGCAGGAAGCCCTCGTCGTCGAGCTCGCCGATGTCGCCGGTGCGGAACCAGCCCTCGCGCACCGACTCCGCGGTCGCGGTCGCGTTGCCCCGGTAGCCCCGGAAGACGTTGACGCCGCGCAGCAGGATCTCGCCGTCGTCGCCGATGCGCACGTCGACGCCGGGCATCGGCTGCCCCACGCTGCCGATCCGCAAGGCGTCGGGCCGGTTCACCGTGGCCGGTGCGGTGGTCTCGGTGAGACCGTAGCCCTCGAGGATGGTGACGCCGATGCCGCGGTAGAAGTGGCCCAGGCGGGTGCCGAGCGGCGCTCCGCCGGAGACGGCGTACTGGATCTTGCCGCCCATCGCCTCGCGCAGCTTGCCGTAGACCAGCTTGTCGAACACCGCGTGCCGCACCCGCAGGCCGAAGGGGGCGCCCCCGGCATCCTGCGCCTCGGACCACGCCACGGCGGCCGTCGTGGCGCCCGCGAAGATCCGGCCCTTGCCGCCGGCCTCGGCCTTGGCCTCGGAGGAGTTGTAGATCTTCTCGAAGACCCGTGGCACGGCGAGGATGAAGGTGGGCTGGAAGGCGGTGAAGTCGTCGAGCAGCGACTTCAGGTCGGAGGAGTGCCCCATCCGCACCCCGGCGGTCACGGCGAGCACCTCGATGAAGCGGGCGAACACGTGCGCCAGCGGGAGGAAGAGCAGCGTGGAGGACCCCTGCGCCTGGACCACCGCGGAGAGCTGCTCGGAGGTGTTCTCGGCCAGGGTGAGGAAGTTGCCGTGGGTGAGCTCGACGCCCTTGGGCCGGCCCGTGGTGCCGGAGGTGTAGATGATCGTCGCCAGGCTGTCGCGGTCGAGCGCCTCGCGGCGCGCGTCGAGCTCGGCGTCGTCGACGTCGTCGCCGTCGCGGCTCAGGCTGTCGACGTCGCCCTGGTCGATGACCCAGACGTGCTGCAGGCCGGGGAGCCGGGGGCGGCCCTGCTCGACCGAGGCGAGGTGGGCGTCGGTCTCGACGATCACCCCGACCGCGCCGGAGTCGGCGAGGATCCACTCGACCTGGTCGGGGGAGGACGTCTCGTAGATCGGCACCGGCACCGCACCGGCCGACCACAGCGCGAAGTCGGCGACGGTCCACTCGTAGCGGGTGCGGCTCATGATGGCCACCGCGTCGCCGAGGCCGATGCCGGCCGCGATCAGGCCCTTGGCGAGCGCGGCGACATCGGCGGCGAAGGTCGCCGACGTGACGTCGGTCCACCCCCCGCCGGAGCGCACCGAGAAGGCGACTCGGCCCGGCTCGGAGCCCGCCCACCGCAGGGGCACGTCGGCCAGGCTGCCCTGGGTCGTCTCGGGCAGGACGAGCGGCGTGGACTTCTCGTGCACGGTCGGCTCCTTCGGGGTGCGGCGCACAGGGGACACCCAACTCTAGGACCCCGCGGTGCGGGTAACCTCCGTGCCATGGCCGACCGCACCCAGTCCACCGTCGAGATCGCCGCCGAACCCGGCGCGGTGCTCGACGTCATCGCCGACTTCGAGCGCTACCCGGAGTGGGCGCACGAGGTCACCTCGGCCACGGTGCTCAGCGAGGACGGCGACGGCTGGGCCGACCAGGTCGAGTTCCACCTGCACGCCGGGGCGATCAAGGACAACTACGTCCTCGAGTACGACTGGGACAACATCGCCGAGGACGGCACCGGCAGCGTCTCGTGGCACCTCGTGCGCGCCAGCCTGCTCAAGGGGCTCGACGGCACCTACGCCCTGGCCCGCACATCCAAGGGCACCCAGGTCACCTACGACCTCGAGGTCGAGCTGACCATGCCGATGATCGGCCTGCTCAAGCGCAAGGCCGAGAAGCACATCATCAACCTCGCCCTGACCGAGCTCAAGAAGCGCGCGGAGGGCTGACGCCCACCATGTCCCGCGTCGTCCTCGTGACCGGCAAGGGCGGCGTCGGCAAGACGACCACCGCCGCGGCGACCGCTGTCCGGGCCGCCCGCAGCGGGCTGCGCACCCTGGTGATGTCCACCGATGCCGCGCACAGCCTGGGCGACGCGCTCGACGTCGAGCTCACCACCGCGGCCACCTGGCGCGAGACGACGCCGGTCGAGCCGGGGCTGCACGCCCTCACCGTCGGCGCGCACACCGTCGTCGAGGCTGACTGGCAGGTCGTGCGCGACTACCTGCTCGGGGTGCTCGACGCGATGGGGGTCGACGCCGTCGTCGCCGACGAGCTGACCTCGCTGCCAGGCGCCGAGGAGGTCACCGCCCTCGCGGCGCTGGCCCACCAGGCCGAGAGCGGCGACTGGGACCTCGTCGTCGTCGACTGCGCCCCCACCGCCGAGACCCTGCGCCTGCTCGCGCTGCCCGAGGTGCTCGGCTGGCACCTCGACCGGCTGCTGCCCGCCCAGCGCCGCCTGCTCACCGTGCTGCGCCCGGCCGCCTCGGCTGCCACCGGGGTGCCCGTGCCCGGCCCCGAGGTGATGCTCGTGCTGCGCGCCTGGCGCGAGCTGATGGTCGGGGTGCGTGCCCTGCTCACCTCCCCCCGGGCGAGCGTGCGCGTGGTGCTCACCCCCGAGCGGGTGGTCATCGCCGAGAGCCGTCGGGTGCTCACCTCGCTGTCCCTGCACGGCTACGCCGTCGACGCCGTGGTGGTCAACCGGCTGCTGCCCGCCGCGCTGCCGGGCGACGCCGACCCGTGGCGCACGGCGTGGACCACCGCCCAGGCGAGCGGCCTGGAGCAGGTGCGCGAGTCCTTCCTCGGCATCCCGCTGCTGTGTGCGCCCTACCTGGCGGGCGAGCCGATCGGCGCCGACGCGCTCGACGACCTCGCGACGGCAACGGTTGCCGACGGCCGCCCTGCCCCGGCGCTGATGGACGACGTCGACGTGCCCCGGATGCGGGTCGAGGCAGACGGTGCCGACTTCGTGCTCACCCTGCCGCTGCCGCTGGTGTCGGCGGGCATGGTCGGCATGGCCCGCCGCGAGGACGACCTGCTGCTCGAGGTGGGTGGCCAGCGGCGTGTCGTCACCCTGCCCTCGGTGCTGCGGCGGTGCATCGTGCGCGATGCTGCCGTGGGCAGCGGTGAGCTGCGGGTCCGGTTCGTGCGTGACGAGGAGCAGTGGGCCAGTGGGCGCTGAGCGCTGGGACGAGCAGGTCGGGTCGGTCGCCGACGAGGCGAGCCGGCTCCTGGAGAGCCTGCGCCGCACCACCGCCGAGTCGCCGGACGACGGCCCGGATTCCGCTGGATCCGCTGCCGACGACGGCCCGGATGCCGCTGGGCCGGCGCCCGCTGCCGGCGCGGCGTCGGCGTCACGCGCCTCGTCGGGGTCCGGTGCGGCCGGTGACAGCGCCGCCGACGGCGGGATGCCGGACGCGGCTCCGGCTCCGGCTTCGGGCCCGGACGGTTCCGGCCACGACCCGTTCTGCACCTGGTGCCCGCTGTGTCGCGGTGCGGCCGTGGTCCGCTCGCTCAGCCCCGAGACCCTCGCCAAGCTGGCCGACCTCGCGACCCTGGCGGCGACGGTGCTCACCGAGATCGCGAGCAGCCGCCCGGGGGGCGGCCCACCGGCATCCGACCCCGACCACCCGGCCACCGACCAGACCGCCGCCCCCGCGCGGCCGGCTCACCGGTCGCGGCGCTCAGGGCCGGCGCCGAGCCGGCCCATCCCGGTCAGTGACGCCGACGACCCCCAGGAGGCACCCCGTGGCTGACGGCTCGCTCGCGATCGGCATCGACATCGGCGGCACCAAGGTGGCCGGCGGCATCGTCGACCCCGACGGCACGGTGCTGGCCCGGGCCCGGCGCGACACCCCGCACCGGTCGACCACCCCGCGGGTGGTCGAGGACACCATCGTCTCGGTCGTCGACGAGCTGCTCGAGGGCCGCGCCGACGACATCGCCGCGGTCGGCATCGGGGCCGCCGGGTTCGTCGCCACCGACCGGGCCACCGTCGTCTTCGCGCCGCACCTGTCGTGGCGCAACGAGCCGCTGCGCGAGGCCCTGGGCAAGCGGGTGTCGCTGCCGATCTTCGTCGACAACGACGCCAACGCCGCCGTGTGGGCCGAGCACCGCTTCGGCGCCGGCCGCGGCGAGAGCCACCTGGTCATGGTCAACCTCGGCACCGGCATCGGCGGCGGCATCGTGCTGGGTGGGCGCGTCATCCGCGGGCGCTACGGCATCGCCGGCGAGTTCGGGCACATGCAGGTCGTGCCCGACGGCATCCGCTGCGAGTGCGGCAACAAGGGCTGCTGGGAGCAGTACGCCTCGGGCAACGCGCTGGTGCGCGAGGCGCGGGGGCTGATGTCGGCCGGCAGCCCGGTGGTGTCCGACCTGTTCGACCGGGTGCAGGGGCGGCCCGAGGACCTCACCGGCCCGCTCGTCACCGAGGCCGCCCGCGACGGCGACCAGCTCGCCCGCGAGCTGCTCGCCGAGGTCGGCCGCTGGCTCGGCATCGGCATGGCCGACCTCGCCGCCGCCCTCGACCCCGGCATGTTCGTCGTCGGTGGCGGCGTCAGCGCTGCGGGTGACCTGCTGCTGGGCCCTGCCCGCGACGCGTTCCGCCGCCAGCTCACCGGCCGCGGCTACCGGCCCGAGGCGGCCATCGTGGCGGCGCAGCTCGGCAACGAGGCAGGGCTGGTGGGGGCGGCCGACCTCGCCCGCACCGACGCCGTCAGCGGCTGAGCCCGCCGGTGCCGAGCCTGCGGGTCGCGAGCTACAACACCCGCGACTTCCTCGACGACTCCCGCCTCGCGGCCCGGGTGGTGCGGGCGGTCGACCCCGACGTGCTGTGCCTGCAGGAGGTGCCGCGCCGGCTGTTCGGCGGCCGGCGGGTGGCGGGGTTCGCCGCCGCGTGCGGACTGGCCTGGCCCGGCCGGCACCGGGGAAGCGGCGGCACGACGGTGCTGACCTCGGGCCGGGTGCGGGTGCTCGGGTGCGAGCACCTGCGGCTGCCCGTGCGCTGGCCCGACCGCACCCGGGGGTTCGCCGTGGTGCGGGTGGGGCTGCCGGGTGGTGGCGAGCTCACCGCGGTGTCGGTGCACCTCAGCCTCAAGGCGCCCGAGCGGGTGACCCACACCGAGCGCATCCTCGAGGTGATCGCCGACCGCGGCCCGCTCGTGCTCGCCGGTGACCTCAACGAGGACCACACCGGAGGTGCCTGGCAGCTGCTCGACGTGCCGGACCGGCTGCGGCTCGTCTCTCCGGACCGGCCGACCTTCCCGGCGCGGGCGCCGCGGCGGCGGCTCGACGTCGTCTTCGCCTCACCGCAGCTGCGGGTGCTACCGCACCGCGAGGTGCTGCTGCCGGATGCCGTGTACGCGGCGGCCAGCGACCACCGCCCCACCTGGGTCGACCTCGAGCTCCCCTGAGGCCCGCCCGTCCTTCAGGCGCACAGGGGCCCGGCATCGCCCACCCGAGGGTCTTGACGCAGTCGATGTCCTCCACCGGCGTCATCCGGTCGAGGTCTCACGACACGCTGACCGAACCGACCGGGCGTCAGCGTGTCGCGGGACCTCGACCGGGTCGGGGGCTCAGGCCCGGGAGATCGGGGAGGGGTGGGTCGGGTGGTAGACGCCGAGCGTGCCGCCGCCGGGGAGGGTCAGGGCGGTGATCGTGCCCCACCGCTCGGTGGTCGGCTCGCCGCACGGCACCCCGAGGCCGGCCATCCGCTCGCGGAAGGCGTCGAGGTCGTCGCACATCAGGTACAGCTCGTGCCGGGCGGAGGCAGCCGGGTGCACCGCCAGCTCGGCCGGCGGGAGGGCGAAGATCAGCCACCCGTCACCGGCATCGACCGACGGGTGGTCGAGCACGTCCCGGAAGAACACCCGGTCGGCGTCGGCATCGGTGCTGAACAGGATGACGTGGGCCCCGGTGATCATCCCCGAGGCTACGTCGCGGCCGTCGGGTCAGACGCGGGCGCCGTTGTCGCCGCTGGTCGGGTCGCGGTGCGACGGCTGGCGCAGGATGAGCAACCCGAAGCCCAGGAGCGACACGACCAGCGACACCAGGAACCAGCGGGTGCTGTGCGACGGCCGGGCGAACACCACCCACAGCAGCATCAGCGGCCCGACGACCAGCCCCACGACAGCACCCCAGAAGTGCAGGTCCTCCTGCGGGGGAAGCTCGACCTCGGGCGGCTCGAAGTGCTCGTCGTCGTCGGCCAGGGCCTGCTCGGCCTCCTCGGTCGCCTCCGCCACGGCCTCCTCGGTCGCGGGGTCCGTGGGGTCCGGGGCCCGCCAGGCCGAGGCGGGCACGACGACGTCGAGCGGGGAGGGGTTGACCCACGGGGCGCGGGGGGTGACCGGCGGCTCGGCGGGCGTCGCGGCATCCGGCTCGGTGGTGTCGTCGACGGGTGCGTCACCGTCGGTGACCGCGGCGGCCGCATCGGCCTCGGTCTCGGCCCCGGTCGGATCGTCGTGCACGGCCTCGTCGGAGTCGGCCACCGGGGCGTCCCAGTGCGCGACGATGGAGGCGAAGCGCGCCTCGACGTCGCGCTCGTCCATGTCACCGGGCCGGTCTGGCACGGGGTCTCCTCGGGTGCTGCGGGGTGGGACCACGATCTTCGCACGGCGACGTGGGCAAGAGGCAGTGTGACCCAGTGCACTAGAGTCTGGGCGTCGCGCGATGAAGGGTTAGGTCCATTGATCTACTGGGTGTTGAAGACGGTCGTCCTGGGGCCGATCCTCCGCCTCCTCTTCCGGCCCTGGGTCGAGGGCGCCGAGCACATCCCCGAGACAGGGGGCGCGATCTTCGCGAGCAACCACCTCTCGTTCTCCGACTCGATCTTCCTGCCGCTGGTCGTGCCGCGCCGGATGACGTTCCTCGCCAAGAGCGACTACTTCACCGGTGAGGGCATCAAGGGGCGGCTCACGGCGGCCTTCTTCAAGGGCGTCGGGCAGCTGCCGGTCGACCGCTCCGGCGGCCGGGCCAGCGAGGCCGCCCTGCGTTCCGGCCTGAAGGTGCTCGGCCGCGGCGAGCTGCTCGGCCTCTACCCCGAGGGCACCCGCAGCCCCGACGGCCGGCTCTACAAGGGCAAGACCGGCGTGGCGCGGATGGCGCTCGAGGCGGGCGTGCCCGTCATCCCGGTGGCGATGATCGACACCGACAAGGCGCAGCCGACCGGCACCAAGATCCCCAAGCTGATCCGCGTCGGGGTCAAGATCGGCACCCCTCTCGACTTCTCGCGCTACGAGGGCATGGAGGGTGACCGGTTCGTCCTGCGCTCGATCACCGACGAGATCATGTACGCGCTGATGGAGCTGTCGGGCCAGGAGTACGTCGACATGTACGCCACGGCCATGAAGGACCGCATCGCCCGCGAGAAGAAGAGCAAGGCCAAGGAGGCCGCCGAGGCCGCCCAGCCGGGCCGGGCCGCGTCCGAGCTCGAGGACGCCCTCGACGGGCTCGACGACGACGACACCGGCGACGCCGGACCGCAGCGCCGCGCGAGCTGACGGCTGCCGGGCATGGGGGTGCTCGGCCCGCGCTCGGAGCGCACCGGCCGGCGGGAGCCGGTGGTGGTCGAGTCCTTCCACCGCGGCCTCGACGTCTTCCGCCCGCTCGCGGCGCTGTATGCCGCGGTGCTGGCCTGGGAGCGGCACGACACCATGGTGCGGGCCTGGGTGGCGGCGCTGGTGCTCGGCGTGATGTTCGCCTGGTCGGTCGGGCTGCTGTTCTACCGCCGGCGCACCGTGCGGGTCGTGGTCATCGAGGTGGCCATCGCTGCCTCCGGCATCCTGGCGACGATGCTCGCCGAGACGCCCGAGGCGATCGCCGCGGGGCAGTTCACCATTCCCACCATCTGGGCCGCGGGCTCGGTGGCCGGGGGAGCCGTCGTGGCCGGGGCCCGGGGCGGGCTGGTGGCCGCTGCCGTGATCGTGGCCGCCGACCTGGTCGAGGTCGGTGGCAGCCCCACCCAGGCCACCGTGCACAACATCGTGCTGCTCGTGCTGCTCGGAGGCCTGGTCGGGCTCGCGGTCGACCTCGCCCGCACCGGGCTGGAGCGTGAGGAGCAGGTGCTGCTCGAGCGCGAGCGGCTGCACGAGCGCGAGCGCATCGCGCGGGTCGTGCACGACGGCGTGCTCCAGTCGCTGGCCTTCATCCACCGCCGCGGCGAGGAGATCGGTGGCGAGAGCGCGCAGCTGGCCGTCATCGCCGCGGAGCAGGAGCGATCCCTGCGCCGCTTCGTCTCCGGCACCGGTGCGCCCGACGGCCTGGCCGACGTGGCCGACCTGCGCGGCGGCGACGGCGCGGAGGTCGACCTGCGGGTGCTGCTCACCGCGCGCGAGCGACCCGACGTCGGGGTGGCGGTTCCGGCCGACCCGGTGCTCGTCGACCGGAGCGTCGCCACGGAGGTCGACGCCGCGGTCGCGGCGGCGCTCGACAACGTCGAGCGGCACGCCGGGCCCGACGCCCACGCCTGGCTGCTGCTCGAGGGCGACGCCCGGGGCATCGAGCTCACCATCCGCGACAACGGCGCCGGCGCCGACCTGGCTGACCTGCTCGACGCCACACGGCGCGGCCGGATGGGCGTGAGCGCCTCCATCCGCGGCCGGGTCGAGGACCTGGGCGGTACGGTCACCTGGTCGACCCGCCCCGGTGGCGGCTGCGTGGTGCGGATGACCGTGCCGCGCACCGGCCCGGCCCCGCCGACCCCGGTGCCGGCCCGCCCCCAGCCCACCCGGGAGCCACGATGACCCACCCGAGCCGGCCCGACGGCATCCCGGCGGATGCCGGCGCGGGCGCTGCCGAGGACGCCGCCCCCACGGTGCTCGTCGCCGACGACCACCCGCTGTGGCTCTCCGCCCTCGAGCGCGACCTCACGAGCAACGGTCTGACCGTCGTGGCCACGGCCGCCGACGGGCCCGCCACGGTGCGCCGGGCCCGGGCCACCCGCCCCGACGTGCTGGTGCTCGACCTCAACCTGCCCGGGATGCGCGGCGACGAGGTGTGCCGGGCCCTGGGCGACCTGCCGACCCGGGTGCTCATCCTGTCGGCGAGCGGCGAGCAGCAGGACGTGCTCGCCGCGATCAAGGCCGGCGCCACCGGCTACCTGGTCAAGTCGGCGTCGGCCGCCGAGATCGTGGATGCCGTGCGCGCCACCGCCCGCGGTGAGGCGGTGTTCACCCCGGGGCTGGCCGGGCTCGTGCTGGGGGAGTTCCGGCGGATGGCCGGCGAGCCGGAGACGCAGGCGACGGAGGCGGCATCCGGGGCCCGCCGGCCGATCCCCGAGCTCACCGCGCGCGAGACCGAGGTGCTGCGCCTGGTGGCCACCGGCATGAGCTACAAGGAGATCGCCGCCGAGCTGTTCCTCTCGCACCGCACCGTGCAGAACCACGTGCAGAACACCCTGGGCAAGCTGCACCTGCACAACCGGGTCGAGCTGGTGCGCTTCGCCCTGGCGCACGGGCTCGAGGACGACGACGGCACCGGCGCTGGCCCCGGCTGACCCCGACTTTCCCTACGAGCAGCCGCGTCATCCGGGGTCCGCGCGGCGTGTTGCCCGGCTGCTGAGCTACAAAGTCGGGGAGGAGCGGGAGGGGGCACCCGGCATACCGGCATACGGGCCGTCCCGGGTGCCTGATGGTGCGGGACCTATCCTTGACCCTCGTGAGCACGACCACCGATCCCGACCCCCGCCAGCGGCTCGCCGCCGGTGCCGAGCTGCCGGCCGCCCAGCAGCCGGTCTGGCCCGACCGGGCCGCCCTCGACGCGGCCGTGGCCACGCTCGCCAGCTACCCGCCGCTGGTGTTCGCCGGGGAGTGCGACGTGCTGCGCGACCGCCTCGCAGCGGTCTCGCGGGGTGAGGCGTTCGTGCTGCAGGGCGGCGACTGCGCCGAGACCTTCGCGTCGGCGACGGCCGACAACATCCGCGACCGGGTCAAGACCATCCTGCAGATGGCGGCCGTGCTCACCTACGGCGCGTCGGTGCCGGTGGTCAAGGTCGGCCGGATGGCCGGGCAGTACGCCAAGCCGCGCTCGAGCAACGACGAGACCCGCGAGGGCGTGACCCTGCCGGCCTACCGCGGCGACATGGTCAACGACTTCGAGTTCACCCTCGGCTCCCGCACCCCTGACCCGCAGCGCCTGGTGCACGCCTACCACGCGAGCAGCGCCACCCTGAACCTCGTGCGCGCGTTCACCACCGGTGGCTTCGCCGACCTGCGGCACGTGCACGACTGGAACAAGGGCTTCATCGCCAACTCCGCCAACGTGCGCTACGAGCGCCTGGCCAAGGACATCGACAAGGCGATGAAGTTCATGCGCGCCTGCGGCGCCGACTTCGAGGCGATGCGCGCCACCGAGTTCTTCTCCGCGCACGAGGCGCTCGTGCTCGACTACGAGCGCCCGATGACCCGCATCGACTCGCGCACCGGCGACCTCTACGACACCTCCGGCCACTTCGTGTGGGTGGGGGAGCGCACCCGCGACCTCGACGGCGCACACATCGACTTCGTCGCAGCCGTGCGAAACCCGGTGGGCGTCAAGGTCTCTGCCAACGCCGACACCGACGACCTGCTGCGCATCATCGACAAGGTCGACCCCGAGCGCGAGCCCGGCCGGCTGACCTTCATCACCCGGATGGGCTCCGGCCGCATCCGCGAGGCGCTGCCGACCATCGTCGAGAAGGTCACGGCATCCGGTGCGCCGGTCACCTGGGTGTGCGACCCGATGCACGGCAACACCTACGAGTCGGCCTCGGGCTACAAGACCCGCGACTTCGACGACGTCGTCGAGGAGGTCGAGGGCTTCTTCGAGGTGCACCGCGCCCTCGGCACCGTGCCCGGTGGCATCCACGTCGAGCTGACCGGCAACGACGTCACCGAGTGCGTGGGCGGCTCCGAGAAGATCCTCGACGCCGACCTCAACCTGCGCTACGAGTCGGTGTGCGACCCGCGGCTGAACCACCAGCAGAGCCTGGAGCTGGCGTTCCTCGTCGCCGAGATGCTCAACGAGGACTGACCCGGTGCTCGCCGACCTGCTGTCCGACACCCTGACCGCCCCGAGCGCCGCGATGCGCGACGCGATGGCGCACGCCCCCGTCGGCGACGACGTGTTCGGCGAGGACCCGACGGTGCGGGCGCTCGAGGAGCGCGTCGCCGACCTGCTCGGGCACGAGGCCGGGCTGTTCTCACCGTCGGGCTCGCTGGCCAACCAGCTCGGCCTGCGGCTGCACGTCGGCCCGGGCCAGGAGCTGGTCGCCGACCAGCAGGCGCACGTGCTGCGGGCCGAGATGGGCGCCGGCGCGGTGTTCTCGGGCATCACCAGCCGCTCGTGGCCCAGCGAGCGCGGCCTGCTCGACCCTGCCGGGCCGCTGTCGCTGGTCACCACCGGGGTCGGGCCGTACCAGGTCGAGACGGCGCTCGTCGTGCTCGAGAACACCCACAACTTCGGCGGGGGAACGGTGCAGCCGATCGGCGCCATCCGCGAGGTGCGCGCCGCCACCTCGGCCGTCGGGGTCGCGATGCACCTCGACGGTGCGCGTCTGTGGAACGCCCACGTGGCCTCCGGGGTGTCGCTGCGCGACTACGGCACCGAGTTCGACACCGTCAGCGTGTGCCTCTCCAAGGGGCTCGGCGCACCGGTCGGCTCGGTGCTCGTCGGCTCGGCCGAGCAGATGGCCGCGGCCCGCATCTGGCGCAAGCGCTACGGCGCCGGCATGCGCCAGGTCGGCATCCTCGCTGCCGCCGGGCTGTACGCCCTCGAGCACAACATCGAGCGGCTCGCCGACGACCACGCGCGCGCGGCGCGCTTCGCCGCGGCGTGCGCCGAGGCGGCACCGTCCGCCATCGATGCGGCCACCGTCGAGACCAACATCGTCGTGCTCGACGTGGGCGCAGCGGGTTGGGGCGCACCGGAGTTCGTCGCAGCGCTGCTCGAGCACGGTGTGCGCACGTATGCCGTGGGGCCCGGTCGGGTGCGCGCGGTGTGGCACCTCGACGTCGACGACGCCGGCACGGATGCCGCGGTCGACGCCGCCACGGCGCTGCTGCGCTCGCGCGCAGCCTGAGTCCCACACCGCAACCCCGACAGGGGCTGCGACCGCGAGTGCTCCTGGTGACATGCAGTCGCCAGCCTGAGCCGCGGGCGCCACGCTCGAGCACCGGCCGGCAGGCTCCGACTGCATGTCGGGGGAGTCGCTCCGACGGGCGAGCCCGCGCTACACGTCGTGGTGCAGCGCCTCGACCGGTGGCTCGTCGGCCGCTGAGGCCCCGGGGTCGCGAGGGGTCGACCGCAGCTCGACGAGGTACATCGCCGCCACGACGAGGGCGCCGCCGACCAGCATCCGGGCGGTGAGGCTCTCACCCCCCAGGGTCACGGCGAACAACGCCGCGAACACCGGCTCGAGCGCCATGACGATGGCGGCCCGGGTGGCGGTGAGGTACGACTGCGCCCAGGTCTGCGCCCACAGGGCCAGGGCACCGGCGACCAGCGCCATGTACAGCAGTGACGCCCACTGGCCGCCGTCGGCGGGGAGGGTGAGCCCGTCGGGCACGGCCACGACTGCCGCCACCAGGGTGATCACCCCCGCCTGCACCGTGGCGAGCCCTACAGCGGCACCGGGTGTCGACCAGCGTCCCAGCGCCACGATGTGCCCGGCGTACAGCAGCGCCGCGAGCAGCGTGAGCGCCTCGCCGATGCCCACCGAGAACCCCTGCAGCGACAGCAGCGCCAGCCCGAGCGTGGCCAGACCCACCGCGAACCAGGTGACCTTGCCGATCCGGTCGTGCAGCAGCACCGCGCCGAGCACGGGGGTCAGCACGACGTAGGTGCCGGTGATGAAGCCCGACACCGACGCGTCGGTGTGCGCCAGGCCGGTCGTCTGCAGCACCTGCGCCACGCCGTAGAGCAGGCCGAGCACCACACCCACCCGCAGCTCGCGCCGGGTGAGCGCGAGTGTCTGGCGCCGGAACAGCACGAACATCACCACGGCGGCGATGCCGAACCGCACCGCGAGGAAGTCGGCCGGCGGCACGTGCTCGACGAGGTCGTGGATCAGGAAGAACGTCGAGCCCCAGACCGCCGTGACGGAGACGAGCAGGAGCGTGGCGAGCCGGGCGTGCCCGGTCGGGGCGGCCACGGCGCCGTCAGACGATCGTGATGGTGACGGTGCTGCCCTTGGGCGCCATGCTGCCGGCCGGGGGCGTCTGGGACCGCACGGTGTTGAAGAACCCGCCGAGCAGCTTCTCCACCTTGACCTCGAACCCGGCGGCCTCCAGCGCCGCGCGCGCCTGCTGCAGCTGCTCGGCGACGACGTTGGGCACGGCCACGAGCACCGGGCCCTTGGACACCACGAGGGTGACGGTGTCACCGCGGAAGGCGGTGCCGTCGCGCGGGCTCTGGCTGATCACCGCGCCCTTGACCACCGTGTCGCTGTTCTGCTGCTGGGTGGCGTCGACCTTCAGCCCCAGCTCGCTCAGCTGGCGCTCGGCCCGGGTGGCGCTCTTGCCGGTGAGGTCGGGCACGTCGATCGGTCGGCGGCCCCGGCTGACGGTGAGCGCCACGGCGGTGCTCTTCTTCAGGCTCGCGCCGGGGCCGGGCTTTGCGGTGACCACCTGTCCCTCGGGAACCTTCTCGTCGTAGGCCTTGCTGACCTTGCCGACCCTGAGGTTGACGGACTTGATGCGGGCCGTGGCCTCGGCGAGCGTCATGCCGACCACGGGCGGCACGGCATACCGCTCCGGTCCCTTGGACACCACGAGCGCCACGGCGGCCCCGCGCCGCAGGGTGTCGCCGGGCCCGGGGTCGGCCGACACCACTACGCCCACTGGCACCGTCTCGCTGAACGCCTGCGACACCGTCGCGTCGAGCGCGGCCTCGCGAACGGCGCTCACTGCCTCGGCCTGGGTCTGTCCCTGCACCGAGGGCACGGTGGCCGTGGCGCCGGGCCCGACGATGAAGAACCACCCGGTCAGAGCGGCGATGAGCACGGATGCCGCGACGCCCGGCCACCAGCGGCGCCGGCGGCGGGGCGCGGTGCCGGGGACCACCCGGCCCTCGATCGGTGGCGGGGGCACGGTGATGGCCACCGTCTCGGAGCGCGGGCGGGTCGCCACCCCGCCGACGGTCGTCGCGGATGCCGCGCGCGCCCCCTGCACGGGGAAGGTGGCCGTCGAGGTCGGCTGGGCGGCGGCGACCGACGCGGCGCGCCCGGCCGGCCGGGCGTCGAGCTCGTCGAGGGACAGGGTGGCCCGGGCGTCGCGCACCAGCTCGAGGAACTGTGCGGCATCGGCCGGACGCTCGTCGGGGTCGCGGGCGGTGGCCACGGCCACGAGGTCGTCGAGCTCGGCGGGGAGCCCGGCCACCCGGCTCGAGGGGGTCGGAACCCCGCCGTGCACGTGCTGGTAGGCGACGTGGATGGCGGTGTCACCGGTGAACGCCTTGGTGCCGGTGAGCATCTCGAAGAGCATCAGCCCGGCGGCGTAGACGTCGCTGCGCGCGTCGGCGATGCCGCGCTCGACCTGCTCGGGTGCGAGGTAGGCGACGGTGCCCAGCAGCACGCCCTGGGTGCTCGTGACCGTCTGGCTGGTCACGGCGCGGGCCAGGCCGAAGTCGGCGACCTTGACCGTGCCGTTGTCGTTGAGGATGACGTTCTCGGGTTTGACGTCGCGGTGGATCAGGCCCTTGGCGTGCGCCTCGGCCAGGGCCTGCAACACCGGCTCGAGCACGTCGAGGGCGGCCCGGGGCGACAGCAGCCCCTCGTCACGCAGCACGTCGCGCAGGGTCTGGCCGGGCACGTACTCCATCACCAGGAAGATGCAGCCGTCGTCCTCGCCCTGGTCGTAGACCGCCACCACGTTGGGGTGCGACAGCGACGCGCTCGAGCGGGCCTCACGACGGAAGCGGGTGACGAAGCTCTCGTCGTGGGTGAGGTGCTCGCGCATGACCTTGAGCGCGACCTCGCGGTCGAGGCGTTCGTCGACGGCCAGGTAGACCGTCGCCATCCCCCCGTCGGCGATCCGACGGAGCACGCGGTAGCGCCCGTCGAGGGTGCGCCCGAGAAGCGCGTCGCCGGTGGATGACACCGTAGGAGTGTACGTAGTTCCGGACACCGACCCGTCACCCACCGTCCGTGATCACATGGTTGTGCGCAGGGCCATGACGTTGCGCACGTACAGCTTGGTGTCGCTGTACATGCCGTGCTTCTGCAGCGCGCCCAGCCCCTGGTAGTAGGCGGCGACGGTCTTTTCCATGCTGTTGGTCGAGCGGCCCAGCGAACGCAGCATGACCACCCCGGCGGTGATGTTGTCGCTGGTCCTGAGCAGGTCGAGCCGGCGCCCGACCAGGCCGGACGCCCACTGGCCGCCCTCCGGGATCACCTGCATGACGCCCACGGCGTTGGCGGGGGAGACGGCCCGCTGGTTCCAGCCCGACTCCACGTAGGCGATGGCCAGCGCCAGGCGGGTGTCGACCCCGTGCTGGCGGGCGATCCGCGCGACCATCGCCTTGGTCTCGCTGCGGCTGGGCACCGACCGGTGGGCCAGGATCGCCCGGTTGCGGCCAGCGGCCTCGGCGATCGAGCGCGGGTACGTGTGGCCGTTGAACGTGTCGGGCACCGCGGTGCTCGACGTCGACTTGCCCTTGCCGGGCACTCGCAGCACCTGGCCGGGGTGGATCAGGGCCCGGCTGGAGATCCTGCTGGCGCGGGCGATCGCGGCGATCGTCGTGTGGTGGCGGGCGGCGATCGTGCTCAGCGTGTCACCGGCCCGCACCCGGTAGGCCGTGCTGGTGGCCTGGCTGCGTGGCGCGACGGCCGCCGACGCGGCACCCCGCACGACGATCCGCTGGCCGGCGTAGATGAACGATCGGGACGAGAGGTGGTTGGCCTTCAGCAGCGAGGCCAACGACACGTGGAAGCGGGTCGCGATGCCGCTGAGCGTGTCGCCGTTGCGCACGACGTAGACCCGGCCGGTGCCGCCCGGGGCCTTGGCCGACTTCGCCGCCGTGGCGGGGCCAGCGGTGCGCGGCACGCTGAGCACGGTGCCCACCATGAGGGCACGCGGGTTGTGGACGTGGTTGCGCGCGGCCAGGGTGCCCACCGTCGTGCGGAACCGGGCGGCGATGCCGACGAGCGTGTCACCCGGGCGCACGCGGTAGGTCGTCCACCCGTGCGGTGCCGGGTTGGCGGCCGCCACGTGGGCGGCCGGCAGCACAGCGGCGGGCGGCACCGTCGCGGGTGGGGCGGAGATGACCATGACCTGTCCTTGGCTCGGCACCAGCGGGTGACAACCGTGACGGATGTGGTTGCCGTGTCTGTTGGGACACACGGTACCGGAGTGACCCGTGTGGGTCTCGTCGTGTCGACCTGCGGGCCTGGGCGTGTCCACCGCCGAGGGGGTGGGCTTGGTCACCCGGCCGCGCGCCCCGGCATCCGCCTCGGGCGCAACGCCGACCCGGCATCCGCCTCGGGCGTGGCCACCGCGGCCCCCGGCATCCGACGGACCCCGGCCACGGCGGCGCCGGCTGTGGCACCCTGTGCACCGTGAGCGACGCACCGCAGGATGCCGGACCCGAGCCCGTGGACGACCTCGAGGCCCTGGTGGGTGACTGGCTGACCATCCCCGACCTCGCCGAGCGGCTGGGCCTGCCGCTGTCGTCGGTGCGCAAGCTCGTCGAGGACCGCGAGCTGCTCGCTCACCGGGTGGGGGAGCGCCGCGTGGTCTCGGTGCCCGCCGGCTTCGTCGACGAGCACGGCCCGCTGCACCCCCTCAAGGGCACCTTCACCGTGCTGGCCGACGGCGGGATGTCCGACACCGAGATCCTGCGCTGGCTGCACACCCCCGACGACACCCTGCCGGTGCCCGGCTCGCCGCTCGACGCCATCCGGGCCGGCTTCAAGACCGAGGTGCGCCGCCGCGCCATGGAGCTGGCCTTCTAGCTCCGGTCAGGAGGAGCGGGTGGTCGCGATGCCGACCAGGTCGAGCAGGGCCGACCGCGCGGCGTCGTCGACCGAGGTGGCGCCGTCGAGTGCCGCCCGGGCCGACCTCGCGAGGGCCTCGATCTCGCCCTCGAGCCGGGTGACCGCCCCCGAGCCGGCGATGACGGCCCGAAGCTCCTCGACCTGCCCCGCGTCGAGGTCGGGGCGGCCGAGCAGAGCCTCGACCCGGGCCCGGCCGGAGGCGTCGGTGCCGGCCAGGGCGTGCGCGAGCAGCACGGTGCGCTTGCCCTCGCGCAGGTCGTCACCGGCCGGCTTGCCGGTCTCGTCGGGGTCGCCGAACACCCCGAGCAGGTCGTCGCGCAGCTGGAAGGCCCGGCCGAGGTCGAGGCCGTAGCGCGAGAGCGCCGCCAGCCCGGGCTGGTCGAGCCCGCTGGTGGTGGCACCGATGAGCAGCGGGTGCTCGACGGTGTACTTGGCGCTCTTGTAGCGGATCACCCGGCCGGCCCGCTCGACCCGCTCCTCGTCGGCCAGGCCCTCCCACGGCCGCATCGACTCCACGACGTCGAGGAACTGTCCGGCCATCAGCTGGGTGCGCATCAGGTCGAACAGGGCGCGGCCGCGCTCGAGGTCGGCCTCGGGCAGGCCGCAGGTGGCGTAGACGGCGTCGGTCCAGGTCAGGCACAGGTTGCCGGCGAGCACCGCCCCCGCGAGCCCGAACCGGTCCTCGTCACCCGCCCAGCCCCGCGCGCTGTGGCGCATCGCGAAGGCGCGGTGCGCGGCCGGCATCCCACGGCGGGTGTCGGAGTCGTCCATGACGTCGTCGTGGATGAGCGCAGCGGCCTGGAACAGCTCCATCGCGCTCGCGAGCCGCACCAGCGCGTCGGAGTCGGGCCGGCCGCCCGCCCGGTGCCCCCAGTAGAGGAAGGCGGCGCGCAACCGCTTCCCGCCGCGCAGCAGGTCGGCGATCGCGGTGAGCAGGTCGTCGACGTCGGGACCCAGCTCGGCGAGCACCGCGGCCTGGGTGGCCAGCTCGGCGTCGAGGCACTCCTGCACGCGGCGTCGCAGGTCGACGCCGTCGAGCGGGCTGGGCACGGGGACCTCCTGCGACGTCCCCCGGCAGCGGGGGTCGAATGATGGGTGCCCAGAGCCTACGGCGTGGCGGCTGGGCTACCCTCACCGCCATGGCGCACCACGGCGGAGGGGGACGGCCCGAGCACCTCGTCAGGTCCATCCCTGGGGTCCTGGCGCAGGACAAGCCGTCGATCAGCTTCGAGTTCTTCCCGCCCAAGGACGACGAGTCCGAGGCGGCGCTGTGGTTGGCGATCCGGCAGCTCGAGCGGGTGCGTCCGGCCTTCGTGTCGGTCACCTACGGCGCCGGCGGCACCACCCAGGACCGCACCGTGCGGGTCACCGGCCGGATCGCCGACGAGACCTCGCTGACCCCCCTGGCCCACCTCACCTGCGTCGGGGCGTCGGTGCACCAGGTGCGCCAGGTCGTGGGGTCCTACGCCGCCTCGGGCGTGCGCAACATCCTCGCCCTGCGCGGCGACCCGCCCGGCAACGTGCGCGGGCAGTGGGAACCGCACCCCGAGGGGCTCGACCACGCCGACCAGCTCGTCGCCCTGATCCGTCGCCTGGGCGACTTCACCATCGGCGTCGCGGCCTTCCCCGACGTGCACCCCGACAGCCCCGACCTCGACCACGACGTCGAGGTGCTGGTGCGCAAGGCGGATGCCGGGGCGAGCTTCGCGATCAGCCAGATGGTCTTCGACGCCGACAGCTACCTGCGGCTGCGCGACCGGGTGGCGGCCCGACGGACGCTGCCGATCACCCCGGGCCTGATGCCGGTGACCAACCTGCGCCAGATCACCCGGATGTCCGAGCTGATGGGCACCCCGCTGCCGCCGGCGGTCGTCGCCCGGCTCGAGGCCGTCAAGGACGACCCGGCGGCCGTGCGCTCGGTCGGGGTGCAGATCGCCACCGAGCTGGGGCAGCGGATGCTCGACGAGGGCGCGCCCGGCCTCCACTTCATCACCATGAACCGGTCGACGGCCACGCTCGAGGTGTTCGAGAACCTGGCGCTCTGAGGCCCGTTCCGGGGCACGCGCAGCAGCGCCACCACGGTCACGAGCGCCACGATCAGCAGGGCCACGACCGAGGCCTCGGGGCCGAAGGTGCCGCCGGTCAGCCAGACCGGGGCGCCGGCAGCGGCGGTGCTGACGGCCAGGGACGCGCCCGGGGCGCCCCCGGAGACCGCTGCGCCGAACAGGTAGCCCTGCGTCAGGTTCCAGGCGAGGTGCAGCCCGATCGGCACCCAGAGCCGACCGGTGAAGGCGAACAGGGCGCAGAACATCAGGCCCGCCGTCGCCACCGTGGCGCCGGCCAGGGCGCTCGCGCCGGGGTTGGTCAGGTGCAGGGCCGCGAAGACGGCCGCGGCGGCGGCCAAGGCCCACCGCGGCCCCACCACGCGCCACAGCAGGCGGAACAGCAGGGCGCGCATCCACAGCTCCTCGGTGACGGCCGCCTGCAGGGCCAGCCCGAGGGGTGCCCACGGCGCCGCGGCCCCCACCGGGGTGACGTCGTACGCTCCGGTGAGCACGAGCACCCCCATGAGGGTGGCCATCATCAGCAGGCCCAGGCCGGCGCCCACGACGAGCCCACCTGCGGCGGGGCGCCAGGCCACCTCGCCAGGCCCGCGTCCCTCGCCGAGGCGGACGGCGAGGGCGTAGCAGCCCAGAGCGGCCGCGCAGGCGACGACGACGCCGGCCAGCTGCAGTGGGGTGTTCCCCGCCGGGAGGTGGTCGACGGCCCACTGCAGTGGGATGCCGAACGCACCGGCGGTCAGGAAGAAGAGCAGGGCCAGCCAGGCCATGGCGCGCAACCAGCGCCGACGGCCGGGGTGCAGCACGCGCCGCTCGCCCAGCTGCACGGGGGGCACCCCCCAGGTGGCGGTCGTCATGACGGGGCCTCGGTGGGAACGACCGAGACGAGGGTGACCCCGAGGTCGCGCACCCGGGTGAGGATGCCGTGCAGCTCGGCCTGGTCGGCGACCGCGCCGGTGAGCGTGGTGGTCCCGTCCGCGTCGTGGGCCAGGGCGAGCCCGGGGAACCGCGTCGACCAGTGGGGGTCGAGGTGGCCGCTGACGCGCACCACGTAGCCGGCCGGGACGGGGTGCGGTGCGAGCGCGTTCACGGTGCGCCCACCGGGACGAGCCGCACCGGTGGCCGGCGGCCGGCGGCCCGGCGGATGACGACCTCGGCCACCGCGAGGTTGACCAGCCAGGCGGCGCCCAGGCTGAGGTCCTTGACCAGCGCGCCCGGGCCGAACACCGCGGGTCCGAGCGCCAGGGTGAGGGTCTGGGTGCCGGCGGCCAGCGCGATGGCGTAGGCCCGCGTCATCCACGCTTGGTGGGTGCTCACGTCACCGCGGCGGATGGCCGAGACGCCGAGCACCAGGCAGCCGGCGAGAGCAGAGCCGAAGGCCAGCCGAAACAGGTACGCCAGCTCGCCGGTGCCCGGTTGGCGCGCGTAGAAGAGCGTCATCCACAGGCCGGAGAGCGCGACCAGCGAGACCGAGGGCCACGACGGCCTTCCCGGTGCTCCGGTGCCAGCGCGGGTGCCGGCGGCGGAGCCGCGGCGGAGAACTGGAAGGCGCCGAGCACGGCATACGGCACGGCGCTGAGCACGTGCACGAAGACCGGCAGGGGGGAGGCCGTCATCCGCGGGTTGGCGGGCAGCAGGAGCGGGCCGCCGGCGAGCTCGACGAGCCGCAGGGACCCGGCGACGGCCGGGATGGCCACGAGGGCGACCAGCGCGAACGGCACCCACCCGGTCGGCCGAGCCGGCCGGGTGGGGTTCGTCGGGGCCAGGAAACTCATCGGGCGCCGGCCGGGTCGAGCAGCTCGTCGCTGGCGCTGCTGGTGGCGGGCTCGACCGTCGTGGAACGCTGCTCGCGCCACAGGGAGACGCCGAGGCCGATCATTGCGATGCCGTTGGGCACGGCGAACAGGCGCTGGTTGACCATCGGCAGCAGCGGGATGGCCATCGTGGCGACGGCTGCGACGGCGAGCAGGGCCGAGGCCCAGCGGGCCAGCACGCCGGCCCGGAACAGGGCGACGCCGAAGACCAGCCCGCCAAGCAGGTAGCCCGCTGCGACCACGAGGTTGAGCGTCGTGAACAGCCCGAGGTCGGCGCTCGAGCTGCTGTTGGTGGCCACGGCGATCACGCCGCTGACGTAGTCGGGTGAGGTCGTCGCGATCGTCGGCGCGACCACCAGGGCGATCATCTCGACGCACAGCATCATCAGGTAGCCCAGGCTGAGCAGCAGCCAGCCCACCAGCCCGAGCACGCCCATCCGGCGCACCTGGTGCAGGTACATCCCGGCGATGCCGGCGAGCGCCAGCACGGCCATCGACACCTTCATCCCCTGGCGCACCGTCCACTGCGTGCCCTGCACGAAGTCGAGGGTGATCTCCGGGTGCTTGACCTGCACGGCGACGAACAGCGTGCCGGCGGCGACGGCGGCCAGGCCGGCCGCCCGGGTGAGCTGGGTGGTGGTGATCTGCATGACGGCCTCCGAGGCTGGGTGTCCACGACCGGTGCCGCGGGACTGGTCCGAACCTACGAACGGCGGGGGTGAGCCGGCATCACCCGATGATGTGACCGGCGGGGTGAGATGCCGTGCCGGTGGACGGCCCGAGCAGGCCGCGCTCGCGGGCGCGGGCCACCGCCTCCCGGCGGCTGGTGACGCCGAGCTTGGTGAAGACGTGCTTGGTGTGCGTGCGCAGCGTGTTGGGGGAGATGAACAGGGCCCGGGCGATGTCGGGGCCGCTCAGCTCGCCGTCGAGCAGCCGCAGCACCTCCAGCTCGCGTTGGCTGAGCGGCTCGGGCAGGGGCCGGATGCCGGGCCGCGGGCCGGTCGTGGGGTCGCCCCCGTGCCGGGCTGCGGCGGCGAGCAGGTGCCGCGCGTGGTGGGCGACGGCCGGGTCGCGCTGCACGGCTCGCAGCAGCTCGGTGGCCGCGGCACCCTCGTCGAGGAAGAGCCGGGTACAGCGCTCGGGCTCGTCGGTCGCGGTCAGGGCGTCGGCGAGGGCGGCCAGCGCCGGTGCCCGCCGCCCGGCGGCATCGAGGGTGAGCGCCTGCAGGAGGTGGATCTCGACCAGGCTGCCGGCGCGGCCCGTCGCACGGGCGGCCTCGCCCAGCCGGTCGAGCAGCTCCAGGGCCCGGTCGAGCGTGGCGGTGTCGGGCTGGCTCGCTGGGTCACGCTGCTCGGCCAGGACCAGGCGCACCAGGGTGAGGTGGTCGTACTCGTGCAGGAAGACCGCGGCATCGCCCAGCCCGACGCCCCGCCCTCGTGCCCACTGGGCCGCCTCGGCGAGCGCGCCCCAGCCCACCTGCATCCGGGCCCGCATGGCCGGGATGGGTCGCACGTCCGGCAGGAAGCCGGGGCGGTAGAGCCGCTCGGCCCGGTCGAGCTGCCCGAGCGCCGTCGACAGGTCACCCTCGGCGGCGGCCAGGAGCGCCGCGGCGATGTCGTGGCGGAACCGGGTCTCGGTCACCACGGCCGCCCCGGCCACGCCGGTGGCGGTGGCCAGGTGCTCCCGTGCGGCGGCCAGGCCGTCGGCCGCGACGTCGAGCTCGGCCAGCGCCACGTGCAGCTCGGCCGTGGCCCGCGCCACCGGCTCGCCGCGCTCCTCGGCTCGGCGCAGGGCCAGCACGCACAGCTCACGGGCCCGGCCCGGCCGCCCGGCGAGCCGCCACAGGTCGGCGAGCACGACGGCGCCGCCCAGCTCGTCGACCAGGTTCCCGGCGGCGCGCAGGCTCGTGACCGCCTGCCCGAACGTCTCCAGCGCCTGCTGCACGTCGCCGCGGGCCCACGCCGTGAGCCCGAGAAAGCCGGCCGCGCTGCCCCGTGCGAGGTGGTCTTGGGGTCCGGCGAGCTGCAGCGCCCGCTCGGCGTGCCGTGCCGTGCCCTCGACGTCGCCGACAGCCTGGGCGAGGGAGGCCCGATAGACCTCGATCGTCGACGGCAGCGTGCGCAGCTCGTCGGTCTCGGGCCAGGGGTGGATGCCGTGTGCCGCGGCCGCCGCGAGGGCACCCTCGGCGTCGTCGAGCCTCGAGCCGACCGCCGCGAGGTCGCCGGCGACCATCAGCAGCGCCGCCGCGAAGACGCTGAGCACGGGGCTGCTGCGCACGGTGTCGTCGGGCAGCGCGGCGAGCCAGCCGGCGACGACCGCCTCACGGCGCTGCCGGCGGATCTGCGGAACGGCCCTCTCCACCAAGGTCGCTGCCCGTTCGTGGTCGTGAGCGGCCAGTGCGTGCTGCACCGCCTGCTCCAGGAGGTCCTGCCCCTCGAACCAGCGGCTGGCCCGCTCGTGCAGCACCGGCACCAGCTCGGGCCGCTCGCTGCCCAGCCGGGCCCTCAGCACGTCGGCGAACAGCTGGTGGTAGCGGAACCACTCGCGGCGGTCGTCCAGCGCCACGAGGAAGAGGTTGGCGCGCTCGAGGGCCGGCAGCGTGGCGCCGGCGCCGACACCGCCCACCACCGCGTCGCACAGCGGGCCGGTGAGCCGGTCGAGCACGGCGGTGCCCAGCAGGAAGTCGCGCACGTCCGGTGGCTGGTGGGCGAGCACCTCCTCGACCAGGTAGTCGAACACGTAGCGGTCGTCGCCGGCGAACCCCTCGATGAAGCCGGCGACGTCGGTGCGCCCCTGCAGCGAGATCGCCGCGAGCTGCAGGGCCGCGATCCAGCCCTCGGTGCGGTCCATCAGGGCCCGGGCCTGCTCGGCACCGAGCCGGATGCCGGTGGCCTCGAGGTAGTCGGCCGCCTCGTCGGTGCTGAACCGCAGGTCGGCCGCCCGCACCTCGACCAGCTCGCCGCCCACCCGCCAGCGGGCCAGCGGCAGGTCGGGGTCGGCCCGGGTGCTGAGCACGAGGTGCACCTGCGGGGGCAGGTGGTCGACCAGGAAGGTGAGACCGGTGGCGACCACCGGGTGCTCGACGAGGTGCTGGTCGTCGAGCACCAGCCACACCTCGCCGGGCACCTGCACGAGCTCGTTGACCAGGGCCGTGAGGGCCGAGTCGGTCGCGGGCGGCGCGGCCCGCAGCAGCTCCAGGGGTGCCTTGCCGATGCCGGGCACGGCACCCTGCAGAGCGGTCACGACCCCGGTCCAGAACGACACCGGGTCGTCGTCCGACGCGTCGAGCGACAACCAGGCCACGTGCCGGTCGTCATCGGTGGCGGAGAGCCACGACGCCAGCAACGTCGTCTTGCCGAACCCGGCCGGCGCCGACACCAACGTCAGCCGGGCGCCGCCCTCGAGCCGGTCCAGCAGCCGGGTGCGCTCCACCAGGGCCCGGCGCGGGCGTGGCACGTAGAACTTGGTCGCCACCAGCGGTCGCGTCACGTGTCCTCCACCCACCACTGTCTCGTCGGGCCGTGGCCCACCGTACGCCGCCGGGACCGACCGGCCTGTCGCTCACCAGGTGTCCGGCCCTCGGGCAGCCGTCGGGAGGCGTTCGACAACCCCGCGCTCGGGGGCCACGATGGCGCACGTGGACAACATCCCGCTGGTGCGTGCGCAGCCTGCTGCCGCGCCGGTGGTGGGTCCGGCGCCCCGGCAGTGGTGGGCCGGCTCCGAGGAGCGCGTGCCCGAGGGGCTCGACTGGCTCTCGGCCCGCGAGCTGGCCCGGCTCGAGGGCGTGCGCTTCACCAAGCGGCGCACCGAGTACCTGCTGCGCCGGTGGGTCGGCAAGCGCGCCGTCGCCGCCCGGCTCGGGCTGCCGGCCGACCCGGGGTCACTCGCCGGCATCGAGGTGCTCAACCGGATGACGGGCGCACCGTACGTCTCGATCGGTGGAGTCGACGCAGACTGCGAGATCTCGCTGTCCGACCGGGCGGGAACGGCGGTCGCCGTCGTGGGCAGCACGCATCGCGAGGGTGGCGCACTCGGCATCGACCTCGAGGTCGTCGAGTCCCGCAGCGCCGGGTTCGTGGCCGACTTCCTCACTCTCGCCGAGCAGGCCTGGGTCACCGGGCCGGCGGCCGAGGACGGCGGCCTCGGTCGCGACGCGGCGGCGAACCTCGTCTGGTCGGCCAAGGAGTCGGCCCTGAAGGTGCTGCGCCTCGGGCTGCGCGCCGACACCCGCTGGGTGGAGGTCGCGGTCGCCGAAGAGCGCCGGCCCGACGGGTGGGCGCCGTTCAGCGCGACCTGGCGCGGGGGCCGGGTGTTCCCCGGCTGGTGGCGCCGCGACGGCGTCTACCTGCTCACCGTGGCCACCGAGCAGCACGTCGACCCGCCCGAGGCGCTCGGCGGCGCCGCCGACCTGGCCGTGGCGACCCCGGTGCACAGCTGGGTCGCCCGGCCACTGGTCACTCCGCAGGAGTAGCCGCCGCGCCTACTCCGCAGGAGCAGCCGCCGCGCCCTCCACACCGCCCGCCCGGGCGATACCGCGCTGCAGGGCGTCGACGACGTACGGCCGCAGGGTGTCTGCGGGGATGATCCGGTCGACGGAGCCGACCCGCAGGGCACGCTCGATGGTGTGGATCGCGTCGAACTCCTCGGCCACCTCGTGCAGCTTCTCCGACCGCACCTCCTCGACCACTCGAGCAGCCTTGGCCCGCAGGGCCGCCGCCTCGCGTCCGCTGGCCGATGCCGCCTCGGCCCGGGCACTGCCGACCCTGGGGTCGCGCTCGACCCGCTGCTTGACGTCACGGGCGAAGACGGTGGCCGCGGCAGGGGCGCCGCCGATGACCGAGGCGAAGGAGCCCTCCACCGCCGCGATCTCCATCGACTCGGTCAGGGCCTTGGAGAACACGACGAAAGCGCCGCCGTGGTAACGGGACACGACCACGAAGACGATGGGGCCCACGAAGTTCGTCACGGCGCGACCGATCTCGGCGCCGTACTCGAGCTGCCACTGGCGCATCGACTCGGGCGACCCGTCGAAGCCGGACAGGTTGGCCAGCACGACGAGGGGGCGGTTGCCGCTGACGGCGTTGACCGTGCGGGCGATCTTGCGCGACGCCTGGGGGAACAGGGTCCCTGACGTCCACGCCGGCGGGCCGAACGAGGGCACGAAACCCTTGCGCCGCACCGTGTGCGACTCGATGCCGATCAGGCAGACCGGGATGCCGCCGACGGTGGCGTCCCAGACGATCGCCGTGTCGGCGTCCTGCCACTGCCGCCACCGCTCGAGCGGGTCGATGTCCTGGTCGGTCACGGCCCGCATCACCGACCGCATGTCGAAGGGCAGCTTGCGGTCGGGGTTGGTGGCTGAGTCGAACACCTCGCCGACCACCGTGAAGGCACACTCGGGCAGGCGGGCGTGCGGAGCGGTGCGCACGTCACGGTCGACCGGGTCGCTCGTGGGCCGGCGCCGCGGGAAACGTTCTCCCGGAACGACGTAGGTGAAGTCGTAGTGCCGCAGTAGCAGGGCGCACGCCTCCGGGAAGCTCGGCGCCCAGTACTGCGCCTGACCGTTGGGACCCATGATCCGGTCGAAGCCACCGATGCCCTGGTTGTCGTCGGCCGACACCGCGCCGGAGAAGTCGAGCGCCTGCTTGCCGGTGAGCACCATGGTGCTCGAGGGCGTCATGATGAGCACGCCCCTGGTGTGCATGAGCATGGTCGCCTCGGCGTTCCAGTACGGCTGCCCGCCCACGGTGATGCCGGTGATGACGATGTTCACCTCTCCGCCGGCCTGGGTGAACTCGATGAGCCGGCGCAGGGTGAGCGCGATCCAGTCCATGTTCTCGGTGCCCGAGTCCAGCGCGATGAGCGCACCGGAGGACACCGCGTACCACTCCACCGGGATGCCGCGGGCGAGCGCGAGCGCCAGGGCGGCGTTGACCCGCCGGCACTCCGGCTCGGCGAGGTTGCCCAGCCCCTGGGTGGGGTCGGCCAGGAGCGCCACCCTGGTCATGCCGTCGGGGTGCACCTCGGTGCGGTTGGTGAGCAGGCCGACCACGAGGTGGGCCGTGTTGCCGCCGGGCTCGCGGTCGACGGGCACGAGCTCGTCACCGGCGCCGAGGTCGAGCTCGACGAAGTCGCCCTGCGGGAACGGCGAGGCATCACCCGGTGACGGGGTCAGCATCCGGATGATCTCGTAGGGGTAGGGACTGCCGAAGCGCGCCGAGGTGAGCACCTTCTGCGCGTACGGGGTCAGGGGCCGCACCGCATTGGGCCCCGGCTCGGCCATCCGGATGGTCGGGCCGCCGGCTCCGAGCCCCTCCAGCACGACGATCCGGTTCACCCGGGCCTTGCGGCCCTCGGCGTCCCGCTCCTTGACCGTCACGTGCATGACGACCTTCTCGAGGTTGGCACCGCGTGCCAGCACCTCGTAGGTCATGGCGAGGTCGTGCCACTCCTCGCGGGGGACGTGCCAGGTCGGCCGGACCCAGATGATCAGCCGGTTGGCAGCCGGTCGCTCCCGCGCCGGGTACCGGGCCACGGCGCTGCGCAGGGCGGCCAGTGCGGCGAGGCCGCTGCGGCCGAGCCGCGGGTAGGACGTGCGGCCGGTCTCCGGGTCGTGCACGGCCGTGAGGTCGCGCACCTCGGCTAGGGCGAAGATCCGGTGGTCGCGGGGGTTGGCCTTGGCGACGCCGTCGAAGACGTAGACGTCCTCCGGGGAGGGCAGCCGGGTCAGCTCGAAGTTCGACAGCCGCCACAGCTCCAGGCGCTTGCCGAGCATCGGGTGCAGGTTGCGGTAGATCGGGTCCTCGACCAGACCGGTCCCTCCCGGGTCGGAGCGGAAGGTGACGTGCTGGGTGCGCGCCCGCTCGGGGCCGCCGCCGTCGAGCCAGGTGATCGTGAGGTCGAGGCGGTGCAGCGGCCGGCCGAAGTCGCACTCCGACAGCAGCTCGGCGGCCTGTTGCGCCGTCGCCTCGACCTCCGGTCGGGGGCCGTCGGCCCACATCACGAGGTCGAGCACGACCTCGCGGTCGCTCGCGTGCTCGGCGAGGTGGCCGGCCAGGGCGGAGGACGCCGTGGCCAGGTCGGCCATCGGCAGGTAGGCGACGACGGCGTGGACGGGCAGGCCCTCGTGCTCGTACCGGGCCCAGACGACGTCGAGCCCCGCACGGGTGTCGAAGTCCAGGCCGTGCAGGTCCCGCATCCGGTAGAAGCGTCGCAGGTAGGTCTCGAGCAGCGCCCGGCGGAACGCCGTCGCGCTGCCGTCGGTGCCGTCGGTGCCGTCGCTGTCGGTGCCGCCCTCGGCGCCGGCGCGTAGCCAGGCCCCCAGCAGCAGCGAACGCATCGGCTGCGGGCACCAGACCAGCCGGGCGATCCGGTCGGCCCGGTCGGGGGCCGTGGGGTCCGCAGCCAGGGCGGCCAGGTGCTCGCGCATCTCGGCTTCGGTCTCGGCGACCACCGCGCTGAGCACGGGCTCGTCGAACCAGTGGTAGAGCACGTCACGGGCGGCGTCGGTGACCGTGGGCTGGCGGCCCTGGGTGGCGCGCACCAGGCGTTCCAGCCTGGCGCGGTCGGCCTTGCTCGCCCCAGTCAGTAGCGCACCGGCGAACTCCAGCCGGCGGTCGAGCATCTCGGTGACGAGGTCGGCGAGCTCGGGGACGCGGGAGAACGACCGGAAGAGCCAGAACGTGGCCCGCTCCAGCAAGGGTCGGTTGGGGGTGCCCTCGACGCCGTAGCGGGCGAGCGCCCGCTCGAGGCGGCGCCGGTAGCCGCTCGGGAGGCCGGCGCGCTCCACGTCGAGCCACCGGAGGAACTCGATGACGTACTCCTGGCTGCTCGTCTGGTCGGCGAGGTCGGGGTCCGCCTGGCCGTCGCCCTCGGTACGCGGCCGGTAGAGGACACCGGTGTCCGCGAACAGGTCGAGGAACGCGTCCTCGCGGGCGAGCAGCTCGGGGTCGGCGGGGTCGCTGGCCGCCACCCGGGCTCGGTAGGCCGGCCGCAGGGCGCGGGCCGCCGCGGGGTCGAGGTCGAAGCCGAGCAGGTAGGCGGTGAGGTCGTCGAAGACATCGGGGGACGGCGCGTCGTCGTCGACGACGAGGGCGGCCAGGTCGACGGCCGGGCCGCGGGCCTCCTCGGGCAGGTCTGGTAGCAGGCGCGAGGACCGCGCTGCCCGGATCCGCAGCAGCGGGTCGCCCTGCTCGACCTGTTGGTTCGGCAGGACCACCAGTGCGGTGACCCGGCCGTCGAGCGGCGCGGTGAGGGTGCTCACCATCTTCATCGACTCCAGGGCGGCGACCGGCTGCCCGGCGGTCACCCGCTCACCGACCTCCACGAGCAGGGAGCTCACCAGTGCGGGCATCGGTGCGCGCAGCACGACTCCGTCCTCGCGGGTCACCGTGTGGGCGGCGCCGTCGATCTCGAGGCGGATCACCTCGTCGGTGGTGACGGCGACGACCCGGCGGGTGCGACCGCCCACGAGGACGCGGCGCTCGTACGGGCTCAGGGTGTCGACATGCACCTCGAAGCGCGCGCCGTCGTGCACCCGGTAGCGGTCGGGGCCGGTGCGGTCCACCCGCAGGCGGTGCCGGCTGCCGCGGTAGCCGAGCTCGATGGCCGTGCCGACGTGCTCGGGGTGCTCGGGTCGGCCACGTTCGGCGCTGGCGCGGAACGAGCGCTGGACCAGCGCCAGGTCGCGCTCGTAGACCTCGATGGCCGCGACGACGACCGCCACCGGGTCGGGGGCGGGCACGAGCGCGCCGGAGGCCAGCTGCTCGGCGTACCAGGTCGGGGCGGGCGGGCCGTCGACGACCGTCGGGTTCATCAGCACCCCGATCAGCCCGGTGCGGTTGGTGGCGCCGCCGGAGAGGACGACGCTGGTGCGCTCCAGGGCGCGGCGCAGCCGCTGCAGGGCCTGCTCCCGCGTGCGTCCCCACGACGTCACTGTGGCGACGACGGGGTCCAGCTCGGGGTCGACGACGTCGCCCGCCCGCAGCCCGGCGTCGACCCGCACCCCGGTGCCGACCGGGAGCGAGATGGCCTCCACCCGTCCACCGGTCGGGGCATAGCCGCGGTCCGGGTCGTGGGCGAGCAGCCGGGCCTCGAGCGTCCAGCCCTCAGCATGGGGTGCGCTCGTGGGCAGCGTGCCGCCGAGGTCCGCGAGCAGGCGTGCTCCGAGGATGCCGGCACCCGTGCGCTCCTCCGCGCCCGCATGGGTCGCGCGCCCGTCGGTGTCCACCTCGGTGACCGCGAAGGAGCCGTCCTCGTCGAGCGCGAAGTGCACCACCGCCTCACCGCGGTAGCCGGCCTCCTCGACGAGGGCCTGCGCGGCGGCCTCGAGCGCGGTGGCGACCTCCGGTGGGACGCCGGTGGCCGGAAGCTCGGCGAGCACCGCCCACGAGCCGCGCACTACGGTCACCTCGCGCAGCCCGAGGGTCAGCACGGTTCCGTGGCCATCCCGCAGGGTGTCGACCTCCATCCGACGGGGGCCCTCGGGGAACGAGCCGGCCGGCCGCAGCGGCACGCCCGCGGCGGCGGCGACCGCGGCCAGCCCGGCCGGTGTGCCGAGCGCGCGGATGGAGTCCCCGTCCGGTCCGAGCACGAGCAGCCCGGCGGCTTCGCAGGCATCGGCGAGCTCGGCCCGGTCGGCACAGGGAACCAGCCCGAACCAGACGGCATCCGCCCTGGCGGCGACGAGCGCGGCGACCACTTCGGCCGCGGGCAGCATCCCGTCGTCGGTGCTGGGCAGCACCACCGTCTCGGTCGCCTCGCGGGCCCACCAGGCCAGCTCCCGCGACACGGTGCTCACCGAGAGGGTCCGCAGCCGCTCACCGCTGTCCGGGTCGGTCAGGGAGCCGGCGGTGACGAGCAGCCGCATGGCCGGCTCGCCACGGTCGACCACGGCGAGCCGGCGCACGCTGCTCACGCCGAGGTCCCGGACCCGAACGCCGCCTCCAGGGGTCCACGCACGTCATCCGGCAGGCCGCCGGGCAGTGGCACGGTCACGTACCCGTCCAGCCGCACGACGACGCGGCCGGTGTCGTCGAGGACCACGGCATCCACCGAGCCGTCCTCGGACACGGCGTGCGCCACCAGGCGCCCGGTGACCGTCGCCGGGTCGAGCAGCACGCGGACGCGACGCACGGTCATCGGCAGGCCCAGCCGGTCCTCCCGGGCGGCGTCCCACAGACCCGCGGTCTGGAAGCACAGCTCGACCAGCCGTGGCGCCAGAATCAGCGGGCTGTCGACGGGGAAGCGGTCGTCGGGCATCGGCTCCTGGAGGCGCGCCATCGGACCGTCGCCGTCGAGCCAGGCCGACTCGACCACCTGGTAGGCCGGCCCGTGGAAGTAGAACCGGTAGACCTGCTCCGCGTCGACCTGCGGGTCGTGCGGGCTGCGGTCGAGCTCCGAGTGCTCCGCCTCGACGCTCGCCGCGGTGAGCCGGACCCGGCCGGTGAAGTGGGTGGTGACCACTGGTTCGTCCGACCCGGGCAGGCGGCGCTCGGCCGTCAGGGTGCAGTGCGCGACGAGGTCGTCCCCGCCCTCGGGGTCCGGCGTCGTGACGGCGTGCACGGTGAGGGTCCGGGGCTCGTCCCGGTAGAACTTCACCGGCGCGAGGAAGCTCACGTCCTCGACGGCGCCGACCCGGGAACCCTTGGGGGCCACCAGTGCGGCGACCTCGGCGAAGGCCTCCATGCCCATGACCCCGGGAAGCACGGGGGTGCCGTCGATCCGGTGGTCGGTGAGGAAGCCCTGGGCGGCCGGGTCGAGGGTGACCCGCGAGACCACACCGTCGTTCACCGACAGCGTGACGTCGCCGACCATCGGGCCGAAGGGGTGCTGCTGGCGCACTGCGTCGACGTCGAGCCCACCGCTGTGGTGGTACTCGGTGGCCATCATCCCGAGCGCACCTGCGACCACGACCTCACCGGTGAACCCGGACGAGGTCAGCTCGCGCCGGATCCACGCGACACCGGCCTCGGGCGGCAGCGTCTGGACGCCGGCCAGCTCCATGATCTTCGGGATGGAGCCGCGCGTGGCCATGCCGATGCCGCCCCACGCGGTCCAGTCGAGCGCCAGGCCGCGGGTCTGCGGGCGGGTGGCGGGCAGCGAGGCCACCACCTTGCAGAGCAGGTCGTTGGCGGAGGAGTAGTCGGTCTGGCCCTGGTTGCCGAACCGGCCCGCGACGGAGGAGAAGGCCACGACGGCACCGACCTCCAGCTCGCGCGCCGCCTGCCAGACGTTGAACCAGCCGGTGGTCTTCACGTCGAAGACGAGGTCGAACTCACGCGGCTCCTTCTCCGGCAGGTTGCGGCTGATCTCGAGCCCGGCGGCGTGCAGCAGCACGTCGATCCGACCGCTGCGCTCGCGCACCGAGTCCATGACGGCCGCCACGGCCTCGGGGTCGGTGAGGTCGACCGAGTAGTAGTACGCCGTGCCACCGGCCGCCTCGACCGACTCCACGCAGGTGAGTGCTGCTTCGAGGCGCTCGAGGTGGGCGAGCTCACGGTCGATCGCCACAGGGGTCGGCTTGCCGCCGCCTGCCTTCAGGCGGGCCGCGATGGTGCCCTTGAGCGACGAGCGGTCGGAGCGGAACGCCGCGATGTCGGGGTCGCTCGGGTCGGGCGCCGGGGTGAGGTCGAGCAGGTGGAACACCCCGCCGGAGTGCACGGCGAGGTCGGCGGTGATCGCCGAGACGATGCTGCCTGCCGCGCCGGTGACGAGCACGACCGAGTCGGCCGTCAACGGCATCCCGCCGTCACCGAGGGCGTCGCCGCCCTCGCCGCGGCTCGGGAACGGCTGCTCGAGCAGGGCGATGCCGAAGCGCCGCCCGTCGACGCGGCCGACCTCGACGCAGCCGGGGTCGCGCAGCGTCTCCTCGATCAGCAGGTCCGCCACCGCGGCGGTCCGGCGGTCGACCGGCAGGTCGACGGCCTTGACCAGGGCGTCGGGGCGCTCCTTCTTGTACGACTTGGTGAAGCCGGTCACGGAGCCGCCCAGCGCGGATGCCGCGCCGCCCGGCCCGTAGCCGTGGTAGCCACCGAGACGGGTCGCGGAGACCAGGAAGGCGTCGCTGTCCCAGAGGTGGCGCATGGTGGCGTAGAGCGCCTTGACTCGCCGCCGCAGCGCCTCGCGCCACGTCGTCAGGTCGTAGGTGGCGAGGTCGCCCTCGTCATCCAGCGCCGGCAGCCAGTAGACGCCGGTGACCGGGCCGTCGGCGGTCCAGCCGGCCAGCTGCGAGAGCAGCTCGTCGGTGGAGGTGCCGGGGTCGAGCACGAGGGCGGTGGCCCCGGCCTTGCGCAGCCGCTTCACGAGAGCGTCGCCGACGCCGCCCTCGTCGCGCATGACGACGACGCGGGCGTCCTTCAGCGACACCCCGGTCGGCAGGCACTGGTCGGCCGACGGGCGCAGCGAGGGGGTCGGGAGCCGTCGGGGGAGTGCGTCCACCGCGTCGAGGTCGCCGACCACGGTGTGGGGTGCAGCCGGCGGTACCGCGGCGGTGCTGTCTTCGGCCGGGCCGGATGCCGCGCCGGAGCCGGCGCCGGTGGCGGTGGCGGTGGCGGTGGCGCCGAGCTTGTCGCGCACCCAGGCGGCGACGTGGTTCAGCGTCGGGAACTCGCGTAGCTGGAGGGTGTCGTCGCGCTCGAGGTTCCAGCGGGTGCGGACGGCGGCGAAGACCTCGGCCTGCTTGACGGTGTCGACGCCGAGGTCGGCCTCGAGGTCGAGGTCGGGGTCGAGCAGGTCGGCGGGGTAGCCGGTCATCTCCGCCACGATCTCGGTGACTGCGGCGACGATCTCGTCGCCCCCTGCGGCCGGGGCCGCAGTGTCGGCTGCCGGAGCCGGCGTCGGGTCGGGTGCGGCAGCGGATGTTGTTGCGGCAGTGGGCTGCTCGACGCCGAGCTTGTCGCGCACCCAGGCGGCGACGTGGTTCAGAGTGGGGAACTCGCGTAGCTGGAGGGTGTCGTCGCGCTCGAGGTTCCAGCGGGTGCGGACGGCGGCGAATACCTCGGCCTGCTTGACGGTGTCGACGCCGAGGTCGGCCTCGAGGTCGAGGTCGGGGTCGAGCAGGTCGGCGGGGTAGCCGGTCATCTCGGCCACGATCTCGGTGACGGCGGCGACGATCTCGTCGCCCCCTGCGGCCGGGGCCGCAGTGTCGGCTGCCGGAGTCGGCGTCGGGTCGGGTGCGACAGCGGATGCCGTTGCGGCAGTGGGCTGCTCGACGCCGAGCTTGTCGCGCACCCAGGCGGCGACGTGGTTCAGCGTGGGGAACTCGCGTAGCTGGAGGGTGTCGTCGCGCTCGAGGTTCCAGCGGGTGCGGACGGCGGCGAAGACCTCGGCCTGCTTGACGGTGTCGACGCCGAGGTCGGCCTCGAGGTCGAGGTCGGGGTCGAGCAGGTCGGCGGGGTAGCCGGTCATCTCGGCCACGATCTCGGTGACGGCGGCGACGATCTCGTCGCCCCCTGCAGCCGGGGCCGCAGTGTCGGGAGCCGGAACCGGAGCCGGCGTCGGGTCGGGTGCGACAGTGGATGCCGTTGCGGCAGTCGGCTGCTCGACGCCGAGCTTGCCACGCACCCAGGCGG
The DNA here is from genome assembly GCA_963800505.1 of uncultured Actinomycetota bacterium. Lineage (GTDB taxonomy): Bacteria > Actinomycetota > Actinomycetes > Actinomycetales > Dermatophilaceae > Fodinibacter. The sequence goes on from CAWDBL010000007.1 coordinate 106,020, forward strand.
CGACGTGGTTCAGCGTCGGGAACTCGCGCAGCTGGAGGGTGTCGTCGCGCTCGAGGTTCCAGCGTGACCGCACGGCCGCGAACACCTCGGCCTGCTTGACGGTGTCGACACCCAGGTCGGCCTCGAGGTCGAGGTCGGGGTCGAGCAGGTCGGCGGGGTAGCCGGTCATCTCCGCCACGATGCCGGTCACGGCCGCGAGGTACTCGTCGACGGCCGGTGCGGCGGAGGCGGCGGCAGGAGCGACCGCAGCGGGAGCCTTGGCCGGGGAGGTCGGTGCAGCCGCGGTGGGAGCCGCGACGCCGAGGCGCCGGTGCACCCAGGCGGCGACGTGGTTCAGCGTCGGGAACTCGCGCAGCTGCAGGTTGTCGTCGCGCTCGAGGTCCCACTGTGCGCGGACGGCGGCGAACACCTCGGCCTGCTTGACGGTGTCGACGCCGAGGTCGGCCTCGAGGTCGAGGTCGGCTCCCAACAGGTCGGCCGGGTAGCCGGTCATCTCGGCCACGATCTGGGTCACCGTCGCCAGCACTGGGTCGCCGCCGGGGGCGCCGTCGTCGAACGGTCGCGGTGCGGTGGAGAGCACCGGCGACGCGGATGCCGGTGAGCCGACCGCCGCCACCCCGAGCCGTCCCCGGACCCAGCCGGCGACGTGGTTGAGGGTGGGGAAGTCACGCAGGCGCAGGTCGTCGTCGCGCTCCAGGCTCCACTGCTCGCGGACGGCGGCGAAGACCTCGGCCTGCTTGACGGTGTCGACGCCGAGGTCTGCCTCGAGGTCGAGGTCGGGGTCGAGAAGGTCGGCGGGGTAGCCGGTCATCTCGGCCACGATGCCGGTGACCACGGCGAGGACGTCGTCACCCGAGGGTGCGGACGGCTCCGGCGGGGTGGTCACCTCCACGGGCGCAGGCTGCGGTACCGGTGCAGGCTGCGGTACGGGAGCCGCTGATGGTGCGGGCGCCGCTGATGGTGCGGGCGCCGCAGACGGTGCGGGCGCGGCGACGGGCGTGCCGGCGGCCGCGGTGAAGCCGGCCGTCGGGGTGAGCCGGTCGGCATACGGCACCGGCACATGTCCGGACCGCTCGACCGGGATGGTGGCCGGGCCCGTGTCGACGACGCGCAGGCGCCGGTGGTCGACCTCGAGCCGGCTCTCGGTGTGGCCGGCCAGCCGGTCCAGCCAGCGCTGCCACGCGGCGGAGTCGACGACCCGGTAGGCGTAGCCGAGCTCGTCGGGGCGGCGCCGCAGGCCGTCGGGCACGGGGGTCCAGCGCAGCAGGGACATCGCGACCTGTGAGCCGAAGCCCGCAGCCAGGCGCAGGGAGTACCGCACCGGGTAGTCGCCGCCCTTGGACAGGTTGAGGTCGCCGAGGTCGGGGTCCTTCTCCCGGTAGTTCGGCACCGGCGGCACGATCCCCGTCTCGAGCGCCTTGAGCGCCACGACGTCCTCGATGCCGGCGCCCATGGCGTGCCCGGTGAAGCCCTTGGTGTTGGTGATGACGATGGAGTCGGCGGCGGGCCCGAAGACCCGGCGCAGCGCGTTGATCTCCGCTGCGGCGCTGCCGCCGCGGGCCGGGGTGTAGGTCTCGTGGGAGACGAACATCAGGTTCGGGGCGATCGCCCGGCGGTCCACGCCGCGGCCCTCGGCCTCGCGGACCAGCGCCTCCATGACGTCACAGATGTGCTGCACGTCCAGGCGTGAGCCGTGGAAGGCGCTGTTCGCGGTGACCGTGGCCAGGGCCTCGGCAATCGGCTGCAGGCCCCGCTCGCGGGCCGCCTCGGCCGACTCGACCACGAAGGACGCGGCACCCGCGCCGACGACCATGCCGTGGCGGCGCCGGTCGAAGGGCGTGGCGGCGTCCTCGACCCGCTCGTCCGTGGCCGCGGCCCCGGAGGCCAGGAAGCCCGCGGTGACCCACGGCATCAGGTGGGTGCCGGTGGCGTCGTCGGCGGACACCACGACGACGCGGCGGCACCGGCCGGCCCGGATCCAGTCCTCGGCCAGCGAGAGCGCCTGCGTGGCGCTGGCGCAGGCGGCGTTCACCTGGGTGTTCGGCCCGCGGGCGCCGATGATCTCGGCGAACTGGGAGTGCCCCATCGACAGCGCGCGGAACAGGAAGCGCCGGTCGAACTGGTAGGGCTCGCGCTCGAGGGTCTCGCGCAGCTCGCGAATGAGGGTGTCGACCTCGGCGACGGCCGGGTCGTCATCGGTCATCCGGGCACGCAGGCCCTCGACGGCGAGCAGGCCCTCGCGGCGGCCGCGGTCGAGGGCGTAGCCCTCCACGGCCTCGGCGAACCGGTCGTAGCCGGGGAAGGCCGAGGCGAAGATGACGCCGGTCTCGTCGCGCAGCGCCTCGGGCAGGCCCCAGCGGTCGGGCAGCTGGGTGCCCAGCGTCGTCGTCTTGTAGCTCATGACGAGCGGGATGCCGGCGTCGCGCAGGGCGTCGAAGCCGGCGCCGATCGCCATCCGGGTCGTCGTGTCGAGGGCCTCGTCGCGCGCCGTGTCGACCCCGAACTGGGCGACGACGTCGAGCGGCGCGTGGACCCCGGCGAGCTTGATGACGTCGGCGGGGTCGTCGATCGTCGCGAAGCTGCCGGCCCCTGAGGCGGCGTCCTTGACCAGCCGGGTGATGCGCATGTCGGCCATCCGCTGCCGGGTGCCCTCACTCAGCACGCTGATGAAGTTCTGGCCGGACAGGATGCGGGCGACGTTGTCGTCGGCGAAGGTCTGCTCGGTGCCGGGCAGGCCGAGGGCGGCGCCGGTGACGACGACGGGCTCGAGGGCCGGCAGCGCGCCCGGTGCGGCCGCCTGGGGCTGGGGGCTCGGCGCCGGGGGCGCGCTCGGCCGCGGACCGGCGACACCGGTGCCGCCGAACACGTGCATCCCCTTCTCGAGCACGTCGGCGAAGAGCAGCCCGAGCTCGCGGATCGTGGCGTCGTCGGCACCGGTCTGGGCCTGCGGTCGCTGCACCTCGGCGGTCATGCTCGCGCTCCGATTCCCGGTGCCGTTCGCGGTGCTGCTGACATGGCTGGCGTCCTCGTCCTCTCGGGGCAGGGCGGCACTCGAGCGGTCGAGGCCCACGCCTGCGGCATACAGGCCGCACAGGGCCTGGTTGAAGGCCACGTCGTCCGCGACCTTCGGGTGGTTGGTGAAGAGCGCGACGACGTCGTCGTGCTCGGAGCCGAGGACGTCCTCGACGAAGCCGTGCAGTGCCTTCTTCGGGCCCACCTCGATGAAGACCCGGGCACCGGCGCCGTAGAGCGTCTCCAGGCCCTTGACGAACTGCACGGGCGAGGCGATCTGGCGGCCGGCGAACTCCAGCACGGTCTCGGCGGTCGCACCCGCCGGGTAGAAGTCGCCCGTCACGTTGGCGACGACCGGCTTGGTGGGCGCCCTCAGCTCGAGCCGACGCAGGGCGTCGACGAACGGCCCGGATGCCGGCGCGACGATCGAGGTGTGGAAGGCGTGGCTGACCGGGATCCGCGTGGCGGTGAAGCCCTCGGCGGTGAACCGCTCGATGATCCGCTCGACGGCGTCGGTGGCACCGCCGACGACCGCCTGGCTGGTGCTGTTGATGTTGGCGATGACGACGTAGCCGTCGGCCGTGTCGACGATGCGTTGGATGTCGGCCATCGGGGCGAACACGGCCGCCATCGCGCCGTTGTCCGCCATCGACACCTTGGTCATCTCGCGGCCCCGGGCACTGACGGCCTCGAGGGCGCTCGGGAGGGTGAGCGCGCCGGCGGCGACCAGGGCGCCGTACTCGCCCAGGCTGTGGCCCATCACCATGTCCGGCTGAACGCCGTAGGCCGCGAGCAGGCGGGTCAGGGCGATGTCGACGGCCAGCACCGCGGGCTGGGTGATCTCGGTCTGCATCAGCTGCTGGTTGAGGGTCTTGACCGCGGCCGGGTCGTCGCCGTCGATGAAGATGAACGAGCTGAGCGGGCGCCCCAGCAGTGGGGTCATCACCCGGTCGGCCTCGTCGAACGTCGCTGTGACCAAGGGCTCCTCGGCTGCGAGGGTCTTGAGCATGTTGACGTACTGCGAGCCCTGCCCGGTGTAGAGGAAGGCGACCTTGGGCGCCGGGCCGCGACCCAGGAAGATGCCCTGCTGGCGCAGCAGGCGGAACGCCGCGGGGTTGCCCGAGGCGAACGCGTTTGCGAGCTTGGTCAGCTTGGTCGTGAGGTCGGCGGCATCGGCGTGGTCGACGGCGACCCGCACGGCCGCCGACGCGAGCGCCGGGTCGGGGGCGGCGCGGGGCGGCACCACGCCGGCGCGGGCCTGGGCCAGGGCGGCCTGCACCTGGGTGGCCAGGTCGGCGTCGTCCCGACCACCGAGGACGAGTGCCCCGCGCAGCGGAGCCTTCGCCCCGGTCGCCGAGCCGGCGGGGGCAGCGGCAGGGGCCGATGCCGAGCCGGGCACCTCGGCCGACGCGAAGCTGCGCGCCGGCGGGCGGTGCCGGCCGGGGACGTGCTCCTCGACGACGACGTGGAAGTTGGTGCCCCCGAACCCGAACGCGCTGACGCCGCCGCGGCGCACGTCGTTCGCCGGCTGCTCCCACGGCCGCAGCTCGGTGTTGACGGCGAACGGCAGGGTGTCCCAGTCGACGTTCGGGTTGGGCTCGCGGAAGTTCAGGCTGGGCGGCAGCTGCTTGGTCGTCCAGCGAGCGCACCATCTTGAACAGGCCGGCCGACCCGGCGGCGGCCTTGAGGTGGCCGATGTTGGACTTCACCGAGCCGAGCGCGATGGAGCGCGGCGCTGCCCCGGCCGCCCCGAAGACGGTGGTCAGGCTGGTGAGCTCGGAGGCGTCACCGACCCGGGTCGAGGTGCCGTGCGCCTCGACGGCACCGGCGGTGGAGGGGTCGACCCCCGCGCGCTCCCAGGCGCGCTGCACGGCGAGCTGCTGGCCGACGGGGTTCGGCGCGGTGATGCCCTTGCCCTTGCCGTCGGAGGAGCCACCGATGCCGATGACCACGGCGTGCACCCGGTCGCCGTCACGCTCGGCGTCCTCGAGCCGCTTGAGCACGAACAGGGCGGCGCCCTCTCCCATGACGAAACCGTCGGCCCCGGCGTCGAACGGGCGTGTCCCGGTGGCCGACAGCGCACCGATCTTGCAGAACTTCACGAAGGCGTCGACGCCCATGTTGTGGTCGATGCCGCCGGTCACGACGGCATCGAACTGGTGGTCGGCGAGGCCGCTGACGGCGGCGTTGAGCGCGGCCAGACCCGACGCGCAGGCGGCATCGGTCGTGAAGTTCATGCCGCGCAGGTTGTACAGGTTCGCGACGCGGCCCGCGATGACGTTCGCGAGCTCGCCGGGCATGGTGTCCTCGGTGATGCTGAAGATGTTGTCGAGGTAGCCGCGGCGGGTCTCCTCGAGGATCCGTTCGCGGGTGTCGGGGGCGAGCGTGGCCAGGGTGGCCGACTCCTCGAGCCGCTGCAGCATCTCGGGGAAGCGGATCCGCATGCTCGACTGGTAGTGCTTCTCGCCGCCGAGGGCGTTGCCGATGATGACGGCGACGCGGTCGCTGTCGACCGACCAGTTCGGCCAGCCGGCATCCGTGAGCGCCGCCCGGGCGGCGGAGATCGCCCAGCGCTGGCCGTCGTCCATCTGCGCCGCGACCATCGGCGGCACCGGCAGCCGCCAGGCGACCGGGTTCCAGTCGAACTCGCGCACCCAGCCGCCGATGGTGCTGTACGTCTTGTCGGCGACGCTGTGGTCCTCGTCGTAGTAAAGTCCGCGGTCCCAGCGGTCGTCCGGCGTGGTGGAGATGGAGTAGCGGCCCGCGGTGATGTTCTGCCAGAACGCGTCGGCGCTGGGGGCGTCGGGCATGATCGCCGACATCCCGATGACGGCGATCGGATGGCTGTGGTGCTGCGTCATGGTGGGGTCCGAATCGGTGTGCTGTGCGGGTGGGTGGTCTGGGAGCTCCGCGTGCCGGCGTGGGTCCGGTTCGTGGAGGACGGGGTCGGTCAGGCGGGAGTGCGGCCGTAGAGCGTGTCGGCGACGCGGTCCATGTCGGCGAGCAGCCCGGCCTGGGCGGCGCGGATGGCGTCACTGGGGATGCCGGCCAGCCCGGCGAGCACCGGGCTGCCCGCTTCGAGGGCGCCGGCGACCCAGCGGGTGCCGTCGAGGGCGACCTTCTGCGCCGCCTCCCGGGCGAAGACCCGCGCCATCGCGGCGAGGGCCTCGCCGGTGAAGCGGGTGGGTGACTTCTCGAAGCGGCGCTCGGCCATCGCGCCATCCGCGGCCCGGGCGAACACGGCGGCCGTCTCGGCGGTCGCGATGAGCTCGCCGATGCGGAACAGCACGTGCTGGTTGCGGGTGAGCCGGCCGACGCGGCAGCAGTCGAGCACGACCGCCAGCGACTGCAGGGCCAGCGCTGCGGCGTCGGCGCCGACGACGGGGTTCGCGGTGTGCAGCGCGGACATCTCGGCGGCCAGGTCGAGGTAGTACCGGCCGCTGGACTTCAGGTGCTCCTGCCACCGCCCGCGGGCGATGGTCATCTCCATGATCTCGGAGGTGCCCTCGTAGATCGTCGTGATCCGCACGTCGCGGCGGATCTTCTCCACGACGTACGGGCGGGTGTAGCCGTACCCGCCGTGCGCCTGGATGGCGGCGTCCGCGGCGGCGTTCCCGGCCTCGGTCGCGAGGTACTTGGCGATGGCGCCCTCGGTGTTCATCGCACCGTTGTCGCCCAGCCCGCGGTCGAGCCGGTCGGCAGTGTCCTCCATGAAGGCGCGGGCGGCCTCGAGGCGCACGGCGTGCGGCACGATCAGCTTGTGGGTGAAGCCCTGCTTCTCGCTCAGCGGCCCACCGCCCTGCTCGCGCTGCACGGAGTAGGCGATGGCGCGGTCGAGGGCCTCCCAGCCGCCGCCGAGGCCGAAGGCGGCGACCATCAGGCGGGTGTAGCCGAAGACCTGCTGGGCCTGCACCAGGCCGAGGCCGGCGGTGCTGCCGACGAGGCTGTCGGCAGGCACCTCGACGTCGTCGAGGAAGAGCGAGGCGGTGTTCGACAGGCGCAGCCCGTGCTTGTCCTCGGGCGGGCCGCTGGTGAACCCGGGGGTGTCCTTGGCGACGACGAACCAGGTCGGGCCCTCGGGGGTCGCGGCCAGGATGGTGCAGAAGTCGGCGATCGAGCCGTTGGAGATCCACTGCTTGCGCCCGTTGATCCGGTACGCGGTGACGGTGCCGTCGTCGTCGGTGACCGGGGTCGCGGTGGTCGTCATCGCGCCGAGGTCGGAGCCGGCATCCGGCTCGGTGGCGCCGTAGGCGAACACCACGCCCTGCTCGGCGATGGCGCCGAGCCAGCGCTGCTTCTGCTCCTCGGTCGCCCCGACCACGATGGGGTCGGACCCCAGGAACGTCGCGAACACCGCTGTCGCGAGGCCGATGTCCTTGCGCGCCATCACCTCGCAGACCCGGTAGGAGTCGAACGCGCCGCCGTCCATGCCGCCGTACTGCTCGGGGATGAAGACGAGCTGCACGCCGAGCGTCATCGGGTCCGACATGGCGCGGACGATGTCCTCGGGGCAGCGGTCCTCGTGGTCGAGCTCGAGCGTGAGGTCGGGGGAGAGGGCGGCGTCGACGAAGTCGTCGAGCGCCTCCAGCATCAGGGTCAGGCTCGGCAGGTCGAGCCCGGCCCCGCCGAAGTGACCGGCGGACTCGGCTGCGGTGGTGGTGGCGGTCATGGTGGTCCTCTACTGTCCGGAGCTGGGTGTGGTGGCGGCGGTCGCGGGTTGGGGGTCGCCGAGGTCGGGGCGTACCGAGCGCAGGAGCACCTCGGCGATGTCGAGCACCTCCACCGTCTCGGCGGCGGCTCCCTCCGCCTGGCGCTGCGCCACGCCGTCGGTGAGCATGGTGACGCAGAACGGGCAGGCGGCCGTGACGAGGTCGGGGGAGAGCGCGAGGGCCTCGTCGGTGCGGTTGAGGTTGATCCGGGTGCCGAGGTCCTCGTCGAGCCACATCCGCGCGCCACCGGCGCCGCAACAGAACGCGCGCTCGCGGTTGCGCGGCATCTCGGTCAGGGTGAGCCCCGGCACCGACCCGAGCACCTCGCGGGGTGCGGCGAAGACGCGGTTGTGGCGGCCCAGGTAGCACGGGTCGTGGTAGGTGACCGACGTGGCCACCGGGGACACCGGCACCAGCCGGTGCTCGGCCACGAGCTGCGACAGCAGGGTCGTGTGGTGGACGACCTCGTAGTGGCCACCGACCTGCGGGTACTCGTTCTTCAGGGTGTTGAAGCAGTGCGCGCAGGTGACCACGATGCGGGTGGCGCCCGCCTCGTTGAGCACCTCGACGTTGCGCTCGGCCAGCATCTGGAAGAGGTACTCGTGACCCATCCGGCGGGCGGGGTCGCCGGTGCAGGACTCGGCGTCACCCAGCACCATGAACTCCATGCCGGCCTCGTGCAGCAGCGTCGCCACGGCCCGGGCGGTGCGCTGGGCGCCCTCGTCGAGCGCACCGGCGCACCCGACCCAGTAGAGGTACTCGACGTCGTCGGGGATGGTCGTGCCGCCGTCGGCCCCGAGCACCCGCACCTCGAAGTCGAGCGGCTCGGCCCACTGCAGGCGTGCGGCGGCCCCTCGACCCCACGGGTCGGCGGCGTGCTCGAGGTTGGTGAGCATGATGCCGGCCTCCTCGGGGAAGGCGGACTCCATCAGCACCTGGTAGCGGCGCATGTCGATGATCCGGTCGACGTGCTCGATGTCGACCGGGCACTGCTCGACGCAGGCACCACAGGTGGTGCACGACCAGAGCACGTCGTTGTCGATGACCGCGCCCGGGCCCGTCGACTGGTAGGCCCCGAGGGGGTTGTCGGTGGCGTAGCCGGTGTCACCGACGAGCGGGACGTCTGCGAGGCCGGTGAGCTCGTCGCCCAGCCCCTCGCGGGCCTCCTCGGCGGCGATGAGCCACGGGCCCTTCGCCAGGGCGTGGTCCCGCAGGGTCATCACCAGCAGCTTCGGCGACAGCGGCTTGTCGGTGTTCCAGGCCGGGCACTGGCTCTGGCAGCGGCCGCACTCGGTGCAGGTGCCGAAGTCGAGCAGGCCCTTCCAGGTGAAGTCCTCCACCTTGCCCGCGCCCATCAGGTCGTCCTCGCCGGGGTCGTCGAAGTCGACGGCCGTGCCGCCGGAGTAGACCGGCAGCAGTGCCCCGAGGGCGCGCGGGCGGCGGGCCAGCGCCACGTTGGGCAGCGAGAACAGGATGTGCAGGTGCTTGCTGTAGGTGACGAACACCGTGAAGCCGAGCAGCACGGCCAGGGCCAGCAGGAGGGCGACCGTCTCGATGACCTCGTTCGCGGTCTGCCCCAACGGTTCCAGGAGGGAGGCGAACCACTGCGAGACGAACGCGCCGCGCAGGAAGGGCAGGTTGTCGGTGGTGTTGACGTCCTGGGCGTTGATCTGGGCGCCTCGGGCGAGCATCAGCGTCCACACGACGTTGACGATCATGAACAGGGTGAACCAGGCCGCGCCGAGGTGGGAGCCGAAGAACCGCGAGGTGCGGCCGTGCTCCTTGGGCGACTCGCGCAGCCGGATGACGGTGAACGCGGCGACGGCGAGGAGGCAGAGGACGGCGAAGAGGTCCTCGACGAAGCCGAGCGCGGGCCAGTTGCCGATGACGGGGATCTGGAAGGTCGGCGAGAACAGCGCACCGAAGCCTTCGATGATGGTGAGGACGAGGACCGTGAAGCCCCAGAAGACGGCGACGTGCGCCAGCCCGGGTGCGGTCCACCGCAACAGCTTTCGCTGACCAGCGACCTCGACCACCTCGGCGCGGGCCATGTCGCCGGTCTTGCCGACACGGCCCGGCTCGATCGGCTGGGCCGAGGCGCCGATCCGGTAGAGGAACCTCAGCCGGGCGCCGGCGATGCCGAGCAGCACGACGGTCATGCCGAGTCCGAGAACCAGCCGGACAGTCGCCATTGATCAGCTCCTTGCAGTGGTGCGCCCCCGGAGGGGCGCGGGTCAGTTGCGGCGCTTGCCGACCTCGTCGACGAGTGCCGGGAGGACGGTGTGCAGGTCGCCGACGACCCCGAAGTCCGCGATGGCGAAGATGGGGGCCTTGGGGTCCTTGTTGACCGCGACGATCGTCTTGCTCGACTGCATCCCGGCGCGGTGCTGGATCGCGCCGGACACCCCCGCGGCGAGGTACAGGTTCGGCGCGACCGTCTTGCCGGTCTGGCCGATCTGGAGGTCGTGCGACGCCCAGTGCAGGTCGCTCACCGCGCGGGTCACGCCAACGGCTCCACCCAGTGCGTCGGCGACGGCCTCGACCACGCCGAGGCCGTCCTCGGAGCCGATCCCGCGGCCGCCGGCCACGATGACCGCTGCGTCGGCGAGGTCCGGGCGGGCGCCCGCGGTCTTGGGGGTGCGGCTGGTCACCGTGGCGCCCTTCGCGCGGTCACTGAACTCGACCTCGACGTTCTCGACCCGGGGCTGCGCCGGAGCCGCCTCGGCGGCAACAGAATTGGGCATGACGGTGACGACGGGGATGCCGCGCACCACGTCGCTGACGACGTGGAACGACCCGGCCACCACGGACTGGGTCGTGCGGACGACACCGCCCTCGGTGACCACGTCGACGGCATCCGTCACCAGGCCGCTGCCGAGGCGCACGGCCACCCGGGCGGCGACGTCCTTGCCCTCGGGGCCGGAGGTGACCAGCACGGCTGCCGGGCCGACCCGCTGGGCGATGCTGACCAGCACCTCGGCCTTGGGCACGGACAGGAACTGCTCGACCTCCGGCGCCGACGCGACGTAGACCGTCGTGGCGCCGTGCTCGCCGAGGGTGGCCACGACGTCGTCGGTGGCGACGCCGCACACGACGGCGCTCGGCTCCCCGAGGCGGCGGGCGAGGGTGAGCAGCTCCAGGGTCGCCGTGCGGACACCGCTGGGGGTGAGCTCGGCGAGGACGAGGACTTCGGACACGGTGTTCTCCTACCGGTGGGCGGGTGCAGCGGCGGCGCGAGGGGCCGCCGGGCGGTGGACGGGCTGGGGGGCCGGGCCGGGGACGGTGGAACCTGACGTCACAGGAGGCCGCGGCCGGCGAGGAAGTCCGCGAGCTGGGCCGCCCCGGTGCCGTCGTCGACCACGACCGTGCCGGCGGTGCGCGCCGGAGCGGGGGAGACCGAGACCACGCGGGTGCCTGATGCCGCGAGCCCGACGGAGGCCGGGTCGATGCCGAGGTCGGTGAGCGAGAGTGTGCGGATCGGCTTCTTCTTGGCCATCATGATCGCCCGGAAGGCGGGGTAGCGGGCCTCGCCGGTCTGGTCGGTGACGGACACGACGGCGGGCAGCTGGGTGCTCACCTGCTCGGTGGCGGTGTCGCCCTCGCGGGTGATCGAGACGGTCGATCCGTCGACCGACAGCGCCCCGGCGAAGGTCGCCTGGTTGATGCCGAGCCGGTCGGCCACCATCGATGGCACCACCGACATCTCGGCGTCGGTCGACGCCATGCCGGCGAGCACCAGGTCGGCGCCGAGCTGCTCGACCGCCGTGGCGAGCACGAGCGAGGTGGCGAGGGAGTCCGAGCCGTGGATGGCGTCGTCCACGACGTGCACACCGGTGTCACCACCCATCGCCAGCGCCTTGAGCAGCCCGTCCTTGGCGCCCGGCGGACCGACGGTCAGGAAGGTGATCTCGGCGTCCAGGCCTCCTTCGACGAGGCGGACGGCCTGCTCGACGGCGTACTCGTCGAGCTCCGAGAGGCGTCCGGCGACGGCCCCTCGGTCGAGAGTGTCATCGGCCGAGAACGACCAGACGGCACTCGGCTCGGGAACGTGCTTGACCAACACGACGATCTTCATGATTGCCTGCCCTTTCGCCGCTTGCGCGGGCGTTGAGCACCCTGCACGGGCTAGCTCCTGGTGTCGACGCTATGCGAAACGGCCATCGTGCGCGCCCCCAGACGGGCATATCGGAGGGTATTCTCCGCCACTGTTTTTCGAACTCACCAGTAACTTAGGCGGTCCGAGGGGTCCTCGAGCCGGTCAGGAACGGAGAAGCGGCCCCGCACGAACGGGCCCTAGCCTGACGCGGAGAGGCCGGCACCAGCCGGCCGCAGCCGAGCAGGAGGACGACGATGACCGTGACGAAGGCCGAGACGGGCGACGGGTTCAGCGCCGCCGAGCGCGCTGCGATGAAGGAGCGCGCCGCCGAGCTGCGCGCCGAGGGGAAGAAGGGCGCCAAGGCCGCCGACGGCCTCGAGCTGTGCCTGGAGGCGATCGCGAAGATGGCGCCGGACGACCGCGCGCTCGCCGAGCGCGTGCACGTGGCCATCACCTCGACCGCTCCGCAGCTGCAGCCGAAGACCTGGTACGGCATGCCCGCCTACGCCGACGCGGCCGGCAAGGTCGTGGTCTTCTTCCAGGACTCCGGCAAGTTCAAGTACCGGTTCTCGACCCTGGGGTTCCAGGACGCCGCGAACCTCGACGACGGCGACTTCTGGCCCACCTCGTACGCGATGCTCGCCTGGAGCCCGAAGGTCGAGAAGCAGGTCGTCGCGCTCGTCAAGGCCGCCGTCTCCTGACCGTCGCGTCGAGCCCGGTTCAGGCGACGCAGAACTCGTTGCCCTCGGGGTCGAGCATCACGACGTGGCAGAACTCGTCGCCGTAGTGCTCCTCGCGTACCTGTGTCGCGCCGTCGGCCTCGAGCTCGGCCACCCGCTCGCGGGCCAGCCGCTCACGCTCGGCGGGGTCCCACGGTGGCTCGCCCGCCACCCGGATGTCGATGTGCACGCGGTTCTTGGCGGTCTTGCCCTCGGGCACCCGCAGGAAGCCGATCGCCGGCCCGTGCCCCTGTGGGTCGACGATCGAGGCGTTGTCGGGCTCGTCGAACCCCGGCTCGGGCTCGTAGCGAAGCGCCTGCGCCCAGAAGGCCGCGAGCCGTTGCGGGTCGGCGGCGTCGCATCCCAGCGTCCAGTGCGTGGCCATGGCGCAACGCTAGCGACGGGCGCCGACCGGCATCCGCCGTCAGGCGACGTCCATCGGCTGGCCGCCGGTGATCCTGATCAGCTCGTCGTAGGTCGTCGCGAACACCGAGTGGCTGTGCCCGGCGGCGGCCCAGACCGTGGCGTAGCGCCCGAGGGTGACGTCGATGATCGTGCGGATGTGCTCGGGGTGGCCGACCGGGGCGACGCCGCCGATCGCGAACCCCGTGTGGGTGCGCACGAACACCGGGTCGGCCTGCTCGACGCTCGCGAAGTTGGCCAGCGCCGCGACCTTGTCGGTGTCGACCCGGTGACCGCCGGAGGCGAGCACGAGCAGCGGCTGCACGTCGCCGTCGTGGGCCGTCGAGACGAAGACCAGGCTGTTGGCGATCTCGGCGGGGGTGACGCCCAGCGCCTCGGCGGCGGCCTTCGCGGTGCGCACGGCGAGCGGCAGGTGGCGCACCTCGGGGGTGACGTGGTGCAGGGCGAGGGTCTCCATGACGGACCGGACACCGGCGTGGCCGGACAGGTCGCGCGACGGTGCCGCGTCGCCCGGCTCTGGGGTCATGGATGCAGCCTAGTGATGGGTGTGGCCGGGTGGGGAACCCCTCGACGACCTGTCGCAGGCGCTGACCCTCCGTCGCGGCGGCAGTGGGCGGGCGTGCCATCCTCGTGCCCTGACGCCCGGCGTCCTCGACCCAAAGGAGAGCAGCAGATGATCCTGATCACCGTGAAGTTCCCGATCCGCGAGGACCGGCTCGCCGCGTGGGACGAGCTGTCGGCGTCCTACGCGAAGAGTGTCAACGCCGAGCCGGGATGCGTGTTCTTCGAGTTCTCGCGCAGCCTCACCGAGCCCAACACCTTCGTGTGCATCGAGGGGTTCCGCGACTCCGCCGCGGGGAGCGCGCACATGGCGCAGGACCACGTGGCCCGGTTCATGCGCGAGATGCCCGACATCGTCTCGGCCCGCCCGCAGATCATCTACGTCGACGCCGAGGGGGTCACCGGCTTCGGCCCGATGGGCGAGATCGCCCCCCGCCAGTCCTGACCCGGCCGGCTCAACCACACCCGGCGTCCCCACCTCGACCAATAGGTCACAGCAGGGACCGCATCCAGTGGTCGGGTGTCCCTGAATCGACCAATAGGTCACTCGGGGGACGCCGGGCTGGGTCGCGCTTCTCCCCGACCGCTGCGCGGTGGGATGCCGTGTGCGGCCGTTGACCATCCGCACCTCGCGCGCTGCGCGCACTCGGCGCGCCCACGCAGAGCGTGGGACCCGCCGCCAGACCCGTCCATCGGCTCGCCCACGGCATCCCACCGCTCCGCTGCTGTTGTTGTCTCGGGTTGGGTGCTCAGGTGGTTGCTGGGGCAGCCGGTTGAGCACTCGACTCTCGAGAACTTCGTGGCTTTCGGCGTGTCGTGGAGGACGCGCGCAACGGGCTTGACGTGGTGTCGGGAGGCGGGGTTACAGTGGTCGGAGTCGAACAGGTGTTCGACATTTCACATCGGCCCGTCGCTCGACGGCTTCCTCCCGGGGGCTGGTCGGCAATCCCGTGCTGCCCATCGGAGGTGCCTCATGGCTCGTCGTCACCACGACTCCGTCGTCGTCCGCGCTGCCGGCGGGTCGGGCACCGCCGTCGACGGGCCGCGCGACTTCGTCTGGCGCGGCCGGCGCTACACCGTGTGCGCCGTGCTCGACTCCTGGCAGGAGCGCCGCGCCTGGTGGCGCGAGGTCGGCGACCAGCCCAGCGCCCCCGGGCTGCCCGGCCTGCCGAGCCCGCAGCGCCGGGTCTGGCGGGTCGAGGCCCGGCCACCGTCCGGGGCGGCCGGGGTGTTCGACCTCGGCCGCGACGACGACCACTGGCTGCTGCTGCGCGCCCACGACTGAGCCACCACCACCGCTACGACACCCACCACCGCTACGACACTCACTACCGCTACGACACCGAGCACCGCCCCGACATCAAGCACCGCCCCAGGACCGAGGAGCCCCCGATGAGCCACGCCGCCACCACCTTGGACCTCCTCGACCGGGCCCGCGAGTCGCTCACCAGCGGGTATGCCGCCTCGGCCGCCTCGGCGCGCTACCTCGCCGCCTCGCTGGCCGCGCTGCGGGCCGGGGCCGCGGTCGTCGCCGCCCGCTCGGCGACGTCACCCGGGGCGGGGCTCGCCTCCCGGGGTGACGGCCCGCACGACGTCTGGGCGCTCACCGCCCGGGTCGCCCCCGAGCTCACCGAGTGGGCCCAGCGGTTCGCCGCCGCCACTGGGCAGCGGGTCGGGGTCGAGACCGGGCTGGTGCGGGTCACCGCCCGCGAGGCCGACGACCTGCTGCGCGACGCCGAGACCTTCGTCGACCTCGCCGCCGACCGCCTCGGCGTGCCGTCGGTGCACCGGCCGCGGCGGCTGGTCCCCGTCCGCTCGGCCTGAGCGCGTTTCCCATGGCCGGCTTCGCCCACCTCCACGTCGCCTCGGGGTTCTCGATGCGCTACGGCGCCTCGATGCCCGAGCACCTCGTCGAGCGCGCCGCCGAGCACGGCCAGGGCGCGCTCGCGCTCACCGACCGCGACGGGCTCTACGGCGCGGTCCGGTTCGCCACGGCGTGCGGCCACGCCGGCATCGCACCGGTGCTCGGCGTCGACCTCGCCGTCGAGCCGCTCGTCCCCGGCACCGCAGGTCGTGGCACTGGCGGCGGTCCGGCATCCGCAGTGGGCTCGGGCAGCGGGCCGGATGCCGGTCGCCCGCGTCCGCGACCGCGCACCCCGGTGCGCGGGGGAGCCATCGTCGACCCCCGGCGCCCGCGGGTCACCGTGCTGGCCCGGGGTCGAGGCGGCGGCACCGCCCCCGGGGTCGGCTGGGCCGCCCTGTGCCGGCTGGTCACCGAGACCCACCTGCGCGGCGAGCGCGGCGTGCCGGTCACCAGCCCCGACCTGCTCGCCCGCTGGTCCCACCCCGAAGGCTGCGACTCCGTGCGACGTGCACACGGTTCTCGCACCCCGGATGCCGATGAAACCGTGCGTAAGTCGCACGAGGTCGAGGAAGCCGGGCCGCCGGCGTACCCGACCACCTCGACCTCCGTCGCGGAGCCGAGCAGGGAGGCAGGGCGCGAGCCGAGCCGGCTGCTGGTGCTGCTCGGCCCCGACTCCGACGTCGGCCGGGCGGTGCTCGCCGGGCGCCGCGAGCGGGCCCGCGACCTGCTCGCCACCTGGCGGGCGCTGCTGCCGCGCGACGGGCTGGCCGTCGAGGTCGTGCACCACGGCGGGCCGGAGGGCACTCCGGGGTGCCGCTCGCACGCGGCCCACCTGCTCGCCCTGGCCGACGCCGCCGGCATCCCCGCCGTGCTCACCGCCGCAGTGCGCCACGTCGCCCCCGAGCAGGTGCGCACCGTCGACCTGCTCGACGCCGCCCGACGGCTCGTCGTGCTCGACTCGCGCCACCTCGACCGGGTCACCGACGCCGGCCACCTCGCCGACACCGCCACGATGCACGCGAGCGCCCTCGAGGTCACCGGCGGCGACCGCTCCCGCGCCGACCGGCTGGTCGCGATGACCGCCCTGGTCGCCGACGAGTGCACCCAGCACTCCCGCCACGACCTCGGCATCGGCGCGGTTCACCTGCCCGAGGCCGAGGTGCTCGGCATCGCCCCCGGCACCGACCCGATGCAGGTGCTCGCCCAGCGCTGCCGCGACGCCGTCGGTCGGCGCTACCCCGGGGCGAGCGAGGCCGAGCACGAGGTGGTGCGAAACCGGCTCGACGACGAGCTCGGCGTCATCGACACCCTGGGCTACCCCACCTACTTCCTCACCGTCGCCGAGGTCACCGACCTGATCCGCAATCGCGGCGTGCGGGTCGCGGCCCGTGGCTCGGGGGCGGGCAGCCTGGTCAACCACCTGCTCGGCATCAGCGGGGTCGACCCCATCCGGCACCACCTGCTCATGGAGCGGTTCTGCTCCCCGCTGCGTGCCGAGCTTCCCGACATCGACGTCGACGTCGAGTCGGCCCGCCGCACCGAGATCTACGAGGCGGTGCTCGAGCGCTTCGGCGGTGAGCGGGTCACCTGTGTGTCGATGATGGACACCTACAAGGTGCGCCACGCCGTGCGCGACGTCGGCGCCGCCCTGGGCCTGCCGCCCACCGAGGTCGACGAGATCGCCAAGGCCTTCCCGCACATCCGCGCCAAGGACGCCCGGCACGCCATCGCCGACCTGCCCGAGCTGCGCAGCCGCGGCCTCGACAGCCCCCGGATGGCCGCCTTCTTCGACCTCGTCGAGGCCCTCGACGGCCTGCCCCGGCACATCGCGCTGCACCCGTGCGGCGTCGTGCTGTCCAACTCCGGCCTGCTCGACCGCACCCCGGTCGAGGCGAGCTGGATCGGCTTCCCGATGAGCCAGTTCGACAAGGACGACGTCGAGACCCTGGGCTTCCTCAAGCTCGACGTCCTCGGCATCCGCATGCAGTCCTCGATGGCGCACGCCGTCGCCGAGGTCGCGCGGGTCTCGGGGGAGCAGATCGACCTCGACGACGAGGCGCAGGTGCCGCACGACGACCCCGCCACCTACGAGCTGATCCGCACCACCCGCACCCTGGGCATGTTCCAGATCGAGAGCCCGGGCCAGCGCGAGCTCGTCGGCAAGCTGGGGCCGAGCCGGTTCGACGACCTCATCGTCGACATCTCGCTGTTCCGCCCCGGGCCGGTCAAGTCCGACATGATCACGCCGTTCCTCAACAGCCGGCACGGCTGGGCGGAGCGCCGCTTCCTGCACCCCAGCCTGATCCCGGCGCTCGAGGAGACCGAGGGGGTCGTCGTCTTCCACGAGCAGGTGCTGCTCATCGTCGCCGAGACCACCGGGGTCACCCTCGCCCAGGCCGACGAGGTGCGCCGCAGCATGGGCACCCCGCAGGGCCAGACCGACGTCGAGGCCTGGTGGCGCCCGGCGGCCAAGGCGCGCGGCTACTCGGCCGACGACCGCGACCGCATCTGGGAGGTGCTGAAGTCCTTCGCCAGCTTCGGCTTCTGCAAGGCGCACGCCGCGGCCTTCGCGCTGCCCACCTTCCACTCGGCGTGGCTGAAGACCCACCACCCGGCGGCGTTCCTGTCCGGCATCCTCACCCACGACCCCGGCATGTACCCCAAGCGGCTGCTGCTCGACGACGCCCGCTCGTTCGGCATCCCGGTGCTCGGCCTCGACGTCAACGCCTCGCGCGAGGTCTACCGCATCGAGCGGGTCGACACCCCGGATGCCGAGCGCTCCGCCTCTCCGGAGGCCCACCCGCGCGACCCCGACCCCGTCGACCCCGACGCCCCCGACCCGGATGCCGGGCTGCCGGCCTGGCGGCGCACCCGCCAGCCCTACGGCATCCGGCTCTCGCTGGCCGACGTCAAGGGGATCAGCGGCGCCGAGGTGGCGCGGATCGTCGCCGGGCAGCCCTACGCCGACCTCGGCGACTTCTGGACCCGTGCCCGGGTCAGCCGCCCGGTCACCGAGCGGCTCGTGCTCGCCGGGGCGTTCGACGCCCTGCACGGCATGGGCGGCGGCGGCCTCGGCAGGCGCGGCCGGGTCACCCGGCGCGACCTGCTGCTGCACGTCGCCGAGCTCGAGCGGTGGGAGCGCGGGGGCGGGGCGGCACCGCGCAGCAGCCGGCGGCTCGTCATCCCGAGCATCGCGCCGCCGCGCGAGGGGGCGGGGGAGCGGGTCGACGTCCGCGAGCGGGCGGCCGCGCAGTCGCAGGCGGCCCGCGAGGTGGTGCCGGCCGCCGAGCAACCCACCCAGCTCACCCTCGACCTCGGCGACCGGCCCCGGCTCGGCGCGGGCGCCGGGCTGCCCGAGATGACCGGCCCGGAGCGGGTGCGCGCCGAGCTCGACGTGCTGGGCCTCGACGTCTCCGCGCACGTCGTCGAGTTCTACGCCCCGCTGCTGCGGGCGCTCGGGGTCACCCGCAGCCGTGACCTGCTCGGCGCCCGCAGCCGCAGCGAGGTGTGGGTGGCCGGGGTCAAGGTCGCCACCCAGACCCCTCCGGTGCGCTCGGGGCGCCGGGTGGTCTTCCTCACCCTCGACGACTCCACCGGGCCGTCCGACTGCACCTTCTTCGAGGACGTCCAGGGCCCCTACGCCGGGGTCGTCTTCCACTCCTGGCTGCTCCTGGTGCGCGGGGTGCTGCGCCGCACCGGCGACCGCGGGGTCTCGATCCGGGCCACCGGCGCCTGGGAGCTCGCCGCGCTGTGGGACGCCTGGCAGCTCGGCGGCCTCGAGCGCGTGCACGCCGCCATCGCCGCCGGTGAGGCGGATGCCGTGGCCCGGGCCGAGGCGGCCGAGGCCGCTGCTCGTGAGAGCGACGCCCGCACCGGGCGCCGGGTGCTCGTGCACGCCTCGGGGTTCAAGCAGTCGCCGTACGCCGACATCAAGCCGCCCGGGGCCGACCCGCGCTCGGGCCGGGGTGCTCCCGGCACGGTGGTGCCGCAGTCCCCGGCCGCCGCGCTGCCCTCGCGCAAGCTGTGGCACGCCAGCCCCGGCAGCTCCGGACACTAGGGTGGTCGCGACGCACCGACCCGCTGCACCCCCGCACCCTGAAGGAGTCCCGCCGTGTCCGACGAGCGTGGCCGACACCGCCGTGCGGGCATCACGCCCGGGCTGCGCACGGCCGCCGTCCAGGCGGCGCTCGACACCCTCGCGGCCCGGCGCAGCGCCGAGCTCGGCCGCCCGCTGCGGGTGCTCGACCTCGGCGGCGGCACCGGCGGCACCGCGGTGCCACTGGCCGCGGCCGGCCACGACGTCACCGTGGTCGACCCCAGCCCCGACGCCCTGGCGTCGCTGGCACGCCGGGCCGCCGAGACGGGTACCTCGCAGCGCATCCACCCCGTGCAGGGCGACACCGACACCGTCGGCGAGACCGGCGCCGACGGCCGGCGGCCGGCCTACGACCTGGTCTGCCTGCACGGCACCCTCGAGGTCGTCGACGACCCGGATGCCGCGCTGGCCAACATCGCCGCCGTCCTGGCCGACGGCGGCACCCTCTCGCTGGTGGTCGCGCAGCGCCTCCCGGCCGCCCTGGCCCGGGCCCTGGCCGGGCAGTTCGCCCGGGCCCAGGCGATCCTCGAGCGCCCCGACGGGCGCTGGGGCGACGACGACCCCGCGCCACGACGCTTCGACGAGGCGGCGGTGCGTGCCCTGCTGCTCGCCCACGGGCTCACCACCGTGCAGAGCTCGGGCGTGCGCATCTTCAGCGACCTGGTCCCCTCGGCCCTGGTCGACTCCGAGGCCGACCGGGCCGCCCTGCTGGCGCTCGAGGACGTCGCGAGCCATCACCCCGACCACCCGCTGCTCGGCGAGCTGGGCAGCGTGCGCCACGTGCTCGCGACCCGGGACTGACACCGGCGGGGGCCACTGATGAGCCGTCGACAGTTCGCCCTGCCCACCCGCGACTCCAGCGAGCCGCCCGACGACACCGGCTGCACGGTGCTGCACGTCGACATGGACGCCTTCTACGCGTCCGCGACCCTGCTCTCGCACCCCGACCTGGTCGGCACCCCGGTCATCATCGGGGGCGGCAACCGCGGCGTGGTGCTCTCGGCCACCTACGAGGCCCGCCGCTTCGGGGTCACCTCGGCCATGCCGATGGCCCGGGCCCGGCGGCTGTGCCCGCAGGCCACCGTGCTGCCGCCCGACCACGCGCTCTACAGCTCGATCTCCGCCGCAGTCATGGAGACCTTCCGCTCGGTGACGCCGGTCATCGAGCCGCTCTCGCTCGACGAGGCGTTCCTCGACGTCTCCGGCGCGGTGCGCCTGCTCGGCAGCCCGGCCGTCATCGGCCAGCACGTGCGCGACACCGTGCACGACGAGCAGGGCATCACCTGCTCGGTGGGGGTGGCGCCCACCAAGTTCGTCGCCAAGCTCGCCTCCGGCCTGGCCAAGCCCGACGGCATGGTCGTCGTGCCGCGCGACGAGGTGGTGCCGTTCGTGCAGCAGCTGCCGGTGGGGGCGCTGTGGGGCGTGGGGGAGCGCACCGAGGAGGCCCTGGTGCGCCTGGGGCTGCGCACGGTCGCCGACATCGCGCACACCCCGCTCGCCACCCTCGTGCGCGGCCTCGGCGATGCCACCGGCCACCACCTGCACGAGCTGGCCTGGGGGCGCGACCCGCGGCCGGTCGAGCGCGAGCAGCGCGAGAAGAGCATCGGCAGCGACCAGACCTTCGACTACGACATCGACGACGCCGCCGAGATCCACCGGCGCCTGCTGGCGCTCAGCGAGCGCACCGCGGCCCGGATGCGGGCCGCCGGCCTGACCGGCCGCACCGTCACCCTGCGGGTGCGGTTCAGCGACTTCACGACGATCACCCGCTCGCGCACCCTGCGCGAGCCCACCGACAGCGGCCGCGCCATCCACGAGGCCGCCGTCGGCCTGTTCGACGCCCTGGGGCTGCAGCGGGCCCGCATCCGGCTGGTCGGGGTGCGCCTGGAGAAGCTCGTCGAGGCCGCCCAAGCGCCCATCCAGGGGGTCATCGGCGAGCGCGAGCACGGCTGGCGCGACGCCGACCGGGCCGTCGACCGGGCCCGTTCCAGGTTCGGATCGGGGTCGGTGAGACCAGCCAGTCTCATCGAAGGTGACACATCCGCTTCCGCGAGACGACCGCGCGACCTATCCTAAGGGTCAGAGGACAACATAGGGCCGCCCACCGGGCGGCTCGGGCCGACCACGGGAGGATCTGTGCCCCTCTCAGAGCACGAGCAGAAGATGCTCGAACAGATGGAGCAGGCTCTCGCTGCCGAGGACCCCAAGTTCGCCTCGCAGATGCAGGGCCGGTCGCTCGCCGCGTTGCAGCGGCGGCGATGGGTGGTCGGCGCCGTGGGCGTCATCGCCGGTCTGGCTCTCGTGCTGGTGGGCGTCAACACCACGATGTGGGTCGGCGCCGGCGGGTTCGCCCTCATGGTCGCGTCGGCGGTGTTCGCCGCCACCCCGCCCAGACGGGCCCGGCTCGGCGTCGTGAGCAGCGATGGCTCCACCGACCCACGGGCCAAGGGCGGCCGCAAGAAGGGCAAGAGCTCCTTCATGAACCGCCTCGACGAGCGCTGGGAGCGCCGCCAGAACAACATGTGAGCCCTGGCCCTGCGGCGCCGAGGCGTCAGGACACCAGCACGCCCACGACGTAGAGCACCGTGACCACCAGGCCGGCGGCCAGCTCGATGCCCATGCTGTGCAGCACCGCCACCAGGGCGTGCTTGGTGCGGGTCCAGGCCTGCGAGGCGTTCCGGCTGCGGCCCAGCTCGACGACGAAGATGCCGAGCACGAATCCGACGATCGCCCCCACCACGGGGATGACGAAGAAGCCGACGATGCCGAAGGCCGCCGCCAGAAGCAGCGTCGACGAGCTCACCCCGCGCTCGCGCATGCGGCGCCCCGGCAGGGTGTACTGCAGCACGTAGCCCGCGACGATGATGGCCGCGCTCGCGGCGAAGATGCCCCAGCCGAGGGCCGAGCCCTCCATCAGGGCCCACAGGAGCACGCCAGCAAGCACCAGGACCAGACCGGGGAGCACCGGCACGACGATGCCGAACAGGCCGACGACGATCAGGAGGGGCGGTACCAGGGCGCCGAGGCCGTCAGAGACGGACTCCACGTCAGTCGGGGCTACCGCCGACCGAGCTGGGCTCCATCAGCCGCTCGCTCTCGTCGTGGATGTCGGCCAGCCCCACCAGGGCGGGGATGTGCTCGCGACCGTGGTGCGCGCAGAAGAGCAGCTCTCCACCCGCGTGAAGCGTGGCGCGCACATAGGCCTGGGCGCTGCAGCGGTCGCAACGGTCCGCTGCGGTCAGGGTCGGTGCCAGTGCGGCGTTCACGTCGGGCCTCCTCGGCTCGCTCGGGTTGTGCGGTGGTGTTCGTTTTCCACCCGTTTCGGATGGCGCTGCTTGCAACAGTCAATCACGGCGGATGCTTCCCTCCGTGCAAGGTGCGACATGTGGCCCTCGTCATGTCCGGATCGTGACCTTCAGGCGAGCCTCAGCGGCCAGTCCCATCTGGGCCTCACCGGGCTGCCCCCGCCGGCGCCCGGTGCGCCTCTCAAGCCCCGTCGTACCCGGCGACTACCCTTCCTCACGTGCCGACGACCGCTGCGAAGAAGGCCGCGACCACCAAGTCCGCGTCCGAGTACACCGCCCACCACCTCCAGGTCCTCGAGGGGCTCGAGGCGGTCCGCAAGCGTCCCGGCATGTACATCGGCTCCACCGACTCGCGCGGGCTCATGCACTGCCTGTGGGAGATCATCGACAACGCCGTCGACGAAGCGCTCGGGGGGCACTGCGACCGCGTCGAGGTGACCCTGCACCGCGACGGGTCGGTCGAGGTCCGCGACAACGGCCGCGGGGTGCCGGTCGACATCGAGCCGCGCACCGGGCTCACCGGGGTCGAGCTGGTCTACACCCGCCTGCACGCGGGTGGGAAGTTCGGTGGCGGCTCCTACACGGCATCCGGCGGCCTGCACGGCGTGGGCGCCTCGGTGGTCAACGCGCTGTCCTCCCGGCTCGACGTCGAGGTCGACCGCGGCGGCAAGACCTACGCCATGAGCTTCCGGCGCGGCGAGCCGGGGGTGTTCTCCGACGTCGCCGGGGCCAAGGGCGCCAAGGACCCCGAGCACACGTTCACGCCCTACGTGAGCATCAGCGAGCTCGAGGTCATCGGCACCACGCGTCGCGGCGTCACCGGCACCCGGGTGCGCTACTGGGCCGACGCGCAGATCTTCCTGCGCGACGCCACCTTCGACCTCGAGGGCCTGGTCTCCCGGGCCCGGCAGACCTCCTTCCTGGTGCCGGGGCTCACCCTCGTCATCCGCGACCTGCGCGGCGAGGAGCCCACCGAGGAGGTCTTCCTCCACGACGGCGGCATCTCCGAGTTCTGCGAGTTCCTCGCCCCCGACCCGCCGGTCACCGACGTGTGGCGGCTGCAGGGCACCGGCACGTTCACGGAAACGGTGCCGGTGCTCGACGCCAAGGGCCACATGAGCCCCACCGAGGTCGAGCGCGAGTGCGCCGTCGACGTCGCGGTGCGCTGGGGCACCGGCTACGACACCCGGGTCAGCTCGTTCGTCAACATCATCGCCACCCCCAAGGGCGGCACCCACCTGGCCGGCTTCGACCAGGCCCTGCTCAAGGTGCTGCGCCGCCAGCTCGAGCTCAACGCGCGCCGGCTCAAGGTCGGGTCCGACAAGCTCGAGAAGGACGACGCGCTGGCGGGCCTGACCGCGGTGGTCACCGTGCGCCTGGCCGAGCCGCAGTTCGAGGGGCAGACCAAGGAGGTGCTCGGCACCAACGCCGTGCGCGCCATCGTGGCCAAGGTGGTCGAGAAGGAGCTCACCGAGCGGCTGGTGTCCACCAAGCGCGGCGAGAAGCAGCAGGCGGCGCTGCTGCTCGAGAAGGTCACCTCCGAGATGAAGTCGCGGATCAGCGCGCGGCTGCACAAGGAGACCCAGCGCCGCAAGACCGCGCTCGAGTCGAGCACCCTCCCGGCCAAGCTCGCCGACTGCCGCAGCACCGACGTCGAGCGCACCGAGCTGTTCATCGTCGAGGGCGACAGCGCGCTCGGCACGGCCAAGCTCGCCCGCAGCAGCGACCACCAGGCGCTGCTGCCGATCCGCGGCAAGATCCTCAACGTGCAGAAGGCCTCGGTCACCGACATGCTCGGCAACGCCGAGTGCGCCGCCATCATCCAGGTCATCGGGGCCGGCTCCGGGCGCACCTTCGACCTCGAGTCGGCCCGCTACGGCAAGGTCATCATCATGACCGACGCCGACGTCGACGGCGCCCACATCCGCACCCTGCTGCTCACCCTGTTCTTCCGCTACATGCGCCCGCTCGTCGAGGCCGGCCGGGTCTACGCCGCGGTGCCGCCGCTGCACCGCATCGAGGTGATCAACGCCGGGTCCAAGGCCAACGAGGTCATCTACACCTACTCCGAGGCCGAGATGCGCCGCACCATGGCAACCCTCACCCGGCGCGGCAAGAAGACCAAGCCGCTGCAGCGCTACAAGGGCCTGGGCGAGATGGATGCCGACCAGCTCGCCGAGACCACGATGGACCCCCAGCACCGGACCCTGCGCAAGGTCACCGCGGCCGACCTCGACTCCGCGGCAGGGGTGTTCGAGCTGCTCATGGGCGGCGACGTCGGCCCGCGCAAGGACTTCATCATCGACTCAGCCCACAACCTCGACCGCGAGCGCATCGACGTCTGAGCAGATTCCTCTGCACCCAAAGGGTGTGCGGCCCGTGACGTCGGTCCACAGTGGGCGGTGGGCGTCGCACGTCGTCCGTCACCGGGGCCGGGGAGGGCACTATGAGCGCCAGCGTGAGTTCCACCGACGAGCACGTCGAGGGTGAGGAGCGCACCGAGCTCAAGCGCGCCATCGGCCCCAAGCTGCTCCTGCTGTTCATCGTCGGCGACATCCTCGGCACGGGGGTCTACGCCCTGACCGGGAAGGTCGCCCAGGAGGTCGGGGGAGCCGCCTGGGCGCCGTTCATCGTGGCCTTCGCCATCGCGCTGGTCACCGCCTTCAGCTACCTCGAGCTGGTCACCAAGTACCCGAAGGCCGCGGGAGCGGCGCTGTACACGCACAAGGCGTTCGGCATCCACTTCGTGACGTTCCTCGTGGCCTTCACGGTGATGTGCTCGGGCATCACCTCGGCCTCGACGGCCTCGCAGGCCTTCGCCGCCAACCTCGCCGACGGGTTCGGGCTCGACAGCGAGAACAGCACCCTCGTGCTCGGCATCGCACTGGCCTTCATGCTGCTCATCGCGGCGGTCAACTTCCGCGGGGTCGGCGAGAGCGTCAAGGCCAACGTCGTGCTCACCCTCGTCGAGCTGTCCGGCCTCGTCCTCGTCATCCTCGTCGGCGCCTACGCCGCCACCGGTGGCAAGGCCGACTTCTCGCAGGTGACCGTGTTCGACACCTCGGGCGAGAAGAACGTCTTCCTGGCGATCACCGCGGCCACGTCGCTCGCCTTCTTCGCCATGGTGGGCTTCGAGGATGCCGTCAACATGGCGGAGGAGACCAAGGACCCGGTGCGCAACTTCCCGCGGATGATGCTGAGCGGCCTCGGCATCACCGGGGTCATCTACGTGCTCGTGGCGATCTTCGCGGTGGCCCTGGTACCCGTCGACCAGCTCGGTGAGGGCGACACCCCGCTCACGAAGGTGGTCTCCGCCGGCCTGCCCGACTTCCCGATCGACAGGCTGATGCCGTTCATCGCGATGTTCGCGGTCGCCAACTCGGCGCTGATCAACATGCTGATGGCCAGCCGGCTGCTCTACGGCATGGCCCGCCAGGACGTGCTGCCCCCGGTGCTCGGCTGGGTGCACAAGGGTCGCCGCACCCCGTGGGTCGCCATCGTGTTCACCACCGCGGTCGCCTTCGGGCTGATCTCCTTCGTGAGCACCAGCGACAGCCCCGTCGTCTCGGCCCTGGGCGGCACCACCGCTCTGCTGCTGCTGGGAGTGTTCACGATCGTCAACATCTCCGTGCTCGTGCTGCGCCGTGACCCCATCGAGCGGGCGCACTTCGTCACGCCCACCGTGCTGCCGTTGATCGGCGCCGCCGTGTGCTTCTTCTTCACCCTCCCGATCACCGGGCGCGACTCGATCCAGTACACGATCGCCGGATGGTTGCTCGCACTCGGTGTGGTGCTGTGGGCGCTCACCTGGCTGGCGAACCGGTTCTTCTTCGGCAAGAAGACCTACCTGCGCGACCCGGAGGAGCTCGTCAACGAGGACTCCAGCGTCAACTGACGGCTGGCTCCGCCCCCTCTCCGACCTATTGCGGATCTCCCACGCGCTGCAGCCCTCGGCGCGGTGGGAGAACCGCAATGAGTGCGGGAGGTCTGGTGGGGGATCCGCAATGAGTGCGGGAGGTCTGGTGGGGGATCCGCAATGGGTGCGGGAGGTCGGGGCTCAGCAGGGGGCCGGGCCGGTCGACTCGCGCACCACCAGCTCGGTGGGCAGCACGATCGTCTGGTTCGACTCGTCGTCGTCGAGCAGGGCCCGCAGCAGCAGGTCGGCGGCGGCGTGCCCCTGCCCGGCGACGTCCTGGCGCACGGTGGTCAGGCCGAGCACCCCGGACAGCACGAAGTCGTCGATGCCGATGATCGACAGGTCGGCCGGCACGCGGATCCCGAGCCGGCGCGCGCTCTCGCGCACCCCGATGGCCATCTCGTCGGAGGCCGCGACGATGGCGGTCGGGCGGTCGGCCCGCGCGAGCAGGCGGGCGCTGTCGCGGGCGGCGGCCTCCGCGGTCCAGTCCGAGCCGAGGATCCAGGCGTCGTCGCACACCAGGCCGAGCCGGCCGACGGCCTCGAGGAAGGCCTCGAGGCGGTCCTGGGGGGTCTGGATGTGGGCGACGTTCTGGGGGACCGCCCCGATGTAGCCGATCCTGGTGTGCCCCAGGCCGGCCAGGTGGTCGACGGCGGTGCGCATGGCCGCCTTGTCGTCGATGCGCACGCAGGCCCGGTGAGGGACGGGCGAGCCGATGGCGACCAGCGGCAGACCGAGCCGGTCGACGAGCTCGATCTCCTCCGGGGTCATCGGGACGTTCAGGGTGATGACGCCGTCGACCCGCTTCCACAGCATGTTCTGGGACAGGGGGAGGCGCTGGTCGTAGCTGTCGTCCTCGAGGTCGAAGAGGATGACGTGGTGGCCACGCGCCCGCAGGCTCTTCTCGATGGCGCTGACCAGGGTGGCGAAGAACCACCGGGTGAGGAACGGCGCGACGACCGCGACGACGCGGGTGCGGCCGGAGGCGAGTGACGTGGCGGTGGGGGAGGCCACGTAGTGGAGGTCCTCCGCCACCCGCAGCACGCGTTCACGGGTCTGCGGTGAGACCCGGTCGAGTCCCCGAAGGGCGCGGGAGACCGTGGCGACCGAGACCCCGGCCACCCGCGCCACATCGGTGATGGTGCTGATCTGACATTCCTTCCCTCAGGCGGGCGTCAGCCCTTCAGCCCGCCGGCGAGCAGGCCTCGCACGAAGTAGCGCTGCAGGGCCAGGAAGACGGCCACCGGCACGATCATGGAGATGAACGCGCCCGCCGACAGCAGATACCACGCCGTGCCTCTGGTGCCGGACAGCTCGGCGATGCGCACGGTGATCGGCGCGACGTCGGGCGTTCCACCGAGGAACACCAGCGAGACCAGCAGGTCGTTCCAGACCCACAGGAACTGGAAGATGCCGAAGGCCGCGAGGGCCGGCGTGAGCAGCGGGAGCAGGATCCGGAAGAAGATCGTCACGTGCCCCGCGCCGTCGACGCGCGCCGCTTCCATGAGCTCGGCAGGGAGCTCTCTCATGAAGTTGTGGATGAGGAAGGTCGCCAGTGGCAGCGCGAAGATCGTGTGCGACAGCCACACGCTCCAGTAGGACGCCCCGATGCCCAGCTTGCTGACGTAGATGTCGAGCAGCGGGATGAGGGCGACCTGCAGGGGCACGATCTGCAGGGCGAAGACCGCGACGAAGAGCGCGTCGCGACCCGGGAACGGCATCCACGCGAACGCGTAGGCCGCGAGTGAGGCCAGGAACAGCGGCAACATCACCGCCGGAACGGTGATCACGATGGTGTTGATGAAGTACTGGCCCAGGCTGGCGGAGCTGCCCGGAGCCAGCGCCTGCCGGTAGTTGTCGAGCGTGTAGGCCGAGGGGTCCGAGAAGGACGTCCACCACCCGGTGGTGTTGATGGCCCGCGGCTCGCGGAACGAGGTGACCAGCAGGCCGATCGTCGGAACGGTCCACAGCACGGCGATGACGATCGCCGCTATGGAGGCCCACGGCGACGAGATCGCGCGGGCGGCGTCACCGGCAGCCGACTTGCCGCGCCGCTTCTTCGGCGGGGCGTCGGTCGTGTGCTCCATCTCCGGGGAGATCTTCTCCGGCATCGCGACGGGCTCGAGGGTGCTCACGCTCAGGCCTCCTTTCGCATCTGGACGATGTTGTAGATGACGATCGGGATGACGAGCACGAACAGCAGGACCGCGAGGGCCGCACCGAGACCGCCGGCGTCGTAGCGGAAGCTCTGGTTGTAGAACTCGTTGGCGACGACGGAGGTGTTGAACTGGCCACCGGTCATGGTTCTGACCACGTCGAAGACCTTGAGGGTGCCGATGCCGATCGTCGTGAGGACGACGACGAGCGCGGGACGGATGCTCGGCAGGGTGATGAACCGGAACATCTTGAAGGTCTGCACGCCGTCGAGCTTGGCGGCCTCGATGATCTCGTCGGGGATCGCCTTGATGGCGGCCGACAGCACCGTCATCGCGAAGCCGCACTGGATCCAGATCATGACGATGATCAGCATGAAGGTGTTCAGCGGCGAGTTGATGAGGAACTGCTGGGTGTCGAACCCGAGTGCCTTGAGGATGGCGTTGAGCAGGCCGATCTGCGGGCGGGAGGTCTGCTTGTACTGGTAGACGAACTTCCAGATGATGCTGGCTCCGACCAGGGAGATGGCCATCGGCAGGAAGATCAGCGCTTTGGCGAACGCCTCCCCGCGGGCCCGGTCGATGAGGATGGCGTAGACCAGCCCGATACCGGTGGCGATGAAGGGCACCAGGATGACCCAGATGGCGGTGTTGCGCAGCACGAGCAGCAGGTCGGGCTCGGTGAACATCTGCACGTAGTTCTCGGTCGAGAACGAGCCCTCGCCGGTCTTTCCACGGAAGCTCTGGATGATCGTCAGGATGGCGGGGTACATCAGGCCGACCGCGAGCAGGAGCACCGCGGGGCCGGCGAACATGATGCCCTGCCACTTCTCACCCGTTCGGCCCTTGAACAGCGACGCGAAAAAGAGGACCAGGCCGAAGATCACCGCGAACAGGGCGATCGCGAAGAACATCAGGAAGAACTTGCCAGCAACGCTCTGGGCGCGCAGGAGCGGCTCGGGGATTGCCGCCGCGACGCCCACGAGGACGGTCGACGTCATGGACTCACCTCCGGTGGAGTCGGAACAAGGAGAACCGGGGTGGGGCGGAGGGCATCCGCCCCACCCCGGTTCGGGTGACCTTGGGGTCAGGTCAGAGGGTCAGCTCTTGGGCCAGCTGTTCTCGATGTAGTCGAGAGTGGCCTTGTCGTCCTGACCGGTGATCCAGTTGGTCATGCCCTTCCAGAACGTGCCCGCGCCCACGGCGCCCGGCATCAGGTCGGACGCGTCGAAGCGCGACGTGGCCGCCTTGTCGGTGAGGATCTCGGCGGACAGCTTGTCCACCGGGTTCTTCAGCAGGTTGGGGTCGGCGTTCTTGTTGGCCGTCACACAACCACCAGAACCACAGGTCTTGGCGCGCTCGTCGGCCCACTCGGTCGACGACAGGTAGGTCTGGAACGCCTTGACCTCGGGCCGGTCGGCGAAGGCCGTGGTGAACTCACCAGCGGTCAGGACCGGCTTGGAGGACGCGTCGACCGGCGGCAGGTAGAACGCCCACACGTCGCCGTCGGGGCCGACCGTGGTGCCTTCGGGGAAGTTGGCGGCGTAGAACGACGCCTGACGGTGCATGTAGCACGTGCCCTCGAGGATCTGCAGACCGGCCTCGGTGAACTCGGTCGAGGCGATGGTCTTGACGTTACCGAAACCACCGTTGACGAACTTGTCGTTCTTGAGGATCTTGCCCGCCTCGGCGATGGCCGTGGCGACCGCGGGGTCGTTGAACGGGATCTCGTGCTTGACCCACTTGTCGTAGGTCTCCGGACCGGCCGTGCGGAGCATGATGTCCTCCATCCAGTCGGTGGCCACCCAACCGGTGGCGTCACCTGACCCGATGCCGGCACACCACGGCTTGACGTCGCCGCCGGGGTTGTCCGCGGCGATCTTCTCGGACAGGGTGAGCATCTCGGCCCACGTCTGCGGGACCTCGTAGCCCCCGTCCTTGAACGCCTGCGGGGAGTACCAGACGAACGACTTCACGTTGGCGCCGAGCGGTGCCGCGTAGAACTTGCCGTCGACCGTGCCGTAGTCCTTCCAGTCGGGCATGTTCTTCTCGACGTTGGCGACGACCTCCGGCGGGGCCTCCTTGACCGCGCCGGTGGCGACGAGGGTCGCGAGGAGCCCGGGCTGCGGGATGTACGCGATGTCGGGGGCGTTGCCACCCTTGACGCGCACCGGCAGCTGGGCCTCGAACTCCTTGGAGCCTTCGTACTTGACGGTGACGCCGGTGCACTCCTCGAACGGCTTGTACGAGGCCTGGTGCGGTGCGTCCTCGGGCGCGACGATCGAGGTGTAGACCGTGACCGTCTTGCCCTTGAGGTCGCCGAACGCCTCGTAGGGCGCGCAGTCGATGCTGCTGGTGCCGCTGCTGCTCGCGCTGTCGCCGCTGGTGTCGTCACTGCTTCCGCAGGCCGTCGCGGTCAGGGCCACCGCGAGGACTCCGGTCAACGCCGCGATGCGGCGCTTTGAGTTGAGGGCCATTGCCCGCCTCCATTTCACTGGTTGCGCCGAGACGGGGTTGTGGCCGGCCTCGGCGATGAGGGAACCGGGAACAACGTAAAAGCGTTTACACACGCAGCGCAACGCTCCCGCGCTCCCAGCCGGTAACGATTGAGTAACGCGGCCCTCCGGGAGGCGTCAGCGCACCGGAGCGCCCACCCCGGCGATGACCGCCGGGTAGGTGGTGCCCGAGCCGTCGCGCTTCCCGGTGGGCTCGGGGAGCTCCAGCGGCACGCCGTTCGGGCCGGACGCCCGGGCCGGCTGGGCACCGACCCAGGCCAGCACCAGGGCGTCCTCGCCGCGCAGGAACCGGTGTGCCCGAACGCCGCCCGTGCCGCGGCCCTTGGCGGGGTACTCGGCATACGGCGTCACCTTGAGCGCACCCGGCTGGGTGCCGGGCAGCGCGTCGGAGGAACCGGCCGAGGTGACGACGACGTTGTCCGCGGCCGGGTCGACGGCCCCGAAGAAGGTGACCGACGCCCCGGGCGAGAGCCGGATGCCGGCCATGCCACCGGCCGAGCGACCCTGCGGCCGCACGGCCGAGGCGGGGAAGCGGAGCAGCTGGGCGTCGCTGGTGACGAAGACGAGGTCCTCGGCGCCGTCGTGCAGCGCCACGGCGCCGACGACGCGGTCGCCGTCGCGCAGCGCGACGACCTCCCAGTCGGGCCGGCCGGGGTAGTCGGTGGTGACCCGCTTGACGACGCCGGATGCCGTGCCGAGCGCGACACCCGGGCCCTGCGCGTCGAGCGGCACGATGGTCAGCGGCTCCTCCCCGGCCGGCAGGTCGACGTAGACCGCGAGCGGCGCCCCGCCCGACAGGCTCGGTGAGCCGCCCAGCGGCGGAAGCGTCGGCAGCTCGAGCGCCGACATCCGCAGCATCCGGCCCCGCGAGGTGACCAGCGCGAACTCGCCGCGGGCCGTGGTGCGTACGGCGCCGATGACGGCGTCGTGCTTGGCCCGCCCACCCTCGCTCGGCACCGGGTCGGCGGTGGAGGTGCGGGCGAGCAGACCGGTCGACGACAGCAGCACCCAGCAGGGGTCGTCGGTGACCTCGAGCGGGGTCGCGACCGAGGCCGGGGTACCGGCCGACTCGAGCAGCACGGTGCGTCGGGGGGTGCCGTGGGCCTTGGCGACGTCGGCGAGCTCGGTGGAGACGGTGCGGTGCAGCAGCTTCTCGTCGGCGAGGATCGCCTCGAGCTCCTCGATCTGGCGCAGCAGCTCGTCGCGCTCGGTCTCGAGCTCGATGCGCGAGAACCGGGTGAGGCGGCGCAGCTGCAGCTCGAGGATGTAGTCGGCCTGGGCCTCGGACAGGTCGAACACCGAGATGAGCCGGGCCTTGGCCATGGCCGTGTCGTCGGAGCCGCGGATCAGCTGGATGACCTCGTCGATGTCGATGATCGCGACGAGCAGGCCCTCGACGAGGTGCAGCCGCTCACGGCGCCGGCGCAGCCGGTACTCGGTGCGCCGCCGAACCACGCCGATGCGGAAGTCGACGTAGGTGCGCAGCAGCTGCTTCAGGCCCAGGGTGCGGGGCTGGCCGTCGACCAGGGCGACGTTGTTGATGCCGAAGGAGTCCTCCATCGGGGTGAGCTTGTAGAGCTGCTCGAGCACGGCGTCGGGGTTGAAGCCGTTCTTGACCTCGAAGACCAGCCGCAGGCCGTGCTTGCGGTCGGTGAGGTCCTTGACGTCGCTGATGCCCTGCAGCTTCTTGGACTGCACCAGGGTCTTGACCCGCTCGATGACCTTCTCGGGGCCGATCAGGTAGGGCAGCTCGGTGACCACGATGCCCATCCGGCGCGGGGTGAGCTTCTCGACCCGGGCGGTGGCGCGGGTGCGGAACGACCCGCGCCCGTTCAGGTAGGCGTCTCGGATGCCGTCGAGGCCGATGATCCGCCCGCCGCCGGGCAGGTCGGGGCCGGGCACGAACTTCATCAGGTCGTCGAGCGAGCAGTCGGGGTGGGCGATGAGGTGGCGGGCCGCGCCGATCACCTCGACCAGGTTGTGCGGGGCCATGTTGGTGGCCATGCCGACCGCGATGCCGGAGGCGCCGTTGACGAGCAGGTTGGGGTAGGCGGCCGGCAGCACCCCGGGCTGGGTGAGGGAGTCGTCGTAGTTGGGCACGAAGTCGACGGTGTCCTCGTCGAGCCCGGCGACCATGAGCAGCGCCGCCGGCGCCATCCGCGCCTCGGTGTAGCGCGAGGCGGCCGGGCCGTCGTCGAGCGAGCCGAAGTTGCCGTGGCCGTCGACCAGCGGCAGGCGCATCGTGAACGGCTGCGCCATCCGCACCAGGGCGTCGTAGATCGCCTGGTCGCCGTGCGGGTGGTACTTGCCCATGACCTCGCCGACGACCCGGCTCGACTTCACGTGCGGGCGGTCCGGGCGCAGACCGAGCTCGCTCATCCCGTACAGGATCCGGCGCTGAACCGGCTTCATGCCGTCGCGGGCGTCGGGCAGGGCGCGCGAGTAGATGACGCTGTAGGAGTACTCGAGGAAGGCGCTGCGCATCTCCTCCTCGACGTCGATGTCGACGATCCGCTCGGTGAAGTCGTCTGCGGGAGGGGGCGTACTGCTGCGCTTGGCCATCGGGTGGGGCTCGGCTCCGGGTCGATCAGGGTCGCGAGGATGCCGCGACGGGGGTCGGCACCATCCTCACAAACCCGGTCGCCGCACCCTCTACGACACTCCGTGGTTGCCGAAGCGCCCGACGTGCAGCACGTCGTCGAGCGGCCGCCGCCGCCGGGTGAGCGGCGAGCCGGACACGCGCTCGGCCTCGCGACCGAGCGCGACGACGCCCACGATGCGGCGGTCGGCCGGGATGCCGTGCGCCTCGTGGACCGCGTCGCGCCGCTCCACCGGCACGCCGAAGAACAGGGCGCCGAGGCCGGCATCCTCGGCGGCGAGCAGCATGACCATCGCCGCCATGGCGACATCGGTGTCCCAGTAGGGCACCGGCCAGCGGTCGGGGGACCGGTCGGTCCAGCCCTTGTCGGGCTGGGCGTAGCGGTCGAGGTAGGTCTGCGGGTCGCTGAGGCAGAGCACCAGCGCCGGCGCCGAGGAGACGCCGCGGGTCCAGGCGTCGGGTGGGCTGCCGTCGTCGACGGCCGCCCAGAACGTGTCCCGGTCGGCCGGGTCGACGAGGGCAACGAAGTCCCAGCCCTGGCTGAACCCGGCGCTCGGGGCTCGCACCGCCAGCCGCACCAGGTCGCGGACCACCTCGGCGGGCACGGGGGCGTCCGGGTCGAAGCGGCGCACCATGCGGCGGTGCAGGACGGCGTCGCGGAGCTCCACGAGGCCCAGTGTGCCCGCCGCCGGGCGCGCCGGGAGCCCGGCCCGTCCACCCACCGTGGGCCGGCACGGGCCGGATCCGCGGGGTGGCACGATGGGGCCATGGAGGACGAGCCGCTCCCACCCGGCTACCCCGTGGAGTGGGAGGCCGACGTCGTCCTGCGCGACGGTACGGTCGCCCACGTGCGGCCGATCTGCCCGGCCGACGCCGACGGCATCCGGCGCTTCCACGCCGCGCAGTCCGACGAGTCGATCTACCTGCGCTTCTTCGCGCCGCTGCGCCAGCTCAGCGACGCCGACGTCCTCCGGTTCACCCACGTCGACTACGCCGACCGGGTCGCCCTGGTCGCGACGATGCGCGAGGACATCATCGGCATCGGGCGCTAC
This sequence comes from uncultured Actinomycetota bacterium, assembly GCA_963800505.1. Lineage (GTDB taxonomy): Bacteria > Actinomycetota > Actinomycetes > Actinomycetales > Dermatophilaceae > Fodinibacter. Next base: position 141,041 of record CAWDBL010000007.1, read on the forward strand.
GACCGGATCGACGCCCGCAGCGCGGAGGTCGCGTTCAACATCAGCGACCACTTCCAGGGCAAGGGCATCGGCTCGGTGCTGCTCGAGCACCTGGCCGCGATCGCCCAGGAGTTCGGCATCTCGCGGTTCACCGCCGAGGTGCTGCCCCAGAACCGCAAGATGCTCTCGGTCTTCGCGGATGCCGGCTACGACGTCAAGCGGCACATCGAGGACGGCGTCGTCGAGGTGGGCTTCGACATCGAGCCGACCGACTCCTCCAAGGCGGTGGCGATGTCGCGCGAGCACCGCGCCGAGGCGCTGAGCGTGCGCGCCATCCTGACCCCGCGCACCATCGCGGTCATCGGCGCCAGCCGGCGTCGCAACTCGATCGGGAGCCAGCTGCTCGACCGGCTGGTCGAGGCGGGCTTCACCGGCAGCATCCACCCGGTCAACCCCAACGTGCGCACCCTGCGCCGCCGCACGGCCTACCCCTCGGTGGCCGCCGTGCCCGGGCAGGTCGACCTCGCGGTGATCGCGGTGCCGGCCCACGCGGTGCTCGAGGTGGTCGACGAGTGCGCCGAGGCCGGGGTCAAGGCGCTGCTCGTGGTGTCGTCGGGGTTCGCCGAGGAGGGCCGGGCGGGGGAGCGGCTGCAGGCCGACCTGCTGCGCCGGGCGCGCAACGCCGGCATGCGCGTGGTCGGGCCCAACTCGTTCGGGCTGATCAACAACGACCCGGACGTGCGGCTCAACGCGTCGCTCGCCCCCACCCTGCCGCCGCACGGCCAGCTCGGCCTGTTCGCCCAGTCGGGCGCGCTCGGCATCGCGGTGCTCGCGTCGGCGGCGCGGCGCAACCTGGGCATCTCGACCTTCGGCTCGGCCGGCAACCGGGTCGACGTGTCCGGCAACGACTTCATGCAGTACTGGATCGACGACGACTCCACCGCCGCCGTCGGCCTCTACCTGGAGTCGATGGGAAACCCGCGCAAGTTCTCGCGCGTCGCCCGCAACCTCGCGCTGATCAAGCCGGTCATCGTGGTGAAGTCGGGCGTCTCCGCGTTCGGCGTGCCACCGGGCCACCGCGTGCGCAAGACCAAGGCCCGCCCCGAGGTGTTCTCCGCGATGCTCAAGCAGGCGGGCGTGATGCGCGTCGAGAACGTCCACCAGCTCTTCGACATCGCCCAGCTCGTCACCCACCAGCCGCTGCCCGCGGGCGACCGGGTGGCCGTGGTGGGCAACTCCACGGCGCTGGGCACCCTCACCGCCGACGCCTGCACGAGCTGGGGGCTCAAGGTGTCGCACGGCCCGGTGGCCCTGCCCACCGACGCCACCGCGGCGCAGTTCCGCGCCGCGCTGGCGGCCGCCTTCGCCGACCCCAAGGTCGACTCGGTGCTGACCTGCTTCATCCCCCCACTCGTGACCAACGACGAAGACGTCGCCGCAGCGGTGCGCGAGGCCGCTGATGGCTCCCAGAAGCCATGTGCCGCAACCTTCCTCGGAATGCGCGGGGTCGACGACGGGCACGCGTCGGTGTCAGGCACCGGTGGCTCGACCCGCGCCATCCCCGTCTACACGATGCCCGAGGATGCCGTGCGCGCGCTCGCCGCGGCCACCCGCTACGGGCAGTGGCGGGCCAAGGACCACGGCACGCCGGTCAGCCCCGCCGGCATCAACCGCCGCATCGCCGAGGACGTCGTGCACACCGTGCTCTCGGTCGACCCGAAGGGACGCAGGCTCACCCACGACGAGGCGTCGGCGCTGCTGCAGGCCTACGGCGTCGACGTCTGGGGCATGGAGGAGGCGGGTTCGGCCGACGAGGCGGTGACCGCCGCCGAGCGGGTCGGCTACCCGGTCGTGCTGAAGTCGACGGCCCCGATGCTGCGCCACCAGGGCGGGGTCGGCTCGGTGCGGGTCGACCTGCGCACCGAGGAGTCGGTGCGCGACGCCTGGGGGTCGCTCTCCGAGCGGCTCGCCCCGCTCGACGCCGACCGCCTCGTGGTGCAGAAGATGGCCACGCCCGGGGTGCCGTGCGTCGTCACCTCCGACGAGGACCCGCTCTTCGGCCCGGTCATCGGGTTCAGCGTGGCGGGCATGCCGACCGAGCTGCTCGACGACATCGCCTACCGCATCCCGCCGCTCACCGACGTCACCGTCAGCGAGCTCATCTCCTCGGTCAAGGCCGCCCCGGTGCTGCACGGCCACCGCGGGGCCACGCCCGTGCACCGGGCCGCCCTCGCCGACCTCATCGCCCGGGTGTCGGTGCTGGCCGACGACCTCCCCGAGGTCGCGTCGCTGAAGCTCAACCCGGTCAACGCCCACCCGGCGGGGGTCGAGGTGCTGGGGGCCGAGATCGTGCTGGCACCGGCCCCCCGGCGCACCGACCCGGGGCGCCGCTCCCTCACGTAGCGGCCGGAAGGGAACGCGCCTGCGGCCGGGACGGGCACAATGGTCCCCATGAGCAGTACCTCCGACGCCCCCGTCCTGCCCGCGGGCCTCACCGACGCCATCGTCAGGGCCGGCTACTACCCGGCCCTGGTCGCCGACGTCGTCGCCGCGGCCCTGGTGCGCGAGCCCATCGAGAACCACCTCGTGCACCTCGAGACGACGTTCGACCGCGACGTGGTGCGCCGGCACATCACCGTGCTGGTGCTCACCCCCACCCGGCTGCTGATCGCCCACGCCGACGACCACGCCGACGAGCCGCCGGCACCCCAGGACGTCGCCACCGCGACCACCGAGTCGATCCCGCTGTCGGCGGTGCGCGGCGTGATGCTCACCCACGTGGTCGAGAACCCCTCCACCTACGTGCCGGGCAGCCTGGGCCGCGAGCTCTCGCTCACCCTGGGCTGGGGCACGGTCGCGCGGCTGGACCTCGTGCCGGCGTCCTGCGCCGACCCCGAGTGCGACGCCGACCACGGCTACGAGGGCACCATCACCGGCGACGACATCGCCCTGCGCATCTCCGCGGCCGCCGACGGCGACGACGCGCTCTCGCAGGCGCTCGGCTTCGCCCGCGACCTGTCCGCCGCCATCGGCCAGGGCTGAGCAGACCTCGATGCCGCCCACCGGCGACCCGTCGGCGAGCCCGCCGGTCGGCCCCGGCCCTGCGCTCGCCGACGTGCTCCCGAGCGTCGCCCGCAGCCTCGGTGTGCCGTGGGGTGGGGGAGCGGGCCGCGGCCGGGGCGGCTTCGACCTGCCGCCCGCGCGGCGCGCGGTCACCGTGCTCGTCGACGGGCTGGGCCACGACCTGCTGGTGCGCCGGGCCGGGCACGCGCCCTGGCTGCGGTCGCACCTGGGTACCACCCGGCGGGTCACCAGCGGCTTCCCCTCCACGACGGCCACCTCGATGGGCACCTTCGGCACCGGCCTCGCGGCCGGGGCGCACGGCCTGCTCGGCTACGAGGTGCTCTTGCCCGGGGCCGACCGGCTGCTCAACGAGCTGTCCTGGGAGGACGGCCCCGACCCGCGCACCTGGCAGCCGCACGCCACGGTCTTCGAGGCGGTGGCCGCCGCCGGCATCGAGGTGGCGCGGGTCGGCCCCGCCCACTTCGACGGGTCGGGCCTGACCGACGCCGCCATCCGGGGCGGCCGGTTCATCGCCGCGGCCACCCTGCCGCAGCGGGTCGACGTCACCCTGGCCGCGGTGCGGTCGGCGCCGCGGGCCCTCGTGCACCTCTACTGGGGCGAGCTCGACAAGGTCGGGCACGTGCACGGGTGCGACTCGTGGCAGTGGGGTGACGAGCTCGAGAGCGTCGACCGCGAGCTCGCGCGGCTCGCCGCAGGGCTGCCCGACGACTGCTCCCTGACCGTCACCGCCGACCACGGCATGGTCGACTCCCCCCACGAGCTGCGGCTCGACGTGGCGCACGAGCCCCTCCTGGCGGCCGGGGTGCGGCACGTCACCAACGAGGCCCGGGCTCCCCAGCTCTACGTCGAGCCGGGGGCGCGCGACGACGTGCAGGCCGCGTGGGCCGCGGTGCTGGGCGGGCGCGGCATCGTGAGCACGCGCGAGGAGGCCGTCGCCGCAGGCTGGTTCGGGGCGGTCGCCCCCGACAACCTGGCCCGGATCGGCGACGTCGTCGTCGCGATGCGCGGCCGCTTCGCCGTCGTCGACTCGCGCCGGGCACGGCCCGAGCTGATCGCGCTGCGCGGCCTGCACGGGTCGCTGAGCGACGACGAGGTGGCCGTCCCGGTGGTCCACGTGCCCGCGGCGCGCGTCGCCTAGGGTGTCCCCTCGTGGCGGATCTGGTCTTCTTCTCGGGAACGATGGACTGCGGCAAGTCGACCCTTGCGCTCCAGATGGACCACAACAACGCCGTCCGCGGCCGGCAGGGGCTGATCTTCACCAAGCTCGACCGGATGGGCGAGTCGGTGCTGTCCTCGCGGCTGGGCCTGTCGACCCCGGCCATCGAGGTCGCCGATGACCTCGACTTCTGGGACGAGGTGGTCGAGCGGCTCACCGCCGGGGCCCGGGTCGACTACCTCATCTGTGACGAGGCGCAGTTCTACACCCCGGCCCAGGTCGAGCAGCTCGCCCGGGTGGTCGACGAGCTCGACATCGACGTGCACGCCTTCGGCATCACCGCCGACTTCCGCACCTCGCTCTTCCCGGGATCGCAGCGGCTGATCGAGCTCGCCGACCGGGTGCAGCTGCTGCAGGTCGAGGCCCTGTGCTGGTGCGGCCGAAAGGCCACCCACAACGCCCGCATCGTCGACGGCGTCATGGTCGTCGAGGGGGAGCAGGTGGTCGTCGGCGACACGGCCGCGGCCAGCACCGGCCTGGTCGAGTACGAGGTGCTCTGCCGGCGGCACTACATGCGGCGGATGAACAGCTCGGCCGCCCGGGCCGCCTCGCCCTCACCCGACACCCTGCCGTTCGACCTCGACGTCTGCCCGGTGCCGCCGCGCCCCTAACCCAGGTCGAGGTGCATCCGGATGCCGGGCCCGAGCTCGGTCGCGACCTCACCATCGCGCTCGAACCCGACCCGCGCGTAGAACACGGCCGCGTGCGGGTTGCCGGTCACCTCGAGGCGGGTCGCGTCGCCGGCCCGGGCGCGCGACACGGCATCCGCCACCAGCTCGGCCCCGATGCCGCGGCGCTGCGCGTCGGGGTCGACGAACAGGTCCTCCAGCTCTCGGACCGGGCCGTCGCCGAGCACCGTCGCGAACCCGGCGACGGTGCCGTCGTCGAGGACGGCCAGCCGGGTGTGACCCGCGAGCACCTCGGTGTCGGGCAGCACCAGCGCCTCGGGGTGGGCGAGCAGCACCTCGGCATCGCCCGGGTTGCCCAGCGAGGCGCGGCGGAAGACGTCGCGCAGCGCCGGCAGGTCGTCGGCGACCGCGGTGCGCAGGTGCACGACAGGACCCGTCAGCCGGAGCCGCCGCCACGGGTGCCGAAGACGATGTCGTCCCAGCTCGGCACGCTCGGGCGGCCCTTGCGCGCGGGCGTGGACCGGGGCGGGGCGTCGTCGTCGGACTGGGCTGTGTCACTGGACTGCTCGACCTCCTCGGCGCCCTCGAGAGCCGCAGCGACCGGTGGTGCGGCGGTGTCGTCGTCGTGCTCGGGCCACCCACCCACGAGCTCGTCGGCACCGGGGCCGTCCACGGGCTCGTCGAGGTGGGCGGAGACGGGGTTGCGCCCACGCGCGGCGGGCGGCGGGGGCGCGTCGGAGACGTCGCCGGCGAGGTCCTCGATGGGCAGGGCGTCGGGGCGGTCGCCGCCCGGCGTGCTCGAGGGCGAGGGGCGGCGGCGCCGGCGACCCCGGGTGGAGTGCTCGCGCATTGCGGCGATCAGGTCGATCGGCTCGTGCGGGGCACGCTGCTGCACGGGGTGCTCGACCCCGCCGTCGGCATCGATGTCGTAGACGTCGGAGTCGCCGTTCTGACCGGCCCGGTGCGGGGTCGGGATCGCGCCCGGCGCGGCCTCCTCGCTGAGCCAGCGCGCCTCGTCGTTGGTGGCGGCCACCGATCCGCCCAGCGGCTCGTAGCGCCAGGTGGCGGTGCGCTGCCGCCCACCAGCGGCGAAGGTCAGGCTCAGCTGCCAGACGCCCTCCTCGTCGCGGGCGGAGTCCCACTCGACGTCGTCGCGGTCGACCCCACGGTCGCGCAGCCGCTCGGCCACCCGCTCCGCGAGGGTCAGCGGGCCGGAGCCCCGACTGCCCACGGCGCACTTCTGGGCGACCTGCGCCACGTGCTCGCGCTCGGCGAGCACCGGCCCCTCGAAGCGGCGCACCTTGTCGACGGTCCACCCGGCGCGGTCAGCGACCTCCTCGGCCGACAGCCCCCGGCGGATCAGGGCCTGCACCTCGCGGGGGCGCAGCCCGCCCTCGATCTCGATCTGCAGCTGGCCGAGCCGGGGGCGGTCGCGGCGGGCCGCGGCGCGCAGCGCCTCGTCGAGGGTGAGGCGGTAGCGGCCGCCGTCGGCGTCCGCGAGCAGGAGGTGGTGGCCGTCCTCGTGGACGCCGATGAGGCGAAGGTCCTGCATGTCGGGCTCCCGGTGTTGCTCGTCGTCGGGACGACTGTGCCATCCCGGGCGGCTCGGTGCGGCATCCCACGCCGGGGGCCCGGGAAATGCCCGCATACGCTGTGCCCATGTCTGATGCCGCGGATGCGCTCGCTCCCTACGACGTCGTGCTGCTCGGCTCCTTCGGGGGGCCCGAGGCGCCCGAGGAGGTCGTGCCCTTCCTGCGCCGGGTCACCGCCGGCCGGGGCATCCCCGACGCCCGGCTCGAGGCGGTCGGCGAGCACTACTTCGCCCGCGGCGGCCGCAGCCCGATCAACGACCTCAACCGCGACCTGCTGGCCCGCCTGCGCGCCGAGCTCGACCGGCGCGGCATCGCCACGCCGCTGCTCTGGGGCAACCGCAACTCGGAGCCGTTCTTCGCCGACGCGCTGCACGAGGCGCTCGACCTCGGCGCCACCCGGGTGGTCACGCTGCTCACCAGCGCCTTCTCCTGCTACTCCTCCTGCCGGCAGTACCGCGAGGACCTCGCTGCCGCCGTCGACGCGGTCGGCCCGGCTGCCGACGGGCTGGTCATCGACAAGGTGCGCCCCTACGCCGTGCACCCCGCGGTGGGGCGGTCCTGGCTGCGCGCGCTCGTGGCGTCGGTCGGCGCCCTGCCCGACCCGGCATCCGCGCACCTGCTGTTCGTCACGCACTCGGTGCCCGACGCGATGGACGACACCTCAGGGCCGGGCGACGGCGACGGCAACCTCTACTCCGACCAGCACCTGCGGCTGGCCCACCGGCTCACCGACGAGCTGAACCGCGAGCTCGGGCTGGAGCTGGCCGGCGAGCTGGTGTTCTGCTCGCGCTCCGGGCCGCCCCAGCAGCCGTGGCTCGAGCCCGACGTCAACGACCGCATCGAGGAGCTCGCCGCGCAGGGCGGCGTCACCGTGGTGTGCGCGCCGATCGGCTTCATCTCCGACCACATGGAGGTCGTGCACGACCTCGACACCGAGGCCGCCGAGACGGCCGAGCGGGTCGGGGTGCCTTTCGTGCGGGTGCCGACGCCGGGCACCGACGAGGTGTTCATCGAGGGCCTGGTCGACCTGCTGCTCGAGCGCGCCGCCGAGGCCAGGGGCGAGGTGGTCGTGCCCGAGACCTGGCTGCCCGGCGACGTGCGGCCCTCGGTCTGCGCGCCCGGCTGCTGCCCGAACCTGCGCGCGGCGAAGCCGGCGCTCTGCGGCAGCGACTGATGGCGGCGGCATCCGCACTGCCCGACGGAGTCGACCCCGCCGAGCTCGAGGCGGTCGCCTGCCGGGTGGCGCAGGCCGCCGGCCGGCTCGTCGTCGACGAGCGCCCCACCGACCTGCACGTGGTCTCGAAGTCGAGCGAGACCGACCCGGTCACCGTCATGGACCAGCGCAGCCAGGAGCTGATCCTCCGGCTGCTGGCGCAGGAGCGCCCCGACGACGCGGTCATGGGGGAGGAGGAGGGCAGCACCGCCGGCACCAGCGGGCTCACCTGGGTGATCGACCCGATCGACGGCACGGTCAACTACCTCTACGGCATCCCGGCGTATGCCGTGTCGGTCGCGGTCGTCACCGGCGACCCCACCCGGCCCGGCGCCTGGGAGTCGGTGGCCGGCGCGGTGCTCAACCCCGAGACCGGCGAGCTGTTCCACGCGCACCGCGGCGGCGGTGCCCGGCTCACCACCGCCGGCGGCTCCCGCACGCTGCGCACCACCGAGGCCACCGACCTCGCCATGGCGCTGGTCGGCACCGGTTTCGGCTACGCGTCCTCGACCCGCGCCCGCCAGGCCGCGCTGCTCGTCGACCTGCTGCCGCAGGTGCGCGACATCCGACGGCACGGCGGTGCGGCACTCGACCTGTGCGGGCTGGCGGCCGGCCGGCTCGACGCCTACTACGAGACGGCGCTCAACCCGTGGGACCGAGCAGCCGGCGAGCTCGTGGCGCGCGAGGCCGGTGCGGTGCTCGGCGGGCCGGTCGACGAGGTGCCGACCCGGGACCTGGTGTGGGGTGCGGCGCCGGGGCTGGCCGGGGTTTTCGGTCCGCTCGTGCGCGAGCTGTCCGCGCGGCACGTCGGGCCGATGGACTGACCCGTTCCGCGCGCTGCGCGACACCCCGAAGTCACCACCGGGTGGACTCGGCGTGGCGCCGCGCGTCGTGATGGTGCACAATCGCGGCGCACGGCGAACCCGGCGGGCACAAACGGGGGCATCCGTGCGTTGTCAGGGCCGGGTCATACGACGAAGGGTGGACACAGCACATGGCAACCGACTACGACGCACCGCGCAAGACCGACGACGAGCTGTCCGAGGACTCCATCGAGGAGCTCAAGAGCCGTCGCGTCGACAAGCGCGCCTCGAGCGTCGACGTCGACGAGACCGAGCAGGCGGAGGGCTTCGAGCTCCCGGGGGCAGACCTGTCCGGCGAAGAGCTCTCGGTGCGGGTTCTCCCGCGCCAGGCCGACGAGTTCACGTGTTCCAGGTGTTTCCTGGTGCACCACCGCAGCCAGCTCGCCAGCGAGAAGTCCGGCGTCCTGGTCTGCCGGGAGTGCGCCGCCTGAGCAGCTCGCTCGACGCACGCAACACAGCAGTGACCGCCGCCGCCCGCGTTCCCGTCGCAGTCCGACGACTGCACCCGGACGCGGGCGTTCCGGCATACAGCACCGACGGCGATGCCGGGGCCGACCTCACCAGCGTCGCGGAGGTGACGCTCGCGCCGGGGGAGCGCGCGCTGGTGCCGACCGGCATCGCCGTGGCGCTGCCACCCGGCACGGTGGGGCTCGTGCAGCCGCGCTCAGGGCTCGCGGCACGACACGGCATCACGGTGGTCAACGCACCGGGAACGGTCGACTCCGGCTACCGCGGCGAGATCCTGGTCAACCTGGTCAACCTCGACCCGCGCGAGCCGTTCACGGTGCGGGTCGGCGACCGGATCGCGCAGCTCGTCGTGCAGCACTACCTGCACGCCGACTTCGACGACGTGGATTCGCTTCCGGACAGCGCCCGGGGGGAGACTGGTCACGGATCCACCGGTGGGTTCGGCCTGCCCGACCCCCGCTGAGCCGCAGCACCCCAGACCACACCGAGGACGACCGCAGACGTGAGCATCTTCAGAAGATCCAAGGCCTCCGACCGACCGGCCCCTGCCGACCCGGACGTCGAGCCGGCGTACGACGACCTCGACGACGAGGTCACCGAGGCCGACGAGACCCCCGCGCTGCTGGTCGACCGCTCCGACGGCCCCTTCGACGTCACCGAGGTCGACGGCCGTGGCGGCCGTGTCGACCTCGGCGCGCTGTGGATGCGCGGCGTGCCCGGCATGGAGCTGCGCCTCGAGATCGACCAGGCGACCCAGCTCGTCAACGCCGCGACCGCGGTCATCGACGACTCCGCGCTGCAGGTGCAGGCGTTCGCCGCTCCCCGCTCGGGGTCGCTGTGGGACGAGATCCGCGCCGAGATCGCCGCCGCGGTCGAGACCTCGGGCGGCACCGCCGAGGAGCACGTCGGTTCGCTCGGTGCCGAGCTGCGCACGCGGATGCCGTCCGCCGGCCCCGATGGCCGCACCGTCTTCGCTCCCGCCACGTTCCTCGGGATCGACGGCCCGCGCTGGTTCCTGCGTGGCGTGCTCTCCGGCCGTGCCGCCATCGACGAGGCCGCCGCCGCGCCGCTCGTCGAGGTCTTCAAGGCCGCCGTCGTCATCCGGGGCACCGACCCGATGGCGCCCCGCGAGCTGCTGCCGCTGGCCCTGCCCCGCGACGCGGAGGCCGCTGCTGCCGCCGAGACCGCGGCGCTGGACGCGCAGGACGAGGAGGAGCGCACCTCCCTCGACCCGTTCCAGCGCGGCCCCGAGATCACCGAGGTGCGCTGATGGGCCTGCGCGAGCGGCTCCACGACCTCACCAAGACGCCCACGGAGGACCAGGCGGACGCTCTGCGCGAGCAGTCCGAGACGGCCGGGGGCGACGACCTCACCGCGCTCGCGCTGCGGCATCCGGCCACGGTCTGCGGCACGGTGCGCACCGTCACCCTGCCGCCTCGTCGCAGCGTGCCGGCATTGGTGGCCGAGGTCTGGGACGGCAACGGATCGGTCAACCTGATCTGGGTCGGCCGCCGGATGATCGGCGGCATCGAGCCCGGGGTGTTCCTGCGGGCGCGGGGGCGCGTCACGTCGGTGCGGGGCACACCGACGATCTTCAACCCGGCCTACGAGATCGTGCCCAAGTGACCGACGAGCCCGGCGGGGTCGTGGCCGCGCCGACTCCCGACTCGGTCGAGGCGCTCATCCGCCACCGGCTGTCCACGGCGCTGGGCGGGTGGCGCGGGTCCGTCGAGACCGCCCTGCCGACGGTGGTCTTCGTCGCGTTCTGGACGTGGCAGCAGGACGTGAAGGTCGCGGCCGGAGCCGCGCTCGCGGTGGCGGTCGTGCTCGCCGTGGTGCGGGTCGTGCAGCACTCCTCGCTCTCGCACGTCGCCGGGGCGGTGTTCGCCACGGCGATCGCCGCGTTCTTCGCGGTGCGCTCGGGGCGGGCCGAGGCCGCGTTCCTGCCCGGCATCCTGACCAACGCCGCCTTCCTCGCGCTGACCCTGGTGTCGGTGGCGACCCGGTGGCCGGCCGTCGGCTTCATCGTCGGGGCCGGCGACCCACGCGCGCAGGAGGACCCGTTCGCCTGGCGGCGCGACCGCGGGATGGTGCGGGTGTGCGCCCGGCTGACGTGGGTGCTGATCGGGGTCTACGCGGTGCGGCTGCTGATCATGGTGCCGTTGTACCTCGCGGCGGAGGTGGCCTGGCTCGGGGTGGCCAAGATCGTGCTCGGCTGGCCGCTGTGGGTGGCGTCGATCGCGGTCATGGGGTGGATGCTGCTGTCGGGGCACACGCCGCTGGAGCCGGGGCAGGGTCCCGGGGCCGAGGCGTCGGAGGACGTCGAGGACAGCGCCTGACGGTCTGGTGGTGTGGTGACCGCGTGCCTGAAAGTCGTTCGGCTGAGGCCGAACTGGGTCTGTGGATTGCTTGTGTAGCAAACAGGTGTTCGATTATGATGAAGCATGGCCATCGGGGGGTTGGGACTTGCGGAGCGTCGCTTCGCGATGGTGGCTGCGGCTGATGCGTTGGTGGGGTTCGGTGGGGCGGTGCGTGAGGCGTCGGATGGGCAGTTGGCGGCGGTGATGGGTGAGGCGGATGTGTTGGCGGCTCGGGCTGCGGCTGTGCGGGCGCAGGTGGCGGTGGAGGCGGTCCGGCGGGGTGTGGTCGCGGAGTCGGGGTTGAACGCGCACGGCGTGGGTGCGCGAGTGTGCGCGCTCGTTGCGGCAGGGTGGTGCGGGGCAGGTCGCGAAGCTGGCCACCGAGGTTGCCGGGGCTGGTCGTGCGGGTGGGTCGTTGGCGCCGGATGCTGCGGCGGAGCCGGACCCGGGTTCGCCGTTGGGGTTGGTGTGGGCTGGGGTGGCGGACGCGTCGGTGTCGCCGGGGTTGGCGTTGGCGGCGTTGGGTGAGGTGGCCCGGTTGGGGCCGCGCCTGGAGCCGGAGGCGGTGCCGACGGTGACGGCGGCGTTGCTGGGCTTGGGGACGGTGTGGGGTGCGGGTCAGATGCGGAAGCTGCGTCCGGCGATGATCGCCAGGTACGGCGTGGCGGGTGAGCTGGACCGGGTGCAGGAGCGGTTGGTGTCGGTGGCGCGGTTGTCGCAGCCGTGGGTGGCGTCGGGGGATGTCACGGAGTACCAGCTGGTGGTCACGCCGGAGCAGGCGGCGGTGCTGGAGGCGGCGATCGGGCCGCTGAGTGCGCCGGCTCCGAACGAGGAGACCGGGCAGCGGGACCTGCGTCCGGCAGGGCAGCGGCGGGTGGAGGCGCTGGCGGAGGTGTGCCGCCGCTCCAGCGCCCTTGATGCGGACGGTCAGGGCGGCGACGGGCCGGCGGGGTCGGCGGCGGCGCTGCACGTGACCATCGCGTTGATCGGACCTGCAGGAGATGACCGGTGCGGGCACCGTGGCCGGGGCCGGTGCCGGTGGGGTGACCGAGGCCGGGGGCGCGATGGTGACCGGGGCGGGGGAGGTGCTGGGGTCGACCGCGACCGGGATCTGCTCTCGCCGGAGGTGCTGCGCCGGGTGGCGTGTGATGCGGCGTTGATCCCGCACGTGCTCGGCACGGCTGGGGAGGACCTGGACCTGGGGCGGGTGGTGCGGTTGTTCACTCGGGCGCAGCGGCGCCGGTTGTGGCGGCGGGACCGGTGCTGCACGTTCCCGGGGTGCTCCAAACCTGCTTCGTGGACCAAGGCGCACCACGTGTTGCATTGGGCCGATGGTGGGCCTGTCGGATGTGGACAATGCGGCGTTGTTGTGTCAGGACCACCACACGTTCGTGCACCGGCGACGGTTGTGGGCGCAGGTGCGTAAGACCCCCGATGAGCTGGGCCGGTACGTGGTCTGGGATCTGCACCCGGGCTCGTATGACCGGCAGCTGGAGTGGCTGGCTCGGCAACGCGCCGAGCACGACCCGCCACCATTGACCCGGCAGCGGCTGCTCAGCTGGTCGCTGCGGTCACCCACAGCGACGAAGCCGACCGGCGCATCGCCCAATACGACCTGGACCAGCTCAGCCGCGCCTGGCACGACCTGGACGACCACGACGCGCACGGCCACGGCGGTTGGCGAGACGACGACCCCACCTACCGCGCCTGGCACGAGACCTACCTGACCACCGTCGGCGCCGGTCACCACACCGAGACCCGCGGCGCGGTCGCCTGAGGTGTCGGCGTCTCCACCGGCCCGGTGCCGGACGGTTTCGCCAAGGATCGACAGGACGCCTACCTGCGGGCCTTCGCCAGCAGCCTGACCGAGGTCCCTGGGGTTCGCGCCGCAGTGGAAGAGCTCCAAGCACGTGGTCACGACACCTGCGTGGCGTCCGGCAGCCACGAGCGGATGCGGCTGACGCTCGGCACGACCAACCTCCGCCCGCTGTTCGAGGGGCGCGTCTACTCCGCCGACGAGGTGGACCGAGGCAAGCCGGATCCCGACCTCTTCCTCTTCGCAGCACGGCGACGTGACCATGCGCCGGCATCGTGCGTGGTCGTCGAGGACAGCCCCTCCGGCGTCACGGAGGCCCGCGCCGCGGGCATGCGCGTCATCGGGTACGCAGGGCTGACCCCGCGCGACTACCTCAGCAGCGCCGACGAGGTGCTCGACGACCTGACCGACCTCGTGGCGGCGGTCGATCGCCTGACGTCGGCGGGTTAGAGGAACTGGGCCGGGTCGAACTCGGCGATCGGGATGATCCGCACGCGCGGCAGCCGCTCGTTGAAGGCCTGAACGTCGTACTCCAGGTCGAACGACTCCAACCCCCGCTCGACCAGGGGCACGAAGGCGCTGTTACGGAACTCGACGAAACCGAGCACGCCGACGCGTCGGCCGTCGAGGAGGTCACTGACCTGCTCGACGAAGTCGCCGTCGTTGCTGACCAGCATCACGTCGGCCTCACGGCGACGCAGCTCCACCAGGGTGCGCTGGATCGCGATGTCGACGACCTTCTCGCCCGGCCCACCCGACAGGGGAATCGGCCGGTAGCCGATCGCCAACAGGGCCTGTACGAACGTCATCGGCAGCTCGCTGTTCGCCGCGAGGAAGAACAGGCCCTGCGCCGGCTGGTCCCAGCGCTCCCGGGCGAACTGCAGCAGGCGCTCCCACCGCGGCCGCTCCTCGGGGCGGGGCCGCCGGCCGAGGATCGAGGTGCCCAGGGTGGCGTCGATGTTCTCGCCGTCGATGAGCACGTACGTGGTCCTGGTGTCCTCACCCATGCGCCGAGACTACGGCCTCGCCCACCACGGCGACCCCGCCACCACGCCTCGGCAACGCGCCGGCTGGGTAGCGTGGTCGGATGCCGACCGACGACGGGATCGCGAAGCGTGCCACCCGGTTGCTCTGGGCAACCCTGGTAGCCGGTCTCCTCGTGCTCCTCGTCGGGGTGGGAGAGGCGCATGCCGGGCTGGACGCCGTCGTCGGTGAGAGCGGGTCACGCACCCTCGAAGTCGGGATCGAGAGCTGCAACGCACACCCACGGGTGGAGGTCGAGGAGACGGCAACGCAGGTGCGGCTCACCGCATTCGTCGACCGGCCCGGCATCCTCGACGGTTCCGACGACTGCCTGGACCACGCCATCATCACCCTGCGGGCACCCTTGAGCAACCGGGCCGTCGTCGACGGCTCGAGCAGGACGGAGGTGGCCCTGAGCGCTCCCGACTGAGGGCTACTTGTGGCCGAGGTCGATGTGGTTCTTGGCCGTGGCCTTGGCGTGCTTCTCGGCCCGCTTCTCCTTGATCGACTTGCTCGGCTTCTTCGACATGCTCTGTCGGGGGGACTTGTCGGCCATGAGCTGCTCCCAGCGTGGGGGAACCTGGACGGCCCCGTCCATCGACAGTACGCCGATGTCGACGCGAGCGCCGTCAGGCGCTGATCGGATCGCTCAGTCGTCGTCGTCGTCGGCGTTGTCGGTGTCACGCTTGTGCCGCTGACCGGGGCTGAGCAGTGTCTCCAACTCGGCCTCGACGTCGGGCGTGGTGATGAACAGCAGCTCGTCGAGCGGCTCGAGGGCGTCGTCGCGGCTCGGTGCGATGGGGTGTCCCTCACGGATGATGCCGGTGAGCACCGTGTTGCCCGGCCACGGCACGTCACCGACGCGCGACCCGGAATAGGGGCTGCCGACCGGCAGCGTCATCTCGACCATCATCGCCTTGCCCTGCTGGAACTCGAAGATCCGCACGAGGTCGCCGACGCTCACGGCCTCCTCGACCAGCGCCGTCATCAGCCTCGGTGTCGAGACGGCGACGTCGACGCCCCACGCCTCGTCGAACATCCACTCGTTCTTCGGGTTGTTCACCCGGGCCACGGTTCGCGGCACCCCGAACTCGGTCTTCGCCAGCAGCGACAGCACCAGGTTCACCTTGTCGTCACCGGTGGCCGCGACGACCACGTCGCACTCGGCCAGCCCGGCCTCGGAGAGGGCCTCGATCTCGCAGGCGTCGGCCTGCAGCCAGCTGGCGTCGGGCACCTTCCGCACCCGCTCACCGTTGGCGTCGCGGTCGATGAGCAGCACGTGGTGGCCGTTGCGCAGCAGCTCGCGGGCGATGGACCGCCCGACACTGCCGGCTCCGGCGATGACGACGCGCATGGGGGATGGCCTTTCGGGGTCAGTGCGCCGGCGGCGGCGCGTCCAGGACGCGCTCCGCGACGGCGAGGTCCTCGCGCTTGAGCGCGATGTGGATGAGGTCACCCTCCTGGTAGACCGTGTCCGGCCCCGGGATCATCCCGTCGCCCAGCCGGGTGAGGTACGCGAGCCGGCCACTGGTGGCGGCCTCGAGGTCGGCCATCCGGTGCCCGATCCAGCCCGGCGACACCGGCATCTCGGCGATGACGATCTTCCCGGACGGGTCGGTGAACTCGGGGACGTGCCCTTGGGGGAGCAGCCGGCGCAGCATCTGGTCGCTGGTCCACTTCACCGTGGCGACCGTGGGGATGCCGAGCCGCTGGTAGATCTCGGCACGGCCCGGGTCGTAGATGCGCGCCACGACGTGCTCGACGCCGTACTTCTCACGCGCCACGCGCGCCGCGAGGATGTTGGAGT
Organism: uncultured Actinomycetota bacterium; assembly: GCA_963800505.1. GTDB lineage: Bacteria > Actinomycetota > Actinomycetes > Actinomycetales > Dermatophilaceae > Fodinibacter. Next base: position 157,091 of record CAWDBL010000007.1, read on the forward strand.
TGTCACCGCTCGAGACCGCCGCGAAGGCGTAGGCGTGGTCGATGCCGGCCGCCCGCAGGGTGTCTCGGTCGAAGCCGACCCCGGTGACGGTGCGCCCCTCGAACGTGGTGCCCAGACGACGGAACGACGCCTCGTCCTGGTCGATGACGGCCACCTCGTGCCCCGCGTGCTCGATGGCCCGGGCGAGGGCCGCACCGACGCGGCCGCAGCCCATGATGACGAAGTGCACGATGCCGACGCTACACCGACGTCAGGTGCGCGGTGAGACTGTCCCGCAACCCACGCACCCCCCGGGAACACGCGGCATACAGTGTCTGTCGTGTCTTCACCCGGACGTGTCGTCAAGCGTGTGATCCTCGGCCGCGCGATGCGCAGCGACCGCCTCGGCGAGACCCTCCTGCCGAAGAAGCTGGCCCTGCCCGTCTTCGCCAGTGACGCCCTGTCGTCAGTGGCCTACGCGCCCGACGAGATCCTGCTCACCCTCGGCCTCGGCGGCGGCGCTCTGGCGCTCACCCACTCGTGGCAGATCGCCTTGGCCGTCATCGTCGTCATGGGCGTCGTGATCATGAGCTACCGCCAGAACGTGCACGCCTACCCCTCCGGTGGCGGCGACTACGAGGTGGCCAGCGTCAACCTCGGCCCCCGCGCCGGGCTCGGCGTGGCGAGCGCACTGCTCGTCGACTACGTGCTCACCGTCGCGGTCTCGGTGTCGGCGGGGGTGCAGAACGCGGCATCCGCCTTCGAGTTCCTGCGCGGCAAGGAGGCCCTCGTCGCGGTGCTCATCGTCGCGGCGCTCACCGCGATGAACCTGCGCGGGGTGCGCGAGTCCGGCGCCGCGTTCGCCCTGCCCACCTACCTGTTCATGGTCAGCGTCATCGGGATGGCGCTGGTCGGCTTCTACCGCAGGGCTTCTGGTGACCTGCCCCTGGCCGAGAGCGGGCCGCTGGAGCTGCTGCCGATCGACACCTACGAGTCCGTGGGTGGGCTGGCCCTGGTCTTCCTCATGCTCCGGGCGTTCTCGTCGGGCTGCGCGGCGCTCACCGGCGTCGAGGCGATCAGCAACGGCGTGCCCGCCTTCAAGAAGCCGAAGAGCAAGAACGCCGCCACCACCCTGCTGCTCATGGGCAGCATCTCGGTCACCATGCTCATCTCGATGATGGCGCTGTCCCAGTGGACCGGGGTCAAGATCGCCGAGGAACCGGCCACGCAGCTCACCCGTGACGGTGTGCCGGTCGGGCCGACCTACGTGCAGGACACCGTGATCGGTCAGGTGAGCAAGGCCGTCTTCTCCGGCTTCCCGATCGGCGTGGTGCTCGTGTCGATCGTCACCGGTCTCATCCTCGTGCTCGCCGCGAACACCGCCTTCAACGGCTTCCCGGTGCTGGGCTCGATCCTCGCCCGTGACGGGTTCCTCCCGCGACAGCTGCACACCCGCGGCGACCGCCTCGCGTTCTCCAACGGCATCATCATCCTCGCGGCGTCGGCCGCGGGGCTGATCCTCGTCTACAACGCCGAGGTCACCCGGCTCATCCAGCTCTACATCGTGGGCGTCTTCGTGTCGTTCACGCTCTCCCAGACCGGCATGGTGCGGCACTGGACCCGCCACCTGACCCTCGAGCGGAACCCGCAGGTGCGCGCCCGCATGGTGCGCAGCCGGGTCATCAACGGCATCGGCGCGGTCATGTGCGGCACCGTCCTTGTCGTGGTGCTGCTGACCAAGTTCACCCACGGGGCCGGCTACGCGATCGCCGCGATGGCCGTCATCTTCCTGGTGATGACGCGCATCCGCCGGCACTACGACCAGGTGCGCGACGAGCTCGCGGTCAGCGAGGGCGACACCAAGCACCAGCTGCTCCCGTCGCGCGTGCACGCCATCGTGCTGGTGGCCAAGATCCACAAGCCGACCCTGCGGGCCCTGGCCTACGCCCGGGCGACCCGCCCCTCCATCCTCGAGGCGCTCACCGTCGACGTCGACCCCGACGAGACCAAGGCGCTGCAGGCCGAGTGGGACCGGCGCGACATCCCGGTGCCCCTCAAGGCGCTCGACAGCCCCTACCGCGAGATCACCCGGCCGGTCGTCGACTACGTCAAGTCCATCCGGTCCGGCAACCCGCGCGACCTGGTCGTGGTCTACATCCCGCAGTACGTCGTCGGCCACTGGTACGAGCAGATCCTGCACAACCAGAGCGCGCTGCGGCTGCGCACCCGGTTGATCTTCACCCCCGGCGTCATGGTCTCGTCGGTGCCGTGGCAGCTCGCGTCGTCGCAGGGCGCCGAGGAGCGGATGGACGGCCCGGTCGCGGGCGACGTGCGCCGCGGTGAGGGCTGATGACCGAGCCCACCCGAACCGGCCTCGCGGTCGGCGACGAGGTCGAGGTCGACGTCACCGCGATCGCCCACGGCGGCCACTGCATCGCCCGGCACGAGGGCCAGGTGCTGTTCGTGCGGCACACCATCCCCGGCGAGCGGGTGCTGGCCCGGGTCACCGAGACCGGGGCCGGTGAGCGCTTCGTGCGCGCGGATGCCGTGGCGGTACTCACGCCCTCTCCCGACCGGGTGGTGTCGCCGTGCCCCTTCGCCGGGCCCGGGTTGTGCGGCGGCTGCGACCTCCAGCACGTCGCGCTGCCTCGCCAGCGCGCGCTGAAGGCCGACGTCGTTCGCGAGCAGATGACGCGGCTGGCGCACCTCGAGGTCGACGTGGAGGTGGAGCCGGTCCCCGGCGACACCGACGGGCTCGACTGGCGCACCCGCGTGGAGTTCGCCGTGGATGCCGAGGGTCGGGCCGGGCTGCGCCGGCACCGTTCGCACGACGTCGTTCCCATCGACCACTGCCGCATCGCCGCCCCCGGCATCGACCTGCTCCGTGTCACCGAGGGCCGCTGGCCCGGGGTCGAGGCCGTCGACGCGGTGGCCCCGTCGGTGGGGGAGCCGCTCGCGGTCGTCCTGCCGCTGCCCGAGGGTGCCGTCGTACCCGTCGTGCACGAGCGGGTGGCGGCCACCTGGTCCGCGCCCGACGGCGGGTGGCAGATGGTGCAGGGCGAGCTGGCCGTGTCGGCGCGCGGCTTCTGGCAGGTGCACCCGGGTGCCGCCCGCACCTTCGTCGAGGCCGTCATGGATGCCGCTCGCCCGCGGTCGGGGGAGCGAGCGCTCGACCTGTATGCCGGCGTGGGGCTGTTCGCGGCGGCGCTGGCCGTCGCCGTCGGACCCACCGGCCAGGTCGTGGCTGTCGAGTCCGACCCCGGCGCCGCCGAGCACGCCCGCGCCAATCTCGCCGACCAGAGCGGCGTGGCCGTGCTGACCGCCCGGGTCGACGACGCTTTCGGGGTGGCGCGCCCGGCCCGGCGGGGCAGCACCAAGCAGCGGGGGAGCCGCCCGCGCAAGCCGTCCCGGTCTGTCCTGATGCCGACCGCCGCCGACGTCGTCGTGCTCGACCCGCCGCGCACCGGCGCCGGCCGCGGGGTCTGCGCCGAGGTTGCGGCCCTGCGCCCGCGCGTCGTCGTCTACGTCGCGTGCGACCCGGCAGCGCTCGCGCGCGACACGGCATACCTGGCCGACGCGGGCTACCGGCTGGCCGGCCTGCGGGCCTTCGACGCCTTCCCGATGACCTCGCACATCGAGTGCGTGGCCCGCTTCGAGCCGGCCTGATCACCCGCCCGGATGCCGCTCTCGCGGGTCGCCACGAGGCGGCATAGGCTCGACGGGACCGACCTCGTGTGGTTAGATATCTTGACGTCAAGATAAATTCCGGAATCGCGCGACGACGCACGATCTGAAGGGAGCCCTGGTGGCCAGCACGAACAGCTTCGACGCCCACGGCACGCTCGAAGTGGGTGAGAACAGCTACGAGATCTACCGCCTCGCCGCGGTCGAGGGGAGCGAGTCGCTGCCCTACAGCCTCAAGGTGCTCCTCGAGAACCTGCTGCGCACCGAGGACGGCGCCAACATCACGGCCGACCACATCCGCGCCCTCGGCGGCTGGGACGAGAACGCCGACCCGGACACCGAGATCCAGTTCACCCCGGCCCGGGTGATCATGCAGGACTTCACCGGCGTGCCCTGTGTCGTCGACCTCGCCACGATGCGCGAGGCGGTGGCCGAGCTCGGCGGCGACGCCACGAAGATCAACCCGCTCGCCCCGGCCGAGCTGGTCATCGACCACTCGGTGATCATCGACGTCTTCGGCCGCGCCGACGCCTTCGAGCGCAACGTGGCGCTGGAGTACGAGCGCAACGAGGAGCGCTACAAGTTCCTGCGCTGGGGCCAGACCGCCTTCGACGACTTCAAGGTCGTCCCCCCGGGCACCGGCATCGTGCACCAGGTCAACATCGAGCACCTCGCCCGCACCGTCATGGTGCGCGACGGCGTCGCCTACCCCGACACCTGCGTCGGCACCGACAGCCACACGACGATGGTCAACGGCCTGGGCGTGCTCGGCTGGGGCGTCGGCGGCATCGAGGCCGAGGCGGCCATGCTCGGCCAGCCCGTGTCGATGCTCATCCCGCGCGTCGTCGGCTTCAAGCTCTCCGGCTCGATCCCGTCCGGCGCCACCGCCACCGACGTGGTGCTCACCATCACCGAGAAGCTGCGCAAGCACGGCGTCGTCGGCAAGTTCGTCGAGTTCTACGGCGAGGGTGTCTCCGCCGTGCCGCTGGCCAACCGCGCCACCATCGGCAACATGAGCCCCGAGTTCGGCTCCACCTGCGCCATCTTCCCCATCGACGAGGTGACCCTCGACTACCTGCGCCTCACCGGTCGCTCGGCCGAGTCCGTCGCGCTCGTCGAGGCGTACGCCAAGGAGCAGGGGATGTGGCTCAAGGCCGGCCCGGACCAGCCGGAGTCGCGCTACAGCGAGTACCTCGAGCTCGACCTGTCCACGGTCGTGCCGTCGATCGCCGGGCCGAAGCGCCCGCAGGACCGCATCGTCGTCGCCGACGCGAAGGAGGCGTTCCGCAAGGTGCTGCCCACCTACGTGTCGCACCACGAGGGCGACGCCGGGGTGGCCTCGAGCTTCCCGGCGAGCGACCCCTCGCCGCTGGGCAGCACCGAAGGCACCAACGGCGGAAGCAAGCCGGCCGACGAGGGTGACGGCAACGGCCGCCCATCGCGCAAGGTCACGGTCACGACCCCCGAGGGCGCGAGCTTCGAGATCGACCACGGCATCGTCTCGATCGCCTCGATCACCTCGTGCACCAACACCTCGAACCCCTCGGTGATGATGGCCGCAGCCATGCTCGCCAAGAACGCCGTCGAGAAGGGGCTGTCGGTCGCACCGTGGGTGAAGACCTCGATGGCGCCCGGCTCGAAGGTCGTCACCGGCTACTACGAGAAGGCCGGCATGTGGCCCTACCTCGAGAAGCTCGGCTTCCACCTGGTCGGCTACGGCTGCACGACGTGTATCGGCAACTCCGGCCCGCTCAACGACGAGATCTCGCAGGCGATCAACGACAACGACCTCGCCGTGGTGTCGGTGCTCTCGGGCAACCGCAACTTCGAGGGCCGCATCAACCCCGACGTGAAGATGAACTACCTCGCGAGCCCGCCGCTGGTCATCGCGTACGCGCTGGCCGGCACGATGGACTTCGACTTCGACACCGAGCCGCTCGGCACGGGCACCGACGGTGAGCCGGTCTTCCTCAAGGACATCTGGCCCGCCCCGGTCGACGTCGAGGCGACCATCCAGCAGGCGATCAGCCAGGAGATGTTCACCACCGACTACGCCGACGTCTTCGCCGGCGACGAGCGCTGGCAGTCGCTGCCCACCCCGGAGGGCAACACCTTCGACTGGGATGCCGACTCGACCTACGTGCGCAAGCCCCCGTACTTCGACGGCATGCAGCTCGAGCCGTCGCCGGTCACGGACATCAGCGGTGCCCGGGTGCTCGCCAAGCTGGGTGACTCGGTCACGACCGACCACATCAGCCCGGCCGGCTCGATCAAGGCCGACAGCCCGGCGGGCCGATACCTCGCCGACCACGGCGTCGAGCGCAAGGACTTCAACTCCTACGGCTCACGCCGCGGCAACCACGAGGTGATGATCCGCGGCACCTTCGCGAACATCCGGCTGAAGAACCTGCTGCTCGACGGCGTCGAGGGAGGCTTCACCCGCAACTTCCTCGCAGGTGGGGAGCAGAGCTCGATCTACGACGCATCGGCCGCCTACCAGGAGGCCGGCATCCCGCTCGTCATCCTGGCCGGCAAGGAGTACGGCTCCGGCTCTTCGCGCGACTGGGCCGCCAAGGGCACCGCGCTGCTCGGTGTGCGCGCGGTGATCGCCGAGTCCTACGAGCGCATCCACCGCTCCAACCTGATCGGGATGGGCGTGCTGCCCCTGCAGTACCCCGCGGGCGAGAACGCCGAGTCGCTCGGGCTCACCGGCACCGAGACGTTCTCGTTCACCGGCGTCGAGGCGCTCAACGAGGGTGGCATCCCGAGGACCGTCACGGTCACCGTCACCGCCGAGGACGGCTCGGAGTCGAGCTTCGAGGGGGTCGTGCGCATCGACACCCCCGGTGAGGCCGACTACTACCGCAACGGCGGCATCCTGCAGTTCGTGCTCCGCTCGCTGGTCGGCTGACGACAGAGGAAACACTGCGAACGTGGGTGAAGATCGTCGCCCGGACGACGATCTTCACCCACGTTCGTGTACCGGTCAGCCGGGGAAGTGGGGGCTGAGGCGCACGACGTCGCCCACCACGACGACGGCGGGGTTCTCGACCCCGACCGCGGCGGCGCGCTCGGCGATGTCGCCCAGGGTGCCGAAGGTGACCCGCTGGTCGGGCGTGAACCCGCGCTCGATGATCGCCACCGGGCACGATGCCGGGCGGCCGGCAGCCAGCAGTGAGCGGGTCGAGCGGGCCAGCCGGCCGACGCCCATCAACAGCAGCACGGTGTGGTCGGTGCCCGGCGGCACAGCCGGGAGCTCGTCGTGGCCGGTGACGACGGTGAAGCCGCGCGCCACCCCGCGGTGGGTGACCGGGATGCCGGCCGCGGCCGGCACCGCGACCGCGCTGGTGACCCCTGGCACCACCTCGACCCGGATGCCGTGCGCCTCGCAGGCCAGCCGCTCCTCGCCACCGCGCCCGAGCACGTAGGGGTCGCCGCCCTTGAGGCGCACGACGGCCCGGCCGGCGAGCGCCTCCTCGACGAGCAGGTCGTTGATGGCGTCCTGGGCCAGGGCGTGCCGGCCGGGGGCCTTGCCGACGTCGACGACCCGGACCGTGGCGGGCAGCCGGTCGACGACTGCGCGGGGGGCCAGCCGGTCGAGCACCACCACGTCGGCGCAGGCGATCAGCTCGCGGGCGCGGGTGGTCAGGAGCCCGTCGGCGCCGGGCCCGCCACCGACGAGGGCGACCCAGCCGGTGCCGGGTCGAGCCGTGCGGCGACGAAGGTCGAGCGCACCCTGCGCGAGGAAGGCGTCGACGGCGCGGGCGGTGTCGACGGCGAGGGCAGGGTCGCCGGGGGAGTGGGCTGCCAGCGTGACGGTGCCATCGCGGGTGGTGACCTGCGACGTGGCCGGCAGGTCGGCACTACCGCTTCTGCCGCCGCGACCAGCACCACGGCCGCTGCCCGCCGGTGCCGCGGCGTCGACGCACCAGGTCCGCGCGGCGAGGGCGTCGGCGCGCACGGCGTCGTCCACCGTCGAGTCGCCCGACCCGACCACCACGAACCAGGCGTCGTCGAGGTCGGTGGCACCGGCGTAGTCCCGTGCGGCCCAGGTCAGCTCGCCGGCGAGGGCCAGCTCCTCGAGCTCCTCGCACAGCCACGGCGAGACCACGTCGAGGCGCGCGCCGGCACCGACGAGCGCCCGCGCTGCGTCGACGACGACGGGGGCGCCGCCCACGACCAGCGCCCGGCGCCCGGTGAGGTCGAGCCCGACGGGAAGGGTCACTGCGGGTGCTCTCCGGGCGCCACGGCATCCGCCATCGCGGCTGCGAGGGTGCGCCCGTCGTCGGGGTCGACGAGGAGGAAGGCGCCGCCGCGGCGCGAGGTGGAGTAGGACTCGACGGGCAGCGGCGAGGCGAAGCGCACGGTGACCCGGCCGATGTCGTTGAGCCCGAGCCGGTCGGTGGGTGCCAGGCGCAGGGCGTCGAGGTCGAGCCGGCCGTCGATGGAGCGCACCATGGCCAGCACGGTGCGCGAGCCGTGCTTGACCAGCAGGCGGGCGCCGGGGCGCAGGGCGTCGTCGCCGAGCCAGCAGGCGAGCGCGGTGACCTCCTGGCGCAGCGGCACCGGGTCGCTCGCCGCCGCGATGAGGTCGCCCCGGCTCACGTCGACGTCGTGGGCGAGCCGGATCGACACCGACTGCGGCGCGACCGCGACCTGTAGCGGACGCTCCCCGAGGTCGATGCCGGCGACGGTGGTGCGCGAGCCGGAGGGCAGCACGACCACCTCGTCGCCCACCCGCACCGAGCCCGAGGCGAGCTGGCCGGCATACCCGCGGTACTCCACGTGCTCGGGGGAGCGGGCGGCGCCCTGGGGGCGGATGACGACCTGCACCGGCATCCGGAACGACTCGTGCACCGGGTCGGTGTCGGGCGGGAGGGTCTCGAGCAGCTCGAGCAGCGAGGGGCCGTCGTACCAGGGCGTGTTCGGCGAGCGGTCGACGACGTTGTCGCCCACCAGGGCCGACACCGGGATGGCGTGGGCGTGCGGGATGCCGAGCTCGGCCGCGATCGCGCGCACGTCGGCGGCCACCCTACGGAAGACCTCTTCACTGTGCTCGACCAGGTCGATCTTGTTGACCGCGATGACGACGTGCGGCACGCGCATCAGGGCCGCGACGGCGAGGTGGCGGCGGGTCTGCTCGAGCACTCCCTTGCGGGCGTCGACGAGCAGCACCAGGGCATCGGCGGTGGACGAGCCGGTGACGGTGTTGCGGGTGTACTGCACGTGGCCCGGGCAGTCGGCCAGAACGAAGGAGCGCTGGGCGGTGGCGAAGTAGCGGTAGGCGACGTCGATGGTGATGCCCTGCTCGCGCTCGGCGCGCAGGCCGTCGGTGAGCAGCGCGAGGTCGGCCGAGGCCAGACCGCGGTCGCGGCTGACCCGCTCGACGGCGTCGAGCTGGTCGGCGAGAACGGATTTCGAGTCGTGCAGCAAGCGGCCGACCAGCGTGGACTTGCCGTCGTCGACCGATCCGGCGGTCGCAAGGCGCAACAGGGTGCTCATTGCGGGGTCCCCTTGAAGTATCGGAGTGACGAAGGAGCGCAGAACTTCATGGGGTGCATCAGAAGTACCCTTCCTTCTTGCGGTCCTCCATGGCGGCCTCGGAGATCCGGTCGTCGGCACGGGTGGCCCCCCGCTCGGTCAGCGTGGACGCCGCGACCTCGGTGACGACGTCGCCAACGGATGCCGCGTCGCTCTCGACCGCGCCCGTGCACGACATGTCGCCGACGGTGCGGTAGCGCACCCGGCGGGTGGCCACGGTCTCGCCGGCGCGCGGCTGCGACACCGGGCCGACGGCCAGGAGCATGCCGTCGCGCTCGAACACCTCGCGCTCGTGCGCGTAGTAGAGGCCGGGCAGCTCGATGCCCTCGCGCTCGATGTAGCGCCAGACGTCGAGCTCGGTCCAGTTCGACAGCGGGAACACCCGCACGTGCTCGCCGATGCGGTGCCGCGGGTTGAAGATGTTCCACAGCTCGGGGCGCTGGTTCTTGGGGTCCCACTGGCCGAAGTCGTCGCGCAGGCTGACGACGCGCTCCTTGGCGCGGGCCTTCTCCTCGTCGCGTCGGCCGCCGCCGAACACGCCGTCGAAGCGGTGCACGGCGATGGCCTCGAGCAGCGGCTGGGTCTGCAGCGGGTTACGGGTGCCGTCGGCCCGTTCGCGCAGCCGTCCGTCGTCGATCCAGTCCTGCACCGAGGCGACCTCGAGGCGCAGCCCGAGACGCTCGACGGTGGCGTCGCGGTAGGCGAGCACCTCGGGGAAGTTGTGGCCGGTGTCGACGTGCAGCACGGGGAACGGGATCGGGGCCGGCCAGAACGCCTTTGCCGCGACGTGCAGCATCACCACGGAGTCCTTGCCGCCGCTGAAGAGGAGCACCGGGCGCTCGAGCTCGGCGGTGATCTCTCGGATGACGAGCATCGCCTCGCTCTCGAGCACGTCGAGCTGGCTCAGCACGGGCAGGTCGGCCGGCGCCTCGCGGGTCAGGTCGGTGGTCACGTGGGTCGTCACGGGCAGCGCCTCGGTCAGGGAGTAGATGGTGGTCATGGGTGCAGCCCGCACTCGGTCTTGGCGAACCCGGCCCAGCGCCCGGCCCGGGGGTCGTCGCCGGGCGCGACCCGCTGGGTGCAGGGCTCGCAGCCGATCGACGGGTAGCCCTCGGAGAGAAGGAGGTTGACCGGCACACGATGGTCGTTGGCGTAGTCGACGACCTCGTCGAAGGTCCAGGCGGCGAGCGGGTTGAGCTTGACCAGGCCGAACTGCTCGTCGAAGGTGACCAGCGGGGTGTCGGCCCGGGTCGGGCCCTCGTCACGCCGGATGCCGGTGACCCAGGCCTCGTAGCCGCCCAGCGCCGCCTTGAGCGGCTCGACCTTGCGCATCCGGCAGCAGGCGGCCGGGTCGCGCTCGTAGAGGCGCGGGCCGTGCTCGGCGTCCTGCTCGGCGACGGTGCGCTTCGGCAGCACGTCGACGATCGTCACGTCGAGCTCGTGGGCCACCTGCGCCCGGGTGCCGTAGGTCTCGGCGAAGTGGTAGCCGGTGTCGAGGAACAGCACGTCGACGCCCGGGGCGGCGTTCGCGACGACCGCGGGCAGCACGGCATCGGCCATGCTGCACGCGACGGCGAGCGTGCCGGGGAAGGTGCGGGCCGCCCAGGCGGCGACCTCGTCGGCCGTGGCGTCGGGGCCGAGCTCGCGCGCGCCGGCATCCGCCAGCGCCCGCAGCTCGTCGGTGCCGCGGCGGTGCCGCGGCTCGCCCGGAGCGGCGGTCGAAGCACTGGTCGTGGGTGCAGGGATGTGGGTGCTGGTCATCGCAGCAGCTCCTCCTCGTCGACGCGGTGGGCCCAGGTGGAGAACGTCTCGCCGGCCCCGCGCTGGTCGAGCCAGCGGCGCACGAGCCGCTCGACGAGGTCGGGCAGCTCGGCGGCGGTGACCTTCAGGCCGCGCACGGTGCGGCCCAGGCCGGCCTCGTCGCGATCGGCGGAGGCGAGCCCGCCGCCGAGGTGCACCTGGAAGCCCGGCTGCTGTTCGCCGTCGATCGTGACGATCATGCCCTTCAGGCCGATGTCGGCAACCTGGATGCGGGCGCAGGAGTTGGGGCAGCCGTTGACGTTGAGGGTGACCGGGGTGTCGATCGCGTCGGTGACGTCGGCCAGGCGGCGCTCGAGCTCGGCGATGGCCGTGGCGGCGGTGGCCTTGGTCTCGACGATCGCCAGCTTGCAGAACTCGATGCCGGTGCACGCCATCGTGTTCCGCCGGAACGGGCTGGGGGACACCGACAGGCCGATGCGCTCGAGGCCGGCGACGAGGTCGTCGACCGCGGCCGGCGGCACGTCGAGCACGACGAGCTTCTGGTGGGGGGTGAGGCGCACCCGGCCGGTGCCGGCGGCGGCCATCAGGTCGGCGAGCCCGGTGAGCACGTCACCGCTGACCCGGCCGACGACCGGGGCGGCGCCCACGTAGGAGTTGCCGTCCTTCTGGCGGTGGACGCCGACGTGGTCGCCGGGGCCGGCCGGGGGTGCCGGGGGAGGGCCGTCGGGCAGGGGGTACCCGAGGTACTCGGTCTCGAGCACCTGGCGGAACTTCTCGGGCCCCCACTCGGCCATGAGGAACTTCAGGCGCGCCTTGGTGCGCAGCCGGCGGTAGCCGTAGTCGCGGAAGATCGAGATGACCCCGAGCCACACGTCGGGCGCCTGCTCCGGGGTGACGAACACACCGAGCCGCTCGGCCAGCCTCGGTGCGGTGGACAGGCCCCCGCCGACCCACAGGTCGTAGCCCACGCCCAGCTCGGGGTGCACGACCCCGACCAGCGAGATGTCGTTGATCTCGTGCACCACGTCGAGGCTCGGGTGCCCGGTGATCGCCGACTTGAACTTGCGCGGCAGGTTGGCGAGCTCGGGGTCGCCGATGAAGCGACGGGTGATCTCGTCGATCGTCGCGGTGGGGTCGAGCAGCTCGTCGGCGGCGATGCCGGCCAGCGGGCTGCCGAGGATGACGCGGGGGGTGTCGCCGCACGCCTCGGTGGTCTGCAGGCCGACCGCCTCGAGGCGGCGCCAGACCTCGGGCACGTCCTCGACGCGGATCCAGTGGTACTGGATGTTCTGCCGGTCGCTGATGTCGGCCGTGCCACGGGCGAAGTCGTGGCTGAGGTCGGCGAGCACCCGCAGCTGGTCCAGCGTCAGGGCGCCGCCGTCGAGGCGCACCCGGAGCATGAAGTACTCGTCCGACAGCTCGGTGTCGTCGAGCTGCGCGGTGCGCCCGCCGTCGATACCGGGCCTGCGCTGGGTGTACAGCCCCCACCAGCGGAAGCGCCCGCTGAGGTCCTGCGGCGGGATGGAGCCGAACCCCTCCTTGCTGTAGACCTGCTCGATCCGCTCGCGGACGTTCAGGCCGCCGTCCTCCTGCTTCCACGCCTCGTTGGCGTTGAGCGGCTCGTGGCCGTCGACCGCCCACTGACCGTTGGAGCGCCCGGCCCGCGGCGGGCGCAGCGCCCGCCCGGTTGAGGTCTCGGTCGTCGGTGTCGTCATGGCTCCCCACATCAGAAAGTCGTGCTGATTGCTTATCAAATGTATAACGCCGGATTATCGCTGAGCGCCCGGTCCACGATGCGGTACCAACTCCTACCGGTCCGGTGGGAGGTTGACCGACGGGCTGTCCGCTGGACGCGGACCTGCGTATAGTCGAACACGTGTTCGACTCATCGGTGCCCGGCGGTCCTCCGCTGCGCACCGGCACTCCCGGCTCGCCGGCCGGTCGCCGGTCGGCGTCGGGAGCGAGCACGGCCGGCGGGCCGCCCGGCTGGCCGCACGGTGTCCCGCCGCCGGGCGAGCGCGGCTGGGACCACCGGGCCAGTGCCTGGCTGCTCGACCACTGCCCGCCCGACTACCGGCTCTACCCGGCCTGGCGCCGGCATCCGGTCGCCCTGGCCTGGTTCACGGTGCGCCACCTCGACGCCCAGCTCGACGCGATGCGCTCGGCCTACCGAGAGGTGCGGGTCGACCTCGTCGACGACATCGGCCCCGAGGGCGTGGCCCAGGTGCTGGCCGACCTCGAGTGCGAGGGGGTGCGCCTGCTCTCCGCGCGCCGGGCCGCCGGCCTGCTGCTCGACGCGCTGCGCGGGCTCGACTTCGTGCCGAAGCTCTAGCGGGTCCTCACCCGTTGCCGTTTCTCACTCGTCGCACACGAGCCGGATGCCGTCCGCCACCCGGTAGGGGGCCGTGCCGACGATCGCGCCCACCACCCGCCGCAGCCGGCTCACCTCGGCCCGCACCGTCACCACGTGCTCGTCGTCGCCGAACAGGGCCCGGCTCAGCCGGGCGGCCGACAGCCCCTCGGGCCCGGCGTGGGCGAGCAGCCGCAGGATGGCGGCGTGGCGCGGGGTGAGCGACGCGCGCCACTCGCCACCGGCATCCGCCGCCCCCGACACCTCGAGCACGCCATGACCGTCGACGGTGCGCAGCCGGGCGGTGAGCCGCACCGCACGCTGGTCGGGGCGCACCAGCCAGCCCTCGCCGAGGCGTTCGGGCACACAGAGGCCCAGCCCCGGCACCGTCACCGGGCGGTCGGCGCGTGGCGCGGCGATCCGGTCGCGCACCAGCACGCCGGCGTGGTGGGCGACCCAGCCGTCGTCGTCGACGAGCAGCAGCGGCCCGCTGGTCGTCGCGAGCACGTGCTCGGCCGAGCGGCGCAGCCGGCGCAGGGCGAGCTCGTGGTGCCGCCACAGCCGCGCCTCGGCGAGCTTGGTGGCGGTGTCGACCAGCGCCACGAGGGCCGGGTGCAGGGTGAGCGCCGGACCGCTGACGTCGACGATGCCGAGCAGGGCGCCGGTGCGCGGGTCGTGCACCGGCGATGCCGTGCAGTACCACGGGTGCTGGCCCTCCTCGAAGTGCTCGGCCGAGAACAGCTGCACCGGAGCCTGTTCCGCGAGCGCGGTACCGATCGCGTTGGTGCCGACGTGGTCCTCGGTCCAGGTGGCGCCCTCGGTGAACCCCAATGCATCGGCGCGGCGCAGCACCCCCGCCGAGCCCTCCCGCCACAGGATCGTGCCGTCGGCGTCGGTGACGACCACGATGAAGCGCGAGGCGTCGGCGACCGAGGTGAGCACGGCCCGGATCTCGTCGACCACCAGGGCGAGCGGCGAGGCCCGGCGGCGGCGCTCGACCTCGGCCCACGGCAGCGGGTCGCGGGCGTTGGCGCGGGTGGGGTCCAGCCCGAACGACAGGACCCGCGACCACGACCGCGACACCAGGGCCCGGGGCCGTGCCGGGGGCTCGGCGCCGCCCATCACGGCATCGTGCACCCGCTGCAGGGCCCGGGCGTGCTGGCCCAGGTCGGTGCCCGGGGCCACGGCGTGGCCCGTGTGCGGCGTCATCGTCGACTCCTCCCACCCCGGGTGGTCGGGGTGATGTTCCGGTCAGGGTAGCCCCGGCTCCGCGGCGGGGCACCTGCGCGCCCGGGGGTGCGCGCGGGGCTCCCGGAGGGTCGGTCGGCGCGCTGCAACGTCGTGCAACCCTTCCGCGCACGCCCCGCACGCGGTGTGCTGACCTGGTGCGCGGGTCGACGTCGTCCCGCCGGGCCATCCAGGAGCGCGCCATGACCGAGACCCTCGAGCGACCTGCCGCCGACGCCGCATCGGCCCCGGAGCGGGCCGACGCGTGGCTGTCCGCCTTCGAGGAGGCCCTGACCGCCCGCGACGTCGACCGGGCCGCCGCGATGTTCGCCGCGCAGAGCTGGTGGCGCGACCTGGTGTCGTTCTCGTGGAACATCACCACGGTCGAGCACCCCGAGGGCGTGCGCGACCTGCTCACCGCGACCCTCGAGGGCACCAGCCCGTCCGCCTTCGCGACCAGCGAGCCGCCCAGCGAGGACGGCGGCGTGGTCACCGCCTGGTTCACCTTCGAGACGGCCGTCGGGCGGGGCACCGGGCTGCTGCGCCTGAAGGAGGAGGACGGTGCCGACCGCGCCTGGACCTTCCTCACGACGCTCGACGAGCTGAAGGGCTTCGAGGAGCCGAAGCGCGACCGGCGGCCGCGCGGTGCCGAGCACGGCGCCGACAAGGGCCGCGCGACGTGGAAGGAGCGCCGCCAGGCCGAGGCCGAGAGCCTGGGCTCGACCACGCAGCCCTACGTGCTCGTCATCGGCGGCGGCCAGGGCGGCATCGGCCTCGGTGCGCGGCTGCGCCAGCTGGGCGTGCCGAGCCTGGTCATCGACAAGCACCCCCGCCCCGGCGACCAGTGGCGCAACCGCTACAAGTCGCTCTGCCTGCACGACCCGGTCTGGTACGACCACCTGCCCTACCTGAAGTTCCCCGACAACTGGCCGGTGTTCGCCCCCAAGGACAAGATCGGCGACTGGCTCGAGTCGTACGTCAAGGTCATGGAGGTGCCCTACTGGTCCGACACGGTGGCGTCGTCGGCGACCTGGTCGGACGAGACGGGGGAGTGGACCGTCGAGGTCGAGCGAGAGGGCCGACCGCTCACCCTGCGCCCCACCCAGATCGTCTTCGCCACCGGCATGAGCGGCAAGCCGCGGATGCCGGACGTCGCCGGCCTCGACGTCTTCCGCGGCGACGTGCACCACTCCTCGCGGCACCCCGGCCCGGACGCCTACCGCGGCAAGCGAGCGGTCGTCGTCGGCAGCAACAACAGCGCCTTCGACATCTGTGGAGCGTTGTGGGAGAACGACGTCGACGTGACGATGGTGCAGCGCAGCTCCACGCACATCGTCAAGAGCGACAGCCTGATGGAGTACGGCCTGGGTGACCTCTACTCGGAGCGGGCGCTCGCCGCGGGTGTCACGACCGAGAAGGCCGACCTGATCTTCGCGTCGCTGCCCTACCGCATCCTGCACGAGTTCCAGATCCCCGCCTACGAGAAGATGGCCGAGGTCGACAAGGACTTCTACGACCGCCTTGAGAAGGCCGGGTTCTGGCTCGACTGGGGCGATGACGGCTCCGGCCTGTTCATGAAGTACCTGCGCCGCGGGTCCGGCTACTACATCGACGTGGGTGCCGCCGACCTCGTGGCGAACGGGGACGTGAAGCTCGTCCACGGCCAGGTCGACCACCTCACCGAGGATGCCGTCGTGCTCACCGACGGCACCGAGCTGCTGGCCGACGTGGTCGTCTTCGCCACCGGCTACAACTCGATGAACGGCTGGGTGGCCGACCTGATCGACCAGGAGACCGCCGACCGGCTCGGCAAGTGCTGGGGCCTGGGCTCGGACACCACCAAGGACCCCGGGCCGTGGGAGGGCGAGCAGCGCAACATGTGGAAGCCCACCCAGGTGCCCAACCTGTGGATGCACGGCGGCAACCTGCACCAGTCGCGCCACTACTCGCTCTACCTCGCCCTGCAGCTCAAGGCGCGCTACGAGGGACTGGACACCCCGGTCTACGGGCTGCAGGAGGTGCACCACACCGGCTGACCCGGTGGGCCGCGTGGAGGAATGGTGGAGATCGTGCGTGCGGGCGCGCTGCCGGCCCGGGTCGACAGCGGCCCCGATGGGCGAGCGCCTAGACTCGGATGGTTTCGTACGCCACACACGACCAGGGAGGTAGGCACCGGTGAGCCTGCTCGAGCGCATCGACGGCCCCGACGACCTGAGGTCCCTGAGCCCGGACCAGGTCCCGGTCCTCGCGGCGGAGATCCGGCGATTCCTCATCGAGCAGGTCTCGCGCACCGGCGGCCACCTCGGGCCCAACCTCGGCGTCGTCGAGCTCACCATCGCCATCCACCGGGTCTTCGACTCGCCGCGCGACACGGTGGTGTTCGACACCGGGCACCAGTCCTACGTGCACAAGCTGCTCACCGGCCGGCACGACTTCACCGGTCTGCGCACCCAGGGCGGGCTGTCCGGCTACCCCAGCCGCGCCGAGTCCGAGCACGACGTCGTCGAGAACTCGCACGCCTCGGGCTCGCTGTCGTGGGCCCACGGCATCGCCGCCGGGCGGGTCGTGAACGGCGAGCAGGACCGCCACACGGTCGCGGTCATCGGTGACGGCGCCCTCACCGGCGGGATGGCCTGGGAGGCGCTGAACAACATCGCCGCCGAGCCCGACCTGCCGCTGGTCATCGTGGTCAACGACAACGAGCGGTCCTACGCCCCCACCCGCGGCGGGCTCGCCGACCACCTCGCGACGCTGCGCACGACCCGCGGCTACGAGCGGTTCCTCGACTGGGGCAAGCACACCCTGGCGCGCACCCCCGTCGTCGGCGGTGCGATGTACGAGACCCTGCACGGGATGAAGAAGGGCATCAAGGACATCGTCGCCCCGCAGGGCCTGTTCGAGGACCTCGGCCTGAAGTACCTCGGCCCGGTCGACGGCCACGACGAGCACGCCATCGAGACGGCGCTGCGCAAGGCCCGGGCCTTCGGCGGGCCGGTGCTGGTGCACGTGCTGACCCAGAAGGGCCGGGGCTACGACCCGGCCATCACCGACGAGGCCGACCAGTTCCACGCCGTCGGCGTGATCAACCCCGAGACCGGGCTGCCGCTCGAGATCGCCGGTCGCAGCTGGACCGACGAGTTCAGCGACGAGATGGTGCGCATCGGCGAGCGCCGCCCCGACGTCGTCGCGATCACCGCCGCGATGATGATCCCGGTGGGGCTGAAGGACTTCTGCGAGCACTTCCCCGAGCGCACCTTCGACGTCGGCATCGCCGAGCAGCACGCGCTCACCATGGCGGCCGGGCTGGCCTTCACCGGGCTGCATCCCGTCGTGGCGGTCTACGCCACCTTCCTCAACCGCGCCTTCGACCAGCTGCTCATGGACTGCGCGATGCACCGGGCCGGCGTCACCGTGGTGCTCGACCGGTCGGGCATCACCGGCCCTGACGGCGCCTCGCACCACGGCATGTGGGACATGACCATCAGCGGCGTGGTGCCCGGCCTGCACCTCGCCGCCCCGCGCGACGCCCAGCAGGTGGCGCTCGCGGTGCGCGCCGCCGTCGACATCGCCGACGCCCCGTCGGTGGTCCGGTTCCCCAAGGGCCCGGTGGCCGCCCCCATCGACGCCGTGCGCACCGTCGGCACCCTCGACGTCCTCGCCGAGCCCGACGGCGGCGAGGTCGACCTGCTGCTCGTCGGCATCGGGTCGATGGCCGCCACGGCACTCAGCGCGGCCGAGAAGCTCAGCGCCGAGGGCGTGCGCGTGCGCGTCGTCGACCCGGTCTGGGCGCTGCCGGTCAGCGACGACCTGGTCGACTTGGCGGGGGCGGCCCGGCGGGTCGCCGTCGTCGAGGACAACATCGTGGTGGGCGGCATCGGCTCGCAGGTGGAGCTCGCCCTGCGCGACGCCGGGGTCGCGACGCCGCTCGACCAGCTCGGCATCCCCAAGGAGTTCCTCCAGCACGCACTCCGTGGCCAGCTGCTCGACCGCATCAGCCTCACGCCGGATGCCGTCGCGAGCCGGCTGCGTGCCCGCCTGGACTGACGAGCCGCACACCGACTGACCTGACGGCATCCGGCGCGGCCGATGGGGCGGCCGGCCCGAGGCCTCGACGACCCGGTCAGTCCTCCGCCGGCATGGTCCCGAAGCGGCGGACCTCCTGCGGCCAGCCGCAGCCCTCCGCGAGCCGGCCGGCCCACATCGTCGCGGCCTCGTCGTCGGCCACGTCGACCACCGTGAGACCGCCGAGGAACTCCTTGGTCTCGACGTAGGGACCGTCGGTCACCAGCACCGATCCGCTGGTGGCGTCGGCGCTGAAGACCGGGGCGCCCTCCTCGAGGCCCCCGGCGAAGACGTACACCCCGGCGTCCTTCATCTCCTGGACGACCGCCGCGGCGAGCGGTCCGCGGCTGCGGAACCACTCCGGCGTGTGTTCGCCCACCCACTGCTGGTTGAAATAGATGAGGTACTCGGCCACAACTGCTCCTTCTGCTCGGGCGGACCCTGTGGACCGCGTGTACTTACCCCACGAAGGGCGACCGCCGGATGCGACACCGTCGTACCGGAATACCAGAGACCGATTTCCGGGGCGAGTGCGAGCCCGCGCTCAGGGCTTGCGCCAGACGGAGACGTGGCCGGGGCTGTCAGGGGTGAAGGGGCTGCCCTGCCAGTCGGCCGTGCGCTGCTCGAGCTCGAGCCCGGCGAGCTGGGCCATCAGGTCGAGCTCGGCCGGCCAGACGAAGCGGAAGTGGTGCACGCCGTAGCGGATCGAGCCGTCGGGCTCGCGCGAGTAGTGGTGCGACGTCGCCTGCTGGGTGACCAGGTCGTCGAAGGTGTCGAACCCGGTGTGCGCCTCGCTGACGTCGAAGGGCACGGCCACCTGGCCGGGTGGCAGACGGCGCAGGTCGGGCACCCCCACCTCGACCACGAACCGGCCGCCTGGGGCGAGGTGCTCCGCGGCGTTGCGGAAGCACGCCACCTGCTCCGCCTGGGTGCGCAGGTTGCCGATGGTGTTGAACACCAGGTAGACCAGCGCGAACTCGCCGGGCACCCGAGCACTGGCCATGTCGCCGACCACCACGGGAACGGCATCCTCTCCGACCTTGCGGCGCAGCTGCGCCACCATCGGCTCGGACAGCTCGATGCCGGCCACGGGCACCCCGCGGGCGTGCAGGGGCACCGCCAGCCGGCCGGTGCCGATGGCCAGCTCGAGCGCGCGTCCCGCCCCGGCGAGCCGGGCCAGCAGGTCGACGGCCGGCGAGACCACCTCGGGGGTGAACATCTCCGCCGACGCCTCGTCGTAGCGCTGTGCTGCCGCCTCGTCCCACAGGTCGCTGCTCGTCATGGGCCGACAGCCTGATCCACCGGGGGCGTGCGCGTCGACCGGTTTTCGCCCGGGCGCCGTGGCGACGCATCAGCGGCTACGCCCGCAGCGAACCCGCTGGACCCGGGGCCCCGCAGCCCGGTTGGCTGGGCTGATGAGGATGCTGGTGCTCGGGGGAACGGCGTGGCTCGGTCGCACGGTGGCGCAGGAGGCGCTGCGGCGTGGCCACGACGTCACGTGCCTGGCCCGGGGCAGCGCCGACCCGCCGCCCGGCGCCACCTTCGTCACCGCTGACCGCGACCTCGAGAACGGTCTGGATGCCGTCGCCGGCCAGACGTGGGACGCCGTCGTCGACGTCACCCGGCATCCCGCCCACGCGCGCCGCGCGGTGCGCGACGTCGCGGCACGGCACCGGGTGCTGGTGTCGACCGGCAACGTCTACGCACGGTTCGACGCGGTCGAGCAGGGCGAGGACTCACCGCTGCGCGGCCCCCTCGACGGCGACCTGATGACTGACATGGAGGTCTACGGCGAGGCTAAGGTGGCCTGCGAGAACGCTGTTCGCGACGCCGACGGAACGGCCACGATCGTGCGCTCGGGCCTGATCGGGGGCCCCGGCGACTGGTCGGGCCGCACCGGTTACTGGCCGTGGCGGTTCGCCCACCCGGTGGGGGAGCGGGTCGTGGTGCCCGACGAGCTCGACTTCCCCTGCGCGATCATCGACGTGCGAGACCTCGCCGGCTGGCTGGTCCGCGTCGCGGAGAGCCGGGTCGACGGCACCTTCAACGCCACCGGCCCCACCGCCTCGCTGGGTGAGGTGCTGGGGGTCGCCGCCGAGGTGGCCGGGTCGCACGCCGAGCCGCTGCCGGTGGGGCGCGAGGTGCTGGCCGAGCTCGGCATCGGTGCCTGGATGGGGCCGGCATCCCTGCCGCTGTGGATCGACGACGTCGACTGGCGGGGGTTCGCCACGCTCGACACCTCGCGCGCCCGCGCCGGGGGGCTGGTCACCCGGCCGCTGGAGGAGACGCTGCGCGACACCCTCGCCTTCGAGGAGACGCGCACCGAGCCGCGCCGTGCCGGCCTGACCGACGACGACGAGCGGCGGGTACAGGAGGCCGTGCTCAGCCGAGAGGTTGGATGACCGCGCCTAGGCTCCGCCTAGGCTGGGCCGCGTGACCGACTCCCGCGCCGACGAGGTGGCCCTCAACCGGGCGCTGTGGACGGTGGTCAACGAGCGCTTCACGGATGCCGCCGCCGACGCCATGTGGGAGCGCCCGGATGCCGTGTGGGGCCTGTTCGCCGTGCCCGAGGGCGAGCTCGGGGTGCTGGGCGAGGTGCGCGGGCTCGACGTGCTGGAGCTGGCGGCGGGCACGGCATACGTCTCGGCGTGGCTGGCGCGGCTCGGTGCCCGGCCGGTGGCGGTGGACCTGTCGGGGCAGCAGCTGGTCACCGCGCACCGGCTGCAGCGCACCCTCGGGCCGTCGTTCCCGTTGTTGCAGTGCGACATCGAGCGCCTGCCGCTGGCCGACACGTGCGTCGACCTCGTCGTCAGCGAGCACGGAGCTGCGGCCTGGGGCGACCCCGAGCGCTGGCTGCCCGAGGCCGCGCGGGTGCTCCGGCCGGGCGGCCGACTGGTATTCCTCACCAACAGCCACCTGTCCGCGCTGTGCGTGCCGCCCGACGAGGGGGTGGCGGGGGAGCGGCTCTTGCGCGGCTACGACGACGCCTACCGCGTGCAGTGGCCCGGTGGCGGCGTGGAGTTCCACCCCTCGCACGGCGACTGGGTGCGGTTGCTGGGCGCCGCCGGGTTCGTGGTCGACAGGCTGCACGAGGTCTTCGCGCCCACCGACCGCACCGACCACCCCTTCTACGAGATCGTCACGCCGCAGTGGGCGAGCCGCTGGCCGGCCGAGGAGCTCTGGGTGGCGCGCCGCGCCTGACCCGGCCCCCGGCATCCGCTGAGACGCACCTTTGAAGGTGACGGGGTCGCCGCCGGCTCCTCGGACCGGGCCGAGGAGTGCGCACCCACCGACGTGCTGCTCCGATCCAGAATCTTCGCCGGGCTCATGCACCCTTGGTTGCAGTGCACAAGAACACGCCGAACTCCCGGTCGCCCTTGAGGATGGTCGTGGCATCCACGAAGCTGACCTCGGCGAATCCGGCATCAGCCAGGTGCCCGGCGAGGCGATGTCTGTCGAATCCGTGGTGCCCGCCGAAGTCGACCTCCTCGGCGTGGTACGCACCGTCGAGATCCTCGTCCAGGTCGGCGATCGCGAGCTGATCACCGTTGCGCAGGAGCCCCGCCACTGACCGGAGCAGCCCATCCAGGTCCTGGACGTGGTGCAGCGCCATGGAGCTCCACGCCACGTCGAAGGCGCCGTCGACCGGGTCCATCGTGAGGTCTGCCTGGACAGCGCGCAGTCGGTCGTCGAGTCGAGCCGCCTCGATCCGCTCGCGCGCTACCTGCACCATTCCGGCAGACGGGTCGGTCAGGACAACGGAGCCGACCCTGTCAGAGAGCAAGATGCTCAGGCGACCCGTGCCACAACCGATGTCGAGCGCACGCATCCCGGGGTCGAGGCGAACGGCCTGCACGATGGCTTGGGCCACAACGGCCTGCCGCTCCTCGTGGCGAGGGTCGTCGTCCCACGTCGCGGCCTTCTCGTCGAAGCGCTGGTGTTCGTGCATGCCTGCGACCCTAGTCGCGCCCTCATCGACCAAGACCGCCACCGCGCTCTGGCTGGCCCCGCTGCTTCGGCACCAGTGACCGGTTCGGGGGGTGTACCCGATCGGCTCGTCCTCAGCGGCGGACACCCCAGGTGGGTCGGTAGTCGAAGTTGGTCGAGGTGGAGATCTTGCGCCGGTCCGTGCCTGGGTAGCGCATGGTCCAGATCTCGGCGTTTGGCTCGTCCGGGCCGGCACGGTCGGTGAACACCAGGCTGGTGCCGTCGGGTGACCACTGAGGGTTGGCGTTGCGCCGGCCGGTGGCGCCGTTGTCGGTGAGCCAGCGGATGCTCGCTGTGCACGCCTGCAGGCTGGGGCAGGTCGCCGGGACGGTGCCGATGTCGACGTACGAGGTCTCCGGGCCGCCGCGGGCGTAGCTGTCGAAGACCAGCAGGTCCTTGGTGGGGCCACGACGGGCGGTGGACAGGTCGTTGACGTCGGCGCTGAGGTCCCAGGGGGTGAGCTGCTGCTCGTTGGTGCCGTCCGGCCGCATCCGGAACAGGGCACTCTTCAGGTCGGCGTTGCGGCGGCGCAGGAAGGTCAGGTAGCTGCCATCCGGGGCGCGGCGGGCCCACAGGTCCTCGTAGACCCCGTCGATCCCCGGCCGGGACAGGCGGCGCACGTGCGTGCCGTCGCGGCGCGAGGTCCACAACACGGCGGATGCCGCGCTGTCGTTCGGCGGCCCGAACGGCGCATCGACCAGGGCGAAGGACACGCGTGCGCCGGTCAGCCAGGTGGGGCCGATCGCGGCCACGCACGGATCCGAGCAGCCGACGTCGACCTCGTGGTCCTGGCGCCCGTCGGGCCGGACCAGTCGCACGCTCCCTGAGTCGGCGTTGTCGTGTTCGTACGCCACCCATAAACCGTCGGGGGAGATCTGGGCATCGACGTCACCGGTGTCGGCAAGCTCGGGCGTGAGCACTCTCTGGTGGCTGCCGTCAGCGTGGGCGACCATGAGGTGCTCCGAACCGGAGGCCTCCCTCGTGGTCCACACGATGATGCCCTCGGTCGAGGGCCGGTTCCGATGGTGGTCCCGGGCAGAGGCCTGAGGTGCGACGAGGGTGCTGCAGGCCAGGGCGGCGACAGCCGACAGGGCGATGGTCTTGCTGTTCATGTGCGGGTCTCCTTCACACGGACCGAGTCAGCTGGTCGTCGAGTACCGCAGGTCCCACACCCGAACGTCACCCGGCAGGATCCGCGAGGCGAGCCCGGCATCTGCGTGAGCCGTCTCCCAGACGCGCAGGTCTCCGGGGCTGACGTCTGCGGGGGCGGTGGCCGTGGTCGACGGGTTGACGCCGGCGGTCGGCGATGGAAGTGCGACGGTCGACCGGGTGCCAGGCGGACCGGCTGTCGCAGTGCCGGCACCGATGGCGAGCAGGCCGCCGGCAAGGGCCGCCGAGGCGACCAGGGACGTGGTGACGCGGGTCGAGGTGAGCCTCATGATGATCCTCCGTGGTGGTCCCGGCCGCCGGCGTGGCGGCCGGGACCAACGTTCGGGGACCGGGGTCGCGACCCGGTCGCCGGAGGGTCTTCGCCGGTCGCGAAGCGGTCGCGGTCCGGTCGCGCAGGAGAGCGGTCCCGCCGCGGAGCAGCCCGGTCGAGACGGTCAGCGGACGTCAGGGCACGTGGGGCGCACAGGTCCACCGGGCAGGATCACGGCGGACTCCGCGGCGGTGAGGTTGCGTCCGGCGGCCCGGCAGGCCGCGCTCACCCAGTCGCTGGGGGACGTCGAGACCTGCACGACGTGGTGGTCCTCGAAGAACGCGCGCAGCGCCTGGCCGTCCGCCGAGAAGGTGAGCCACCCTGCTCCGCGTTCCTTCGTGATCGGCTGTCCGTACGGTCGCCACGTGTGTGTGTCCCACAGCATGACGTCGCCGTCGTCGCCCATGCTGGCGAGCACGCGTCCGTCCGGGCTGACCTCCAGGTCCCTGACCCCGCCACCGGCGATGTGCCGTCGCGGTGTGACTTCGGTGAGGTCGGCGGCGGACAGCACGTGCAGCCAACCCGTGGTCGTCGCCGTGACCACGAAGGTGGAGTCCGCCGACCAGGCGACGGTCTGGTCGGCGCCGTCGTCCTGCACGGCGACCGCGGCGCGTCGGTGGATCCTGCCCGTGCGGAGGTCGACGACGACCACCTCCCCGTCGCGGGCCAGGGCGACCCACCTCCCGTCCGGCGACGCCTCCGCGCCGTTGGCGCCGGACTGTCTGGGGATCTCCGCCATCGGCACCGGCTCGCCTACCACGCGGGCCTGCGCCAGGTCGACGACGGCGTAGCCCTTGGCGCCGTTGACCACTGCACGGCGGCTGTCGGGGGTGACGGCGATCCCGTACGCCGGGAAGGGCAGCTCGACCACGGCTCGCTGCTGCCGGGTCAGGGCGTCGAAGATCACGAGGGCCCCGTGGTCGGTGAGCCACGGCACCGACATCTGCCCGACGGGGCTGGAGAGGTAACCCAGGATGCCGACGACGGCGGTGCCGCCGTCGGGAGCCATGGCGACCGTCTCGACCTGGTGCTGGGCACCCTCGGCCCAGCCGTCGACCCGGTCCCCGAGGTCGTCGACGAGCTGCCCGAGGTTCCGACCGGTGGCCGTGTCCGACACGAAGGCCGTGTTCGACTCCTGCTCGGACTGGTCCACGGAGACCGCGCGATGGGCGGCCACGCTCGAGGAGCCCTGGATGGGTTCGGTGTCGGACGGTCCCTCGGTGACGGGAGTCCTGGTACCGGAGAGGTCGAACGCCACGCTGGTGCCGTCCTGACCGGCGGTCCAGACCAGGTCACCCTTCGCACCCGCGAAGACCAGGCCGTCGACCGGGCCGCTGTGCCCCGGCATGGTGCGTTGCAGGGCCATGCTGCTCGGGTCGAGGACCAGCACTCCGTTGTCGACCCCGACCGCGGCCTTCGTGCCATCCGGGCTCCAGGCGCCGGTCTCCACCTGCTCGGCCACCTCGACCGTCCTGGTGAGGTCCTTCAGGCTGTGGCCGTCGACGACGCGCAGGTCCGTCCCGACCGCCGTCTGGCGGCCGACGAGCACGCGGGAGGCATCGGGTGAGACGGCCAGCACCAGGCCGTCCAGCCGGGCGGTCCCTCGTTCCGGGTGCGCCGGGTCGACAACGAGACCGTCGTCGCGCCCGCCCAGGCCGTCACGGCTGACCTTGCCGTCCGGCCACACCTTGAGGAACACGGTGTGGAACCGCTGTGGCCACGGGACCGCCGACAGCACCCGGCCGGTCGCCGGGTCCAGAGTGAACACGTGAGAGCGGGTGACGACCACGAAGCGGCCGTCGGCCCGGAAGCCTCCCCCGATGACGTCGCCCGTCGCACCGGGCGCCGCGGCCACCAGGTCCGCCTCATGCACCTGCCACTCGACCCGACCCGTGGCCGTGCCGAACCGGACGACCCCCCAAGCCCCTTCCCCCATATCGACGACAAGGACCCCCTGGCCGTCCGGAGTGGCCGAGACGGAGGCGATGAACCCCGGTGCGGGCAGGTCCGCTGTCCAGCCGACCTGACCCGTCTGCGCGTTCACGGCACCGACCCGGTTTCCGTTGAACCCGAGCAACACGGCGGCGCCGTCCGGACCGGTGGCGATGCGCACGGCCTGCTGCGGAGTGCGGAGCCGATGGACCACGCGCGGCTGGCGGGCCAGCAGGGTCAGCAGGGCGCCGTAGGTCTCGGGGCTCTGCTCGAGCCTGGTGCCCTCGACGGCGGCGAGCAGCGCGAGGTCGGGCTGCTCGATGCTGAGCGCGGTCGCCGCCAGTCGTTGTGCATCGGCGGACACGGATGCCGCGCGAGCCTCCTGCCGCGAACGCCAGGCCAGCGTCCCCGCGACGAGGGCCAGGACGAGGACGCCGGCGATGCCGACGAGGAGCCGGCGCAGCCGCCGGTTCTGCCGCGCCGTGGTGGCGGCCCGTTCCTCGGCGTCGCGCCGAACGGCGTCGACGGCATCCCTGCTGGCGGCGAGGAAGTCCCTCTCGGTGCTGGTCAGCTCCTCGGGCCGCGACTCCTCCACCTCGAGGCCCGAGGCGAGCCGCGTTCCCGCCCACAGCGCCGAGGCGTCGCGGCCGTCGTCGTCCCACTCGGAAGCCGCGACGGCCAGTCGCCGCTGCACGGCACGCCCCGCCGCGTCCTCCTCGAGCCAGCTCCGAAGCCTCGGCCACTCCCGGAAAAGAGCCTCGTGGGCGACCTCGACCGACCCCTTGGACACGGTGAGCAGGCGGGCCCGGGCCAGGTCCTCGACGACACCTCGGATCGAATCTTGGGGGAGGGCCTCGAGCTCGGTCAGGGGGACGCGGCGGCGGGTGACGCCTGCGCCGTCGCCGGGGCCGGTCAGCCGCAGCAGCAGGATGCGGGCGCTGCTGCGCTGGGCCGGCGGCAGCGCGGCGTACGCCTCCTCGGCGAGGGTGCTGATGGCGCCGCTCAGTCCGCCGAGCGCGACGTAGGCCGAGTAGGTGAGCACACCGGCATCCCGGCGCTCCCACAGCTGGGTCATCGCGGTGGAGAGCAGGGGGAGCAGGCCGGGCTCCTGGCCCGCGTCGCTGACGAGCGTGTCGGCGAGGCCGTCCTCGAGGGTGAGCCCGCCCATCGCCGCCGGACGCTCGACGGCGCGGCGGATCTCCGCGGGGGTCATCGGGCCGAGGAACACCGTGCCGTCGGCGAGCAGCGCTCGGAACGCCTCGTGCTCGGCGGCCTCGCCCAGGAAGTCGGCGCGCGCCCCGACGACGACCGTGACGGGGGAGCGGGGGTCGGTGGCGAGCTCGCTGAGGGTGTCGAGGAACTGGCGACGCTCCGCGGGGTCGGAACAGACCGTCCAGACCTCCTCGAACTGGTCGACGACGACGAGCAGCCGGCCGCTGTCGTCGTCGACCCGGCTGACCAGGCCGGTGAGCACGTCCACGTCGTCGCGCGAGGCCTGCCCGAGCGCTCCCCGCGCGAGCTCGGCCATCGGGTGCGGACCGGGCCGGAGCACGACGACCGGCCACGAGGCGCTGCCGGGCAGCACGTCCCGGCGCAGGGCGGCGAGCAGGCCGGCCCGCAGCGCGGAGGACTTCCCAGAACCGGAGGCGCCGACGAGGGCGAGCAGCCTGGTGCCGGCGAGCCGGGCGACCAGCTCGGCGACGAGGCGTTCGCGGCCGGCGTACCACCGGGAGTCCTCGACGTCGTAGGCGGCCAGGCCGCGCCACGGGCACGTGGCGGGGTCGGCCGGCTCGAGCACCGTCGCCGTGTCCTGCAGCACGGCGACGTTGTCCGCGAGCTCGGCTCGCGCGCTGGCGAGCCGCGACGTCGAGGCACCGGTGGCCGCGGCGGCCACCTCGACCCGGCGCATGGCGCGCTCCCGCGCCGCGTCGACCGCCGCGTCGTGCACGGCCCCCGGCCAGCCGCCCGAGCGGCGTTCGACCTCCTCGGTCACGAGGTCGACGATGTCCGGGGACACGTAGTCGGCCACGATCTCGCGCACGTGCGGTGTGTCGAGGGGCGCCAGGTCGATGACCTCGGCCGCGCCGTCGACCTCGGCCAGGTGGCCGGTGAGCTGCAGCACGAGCGTCGCCCCTCCGGTGGCGGGGGCATGGTCGGCGACGAGCAGTGTGGCACTGCCGTTCACGGGCGGGGCGGATGATGCCGAGGTGAGCGGCCCGGAATACCTCACCTCGGCACCCTCCCGCGCGACCTCCGCGGCGAACGCGGCCGCCAGCGCGCTTCCGCCGGCCCCCACCGGCCCACGGACGACGATGGTGGAGGGGCGCCCGCGCACCGCTCGCTGCCACGCGTCGCGCAGCCGCTGCAGCTCGCCGTCGCGCCCGACGAGGGCGCGGGCCGGTCGCAGCTCGGCCGGGAGGGTCGAGCGGGCGGTGGGTTGGCCGAGCGTCGGGTCGTGCGCCAGCACCCGGGCGTGCACGGAGCGCAGGCCGGTGCCGGGGTCGACGCCCAGCTCGTCGGCCAGCAGCGCGCGGGCCCGCTCGTAGGCGCCGAGCGCATCACCCTGCCGTCCGCTGCGGTAGAGCGCCGTCACGAGCATCTCCCACAGCCGCTCCCGGTGCGGGTGGTCCCCGACCAGCTGCTCGAGCTCGGGGACGCACTCGGCGGCGTGCCCCAGCGCGAGGTCAGCGGCGACGCGGTCCTCGGCCACCGCCAGCCGCAGCTCCTCGAGCCGGCGCGCCTCGGCGTGGGCGAAGTCGGCGTCGAACCCCGCGTACGCGGGGCCGCGCCAGAGGGCCAGGGCCTCGACGAGGGTGCGGGCCGCGCTGTCGGGGCGGCCGTCGGCGAGGGCCTGCTGGCCGATCCTGGCCAGCCGCGCGAACCGTTCGGCGTCGACCTGGCCGGGGTCCACGGCCAGGCGGTACCCGGGCCCCTCGGTGAGCAGCAGTGCCGGGGCCCCGGAGCGGTGCGGCTCGAGCGCGTTGCGCAGCCGCAGCACGAAGGTCTGCAACGACTTCGCCGCGCTGGCCGGTGGGTCGTCGGCCCAGAGCGTGTCGATCAGCTCGCTGGTCGTGACCAGCCGCCCCGAGGCCGCGACGAGCCGGGCGAGGAGCAGTCGCTCCTTGCCTCCCCGGATCTCGACAGCGCCGTTGATGTCCTCGACACGCAGAGGACCAAGGACCGAGAAGTCCACGGCCTCACAGTAGAGGAGGTGCTCCACGAGGGACATGCCTTTCCACGGTGGACCGTCCGGCGGCGAGGACCTCGGAGGCGCTCCTCGCGTCGGTGACCGCTGGACTACTCGGGCACGGTCGCACGGCGCGGTCGCGTCATGGTCGCGAACCAGTCGCGGGGGCCCAGGGGCGGGCGTGCCAGGAGCTCTCCCGCATGCTCCGCCGTCGCGGAGGTGGCAGACGCACCTTCTTCAGGCCACCCGATGCGGTGATGCCGCTTCGAGGGAGGGCTCACGCACCCGTGAGAGAGGGAGGGCTCACGCACCCGTGAGAGAAAGGTGGGGCACCTCGTCCCTGGCCGTCTCGTGGCGGTGGGCGTCAGCCAGCTGGTCGGCGTCGCGTTCGGGCACGAAGCCGGAGTCCCGGTGGCAGTCGTGACAGACGGCCACGGCACGCCGTCCGAGGTTCACGACCTCGACCCGGTGGGGGTGGCATGGCTCTTCGCCTTCGTGGTCGTGATCGCGTCGATGGACCGCGTCGACGGTGCAGGCGGCCACCTGGTCGTTGGACTGCACGTGTGTCGGGTCGAGCATGTGGGCTGGCCTTTCCGGGGTCATGTCGGTCTGTGTGTGGAACCGTCAGCTGGGTCGAGCTGAACTTCCGTTCTTCCCAGAGTCCCAAGGCAAGGTGACGGCCTGACTGCCGAACTGTTGCAGTTCGGTGATGAACCGGCCCAGCCGTGGGTCAACGGTGATGACGTCGATGCACAGGCTCGCGCCGCCGCTGTAGGGCAGTGCCCGCAGCCGGGTGGGCTCGACGCCCGCCGATCGCATCGCCTCGGCGAGGGCCGCCGCCATTGGGGACGGACCCACGCGAAGGTGGAATCACGTCGGCTTGCTCGGCGCACAGTTCAAGCAGCAGTAGCTCGCGGCAAGGAACCGTTCGGCGGACAGTCCCTGTCTAGCTGCGGGCGACGGAGGTGAGTCGCGCTGGGGGGTGAGGAGGCTGATCGATGGCGGGCCGGTGGTGCAGCCAGTGTTCGAGTTCGGCGGCGGCGACGGGTTTGGATATGAAGTAGCCCTGAGCCTGGTCGCAGCCCAGGCCCGCCAACGCGGTGTAGACGGACTGAGTCTCCACGCCTTCGGCGACCATGCGCAGGCCCAGGCTGTGGGCCAGGGCGATGCTGGAGGCCACGAGTGCGGCGGCGCGGGAGTCGTCGGTCATGGGGAAGACGAAGGACTGGTCGAGCTTGAGCTCGTCGACGGGTAGGTCGCGCAGGTAGCTGAGCGAGCTGTAGCCGGTGCCGTAGTCGTCGATGGAGATCTGGACACCGCCGCCTCGTAGCCGGGTCAGTATCTTCCGGGCTCGTTGGCGGTCGGCCATGAGGAAGTCCTCGGTGATCTCCAACTGCAGGGCGGCGGGCGGGACGCCATGGGCGGCGAGCATGCCGAAGACCTCCTCGGGGAGGTCTGCGTCCACCAGTGAGCTGGCCGAGAGGTTGACCGCTATGGTCAGGTGCTGGCCCTGCCGCTGCCACGTCGCAGCCTGATCGAGGGCGATGTTGAGCACGAGCCGGGTCATGGCGGACATGAGCCCGGATACCTCTACGAGGTCGATGAAGGCGTCGGGGTAGAGCAGGCCACGAGTGGGGTGTTCCCAGCGGATCAGCGCCTCGACGGCGTGCACTTCGCCGGTGGCCAGGTCGACTTTGGGCTGGTAGTGCAGGACGAACTGGCCGTCGGTTATGGCGGTCTGCAGCTCGTCGACGGTGCGCAACCTGGACGCGCCGTCGGCGTTGTCGATGTCGTTGTAGACGTGGTGTCCGGCTGCGGCGATCTTGGCCTTGTACATGGCGATGTCTGCTTTGCGCAGCAAGGTGGACAGGTCAGGACCGTCGTCGGGGAACCGGGCGATGCCGACGCTGACAGTGGAGTGCAGCGTCAGACTCCCCGGCGCGGCGGGCCCAGCCAGGGGAGTGAAGGGCTCGGCCAGGCTCGCTCGCAGATTCTCGGCAACGCTGGCGGCCTCGTCGAGGCCGGCATCCTCGAGCAGGAGCGCGAACTCGTCACCACCCAGGCGCGCCAGCAGGTCGCCCTTGCGCAGCCGCTTGCGTAGCCGCGCCGCGACCTCCACCAGGAGCTGGTCCCCGGCATGGTGGCCAAGGCTGTCGTTGACCTCCTTGAACTTGTCCAGGTCCAGCAGCAGCAGTGCCCGGCGCTGGTCGGGGGTCTTGGTCAGCCGCGCCTGCCCGTGGGTGTACAACCCACGACGGTTGGTCAGGCCGGTCAGCGCGTCGTGGGTGGCGTCGTACCCGAGTTTCTGCACCAGGCGGGCGCTGCGCAGTGCCACCGCGAGGTGGCTGGTCAGGGTCTGCAGCAAGGTCAGGTCCTCCGCGGTGAAGGTGGCTGTCTCCCCGAGCCGGTCGACGACCCTCAGCGTCCCCCGCATGCCGCTCGATTCCGGAAGCGCGACGAACATCGCGTCCCGGAATCCGTGTTCGTCGAGCCAGTGCCGAACAGCAAGGTCCTTGGTGCTTCGAGCGGCCAGCAGCGGTTCTCCCTGGGTCAAGGCACGCACCACTACCCAGTCCTTTGAGTCGAACCTGTGGTGGCTGACGTCCAGGCTGTCTTGCTCGCCCAGGGTCAGGGTCAGCGCGGAACTGGGCTCTGGCTGGAGCTCGTGGCCGTTGTCGCTCTCGCTGATCATGACCTGGACGGTGCTTGCTCGCAGGAGTCGGCGGGTGCGGGACAGCAGCTCCTCGGCGAGAGACTCCAGGGACTGCGCTCCGACGCCTCCGGTGACGAACTCGTGGACCAGCGCCAGTGAGTGGTGGCGATGTCGGGCGGCGGCATACGCGCGGTAACCGGACAAGAAGACGACCACCAGCATGACGGCAACCACGGCACCGAGGGTTCCCTGCTCGAACAAGATGATGAGCCCGAGCGCGAACATGCTCGAGGTGACGCTCAGGACAAGGGCGGGTACGAGCACGTTGAGAGCATCGGCCCGGCCCAGCGGCCCGTCGTGCACCCGGATCATGACCAGCACCAGCAGACCAATGAACTGGTCCACCGCCGCCAGAACGGCGATCAGGGTGACGGCGGCCGGCAGGTCCAGGCGGTGGTCGGGGCGCAGCAGGAGGTGCAGGAGCATCGTGTCCGCGGCCGCCTCGAAGGCGTAGGCCGAGGAGTTGTAGACCGTCTTCTCGACCGACACCCGCTGCCACACGAACGCCAGGACCGATGCCACGACGCGGGTCAGCACGAAGACCAGCGGGGACACCACGAGGACGCCGATGAGCAGCGGGATGCCGGCCAAGGTGAACGAGTGGGTCTCCCGCCGGAACTCCACGTTCAGCAGGAACTGCTCGGCAAGGAAGAACGCTGCTCCGAGCGCGAGCGCGACGACGCCGACTGGTAGTTGCAGGGGCAGGGGCACGATGGGCGTGATCACCTGCGAGTGTCGTCAGCACCAACGCCCCGGCTGCCAGCGCGGTGGCGAGCAGCCAGGTGACGCGCGTCGGGCTCAGAGCACCACGCATCTGCTAGGAGAAGTCGAAGGAGGACCACCGCGTTCGAGGACCACCGCGTCGAGGACCACCGCGTTCGAGGACCACGCGAGTTCGAGGACCAGAGTGAGGAATCCCAGTCAGCGGTGCTCCACCGGTTCGAGGACCACCGGTTCGAAGACCACCGGTTGGAGCTCAGACCGCTGGCGGCGGGCTCCCAGTCGTCGCCGGTCCAGGTGCTGCCGAGCCACGAACCGCCCGACCAGGCGGACAGGTTGGTGGTGGCTTGCCACCAGGCGGCCGGGTCCCAGGTGTTGCCCTGGACGTCGATCTCACCGGTCAGTTCGTTGCCCGCGGCGTCGACCAGAAGGGATCCGCCTCGGGCGGCGTCGATCGAGCCTTGCCCGGTCGAGGCGGGGAAGTCCTGGACAGCGGCCGCTCGCAGTTCGGTGGCGGTGGAGTCCGCCCCGCTCAGGCGACCTGCAGTCTCCAGCGCCCCCTCGAGGTCGAGTGAGCCGGCCCCGGCCGCGATCTCGCTGGCGTTCAGGACCGGGTCTGCGGATGACGTCAGAGCGAGCTTGACCTGGTCCGGGGTGAGGTCTGGGTACGCCTGGAGCAGCAGCGCGGCCGAGCCGGAGACCACTGCGGCGGCCTGACTGGTTCCGCTGCCGCGGAACAGCGTCCCATTGACGTCACCAGAAACCCGACCTTCAGGATGGTTGACGTCGATGAAGGACCCGGGGGCTCTGGCCGACACCAGTGACGTGCCCGGCGCGACCAGATCCACGTGGCGGGTGGCCGAACCCACCTCGGAGAAGGAGGCGACCGTGGCGCGAGTGCCTTGCCAGCCATCGACTCTGTCGTTGCTGTCGGTGGCGCCGACCGCGATGACAAAGGGATCGACCGCGGGGTCGCTCAACCGTCCGTCGTCCGCTCCGTTGTTGCCTGCCGAGGTGACCACGACGATCCCGTGCTGCCACGCGTTCTCCGCGGCGGCCGACAGCGGGTCGGCTTGGTAGTCCTGAGCCGAGCTCGTGCCGTAGGACAGGTTGATGACCCGCACGCGGGTGCCGTCCGGCAGTACGGGGTGCTGGGTCACCCAGTCCAGCGCGGCGATCACTTGGGACACGTCGACGCTGCCGTCCGTGGTCGCCAGCTTCATCGCGAGGAGCTTTGCATCCGGCGCGACTCCCAGTTGCACGTTCGCCGGCGCGGTGGGTAGATCGGAAGAAGGGTTCGTGGTTCCCCTACCGGCGATGATGCCGGCCATGAAGGTGCCGTGGCCGAAGGTGTCTTGCTGGGTCAGCACACCGTTGGCCTCGATCGACAGGTCCGGGCCGTAGACCACCTTGCCGGCGCCGTTCAGGCCGGCCACCTGGGCGACCCCGGAGTCCAGCACTGCAACGCCGACGCCCTGCCCGGTCAGCGGACGCCCGGTCAGGTCCCTCTTCGCCCACAGGCCACGGGCACCGATCGCCTTTCCCACCGTGAACAGCGAACCCGGGTCCTTGCGAGCCTCGTGCCTCCCGTAGTCGTCCTTCGACACCGCGTCGGTCCAGGCATCCCCCCATCGACGACCGGCGAAGTCGCTGCTCGTGCCAGCCGCTGCGGTGACGAGCCCCGCCGAGGCACCTTCGTCGGCGACGACCTGGGCCCGAGTGGCCGGAACGCACATCGCCGCCACGGTGGCCCCTGCCGCGACCCCTACCACCCACCGGGTAGTACGCGAGGACAGATGCTTGGAGTTCATTTCATTCCTTTCAGATGAACGATGATCAGAAGTCGGTTGGTCACTACGTTGATCACGCGTAATGAACTGAGCCCAAGTCAGCCGCTCGGCTGGAATGGAAGGAGGCTTTCGGACAGAAGCGGGGCACTCTCGTCCCATGTCCGGCTCGCCGCTGTTGAGCCCTGCCCAGCCAGCCGAGCGCGCTCTTCCACTGCGAGGATCAGCACCGTAGGTCGGTCCCCACGACTCGCGACTGGCGACCCGCCGTATTCGCACCGATGACAAACAGGATGATTTGCCCATGGCAATGGGCACCGCCTTCGAATTGGGTCAGGTGAAGGGGATGCGGCGGGAGGTCGCGGCCACACTGGACCACTTCGAACGCTACCGCGCCTGAAGCACGCGTGATGGGTGAATGGGAACTTCCGCGGTCCCCAGTGGAGACCCACATGCCCTCATCGCAGACCGGGGGGAAAATGCTGTTGTCGTCGGTATCGAGGCAGCTCATGCAATAGAGCCGACACGCCCACCGTCGAGGTCATCACTGCCGCTGGTGCGGCTCGTCGGCTTGCTACCGCCGCGGCCCAACGGGCGTCCTCCGCGCTTCTACGCAAGTTGCTCGTGCATGAACTGCTGGGGACTGATACCAGGTGCAGCGGTCATCTTTTGCGCGCCATTCTCGAGGCGGTTGCGAGCGATCACGCGCGAGATCACGCGGTCACCGCGCTGACCTCAGAAGGACACGCTCATCCCACCCCGCCGGACTCATCTGACAGGCCAGTCGCCCGCTGATGGGCTTTCTGAGGTGGAAGGGCCATTCAGAGACCCACGTCTCATGCCATACCCGCACGCGGAACCGGTAGCACTGGTGTCCTGAGAAGGAAGACCTATGACGGGTTGAACAGGGTCGCCACAGAGTTCGAGTCACCCAACGCCAGCGTCGTGTTGCCGAGCGATCGCGCCGAGAGAGGTAAGCCCATGAGCGGCATGCGGACCACCGCTGTCATTGCCAGTCCACTGAAGCTCACCGATACCCGGCTCATGTCGTGAGATGGTCGCACCGGAAGGGTGTCTTTCGTCTGGTCAAGGATTGCTCCGTCAGGACGACCAGTCCTCAACGCACGAAGGGTATGTGTGCGTCCACGCTTCATCGAACACCCTCACCGGATGGAGGGTCTGGGCTTATGCTGGGGCGGTTGGCGTGCGGGGCGCGGGCCGGCGAGATGAGGCAGCCGTGGTAGCGGGAACGGGCAGTGCTCTTGTCTTGACGAGCGAGTTCGGGCCCTTCGATGCCTTCGCGGATCGTGCCCAC
Source organism: uncultured Actinomycetota bacterium (assembly GCA_963800505.1). Lineage (GTDB taxonomy): Bacteria > Actinomycetota > Actinomycetes > Actinomycetales > Dermatophilaceae > Fodinibacter. Next base: position 192,816 of record CAWDBL010000007.1, read on the forward strand.
CAGTTGTACATGGATGGCTTCTCCGAGCGGGCCGTTCTTGCGTGCCGCGAGGGGGTGCTGGTGACCAATGCCGCGGGGGACAAGATCACGTCACAGTTCCTGCGCTATATCGAGGGCATCTCCTTGCAGGAGGTGGGTCGGCACCGCGAGGCAGTGACGGTGGCGATGGACCTCCTCCTCGATCTGGCGGAGGAGCCCGACCTGATGTGGCGGGCCAAAGCCCTGGCGCTTCTTGCGGAGTCCTCGACCCAGGTCAATGAAGTCAGCCGGGCGATGGAGGCGCTGGCCGAGGGAACGTGGCTGATGGCGAACACCGACCCGGGCCGGTACAGCCATCTGTCGGCCAGCATGGCCATCGCGCTGGCGCTGCGCTCGCTGTACCTCTTCGAGCAGGCCGACGAGCTGCTGTCCGGCATCCGGCTGGGTGACGACCACTTCGTGGACCTGCTGGTGGTGCAGGAGCAGGCCCTGATGAGCGCGTTCTGGGGCACGACCCTGCTCGTGGTGGGCCACCCCGAGGCCGCTGCGCCGCATTTCGTCACCTGCGCCGAGCGGGCCCTGCGGATGGGCCGCATCGCGGCACAGGCGCGCAACCGCGACATGTCCGTGCGTGCTGAGGTGATCGAGGCCTACGCGCTGAGCCGGCTCGGGTACAGCGACCTCGCGGCTGCCCGGGTCCACGCGGTCACCCACCGCGTCCCGCTGCGCGACGAGCTCATCGAGGCCCTCCTGGCCCAGCTCGTCCTTGGCCAGGCAGCGGCCGAGGCGGGCAGCTACGACGACGCGAGCAAGCACTTCATCTCGGCAGCCACGAACGCCGGAAGGGCGAACCGTGACATCTGGGCGGTCGCGGCGATGGAGGCGCTGGCCGACCTGAACGTGGCCGAGCATGGCCGGCACCCGGCGGTGTGGTTGTGGAAGCGCCTGGCCCGCGAGGCCCTGCAGCGGATGTGGTCAGAGCGCGACGGGCGATTCACCGCGCTGCAGTCGCTCAACGAGGTGCGCTCGCTGACCACGGAGACGAACCGGATGGGCGCGGCCGCGCTGCTCGACCCCCTGACCGGGCTGGGCAACCGGCACATGATGACCAGCGCCGTCGACCGGGCAGGGGAGGACCTGGCAGCCGTCTTCATCGATGTCGACGAGTTCAAGCAGGTCAACGACCGCTACTCGCACGCCGTCGGCGACGAGGTGCTGCGCCGGATCGCCGCCCTCCTGCGTAGCCACTCGCGGTCCAACGACGTGCCGGTGCGCTACGGCGGGGACGAGTTCGTCATCCTCGTGCTCGGCGGGGGCGCCGCCGCTCAGGAGGTCGCCGAGCGCTTGCACGACGCCGTGCGCGCCGCACCGTGGGGACAGGTCGCCGCCGGCCTCGAGGTCACGGTCTCGGTCGGCGTGGGCCGCCCACTCCCAGCTCACGGCGCGATCGCCGCCGCGGACGCCGCGCTGTACGCAGCCAAACGCGCCGGTCGAGACCGCGTCGTGTCGGTCTGACCCGGCGATGCCCGCTCGAATCACCCGGTCGCGCCAGGACTGCGCGCCGAAGGTCGCCAGCATCACCGTCTCTCCAGCACCGGGCTCGAAGATGCCGTGTGCCTTCGCCTGGTCGGCGATCTGCCGCTGCGGCGCCACGGCGACCACGCGCGCACGCGGGGGTGGCCAGTGGCGTCCTGACCGGGTCTGCGCCGAGTCGTCGCGGGGCGGGGTCACGCGTGTCATCACCTCGGCCCCAGTCCTACCAGCCGGGGCGGTCGGGAGAGGGCGGATCGTGCCCGCAGGCCCGCTCAGATGTCGCGGAAGGTCTCGATCGTGGCCCCGAGGGCGTTCAGCCGCTCGGCGAGGTCCTCGTAGCCGCGGTTGATGACGTAGACGTTGCGCAGCACCGAGGTGCCGGGGGCGGCGAGCATCGCGAGCAGGATGACCACGCCCGGCCGCAGGGCCGGCGGGCACATCACCTCGGCGGCCCGCCACTTGGGCGTGGGGCCGGTGATCATGACCCGGTGCGGGTCCAGCAGCTGCACCTGGCCACCGACCTTGGTCAGCTCGGTGAGGTAGATGGCGCGGTTCTCGTAGACCCAGTCGTGGATCATCGTCGTGCCGTCGGCGCACGCTGCGATGAGCGCGAAGAACGGCAGGTTGTCGATGTTCAGGCCCGGGAACGGCATCGGGGCGATCTTGTCGACCGGGGCCTTCAGCGGCCCGGGGTGGATGGTCAGGTCGAGCAGCCGGGTGTGGCCGTTCTTGGCCTTGTACTCCTCGGTGATGTCGAACCGCAGGCCCATCTCCTCCAGCGTCGCCAGCTCGATCTCGAGGAACTCGATCGGCACGCGCTCGATGGTGATGGTCGACTCGGTGACCACGGCCGCGGCGATCAGGCTCATCGCCTCGATCGGGTCCTCGGACGGGTAGTACTCGATGTCCATGTCGATCTCGCTCACCCCGGTGACGGTGAGCGTGGTGGTGCCGATGCCGTCGATCTGCACGCCGAGGGCCTGCAGGAAGAAGCAGAGGTCCTGGACCATGTAGTTGGGGGAGGCGTTGCGGATGAGCGTCGTGCCGGGGTTGCGGGCCGCGGCCAGCAGGACGTTCTCGGTGACCGTGTCGCCGCGCTCGGTGAGCACGATGGCGCGGGTGGGCTGGCGGCCGGGCTCGACGGTGGCCGCGTAGAACCCGTGGGTCGCAGCGACGTCGAGGCCGAAGGCCTTGAGTGCGGACAGGTGCGGCTCCACGGTGCGGGTGCCGAGGTCGCAACCGCCCGCGTAGGGCAGCTCGAAGCGGGACTGCTCGTGCAGCAGCGGGCCGAGGAACATGATGACGGTACGGGTGCGGCGCGCGGCCTCCACGTCGATGCCGGCCAGGTCCAGCCGCGGCGGGGGCGTGATCTCGAGGTCGTTGCTGTCGGGCAGCCAGCGCACCCGGACCCCGATCGAGGTGAGCACCTCGATGATCCGGTTGACCTCCTCGATGCGGGCCAGGCTGCGCAGCGTGGTGCGGCCCTTGTTGAGCAGGCTGGCGCAGAGCAGGGCGACCGCGGCGTTCTTGCTGGTCTTGACCGGGATCGAGCCGGAGAGCTTGCGCCCACCGACGATCCGCAGGTGCTGGGGCCCGCTGTGGCCCAGCGACACGAACTCGCTGTCGAGCTTCTCGCCGACCCGCGCGAGCATCTCGAGCGAGAGGTTCTGCTTGCCCTGCTCGATGCGGGCGACAGCGCTCTGGCTGGTGCCGAGGAGGTCGGCGAGCTCGCTCTGGGTCAGGCCCTGGTGGCGCCGGGCGTCCCGGATCAGGGTGCCGATCCGGGTCAGGTAGGTGTCGGACGTGGTAGTAGCAGTCACCGGGACACCGTATATCACCTGTGAGATAAATGCGGTGATCGACGCCCGCCACCGGAGGCGCTGTCCGGTGGTCGGGACGTCGGTCGGGTGGGCGTCAGGCGGGGACGCTGGCCACCCCGGCGGGCAGCAGGCGCCGGCCCAGCACGCGCTCGGAGACTCCCTCGCGGTCCAGCAGCGGGCACAGGCCGCCGTTCCAGAACTGGAAGCCGGCACCGGTGATCATGGCCAGGTCGATGTCCATCGGCGCCGCGACGACGCCCTCGGACAGCATCAGCCCGACCTCCTCCGCCAGCACCCCGAGGATGCGTTCGCGCGCCTGCTCGACGGTGAGCTCGACGGGGTTCTCCGGCTGCTCGGCCATGGCCAGCACCTCGGGGTCGGGCACCGGGCGCCCGTCCACCATCGCGTAGTACCCGCGCTTGCCGGCCTCGACGAGGCGGCGCAGGCTGGGTGAGACGTAGTAGCGGTCGCCGAAGGCGCGGTGCAGCGTCTCGCTGTTGTGCAGCGCGATCGCGGGCCCGACCAGGCCCAGCAGCACGAACGGCGGCATCGGGGCCAGCCCGGCCACGGCGCGGTCGGCGGTGGGCACCGGGGTGCCCTCGTCGACGAGCCGCGAGAACTCGCCCATGAAGCGGCCGAGCAGCCGGTTGACGACGAAGGATGCCGAGTCCTTGACCCGGATCGTCGTCTTGCCCAGGGTGCGGCCGGTCGCGAACGCCGTGGCCAGGGCCGCGTCGTCGGTGGCCTCGCCCGGGATGATCTCGAGCAGCGGCATCACGGCGACCGGGTTGAAGAAGTGGAAGCCGACGACCCGTTCGGGGTGCTGCAGCCCGCCGGCCATCTCGGTGATGGACAGCGACGAGGTGTTGGTGGCGAGCACGCACTCGGCCGAGACGACCGCCTCGACCTCGGCGAACACCTGCTGCTTGACGGACATCTCCTCGAAGACGGCCTCGATGACGAAGTTCGCGTCGGCGAAGCCGTCCTTGGAGGTCGACCCGGTGACCAGCCCGGTGAGGAAGGACGCATTGTCGGGGGAGAGCCGGCGCTTGGCCAGCAGGCCGGCGATCTCGCCGTGCACCCAGCCGACGCCCTTGGCCACGCGCTCCTCGTCGAGGTCGGTCAGCACGACGGGCACGTTGAGCCGGCGGGCGAAGAGCAGGGCGAGCTGGCTCGCCATCAGGCCGGCGCCCACGATGCCGACCTTGGTGACCGGGCGCGCCAGCGACTTGTCCGGCGCACCGGCCGGGCGCTTCGCCCGCTTCTGCACGAGGTCGAAGGCGTAGAGGCCGGCGCGCAGCTCGTCGGTCATGATCAGGTCGCCGAGCGCGGCATCCTCGGCGGCGAATGCCTCGTCGCGGGTCGCGGTGCGGGCGGCCCGCACGAGCTCGACGGCGCGCAGCGCACCGGGCGCGCGCCCACCGGTCTTGGCGAGCACGACCTTGCGGGCGGCGTCGCACGCGGCATCCCAGGCGGCCGCGTCGGTGTCGACGTCCTTGCGCTGCACGGTGACGGCACCGGCGACGACGGCGCCGGCCCAGCGCAGCGAGTCCTCGAGGAAGTCGGCCGGCTCGAGCAGCACGTCGGCGATGCCCAGTGCCGCGACGTCCTTGGCCTTGAGCATTGTGTTCTGCGACAGCGGGTTCTCGATGATGACCGTGAGGGCATCATCGGCACCGATGAGGGTCGGCAGCAGGTAGCAGCCGCCCCAGCCGGGCACCAGCCCGAGGAAGGTCTCGGGCAGGGCGAAGGCCGGCACGCCGTAGGAGACCGTGCGGTAGTCGCACGCCAGCGCGATCTCGACGCCGCCGCCCATGGCCGCACCGTTGACGAACGCGAAGGTCGGCACCGGCAGGTCCATGATCGACGCGAAGGCCGCGTGACCGGCGCGGGCGATCGCCAGGGCCTGCTCGCGCTGCGTGACGTAGGGGACACCCGAGAGGTCGGCGCCGACGGCGAAGACGAACGGCTTGCCGGTGATGCCGACGGCCACGATCTCGCCGGCCTCGGCGCGGGCGCGCAGCCCGTCGATGGTGGCCTGCAGCCCGGCAATGGTCTGCGGGCCGAAGGTGTTGGGGCGGGTGTGGTCGTGCCCGTTGTCGAGCGTGACCAGCGCGAGGATGCCGGCGCCGCCGGGGAGCTCGATGTCGTGCACCGGGGTGCGCGTCACGACCTCCTCGGGCATGCCGGGGGCGGTGACCGGGGTGGTGGTGGTCGTCGTCATGGCTCAGGCCTCCTGGCCGTAGTCGGCGTGGTGGGGGTTCTCCCAGATGACGCAGCCGCCCATCCCGATGCCGATGCACATCGCGGTCAGGCCGTAGCGCACCTCGGGGTGGTCCTCGAAGTGGCGGGCGAGCTGGCTCATCAGGCGCACGCCGGAGGAGGCGAGCGGGTGCCCGATGGCGATGGCGCCGCCCCAGGGGTTGACCCGCTCGTCGTCGTCGGCGATGCCGAAGTGGTCGAGGAAGGCGATGACCTGCACGGCGAAGGCCTCGTTGAGCTCGAAGAGGCCGATGTCGTCGATGGTGAGGCCGGCCTTGCGCAGGGCCTTCTCGGCCGCGGGCACCGGGCCGATGCCCATGACCTCGGGCTCGACGCCGACGAACGCGTAGGACACCAGGCGCATGCGCACCGGCAGCCCGAGCTCGTCAGCGGCGGACGCCGAGGCGAGGATGCAGGCGGTCGCGCCGTCGTTGAGCCCGGCGGCGTTGCCGGCGGTCACGTTGCCGTGGGCGCGGAACGGCGTCTTGAGGGCGCCGAGCTCCTCGAGCGTCGTGCCGGGGCGCGGCGGCTCGTCGGCGGTCGCCAGCCCCCAGCCCTTCTCGACGTGCCGGGTGGCGACGGGCACCAGGTCGCGCTGCACCAGGCCGGCGGCGTAGGCGGCGGCCAGCTTGCGCTGGCTCGACACGGCATACGCGTCGCAGCGTGCCTTGGTCAGGTGGGGGAAGCGGTCGTGCAGGTTCTCCGCGGTCTTGCCCATCACCAGGGCCGACTCGTCGACGACGCGCTCGGAGATGATCCGCGGGTTGGGGTCGATGCCCTCACCCATCGGGTGGCGGCCCATGTGCTCGACGCCGCCGGCGACGGCGACGTCGATCGCGCCGACCCCGATCGACGAGGCGATGGTCGTGACGGCGGTCATCGCACCGGCACACATCCGGTCGATCGAGTAGCCCGGCGTGGTGTTCGGCAGCCCGGAGAGCAACGCCGCCAGCCGGCCGAGGGTCAGGCCCTGGTCGCCGATCTGGGTCGTCGCGGCGATGGCCACCTCCTCGACCCGGTCCTTGGGCAGCTCGGGGTGTCGCCGCAGCAGCTCGCGGATGCACTTGATGACGAGGTCGTCGGCGCGGGTCTGGGCGTACATGCCCTTCTCGCCGGCCTTGCCGAACGGGGTGCGGACACCGTCGACGAAGACGACGTCCTGGAGCTCGCGTGGCACGAAGGGCCTCCCGGGTGGGTGGGGTGGGATGGACCCGGTCCCCCGGGCCTGAGGGTCCACCGTACTAAGCGTTCGCTTAGTGCCCTAGGGCGGGAGGGGTGAGAGGCGTCACGCCGGGGTGGGGGACTGGATCTGCAGCAGGTTCCCGCAGGTGTCGTCGAAGACCGCCGTCGTCACCGGACCCATCGATGCCGGGGGTTGGGTGAAGGTAACGCCCAGGCCGCTCAGCCGGGCGTGCTCGGCCTCGACGTCGTCGACCGTGAACGCGGTGAACGGGATGCCGTCGGCGACCAGCGCGTCCTTGAACGTCCGGGCGGCCGGGTGCTGGTCGGGTTCGAGCACGAGCTCGACACCGTCCGGTGCGTCGGGGCTGACCACCGTGAGCCAGGCGAACTCGCCCAGCGGCACCTCGTGCTTCTTCTCGAAGCCGAGCACGCGGGTGTAGAAGTCCAGCGCCTTGGCCTGGTCGTCGACGAACACGCTCGTCAGGGTGATCCGCATGGTCAGGTCCTATCGTCGGGGCGGACCCACCGCTCGCGCAGCGGGGCCAGGGGAGTGGTGTCGAGGTCGTGGAAGGTGTAGCGGCCCTCGCGCCGCCGGTGCACGAGCCCGGACGCCTCGAGCACGTCGAGGTGCTGCGAGATCGCCTGACGGCTCGAGGTCAGGCCGTGAGTGCTCGCCAGCCGGGCGCAGAGCTCGAACAGCGTCTGGCCGTCGCGCTCGGCCAGGGCGTCGAGCAGGGCTCGGCGGGTGCGGTCGGCGAGCGCCTTGAACACGGCATCCGCGTCGTCCATGACGCCGACCATAGGCAAGTGATCACTTGCCTGTCAATCACTGACTGGGTCGAGGTCCCACGACACGCTGACCGACGGGCCCCGTCATCAGCGCGTCGTGGGACCTCGACGCCCGTGGCGCTGGATCGAGTGGACCGCGGTCAGCCGGGGAACTGCTCGAACGCCGCGACCAGCATGGGGGCCACGATCTCGGCCTGCCAGGGCCGGCAGCCATGGTCGAGCAGCGCCCGGGTGAAGGAGGCCTCGTCGTGCTCGGCGGGCGGCTGCCACACGACCCGGCGCAGGGGGTCGGGGGAGCAGACGTTCTCGACGGGGATGACGTGCTCCTGCGCGAACGCGGTGAGCGCGGCCCGGGTGGCGCCGAGCCGGTCGGCGGCCAGCGGGTTCTTCTCGGCCCAGACCCGCGGGGGCGGCGGCCCGTCAGAGGGCAGCGTGCGCGGCGGCAGGTCGTCCTCGGGGATCTCGAGCGCCCGGCGCACCGCCTCGACCCACTGGCGTCCGTAACGGGTGATGGCCCGGTGCCCGCGGGGCAGGTCGGCTGATGTGCTCGGCACCGCCTTGGCGATGTCGACGAGCGCGGCATCGGGCAGCACCCGGCCGATCGAGGTGTCGCGGTCGCGGGCGATGTCGTCGCGGGTGTACCAGAGCTCGCGCACGATGGCGACCGACCGGCGCGAGCGCAGCGTGTTCATGCCCGAGGTGCGCCGCCACGGGTCGACCCGTTCGGTGGGGGCCCAGTCCAGCAGCGAGGTGAACTCCTGGCGTGCCCACTCCGACTTGCCCTGGGCAGCGAGGTCGACACCCATCAGGTTGCGCAGCTCGCTGAGCACCTCGACGTCGAGCGCCGCGTAGCGCAGCCACGGTTCGGGCAGCGGCCGGGTCGACCAGTCGACCGCGGAGTGCTCCTTGGCCAGGCTGAGCCCGAGGTAGTGCTCGACCACCGCGGCGAGACCCACCCGCGGCAACCCCAGGATGCGGCCCGCGAGCTCGGTGTCGAACAGCTGGCGCGGTCGCAGGCCCACCTCGGCCAGGCACGCGAGGTCCTGCGTGGCCGCGTGCAGGATCCACTCGGCCGCACCGATCGCCTCGTCGAGGGGGCTCAGGTCGGGGCAGCCGACCGGGTCGATCAGCCAGGTGCCGGCGCCCTCGCGGCGCACCTGCACGAGGTAGGCGCGCTGGCCGTAGCGGTAGCCCGACGCCCGCTCGGCGTCGATCGCCACCGGCCCCTCACCGGCGGCCACGGCGGCGGCGGCGCCGGCCAGCCCGCGCTCCGTCTCGACGACGACCGGGACCCCGTCGGCAGGTTCGTTCAGCGGCACCACCGTCGGCGCGGGGGTGCCCTCGGTGGTGGGAACCGGTGTCTCGGAGCCCATTCAGCGCCGAGGTCCGGGAAGGGCGACCACGCCCTCGGGCAGCGGAGGGAGGCCGGCGATGGTGCAGAGCAGGTCGGACCAGGCGAGGAGGTGGTCACCGACCTCCGGGCCGAGGGGGGTCCACGAGGCGCGCACCTCCATCTCGACGCTGGCCGGCCGGTCGGCCAGCCCGGCGAAGCTCTGCGAGACCACGCGGGTCACGGTGCCAGCCTCGGCGACGTAGCCGACGCCGCGGCCGGCCAGGGCGTCGACCAGCCAGCTCCACCCCACCTCACCGAGCAGCGGGTCGGTGGCGAGCTCGGGCTCGAGCTCGGCGCGGGCGAAGGTGACCGCCCGCCACTCGCCGCCCCACGGCTCGGGGGCGCTGGGGTCGTGCAGGAGGACGAAGCGCCCCGAGGCCAGGTCGTCGTCGGTGTCGCGGGGGTCGACGACGTCGGCGGTGAGCGCGACGGCGTACGGCGCGATGCGCTGGGGGGCCGGCACCTCGGTGAGACGGATCTCAGGGCGCAGGCGGGCGCGATGGAGGTCCTCGAGGGCCCGGGCGAACTCGGGAGACTCGCGACCTGTCACGGTGCGGCTGGACACCTCGTCAATGTAAGCGGTGCCGGCCCTCCCGGCACGGGGCCACGCCGACGCGCGGGCGCCGCGTGGCTAGGCTGCGTCGGTGCTGAGCGTGCTGGCCCTGGCCTCCTCCCTCGCCTGGGGCACCTCCGACTTCTTCGCGGGAGTGGCCTCGCGACGGCATCCGGCCGTGGCAGTCGTGGGGTGGACGCAGGGGCTCGCACTGCTCGTCATCTCGGTGGTCGTGGCGGTGCGGTGGGACACCGTCACCTGGTCGGGCTGGCCGCCGTGGGCGGTGGCCGCCGGGCTCACCGGCATGGGCGGGCTGGTCTGCTTCTACTCCGCGCTGTCCGCCGGCACGATGGGCGTGGTGGCCCCGATCGCCGCGCTCGGTGTCGTCGTGCCGGTCGGGCTGGGGGTCGCGACCGGCGACGCCCCCTCACCGTGGGCCTGGGTCGGCATGCTCGTCGCCATCGTGGGGGTGACGCTGGCGTCCGGACCCGAGCTGAGCGGCGACGTCTCGCCGCGGCCGGTGATCCTGGCCGGCTGCGCCGCGATCGGCTTCGGGCTGGCCCTGTTCTGCCTCGACCGCGGGGCACGGGAGTCGACCCTGCTCACGCTGTGGGGGATGCGGATGACGTCCGCGACCATCCTCGTCGTCGTGGCCCTGGTGTTCCGCACCGCCGGCGGCATCACCGCCCGCGAGACGCCGGCCCTGCTCGCCATCGGCTGCGGTGACCTCGTCGCGAACGGCCTGTTCGCCTATGCGTCCTCCCGGGGTCAGGTGAGCATCGCCTCGGTGCTCGGCTCGCTCTACCCGGTCGTCACGATCATCTGGGCGCGGCTCCTGCTCGACGAGCGGCTCAAGCGGGTGCAACAGGTCGGCGTGGCCCTGGCTGTCGGTGGGGCGGCCCTCACCGCGCTGTAGGCGCCGAGTCGGTGGGCGGCACGGTGAGTGGGAGGATGTCGCCTCGTGACCACCCCTGACACCACGGACGCTGACACCACTTACGCAGCCGGCCCCAGCACGCACCCCACCACCCCCGGGGATGCCGCGCGCGCCGCGACCGCCGACTCGCCCCTCGTGCGTGCGGCCCGACAGAAGCCCGTGCCGCACACCCCGGTGTGGTTCATGCGCCAGGCCGGGCGCTCGCTGCCGGAGTACCGCAAGGTGCGCGAAGGCGTCGGCATGCTCGAGTCGTGCCGCCGGCCCGACCTTGTCACCGAGATCACCCTGCAGCCGGTGCGCCGCCACGGGGTCGACGCGGCGATCTTCTTCTCCGACATCGTGGTCCCGCTGTCTGCGATCGGGGTCGACCTCGACATCGTGGCTGGGGTCGGGCCGGTCGTCGCCCGCCCGATCCGCTCCCGCGCCGACCTCGCCCAGCTGCGCGACCTCACGCCCGACGACGTCCCCGACATCACCGAGTCGGTGCGCCTGCTCACTGCCGAGCTCGGGTCGACCCCGCTCATCGGCTTCGCCGGCGCCCCCTTCACCCTCGCGTCCTACCTCGTCGAGGGCGGCCCGTCGAAGAACCACGAGCACACCAAGGCGCTGATGCAGGGCGACCCGCAGCTGTGGCACGACCTGTGCGCCCAGCTCGCCCAGATCTCCGGCGCGTTCCTGCGGGTGCAGGCCGAGGCCGGCGCCTCCGTGGTGCAGCTGTTCGACTCCTGGGCCGGCGTGCTGAGCCGCGCCGACTACACGGCATCCGTGCAGCCGCACTCGGCCACCGCGCTCGCCGCGGTCGCCGACCTCGACGTGCCGCGCATCCACTTCGGCGTCGGCACCGGCGAGCTGCTCGCGCTGATGGGGGAGGCCGGCGCCGACGTCGTCGGTGTCGACTACCGCGTCTCGCTGACCGACGCGCTGGCGCGGCTGGGCGGCCGCTACGCGGTGCAGGGCAACCTCGACCCGGCGCTGCTCTTCGCGCCCTGGGAGCCGCTGGAGCGGCGGGTGCGCGAGATCGTGCAGGAGGGCCGGGCGGCGCCCGGGCACCTGTTCAACCTCGGCCACGGGGTGCTCCCCGACACCGACCCCGACGTGCTCACCCGCGTCGTCGACCTGGTGCACGAGGCCTCCGCCCGGTGACGACGCCGCTGGGCGACGGCCGGCTGGTGCTCGAGCCGCTGCGCGTCGACCACGCCGGCGAGATGGTCGACGTGCTCTCGGATGCCGGGCTGTACGCCTTCACCGGCGGCTCACCTCCCAGCCTCGAGGCGCTCGAACGGCGGTACGCGCACCAGGTCGCCGGCCCGGACCGGCCCGACGAGGTCTGGCACAACTGGGTGGTGCGGCTCGGCGCCGACGGGCCGGCCGTGGGCTACGTGCAGGCCACGCTGGGCCCGCAGGAGGGCGTCGCCGAGCTGGCGTGGGTCGTCGGCGCCCCGTGGCAGGGCCGGGGCATCGCCCGCGAGGCGGCCGCACTCGTGCTCGACCAGCTGCTGGCATCGGGCATGCGACGCGTCGTCGCGCACGTGCACCCCGACCACGTGGCCTCGCAGCGGGTGGCGGCCGCCCTCGGTATGCGGCCGACCCCCGTGCTCGTCGACGGCGAGGTCGAGTGGGTGCACGACGTGGAGCGCCCGAGGCCCTGAGGTGATGCAGGGCGGGGGATGGAGCGCGCCCCGAGCCTCACCTGATGGTGGGGGCGCGGCCAGTGGTGATGCACAGAGCGGTCTGGAGCGCGCACCTTGCATCACCTGTGCCGGCCGGATAACGGTTTGCCGAACCTCCGGGGCGGAGCGTTGACTGGGCAGCACACCCGCAGCCCGTCAGCCAGGAGACCAGTGCGCTCATCGCAGACCCCGTCCGGCATCGCCCACGACCGCGCCGGCCCGCGCGGTGCCACACCGGTGGTACTCGTGCACGCCGGGGTGGCCGACCGGCGGATGTGGGACCCGCAGTGGGCGGGGCTGACCGCGGTGCGTGACGGCGTGCGCCTCGACCTGCGCGGCTTCGGCGAGTCCGACCGTCCACCGGCCGGCGCCCTGGACCCGGTCGGCGACGTGCTCGACACCCTCGACCACCTCGGTGTCGCCGCATGCCACCTCGTGGCGTCCTCCTTCGGCGCCGGTGTGGCGGTCGACGTCGCCCTCACCCGGGCGGATGCCGTGCGCTCACTGCTCCTCGCGCCTCCCGGTGGCAGCCTGCTCACCGAGCGGACCCCGGCATTCGCCGCCTTCGCGGCCGCGGAGAACGAGGCGATGGCCCGCGGCGACCTCGACGCCGCCGTCGAGGCCGACATCGCGGCCTGGGTGGTGGGGGAGGGTCGCACCCTCGCCGACGTCCCCCGCGAGCTCGTGTCAGCCGTGCGGGTGATGCAGCGTCGGGCGTTCGAGATCGACGCGGCCTGGGCGGCCCCCGACCTCGACGAGGTCGAGCTGGACCCACCGGCCGTGGAGCGGCTGGGGGAGCTCGGCGCACCGGTGCTGCTCGTCGTCGGGGGTCGCGACCTCGACATCGTGCACCTGGCCGCGGACGCCCTGGAGGGGGGCCTGCGAACGGTGCGCCGCATCGACCGCCCCGACTCCGCACACCTGCCGTCGATGGAGGAGCCGGAGGCCTTCCTCCGGCTCCTCGTCGAGTGGGTCAGCCAGCACGACTGACCCGACCTGACGGCTCAGGCGGCCGGCGGCTGCACGACGGGCTGTGCCGGCGCGGGCGTGCGGGTGCCGCGCCGCCGCAGCCACACCAGCAGCGGCACCAGCACCAGGGCAGCGACCACGGCGAACGGGAGCACCGCCCCCAGCGCCGTAAGCAGCACCGTCACCGAACCGGTGAAGGCGCCCCAGCCGGCCTTGAGCCCGGCGAGGAACCCGGTGCTGTCGTCGGCCTCCTGCAGCACCTGCTCGTCGGTGCTCAGCCGCACCTCCACCGGCGACAGCGCCACCGAGTCCTTGAGCGCGGCGAGCTGGCTCTGTGTGGCCTCGAGGTCGGCCTGGCGGCGGGACAGCTCGGCCTCGAGGGCGACCACGTCGCCGAGCTTGGTGGCCTGGCTCATCAGCGCGCGCACCCGGTCGACGCTGGCCTGCATCGTCTTGACCCGCGCCTCGGTGTCGACGTACTGCGCAGTCACGTCGTCGGTGCTCGCGTTGCGGGAGTGCACCTTTCCGAGCTTGGCCAGCTGGTCGAGGGTGGCGTCGAGGTCTGCGGTGGGCACCGAGATGGTGATGGTGCTGAAGCCACCAGCCCCGGAGACGTCGGGCTCGCTCGAGATCGCCTCGGCGGTCACCAGCCCCTGCGCGGATGCCGCGATGGCCCGCACCTTGACAGCGGCTGCATCGACGTCGGCGACGGTGATCGAGATGTCGGCGCGGCGGGCGAGCTTGCGGTCGTAGGAGACCGCCATGACGGCGGCCGAGGCGTCGGCGGGCTTGGCGGCCGAGTCGGGTGCGCCGTTGGGGACACCGACGACGGCGGCCCCCTCCCGCTTAGCCGAGCTGTCGGCGCCGGAGCTGTCGCTGCTGCCGCCCCCGGCGACGGCCGAGTCAGAGGATGCTGCCGAGTCGCCGCTGCTGCACCCGGACAGGGCCGCCAGCCCCATCCCGATCGCGAGGGCGGCCACCGCGGAGTTGAGCCGGGAGGTGGGGCGGGCCGGGGTGCGCATGGGGGACTCCTTCGTCGTGGATGCTGCCGCTGAGGCGCCCAGCGTGGCGGCCCGGTTCCCGAGAGCGGGTCTCGTTCCGGTCACGAGTGCGCGGCAGCTCGGTTGCGTGCGCACGGCGCCGCTCGCCGCCCGGCGTGCACCGAAACCCCCGCGGGCGCATTGGGGCAGTTACCGTCCGGTCACGGAGCCACCCGGCGCCGTTGACAGTGACGTCAACGACACAGGAGTCAGCAATGCCACGAACCCACCGGCGCGCGATCCGCGCCGTCGCCCTCGTCGCGGGTGCAGCAGTCGCCCTCGCGCTCGGGCCCGGCAGTCCCGCCACCGCCTCACCGTCCCAGAAGGGCTGCGAGAAGCGCACCAACACCACGGTCAAGGCACTCCTCGAGTGCGTGCGCGCCGCGGGCGCCGTCGAGCACCTCAAGGCCTTCCAGGCCATCGCCGACGCCAACGGTGGCAACCGCGCCGCCGGCACCCCGGGCTACGAGGCGAGCGTCGACTACGTCGTCAAGACCCTCCGCGCCGCGGGCTGGAAAGTGAGCATCGACGAGTTCCCGTTCACCTACGTGGGCCCCTCGACCCTGCAGCAGCTCACCCCGGTCGACGCCACCTACCCGACCGGTCCGTTCACGGGCAGCGGTCCGGGCAACGTCACAGCCGCCGTGACAGCCGTCGACGTGCAGCTCGGCGCCGGCAACACCAGCACCAGCGGGTGCGAGGCCGCTGACTTCGCCGGCTTCCCCGACGGGAACATCGCGCTCATCCAGCGCGGCACCTGCCCCTTCGCCGACAAGGCCGTCAACGCCGAGGCCGCCGGCGCCGCCGGGGTCATCATCTTCAACCAGGGCAACGCCAGCACCGCAGATCGCCAGGACCTGATCGTCGGCACCCTCGGCGGCCCGAACGTCGTCGGCATCCCCGTGGTGGGCGCCAGCTACCAGCAGGGTGTCGCGCTGGCCGCGGCCGGCTCGACCGCGAAGGTCTTCGTGCCCGCCCCGGAGCAGCGCCCGCAGAAGAACGTCATCGCCGAGCTGCGCGGCGACAACAACAACAACGTCGTGATGGCCGGCGCGCACCTCGACTCGGTCCAAGCGGGCCCGGGCATCAACGACAACGGCTCGGGCTCGGCGTCGCTGCTCGAGGTCGCGCAGAACATGGCGAAGAACAAGCCCCAGAACACCGTGCGCCTCGCGTGGTGGGGCGCGGAGGAGGCCGGGCTCATCGGGTCGACCGAGTACGTCCAGGGCCTGAGCCAGGCCGAGAAGGACCGCATCGCGCTCTACCTCAACTTCGACATGGTCGCGTCGCCGAACTACATCTTCATGGTCTACGACGGTGACGAGTCCGGCTTCGAGGCGCCCGTGGTCGTGCCGGACGGGTCGGTGGCGATCGAGGACCTCTTCGAGAGCTACTTCACCAAGGTCGGCCGCCCGTACGACGACGCCGAGTTCAGCGGACGCAGCGACTACCAGGCGTTCATCAACAACGGCATCCCGGCCGGAGGCCTGTTCACCGGCGCCGAGGCGATCAAGAACGCCGAGCAGCAGGCCATCTGGGGCGGTCAAGCCGGCGTGGCGTTCGACCACTGCTACCACCAGGCCTGCGACACGATCGGCAACGTCAGCCTCGAGGCGCTCGACGTCAACATCGACGCCATCGCGCTGGCGGTGCTCGCCTACTCGTACTCGACGCAGGCCGTCAACGGGGTCAAGGGCAAGCCGGTGCCGGGCGGCCTGAAGCTCCCGGCGCCGGCCGGGCCGCAGGGTTCGTGGAGCTCCGGCGGCGGTGGTCTCGCCCACGACCACGACCACGCGGTCAGCAGCTGACCGAGACCACGCAGCGGGGCCCGGCGCCGTCAGCGCCGGGCCCCGCCCGCGTGCCCGGGTGGGGCGTCGAGGGTTCGGGTCGCGCGTGAGAGGCTTGCCGACATGTCTGTCCCGGCCGCGCCCACCCGGTCCCGCGTCGTCGTCGTGGGCGGCGGCATCGCCGGCCTGTCGGCCGCGCTGGCCGTGCTCGAGGAGCTGTCCTCGGCGGAGGTGACCGTGCTCGAGGGCAGCGACCGCCTCGGCGGCAAGCTGCGCCGCGACGAGGTCGGCGGGCACCTCGTCGACGTCGGTGCCGAGTCGGTGCTGGCGCTGCGCCCCGAGGCCGTCGAGCTGGTCGCCCGGATCGGCGCGGATGCCGAGCTGGTCACCCCCGCGACCACCGCCGCCTCGGTCTGGAGCCGCGGAGCGCTGCTGCCGCTGCCACGCGCCACGCTGATGGGGGTGCCGAGCGACCCGGAGTCGGCGCGCGGCATCCTCACCGACGACGAGGTGGCGCGGCTGGCCGACGAGCAGCCGTGGCCCGGTGGCGCGCTGGCCGAGGACGTCTCGGTCGGTGACTACGTCGCGACCCGGCTCGGCCCCGCCGTCGTCGACCGGCTCGTCGAGCCGCTGCTCGGCGGGGTCTACGCCGGCCACGCCCGCCGGCTGTCGATGCAGGCGACGATGCCGGTGCTGTGGGCCCGCGCGACCCGCGGCGAGAGCCTGGTGGCCGCACCCGGGGCGCCGCCGGCATCCCAAGCCGGAAGCGCGGCACCTCAGGCACCCCGGCCGCCCTTCATCGGCGTGTCCGGTGGGGTCGGGCGGCTGCCCGAGCTCGTCGCCGACGAGGTCGCCCGGCGCGGCGCCACGCTGCGCACCGGTGCGGTCGTCCGCGAGCTGCAGCGCACGGCATCCGGCTGGCGGCTGGTGCTCGGCTCGGCCGCCGCGCCGGAGGTCGTCGAGGCCGACGCCGTGCTGGTCTGCCTGCCCCCGGCGCCGGCGGCCCGGCTGCTCGGCCCGCACACGACCGTCGCCGCAGAGACGCTGGCCGGCGTCGAGACGGCGTCGAGCGCGGTCGTCACCCTCGCCGTGCACCGGTCGGGCACGGAGGAGCTCACGGGCTCCGGCTTCCTGGTGCCGCCGGTCGAGGGTCGCACCATCAAGGCGAGCACCTTCAGCTTCCGCAAGTGGGCCTGGACCGACGCGTTGTCCGACGACGTCGTGCACCTGCGCGCGTCGTTCGGCCGGGCCCGTGAGGAGGCCGACCTGCAGCGCGACGACGCCGACCTGGTGTCGGTGGCCGTCGCCGAGCTCGGTGAGGCCCTCGGCCGCCCGCTGCCCGCGGTGGTCGACGCGCACGTGCAGCGCTGGGGCGGTGGCCTGCCCCAGTACGCCGTCGGCCACGTCGACCGGGTCGCCGCCGTCCGCGCCGACGTCGCCCAGCTGCCCGGCGTCGAGGTGGCGGGCGCGGTCTACGACGGCGTCGGCATCCCCGCCGTCATCGCCTCGGCCACCCGCGCCGCCGCCGCCACCGTCCAGCACCTTCGCACCATCGCCCCCCGCACAGGAGATTCCCCCGCATGAGCGAGCCCACCCGCACCGCCCCCGCCAAGCCCGGCGCCGCGAGGATCCGCGAGGTGAACGACACCATCCGCTACGCGATGTGGTCGGTGTTCGCCGTCGCCGAGCCGCTCGCCGGTGAGGACCGCGACGCCCTCGCCACCGAGGTCGAGGAGCTGTTCACCGACCTCGCCGAGCGCGACGTCGTCGTGCGCGGCACCTACGACGTGGCGGGGCTGCGCGCCGACGCCGACGTCATGGTGTGGTGGCACGCCGAGACCATCGAGGCGCTGCAGGAGGCCTACCACGCGCTGTTGCGCACCGACTACGGCCAGCACCTCG
The DNA here is from genome assembly GCA_963800505.1 of uncultured Actinomycetota bacterium. Taxonomy (GTDB): domain Bacteria; phylum Actinomycetota; class Actinomycetes; order Actinomycetales; family Dermatophilaceae; genus Fodinibacter. The sequence goes on from CAWDBL010000007.1 coordinate 210,632, forward strand.
ACCCGGTGTGGTCCGTGGCCGCGCTGCACCGTCCCGCGGAGTTCAACAAGAGCCACATCCCGGCGTTCATGAGCGACGAGGAGCCGCGTGGCTACGTGTGCGTCTACCCGTTCGTGCGGTCCTACGACTGGTACCTCATCGACGACCAGGAGCGCCGCGACATGCTCGTCGAGCACGGCAAGATGGCGCGCGACTACCCCGACGTGCGGGCCAACACCATCGCCTCGTTCGCCCTCAACGACTACGAGTGGATCCTGGCGTTCGAGGCCGACGAGCTGCACCGCATCGTCGACCTGATGCGCGAGCTGCGGGCCTCCCGGGCACGGATGCACGTGCGCGAGGAGGTGCCGTTCTACACCGGCCCGCGCGTGCCCGTGCGCACCTTGGTGCAGCGCCAGCGCTGAGCCGGCGTGTGGGGTCGGTAGGTTCGTCGGGTGTTCACCCGGCCCGACGACCTCGCTGACGACGAGGTGCGCGAGGCCCTCGGTCGCGGCTGGGGACTGGACGTCAGGTCCGTCGAGCACGCCCCGGTCGGCTTCGGCAGCCACCACTGGGAGGTCGCCACCGCCGACGGAGGCCGGTGGTTCGCGACGGCCGACGACCTGCGGAGCCGGCGGGCCGGCACCGACGAGCCGCTGACGGCGCCGCTCAGCCGGCTGACCGCCGCACTGGCGACCGCGGCAGCCCTGCGCGAGAGCGGGCTCGAGTGGGTCATCGCGCCGCGCCGCACCGACAGCGGGGAGGTCGTGCTGGCGGTCGGCGACGCCTACGCGCTGTCGGTGTACCCGCACGTGGCGGGGCGCACCTTCGGCTGGGGTCCGTACGACGACTCCGCCCACCGCGACGCGGTGGTCGACCGCCTGGTTCAGCTGCACACCACGAGCGGATGCCGGGAGCTCGCCGCCCGCGACGACCTCGGCGACGCGCTCGTCACCGGTCTGCAGTCCCTGCTCGACGACCCGGGTGCGCGGTGGGACGCCGGTCCGTTCTCCGACGCGGCGTGGCGGCTCGTGGTCGACCGCGGTGGCCGGCTGCGCGCCCTGCTCGACCGCTACCAGCGCCTCGTAGCCAGCGCCGACCTCACCACGTTCGTCATCACCCACGGTGAGCCGCACCGCGGCAACACGATCGTCACGGACTCCGGGGTGGTGCTCGTCGACTGGGACACCTGCCTGCTCGCCCCGCCCGAGCGCGACGTCTGGCTCGTCGCGGAGGAAGAGCCCGGCATCCACGAGCGGTATGGCGCGCGGACCGGGACGGCTCTCGACCCGCGGCTGCTCGAGGCATACCGGCTGCGGTGGGACCTCGCCGACGTCGAGTCGTGCGTGCGCGACCTGCGGGCGCCGCACGCCGACGACGAGGACACCCGCACCGCGTGGGACGCCTTGCGCGGGGTGCTCGCCCCGTCGTGAGTGCCGACGCCTTCGGGCGCCCACTGGCGCCTCACCTCGCCTACCGCCTGGTAGGTGCTGCGATCGGTGCATCTACGGGGCGGTAGCCCATACCGGGTCGGCGCCAACCACGATGGCGCAGCGTGTTAAACCAAAGGGTTGACAATGTGGTGAGCGCAGTCCTATCGTCGTTGTCAACCAGATGGTTGAGCAAGGAGCAGGCCATGAGCGACCAGCTGTCGAAGGTGTTCGCGGCGCTCGCCGACCCGACCCGTCGCGACATCGTCGCGCGGCTGTCGGCGGGCGACGCCACGGTCAACGCGATCGCCGCGCCGTACGACGTGTCCCTGCAGGCCGTGTCCAAGCACCTCAAGGTGCTCGAGGACGCCGGCCTGGTCAGCCGCAGCCGGGAGGCGCAGCGCCGCCCGGTGCACCTGGAGGCGGAGGTGTTCGACCTGATGACCAAGTGGATCCAGCGCTACCAGGGCCGCGCCGAGGAGCGCTTCGCGCGGCTCGACGCAGTGCTCGCCGGGCTCGACGAGCACGGCGACCCGCTCCCGCCGCACGACTCACACGACCAGCACACGCACGACGAGAACGACACCGAGCAGCACGACACCGACCGAGAGGGAGAGGCATCATGACCACCACGCGCAGCCAGGCCCGCATCGAGGCCGACGAGAAGGTCCCGATGATCCACATCTACCGCGACTTCGCCGCCACCCCGGCGCAGCTGTTCCGGGCGCACACCGACCCAGAGCTCTTCGCCCGCTGGGTCGGGCCGAGCGACATCGGCGCCGACATCGACTACTGGGACGCCCGCGACGGAGGATCCTGGCGCTACACCGCCTCGCGCGGCGAGCAGTTCAGCACCGGCTTCCGGGGCTGCTTCCACACGGTGAGCCCCGAGCGCATCGTGCAGACCTTCACCTGGGAGGGCATGCCCGAGGGCGTGGCCCTCGAGACGCTGACCTTCGAGGACCTCGGCGACGGGCGCACCCGGCTGCACGCCACCAGCCTGTGCGACTCGTTCGAGGCGCGCGACCAGTGGCTCGCCAGCGGTATGGAGACCGGCGTCGACGAGGGCTACGGCGCGCTCGACCGGCTGCTGGAAGCGGGCGCGCTGTGACCGGCATCCCCAGCGACCCGCCGGAGCGGCACCGGGCCATCGCCGGTCGGTTCACCGAGGCAGTGCGGGCGACGACCGACTGGGATGCCCCGACCCCGGTGGCCCAGTGGGCCGCTCGAGACGTGGTCGGCCACCTCGTGGAGTGGTTCCCGCCGTTCCTCGCCTCGGGCAGCGGCATCCGGCTGCCGGAGGGACCGGCGGTCGACGACGACCCGGTGGGGGCCTGGCAGGTGCACGCGGATGCCGTGCAGGCGCTGCTCGACGACCCCGACACCGCGGGGCGCGAGTTCTCGAACCCGCACACCGGCGACCTGCCCCTGGACCAGGCGGTCGACCGCTTCTACACGACCGACGTGTTCATGCACACCTGGGACCTCGCCCGCGCGTCCGGAAAGGACGACGTACTCGACCCGGCCCTGTCCGCCGAGCTGTTCGACGGCATGCAGCCGATCGACGAGCTGCTGCGCACCTCGGGTCAGTACGGCCCGCGGGTGCCGGTGCCGGCCGACGCCCGCCCCCAGGACCAGCTGGTGGCGTTCATCGGTCGCGACCCGGCGTGGCGTCCCTGATCAGGCGGTCGGCGCGTCCTTCGGGTGCAGCGTCAGGCTGATCGAGTTGATGCAGTAGCGCTGGTCGGTGGGGGTGTCGTACCCCTCGCCCTCGAAGACGTGACCCAGGTGGCTGCCGCAGGTGGCGCAGCGCACCTCGACGCGGGGGCGGCCGGGCAGCGAGCGGTCCTCGAGCAGCTCGACCGACTCGCCGGCCAGCGGCGAGAAGAACGACGGCCAGCCGCAGTGGCTCTCGAACTTGGTCTCGGACGTGAACAGCTCGGCGCCGCAGGCGCGACACGCATAGGTGCCGACGGTCTTGGCGTCGGTGTACTCGCCCGTGTATGGGCGCTCGGTGCCCGCCTGGCGCAGCACCTGGTACTCGGCGGGGGAGAGGGTCGCCTTCCACTCATCCTCGGTGCGGTCGACGGCGTAGGAACGGTCGGTCGGCTTCATCGTCATGTCCTGCCCAACAGCGTCGGGTGCGAGATGGTTCCCGACCTCGACAGCACGAAAGATCCCCGAAAGGAACGCGTCCCGCTGGTGTGGGTGCCTGGCGTCGGCGCACGTCGTTAGGCTCGCCGCATGGCGGACGCGCAGGTGCTGGAGGTCGAGGGGCCCGACGGCCCGCGTCAGGTGCGACTGAGCAGTCCCGACCGGGTGATGTGGCCCGACGTCGGCATCACCAAGGGCGACCTCGCGGCCTACGTCATCGCGGTCGGCGATCCGCTGGTGCACCACATCGGCGACCGGCCCGTCACCCTGCAGCGCTTCCCCGACGGCATCGACGGCGAGGAGTTCTACCAGAAGAACCCGCCGAAGGGCATGCCCGACTGGGTGCGCACCGTCTCGTGCCGCTACCCCAGCGGGCGGCGGCACGCCCAGCTCGTGGTCGACGAGGTGGCCGCCGCCGTGTGGGCGGTGCAGATGAACACGGTGACGTTCCACCCGTGGCCGGTGCGCACCGCCGACAACGACAACCCCGACGAGCTGCGCATCGACCTCGACCCGCAGCCGGGGCGCACCTTCGCGGATGCCGTGGAGGCGGCGGTCGCGCTGCGCGAGGTGATGGCCGAGATCGGCCTCACCGCGTTCGCCAAGACCAGCGGCAACCGGGGGGTGCACGTCTACGCCCGGGTCGCCCCCACGCACGAGTTCCTCGACGTGCGGCACGGCGTCATCGGCATCGCCCGCGAGCTCGAGCGCCGCCTGCCCGACCTCGTCACCACGTCGTGGTGGAAGGAGGAGCGCGGCGAGCGCATCTTCGTCGACTTCAACCAGGCCTGTCGCGACCGCACCATCGCGTCGGCCTACAGCCCGCGGCCGCTGCCGGGCGCTCCGGTGTCGATGCCGGTCACCTGGGCCGAGCTCACCACCGTGGCCCCCGGCGACTTCACCGTGCTCACCGTGCCCGACGTGCTCGAGGACCGCGACGACGCGTGGGCCGACATCGACGACCAGGTCGGCGACGTCGCCGGTGCGCTGGCGCTGTGGCAGCGCGACGTCGACGAGCGCGGGCTCGGCGAGCTCAACTTCCCGCCCGACTACCCGAAGATGCCGGGGGAGCCACCGCGGGTGCAGCCCAGCAAGCGGCGCACCGACAAGGCCGATGCCGAGTACATGGCGCCCAAGGCCGAGCGCGACGCCGCCGAGCGCGAGCGCTGGGGGATGCCGGTGGTGCCGCCGGTGCCGCCGATGCTCGCCAAGGCGGTCAAGGGCATCGCGGCGCTGGAGGGCCAGGACGTCAGCTTCGAGCCCAAGTGGGACGGCTTCCGCTCGATCGTCTTCCGCTCCGGCGACCTCGTCGAGATCGGCAGCCGCAACGAGAAGCCGATGACCCGCTACTTCCCCGAGGTCGTCGAGGCCGCCCTGGCCAACCTGCCCGAGAAGTGCGTCGTCGACGGCGAGATCATCGTGGTGCGCCCGGGGGAGGACCGCCTCGACTTCGAGCTGCTCAGCCAGCGCATCCACCCGGCGGCCAGCCGGGTGAGGAAGCTGTCGGTCGAGACGCCGGCGCAGTTCGTGGCCTTCGACCTGCTCGCCCTGGGCGACGCCGACCTCACCGGGCGGCCGTTCCGCGAGCGCCGGGCGCTGCTCGAGGAGGCGCTCGCCGACGCCAAGGCGCCGATCCACGTCACGGCGGCGACCACCGACCGGGCGGTGGCGGCGCAGTGGTTCACCGAGTTCGAGGGGGCCGGGCTCGACGGGCTGGTCGCCAAGCAGCTCGACGGCACCTACGAGCCCGACAAGCGCACGATGGCCAAGATCAAGCACGAGCGCACCGCCGACTGCGTCGTCGCCGGCTACCGCACCCACAAGAGCGGCGACGACCTGATCGGCTCTCTGCTGCTCGGCATCCACGACGCCGACGGGCAGCTGCTCTCGGTCGGGGTCATCGGCGCCTTCCCGATGGCCCGGCGCAAGGAGCTGTTCGACGAGCTGCAGCCGCTCGTCACCGACTTCGACGACCACCCGTGGGCCTGGGCGCGCCAAGAGGAGGGCACCCGCACCCCGCAGAACGCCGCCGGCAGCAGGTGGGCAGCCGGCAAGGACCTGTCGTTCACCCCGCTGCGCCCCGAGCGGGTCGTCGAGGTGCGCTACGACCACATGGAGGGCGTCCGCTTCCGGCACACCGCCCAGTTCGCCCGGTGGCGCCCCGACAAGGACCCCGCCGACTGCACCTTCGACCAGCTCGACGAGCCGGTCTCGTACGACCTGTCCGAGGTGCTCAGCGGCGGCGCCGGGTGACCGAGGTCCCGGCCGGCCGCCGGGCGCGGCGCGCGGTGGTCGCCGGCGCGGCGGTGGGCGCCACCACCGCGGTGGCCTCGGGGGCCGGCTCCGTCGCGGCGGCCGCCTGGTTCGCCCGGCGGGTGCTCACCCCCGACCGGCACCGTCCCGACGACGTCGTCGTGCACGCCACGAAGGAGTCGACCGTCGTGCTGGGCAGCACGCCCGAGACCGTCGTGCCAGGGAGGTACGGGCTCTGGACCGACGACGGCTTCGGGCACGCGCGGGTGGGTGGCATCGTGGCGGTCGACCCGGCATCCGGCACCGTCGAGCGCGAGCTGCTCGGCGTCGACCGCGGTTCGCTCGCTCCCGGCAGCGCGAGGTGGAACCCCTACTACTACGGCGCACCGCCCGACGAGAGCCTCGACCGGCCGACCGAGCACGTCACGTATGCCGGTGAGCTGGGCCCGATGCCGGCGTGGGTGGTGCGGCCTCCCGACGGGCCGGGGCAGCGCTGGGCCGTGCTGGTGCACGGGCGCGGCGCCCGCCGCGAGGAGACGATCCGGGCGATGCCGCCGCTGCTCGACCAGGGGTGGACGTGCCTGGTGCCGACCTACCGCAACGACGAGGGAGTGCCGGCCGGGCCCGACGGCCGCTACGCCCTCGGGCTCTCCGAGTGGCGCGACGTGGAGGCGGCGGTCCGCTACGCCGTCGACCGGGGCGCCGACGAGGTGCTGCTGATGGGCTGGTCGATGGGCGGCGCGATCGTGCTGCAGCTGCTCGACCGCTCGCCCTGGTCGACGCTGGTGTCGCGGGTCGTGCTCGACGCCCCGGTCATCGACTGGGGTGACGTGCTCGCCCACCACGCGCGGGCGCACCGGGTGCCGCCGCACGTCGGCTCGCTGGCCCGGGCGATGATGCGGCGGCGGTGGGGCCACCGGCTCGTCGGGGTGCACGAGAGCGTCGACCTGGCGCTCACCGACTGGGTCCGCCGAGGCGCCGAGCTGCACCACGAGGTGCTGCTCATCCACAGCGCCGACGACGACTTCGTGCCCTGGGGGCCGTCGCGCGAGCTGGCGCTGGCCCGGCCCGACCTGGTGACCTTCGCGGAGTGGCACGTCGCCCGGCACTGCGCGGAATGGAACACCGAGCCGGAGCGATGGGCCCAGCTGGTCAGCAGCTTCGCCGCACCTCGGCCCGGCCCGGCCGTACCCTGATCCGGTGCTGGGTGGCACCTGACTCCGGCCTGACGGCGACCTGAGCAAGCAGAGGCTCTGACGCTGGCTCATACCACGTCCTGGCTGGGGTTTCCATGGCTCAACCGGGCCATTTCTCGGGTACGAGGTCCGGTATAGCGTGCGCGACTGGCGACTGTTCGTTGCCGCAGGTGTGCCCGGTCACGTCCGGGCCGGACCGCCGGAGGCCCCGTGTCGCGTTCCACCGCTCCCGCCCGCTTCGCCGCCATCGCAACCTCAGTGGTCGCTCTCGTGGTGGGCTCCGTCCCACTCGCGTCGGCCGCCACGGGGCCAGACCCATCGGGCTTCACCGTGGGAGCGCAGCAGCCCACCCTGGTCTCGCAGTTCACGGTGGCGAAGTCGGTGACCGGGCGGTTGGCGAAGAGCGACCCGGCGTTGCTCAAGCGCACCGACTCGACGCCGGTCAGCGTGATGGTCAAGCTCGACCTCGACTCGGTCGCCTCGTACGCCGGAGGGGTCGAGGGCCTGGCCCCGACGAGCCCGGTCGTCACCGGCAAGTCGCTGGAGAGCAACTCCAAGGCCGTCAAGGCGTACACCAAGCACGCGGACCAGGTGCTCGGGGACGCGGCCCGAGACATCAAGGGCGCCGTCCCCTCGGCGAAGGTGGGCAAGTCGTTCACGTCGGCCTACGGCGGTCTCGCCGTGAAGGTTCCGGCCAACCAGGCGAAGGACCTGCTCGCGGTTCCCGGTGTCGTGGCGGTGCAGTCCGACTCGCTCGAGCACACGCTGACCGACGCCAGCCCGCAGTTCGTGGGGGCCACCAAGGTGTGGCCCTCGCTCGGCGGCTCCAGGAAGGCCGGCCAGGGAGTGATCGTCGGCGTGCTCGACAGCGGCGTCTGGCCCGAGCACCCGTCGTTCGCCGACCCCGGCATCCCCGCCCCCTCCGGTGCGCCCTTCGCCTGCGAGTTCGGTGACGGCACCAACCCCGCACTCGGGGCGGCGTTCGCCTGCAACGACAAGCTGGTCGGCGCGCACGTCTTCCTCGACACCTACCTCGCGGTGGTGGGCGCGGCCCCCGGTGAGTACTGCGTGAGCAGCACCGCATGCTCGGCGCGTGACTCCGAGGGTCACGGCACGCACACCGCCACCACGGCCGCCGGCAGCCCGGTGGCGCACGCGCCCGTGCTCGGCGTCGACCGCGGCCCGGTCAGCGGCATCGCACCGGGTGCGTCGGTGATCGCCTACCGCGTCTGCCTCGAGGACGGCTGCTTCTCGTCCGACTCGGTCGCCGCGGTGCAGCAGGCGATCACGGACGGCGTCGACGTCATCAACTTCTCGATCAGCGGCGGCGCGAACGCCTACACCGACCCGGTCGAGCTCGCCTTCCTCGACGCCACCGCGGCCGGCATCAGCGTCAACGCGTCCGCCGGCAACTCGGGGCCGGGAGCGGGCACCGCCGACCACGGCTCACCGTGGGTGACCACCGTGGGCGCCTCGACCTCGAACCGCCACTTCCAGTCCACCCTCACCCTGAACGCCGCTGACGGCGCCACCTACTCCAAGGTGGGCTCCACCATCACCTCCGGGGTCACCGGCGTCTCCGTCGTGCGCGCCGAGGACGTGCCCGGCTACACCGGCACCCTGAACTGCCTCGCGCCGTTCGCTGCCGGCTCACTCACCGGCAAGGTCGTGGTCTGCCAGCGTGGCGTCAACGGTCGCGTCGAGAAGGGCTTCAACGCCTCGCAGGGCGGCGCCAGCGGGATGATCCTCTACAACCCCACTCGCAGCGACACCGAGACCGACAACCACTTCCTGCCCGCCATCCACCTCGAGGGCCCCAACGACGAGCTGCTCGCCTTCCTCGGCGCACACGCCGACGTCACCGCGACGTGGGCCACCGGTCAGAAGGCCGCCGTGCGCGGTGACGTGATGGCCGGGTTCAGCTCGCGCGGCCCGTCGGGCGACTTCATCAAGCCCGACATCACCGCGCCGGGCGTGCAGATCCTCGCCGGCAACACCCCGACCCCCACCGCGGTGGCGTCGGGCCCGCCCGGTGAGCTGTTCCAGGCGATCGCCGGCACGTCGATGTCGAGCCCGCACCTGGCCGGTGCCTCGGCGCTGGTCAAGGCGGCCCACCCGTCCTGGACCCCGGGCCAGATCAAGTCGGCCCTGATGACCTCCTCGAGCCAGGACGTGCTCAAGGAGGACGGGGTCACCCCGGCCGACCCGTTCGACCGTGGTGCTGGTGCACTGCGGGTCGACACCGCCGTCGCCGCCGTCGTCACGATCAGCGAGACCCCCGACGGGTTCCTCGCCTCCGCGCTCTCGCCCAAGGACCGGGTCGACCTCAACCTGCCGAGCATCCAGGCCAGCCCCCTGCCCGGCTCGGTCACGACCTACCGCACCATGCAGAACGTCACCAAGAAGGCGCAGAAGTTCAAGGTCAGCACGACCGGGACGAACGGCCTGAAGGTGACCGTCTCGCCGCGTGAGGTCACCGTGCCGCCGCGCAGCACCCGCCGGATCGCCGTCACCCTCGACGGCACGGCGGCACCCGACGGCTGGAGCTTCGGCCAGATCACGCTGACGCCGAACGAGCGACGGATCCCCAAGGTCGTGCTGCCCGTCGCAGCCCGGGTCGCCGACGCCGACGTGCCGATGACCCACACCTGCGCTCCGACCACCCTCACCCGCAACCAGGACGCGCACTGCGCCGTGACCCTCACCAACAACGGTGCGGTGCCGGCCGACGTGTCGCTCAGCCTGGACGCCGGCAAGCGGGTCGACGTCAGCTCGGTCAGCGCCCCCGCGAGGGCCCGCCGCAACGGGTTCACCTGGTCGGGCACCCTCACCCCCGCACTCCCGCCGACGGTCACGTCGATCACGCCCGGTGGCAGCCCCGCTGGCGGCTACGTCCCGCTGAGCGCCTTCCCCAACACGGTGGTCGTTGGAGCGACAGACGAGTCGATCACGAACTTCAACGTGCCGGCGTTCAAGTACGGCTCGGAGACCTACACGCGAGTCGGTGTGGTGTCCAACGGCTACGTCGTCATCGGCGGCGGCACCGGCACGGACGTCGACTTCGTGCCCCAACCGATCCCGTCGGCAACCAGGCCGAACAACATCGTGTCGCCGTTCTGGACCGACCTCAACCCGACCGACGGCGGCACGATCCGGATCGGCATCCTCACCGACGGCACGGACTCGTGGCTGGTCATCGACTACAACGCCGTGGTCTTCTGGGGCACCGCAGATCCGAACACGTTCCAGACCTGGATCCAGCTCGGCGACACCGAGGGTGTCTCGATCGCCAACGGCACGGTCAGCCCCGATCCGGGCGGTTACGGCCTCAGCCAGGGCGCCGAGAACCGCGACGGCACCAGCGGTGCGACGTATGCCGGTGTCTCGGACACCGACTGGACGGTCAACACCGCCCCGCCGACCCCCGGTGGCAGCGTCACCGTGACCTACGACGCGTCGAGCAGCCGGGCGGGCACCTACGTGCTCCTGCCGAAGGCGACGACGCCGGTGGTCAAGGGCACGATCAGTAGGGGTCAGACGCTGACCGTGAAGTGACTCGCGGGCGGGCGGGCCACCACGGCCCGCCCGCCGCCTGTCGGCAGGCACGGCAGGCAGTGCCGCGCGGACGTCCGGAGGTGCCGCGACCAGCGCTCGATCACGTGCGACGGTCGGCGTACTCGGCGTCGGGGAACCTGTCGTACATCAGATCACCTTCGATCCCGTGCTCGAGATACATCTTCAGCGACGCAAGCACGAGGGTGAACCCAGACATTGACTCCACGGCGTTGGCCGCCGGGGTGTCACCCGGGAAGTCGGTCACCCGAATTCGGACCAGGGTGCCGTCACCACGAGACCGGAAGGTGATGAGCAACGGCTGCTCAGAGTCCCAGCGGAGGTCGAGCAGCTCGCCGGGTTCGGCGCGCGCCACCCTGACGTCCGTGACCGCATCGGCCACCTTGAACGTCCAGTGCACGAACGCGCCGGTGACCAGGGGACCTGACGACTCTGCCAACCAGAATCGTCGGATCTGGTCCGGATCAGCGAAGGCGTTCCACACCTCGTGCGGAGGGCGCCGGATGAGCATGTCGACGTCCACCTCGGGGGTCCAGGCCTGCGAGTCTGCCGCTGTCATGCACTCGCACGCTACCTCTCACCCATGCGCAATCGGCTGCGCAGTGCGGAGAACTGCGTGACCCAAGACGAGCCGATGGGCGGACGCTCGACGCCCGAGGGCACCCGCTCCTGCCGCGACCAGGATGACGGCCCTCTTGCGTCGCGACCACCGGCGCATCCGCTGCAGCATGCCGAAAGCGTCACCGCGGGCCATACGTTCGGAGGGTTGAGTCTGATGTGCCGTCTTGGATCTGACGGCACGGTTCCGGTGCTGGCCGTGTCGCCCTGGTGCTGGCCGCCCTGGCACGAACGATGGTCGGGAGGTCGCGCCCGCACCCGGCCGGGTACGTGCTGGCGGTGGGGGTCGGAGCGACGTGGGCCAGCAACGCCATCGGTGGCGGCACCGTGATCTTCAGCCTGGTGGTCGCCCTCGCCGCTGCCGTCTTCGGCTGGGCTCGGCGTCGCGAACTGGGCCTTGTCGTGCTGCTGGGCCCTGTCGTGGCCGTCGCGATCCTCGTTGGTGAGCTTGCGCGCCGGGCGATCTGACCCTGGCGGCTGTGGGACCTTGGCAGGCCAGGGCGGTGGTCGATGGACCGCCTGGGTAGCAACGACCGCAGATGCCGCGACGTGAGTCGTCGTCCCGTCAGACCGGTGGGCCCTCATCAGGCGGGAGCCTGCGGTGTGCGTCCATCACGCCGTGCCGCACCGCGAGGCGAATCACGAAGTAGCCGACGAGCAAAGGGACCGTCCACACGATGAGGAGCAGCAGTAGTTCGATCGGATTCAAGCTCACACCGTGACCGTATCGGCGCGACGCATCGCTCGTCCGAGGAGCCGTGGAAGTTCTGCACTCTCCAGCGCTGCGGGGACCGTCAGCCGACGTGGTGTCGAAGTCGCCTCGCTTGACGCGTGGGCCTCCGGAGCCAGAGGACGACCTCCGGGGTCGCGACGTCCACGACAGATCCGCCGACGGGACCGGCTCCCAGGCGTCCGGGTACTCGGAGCCTCCTGGCCACCGGCCGGCAGCAGGAGCCAGTGCAGTGAGCCGGACGGCGCGGGGTCGTCCGTCCACCAGGATCGTCACGAGGTCGCGTTCAGCGGACCACCACCGCCGGGTCCGGTTGCCCTTCTGCATCGCGAGCAACCAGCCGGCCCAGGTCCAGACGCGGTCGAGCTCCAGCTCTGCGCGCCGCTGCCGGGTCGACTGCCGCCATTTCTGCAGCCAAGCCTTCTCCTGCGCGGCCCCGACTGCAGGACCCAAGGACTCGACGAACCACTGCGGCAGCATCGTGACCCAGGCCGGGTCGTCCGGTGCCAGCCCGGTGGACAGGCCCTCGATCGTTGTTCGCAGCACGGTTCTCGTCCGGTGTCCTACCGTCGGACGCGCCACAGGCCCATCAGGGTGCCCGCTTCTTCCACGAGCAGCCGCGGCACCAGCGCGATGCCGCCCGCCCCGCCCAGCGCTGCACCGCTGGTGATCCGGATGCCGTCGCCACCGACGAGGGTCGGCACGACCGACAGGGCCAGCTCGTCGACGACGCCGACCGCCAGGGCGGCCCCGAGCAGGGTCGGGCCGCCCTCGCACAGCAGGTGCCGCAACCCCCGCCCGGCGAGGGCGTCGAGCGCCGCGGGGAGGTCGACGGAGTCGTCACCGGCGAGGAGCACGGCATCCGCACCGAGCGTCTCGCGGGCCGCGGTGAGCGCGGCCGTGCCGGCACCGGCGCAGGTGACCAGCAGACCCGCCCCGCGCCCCTCCACCGGCCCAGCCAGGCCGTCCGGCACCCGCGCCGACCCGCTGACGACGACGAGTACGGGCGGAACGGCACGTCGGCGGTTGGGGGTGATGCGCTGGTAGCCCTCTGCCGCAGCGGTGCCCGCCCCGACGAGCACGGCATCGCACAGGTCACGCTGCAGGGCGAACACCCGGTTGTCGGCCGGGGTGTTGATGCTGCCGCTACGTCCGTCGGCACCGACGCCCGAGCCGTCGAGCGTGGAGACGAAGTTGGTGCGCAGCCACCGTCGACCGCGAGGGAACGCATACAGCCCGGCGAGCTCGGATGCCGTGACGCGGGCGCCCGGGTCGGCGGGACGGCGAGGGTCGAGGAGGACGCGCATACGAGCGAGTGTTGCAGCCTGCGCCTCGCACATGGCACCGCCCGGCCTCGCCCCGCGAGGACCGGCGGTCTGCAAGGATGCGGCGATGGGCAAGGGATCGAAGGCCAAGGCCGCGACGAAGAGCAACAAGGGCAGCAGCGCCAAGGGCAAGGGCGCCAGTAGCCGAAAAGGCAAGGGCGCCAACGCCCGCAAGGGCAGGGGCAAGGCCGGCGCGCTGTCCCGCGCCGAGATCACCCCCGACCGCAACCTCTCGGGCAAGGCGGCCGAGAAGGCGAAGCGCAAGCGGGCCAAGGCCGCCAAGGCCCGCAAGGACGACGCGGTCGAACCGGGCACCTGGAGCGACGCGCTGCGGGTCGGGCCGGGCTTCGTTCTCGGCGAGCTCGACGCCCGCTCCACGCCCGGCTTCACCGGCGACAAGAAGGAGGGCAAGGAGGTCATGGGCGAGCTGCAGTCCCGGCTCGGCGACCTGCAGGAGCGGCTCTTCGCCGAGTCCAAGGGCGGCGGACAGCGCTCGCTGCTGCTCGTCATCCAGGGCATGGACACCTCGGGCAAGGGCGGGATCATGCGCCACGTCGTCGGCGCGGTCGACCCCCAGGGCGTCAACATCACGTCCTTCAAGGCGCCCACCGCCGAGGAGAAGCAGCACCGGTTCCTCTGGCGCATCCGCAACGCCCTGCCCGAGCCCGGGCAGATCGGGGTGTTCGACCGCAGCCACTACGAGGACGTGCTCATCGTTCGCGTGCACAACCTGGTGCCGCGCGCCACGTGGTCGCGCCGCTACGCCTCGATCAACACGTTCGAGCAGGGCGTGGTCGACAGCGGCACGGTGATCGTCAAGGTGATGATGCACATCTCCGGCGAGGAGCAGAAGGCTCGCCTCACCGAGCGGCTCGAGCGCGAGGACAAGCACTGGAAGTTCAATCCCGGCGACATCGACGAGCGCGCGCACTGGGCCGACTACATGCAGGCCTACCAGGCGGCGCTGGAGCAGTGCTCCACGGACGCCGCGCCCTGGTTCGTCGTGCCCGCCGACCGCAAGTGGTACGCCCGGCTCGCGGTCACCAACCTCCTGCTCGAGGCGCTCGAGGCGATGGACCCCCAATGGCCCGCCGCCGACTTCGACGTCGAGGCGGAGAAGGAGCGGCTCGCGCTCACCCCCTGAGCGCGCGCTCCAGGAGCAGCGACACGGCATCCGGCCCGACGGAGACGCCGAGCGTGCCGAACGTGCCGCCGTGGTCACCACCGAGCCGGCTCGCGACGAACGCGTCGGCGACCGGCCCGGGGGAGTGGCGAACCAGCAGCGCGGCCTGCAGGGTCAGTGCGAGACGCTCGACGAGCCGGCGGGCGTGCCATGGGGCGTCCGGGCCCAGCGCGAGCGCTCCGGCCGAGTCGCACTCGTCGATGGCGGCGTCGAGCACCCGGTCGTGGCCCCGCGCGAGGGCGAGCTCCTTGCCCAACGCCGCCAGGGATGCCGGTTCGCGGGTCAGCGCGCGCACCACGTCGAGCGCGTTGACGTTGCCCGAGCCCTCCCAGATCGAGTTGAGGGGGGCCTCGCGGTAGAGCCGGGCCAGGCCGTTCTCCTCGACGTAGCCGTTGCCGCCCAGGCACTCCAGCGCCTCGGCCACCATCGGGGCGGTGCGCTTGCACACCCAGAACTTGCCCAGCGCGACACCGAGGCGCGACAGGTCATCCTCGCCGGCGTCGACCGCGTGGGCCAGCCGCATGGCGAGCACGGTGGCGGCCTCGCTCTCCAGGGCCAGGTCGGCCAGGACGTTGCGCATCAGCGGCTGGTCGACGAGGAGCGCACCGAAGGCACTGCGGTGGCGGGCGTGGTGCACCGCCCGCACCAGGGCGGCGCGCATCGTCGCCGTCGAGCCGAGCACGCAGTCGAGCCTGGTCGAGGCGACCATGCCGAGGATGGTGCGGATGCCGCGTCCCTCGTCGCCGACCCGCACCGCCCAGGCGCCGTCGAGCTCGATCTCCGACGACGCGTTCGACCGGTTGCCGACCTTGTCCTTCAGCCGCTGGATCCGGATGTCGTTCCGGGTGCCGTCGTCGAGCACGCGGGGGAGCAGGAAGCAGCCCGGGCCGGCGCCGGTCTGGGCAATCACGAGGAACGCGTCGCTCATCGGCGCGGAGCAGAACCACTTGTGGCCGGTGAGCCGGTAGGTGTCGCCCTCGAGCGGGCCGCCCGGGGCGGCGACCGCCGCGGTGGTGTTGGCCCGCACGTCGGAGCCGCCCTGCTTCTCGGTCATGCCCATGCCGACGGTCAGGCCGGCCTTGCCCGCCATCGGCGCGAGCACGGGGTCGTAGGCACGCGAGGCGAGCCCCGGCATCCAGCGGACGGCCACGGCTGGCTCCCCCGCCAGCGCGGGCGCGGCGGCATAGGTCATCGAGACCGGGCAGAGGTGGCCGGCCTCGACCTGAGACCACACGACGAAACCGGCGGCGCGGCGAGCGTGGGCGCCGCTGTCGGCGGGGCGGGTCCAGGGCTCGGCGGTGAGGCCGTTGCCGACGGCCACCTCCATGAGCCGGTGGTACGCCGGGTGGAACTCGACCTCGTCGACCCGTTCGCCGGTCGGCGTGTGGGTGCGCAGCACCGGTGTCACACGGTCGGCCGAGTCGGCCCAGAGCCGCACCTGCGGGGTGCCCGCGAGCTCGCCCAGGGCCTCGAGATCAGCGGCGCCGGAGGCGTCGTGAGGTGACACCCACCGGTCGACGGCCTCGGTGAGGGCGGCGTCGCAGCGCAGCACGTTGAGTGCGCTGGGCGCCGGGACGACGTTGGTGACGACGTGGGTCCGCATCCCTGCAGGCTACGGCGGTTACGGTTGCCCCATGACCGACGCCAGACGGCGCCTGCGGCGGGTGCTCGGACGCGTTCCCGGCCTGCTCGCGCTGGCCCGGCTCGTCGTCTCGACCATCCGCATCTGCATGCGCTACCGCGTCACCGGGCTGGCCTCCGAGGCGGGCTTCTTCGCCCTGCTCTCGCTGCCCCCGCTGATCCTCGGGCTGGTCGGCGGTCTCGCCTACGTCGCGAACGCCATCGGCCAGGTCCGGCTCGACGCCGTGCTCAGTGCCATCAACGACTACGCGTCGCAGTTCCTCACCCCTGACGTCATCAAGGACACCCTGCTGCCCACCATCGAGGACGTCGCCGCTGGACCGCGCTTCGACCTGCTGTCGCTCGGCTTCGTGCTGTCGCTGTGGTCGGGCTCGCGCGCCCTGAACGTGTTCGTCGACACCATCTCGATCATGTACGGCCAGTCCGGCGTGCGGGGCATCGTGCGCACCCGGGCCCTGTCCTTCTCGCTCTACCTGCTGGCGCTGGCCCTCGGCATCGTGACCATCCCGCTCGTCCTGCTGGGCCCCAGCCTGCTCGGCGACATCCTGCCCGAGGGCTGGGACTGGCTGGGCGCCCTGTACTGGCCGCTGGTCACCCTGTTGACCGTCGGCGGCCTGACCAGCCTCTACCACGTCTCGACCCCGAGACGCTCGCCCTGGCTGCGCGACGCTCCCGGCGCGGTGGTGACCATGGTGCTGTGGATCGTCGCCTCGTACGTCGTGCGTGGCACCATCGCGGCGTCGCTGGGCGGTGGCACGTCGATCTACGGGCCGCTGTCGGCGCCGATCGTGCTGCTGATCTGGCTCTACACCCTCGCCATCGCCGTGCTCATCGGCGCGGCCGCGAACGCCTCGATCCGCGAGCTCTACCCCCATCAGGAGCAACGCTCCCTGCACGACCGGCTCGCCGCCCGGCTCGGCGAGCTGAAGCGGCGCCGCACCGTGCGCGAGGAGCGGCCGGCGGGCTGGGACGACCCGTTCGACGGCTACGGGGTCCCCAACGATGACGACCTGGGTCTGTCGGGCCTGCGCGAGGCGGCGCGGGGCCCGCTCACCCCGATGTCCGGCGCCGGCCGGTCGACGCCTGCGGCGCCGCCGGAGCACCCCGTGGATGCCGGGCGACGGGTCGACGCCGAACGCTGAGCCTGGGGCGTCGTGCGGCACCGTGTCGGGGGGTGGCCGGTTTGGAGTTCGTCGCGGCGATCGGATAATGTCTGCGAGCACGCCAAAGGGGTTTCAGGTAAGCCACGGCGCGCGCGGATGTAGCTCAGTTGGTAGAGCGCAACCTTGCCAAGGTTGAGGTCGCCGGTTCGAACCCGGTCATCCGCTCGGAGGGTGTAGCCGCCCCCACGGTGGAGTGGCCGAGAGGCGAGGCAGCGGCCTGCAAAGCCGCGTACACGGGTTCAAATCCCGTCTCCACCTCGAGTAGTACCCGCACGAGCAGTCGTTTTCAGCACAGCATCACCCCACGGACGCGTAGCGCAGCCTGGTTAGCGCACCACCTTGACACGGTGGGGGTCGGAGGTTCGAGTCCTCTCGCGTCCACCAGATCGACGAAGGGCCCGCCCCGGTGGCGGGCCCTTCGTCGTGGCGCGGCGCGGCGTGCCACGGCCTCGCCGGAGGACGGCTGGCGATAGGTTGGCCCCGCTGTGCCACCGACGTGGTGGCGCACCCCTGTCAGGAGCACTGGTGAGCAGCAGCGAGCACCCCCAGACGACGGAGCCGTTGGAGCCCCCGCCGAAGTCCGGGCCGCTGCCCCGCCCCTTGGCGGTGTTCCCGTTGTTGCACCGCGCCTGGCGGGGCTGGCGGGAGGACCCGATCGACAAGTTCGGTGTGGTGCTGTTCTTCGTCATCGCCACGATCGTGGTGTCCTCGCTGGTCGACGTCGGCACCTCGTACGGCGACTCGCTGCTCGCCCACGCGATGAGCGGGGCCGCGCTCATCGCGGCGGCGCGGGCCACGGGGATGCGCCGGAGAGCCCGTCGCGTGGTCACCGTGGTCGTGCTGGTGGCCATCGCCCTGCTCGCATTCCTGTCCCTGGCCGGCACCCTGATCGACGACAAGACCCTGGTCCCCGTGACACCCGAGCAGGCCGACCCCCTGTGGGTCGCACTGGTCATCGTCGTGCCCATCATCGTCATCCGGCGGATCTCCCAGCACACCGTCGTCGGGGGGCGCACGGTGCTCGGCGCGATCACCGCGTACCTGCAGATCGGGGTGGCCTACGCCGCGCTCTACACCGCGAACCAGGTGTGGAGCTCGGTGCCGCCGTTCGGGCAGGAACAGCCCTCGAGCGCGATGATGTACCTGAGCATGACCACGATGTCGACACTCGGCATCGGCGACATCGCTCCCACGACCCAGGTGTCACGCCTGCTGGTGTCGTCCGAGGCGGTGCTCGGCCAGGTCTTCCTCGTGACCATCGTGGCGATCGTCGTCTCGCAGTTCGCCGGCGGGCGCCAGAAATGACGACTCCGGTACCGGGACCGGGCGTCGTGCCAGGGGACTTCGAGCCCCCGACCGAGCAGCTCGTCGAGCGGGTGCGCGCGCTGCGCGCCCGGGTCGGCACCGGCCGGCCCGTCCTCGTCGGGGTGGTGGGTGAGCCGGGTGCCGGCAAGTCCACGCTCACGGCATCCCTGGTGGCGACGCTGCGCGACGAGGGCACCACGGCGGTGCTCGTGCCGATGGACGGCTTCCACCTCGCGAACGTCGCGCTGGCCGCCCTTGGGCGGGCCGAGCGCAAGGGCGCCATCGACACCTTCGACGGCGCGGGGTACGCCGCCCTGCTCACCCGGCTGCGCGGCGGCGGGCCGGACAGCATATGGGCGCCCACCTACGACCGGTCGATCGAGGAGTCGGTGGCCGGCGCCATCGAGGTGCCTGCCGGCACCCAGGTCGTCGTCACCGAGGGCAACTACCTGCTCGTCGACGACGGCCCGTGGGCGACGGTGCGCGGGCTGCTCGACGAGGTGTGGGCGGTGCGCGTCGATGCCGAGCTGCGCACCCGGCGGCTGGTGGCGCGGCACATCGAGTTCGGCAAGCCGCCGGACGTCGCGGCCAGCTGGGTCGCCTCGGTCGACGAGCCGAACGCCGCGTTCGTGCGTGCGACGTTCGGCCGTGCCGACCTGGTGGTCACCTGCTCCTGAGCTCGCGGCCTCAGAGCACCCGGAACGGGCGCATCATCTCGTGGTCCTCGTGCTCGAGGATGTGGCAGTGCCAGACGAACAGCCCGCGCTTGTCGAAGTGCGCCCGGATGCGGGTGACCTCGCCCGGGTAGGCGATGACGGTGTCCTTGCGCCCGGTCTCGTTGACCTCCGGTGGACGGGCCGGCTGGCCGGGTGCCGTGCGGTCGAGCACCTCGAACTGCACGAGGTGCAGGTGGATCGGGTGGGCGTCCTCGGTCGTGTTGTGCAGCTCCCAGATCTCGCTGTCGCCCTTGCGGGGGTTCTCGGTGATGGTCTCGTCCCAGCCCAGTGGCACCGGCGCGTCACCGTCCATGACGCCGAGGAAGGCAGCGCGCGGGCCGACGTCGAGGAGCACGTCGGAGTCGGCCTCGGTGATCGCCAGGGCGCGGGTGCGGGTGGCGACGCCCGTTGACGGGGGAGCCGGGAGGGTGAGCTGGTCGGGGTGCTCGCTGGTGTCGCGGCCGACGCGGTCCACGACGGTGAAGCGCATGACCTGCCCGGTGGTCCCCGGGTCGGCGAACTCGAACTCCGAGCCAGGCTCGCCACCCCCGAAGGGCTCGTCGGGTCCCTCGTTGACGAGGTAGAGCTCGGTGCCCGCGCGGAAGTGGCTGAAGTCGACCACGACGTCGGCGCGCTCAGCGGGGGCGAGCAGGATGCGCTCCATCGCGACCGGCTTCTCCAGGAAGCCACCGTCGCCACCGACCTGCCACATCGGCGTGGCCGGGGAGGCGGGACGGTGGGTCGGGTGGGCCGCCACGGCCAGGATCAGGAACCTGGAGCCGCACCCGTTCAGGAAGCGCAGGCGGTAGCGCCGCCGCTCCACCCTGAGGTCGGGCCAGGTGCGGCCGTTGACCATCATGGTGTTGCCGAAGAACTCCGGGTTGAAGATCGGTGCGATGTCGGAGCGCGGGACGTAGGGCCCGCTGAAGCCGTCGAAGTACTCGCGCGAGTCGGGGTAGAACAGGCCCCCGTCCTTGCGGAAGGCGCGGTCCTGGATGGCGATCGGGATCTCGTTGGTCGTGGTGCGGTGGCCGGCGACGCCGGGGAGAGCCCCGGGCTCGAGGTCGTGGGCGCCGCCGCGCAGCAGGTAGAACCCGACCGGGCCGGCGTAGACGTTGAGCCGGGTCATGCCCAGCGTGTGGTCGTGGAACCACATCGTGCCGGCCGCCTGGTCGTTGCCGTAGGAGGCCCGGGAGGACCCGGGTCGCCACGGGTGACCGTGCCGGTGGGCGTACGCAGCGGACATCGAGTCGTAGGTCGAGCCGACCCGGGCGTACCCACGGGGGATGCCGTGAGCGTCGGGCAGGAACCACGACTCGGGGTAGCCGTCGCTCTCCTCCTCGGTGTGGCCACCGTGCAGGTGGACCACGGCCGGCACCGGGCCGCGGTAGGGCCCCGGTGTCCGAGTGAACTCGGGGTGCATGTCCCGGCCGTCGAGACCGCCCGGCGGGTTGGCCCAGTGCAGCGTGGGGTCGACCGGCAGCAGGTGCGGCAGGTAGTGGCCGCTGCGGCCGTTGAGCAGGCCGTTGACCCAGGTCACCTCCACCGGGCGCCCCGCTCGTGCCTCGATGGTGAGCGACGGCGAGGCGAACGTGCCCCTGTGGGTCTCCGAGCCGTATCCCCAGAGGGTCGTCTGCGGAAAGCCGTGCGGCAGCACCCGCTGCCGGAACTGCCGGACCCCGATCACGTAGCGGTCCACGGCGCCCGCGGACGCGCGGGGCATCGCGGTCGGGACCGCGAGCGGGAGCCGGTACTTCGGGATCGACGCGCCGTGCAGCATCGGTGAGTGGCGCAGGGGGACGGCATGCACCTCCCCACCACTGCTGACGAACAGCCCGGCCATGCCGGCCGCGCCTCCTGCGAGCACTGAACGACGCGGCAACGTGGCCATGGCCTTACCTCCCTGCCCGGCGCCCCCTGCAGACGCCGGTGC
Organism: uncultured Actinomycetota bacterium; assembly: GCA_963800505.1. GTDB lineage: Bacteria > Actinomycetota > Actinomycetes > Actinomycetales > Dermatophilaceae > Fodinibacter. The sequence goes on from CAWDBL010000007.1 coordinate 231,831, forward strand.
GTTCAATGTCGGGGGAGTGGCCGGATGCTGTCAATGGCCCGATCGGGTCATGAGGTGGGCCCACGTTCGGGCTGCCGTGAGGCGCGCGGCGGGGTGCCGGACAGCCGGCCGCATACGATGCGGGGCGTGTCGGAGGCGAGGTTCGGGTCGCTGGTGGCCCGCGGAGTCCGGGCCGTCAGCCACGACGCCGACGACCTGACGAGCGGCTTCTGGGCGGTGGTCCTCACCTTCGAGGGCGAGCTCACGGCCGTGCGGATGGACGACGTACAGCGGGGTGCGGATGCCGGGCCCGCCTCCGCGGGGATGGCGGACGGGTCGCGGTGGCCGGCGCTGCGCGGAGCCTGGCGCACCAGCCTGGGCCACGAGGCCTACCTCGGGGGCGTGGCCGAGGTGCGGCGGCGGATCGCGGCCGGCACGGTGTACCAGGTCAACCTCTGCCGCGTGATGGAGCACGACCTGCCGGAGCGGGCGCGGATCGGCGACCTCGGGGCGCGCCTGGCCGCGGGAAACCCGGCGCCCTACGCCGCCACGATCGACCTCCCCGAGGCCGGGCTCGAGGTTGCCTGTGCTTCGCCGGAGGCCTACCTCCTGCGGCACGGCTCCCGGGTGACGTCACGACCGATCAAGGGCACGGCGCCCACGGCACCCGAGCTGCTGGCGAAGGACTATGCCGAGAACGTGATGATCGTCGACCTGGTGCGGCACGACGTGGGGCACGTCAGCCTGCCGGGCTCGGTGGAGGTCGACCACCTGTGCCGCGTCGAGCAGCACCCCGGGCTGGTGCACCTGGTCTCCGACGTGTCCGGGATCCTGCGGCCGGGCACCACCTGGCGCGACCTGCTCGACGCCAGCTTCCCTCCGGGGTCGGTCAGCGGTGCACCGAAACACACTGCGCTGCAGGCGATCTCCGATCTGGAGCCCGTGCCGCGGGGGCCGTACTGTGGTGCCGTCGGCTGGGTCGACGCCGACCGTGACGAGGCCGAGCTCGCGGTCGGCATCCGCACCTTCTGGGCCGCGCGCGACGACGCCGGGCGACGGGTGCTGCGGTTCGGCACGGGGGCCGGCATCACCTGGGGGAGCGACGCCGAGGGGGAGTGGCGTGAGACCGAGCTGAAGGCGGCGCGCCTGGTCGCCCTCGCTACGGGCGCGGGGCCGGGCCATGAAAAGGTGTGACGCATGACTGACATCCGAGTCTGGGTCGACGGTGCCGTCGTCGGCGCCGACACCCCAGCGGTGAGCGCCGTCGACCACGGCGTCACGGTGGGCGACGGTGCCTTCGAGACGGCGAAGATCGATCGTGGGGTGCCGTTCGCCGTCACCCGGCACCTGCGCCGGCTCGACCGCACCATGGCGGGCCTGGGCCTGCCCGCGGCCGACCACGACTGCATCCGCCAAGGCATGGATGCCGTGCTCGCCGGAGAGCCCATCGAGTTCGGCCGCCTGCGGTTCACCGTGACGGGCGGGCGCGGACCACTCGGCTCGGATCGGCACGACTCCGACCTCACCCACATCGTCACGGCCGTGCCGCACGCCCGGCCCGAAGCCAACGGCCCGGTCGTCACGGTGCCGTGGGTGCGCAACGAGCGCGCAGCGACCGTCGGGCTGAAGACGACGTCATACGCCGACAACGTCATCGCGCTGGCGCGGGCCAACGAGCAGGGTGCGCTGGAGGCGATCTTCGGCAACACCCGCGGCGAGCTGTGCGAGGCCACCGGGAGCAACGTGTTCGTCGTGCTCGACTCGGTGGTGCACACGCCCCCGCTCGACAGTGGCTGCCTGGCCGGCATCACCCGCGAGCTGGTGCTCGAGTGGTGCGCGGCCGACGGGGTCGAGGTGGTCGAGCAGGCGCTGCCTCTCGACGTGCTGGGCCGGGCCGACGAGGTGTTCCTCACCTCCTCGATCAAGGACGTCTTCCCGGTGTCGGCCGTCGACGGTCGCCCGCTGACCGCGCCCGGGCCGGTGACGGCGCGGCTGCAGCAGGTCTGGGCCGCCCACGCCGCGCTTGGGGTCGACCCGTGACGCCGGAGGAGCAGCGCCGCCAGAACGACCGCCGATTCCTGCGCGACGCCGACGACGAGGACGACTGGGAGTGGCGGCGGCGCATCCGCGCCAGCCCGCGGTGGCGTCCGCTGTACCAGGGGGCCGTCTTCCTGGTCGGGCTGGTGATGGTGCTCGGCGGCCTCGCCCTGGTGCCGCTGCCCGGCCCGGGCTGGGTCATCGTCATCCTCGGCATCGCGGCCTGGGCCTCGGAGTTCGAGCCGGCATCGCGGCTGCTGGAGTTCGTCAAGGACAAGGTGCGCGCCTGGGAGCAGTGGGTGCGGCCGCAGCCGTGGTGGGTCAAGGGGCTGGTCGGGCTGCTGACGCTGGCCTTCGTGTGCCTCGCGCTCTGGCTGACGATGCGGCTCACCGGGGTGCCCGGGCTGCTGCCGGACGGCTGGGAGGCCTGGCTGCAGACCAACGCCGGTCTCTAGAGTCGCCGGTGGCGCGGGGGCCGGTCGATTTCCGCGGAGTCGATGAGTCCGTATATCCTCGGCAGGCCGTCAGGCACCCGGATGTGTAGCTCAGTTGGTTAGAGCGTTCGCTTCACACGCGAGAGGCCATGGGTTCGAGTCCCTTCACATCCACTACTGTCATCGGCCCCTGACCTG
>CAWDBL010000008.1:0-285154 GCA_963800505.1 uncultured Actinomycetota bacterium
CCCAAACGCAGGTCGGGGGCCGTGTCGTTCGGCAAACGCCTCGGATACGTGTCGGATGAAGAGGCCGTTCGAGACCTCGTCGGGCTCCACCGGGGCGCCGATCGGCCAGGTCTCGCGACGTTTCCTGGCCCGCACTTGGCGGGGCATTGTGGGCTTCCACAGGGTGTGTCTCTGTTCGGTTCGGTGGGGTTCCGTGGGATCTCCTGCCAGGCAGCGGTGGCAAGGGTCACCTCGAAGGATCACCCTGGTACACCACCGTTCAGGACTTGACCTGGGGCGGCGCAGCCCTCGGGGGGACACCGGCGTCAGGCGACCCAGGGGCTGCGCTTGTTCCAGGTCGGGAGGGCTCGAGCCAGATCGCGGGGCCCAGCGACCTGGATCCTTTTCGCGCGCAACGCCTGGGCCCACTCGAGCCGACCGAGGTGCCACTGCGCCAACGCCGTTGACTCGGCTGTGACGACGAGTTCCTCGTCCAACCTCGGATCGGTCAGGCACACCTCCGGCTCTTCGCGATCGAAGAGCACCCACAGTCGGCGTAGCTTCGGCGGTTGGTCGGTGAAGTCGAAGCGAGCCACCACCCGACGCGCAGGCAGACGGTCGACGTCGAGATAGCGGTGACACCAGTTGTGTAGGAGATATCCAGGGTCGCTGCTCTCGGGGTCCAGTTCGAACCACTCCTCAGCCCAGGTACCCATCGCCTCCAGCACCGGACGCAGGGCGAGCCCGGCCTCGGTGACTCGGTAGCGGTGCCCATGGCCACGAACAAGGGGCTCGATCGAGACCACGCCAACCCTTTCGAGTTCGCGCAACCTCGAGGTGAGCAGCGTGCGCGACATCCCCGGAGCGCCGTCAGCCAGCTCCGAGAACGTCTCCGCCCCGGTGATCAGGTTGCGCAGCAGGATTGGGGTCCACCGTTCAGCCAGGATCTGTGACGCCCTGGCGATGGGGCAGTACTGCCGGTAGGAGCGCATCACCCAAGTCTCCCCGCAGGCACTCCCGGGGCCCAGTACGAATCCTGTCCTAGTCGCGCGTGCCGGTGGCGCCCAGACTCAACGGGACCGGATATCTCCTCCACCGGAGAAGACGATGAGCAGGCAACCACTCAACAGACTGGTCCACACCTCGGACGTGCGCGGCATCCACCAGCGCCTGTTGGGCGAGGCGGGTTTGCCGAGTTCGAAGGTGAGAACCTCAGACGGAGCCGCTGTGCACGTGTTCGCGCGCGGGACAGGGCCGCCCGTCGTTCTGATCCATGGCTCGGGCAGCCCGGGGCTGTTCTGGCTTCCTCTCATCACCCAGCTCGACGGCGTTCGCGCCATCGCCGTCGACCGTCCGGGCTTCGGCCTCAGCGACCCGATGCCTGCCGACCGCACTCATCACGAGACTCCTGTCGGGTGGATCGAGGGTGTGCTCGACGTCCTGGACCTTCCTTCGGCGATCCTGGTTGGCCACTCCATGGGCGGCCTCTGGTCGCTGCGGTTCGCCCTGGCCCGCCCCGAACGCGTCCTCGGGCTGACCATGATCGGCCCCCCAGCGCTCCCGGGCACCCACGCGCCGCTGCCCTTCCGACTCATGGGCACTCCCGGCATTCGTTCGCTGATCGCCCGACAACGCGAGACCCCTCAGTCCGTGCGCAAGTTCGCCGCCATGGTCGGGGAGAAGGACACGATCGACGCACATCCCGACCTGATCGACGTTCTGGTGGCCGTGGGAAACGACCCAGTTGCCGCCCGAGCCCTCCACCAGGAGATCCGTCCCCTGATCTCACCATGGGCGCTCATGACCCGGACCGGCTTCCGGCGCCAGGCCCGCATCACCGAAGCCGACCTGCGCGGGCTCGTCGTACCGACGCTGCTGGTGGGTGGGCGCCACGATCCCGTAGGAGATGCCAACGTCGCTCGACACATCCAGTCGCTCATCCCACGCGCGGAGCTCGAGGTGGTGGACGGTGGGCATGCACCCTGGCTGGGCCACGCGACAGAGATCGCCACGGCGCTGGTCCAGTGGGTGCGACGGGTGCAACGCTGACAGTAACCCCCGATTCGCCGTGCTCACCCTCAGGGCGCAGGGGGCCGAAGGTCCACCGGAGGGGAGTGCGCGCGACGACTTTGTTGATGCACGCGTTGTTCTCATCCGCTGGCCTGAACGTCGTCGGGGCGATCTCGCTGATGTACGTCGGGTCGCCGCGACCGAGTGACAGGTCCAGGATCAGCGAGTCGGTCGGCGTGCCCGCGACGATGTCGGCGAACGCAGACCCGGCACCGTCCGTGCAGCGGCCCGTTTGTGAGTGGGCGAGTGGTGCATGCACGCCGAGCCGCTCATCGGTCGACACGAGATCGCGCACCCCGAGCTCGGCAACATCCCCGTCACGACGACGTCGACCGTGCCCGTCGTGGACCCATCCAGGAGGCGTGACCCCCGCGTCGAGCGCACCGCCCTGCTCAAGCTCGTCATGCTGGATGCCGCCGAAGTGCTGGACGACCTCGAGGTCCCGCCCGTGAACCGGCTCGAAGCTCTCAAGGGAGAACGCGTCGGGCAGCACAGCATCCGGATCCACCAGCAGTGGCGGATCTGCTTCGTCTGGACTCCAGTCGGCCCAGAAGATGTCGAGATCGTCGACCACCACTAGATGGAGGCACACACATCGCAACCATCGCGCCGATCCACCCCGGCGAGGTCCTCCTCGAGGAGTTCCTCGTCCCTTGGGAGGTCACCCAGCACCGTCTGGCTGTCTCCCTCAAGACCACCTCGGCGCCGCCCTCGAACGCATTCAGCCGCTACGGAGCGCCTGACCCGGAGAACTCCGCGCGGGGTCGTTCCGAGGCCGCCTCAACGAGCAGCCACAGGCGGCTTGGTCGGATGGCTCACCACCCCGTCACGGTCACCGTCGCCGAACCCGCAGCCCACGGCATCCGGCTGCCGACGACCGCCCGGTTCTGCGCCGGCTGGCGCCCACCCGCTCGGGGTGAGGCAGCCCAAGCGCCCGGGGCAGAACACTGTGGTGGTACGCGGCGGCGCAGGGGTCGACTCGTGGGAGGGACTGGGCGGAGGTCCCTCGGCAGGGCACATCCCCGTACGGCCGGTGGCCCCCTTCCACGAGGAGAGAACCATTGAGCGAGAACCGGGTCGCGGCCACTACGACGGCTGACACGCAGACGCCGCCGTTCGCCCTGACGGCGGAAGACGTGCTGGCCGGGGCGGGCTCGGATGCCGCGACCGGGCTCAGCGCGGCTGAGGCCGCCAGCCGGCTGGCGAGCCACGGCCGTAACGAGATCACCGCCGAGAAGCCGCCATCTGCCTGGGCCCTGGCCCTGCAGCAGCTGCGCGACCCGATGAACCTCATGCTCGTCGCGGTCGTCGTGGTGAGCCTGCTCATCGGCGAGGTCTCGACCGGCGTCATCGTGGCCCTGCTGATCCTGCTCAACATCGTGCTCGGCACCCGCCAGGAGCTCACCGCCCGGGCGAGCGTCGACGCCCTCGCCAAGATGCAGGTGCCCCAGGCTCGGGTGGTGCGCGACGGGGCCCTCGTGATGACGCCGGCAACCGACGTCGTGCCCGGCGACATCCTGCAGGTCGAGGCCGGTGACATCGTGCCGGCCGACGGCCGCATCGTGCGGTCGGCGACCCTCGAGGTGCAGGAGGCCGCCCTCACCGGTGAGAGCGCACCGATCCCCAAGGATGCCGGGCTGCTCGGCTCCTTCGACGTCGGGCTGGCCGACCGCACCAACATGCTCTTCCAGAACACCTCGGTCACCCGAGGCACGGCCACGGCCGTCGTCACGGCCACCGGGATGCAGACCCAGATGGGCCAGATCGCGACCATGCTCACGTCGGTGACGCGCACCCGCTCGCCGCTGCAGCGCGAGCTCGACTCGCTCACCAAGGTGCTCGGCATCATCGCCTGGGGCGCGGTCGCCATCATCGTCGTGGCCGGGCTCATCCGCGGGATGCCGGCCGACGAGCTGCTGCTGCTCGGCACGGCGATGGCGATCTCCGCCATCCCCACCGGCATGCCCGCCTTCGTCTCCGGGCTGCTGTCGATGGGGGCGCGGCAGCTGGCGGACGCCCGGGCCGTGGTCAAGAACCTCGCCGACGTCGAGACGCTCGGGGCGACGAGCGCCATCAACACCGACAAGACGGGCACGCTGACGCTGAACGAGATGATGGTCTCGACGCTGTACGCCGGGGGGCAGTGGTTCACGGTCGACGGCGAGGGCTACCGCAAGACCGGCACGATCCGGTCGGTCGCCGGCGCCCCGACCCCCGACTTCACCCGGCTGGCCCTGGGGCTCGTCCTCGACAGTGACGCCGTGGTCGGTGACGACGGGTCGGTCATCGGGGACCCGACCGAGGCCGCCCTCGTCGTGCTGGCCGCGAAGCTCGGCATCGACGCCGAGGAGACCCGCCGGGCCTATCCACGACTGGCGGAGGTGCCGTTCGACTCCGAGTACAAGTTCATGGCCACCTTCCACACGGTCCCCGTCGACGGGGTCGATCACGTCATCGAGCTCGTCAAGGGTGCGCCCGACCTCGTGCTCGCGCGGTGCAGCCAGGCGGGTGGACCGCTGAGCGGGGCGCAGGTGCCGATCGCGCAGGCGTCGGCCGGCATCTCGGAGGCCAACGACCGGATGGGTGGCAAGGGCCTTCGCGTCCTGGCGTTCGCGGCGCGGCTGGTCGCCGACGACGAGCTGTCGGCGATGGCGACCGACCCGATGTCGCTGACCCGTGAGCTGTCGTTCGTGGGGCTGGCGGGCATCATCGACCCGCTGCGCGCCGAGGCCAAGGATGCCGTCGCCGTCGCCCTGGCCGCGGGCATCGACGTGCGGATGATCACCGGTGACCACGCAGTCACCGCCCAGGCCATCGGTGAGGACCTCGGCCTGGGCCCCGGTGCGATCAGCGGCGCCGAGCTGCAGGCGCTGGGCGACGACGAGCTCAAGGCGCGCCTGCCGCAGCTGCACGTGTTCGGCCGGGTGACCCCCGAGGACAAGCTGCGGCTGGCGCGAGCGATGCAGGAGACCGGCCTGATCGTCGCAATGACCGGCGACGCGGTCAACGACGCGGCAGCCCTGAAGCAGGCCGACATCGGGGTCGCGATGGGCAGTGGCAGCGAGGTCACCAAGCAGGCTGCGCGGATGGTGCTCACCGACGACAACTTCGGCACCCTCGTGCACGCCGTGGAGATCGGGCGCCTGGTCTACGACAAGGTCGTGTCGTACGTGCGCTACCAGATGACGCAGCTGCTCTCGCTGGTGCTGCTCTTCCTCGCGGCGACGATCTTCGACGTCAACGAGGGGGTGGCGATGACCCCGACCATGGTGCTGTACCTGCTCTTCTTCGCCACGGCGGCCGGCGTCATCATCATCGCCGTCGACCCCGGCGACCCCGACGTCATGCACCGACCGCCGCGCGACCCGGCCATGCCGATCACCAACCGGCCCGCGGTCACGGCCTGGCTCGTGTACGCGGCGGTGCTGTTCGTCGCAGCCTTCGTCCCCCTGGTCGCCGGCCCCGACGAGCCCAGCACCGACTCGGCCAGCACGGCGATGACGATGACCTTCGCGGTCATGGGGCTGGGCACCGTGTTCAACGCCCTGGTCAACCGGCGCGACCCCACCAGTGGGCTCATCGCTCCGATCGTCAAGGCCCTCGCGATCGCCCTGGTGCCGTTGGGCATGGTCTTCCTCGCGACCCAGCTGCCATCGTTGCAGAGCGCCCTGCTCACCGTGCCGCTCACCGGCGGGCAGTGGCTGGTCTGCCTGGGCCTGGCGGCCCTGCTGCCGCTCACCGTCGAGGTGGGCAAGGTCGTGCGTCGCCGCCGTCGGCAGCCGCCGGCCGCCTTGGACCCCTCGGTCGTCGTCGCGCCCGCCCGCGTGCGCTGAACCACCAGCCGCCGGACGAGGGAGCCACGACATGGACGGCATTGCCGAAGTTCTCCCGTTCGCGATCGGCGTCGCCATCAGCCCGCTGCCGATCATCGCGGTGATCCTGATGCTGTTCTCGAGCCGGGCGAGGGTGAACGGCCCGGTGTTCCTGCTCGGCTGGGCCTTGGCCCTCGCTGTCGTGAGCGGCGTCGCGTTCCTGGCCGGTGGCACGGCATCCGAGAGCACCACGACCACCGCCGTGTCGTGGTCGCAGGTGCTCATCGGGGCGCTCTTCGTGCTCCTGGCGGTGCGCACCTGGCGCAAGCGGGCGCTGGCCGGGGAACAGCCCGAGCCACCGAAGTGGATGGCCGGGATCGACTCGTTGTCACCGGTCAAGGCCCTCACGCTGGCGCTGCTGCTGGCCGGGGTGAACCCCAAGAACCTGCTGCTCGCCGCCGGCGCTGGTGCTGCGGTCGCGGGCCTCGCGCTGCCCACCACCGAGGCGGCGGTCTCGCTGGTCGTCTTCGTCATGCTCGCCAGCCTCAGCATCGCCGGCCCGGTCATCTACCACCTGGTCGGAGGCGACGCGGCCCGCACCCGCCTCGATGCCGTCAAGGGGTGGCTCGGCGTGCACAACGACGCCGTCATGACCGTGCTCTTCCTCGTGCTCGGCGTGAACCTCGTCGCCAAGGGCATCCCGCCGCTCAGCTGACCCCTAGTCGAGGATGAACCAGCCGCGCACCTCCGCCTCGTGGTCGCGGTAACGCTCACCGGAGACGTCGACGACGACCTTGTCGATGGTGCCGCCGGTGAACGTGAACGGCGCGGTGTAGGTCGGTGACACGGGGGAGGCGTCGTCTCGGCCGACGCACAACCCGTCCCCGACCACGCAGAAGGCGCCCGGTTGGGTGGTGATGGTGTCGCTGCCGACCGCCTCGCCGTCGACGTAGAGGGTCAGCGGGCCTCGGGCACCGGCCATCATCGGGTCCTCGCTGCGCCCCTGCGCCACGAACTCGGCGGTGACGACGTGCGCGCCGGGCTCGATGGCCCGGTCGGCGGTGATGGTCTGCAGGTGGCTGCCGACCCAGTTGAACACGTAGTGCAGCCGTCCGCCCTGCACGAACAGGCTGTGCCCGCCCGCCACGCCGCCCTGGGCGAAGATCACGCCCTCGGCGTCGCCGGAGGCGACGTCGACGCCGGCGGAGATCGTGTACGAACGACCGCTGAAGGCCACGGCCGACTGCTCGGGAACCGAGGCGCAGTCGGGGTAGTAGACGTACCGGTCACGAGCGGGCGTGCCGCTCGGGCGCTCGGCAAGCATCTGCTCCAGGGCGTTGCGGTCGTCCAGGGGCAGGCCGTTGTACTGCTGCGCGAGCTCGAACCACCGGGCCACCATCGCCTGCACCCGCTCGGGCTCGGCGTCAGCGAGGTCGGTGGACTGCGAGCGGTCCACCTCGACGTGGTAGAGCTCCCACACGTCGAGATCGAACTTGCCCCAGCCGCTCAGCGGAGGGTGCATGGCGGTGAGCAGCCAGCCGTCCTCGTAGAGGGCGCGCTGCCCGAGCATCGAGTAGAACTGGGTGCGCTTGCCGGGTGCTGCGGGGTCGGTCAGCGATGCCGCGAAGCTCTCGCCCTCGATCTCGCGCTGCTCGTAGCCGTTGATGGTGCTCGGCGGCGTGATGCCGATCAGGTCGTAGATCGTCGGCACCACGTCGACCGCGTGCACGTACTGCGACCGCACGGTGCTGTCGGCGGCGATCTTCGCCGGCCACGACACCAGGCACATGTCGGAGATGCCACCTTCGTAGCCGGCCCAGCGCTTCCAGTACGGGAACGGGGTGTCGAACGCCCACGCCCATCCGGTGTTGTAGTGGTTGTAGGACTCGGGGCCGCCGAGCTCGTCGATGTGCTCGAGGGTCAGCGAGGTGGGCGTCGGCACACCGTTGAAGAAGCGCCACTCGTTGAACGTGCCATTGGGGCCGCCCTCACCGCTGGCGCCGTTGTCCGAGACCACGACGATGATCGTGTTGTCGAGCTCGCCGCTGGACTCCAGGAAGTCGACCACCCGGCCGACCTGGTCGTCGGTGTACTCGACGTAGCCGGCGAACACCTCGGCCATCCGGATGAAGAGCCGCTTCTCGTCATCGCTGAGCGAGTCCCAGGGCCGCACCGTGTCGAGCAGCGGCCAGGGCTGCCCGTCGGGGCCGGTGACGCCCGGCTCGCCGTGCGGGTTGATGCCGCTGAGTTCGGTATCGCCGGGCAGCAGCCCGAGCTCCTTCTGCCGGGCGAGGATGGTGGCTCGGATCGCCTCGTAACCGCTGTCGAAGGCGCCCTTGTACTTGTCGGCCCACTCGAGGAAGACGTGGTGCGGGGCGTGCGCGGCATCCAAGCTGAAGTAGAGGAAGAACGGCTTGTCGGGCTCGACGACCTTGGCGTCGCGGATGAACTCGATCGCCCTGTCGGACAGGTCCTTCGCGATGTGGTAGCCCTCGGCGGGCGTGGCCGGAGGGTCGGTCGGGTGGTTGTCGTGGATGAGGTCGGGGAACCACCCGCTCGACTCCCCGCCGAGGAAGCCGTAGAAGCGCTCGAAGCCGCGGCCGAGCGGCCAGCGCTTCTTCGAGGCGGCCATGCCGGTCTCCTCGCCGGGCGTGAGGTGCCACTTGCCGACGCAGTAGGTGTTGTAGCCGTGCTCGAGCAGCACCTCGGAGATGAAGCCGTTCTCGAAGGGGATGCGCGTCGAGATGCCGGGGAAGCCCGAGCTGAACTCGGCGATGGTCGCCATACCGTTGGAGGTCGCGTTGCGACCGGTGAGCAGGGACGCCCGGGTCGGTGAGCACAGGGCCGTGGTGTGGAAGTTGGAGTACTTCACCCCCAGGTCCGCGATGCGGGTCATCGTGGGGGTGTGCACCGGGCCGCCGAAGCAGTCCATCGTGCCGTAGCCCACGTCGTCCCAGACGATGAAGACCACGTTCGGCGCCCCGTCGGGGGCCTTGGGGGCGAGGTACGGCGCCCAGTCGGGCACCGAGTCACGAATGTCGAGCTCGATTCTTCCCGCAAACTCTGGTGCCACGTGCTCCGCCTCCTCAGCGGTCGGGGGCGCCGTCGAGCACGACGGCGCCCCTCGTCGAACTACCTGTCGGATACCGGGTCAGCGGCGGTCGCGGCGGTCCTCGCGGCGGTCGCTACGGCGGTTGACGCCGTGGACGACGACGGCTGCGGTGCCGACGGTGGCGGCGGTGCGGGCCACGGGGGCGCCGATCACTCCGCGGCGGGCTGCGCGGGCGGGACGTAGGGGCATGTCAGTTCCCTCCTTCCAGGGCCAGCTCGTGCTCGATGGATGCGGCGATGGCCTGGATGGGGATCCGGCCGGAGGCGATCAGCTGCCCACCGGCGCGACGCGCGGCCGCGGCGAACGGGGCGGCCCAGCGGTTCTCCCAGACGACGACGCCGGCGACGCTCCCGGGCTCCATCGCCGCGGCGAGCAGCTCGACGTCGTCGACCGCCAGGATCTCGGCGAGCTCGGCCTCCAGCGCCCGGATCTCGTCGACCATCGGCGTCTCGTCGAGCTCCATGGCTTCGACCGAGCCGTCTGCGTTCTTGACCAGGATCAGCACGTCGAGGATGCGGATGATGCCCGACTCGGCCAGCTTGGCCAGCTCCTGGGCCGCCTCCCCGGTGAAGTTCTGTTCGCCGGCGGGAAACTCGATGACCAGGTAGTCGACCGGGCCCAGCTCCTCCACCGTCGTGTCCGTGTTGTCGTCCATGGGTTCTCCTTCCAGAGCCGCCCGGCCGGAGCACGGAGCCGCCGACGTGAGCCGGCTCCGGATCCGCGGGCCGACTCGGTGCCGGCGCTGCGTTGACCGGTCCAACCTCTCGCAAGCCCGGCGGAAATGGATCACCCGGGCTGGGTGAGGGGGGCGACGCTGGGACCGGCCCGGTCCTCGGGTCGTGCACTCGGGATGCTGTGCACCACCTGTGCGCCTGAGCGCACAACGGGCCGCCGGTCCGGGCGGGAGGGCGCGCCGAAAAGAGGTGGGAATGCCGTCGGTCCCCGGGTGTATTCATATGGCATGGACGAGATCCGGGTCCGGGCCATCCACACCTTCCCGGTGCGCGGCGAAGCCGGCGTCGAGCACGCCAGCGTGCAGGTCGACGACACCGGGCTGGTCGGCGACCGGCCGAAGAAGGCAGCGGTCTCGCTCGTCGGCGCCGACGCCCCGGCCACCCGGGCCAACCTCGTGCTCGACGCGTCGACAGCGCAGGTCGAGGCCCTCGACGGCTCGGTGGTGCGCATCGGCGAGGTGCTGCTCGCGGTGCGTCTCACCGGAACCTCGTGCCCCGGCCTCTACGCAGCGGTCGGCGAGGCGGGCAGCATCCGGGTCGGTGACAGCGTGGAGCGGGCATGACCGCACTGGTCGGTGCGGCCCACGAGGCCGGCGTCGAGCGGCTGCTCGACAGCTACCGCGCCATCCCGGCGGGGGAGCGGGTGCGCCTGGCCAAGCGCACCTCCAACCTGTTCCGGCCGCGCGCGGCGACCACCGTGCCGGGCCTCGACACGTCGGGGCTCACCGGGGTCGTCGAGGTCGACGCCGACGCCCGCACGGCCGACGTTCAGGGCATGTGCACCTACGAGCACCTCGTCGACGCCACGCTGCCGCACGGGCTGACCCCGCTCGTCGTCCCGCAGCTGCGCACCATCACCGTCGGTGGCGCCGTCACCGGGCTCGGCATCGAGTCGGCGTCGTGGCGCAACGGGCTGCCGCACGAGTCGGTGCTCGAGATGGACGTGCTCACCGGCTCGGGCGAGGTGGTCACGGCGGATGCCGGGTCACGCCACCCCGACCTCTTCCGCGGCTTCGCCAACTCCTACGGCACGCTCGGCTACGCCACCCGGCTGCGCATCGAGCTCGAACCGGTGGGGCGTGTGGTCACCCTGCGCCACGTGCGCTTCCACGACCTCGACGAGCTCGTCGCGGCGCTCGGTGCCGTCGTCGCCGACGGGTCGTTCGACGGTGAGCCGGTCGACTACGTCGACGGGGTGGTCTTCTCGGCCAGCGAGTCCTACCTGGTGCTCGCTGCCCGCACTGACGAGCCGGGGCCGACCAGCGACTACACCGGCCGGCAGATCTACTACCGGTCCATCCAGCACGGCGCTGCCACACCCAAGCGCGACCGGCTGAGCACGCTCGACTACCTGTGGCGCTGGGACACCGACTGGTTCTGGTGCTCGCGGGCGTTCGGTGCGCAGCACCCCCGCGTGCGGCGGGTGTGGCCGAAGCGCTGGCTGCGCAGCAGCGTCTACTGGAAGCTCATCGCCCTCGACCGGCGCTTCTCCGTGGCCGACCGGCTGGAGGCCCGCCAGGGCCGGCCCCCGCGCGAGCGGGTGGTGCAGGACGTCGAGATCCCGCTCCACGCGACCGCCGAGTTCCTACGCTGGTTCCTGCGGGAGGTGCCGATCGAGCCGATCTGGTTGTGCCCGCTGCGACTTCGCAGCGGGCAGCCGTGGACCCTCTACCCGTTGCGGCCCGGCGAGACCTACGTCAACATCGGCTTCTGGTCGTCGGTGCCGACCGACCCGGCGGCCGGGCCGGGTGCCACGAACCGGCGCATCGAGCACCGGGTCGCCGCACTGGGGGGTCACAAGTCGCTGTACTCCGAGTCGTTCTACGACGAGGACGAGTTCCACCGGCTCTACGGCGGCGAGGAGTACGCCGCGCTCAAGGGTCGGTGGGACCCCGACGGCCGGTTGCCCGGCCTGTACGCCAAGGCGGTCCGCGGGGCCTGACCGCCCCGACCACTTCCGGGACCGGAGCCCAGAGAGAAGGAAGCAGATGTCCATCGCCGAGATCGTCGAGTCGGTGCTCGACGGGCCGATCCCCCTGGGCGTGCGGGCCTACGACGGGTCCTCGCTCGGGCCGCCCGACCCGCCGCGGGTGCTCAACCTGCGCACCCCCAGGGCCGCCTCCTACCTCGCCACCGCCCCCGGTGAGCTCGGCCTGGCCCGCGCCTACGTCGCGGGCGACCTCGCCGTCGAGGGCGTGCACCCGGGCGACCCCTACGACCTGCTCGTCGACCTCGCGTCGGTGCGCTTCCGGCGCCCCACCGCGGCGGCGGCGGTGGAGGCCGCCCGCACGCTGGGCGTCAAGGGGCTCACGCCGCCCCCGCCGCCCCCGCAGGAGGCGCTTCCTCGCTGGCGGCGTGTCGCGGAGGGGCTGCGCCACTCGATGCCCCGCGACGCCGACGCGATCAGCCACCACTACGACGTGTCGAACCGCTTCTACGAGATGGTGCTCGGGCCGTCGATGACCTACACCTGCGCCTGCTACCCCGACGCCTCGGCGACCTTGGAGCAGGCCCAGGAGAACAAGTACCGCCTGGTCTTCGACAAGCTGGGCCTGGAACCCGGTGACCGGCTGCTCGACATCGGCTGCGGCTGGGGCGGCATGGTCCGCTACGCCGCACGCCACGGCGTGCAGGTGCTCGGGGTCACCCTGTCGCGCCAGCAGGCGCTGTGGGCGCAGAAGGCGATCGCCGACCAGGGGCTGGCCGACCTCGCCGAGGTGCGGTACTCCGACTACCGCGACATCGCCGAGACCGGCTTCGACGCCGTGTCGTCGATCGGGCTCACCGAGCACATCGGGGTGCGCAACTACCCGGCCTACTTCGCCTGGGTCCGCGACCGGCTGCGCCCGGGGGGCATGCTGCTCAACCACTGCATCACCCGGCCGCACAACCGGCGCCAGGAGACGGGGTACTTCATCGACCGCTATGTCTTCCCCGACGGTGAGCTCACCGGCTCGGGCCGGATCATCACCAAGGTGCAGGACGTCGGCCTCGAGGTGCTGCACGAGGAGAACCTGCGCGAGCACTACGCGCTGACCCTGGCGCAGTGGTGCCGCAACCTCGTCGAGCACTGGGACGAGTGCGTCGCCGAGGTGGGCGAGGGCACCGCGCGGGTCTGGGGCCTCTACATGGCCGGCTCACGACTCGGGTTCGAGCGCAACGAGATCCAGCTGCACCACGTGCTGGCGGTCCGTCCGCACGAGGACGGGTCCACGGGCCTTCCGCTGCGGCCGTGGTGGGGCGCCTGACCGCGCTCAGCCCTTCGAGGCCGGCACCGCGAGGCCCGACAGGCCGTCCCACACCAGGGCGGTGAGGTCGTCGGCCAGCTCCTCGCTGCTCGGGCCGCAGGCGTCGCCACCGGCCGCCAGCCAGGCGTCGGCGGTGGCGCGCACCATGCCGACAAGCGCCACGCCCCACATGCGGGGGGCGGCGCCCCGGCTGCCCAGCCCACCGGCGACGAGGTCCGCGACGTGCGTGGCGATGCGGTCCGTCATCCCGGCGGCGACGTCCCCCTGGGGCCGCTCACCCGCCGGCACGATCGGCGCGTTGACGATGAAGCGGTAGACCTCCGGGTCGTCGGCGACGAGCCGCAGGTAGGCGCCGATCACGCCGCGGACGACGTCGCGCGGGCCGTCGGGGGCGGGATCACCGGCCGCGCGGGTGAGGTCGCGGATGATCGTGGCGTCGACCCGCGCGGCGACCGCGGTGTAGAGGCCGGCGCGGTCGGTGAAGTGCCGGTAGAACACCGTCTTCGAGGTGCGCGCGGTGGCCGCCACCTCGTCCATCCCGACGCCGGCGCCGTACTCGCGGATGGCGCGCAGGGTCGCCTCGACCAGCTCCTGGCGCCGGGCGAGCCGGTGCTCGTCCCAGCGGGAGCTGCGCCCGTCCGGCGTCACCTCGGTCGCACCCACGCCCCGGACGGTAGCAGGAACCCGCAGTACCTGTTACCTTCCGTACCGGGTACTACGACCCGCCCCCGCACCTGACCCAAGGAGCCCTCCCGGTGACCACCACCCGCCGCGCCGCCGTCCTCGGCGGCAACCGGATCCCGTTCGCCCGCCAGTTCGGCGCCTACGCCGACGCCTCCAACCAGGACATGCTCACCGCCGCCCTCGAGGGCCTGGTCGCCCGGCACGGGCTCGCCGGCGAGCGCCTCGGCGAGGTGGTCGCGGGTGCGGTCATCAAGCACAGCCGCGACTTCAACCTCACCCGCGAGGCGGTGCTCGGCTCCAGCCTGTCGCCCACCACCCCGGCCTACGACATCACCCAGGCCTGCGGCACGGGGCTCGAGGCCGCCATCCTGGTCGCGAACAAGATCGCCCTCGGCCAGGTCGACTCGGGCATCGCCGGTGGCGCCGACTCGGCCTCCGACGCGCCGGTCGTGGTGCCCGAGAAGCTGCGCCGCAAGCTGCTGAAGATGAACCGCGCCAAGAGCTCGACCGACAAGGCGATGGCGGCGCTGGCCTTCCGCCCCACCGACCTGGGCGTCTCGGTGCCCGCGAACACCGAGCCGCGCACCGGGCTGTCGATGGGCGAGCACATGGCGACCACCGCCGAGCGATGGGGCATCACCCGCGAGGACCAGGACGCCCTGGCGCTGGCCAGCCACCACAACCTGGCCGCCGCCTACGACCGCGGCTTCTTCGACGACCTGCTGACGCCCTACCTCGGGCTGACCCGCGACTCGAACCTGCGCCCCGACTCCAGCCTGGAGAAGCTCGGCTCGCTCAAGCCGGTGTTCGGCACGGGCGAGGGCGCCACGATGACGGCCGGCAACTCCACGCCGCTCACCGACGGCGCCTCCGCGGTGCTGCTCGGGTCGGAGGAGTGGGCGGCCGCCCACGGCCTGAAGCCCCTGGCGTGGTTCGTCGACGGCGAGACCGCCGCCGTCGACTACGTCACCGGCGACGAGGGCCTGCTGATGGCGCCCGCCTACGCCGTGCCGCGCATGCTCGCCCGCAACGGCCTGTCGCTGCAGGACTTCGACTTCTACGAGATCCACGAAGCCTTCGCCGCCACGGTGCTCACGACCCTCACGGCGTGGGAGGACGACGAGTTCTGCCGCGAGCGGCTCGGGCTCGACGCCCCGCTGGGGTCCATCGACCGCTCCCGCCTCAACGTCAACGGCTCCTCGCTCGCGGCCGGCCACCCGTTCGCCGCCACTGGCGGTCGCATTGTCGCCACCCTTGCCGCGCTGCTCGCCGAGAAGGGGCCGGGCTCGCGCGGCCTGATCTCGATCTGTGCGGCCGGCGGGCAGGGCGTCGTCGCGATCCTCGAGGCGGCCTGAGATGGCGCACCGCGACGGCTACACGGCGTTCGTCTCCTCGGGCGTCGGCAAGAAGCTGGCCACCACCCTGGGCCTGCCCCAGCCGGTGGCGCTGCGCCGCCAGGTGCCGGGCCGGCCGCTGGTCGACGGGCCGGTGCTCGTCGGTGGCCACGCCGACACCCCCGCGGTGGCGGCGCTGCGCGAGGGCCTGACCGCTGCCGGCGCCACCCTGGTCGAGGCGGTGCCCGAGTCGGGTCGCCTCGGCGGTGTCGTCGTCGACCTCACGGCGGCGCAGGGACCAGCCGACCTGGAGTCGCTGCGGGCCACGCTCGCCCCGGCCCTGAAGCGGCTCGGACGCTGCGCCCGGGTCGTCGTCATCGGGCGCGACCCCGCGCGGGCCGGCTCGCCCGCCCAGCGGGCCGCCCGCAGGGCGCTCGAGGGCATCACCCGCTCGGTGGCCAAGGAGCTGCGCGCGGGAGCCACCGCCAACCTGGTGCTGGTCGCCGACGGGTCCGAGGCCGCGGCGCAGGGCACCGTCGAGTTCCTGCTGTCGGCGCGCTCCGCCTACGTCGATGCGCAGGTGTTCCGGGTCGGCGAGGGCGAGGCGCCCCCGGCATCCGGCGACCGCCCGCTCGACGGGAAGGTGGCCGTGGTCACCGGCGCGGCCCGCGGCATCGGCGCCGAGATCGCCCGCGCCCTGGCGCGCGACGGCGCCACCGTGGTGTGCGTCGACGTGCCGTCCGCCGGCGCGGCCCTCGCGGCGGTGGCCAACGGCATCGGTGGCACGGCGCTGCAGGCCGACGTCACGGCCCCGGATGCCGGTCAGCGCATCCTCGGCCACGCCCAGACCCGCCACGGCGGGCTCGACGTCGTCGTGCACAACGCCGGCATCACCCGCGACAAGCTGCTCGCCAACACCGACGCCGACCGCTGGGCCTCGGTCGTCGACGTCAACCTCGGCTCGATCCTGCGGATGAACGAGGCGTTCCTCGGCAAGGACGGCATGCGCGAAGGCGGCCACGTCGTGCTCGTCTCGTCGATCGCCGGCATCGCGGGCAACCGCGGGCAGAGCAACTACGCGGCCTCCAAGGCGGGCGTCATCGGGCTGGTCGACGCCTACGCGAGCGACAAGGGGCTGCGGCGGCGCGGCATCACCGTCAACGCCGTCGCTCCCGGTTTCATCGAGACCGAGATGACGGCGCGCATCCCGTTCGCCACCCGCGAGCTCGGCCGCCGGCTGAACAGCCTGTCGCAGGGCGGGCTGCCCGTCGACGTCGCCGAGACGATCGCCTACTTCGCCTCCGACGCCCAGTCGACAGTGAGCGGCAACGTCGTGCGGGTGTGCGGCCAGAGCCTGCTCGGAGCCTGAGGTGGCCGTCGAGACGCTGTCCGGGATGCCGTCGACGGCGCCGCTGTTCGTGCGGGCGGCCGTGCTGGCCAAGCTCCCGCGCGGCGAGTCGGTGCCCGACCGCACCCTGGTCGTCGAGGACGTGCCGGTCGACCGCGAACGGCTGGCGGCCTACCAGCGGCTCACCGGCTACGACGTCGGCGACACCCTCCCGCAGCCCTACCCGTGGGTGCTGGCGTTCCCCGTGCAGACCGCGCTCATGGCGCGCCGCGACTTCCCGGTGCCGCTGCCCGGCCTGGTGCACCTCAGCAACCGCGTCACCACGCACCGGCGGCTGGATGCCGCGGACCCGCTCACGCTGTCGGTGACCGCGGGTGTGCTGCGGCCGCACAGACGCGGCCGCACGCTCGACGTGCGGCTCGAGGCCCGGGTCGGCGGCGACCTGGTCTGGGAGTGCGACAGCGTCTACCTCAGCCGGGGGAGCGGGTCGCCGGACGCGCCCCGCGGTGCGGCGCCCCCCGCGCTGCCGGACGGCCCCGCAGTCGCCCGCTGGCGGCTGCCGGAGGACCTCGGGCGCTCGTACGCCGGCGTGTCCGGCGACGTGAACCCCATCCACCTCTACGCCCTCACCGCCAAGGGGATGGGCTTCCCACGGCAGATCGCCCACGGCATGTGGACCTACGCCCGCACTCTCGCGAGCCTGGGCCGCACCTCGCTCGGGCCCTCGAGCAGCAGCGTCTGGTTCACCCGGCCGGTCTTCCTGCCGAGCACCGTCGAGCTCGTCGTCGGCCACCAGGGCGACACGGTGAACGCGGGGCTCCGTTCGGCCAAGGACCCCGCGAAGGGACACCTCGTGCTGACTCTGGGCGACTGAGCGACGGGCTCGCTAGCGCACGCCGGGTCGTGGCGCAATGGCCCGGTCGGGCCATGGTGAGCGGCTCGGTGCCCGGCTAGGTTGACCACACTTCGGGCGACGTGGTCCGGGGTCGTGCCGCGATGCTCGCTGCCCGGTCCGTTCTTCGTCGGTCCGCGCGCACCGGGTGGAGCACGAAGACGCCTCTGCAGGGAGAGCCCGTGACTCCGCACCGCCCCGGACCCGACACAGCCCACCCTCTCTCCGGCCCGCGCCGGCTCTCCACCGTGAAGGCCGTGGCCGCTGTGCTGGCCGTGGCCACGGTGCCGCTGGCCCTCGTCGTCGGGCACCTGCCCGAGCGTGCCGCCGCACCGGCAGCGCTGGAGGCGGCGCCCGGCACCGTGAGCACCCCCGCCCTCACCCCCACCTGGGTGGCCATTCGGACCGGCAGCACCTCGTCGATCACGCTCAACACCGTGGACGGCCAGCAGGGCGCGGCGCAGACCCTGGCGCCGGCGGCCAACTGCGGCGTCAACCTCGGGCCGGTCGCAAGCCAGCTGCTCACCCTGCGTGGCTCGACCGGGGGCGCGTTCAGCGAGTCGCTCGCGTCGTACGCCAGCGGCGCGATCGGCGTCAAGGAGAAGAAGAGCGGCACGTCGTGCTACCAGGTCGGTGCGCCGAGCGAGTCGCTCGAGCTCGGGCTCGGGCAGGGCCTGCGCACGGCCCTCGGGCCCGACACCGTGGCGACCTCCGCCTACCTCGACGTCGAGCTGAAGGGCAGCGCCCGCATCCTGGCCACGGCCCGGCTCGCCGGGGCCGTCGTCGGCACCTTCGAGCTGCAGAGCGGCTACAGCGTCGGCCTGCCCCCGGTCGCGACCACCACGCCCTTCGTCTGCAACACCGGAGCCGACTCCGGGTCCGACAGCTACGAGAACGACAACTGCCGCTGGCCGATCAGTGTCCCGTCGTGGACCGGAGACGACGACGGCATCTACTTCGACAGCCTGACCCTGAAGGCACTGAAGGGCTCGTTCTCCGTCGAGGGCGGCGCCGACGGCTCGGTGCTGCCGCCCGCACCCCTGTCGACCCCGAAGGCGTCGATCCTCGAGATCGCGGCCGACACCGTCGCCTGCGGCGGCTCGACCGAGACCGTGCTGGCCGTCGGTGACAAGCCCGAGGTCACTGTCTTCCGGCTCGACAACGTCGGTGCGGCCCCCTGCTCGGCGCTCCCGTACACGCTGTCGACCGAACCCGGCGCGGCCCGGTTCCTCAAGCCGCTCACCGTGCAGCCGACCGCCCAGTTCGTCTGGGACGTCACCTCGCTCTTCCCGAGCACGACGACCACCCAGGTCCTGCCCGACGTCAAGATCGACTACGAGACCCCGGATGCCGCGGGCGCCTCACCGCTGGTCACGCTCGGCTGGTGCCCCGACGCCAACGCCGTCGACGACCCGGCCCTGTTCCCCGGCTACACGGCCGCGCAGGTGGCGACCCTGCCCGACCAGGACGACTTCACCGGCACCCAGTTCGCCTGCGTCATCTCGCGCACGGCCAAGGCAGTCGCAGGCGACCCCGACCAGGTGTCGGTGCGCGACCTCGTCTACGTCTACGGCGACGCCAAGATGCAGTGGTGACCTCGGCGTCCTGAGCTCCGGCCGGCCCGGGGCGGGCGGTCAGCCCGCCCCGAGCCCGGCCAGCAGGGTGTCCGACCGCCGGCGTGCATCGGCCGCGTCCGACGCCCGACCCCGTCGCTCGTCGACGGAGCTGCCGAGCAGCAGCAGCAGCGCCTCCTCGTAGGGCAGCTCCTGGTCGCGCGCCGCGACCAGCCCCTCGGCGACCATCGCCGCCGCCTCGTCGACCCGGTCGAGCGCGAGCAGGGCGTGGGCGCGCTGGAGGCACAGCCGCGGCATCGAGAACACGGCGTCGTCCCGGGCGTCGTGCTCGGCCGCCGTGATGATGTCGAGGGACTCCTCGGCGCGGCCCTGCAGGGTCACGGCCTCCGCCTTCACCAGGGCTGCCTCGAGGGCACTGGTGGGGTTGCCCAGGTCGGTGAACTCCTGCACGACCTCGGTGGCGCGGCGCTCGGCCTCGACCAGCTGCCCGCGGCTCAGGTGCACCCGGGCCAGCTGCATCCGGCCCTCGGCGAGGAACCGGGCCGCGCCGGACGCGCGCAGCACGCGCACCGCGCTGACGAGCACCTCGTGCGCCTCGTCGTGGTGGCCCTGGTTGATCAGCAGCTCTCCGAGGTTGACGTCGGTCTGGGCCGCGACGAAGGCGCTGCCCGCCTCCATCGCGACGTCCCGGCTCGTGCGGTACCACTGGGCCGCCTCGGTCCAGCGCCCGGCGTAGTACGCCATCGCGCCGAGGTTCGAGCGCACCTTCGCCTCCTGCGAGCGCAGCCCGTGCTGCACGCAGATCTCGAGCGCCTCGCGGTGCCGGGCGCCGAGCCCGGGGACCCCCAGCTGCATCTCGACCATGTCGACCAGCATCAACGCACGGACGTGGGTCTCGTGCTCGCCGACGGCGCCCGCTGCCTCCAGGGCCCGCATCGCCCAGGTGCGCGCCTCCCGCGGGCGCTCCTGCTCGACGCGCACCACGGCGGTCAGGGCGTCGAGCCGCACCCGGGTGCGCAGCGCCGCGGGCGCCTCGGAGCCGTCGATCAGGCTGCGGGCCCGGCCGAGGACACGCAGCGTGGCGGTGAACGCGCCGGTGCGCAGGTGGGCGGCGGCCTGGCGCGAGAGCACCTCCGCCGTGACCACCGGGTCCTCGCGGGTGAGCCGGGCGGCGGCGCGGTACGCCTCGACCGACTCGGTGAACATGCCGGCCAGCTCGCGCAGGTCGCCCACGCTCGCCCACAGCGCCGCCCGGTCGGCATCCGTGACGTCGGGCAGCCGCCGGCTCACGTCGAGCGCCGTCTCGAGGTGGTCGGCCGCATCGGCGTTGGCGTACGACGCCCGGGCCAGCCGGCCGGCGCGCTGGGCGTAGGCCCAGGTGCGTGGGGCGTCACCGGCCCGGGCGAAGTGGAGCACCAGGGCGGGGGAGTCGGTGTCGAGGTCGGTGCTGAGCCGTTCGAGCACCTCTCCGGCGGTGCGGTGCACGCGGGCGCGCACCCGGTAGGCGAGCCCGTCATACGCCGCGTCGCGGACCAGGCTGGTGCGGAACCGCAGCCGGTCCGGGCCGTCGGCCTCGACCAGGCCGCCGAGCGTGGCGAGGGTGGCCGGGTCGAGCTCCAGGCCGTCGGCCGCGAGCGTGCCGGCGAGCACCTCGCGGCGCACGCTGAGCCCGAGCACGGCGCAGTAGCGCAGGATCCTCCGCGCGGCCGGCGGCAGCTCGTCGACCTGCGCGCCCATCACCGCCTGCACCGACTCGGGCAGCTCCTCGAGCGAGCCGGCGCCCAGGGCCAGCCGGGTCACCTCCTCGACGAACAGCGGGTTGCCGCCCGCCTTCGCGACGACGGCGGCGACCTCGTGAGGGCGCAGCGGGGTGGCCTCGGTGGCGGCGTGGACCAGCCGCTCGACGACGTCCGGCGGCAGCGGGTCGAGCACGATGCGGGTGCCGGATGCCGGCACGAAGCCGTCGCGCTCGTCGCGCCTGACCACGACGACGGCCCAGGGCCGCCCGGACGTGGCGGAGGCCAGCCGGCCCAGCAGGTGCACCGAGGCGCCGTCGGCCCAGTGCGCGTCCTCGACCACGACGGCCAGCGAGCCGGGGGACACGGCATCGAGCAGCGCGACGACGACGTCGGCCACCCGGTCAGGCCGGTACTGCGGGTCGACCCGGTCGGCCTCCGGCGTCCCCGGCACGCCGACGTGCACGACGTCGGCGAGCAACGGCGCCATCGGCAGCAGCCCGGGGGCTCGCTCGTCCAGCGCCGCCAGCAGGGCCGCACCCATCTCCTCGCGGGTTCCTCGGGCGATGCCGAGCAGCGAGCGCAGCGGGTCGCGCAGCACCCGGTAGGCGCTCGACGCCCCGTAGGGCTCGGCCCGCAGCGCGAGGCGCTGGGTGGCGCCGGCGGCATCCAGGGCCTCCTGCGCGAGCCGGGTGCCACCGATGCCGGCCGGACCCTCGACCGTGAGCACGCCGCCCTCGCCGGACAGGGCACGCTCCAGGATGGCGCGCGCCTGGGCCAGCTCTGCGTCGCGACCGAGGAACGGCAGCCGGGTGTCGTCGACCGACTCGCGGCTGCCGAGCTCCTCACCGACCTCGTAGACGAGCACGGGCGCCGCCTTGCCCTTCATCAGGAACGGGCCGCGCGGCGTCACCGCGAACACCGTGCGCGAGTGGTCGAGCACCGACGGGTGCGCGTGAACCGTGCCGGGCGGGGCGGTGCCCATGATCCGCGCTGCCGTGTTCGTGGTGTCGCCCATCGCGGAGTACGCCGCCCGGTCGGCCACGCCGACCTCGGCCGCGAAGACGTTCCCGCGGGCCACCCCGAGCTGCAGCGGCAGGGGGAGACCGGCATCCGCCACCCGCCGCAGCGCGCGCAGCATCGCGCCCTCGTCGTCGGTGCGGGTGCTCGGCACCCCTGACCCGAGGAAGAACTTCCCGCCGTCGGTGTCGAGGTCGGTCGCCAGCAGCGTCACGCCCTCGGCCTGGAGCGCCGCCTCGACCGTGCTGACCAGCTCGTGCAGCAGCTCGGCCAGCGCCTGCGGACCGGACTGTGCGAGAACGGAGTCGGTGCCGGAGAACCGCACGAAGGCGATCGTCGCCACCCGGTGCTCGGGGTCGGGCGCGCCGGGCGCGAGGTACTCGCCCAGAGCGGCCGGGAAGAGCGTCGGCAGCCGGTCCTCGCGGTCGGGCGGGGCGGATGCCCGGTGGCGCGGTGCCGTGTGCGCGCGCCGGCGGCGCAGCAGCAGGGCCCCGTCGTCGCGCGCCCGGGTGGACCCGGGCGGCAGCCGTGCCGCGGTCGCCGGGCTGACGACGACCTGGCCCGCCTCGGCGACCTTCTCGGCGGCGGCCACGGCACTCGCGCCGGGGCCGAGCACGAGCAGCTCGCGGGTGGGGGAGCCCACCAGGAAGAGCTCGACGTCGCCGGCGTGCACCCCCACCGACATCGACAGCGAGAACCGGCCGGCCGAGGTGGGCACGGCGGCGGCGGCGCGCAGCGAGGCCCGCATCTCGACCGCGGCGTCGCAGGCCTGCTGCGGGTGGTCCTCGCCCCGGAAGAGGAAGAGCAGGGCGTCGCCGCCGAACTTCAGCAGCTCGCCGCCGCGGGCCGCCGCGACCGTGAGCATCGGGCCGAAGACCCGGTTGAGGGCCTCGACGATCTCCTCGGCGCCGATCCGGCCCTGTCGCGACAGCCGCTCGGTGAGCGCCGTGAACCCCGAGACGTCGGCGAAGACGAGGGTGCCCTCGACGGTGCGGTGCAGCGCGCCCGGTGCCTCGTCGTCCCACACCAGCGTCAGGGGAGGGACGTGGCGACGCAGGTCGGTCATCGGTCGTGCTCCAGGTGGGCCGGTCGGCGCGGGGTGCTCGGGATCGTTAGACTCCCACACGCTCACAGCGTCGAGCAGGCGGATCCACCGTTCCCGGGCGCGCAAGGAGGACCCGTGCGCGTCGACTTCCTCGGTGTCCGCGGATCGGTGTGTGCCCCCGGCCCCGACTTCGTCCGCTACGGCGGCAACACCTCGTGCCTGGTCGTGCGCGCCGACGCACACGCCGCCCCGGCGCTCCTGCTCGACGCGGGCACCGGCATCCGCACCGTGACGGCGATGCTCGGTGGCGCACCCTTTCGCGGCACCATCCTGGTGAGCCACGTCCACTGGGACCACGTGCAGGGCCTGCCGTTCTTCGCGGCCGGCGACCGGGCCGGTGCCTCGGTGCGGCTGGTCCTGCCCGCGCAGGGTGGCCGGTCGGGGCGCGACCTCATCGCCCAGACGATGTCGCCGCCCGCCTTCCCGATCACACCGGAGGGGCTGATCGGCGACTGGACCTTCGACGCCGTGCAGCCCGGTGAGCTCGAGGTCGAGGGCTTCGCGGTGCGGGCCTTCGAGGTGGCGCACAAGGGTGGCCGCACCTTCGGCTACACGGTGCGCTCGGGCTCGACCTCGGTCGGCTACGTGCCCGACCACGCGCCCGAGCTGGGCGTCTCCGACGACGCGCTGGCGGCCCTGGCCGGGGTCGACGTGCTGGTGCACGACGCGCAGTTCCTCGAGCACGAGCGACCCCGGGCCGTCGACTACGGCCACGCCACCGTCGACGACGCGATCCGGCTCGCCGAGCGGGTGGGGGCGGCGCGGGTGGTGCTGTTCCACCACGGGCCGCACCGCACCGACGACGCCCTCGACGAGATCGGCCGCACGTTCACCGCGTCCATCCCGGTGCTCGTCGCCGCAGAGGGCCATGGGCTCGACGTGACGCCCACGCCCGTCGGTTAGAGTGCCACCCGTGCGGATCCTCTCGGTGTCGGATCTGCACTACCGCCTTCCGCACTACGACTGGCTCGTGAAGGCAGCGGCGGATGCCGACGTCGTGGTCCTGGCCGGAGACCTCGCCGACGTCGTGAGCCCGGTGCCGCACGAGGTGCAGGCGGTCGTGCTGAGCACCTACCTGTCCCGGCTGGCGGAGCACTCGCTCGTCCTGGCCTCCTCGGGCAACCACGACCTCGACGGGCCTGGCGCCAACGGCGAGCAGGTGGCCGGCTGGCTGCAGCGCCTGGGCGACGACCGGGTCCTGGTCGACGGCGCCTCGGTCGACGTCGACGGCATCCGGTTCACCGTCTGCCCGTGGTGGGACGGCTCGCTGACCCGCGACGAGGTCGACGCGCAGCTGGCCGCCGCCGCGGTCGACCGGCCCGACCGGTGGGTGTGGGTCTACCACTCACCCCCGGCCGGCACGGTGCTGTGCCGCGACGGCCGGCGCGAGTTCCCCGACCACGACCTGGCCGCCTGGATCGAGCAGTACCAGCCCGACGTCGTCATCTGCGGCCACATCCACCAGGCCCCGTGGGCCAAGGGCGGCTCGTGGCACGCCCGGCTCGGGCGCACCCAGGTGTTCAACGCGGGCAAGCAGATCGGCCACGTGCCGCCGCACATCACCTTCGACACCGACCAGGGCACGGCACACTGGTTCGGGGTGTTCGACAGCGAGACCATCGACCTGGGCTGACGCCCGGGTGATCGCCGAGCCGCACCTTCTCGAGGCTTTTTCCGGCGACCTGGCGGCCCCGCACCTGCTGGACGTCGAGGTCATGTCGGTTCTTCGCGGCCTCGAGCTCGGCCGGAAGCTCCGTCCCGCAATGGTCGAAGTCCTACATCGCGCTGGCTGAGGCGCTGAGGGCGCCGCTGTACACCTGCGACGGGGCTCAGTGGCCCTCGTGCTGCTCCTCGGGGTCGCGCGCCGAGCCGGTGCGCGGACGCGGTGCCTGGTGGTGCACCAGCGTGTCGAGGATGCGGTCGATCATCGCCATGTGGTCGTCGTTGCCGGCGAACTGCCGCTTGACGTCGACGAGGTACTGGGTGAGCCCGTCGAGCCGGGCCGCGGTCATCTGCAACACGCCCAGGGCGGCACCGGGGCGCTGCCGGAAGAAGGCCTCGGGGTCGTCGATGACGTGCACCACGACGTCGCTGGTTGCACGCGCGGTGGCGGTGGCGGGCTTGTCGAGGATCCATGACATCTCACCGAACACCGCGCCGCCGTGGGCGATCCGCGCGAAGGGGGTGCCGTCGCGCTCGACGGTCACCGTGCCCGATACCAGCACCAGCATCCGCGAGGGAGGGGAGCCCTCGGCGATGAGCACATCACCCGCGACCAGATGCTCCAGCGGCAGGTCTGCACACAGCTCGAGCATCTCGGTCACGCGCCCCATTATGGGGCGTGCCCCGAACCTAGGGTCGGCAGGTGGTCAGCCCCGAGGTCGAGGTCGTCGACGCGCGCCCTCTGCCGAGCCGGGTTGTGGCGACCGTGCAGGGGCGGGCGCAGGCGGTCCGAGCGGCGATGGCCCGCTCGGGACCGGAGCGCTTCGACGCGCTGCTGCTGCTCAAGGCGGCCGTCGGGCGACCACGGCATCCAGGTGCCGACGATGGTGCTGCTCTCGCTGATCACGGTCAACGGAACCGACACCGAGTTCACCTACCTCACCATCGTCGAGACGGTGCTCGGCGGCGTCGTCGTCGGCCAGCTGCAGCAGCAGGTCCCCGCCGTGGGCCAGCAGCTGCCCCGGATCATCGGGCGCGTGTCGTCGCTCGGCCGGCCGCCCGAGGGGGCGACGGCACCCCCTCCGCCCGACGGTCCTGCCGAGCACGCCGACGCCGGGGGTCCAGCACGCCCGTCGTGACGGCCACCCCGAGCAGCAGCAGCGCGCCGCCGGTGGCCTCCCACCCGTTGGGCGCCTCGCCCTGCACGAGCCAGGCGGTGCTCAGCCCCACGACCGGCACGAGCATCGTGTAGGGCACGACGGCAGCGGCCCGGTGCTGCGCCAGCAGGGTGTTCCAGATGCCGTAGCCGACCAGCGAGGCGAGCCAGGCGGTGTAGAGGGTCGAGAGCACCGCGGGCGCGGTCAGGTGGGTCAGGGCGTGCACCACCTCGTCAGGCCCGTCGAGCACCACGGACAGGGCGAAGAGTGGGAGGGGCACCACCAGCGCGGACCAGACGGTCATCGACAGGCCGGCGCCGAAGCCGTTCGAGCGGGGGGCGCCGTGCCCGGCATCCGCCGCCACTGCCCGGCCGGCGGTGCGCCGGGCGACGACGTTGCCGACCGCCCACGAGGTCGCGGCGGCGACGACGAGCACCAGTCCAACCAGGGGAGTGGTGGCGGCCCGGCCGGCCGCCACGACCGCCAACCCGATGGCCCCGACCGCGATCCCGACGACCTGAGCGCGGCTGGGCCGCTCGCGCAGCGCCAGCGCGGCGATGAGCACGGTGAGCACCACCTGCGCCTGCAGCACGAGCGAGGCGAGACCGGCCGGCATCCCGAGCGACAGCGCCGTGTAGAGCAGCGCGAACTGGCCCAGGCTCATGAACACGCCGACCGCGACGACGTCGCGCCAGGGGACCCTGGGCCGGGGGACCAGGGCGATGGCGGGCACGAGCACCACGACGAAGCGCAGCGCCACGAACAGGGTCGGCGGGAGGTCGCCCAGGCCGAGGTCGATGACGACGAAGTTGGCGCCCCAGATGACCGCGACGAGAACGGCGAGGGCGGTGTGACGAGGAGGCACCCACCGATCCTCGCCCGCCGCACCGTGAAGCACGAGCGACAGTTCTTTGAGCGTTCTCGGTACGATCGCTGCATGATCGACCTCGCCGCCGTCGAGTCCCTGGTCGCCGTCGAGCGCACCGGCAGCGTCGGGGGTGCCGCCGCCGAGCTGGGCTACACGCCGTCAGCGGTGTCGCAACAGGTCAAGCGGCTCGAGCGCCAGGTGGGCGCCGACCTCCTCGAGCGGGCCGGCCGGGGCGTGGTGCTCACGGCGGCGGGCCGCCGGCTCGTCGACGAGGGCCGCACGTTGGGCGAGCAGGTGGAGCGGCTGCGCTCGCGCCTGCAGGGCGACGCCGGCCGGCCGTCGGGGCTGCTGCGTCTCGCGGCCTTCTCGACCGCGGTGCGCGGCGTGGTGCCGCCGCTGCTGCGCGAGCTGCGCGAGAGCGCACCCGACCTCGACGTCGTGGTACATGAAGCAGAGCCGTGGGATGCCGTGGCCGAGGTGGCCGCCGGGCGCACCGACGTCGCGATCGTGCACCGCTGGGAGGGCATGCGCTTCCACGTCCCCCCGTCGCTGCGCGGCGAGGCGGTGCTCACCGACGTCGCCGACCTCCTGGTGCACCGCGACGACCCGCTGGCCGGCCGCGACCACGTCGTGCCCGCTGACCTGCTCGACCACGTCTGGGTGTCGACGCCGGAGGGCACCATCTGCCACGAGTGGTTCGACCACATGTTCCGCGACACCCCGCGCACCCCCAGGGTGGCCTACCGCTGCATCGAGTTCGCCTCCCAGGTCGAGCTCGTCGCGCACGGGCTCGCCGTTGCCCTCGTGCCGCGGCTGGGTCGCGGCGCGCTGACCGATGCCGTCGCGGCCCTGGCCGTGCGCGACCCCGAGCCGAACCGGCGCGTCGACGTGCAATGGCGGGCCTCGATGTCCGACTCCCCGGCGGTCAGCGCCGTGCGAGCTGCGCTGGCGTCCCTCGGTGGGACGGGGGACCCTCAGCCCTCGTCGCCGAGCCGCAGCGCCCGCCGGTAGAACGCGACCTCCCGGGTCAGCGCGTCGACGATCGACTCGGCCCG
The DNA here is from genome assembly GCA_963800505.1 of uncultured Actinomycetota bacterium. Taxonomy (GTDB): domain Bacteria; phylum Actinomycetota; class Actinomycetes; order Actinomycetales; family Dermatophilaceae; genus Fodinibacter. The sequence goes on from CAWDBL010000008.1 coordinate 27,391, forward strand.
GCGGAAGCCGTGCCCCTCGCCCGGGTAGACCGTGAGCTCGACCTCCCGGCCCGCGGCCCGCATCGCCTCGGCCATGTCACGGGCCTGCGCCACCGGCACCACCATGTCGTCGGCACCCTGGAGCAGCAGCAGCTCGCCGTGCAGGTCGGCGACGTGGTGGATCGGCGAGCGCTCGCGGTAGACCGCCTCGCCCTCGGGCCACGGGGCGACGAGCCGGTCGAGGTAGCGCGACTCGAACTTGTGCGTGTCGGTGGCCAGCGCCGCGAGGTCGGCGACGCCGAACAGGCTGGTGCCGGCCGCGAAGGTGCGGCTGGTCGTCATCGCGCGCAGCACGGCATACCCACCGGCGCTGCCACCACGGATGGCGAGCCGGGTCGGGTCGGCCTCACCGGCCGCGGCCACCGAGGCAGCCCCGGTGACGCAGTCGTCGATGTCGAGCAGCCCCCACCGGCCGAGCAGCCGCTCGCGGTAGGCACGGCCGTAGCCGGTGCTGCCGGAGTAGTTGACGAGCAGCACCGCGAAGCCGCGGGTCGTCCAGAACTGCGTCGGGACGGAGAAAGACGCCTCCGCGCGTCCTGTCGGGCCACCGTGCACCATCACGACCAGGGGCGGCAGCTCGCCCTCGGGCCCCTGGGTGCCGGCCGCGCGAGGGCGGTGCAGCAGCCCGTGCACGGTCAGCCCCTCGGTGTCGGGCCACGACCAGGCCCGCGCGGGCGACACGTCGGCCGCGTCGAGCTCGAGCAAGCCGGCCGTGGCGAGCACCCGGGGCACCTCGCGCAGCGGGCCGCGCACGACCTCGGGCAGCCGGTCGGCCAGGCCGCGGCGCAGGGCCAGCTCGCCGTCGACCGCCTGCAGCTGGTCGAAGGCGACGCCCTCGAGCGACAGCGGCTCGACCTGGCCGGTGCGGGCGTCGAGCAGACCGAGCTCCGCTGCGGCGCCCTCCCACCAGCGCACCAGTGCCCGGTCGGCGTCGAGCACGGCGAGGTCGACCATGCCGAGGGCCCACTGGGCTGCCGCGTGGTCGGCGCCGGCCCGGTGCAGCGCGACCGGGCCGTGGCCGGTGTCGCGGTGCACCGTCCACCACCCGGACTCGTCGGACAGGAACCACAGCGCGCCGTCCGGACCGAAGGTGGGCTGCACGACGGCGACGCCGTCACCGCCGGCGACGACGACGGCCTCGCCCGCCCCCTGCTCGCCCAGCTCGGCGCGAAGCAGCACGGTGGAGTCCCATGGCATGTTCGGGTGCCGCCAGGCGACCCACGCCACGGACCGGCCGTCGGGCGAGACCGCGGGGCGCGAGACGAAGTCGGTGCCGGTGGCCAGCAACACGCCGCCGTCGGGGTTCGTGCCGTGCAGGTCGAGCCGCACCAGCTCGTTGGCCGGTTCCGGCTCGCGGGAGTGGTCCTCGCGCACCGCGAAGACGTGGTCGCCGTGCAGCACCAGGCCGGCGTAGCGACGGGCGCCGTGCGGGGTGATGGGCTGCGGTTGCGTGCCCCCGGCATCCAGGCGGTGCACGCGGTCGTCGCCGGCGTGCGAGAACACGACGGTGCCGTCGAGCACGGCATACGCACCACCGCCGTACTCGTGCACCCGGCTGCGCACGTCCCAGGGCGCGGCCAGCACCTCCACCTGCCGCGTGCCGTCGTCCCGGACCAGGGCGGTGCGGCCGCCCTCGGCCGGGCGGCCGGCCAGCCAGTAGGTGTCGCGGCCGTCGACGCGCACCTCGTCGAGGGATCCCAGGCCGGTGGCCAGTGACTCCGGGCTGATGGTCGACGGCCAGGTGCCGTAGGGGAGGCGCATCGCCCTACCGTATGACCGATGGAGCGGGACTACGCCGGCCTCGACGAGGCCGGTCAGGTGGAGGTGCTGCGCCGCGTCGCGCTGGCCGCCGCGGAGGGCTTCGGGCTCGGTGTTCGCGACCTCACCCTGGTGCTCCACGCGTTCAACACGACGTTTGCGCTCGACACCGACGACGGGCGGCGCCTGGCACTGCGCGTCAACACCAACTCGCAGAGCACGCCGGCCCACATCGCCGCCCAGCAGGCGTGGCTGCACGCCCTGGCCACCGAGACCGACGTGCTGGTGCCCGACCCGGTTGCCGCGCCGGGGGGAGGCTGGCACGTCGCCGTCGACTGCCCGCCGTGGGGCGGCCCCCTGAACGCCACGGTGGCGTCGTGGCTCGACGGCGACGACGTCGGGCAGCTCGACGAGGAGCAGGCTCGGGTTCTCGGGCGCACGATGGCGGTGTTGCACGACCACGCCGAGCGGTTTCGCCTGCCGCCGGGGGCGCACCTCACGGTCTTCGACGAGCCGCTCTGCCACGACGAGAACCGGCTCGAGGGCGCGGTGCGGACGCCGCGCGGCCACGCGGAGGTGGTGGCGGAGTCGCTCGCACTCTGCCGGCGGCGGTTCGCCGAGGTGTATGCCGGGCACCGCCCGATCATGCTCCACGCCGACCTGCACGGCGGCAACCTGAAGTGGCACGCGGGCCGCCTGGCGGTCTTCGACCTCGACGACGCCGGCTTCGGGGTGCCGGCGCTCGACCTGGCCATCTCGACGTTCTACCTGCGTGACGGTGATCCGGCCGTGGAGCACGCCCTGCGCCAGGGCTACGCCGAGGCGCGCACCCTGCCGGAGGTGTCCGCCGAGCAGTTCGAGGCGCTCGTCGCCGCGCGCCAGCTGCTCCTGGCCAACAGCCTCCTCCTGAGCAGCACGGCATCCCTGCGGGCAGAGGCGGCCGCCTACCTCGACGTCACGGTGCAGCGGCTGCGCGAGTGGCTCGACACCGGCCGGTTCGTCCGGGGGCGTCTGACCCGCTGACCCGGGCCGGATGCCGGTCAACCGGTGGCCCGAGAACCTCGTCGCAGCCGTGTGCACCCCCTCGATACCCTTGTGAGCGGGTCGCCCTCGCGGCCCCGCACCCACGACACCACCAGGAGTCTCCGCCATGTCTGCCCAGATCACCGTCCACGTCGCGAGCAGCGAGCGATCGGTGCCGGAGCAGACCACCGCCGGCGCACTCTTCGACGGCGACCGCTCGGTGCTGGTGGCCCGGGTCAACGGCGAGCTGCGCGACCTCGCGCACGTGCTGGCCGACGGCGACGTCGTCGAGCCGGTCACCGCGGCCGAGCAGGACGGCCTCGATGTGCTGCGCCACTCGGCCGCGCACGTGCTCGCACAGTCCGTGCAGGAGGTGCACCCCGACGCCAAGCTGGGCATCGGGCCGCCGATCCGTGACGGCTTCTACTACGACTTCGACGTCGAGACCCCGTTCACCCCCGAGGACCTGCGGGCGCTCGAGAAGGTCATGCAGCGCATCGTCAACGAGGGGCAGACCTTCCACCGGCGCGAGATCTCCGACGACGACGCGCTCGTCGAGCTGGCCGGCGAGCCCTACAAGTGCGAGCTGATCGGCCTGAAGGGCGGTGCGTCGGAGACCGCCGCCGAAGGGGCGTCCGTGGAAGTGGGCGGTGCCCAGCTCACCATCTACGACAACGTGCGCCGCGACGGCTCCCGTGCCTGGGGCGACCTGTGCCGCGGCCCGCACGTGCCGACCACCAAGGTGCTCGGCAACGCCTTCAAGCTGATGCGCAGCGCCGCCGCCTACTGGCGCGGCTCGGAGAAGAACCCGCAGCTGCAGCGGGTCTACGGCACCGCGTGGCCCACCAAGGACGAGATGAAGGCCTACCTCGACCGGCTGGCCGAGGCCGAGAAGCGCGACCACCGCAAGCTCGGCGCCGAGCTCGACCTGTTCAGCTTCCCCGACGAGCTGGGCTCGGGGCTGGCGGTGTTCCACCCCAAGGGCGGCATCATCAAGCGCGAGATGGAGGACTACGTCCGCCGCCGGCACATCGAGGAGGGCTTCCAGTACGTCGGCACCCCGCACATCAGCAAGGACGGGTTGTTCCACACCTCGGGGCACCTGCCCTACTACGCCGACACCATGTTCCCGCCGATGGAGTTCGAGGGCACCGAGTACCGCCTCAAGGCGATGAACTGCCCGATGCACAACCTCATCTACCGCTCGCGCGGACGCTCCTACCGCGAGCTGCCGCTGCGCCTGTTCGAGTTCGGGTCGGTCTACCGCTTCGAGAAGTCCGGCGTGGTGCACGGCCTGACCCGGGTGCGGGGCATGACCCAGGACGACTCGCACAGCTACGTCACCGCCGAGCAGGCCCCGGGCGAGATCAAGCACCTGCTGAACTTCGTGCTGTCACTGCTGCGCGACTTCGGGATGGACGACTACTACCTCGAGCTGTCCACCCGCGAGACCGAGGGTGACAAGAAGGACAAGTTCATCGGGTCCGACGCCGAGTGGGAGGTCGCCACCGACGTGCTGCGCGACGTGGCCGAGGAGTCCGGCCTCGAGCTGGTGCTCGACCCGGGTGGCGCGGCCTACTACGGCCCGAAGATCTCGGTGCAGGCGCGGGACGCGATCGGGCGCACCTGGCAGATGTCGACCATCCAGTACGACTTCAACCAGCCGGCCCGCTTCGGCCTGGAGTACCAGGCGTCCGACGGCAGCCGCCAGCAGCCGGTGATGATCCACTCGGCGAAGTTCGGCTCGATCGAGCGGTTCTTCGGGGTGCTGGTCGAGCACTACGCCGGCGCGTTCCCGGTCTGGCTGTCGCCGGTGCAGGCCCTGGGCATCCCGGTCGCCGAGGAGTTCGACGAGTACCTCGGGGGCGTCCTGGCACGGATGCGGGCGCACGGCATCCGCACCGAGCTGGACGCCAGCGACGACCGGTTCCCGAAGAAGATCCGCAACGCGAGCAAGGCCAAGGTGCCCTACGTGCTCATCGCGGGGGAGGACGACCGCTCCGCGGGCGCGGTCTCGTTCCGCTACCGCGACGGCACCCAGAAGAACGGCGTGCCGGTCGACGACGCCATCGCCGAGATCACCGCCGCCATCGCCGGCCGACGCCAGGTGTGACGGCCGTCTCCGGCGCGATCGTCTCGCCGCGTCTCGCTGGTCGAGACGCGGCGAGCGGCCGTTGCATGAGCTCGTCCCGTGCGTCACACGACACGCCGACGACACGCCGATGCTCCGAACTGCCGGGAACTTCATGTCCGAAACCACTTGCGGCGCACCGGATCCAGGACTAGAAATAGTCCTACTTCACCACCTCGGTGGCGAAGGGATCGAGAGAAGGCCGAGCGCCAGCCCGAGCGGTTTACCGCACGGAGCCGCCCTGTGACGAGGGTGGTGGGCGACCGGAGTCTGCCTCGTGAGACGAGGAGCGTCACGCCGAGTCACCAGAGGCGCCGGGACAACTCATACTTGTCCCGGCGCCTCACCTTTGTGCCTGCCGATGCCGCCCGGATGGGCCATGCTGGTGGCATGGACAGCGACGACGCCACGGTTCGGGCGGACGACGTCACGGTGCGTGAGGCGCGGCCGTCCGACGCGTTCTCGGTGGGGGCGCTGCACATCCAGGATGAGCGCGAGCAGGGCCACGCGGTGCCGCCCGGCTTCCTCGACGCCCTGTCCGACGCGTGGCTGCGCGACCGGGCCCGGCGCACCTGGATGGCCGAGGATTCCCGCGGCCGCCCGCTCGGGGTGCTGCACGGCACCCGGGTACAGAAGCTGCCGAGCGCGCACCGCCCCGCCGACGCCTGGTTCCACGTGAGCCTGCTCTTCGTGACCCAGGACGCCCGCGGCTTCGGTCTCGGCCAGCAGCTGCTCGAGGCACTGCTCGCCTGGGCCCGGGCCGACGGGGTCACCCGCGTGCAGCTCAACTCCGTGCCGGAGGCCCGCACCCTCTACGAGCGGATGGGCTTCGGGCCCCCGTCGGAGCGGCTGATGGAGCTGCGGGTCGGCGACCGAAGTCGACGTCCCGCCGGCTGAGCCAGCCTAGGATCGGGGTATGCCGGCGCACGAGGACCCCGCGGACTTCGCCGGTGGTGTCGGCGACGGCTTCGAGCGCCTGTGGACGCCGCACCGGATGGTCTACATCGCGGGCGACCGCCCCGACCCCAACGAGGGTGAGGGCTGCCCGTTCTGCGCGGCCCCGCGCAAGGACGACGCCGAGGGGCTGGTCGTGCACCGCGGCGAGCACTGCTACGTCGTGATGAACCTCTTCCCTTACAACCCGGGCCACGTGCTGGTCTGCCCCTATCGGCACGTCCCGCTCTACGTCGACCTCACCGACGACGAGACCGCCGAGTTCACCGCGCTGACCAAGGCCGCGGTGCGGGCTCTCGAGGCGGCCTCCGCCCCGATGGGCTTCAACCTCGGGATGAACCAGGGTGCCGTCGCCGGCGCCGGCGTCGCGGCCCACCTACACCAGCACGTCGTGCCGCGGTGGGGCGGTGACAGCAACTTCCTGCCGATCATCGCCCGCACCAAGGCGCTTCCGATGCTGCTCGAGGACGTGCGCAGCCGGCTCGTCGAGCACTGGCCGGCCTGAGCCCCACGGGTCCGCGGACGGCGCCCGGGAGCCGAAGGTACCCTCGCGCCCATGTCCGATGACGAGGTGGAGCGCGCCCAGCAGCTGCTCGACCTCGGCCGCTTCGACGAGGCAGTGCGCATGGTGGCACCGGTGCTGGCGCGCAGTCCCCAGGACGTGCCTGCCCGGCTGGTGGCCGGGTGGGGTGCCCGGGGGAAGAACCGAAGCGACGAGGCGTGGGAGCACGCACGGATCGCGTCGGAAGGGTCCCCGGATGACGGTGAGCCCCTCGCGCTGATGGCCCTGTGCGACATCGAGAGCGAACAGCCGGAGCGCAGGGACAGGGCCCGGCGGCTGGGGCGGCGGGCCGTGGCCGTCGATCCCTGGAACCCCGTGACCCACATCGCACTCGTGCACACGTTGCTCGACGACCCGGCGACCACCCTGGAGGCCAGGGCCGCTGCCGATCAGGCACTTGGCCAGTTTCCCGAGAACACGCTCTTCCTCACCCTGGCAGCGAAGGCGCGGCTCGTCAGCGGGACCGGCACGATCGAGCCCTGGGACCAGGAAGCGGCACGTTCCCTGCTGGACCGCGCGCTCGCCCTGGAACCGAGCCACCGCGAGGCCAGGCTCCTGCTCGGGGCGCTCGATGACGCCTGGGGTCGGGGACGCAGCGCGTTGCGCGGCCTGGCGGCCACCCTCGCCGACGACCCGACGAGTGAGGTCGCACATGCCGCCCTGCGCTCCTGGCTGCTCGGCACGGCGAGGGTGTGGTCGGTCGGGCTGGGAGTCGTGGTCCTGGTCGAGGTGTGGGCGCTGGTGTCCGGTGGGGTCGAGAGGTCCCACACCTTCGCGGCGGCTGTCGGCGTGGTGGCCCTGGTGGCGGTGGTGGTGCGTGCGGTCTCCGCGAACCTCGCCAGCCGGGGTGCGGTCGCCACCGCGGCCCGGGCCGACGCCCGGGTGGCATGGGCAACGCTGGCACCGCTGGCGGCATCCGTGCTGCTGGCGGTTGCCCCGTGGCTCGGCGTCCTTGCGGCGCCGCTGGTGGTCGGCGCCGGAGCGCTGCTGGTGGCCGGTGCCGTGAACGGCGCCCGGGCGTGACACGGCATCCCTATGCTGACCGCGTGCCCGCCGCAACGGACCTGATGAGGAGACGCTCATGACGTCCGACCCGCTCATCGCGAGCCTCGAGGCGGCGGTCGCTGCGGCGCCGGACGACCTCGTGCTGCGCCGTCACCTCGCCGAGCTGCTCGTGGCTCGCGGTCTCGGTGGTGAGGCGGTCGTCCACTGTGCCGTCCTGCTGGCAGCCGACCCTGCGGATGACGACGCCCGTCAGTTGATGTCGCGCGCGCTGGGTGGCGGGTCCGCGACCGGTCCAGTAGCGGACGGGCCGAGGGTGCCGCCGACCGACGTCGGGCGACCGCCGGCCGCGACCGGGTTCGACTGGTCGCTGGCCGAGGAGGAGGTGGGCGACATCGTGCAGCCGAGCTTCGTCTCGGACGACGGTGCGCCCCCGCCCTCGGTCGACGCCTACGACGTCGAGTCGAGCACCATCACGCTCGCCGACGTCGGGGGGATGACGGCCGTCAAGGAGCGCCTCGAGGCCGCCTTCCTCGCGCCGATGCGCAACCCCGAGCTGCGCCGGCTCTACGGCAAGTCGCTCAAGGGCGGCCTCCTGCTGTACGGACCTCCCGGCTGCGGCAAGACCTTCATCGCACGGGCCGTCGCTGGCGAGCTCGGGGCGGGGTTCCTGTCCGTCGGGATCAACGACGTGCTCGACATGTACATCGGCAACTCCGAGTCCAACCTGCACGAGCTGTTCCAGATCGCGCGGCGCAACGCCCCGTGCGTGCTCTTCATCGACGAGATCGACGCGCTGGGCCAGAAGCGCTCGATGACCCGGAACTCCGCGATGCGCACCTCGGTCAACCAGCTGCTCACCGAGCTCGACGGCATCGACGGGCTCAACGAAGGCGTCTTCGTGCTGGCGGCCACCAACCAGCCCTGGGACGTCGACACCGCGCTGCGGCGGCCCGGCCGGTTCGACCGCACCCTGCTCGTGCTGCCGCCGGATCTGGGGGCGCGCGCCACGATCCTCACCCACCACCTCAAGGACCGCCCGATCGAGGGCATCGATGTGCAGCGGATCGCGAAGGTGACCGACGGCTACTCCGGCGCAGACCTCGCGCACCTGTGCGACAGCGCCGCCGAGATGGCGCTGCTCGACGGCGTACGCACCGGCACCGCGCGGCTGATCCGGCAGTCCGACCTGGACACGGCGCTCACCCAGGTGCGCCCGTCGATCGGGCCGTGGCTCGAGTCGGCCCGCACGGTGGTGCAGTACGGCACCGACGACGGCACCTTCGGTGAGCTCAAGGCGTACCTCAAGCAGCGCAAGCTGTGGTGAGTGGACGCAGCGAACCCGGCGCCGACGTGGAGCAGCTGATGGCCCGGGCCGGAGCCCTGCTGGAGCTCGACCGGCCGGGCGAGGCACTGGCGATGCTGGCACCCGCGCTGGCGGCCGACCCCGGCGACGTGCGGCTGCTGTGCCTCGTGGGCCTGTGCCACCTCGGGAACGGGCAGACCGCGGTCGCGGTGGCGCGGATGCGTGAGGCGGTCGCGCTCGCGCCGGGCAGCGCCGAGCCGCACCGGCTGCTGTCCCTCGCGCTCGGGGTCGCCGGCGACGACGAGGGAGCCTGCCGCGCGGCGGAGGATGCCGTTCGGGCCGACCCGTGGTCGGTCGACGCGCGGGCCCGGCTCGCGGAGTGCCTCTCCCCGCTGCCTGGGCGGCACGCGGAGGGGCTCGACAACGCGCGGTGGGTCGTGACCCAGAACCCCGACGACCCGGACGCCCACCTCGCCCTCGCCATGGCGCTCGTCGCCGCACCCGGGAGGCCGAGTCGCGACGCGGCGAACGAGGCCCGCCGCGCGCTGGACCGGGCGGCCGCCCTCGCACCCGCCGCCGCACAGGTGCCTCGGGCGCGGGCGCACGTGGCGATTCGCACCCGCGCTGCGACCGCAGCGGTGCGCGCCGCGACGGATGCCGTGTTCCTCGAGCCGGGCGACCTGCAGAACCGGGACATCGCGCACCACCTGCTGCAGGGCCTGGTCCTCGTCCCGTACCTCCTGCTCCTGCCCGCGCTGGTCCTGCGTTCGTGGGCGGTGTACGTCCCGGCGGCCGCCACGCTCGTGGGGGCGGTGGTCTACCTCGTGGCGGTGCGGCGGCACCGGTGGGCCCTGCTCGCCGACTTCGCCCGGCAGCACCCGCACTTCATGTTCGCCGAGGCGATGTTGTGGGTGGCAACGCTCCTCGTGACGCTCGGTGCCCTGCTGCAGTGGCCCTACGGGCTTGGCGGGATCGCAGCCCTGCTGCCGCTGCTGCTCGGCTGCATCGCCCTCCTGCGCCCCGGCGCCCAGCTGGCCCTGTCGCCGGACGGCGACCGCCCTGAGGAGCGGGCCGGCAGCTGACCGGCCGTGCGATGGTCCTCGGGTGTCGCGGACCGCCCGGCGGCAGCGCGGTGCGTCTGACACGATGACGTCCATGTCGAAGCAACCGCGCCTCAACAAGGGCGTCTACGAGGCTGAGCTGGTGCGCCTGCAGGCCGAGCTGGTGAAGATGCAGGAGTGGGTCCGGCGCGAGGGCGAGCGGATCGTGCTCGTCTTCGAGGGCCGCGACGCCGCAGGCAAGGGCTCGACCATCAAGCGGGTCACCCAGTACCTCAACCCGCGCCAGGCCCGCATCGTGGCCCTCCCGGCGCCCACCGAGCGGCAGCGCACCCGGTGGTACTTCCAGCGCTACGTCGAGCACCTGCCCGGCGCCGGCGAGATCATCATCTTCGACCGCAGCTGGTACAACCGGGCCGGCGTCGAGCGGGTGCTCGGCTACTGCACCCCCGAGGAGCACCAGCGCTTCCTGCGACAGTGCCCGATCTTCGAGCGGATGCTCGTCGAGGACGGCATCCGACTGCACAAGTACTGGTTCTCGGTGAGCGACTCCGAGCAGCAGCGCCGGTTCGAGTCACGTCTCGACGACCCGATGCGGCGCTGGAAGCTGTCGACGACCGACATCCAGTCGATCGAGCGGTGGGAGGACTACTCCCGCGCCAAGGACGACATGATGGTGCACACCGACATCACCGAGGCCCGCTGGAACGTCGTCGAGAGCGACGACAAGCGCCGTTCGCGGATCAACATGATCGCCGACCTGCTCTCGAAGGTGCCCTACGAGGACGTCGAGGAGCCCACGCTCGTGCTGCCACAGCGGCCGCCGTCACGTGGCTACGTGCGCCCGGCCCGCTCGCTGCAGCACGAGGTGCCCGACTACGCCGCCACCCTCGACGTTTCCTCGAAGGACTGAGCACTCCTCAGCCACGGGGATCGCGCTGCCCGGGCCGGAACGAGAGCCAGACGAGCTCGCCGTGCTGGTCGGAGGTCACGTGCGACCGCGTGAACCCGGCACGCTCGGCCACCGCCAAGGACTCGGGGTTGTCCGGCGCGGTCCGGATCACGAACTCGACCACCGGCTGTCTCTCCAGAGCGACCGACATCGCGAGCCTCACGGCACGCGTCGCGTACCCGCGCCATTTCGCGACCTGTGCCCGGGTCGACGGCTCGCCGCCGCCGAGCCGCTCGATGATCAGCTCGTCGCAGCCCACCAGGTGCGCCTCGGCATCATCGACGCGCACGGGTCGTAGGCCCACGCGGTCGTCGGCAACAAGAGTGCCGTCCGGAGGGGAGTCAGGATCAGCGGACATCGTTGGCGAACCTACCGAGCAGCAACCACGACCGCATCCGAGGAAAGTCGCTGGGCCCGTCGCTGAAGTTCCTCGCCGCGGCGGGCCTGGCGAGCGCGAGCGAACCTGCGGACAGGCAGTGACCCACCGGACGCGGCCGTGCCACGCTCAGCAGGGGCGTTCGACCGGCCGACTGCCCGTTGGGCGGAACGGTGCTGCCCGTGGCCTTGGGTATGCCACTGCGCCGAGGGGGCCAGCAGCCGGTGCGACCTCAGGCGTGCCGGCTGCGGTCCCCGACGTGGTCCTTGGCCAGGCGGTCGGGCAGCTGCTCGTAACCCCGGTGCTCGCGGTGGAACGAGCCGGTGCCGTGGGCCAGCGAGCGCAGGCTGATGGCGTAGTCGAGCAGCTCGAGCTGGGGCACCGCTGCCTCGAGCACAGAACGGCCCGGCTGGCCCTCGGCCGCGAAGGACCCGATGATCTGCCCGCGCCGGGTGCCGATGTCGGTCATCACCGCGCCGAGGTAGTCGTCGTCGACGGTGACCGTCACCGTGTCGATCGGCTCGAGCAGGCACATCGACGACGGTGAGGCGAGCTCGCGCAGGGCCAGCCCCGCAGCCGTCTGGAACGCCATGTCGGACGAGTCGACCGAGTGCGCCTTGCCGTCGGTGAGGGTCACCTTCACGTCGATGACCGGCCAGCCGGCGATCAGGCCCTTCGCGAGCTGCTGGTGCACACCCTTCTCGACGCTGCTGAAGAACTGCCGCGGCACGGCGCCACCGACCACGACCTCGTCGAACTCGATGCCGGTGCCGCGGGGGAGCGGCTCCATGACCAGGTGGCAGACCGCGAACTGGCCGTGCCCGCCGGACTGCTTGACGTGCCGCCCCTGGGCCTCGGCGCGGGTGATGGCGGTCTCCTTCATGGCGACCTTCACGGGCACCTGCTCGACCCCCACGTTGAAGCGCGAGCGCAGCCGGCTCAGCACGAGGTCGAGGTGGGCCGGCCCGGTGGTCCACAGCACCACCTGCCCGGTCTGGCCGTCGTGCTCGATGCGCAGCGAGGGGTCCTCGGCGGCCAGCTCGCGGAAGGCGACCGGCATCCGGTCCTCGTCGGCGCGGGTCGCGGCCGCGACCGCGGCGGGGAGCAGGGCCTCGGGCAGCGCCCACGGCGTCACGAGCAGCGGGGCGTCGGGGGAGGAGATGGTGTCGGAGGTCTGCGCGGTGGCCAGCTTGGTGACCACCACGACCTCGCCGGCGATCGCCTCGGTCTTGGGCAGCAGGTCGCCGTCGAAGGACGCGGCGATGGCGCCCGGGCGCACGTCGTCGTCGTGGGCCGCATGCCCCTCGCCGGTGGGCACGCCGAGCAGCTCGAGGTGGCCCGACACGTGCACCGCGCGGTCGGGGCGCAGCGTGCCCGAGAACACCCGAACCAGAGACAGGTGCCCGACATAGGCGTCGGACTGGGTGTGCACGACCTCGGCGACGAGCGGGCCGTCGGGGTCGGGGCTGACCTCGACCTCGGCGCCGCCCCCCACCGGGGTGACCATGGGCAGCGGGTGCATGCCGGGGTGCGGGAAGGCGGCCTCGATGACGTGCAGCAGCACCCCGACGCCGGCGCCGGTCTCGGCGGAGATCGGCAGCACCGGGTGGAAGCTGCCGTGCGCGACCGCGGTGAGCAGGTCCTTCTCGAGGGTCTCGAAGTCGAGCTCCTCGCCCTCGAGGTAGCGGTCCATCAGGGCGCCGTCCTCCGACTCCTCGATGATCCCCTCGATGAGCGCGGGCCGGTAGGTGTCGAAGAACTCGGCGTGCTCGGGCCCGGCCGGGCGGACCGTGCGCGAGCCGTCGGAGTAGTCGTGGACCTCGCCCAGCAGCAGGTCGGCGATCGAGGTGACCGCCCCCTCCGACCCAGGAACCGGCACACCCAGCGGCTGGATCCCGGCGCCGAAGTGCGCCTGGCAGTCCTCCAGGGTGGCCGCGAAGTCGGCGTCTCGGGCGTCGAGCTGGGTGATGACGACCGCGCGCGGCATCCCGACGACGGCGCACTCGTGCCACAGCGCCCGGCTCTGGGCGTCGGCACCGTCGGCCGCCGAGACGACGAAGAGGGCGGCATCCGCCGCCCTCAGCCCTGCTCGCACGTCCCCGACGAAGTCGGGGTTGCCCGGGGCGTCGAGGAGGGTGACCACCACCGACCCACTCGACACCGTGGCGGCCCGCAGGCCCGTCGTGGGCTCGGTCTGCCCACGGGGTGCCCGCCCGGGGACGACCGCGTCGACGACGTGGTCGAACAGCCGGGACTTTCCCGACCCACTCGGTCCGACGAGGACGACGTTGCGGATGCTGGTCGTGCCGTTGACGGTGGGGGCCTGGGGCGTCGTGCCGTTCATGGCGCCTACATTTCACCGATTCGCGCCGGTACACAAGCGCACGACGCGGAGTGTGACCGAGCCGCCGGACGCGCCTCGGCGGGACCCGCGCGGCGGCAGGTGACGGGCGTGGTGGCGAGGCGCCACTACGCTGGACCCACCATGCTGAACCGATACGCGCGCGCCTTCATCACCAAGCTGCTGACCCCGGTGGCGGCGGTGCTGATCCGGCTCGGCATCAGCCCTGACGTCGTCACCGTGATCGGTACGCTGGGCGTGTGCTTCGGTGCCCTGGCGTTCTACCCGCGTGGCGAGCTCCTCGTCGGCACCCTCATCATCACGGCGTTCGTCTTCTCCGACACCCTCGACGGCATCATGGCCCGCAAGATCGGCCGCTCGGGCAAGTGGGGCGCCTACCTCGACTCCACGCTCGACCGGGTCGGTGACGCGGCGATCTTCGGCGGGCTGGTGCTGTGGTTCGCCGGCGACGGCGACAACCCCTACATGGCGGCGCTGGCGCTGGCCTGCCTCATCCTCGGCAGCGTCGTCTCCTACGCCAAGGCCCGGGCCGAGGGGCTGGGGATGACGGCGAACGTCGGCATCGCCGAGCGGGCCGACCGCCTCGTCGTGGTGCTCATCGCCACCGGGTTCACCGGGCTGCTCGACCTGCCGTGGGTCTTCCTGGGCGTCGTGCTCGGCCTGCTGGCGCTGGCGAGCCTGGTCACCGTGGTGCAGCGCATGCTCGAGGTGCGCCGCCAGGCCCTGGACCTCGTGTGAGGGTGCTGCCGGCGTCGGCCACCGACACGCTGACCGTTGCGGGCTTCCGCCTGGGCTGGGGGGCACTGCGCCTGATGCCGGAACGCGCCGCCTATGCGCTCTTCGACCGGATCGCCGACGTCACCGTCGCGCGCGGCAGGACGGCCCGGATGCGGTCGAACTACGCCAAGGTGCGCCCAGAGCTCGACGACGCGGCGCTCGACGCCGTGGTCCGCGAGGGGATGCGGCGCTACCTGCGCTACTACTGCGAGGCCTTCCGCCTGCCGACCCTGAGCGCCACCGACGTCCTCGCGCGGGTGCGGGTCGAGGGCGACGGCCCGGTGCGTGAGGTCATCGACGGTGGCGGCTCGGTCATCGCCTTCCTCGGGCACCTCGGCAACTGGGACCTCGCCGGGGCCTGGGGCACCACCTACCTCGGGCCCGTCACGACCGTCGCCGAGCGCCTGAAGCCCGAGGAGGTCTTCGAGGAGTTCCTCGAGTTCCGCGAGTCGCTCGGGATGACGATCCTCCCGCTCACCGGTGCCGGGAACCCGTTCCCCGCGCTGCGCCAGGCGGCCCGCCGGCCGGGCATCATCCCGCTGCTCGCCGACCGCGACCTCACCTCCCGCGGTGTCGAGGTCGAGCTCTGCGGCCACACCGCCCGGATGGCGCCCGGTCCCGCCGCGCTGGCGCTGGCCGAGAAGCGCCCGCTGCACCCGGTCTCGATCCGCCACGAGCGGCGCGGCCGTGGGTGGGGCATCGTCATCACCTTCCACCCGGCGGTCGACGTGCCCGCGTCGGGCACCACCCGCGAGCGCGCCACCGCCATGACCCAGGCCTGCGCCGACGTGCTGGGGGCCGCCATCGTCGCGCACACCGCCGACTGGCACATGCTGCAGCGGGTCTTCCTCGACGACCTCGACACCGACCGCCTCGCCGCCGCCCGAGAGGAGGTGCGATGAGGATCGGCCTGGTCTGCCCGTACTCGTGGGGAGTGCCCGGCGGGGTGCAGTTCCACGTGCGCGACCTGGCGGAGCACTTCATCCGCGCCGGCCACGACGTGTCGGTGCTGGCGCCGGCCGACGACGACGCCATGCTGCCCGACTACCTCACCTCGTGCGGGCGCCCGGTGCCGGTGCGCTACAACGGATCGGTCGCCCGGGTCACCTTCGGGCCGGCCACCACCGCGCGGGTCAACCGCTGGCTCGAGGCGGGGCAGTTCGACGTGCTGCACATCCACGAGCCGCTCAACCCCTCGGCGTCTCTGATGGCCCTGTGGGCCTCCACCGAGCCGGTGGTGGCGACCTTCCACTCGGCCATGCTGCGCTCACGCGCCCTGCACGCGGCCCACCCGCTGCTGCGCCCCTCGCTCGAGAAGATCCGCGGCCGGATCGCGGTGTCCGAGGACGCCCGGGCCACCGTGCAGCGCCACCTCGGTGGCGAGGCGTTCATCATCCCCAACGGCGTCTACGTCGACGACTTCCGCCGGGCCTCGCGCCGACCGGAGTGGAGCGGGGGCCGGGCCGGGCCGACCCTGGCCTTCCTCGGGCGAGTCGACGAGCCCCGCAAGGGGCTGGCGGTGGCCCTCGCGGCGCTGCCCGCGGTGCTCGACGAGCACCCGGGGGCACGGCTGCTCGTGGCCGGCCCGGGTGACGCCGCCGACCTCCTCAAGGCCGCCGACCCGCGGGCCGCGGCCGCGACCACGGTGCTGGGCACGGTCACCGACGCCGACAAGGCCTCGCTGCTGTCCTCGGTCGACGCCTACGTCGCGCCGCACCTGGGCGGTGAGAGCTTCGGCATCGTGCTGGTCGAGGCGATGGCCGCCGGGGCGCCGGTGATCGCGTCCGACCTGCCGGCCTTCGCCGCCGTGCTCGACGGCGGCAGCACCGGCATCCTGTTCGAGACCGGCTCTCCCGAGGCGTTGTCCCGGGCGGTGCTCGGCCTGCTGGCCGACCCCCAGCGCCGCGAGGCCGTGCGCGCCGCGGGGTCGGCGCGGGCCCGGGTGTTCGACTGGGGGGTCGTCGCCGACCGGATCATGGCCGTGTACGAGACCGTGATCGAAGGAGCCGACGCCGAGCCGGCCGACCCTGCGCCGCAGGGCCTGTGGGGCCGGCTCGTGCGTGGCGTGCCGGGCGGCGGCGGCTGATGGGCACCGTCGACGTCCTGCAGCTGGCCACGTTCGTCGTCATCGTCGTCATCGGCGTGGCCTGGTACCTCTCGTACTCCGCGGCCCGACTCGACCGGCTGCACGCCAAGGTCGAGGGCGCGATGTCCGCGCTCGACGCGGCGCTGGTGCGCCGCGCCGAGGCGGCGCTCGAGCTCGCCAACAGCGGGGTGCTCGACCCGGCCAGCGCCCTGCTCATCGCCGACGCCGCCACCGAGTCGATCGAGCGCACCACCGAGCACCCGATCACCGACGACCTGCTCGACGGCCAGCACTTCGGCGGTCGCGAGCAGGTCGAGAGCGACCTCAGCGAGGCGCTGCGAGCTGCCCTGACCCCCGAGGTCGTCCCCGAGCTGCGCACCCGCGACGACGACCTCGTGACCGACTCGCTGGAGCGGGTCGCCGCGAGCGGGCTGCGGGTGCAGCTGGCTCGCCGGTTCCACAACGACGCCACCCGAGAGGTGCGCCGGGTGCGCGCCAAGCGCTCGGTGCGGCTGTTCCGCCTCTGGGGCTATGCCGAGCTGCCCGAGCCGGTCGAGTTCGACGACGTGCTGCCCGCCGCCCTGTCGTCCTGACCGGTACGCCGGGGGGCAGCCCCCCGGGCGCCGTGGTGCCCCGGACGGGAGTTCGCCGGGTTCGTGCGCCGACCTACACTGTGCGGCATGAGTGAGCAGAGCAGCGCCCAGGGCACCGGCACCACCCGCGTCAAGCGCGGCATGGCCGAGATGCTCAAGGGCGGCGTGATCATGGACGTCGTCACCGCCGAGCAGGCCAAGATCGCCGAGGATGCCGGGGCCGTCGCGGTCATGGCCCTCGAGCGGGTGCCCGCCGACATCCGCGCCCAGGGCGGCGTCTCCCGGATGAGCGACCCCGACATGATCGAGAGCATCATCGAGACCGTCTCCATCCCGGTGATGGCCAAGGCCCGGATCGGGCACTTCGTCGAGGCGCAGGTGCTGCAGAGCCTGGGTGTCGACTACATCGACGAGTCCGAGGTGCTCACCCCGGCCGACTACGCCAACCACATCGACAAGTGGAACTTCACCGTCCCCTTCGTGTGTGGTGCGACCAACCTGGGCGAGGCGCTGCGGCGCATCACCGAGGGCGCGGCGATGATCCGCTCCAAGGGCGAGGCCGGCACCGGTGACGTCTCGAACGCGACCACGCACATGCGCCAGATCCGCCAGCAGATCCGCCACCTGCAGAACCTCCCCGAGGACGAGCTCTACGTCGCGGCCAAGGAGCTGCAGGCGCCCTACGACCTGGTCAAGGAGGTCGCCGAGGCCGGCAAGCTGCCGGTGGTGCTGTTCACCGCCGGCGGCATCGCCACCCCGGCCGACGCCGCGATGATGATGCAGCTCGGCGCCGAGGGTGTCTTCGTCGGCTCGGGCATCTTCAAGTCGGGCAACCCGGCGCAGCGCGCCGAGGCCATCGTCAAGGCCACCACGTTCTACGACGACCCCGACGTCGTCGCCAAGGTGTCGCGCGGGCTCGGCGAGGCCATGGTCGGCATCAACGTCGACGAGATCCCGCAGCCGCACCGGCTGGCCGAGCGGGGCTGGTGACGACCCGGCGCTGAGGCGGCGACGCCGTGCTCGACGACGCGTTGGACGTGGGCGCGGAGGTGCTCGCCTCGGTCGTCGGCTGGCGCGCCCGGCGCAAGGCGGCGCGGCAGGGTGAGCAGACCCCGCTGGCCGAGGGCGAGTTCGCCGTGTGGGAGCACGGCCGGCTGCGGAACCGCCCCGCGGGCCGCATCTCGGTGCACGGCGACACCGTGCGCTGGGCCGGCCCCGGCGCGGACCCCGTCCCTGCCCGGGAGGTCCCCGGCTCCGCCGTGAGGTTCCCACGCCGACGGTTCGATCGACCTCTACGTGCAGGCGGCCCAGCCGACCGACGCCGCGAAGGCCACAAACTGGCTGCCGGTGGCGAGCGGCCAGGACTTCGAGGTGATCTGGCGGCTGATGGCCCCCCAGCCCGACGCGATCGACGGCATCCTCAACGGCACGGGCTGGCAGCCCCCGTCGCTCGCACCGGTCACGTGACGGTGGCGCGCTCCTGGAACTGAGGTCGCTCGAACTCCCGGCCCTCGACGACGGCGTGCAGGTGCTCGGCGGCCCGAAGCACGTCGCCGTGGGTGAGGTAGAGGGGGGCGAACCCCAACCGCACGATGTCGGCCTCGCGGAAGTCGCCCACGACGTCGCGCGCGATGAGCGCCTGCACCACGGCATACGCCTGTGGATGCCGCACGCTCACCTGTGACCCGCGCCGTTCCGGGTCGCGCGGGGTCGCCACCTCGAGGTCCGGGAGCAGGGCGTCGAGGCACTCGAGGAAGAACCCGGTGAGCGAGAGCGACCGCTCGCGCACGGCGCCCACGTCCACCCCGTCGTAGGCCGCCAGGGCCGCCTCGAGCGCGAGCATGCCGAGCAGCGGGGGCGTGCCGACCCGCCCGCGGGTGATGCCGGGTGCCGGCACGTAGTCGGGCGCCATCGCGAACGGCGTCGCGTGGCCGTTCCAGCCGGCCAGCGGCTGGTCGAAGTCGTCGAGGTGGCGGTGGGCCACGTAGAGGAAGGCCGGCGCGCCCGGGCCGCCGTTGAGGTACTTGTAGCCGCACCCCACCGCGAGGTCGGCCTCGTGGAGGTCGAGCCCGACGTCGAGCACGCCGGCCGAGTGGCACAGGTCCCAGCAGGCGAGCGCGCCCACCGCATGGGCCGCTTCGGTGATGGCGGGCAGGTCCCAGAGCTCGCCGGTGCGGTAGTCGACGGAGGAGTACGACGCGAGCACCAGGTCCTCGCCCAGCTCGGCGATCCGTGCCACCGCGTCGGCGGGGGAGACGAGCTCGACGACCAGCCCGGCATCGCGGGCCGCCGCGGCGGTGACGTAGAGGTCGGTCGGGAACGAGTCGGGGTCGGTGAGCACGACTCGCCGGCCCGGCCGCATCCGGGATGCCGCGACGGTCGCCTTGTAGAGGTTGACCGACGTCGAGTCGGTGCAGACCACCTGGCCGGGTGCGGCCCCGACGAGCGAGCCGATCAGGTCACCGACGCGGGTCGGGGCGGCCCACCAGTCGGCGTCGTTCCAGCTCGCGATGAGGTCGTTGCCCCACTGCCGGTGCACCACGTCGGCCACGGCCTCGGCGACCCCGGCCGGCAGCGCTCCCAGCGAGTTGCCGTCGAGGTAGACCATGCCGGCGGGCAGGCGGAACCGGCCGCGCAGGTCGGTGGTGGCATGGGCGGCGTCGAGCTCTCGGGCCCGCTCGCTCAGCGATGACGTCATGGCAGGAACGTACCCACCGGGGCGTCGTGGCGTCGACGCCGAGGCAGCTCACTCGTGGTCGCGGTCCTGGATCGTCTCGCGCACCACGGTCTTGTGCTTGATGGGGCTCGGGAGGTGCGAACCGTCGCTGCTCGGTTCCTGCACGCGGGTGATGACCCGCTCGTGGGTGGTGCCGCGGCGGGCGTGCCAGATCAGCGCAGCGCCGGCGACCATGAAGATGATGCCGACGATGTGCCAGTTGATGATGCCGTTGGGCGAGGAGCGCACGGCGAACGTGAGGATCGCGCCGAGCACCGCAAGCGTGACACCGGGTGCCATGGGCCCACCTCCTCTTCGTCCGGAACCACCATCGAGGCTACCCATGCGGGCTGGGTCGAGCACTGTCCGTGACAGGCCGGTCGACGGGGTCCAAGGATGGCGCGTTCGACAGCAGGGCCATGAGCAGCAGGGGCGCGCGGTCGGCGGGCAGCCATGGTGGGCGGGCCCGGCCGACGACCTGCCACCCGTGCCGCGCGTACAGCGCGACGGCCCGGCTGCTCTCGCTGACCACGTCGAGCACGGGGGTGCGCCCGAGCGCGCGGGCGTGGTCGACGGCGGTATCCAGCAGCGTGCTGCCGACCCCGCGCCCGGTGACAGCCGGGTCGACGAAGAGCACCGACACCGCCGCCAGAGCGGATGCCGGCAGGCCGGTACCGGCGCACCACCCGTCGGCCTCCCACCCGGGCGCGGCGCCGGTGAGCGCGACGTGACCGACGACGGCATCCTCGCGGGTCGGGTCGACGGCGACCCAGGCGGCGAGCTCGGTGCGGCGCGCGATGAACTCCTCGGCCGAAAAGGGCAGCGGCCAGCGCACGGGGTAGCCCGAACTGGGGCGCTGGGCCTCGAGGATGCCGACGAGCGCCGGCAGGTCGGCCGCCCTCCGTCGGCGGACGGTGACGGGAGCAGGGGGCACGCGGGCAGTGTAGGCAGCCGGGCCGTAGCATCGTCGCCCGTGACCGGCATCCCCCACATCGGCGTCCTTGCGGTCCAGGGCGACGTCCGCGAGCACCTCGCCGCCCTGGTGGCTTCCGGGGCGAACGCCACCACGGTGCGCCGTCCGGCGGAGGTCGCCGAGGTCGACGGGTTGGTCATCCCGGGTGGGGAGTCGACCACGATGGACAAGCTGGTGCGCGCCTTCGGGCTCCAGGGGCCGCTGCGCGAGCGCATCGCCGGCGGGATGCCGGTGTACGGATCGTGTGCGGGGATGATCATGCTCGCTGACCGGATCGCCGACGCCCGCCCCGACCAGGAGACGCTGGGGGGCCTGGACATCACCGTGCGGCGCAACGCCTTCGGCCGGCAGGTCGACTCGTTCGAGGAGGACCTGCACATCCGCGAGCTCGGTGGGGAGCCGGTGCGTGCGGTCTTCATCCGGGCGCCCTGGGTCGAGGACGCGGGGGATGCCGTACAGGTGCTGGCCCGCGTTGAGCACGGACCGGCCGCGGGTAGGATCGTCGCCGCGCGTCAGGGTGACCTGCTCGTCACCTCCTTCCACCCCGAGGTGACCGGCGACCACCGGGTGCACCAGCTGTTCGTCGACATCGTGCGGCAGCACATCGCCACGCAGAAGCAGAGGGAGCGTTCATGAGCGGCCACTCCAAGTGGGCGACCACCAAGCACAAGAAGGCGGCGATCGACGCCAAGCGCGGCAAGCTGTTCGCCAAGCTCATCAAGAACATCGAGGTCGCGGCCCGCTCCGGCGGCGGTGACCCCGTGGGCAACCCCACCCTCTTCGACGCCATCCAGAAGGCCAAGAAGTCCTCGGTCCCCAACAACAACATCGACAACGCGGTCAAGCGGGGCTCCGGCGCCACCGCGGGTGGGGCCGACTGGGAGACCATCACCTACGAGGGCTACGCCCCCGGCGGGGTCGCCGTGCTCATCGAGTGCCTCACCGACAACCGCAACCGCGCGGCCGCGGAGGTGCGCACCGCCCTGACCCGCAACGGCGGCGCCCTGGCCGACCCCGGCTCGGTCAGCTACGTCTTCGAGCGCAAGGGCGTCGTCATCGTGCCCAAGTCGGAGAAGAGCGAGGACGACCTGCTCGAGGTCGTGCTCGACGCCGGTGCCGAGGAGGTCAACGACAACGGTGACACCTGGGAGATCGTGTCCGAGGCCACCGACTTCGTGGCCGTTCGCACCGCGCTGCAGGAGGCGGGCGTCGACTACGACTCGGCCGAGGCGTCGTGGGTGCCCACCCTGCAGGTGCCCCTCGACCTCGACGGTGCCAAGAAGATGATCCGCGTCATCGAGGCCCTCGAGGACTCCGACGACGTGCAGGACGTCTTCGCCAACGGTGACATCCCCGACGACGTGCTCGCCCAGCTCGACGAGGAGTGAGCCCTAGGGTCGACGGATGACCTCCGACGCCGTCGCCCTGTGGAACTCCGAGGCCTCCGCGTTCGACGAGGCGCCCGACCACGGGCTGCTCGACCCTGCCGTGCGAGCGGCGTGGCGTCAGTTGCTGGTTCCGGTGCTGCCGCCCGCGCCGGCACGCGTCGCCGACCTCGGCTGCGGCACCGGCACCCTGGCGCTCCTGCTCGCCGAGCAGGGGTATGCCGTCGACGCGCTCGACTTCTCGCCCGCCATGGTGCGGCTCGCCAGCAAGAAGCTGGATGCCGCCCCGACCGCCGTGCGCTCGCTGGTCACGGTGCGCGGTGGTGACGCCGCGCACCCGGGTCTGGCCCCGGCATCCGTCGATGTCGTGCTCTGCCGGCACGTGCTGTGGGCGCTGCCCGACCCGCTCGCCGTGGTGGGCCGGTGGGTCGAGGCGCTGCGGCCGGGAGGCCGGCTGGTGCTCGTCGAGGGGAACTGGGCGACCGGCGCGGGGCTGACCGCCGCCCGGTGCGCCGAGATCGTGGGGGAGTGGTGCTCGCGGGTCGAGGTGCGCCACCTGCCCGACCCGGCGCTGTGGGGCCGGCAGATCACCGACGAGCGGTACCTGGTCGTCGCTCGCCCCTGACGGATGCCTCTGCACGGCAACCGTTTCCTGAAAATCCGACAACGGTAGGACTTATCGGGGTGATAGCACCGAAAACTCCGACCATTGTTGAGGCGCGGGTGATCGACGTGCAGGTGGCCCTGCGGAAGGCGACCCGGTCGCGGAGCCGGCCACCCGTCATCCACGCGGCACTGACACCGTGGATCAGCCGCGTGTCACTGCCGCGACCACCGGAAGTCGCTGTGTAGCGTGGCATCCCGAACAGGTGTTCTAACCAGCGGATCGGGGTGTGTCGTGCGCGTGCTCGGTGTCGACCCCGGCCTGACCCGCTGCGGCCTCGGTGTCGTCGACGGGCGGCCGGGCCGGGCCACGATGATCGCCGTCGGCGTGGTGCGCACCCCGAGCGACGCCGACCCGGGGCAGCGGCTGGTCTTCCTCGAGCGCGAGCTCGACGGCTGGCTCGACCGCTTCGCCCCCGAGGTGATGGCCGTCGAGCGGGTCTTCGCCGACGTCAACGTCGCCTCGGTCATGACCACCGCGCACGCCACCGCGGTCGCCCTGCTCACGGCGACCAAGCGCGGCATCCCCGTCGTGTTCCACACCCCCACCGAGGTCAAGGCCGCGGTCACCGGGTCCGGCCGGGCCGACAAGGCGCAGGTCACCGCCATGGTCACCCGCATCCTGGGCCTCGAGGTCGCCCCCCGGCCCGCGGATGCCGCCGACGCCCTCGCGCTGGCCATCTGCCACGCCTGGCGCGGTGCGGCCACCGCCCGGCTCGACGCCCTCGCCGCCTCCGCCCTCGCCGAGCAGGCCCGCCGATGATCGCCTCGGTGCGTGGCCCGGTCACCCACGTCGGCCTCGACCACGTGGTCGTGGAGGTGGGCGGTGTCGGGATGCTCGTGCACGCCACCCCGGCCACGGCCTCCGCGTGCCGCCGCGGCGCCGAGGCATCCTTGGCCACCACCCTCGTCGTCCGCGAGGACTCCCTCACGCTCTACGGCTTCTCCACCCCCGCCGAGCGCGACATGTTCGAGACCGTGCAGACCGTCTCGGGCGTCGGCCCGCGCCTGGCGCTGGCGATGCTCTCGGTGATGGGCCCCGACCAGCTCGCCGTGGCGCTGTCCTCGGGCGACACCAAGGCGCTCACCACCATCCCCGGCATCGGCGCCAAGTCGGCCGAGCGCCTCGTGCTCGAGCTGCGCGACAAGGTCGGTGCCGTCCGCGGCTCCGGTGCGGGCACGGCATCCGGCACCCCTGCCGTCGGTGGCGGGCGCGAGCCCTGGCGCGCCCAGGTCACCGAGGCACTCGTGGGTCTCGGCTGGTCGGCCAAGCAGGCCGGGGATGCCGTGGAGCGCGTCGCCTCGAGCGCGCCCGCCGGCGCCGACATCGCCGCCTACCTGCGGCTGGCCCTGCGCGAGCTGCGGCCGTGAGCGCCCCCGACCCCGCCGCGCAGCCCGAGCGCGGCTTCGCGAGCGAGATGCTCGAGCCCGAGACCACCGATGGCTCCTACGAGGCCACCGCCCGGGTCGTCGACGCCGCCGGCTCCGACGACGACCGGCTGGTCGAGGCGGCCCTGCGCCCCAAGCGGCTCAGCGAGTTCCCCGGCCAGCCGCGGGTGCGCGACCAGCTCGGCCTGGTGCTCGAGGCGGCCCGGCGGCGGGGGAGCGCCCCCGACCACGTGCTGCTCTCGGGCCCGCCCGGGCTCGGGAAGACCACCCTGGCGATGATCGTGGCCGCCGAGATCGAGAAGCCGATCCGGGTCACCAGCGGACCGGCCATCCAGCACGCCGGCGACCTCGCGGCCGTGCTGTCCTCGCTCGACGAGGGCGAGGTGCTCTTCCTCGACGAGATCCACCGGATGAGCCGCGCCGCCGAGGAGATGCTCTACCTGGCCATGGAGGACTTCCGGGTCGACGTCATCGTGGGCAAGGGGCCGGGCGCCACCGCCATCCCGCTCGAGCTGCCCCCGTTCACGGTGGTGGGGGCGACCACCCGGGCCGGGCTGCTGCCGGCGCCGCTGCGCGACCGGTTCGGCTTCACGGCGCACCTCGACTACTACGACACCGCCGACCTCATCACGATCCTGCACCGCTCCGCGAGGCTGCTCGGGGTGCAGGCCGACGAGGCCGGCATCGCCGAGATCGCGAGCCGCTCGCGGGGCACGCCGCGCATCGCCAACCGGCTGCTGCGCCGCGTGCGCGACTGGGCCCAGGTGCACGGCCAGGGGCACGTCGACTCCGATGCCGCGCACGCCGCGCTGGCGCTGTTCGACGTCGACGACGCCGGCCTCGACCGGCTCGACCGGGCCGTGCTCGAGGCACTGTGCCGCCGGTTCGGCGGTGGCCCGGTGGGGCTGTCGACCCTCGCCGTCGCAGTGGGGGAGGAGTCCGACACCGTCGAGACGGTGGCCGAGCCCTACCTCGTGCGCGAGGGCTACATCGTGCGCACGCCGCGCGGGCGGGCCGCCGCGGCCCGGGCCTGGCGGCACCTCGGGCTGCAGGCGCCGGCCGGTTTCCTCCAGCAGGACGCGCTGCCGCTCGAAGGTGGCCAGGACGAGGGGGCGGGCCCCGGGCGTTTCTCCGGGTGAGAACCTGAGAAGCGGGCACGATGCTCCGGCCAGCCCCGTTGGGTGGGTGACCGCGCCGTCGCCTAGACTTTCGGACGGTATGGCTGGTCCGCGGCCGAACCACTGCCTGCCCTGCAGGCGACCTGACACGAAGGACCGAACTCACTCATGTTCACCGGCTCCGGCCTCGGCTATCTGCTCGTCCTGGCCCTCCCGTTCCTCCTGCTGATCTTCATCGTGTTCAGCCAGCGGCGGCGCGCCCAGCAGGTGCAGGCCATGCAGAGCTCGTTGTCGGTCGGCGACGAGGTGGTGACGACGTCGGGTCTGTACGGCACCATCGTCGCGCTCGACGAGAAGGTGGTCACCCTCGACACCGGCGCGGGCGGCACGCTGCGCTACGACCGGCGCGCCATCGGCATGCGCGCCACCGAGGTGGCCTGAGATGGCCGGCGGCAGCCAGACGACCGCGGCCCGGCGGTCCCTCCTGTTCCTCCTGGCCATCGTGGTCGCGCTCGGGGGCCTGCTCGCGGGCGCAGTGTTCCTCTCCGACGCCCAGCCCAACCCCAAGCTGGGCCTGGACCTCAAGGGCGGCACCCAGATCATCCTCGAGCCGAAGACCGAGGCCGGCCAGAGCGTCTCCGCCGAGCAGCTGAACCAGGCGCGCGACATCATCGTCCAGCGCGTCGACGCCGGTGGTGTGTCCGGCGCCGAGGTCACCACGCAGGGCGACCGCAACATCGTCGTGAGCATTCCCGAGATCCCGACGCAGGAAGTGCGCGACGCGATCAGCAAGTCCTCGCAGCTGCAGTTCCGCCCGGTGCTGGCCGTCGGGCCCGGTAGCCCCCAGGCGGCCGCCCCGGCCTCGCCGTCGCCGACCGGCACGGCCACCGGCGCCCCCAGCCCGTCACCCTCGACAACGCCGACCACCGCGAGCAGCGACTCTCCCACGAGCAACAGCGCCGTGCCCGAGGCCCTGACGGCGCCGACGCCGGCCCCCAGCACCCCCGCCGCGTCCCCCGCCCCCTCGCCGAGCGCCCCGGCATCCGGCACCACGCCGACCGACGCCACCGACCTGGCCTGGATCACCCCCGAGGTGCAGCAGCAGTTCGACGACCTCGACTGCAGCGACCCGGCACAGGTCGACGCCATCGTCGACGTGGCGGCGCAGCCGCTGGTCACCTGTGACGTCAGCGGCTCGGCCAAGTACATCCTCGGCCCGGTCGTGGTGTCCGGCGACCAGATCAGCAACGCCACCTCCGGCTACCAGACCAACCAGCAGGGCAACGTCACCAGCGAGGTCGAGATCGCTCTCACCCTCAACGGCGACGGTGCCAAGAAGTACGCCGACATCAGCCGCACCATGGTCTCGCTGCCCGAGCCGCAGAACCAGCTCGCCGCCACCCTCGACTCCAAGGTCATCGTGGCGCCCCGGTTCAACGAGGCCATCCTCGACGGCCGCGCCAGCATCACCGGCGGCTTCACGCTCGACAGCGCCCGCAGCCTGGCCGACCAGCTGAAGTTCGGCGCGCTGCCCCTGTCGTTCGTCGAGCAGACCAGCATCGACATCAGCCCCACCCTGGGCAGCGAACAGCTGCGCTACGGCCTCATCGCCGGCCTGATCGGCCTGCTCCTGGTGGTCGTCTACTCGCTGTTCCAGTACCGGGCCCTGGGCTTCGTCACGGTCGCGTCGATCCTCGTGGCGGGCCTGATCACCTACCTGACCATCACCATCCTGGGCTGGTCGCAGAACTACCGCCTCGACATGGCCGGCGTCACCGGCCTGATCGTCGCCATCGGCTTCACCGCAGACTCGTTCATCGTCTACTTCGAGCGGGTGCGCGACGAGCTGCGCGACGGCCGCTCGCTGGCGGCGGCGGTCGAGGCCGGTTGGAACCGCGCCAAGCGCACCATCCTGGTCGCCGACGGAGTCAACTTCCTGGCGGCCCTGGTGCTCTACGCGCTGGCCAGCTCGAGCGTGCGCGGCTTCGCGTTCACGCTGGGCCTGACCACGCTGATCGACCTGCTCGTCGTCTTCCTGTTCACCCACCCGCTGCTCACGCTCCTCGCGCGGCGTCCGTTCTTCCGTGACGGCCACCCCTGGTCGGGTCTCGACCCGCGCCGGCTCGGTGTGCCCCAGTCGGTCCGGTATGCCGGCCGCGGCCGTTTCACCACGCCGACCCCCGCCCGCACGCCCGAACCCGTGTCCGCCGGCTCTGAAGGAGGTGTGGCATGAGCTTCAGCTTCGCCACCTTCGGCAACGACCTCTACACCGGCAAGCGCTCGATCCCGGTCGTCCCCCAGCGCCGCCGTTTCTACCTCGCCTCGCTGGCCATGATCGTGTTCGCCGTGCTGGGCCTCGCCACGCAGAGCCTGAACCTGGGTCTGGAGTTCCGCGGCGGGTCCGAGTTCCGCGTCGCCACCACCTCGACGCCGAGCGACTACGAGCAGGTCGCGCGCACCGCGGTCGGCGCCAGCGAGGACGAGCGCGGCGTCAACGTCACCCTCGTCGGCAACGACACCGTGCGGGTGCAGACCGAGAAGCTCTCCGACACCGACAGCCAGAAGGTGCGCACCGACCTCGCCACGGCGTTCGGGGTTGCCGAGTCCGAGGTCAGCGGCACGTTCATCGGCCCCTCGTGGGGCGCCTCGGTGAGCCAGCAGGCGCTGCGCGCCCTGGTCATCTTCCTGCTCGCGGTCTCGTTGCTGATGACGGTCTACTTCCGCAACTGGAAGATGGCCGCGGCCGGGCTCATCGCCCTGGCCCACGACCTCGTCATCACCATCGGCATCTACGCCTGGTCCGGCTTCGAGGTCTCCCCGGCCACGATGATCGGCTTCCTCACCGTGCTCGGCTACAGCCTCTACGACACGGTCGTGGTGTTCGACAAGGTGCGCGAGAACACCAACGAGGCGTTCGCCAACGGGCGCCTCACCTTCGCCCAGGCCGCCAACCTCGCGGTCAACCAGACCATGGTGCGCTCGATCAACACCACCGTCATCGGCCTGCTGCCGATCACCGCGGTGCTCATCGTGGGTGCGATCTTCCTGGGCCCGGGCGTGCTCCTCGACCTGTCGCTGGTGCTGTTCGTCGGCATCCTGATCGGCGCCTACTCCTCGATCTTCATCGCCACCCCGCTGCTGGTCAGCCTGCGCCGGCGTGACGCGTCGGTCCTCGAGCTCGAGAAGAAGGCCGAGCGCCACCAGGCCCGCAAGGCCAAGGACGTCGCAGCCGCCGAGGCGGCCCGCGCCGCGGGTGAGCTGGCGGGTGAGCCGGTGGCCGTCGGCGGCGGTGCACCCGCTGCCGCGGAGGGCGAGGGCGCCACCCTCACCGGGAGGGCCGTGCACAAGTACGCCCACCAGACCACGGCGGGCCCGCGCAACCAACCGCGGCGCACGCCAAAATCCAAGCGTTGACCCGATGACGACCGCCCCCGGCGGCGAGCCCGTCGCCGCCGTGGTGGCTGCCGGCCTGCGCGACGTGCCCGACTTCCCCCAGCCGGGGGTCGTCTTCAAGGACATCACCCCGCTGCTCGCCGACCCGCGTGCGTTCGCCACGGTCGTCGAGGCGCTCCGGGCCCGGCACGACGGCGCCGTCGATCTCGTCGCCGGGGTGGAGGCCCGCGGCTTCGTGGTCGGGGCGGCCCTGGCCCACGCCCTCGGGGTGGGCTTCGTGCCGGTGCGCAAGGCCGGCAAGCTGCCCGGAGAGACCGTCTCGATCTCCTACGACCTCGAGTACGGCTCGGCCGAGATCGAGGTGCACGCCGACGCGTTCGTCGGGGGAGAGCGGGTGCTGCTCGTCGACGACGTGCTGGCCACCGGTGGCACGGCCGCTGCGGCCTGGGACCTGCTCGAGCGCACGGGCGCCGAGGTCGTCGCGTTCGAGTGCATCGTCGAGCTCGCCGTGCTCGGCGGCCGCGACCGGATGGGGTCGCGCCCGGTGGGAGCACTCCTCGTCGTCCCATGACCGGCGACTACACTCCGGGCATGGCGGAGGACACGACGACGGCCGCCCCGGGGGCCGCTCCGCCCCCGGGTCTGTCCTCGCGTGCCCGGGCCCGCGCGGCCCTGGCCCTGGTGGGGCGCAACAAGGTGCCCGAGAACCCCGTCCTCGAGCCGCTGCTGCAGGTGGTGCGCACCACCCACCCCAAGGCCGACCTCGCCCTGATCGAGCGCGCGTACGCCGTGGCCGAGCGGGCACACGAGGGCCAGAAGCGCCGCTCGGGCGACGACTACATCACCCACCCGCTGGCGGTCACCACGATCCTGGCCGAGCTGGGCATGACCCCCACGACGCTCGCCGCCGCGCTGCTGCACGACACCGTCGAGGACACCTCCTACAGCCTCGAGGCGCTGCGCCGCGACTTCGGTGACGAGATCGCGATGCTCGTCGACGGGGTCACCAAGCTCGACAAGGTCACCTACGGGCAGGCCGCCCAGGCCGAGACGGTGCGCAAGATGGTCGTGGCGATGGCGCGCGACATCCGGGTGCTCGTCATCAAGCTCGCCGACCGGCTGCACAACGCCCGCACCTGGCGCTACGTCTCGCAGGAGAGCGCCCAGCGCAAGGCCAAGGAGACCCTCGAGATCTACGCCCCGCTGGCGCACCGGCTGGGCATGAACACCATCAAGTGGGAGCTCGAGGACCTGTCCTTCCAGGCGCTCTACCCCAAGGTCTACGACGAGATCGTGCGGCTGGTGGCCGAGCGGGCACCGGCCCGCGAGGAGTACCTCGCCGGGGTGCGCGAGGAGGTGAGCTCCGACCTGCGCTCGGCCAAGATCAAGGCCACGGTCACGGGCCGGCCCAAGCACTACTACTCCGTCTACCAGAAGATGATCGTGGGGGGCCGCGACTTCGAGCAGATCTACGACCTCGTCGCGGTGCGCGTGCTGGTCGAGACGGTGCGCGACTGCTACGCGGCGCTGGGGGCGCTGCACGCGCGCTGGAACCCGGTGCCGGGGCGGTTCAAGGACTACATCGCGATGCCGAAGTTCAACATGTACCAGTCGCTGCACACCACGGTCATCGGCCCAGGTGGCAAGCCGGTCGAGATCCAGATCCGCACCCACACCATGCACCGCCGGGCGGAGTACGGCGTCGCCGCGCACTGGAAGTACAAGGAGGACCCGGGAGCCAAGGGCACCGGCAACCAGGGCGGGGTGCAGGTGCGCGACGGCCAGGCCGACGCGACCAACGACATGGCCTGGCTGCGCCAGCTGCTCGACTGGCAGAAGGAGACCTCCGACCCGGGCGAGTTCCTGGAGTCGCTGCGCTTCGAGATCAACGCCAGCGAGGTCTACGTCTTCACGCCCAAGGGCCAGCTCGTCGGGCTGCCGGCCGGGTCCACCCCGGTCGACTTCGCCTACGCCGTGCACACCGAGGTGGGGCACCACTGCATCGGGGCCCGGGTCAACGGGCGCCTGGTGCCGCTCGAGAGCCGGCTCGACAACGGCGACGTCGTCGAGGTGCTCACCTCCAAGGCCGACTCCGCCGGTCCCTCGCGCGACTGGCTGAGCTTCGTGCGCTCGGCGCGGGCCCGCAACAAGATCAAGCACTGGTTCACCAAGGAACGCCGCGAGGAGATGATCGACGAGGGCAAGGACTCCCTCGCCAAGGCCATGCGCAAGCAGGGCCTGCCGCTGCAGCGGCTCACCTCCGTCGAGTCGCTCACGGGTGTTGCCGAGGAGCTGCGGCTGGCCGGCATCGAGGGTCTCTACGCGGCCATCGGTGAGGGCAACGTCTCGGCGCAGCACGTGGTGTCGCGCCTGGTCGCGTCCGTGGGCGGCGAGGAGGGTGCGAGCGAGGACATCGCCGAGGCCGCCACCCCGGTGACCTCCCGGCCTACCCATCGCCGCCACGGCGACCCGGGCGTGGTCGTCAAGGGAATGTCGGAGGTCTGGGTCAAGCTGGCCCGCTGCTGCACCCCGGTGCCCGGCGACGACATCCTCGGCTTCGTCACGCGGGGCAACGGCGTCTCGGTGCACCGCAAGGACTGCACCAACGCCGACTCCCTTCTCTCGCAGGCCGACAAGATCATCGAGGTCGAGTGGGCCCCCACCTCGGGAAGCGTCTTCCTCGTGCAGCTGCAGGTCGAGGCGCTCGACCGCTCGCGGCTGCTGTCCGACGTCACCCGGGTGATCTCCGACAACGGGGTCAACATCCTCTCGGCGGCCGTCACCACCTCGCGCGACCGGGTCGCCAAGCTGCACTTCACCTTCGAGATGGGCGACCCTGCGCATCTGGGTCACGTCGTGCGGGCCGTGCAGAAGGTCGACGGCGTCTTCGACGCGCACCGGGTGACCGGGGGCCGACGCAACGAGGACTAGGCGGGGAGCCGGCGCAGCAGCATCGTCACGTAGACGTCGGCGATGTCGTCGGGCTCCTCGATCGAGAAGACCGCACCCGCGCCGCCACCGTCGGTCGGCACCGCCTTCGCGATGGGTCGCAGCGCCTTCTCGTCGACGCCGCCCATGCCGACCAGCAGCACCGTGACCGGCCGGTCGGGCGAGCCGAGGTCGGCCAGGGTCTTCCGCAGACCGGCGAGGTCGAGCCCCCCGGCCGGGTCGTCGTTGACGCCGTCGGTGAACAGCGCGATGAGGTTGTTGGCCTTGGGGTCGTAGTCCTTCACCGCTGCCTCGTAGGCGGCCGCGACGGTGTCGTAGAGGCCGGTGTCACCACCGAGCTTCGTGCCCAGCGTTCCCAGTGAGAACGCCAGCTTGGCCCGCTGGTCGTCGGCGCCCAGCGGTGCCACCGGCTGCAGCTGGGTCCAGTCGCGGTCGCCGCGCTGGCGCGTCGAGAAGGTCCATAGCCCCACCGAGTTGTGGTCGGCGAGCAGCTGGATGGCTCCGGTGGCGGCCCGGCTGGCGACCTCGATGCGCGAACCCTCGCCCTCGGACGCCCGCTGGTCCATCGAGCCGGAGGTGTCGATGACGGTGAGCAACCGGGTGGGCGTGGCGATGGCCGTCCACATCTGCTCGGCGGCCTTCGCCTGCTCCGGCGTGACCGCGGCACCGACGACATCAGGGGACGGCCCACCGGCGATGGTCGGCGTCGGGTCGGCTGGCGTGCGGAAGCCGGCGTCGCGCAGCGCGGCCTGCCCGGCATCCCCGGTGAGCGCACGGGTGAGCGCCGAGGCGGCATCCGGAGGGGCGGAAGGCGTTGTCACGATGGGGAACTGAAGCGTCGGAGTCGTCGAGGCAGCGCTCTTGACCACGAGGCCACTGACGTCGGCGCGCTGCACCTGCTGCTCCGTGGTGGGGAACACCGCGGCCCCGCCGCCCCGGACGTGGGCCGTGAGGAGGGTCTCCTCGGGCACGACCCTGCTCAGCATGCCGCCGATGCCGGCGAGTGCCGCCGAGCGCTGGGCGGCCGGCAACGCGTCGAGCTCGGCCAGCCCGGCCATCAGGGTCACCCGACCGACGGTCGAAGTGGTCGGGTCGGGAAGGCGGGTGTTACGGGCGACGATGGTCGAGCCCCACGCGACCGGGTCGGGCGCCTGCTGGCCGTCCGGCACGGCCAGCACGACCGGCGTGCTCGCGACGGTGGCCCCCACGCTGACCCGCCCCCCGGATGCCGTGGCCACCTGTCGGGCGAGCAGCGCCGAGTCGGGCACCCACAGGTCGGGCGCGGCGGTGCCACCCGCCTCGAACCGCTGCGCGGTGGCCTCGGGGGGCTCGGCGGTGACCCGGAAGGTCGCGCAGGCGCCCTCGGCACCGTCGGCCACCTCGCGCAGCACCGGCTCCATCGCCGGCGTGGTGGTCACCGTGACCGTCGGGCGGTCGGCGCACCAGGTGCCGACCCAGGGCAGGAACGACTCGCGGTCGGACCCGACGACCCAGCCCGCCCACCCCAGCATGCCGACCAGCACCAGCCCCGTGACCAGGGCCGTCGCAGCCAGTCCCCTCGGTCGCCGTACGTCGGCTCCGGATCCGTGCCGTGCCATGGGCGCGCTCGTCCTCCTCGTGCAGGGGGTGGGTGTCCGGCGGGCGCGACCGGACGCGGGTGTGGTGCGGGTGGTGCCAGGTGGTGGTGCAGTCGTGCGGTGGTGGGGAGTCGGGCCTGCCTCAGCCGCCGAACTCGTCGAGGCCGGCGCGAGCCTGCGCGAGCCACTCCTGCTGGGCGGTCAGGCGGGCCCGGGCGGCCTCGGCAGCCTTGTCGTCACCCTTGGCCTCCGCCTTGGCAACGTCGACCTCGATCGAGGCGACGGACGCCTCGAGCTGGTCGACGAGGGAACGGGCGCGGGCTGCGACCTCGGGATTGGTTCTCTTCCACCGCTGCTCGTCGGCCTCGCGCACGGCGGTCTCGACCCGGCGCATCTGCTTCTCGACCCGCTCGAGGTCGGCGCGGGGCACCTTGCCGGCCTTCTCCCACCGGTCCTGGATGCCGCGCAGGGCCACCTTCGCGGCCTCCACGTCGGTGACGGGCAGCAGGGCCTCGGCCTCGGTCAGCAGCTCCTCCTTGACCGCGAGGTTGGTGCGGAACTCCGCCTCCTCGGCGGCCGAGATCTCGTCCTTGGCGGCGAAGAAGGAGTCCTGAGCGGTGCGGAACCGCTCCCACAGGGCGTCGTCCTCGGCGCGCGAGGCCCGGCCGGCGGCGCGCCAGCGGTCCATCAGCTGCTTGAAGGCACGGGCCGTGGGGGTCCAGTCGGTGCTGGTCGCGAGCTGCTCGGCCTCGGCGACCAGGGCCTCCTTGGTGGCCCGGGCCTCCGACCGGCTCGTCTCGAGCTCGGCGAACCAGGCGCGCCTGGCCTTGTCGAAGGAGTTGCGGGCGTGGCTGAAGCGCTGCCACAGGGCCGACTCGGTCGCCTTGTCGAGCTTGGCTCCGGTGCGCTGGTGCTGCTTCCACGCGTCGAGCAGGGCGCGCATCCGCTCGCCACTGGTCTTCCACTGGGTGGAGGCGGCCGGCTGGCCGGCGATCTGCTCGGCCTCGACCACGATGGCCTCGCGCTGGGCGGTGGCCTCGGCCCGGGCGGCGGCGCGCTGCTCGGCCTCGTGGGCGCGCTTGGCGTCGAGCCCGGCCGCGACCCGCTCGACGGCGGCCTGCAGGGCCGGGATGTCCCCGACCACGCCGGTGCTCTCGACGTGCTCGCGCAGCGTGGCCAGGCCGTCGGAGACCTCCTTGGCCGACACGTCGGGGTTCGCGAGGCGGGCCTCGAGCAGCTCGGCCGACGCGGCGAGCTCGTCGTACTTGCGGGCGAAGTACTGCAGTGCCTCGTCGGGCGTGGCACCGGGGTAGGAGCCGACCTCACGCTCCTCGTCACCGACGGTGACGAAGACATGGCCCTCGTCGTCGACCCGGCCGAACCGCGCCGACTCCGAGCGCGCCACCGCGGGCGGCGCCGCCACCGGGCGCGGGTGCAGCCGCGCGAGGGAGGCCGGCGAGGGGATGCTCGGGAGTGGGGTGGGCGTGGGCGTTGTCGTTGGCTGGTCGTCGGACACGGTCAGGCCTTCTTCTCGGTGACAGCAACCCGAAGGATGCTGATCGGTGCGGCGGGGGACCCGTCGGTTGCGCTGCGACCACCGGGGGCGACCCCGGCGGCGGCGATCTTGTCGACAATATCCAACCCGGAGGTGACCGTGCCGAACACGGTGTACCCATCCGGGTCCGGCAGCGTGGAGTCGCCGTAGACGATGAAGAACTGACCGCCGGTGCCCTTCTCCGGGTCCTGGGTGCGGGCCATCGCCAAGGTGCCCCGCGGGTAGACGCCGTCCTTCGGTGCGTTCTCGACGCCGTAGCCGAAGCCGGGGTTGCCCGAACCGGTGCCGGTCGGGTCGCCGCACTGCAGCACCTGCAGCGGGCCGGACGTCAAACGGTGGCAGGGCGAGTTGAGGTAGTAGTTCTGCTTGGCCAGCTCGTTGAACGCGGCCACCGCTTGGGGAGCCTTGGTGCCGTCGAGGGTGAACTCGATGTCACCGCAGTTCGTGGTCACCGTGGCCACGTAGGTCTTGCCCTCGGCGAGGCCGGCGTCGGGCAGGCTGAGCTGTGCCGCGGTGCCCAGGGCCGTGGGCGGTGGCTCGCAGCCGGCGGCGAGGGTCGTGGGGGCGCTGGTCGCGGCAGGGGCCGCCTCGTCGTCCGACGTGGAGGAGCCGAAGATGCCGCCGAGCACGGCGGCCACGCCGACCACGAGCGCGACGGTGAGGATGATCGCGGTGAGCCGCATCCGGCGGGCGCGGTCCGAGTCGCGCTGGGCGAGGTTCGCCTGCTGGCGCTCGTAGCGCCGGCGCGCTCGGGCGCGTTCCTGCTCCTTGGTCACGGCGGTCATTCCCTCCATCGGCACTGACAACGGCGGCCAGTCTAGGCAGGAGCCCTACGGCTACGCTCCACCCGTGCTCGCCGTCGCCTTTCCCGCTGCCGCCTTCGGCACCAACTGCTACGTCCTCGCGCCCGGCCCGGGGGAGGAGTGCGTCGTCGTCGACCCGGGCATCGGGGTCGAGCAGACCCTGCGCGACGTGCTCGCCGAGCACCGGCTCAAGCCCGCCGCCGTGCTGCTCACCCACGGCCACATCGACCACGTCTACTCGGTGACGCCGGTCTGCGGTGGCGACACCGCGGCCTACATCCACACCGACGACCGCTACCGCCTGCACGACCCGCTGAGCAACGTGATGCCGGGCCTGCTCGAGATGCTGGAGCAGCAGTTCGGCCGGCGCGCCACCTGGCGCGAGCCCGAGCGCGTCGTCGAGGTCACCGACCGCCAGCGGCTCGCCGTGGCCGGGCTCGACGTCGAGGTGCTGCACGCCCCGGGCCACACCGAGGGCTCGGTGATGTTCGGGCTCGACGCCGTGCCCGACGGCCTGCCGCCCGAGGAGGGCCTGGACCGCACCATGGTCAGCGGCGACGTGCTGTTCGCCGGCTCGATCGGGCGCACCGACCTGCCCGGAGGCGACCACGACGCCATGCAGCGCTCGCTGCGCGACGTCGTGCTGCCGCTGCCCGACTCCACGCTCGTGCTCACCGGCCACGGCGCCGCGACGACGATGCGCCGCGAGCGGGCGAGCAACCCCTACCTGCGAGGATTGACCGCGTGAGCGTCCCCACCACCAAGGTCACCCCCATCTCGGGGTTCCCCGAGTTCCTGCCCGCCGAGCGCCTGCTCGAGCAGCACTTCCTCGACGTCGTCCGTGAGGTCTTCGAGCTGCACGGCTTCGCCCCGCTCGAGACCCGGGCCGTCGAGCCGGTCGAGCGCCTGCTCGGCAAGGGCGGCGACGCCGACAAGGAGATCTACGGCATCGGCCGGCTCGCGGGCGACGACAGCGGCCGGGATGCCGCGCTCGGGCTGCACTTCGACCTCACCGTGCCCTTCGCGCGCTACGTGCTCGAGAACGCCGGAAAGCTCGCCTTCCCGTTCCGCCGCTACCAGATCCAGAAGGTGTGGCGCGGGGAGCGGCCGCAGGAGGGGCGCTTTCGCGAGTTCACCCAGGCCGACATCGACGTCGTCGACGTGGGCGAGCTCGCGCCGCACTTCGAGGCCGAGATGCCGCTCGTCATCGCCGAGGCGTTCTCGCGCCTGCCGGTGGGGGAGTTCCGCATCCAGGTCAACAACCGCAAGATCCCCGAGGGCTTCTTCCTGGGCATCGGCCTGACCGACGTGGTCGGCACACTGCGCATCGTCGACCGACTCGCCCGGTTCGGGCCGGAGAAGGTCACCGCGATGCTCCTGGAGTCGGGGGCGAGCGAGGAGCAGGCCCGCCAGGTGCTAGCGCTGGCCTCCATCAACAGCACCGACCTGTCGTTCGTGGATGCCGTGCGCGCCCTCGGCGTGCAGCACCCCACCCTCGACGAGGGGCTCGAGGCGCTGGCCGCGGTCATCGCGGTGGGGATGGAGCAGGCGCCGGGCGTGCTCGTCGCCGACCTGCAGATCGCGCGCGGCCTCGACTACTACACGGGCACGGTCTACGAGACCCAGCTCGTCGGCTCCGAGTCGTGGGGGTCGGTGTGCTCCGGCGGCCGCTACGACTCGCTCGCCACCGATGGGCGCACGACCTACCCCGGAGTCGGCATCTCGATCGGGCTGACCCGGCTGGTGCACCTGCTCGTCACCAAGCGCGGGCTCACCGCGAGCCGGTCCACTCCGGCCGCCGTGCTGGTCGCCGTGGTCGACGAGGAGGGCCGCGAGGCATCCCGGCGGGTGGCCGCGGCGCTGCGGGCGCGTGGCATCCCGTGCGAGGTGGCGCCCAGCGCCGCTCGGTTCGGGAAGCAGATCCGGTATGCCGACCGGCGCGGCATCCCGTACGTGTGGTTCCCGGGCGCCGGCGACGACGGCGGCGACCAGGTCAAGGACATCCGCTCGGGGGACCAGGTCGATGCTGACTCCGATACCTGGCAGTGCCCCCCGGCCGACCTGAAGCCTGCCGTCGTCGCGCCCGAGTAGCTGCGGGCGTACTGAGATCGACCAATAGGTCGAAGTCGGTACACCTGGTCGGGTCGCGTTGGCACCTCCCGCTGCGCGGTGGGATGCCGCGTGCGGCCGTTGACCATCCGCACGCCCTCGCTGGCGCTCGGTCGCGCTCCCGCCAGA
Organism: uncultured Actinomycetota bacterium; assembly: GCA_963800505.1. Classification (GTDB taxonomy): domain Bacteria; phylum Actinomycetota; class Actinomycetes; order Actinomycetales; family Dermatophilaceae; genus Fodinibacter. The sequence goes on from CAWDBL010000008.1 coordinate 65,129, forward strand.
CCCGTCCATCGGCTCGCCCACGGCATCCCACCGCTCCGCTCCGTTTGCTTTGGTCGCCATCCCTGTGGTGACGTTCCGCTTCGTCGGCGGGTAGGGAGTGCGCCTACGGACGGACAAGCCCTCGGGTGAACGGGTCTCGGCACGCTCGGGCGGCCCACGGGGAGGTCGGTTGTCCGTCCATGGGCGCGGTCTCCGTGGCTGAGCGTTCCTGTCGACAGGCAAAGGGGGTCGCGGCGCTCGCTGGTCGTGCTCAGGGGGGTGGCGCGGGGCGTCGAATGCCTGTTGGGCGGTACGGGTCAGGCGGTGGTGGCGGGCTTGGGTGGGCGCAGGCCGCTGTCGCGCAGCTCGAGGAGGGCGAGGGCGTGGATGATGTCGACGTCGCCGCGGCGCCAGGCGCCGGCCGGGTCGTCGGAGACCTTGGCGAGGCGCGGCATCGGCTGGTTGGCCATGGCGCGCAGCGCGAACAGGTCGAGGTCGGGCTCGGCGTCGATGAACCGCTGGGCGGCCGTGGCGCGGCGCGCGAAGCGGTAGCGCAGCACCAGCCAGGTCGCGCCGACGATGAGGATCGGCACCATGGCGGTGGTCAGCGCCAGCAGGAGCGACACCCGCTCGACGGCCGAGACCAGGTCGGTGCCGGCCTTCTCGATCTCGGTGCCCACCCCGGCGGCGGACCGGAACGGCGTGGCCACCCGGTCGCCGAGCAGCGGCAGGTCGTCGACACCGTCCCCGGCGCTCGACATGGTGTCGCGGAAGCTGCTGCCGGCGCCCTCGAGGTTGCGCCCCGGTGCGGCCAGCGCCATCGTCGCGTCGTAGACGCGTTGGGCGATCCGCACCCACAGCACCACCCACAGCACGATGCCGACGTCGGTGGCCACCTGCACCGCGCGGCGACCGGGGATGTCCGAGTACAGCTTCATGAGCGGCTCCTGTGGGTCGTCGGGCCGAGGTGCGGCCCGGGTCTAGACTCGCATCGCGCTCCACCGGGGCGCAGCAGCCTGCGGCAACGGTGCCGTGGTGTCCGCCGAGTCAGATTGGGACAGATAGCCGTGAAGGTCGGTATCCCCAGCGAGGTCAAGAACAACGAGTTCCGCGTCGGCATCACGCCGGTGGGGGTGCACGAGCTCGTCCGCCGTGGTCATGACGTGTTCGTCCAGAAGGGTGCCGGGCTCGGCTCCTCGATCACCGATGAGGAGTACGTCTCGCAGGGCGCGACGGTCCTCGACGACGCCGACGACGTGTGGGGCGAGTCGGACATGGTGATGAAGGTCAAGGAGCCCGTGCAGGAGGAGTACCACCGCCTGCGCGAGGGCCTGACCCTGTTCACCTACCTGCACCTGGCCGCCGACGAGCCGCTCACGAAGGAGCTCGTCGCCACCAAGACCACCTCCATCGCCTACGAGACCGTGCAGCTGCCCTCGGGCCTGCTGCCGCTGCTCTACCCGATGTCCGAGGTGGCCGGCTGCCTCGCCCCGCAGGTCGGCGCCCACTCGATGATGAAGGCGCAGGGCGGCCGCGGGGTGCTCATGGGCGGCATCGGCGGTGTCGCCAACTCCAAGGTCGTCGTGATCGGCGCCGGTGTCGCGGGCCAGAACGCCGCGAACATCGCGCTCGGCATGGGCGCCGACGTCACCCTGCTCGACACCGACCTCGACAAGCTGCGGATGAGCTTCTGGCGCTACGACAACCGGGTCGCCCAGATCGCCTCGTCCGCGATGTCGATCCGCGAGCAGGTCATCGGTGCCGACCTCGTCATCGGCACCGTGCTGATCCCGGGCGCCAAGGCCCCCAAGCTCGTCACCGACGAGATGGTCGCCGCGATGAAGCCGGGCTCGGTGCTGGTCGACGTCGCCATCGACCAGGGCGGCTGCTTCGAGCACTCGCGCCCCACCACGCACGCCGACCCGACGTTCGAGGTGCACAACTCGATCTACTACTGCGTCGCCAACATGCCCGGCGCGGTGCCGCACACCTCGACCTGGGCGCTCACCAACGCCACGATGTCGTACGCCATCAAGCTCGCCGAGCACGGCTGGAAGGACGCCTCGAAGGCCGACCGCGCCCTCGCGCTCGGCCTGAACACGCACGCCGGCCACATCACCTACGCCGCGGTCGCCGAGGCGTTCGACATGCAGAGCATCACCCTCGACGAGGCGCTGTCCTGACCCCAGCCACCACCGAGCCGACGGCCCGCCCCACTCCGGTGGAGCGGGCCGTCGACGCGTGGCTGACCCACCTCGACGTCGAGCGCGGCGCCTCGACCCACACCCTGTCGGCCTACCGCCGCGACCTGGGGCGCTGGACCGCCTACCTGGCCTCGGTCGGCGTCGAGCGCCCCGAGGACGTCAGCGAGCGGCACGTCACCGACTTCCTCGCCGGCCTGCGCGAGGGGGATGCCGACCACCCACCCCTCGCAGCCACGTCGGCCGCGCGCACCCTCGTCGCCGTCCGTGGCCTGCACCGCTTCCTCGCCCTCGAGGGCGTGCTGGATGCCGACCCGGCCCGGCGGGTGAGCCCCCCCAGTACGCCCGCGCGACTGCCCAAGGCGATCCCGGTCGAGGACGTCGAGCGGCTCCTGGAGGCCGCATCGGTCGGTGACACACCGGCATCCCTGCGCGACCGTGCGCTGCTGGAGGTGCTCTACGGCACCGGCGCGCGCATCTCCGAGGCGGTCGGCCTCGACGTCGACGACGTCGAGCGGGACGACGGCGTCGTGCGGCTGCGGGGCAAAGGCGGCAAGGAGCGGATCGTGCCGCTGGGGTCGTACGCCGCCGAGGCGCTGGCCGCCTGGCTGGTGAGGGGGCGCCCGGCCTTCGCCGCGCGCGGGGTCGGCACGCCGGCGCTGTTCCTCAACGCGCGCGGTGGGCGGCTGTCGCGGCAGAGCGCCTGGTCGGTGCTTCGCGCGTGTGCCGACCGGGCCCACGTCGGGGGCCACCTGTCACCGCACACGCTGCGGCACTCGTTCGCCACCCACCTGCTCGAGGGCGGGGCCGACGTGCGCGTGGTGCAGGAGCTGCTCGGGCACGCCTCGGTCACGACCACCCAGATCTACACCCTCGTCACGGTGCAGCGGCTGCGCGAGGTGTACGCCCAGAGCCACCCCCGCGCGCGCTGATAGGGTCGGTGCCGATCAGCGCGAGGCTGACCGTCAGCACGAAAGGCACCGGGGAGAGACAGTTGGATTCCGACGCGGCGTTCCAGATCCGCACCGCCGGACAGGTGGGCCCGACCGGTCGCCCGCTACCGGACTTCCCCCCGCCAGAGCCGCTCACCGCGCACGGGCCGGCGCGCATCATCGCGATGTGCAACCAGAAGGGCGGGGTCGGCAAGACCACCACCACGATCAACCTGGGCGCCGCGCTGGCCGAGGTCGGGCGCCGGGTGCTGCTCGTCGACTTCGACCCGCAGGGTGCCCTGTCGGTCGGTCTCGGCGTGCCCGTCAACGAGCTCGACATCACCGTCTACGACCTGCTCATCGGCCGCGGGCACGACATCCACGACGTCATCCAGCACACCAAGTGGGACGGCCTCGACGTCCTGCCGGCCAACATCGACCTGTCGGCCGCCGAGATGACGCTGGTCAACGAGGTGGCCCGCGAGCAGATCCTGGCCCGCGTGCTGCGACCGGTCGTCGACGACTACGACGTCATCCTGATCGACTGCCAGCCCTCGCTCGGCCTGCTCACCGTCAACGCGCTCACCGCCTCGCACGGCGTGATCATCCCGCTCGAGTGCGAGTTCTTCGCGATGCGCGGCGTGGCCCTGCTCGTCGAGACCGTCGAGAAGATCACCGACCGGCTCAACCCGCGCCTGCAGGTCGACGGCATCCTCGCGACGATGTACGACGGCCGCACCCTGCACTCGCGCGAGGTCGTCGCCAGCGTGGTCGAGCACTTCGGCGACCAGGTCTTCCACACCGTCATCTCGCGCACCGTGAAGTTCCCCGATGCCAGCCTGGCCGCCGAGCCCATCACCACCTACGACGCCACCCACAAGGGCGCCGACGCCTACCGCCAGCTCGCCCGCGAGCTCATCGCCCGCGGTGGGGCGGCCTGACCCGATGACGACGGCCCCCGACGAGGCCGGGGGCGGGGTGCCGCCGGTTGCCGACCACGTGGACATGGTCCCCGGGGGCGTGCTGACCCGCCGCGCGCCCGCGACCGCGTTCGAGGTCACCCTCGAGAACTTCACCGGGCCGTTCGACCTGCTGCTCGGGCTGATCAGCAAGCACAAGCTCGACATCACCGAGATCTCGCTGGCCACGGTCACCGACGACTTCATCGCGCACATCAAGGTCGAGCAGGCCAAGCCCGGTGGGTGGGACCTGAGCCAGGCCACCGACTTCCTGCTCGTGGCGGCCACCCTGCTCGACCTCAAGGCGGCCCGGCTGCTGCCGCAGAGCGGCCCCGAGGACGAGGACGACCTGGCCCTCATCGAGGCGCGCGACATCCTGTTCGCCCGGCTGCTGCAGTACCGCGCGTTCAAGGACATCGCACACACCTTCGCCCAGCGAATGGCGACGGCCGGGCGGATGCAGCCGCGCACGGCATCCCTCGAACCGCACTTGGCAGCGCTGCTGCCCGAGCTGCTGATGACGGTCACGCCAGAGCAGCTCGCCATCATCGCCGCCCGGGCGATGGTGCCCAAGCAGGTGCCGACCGTGGGGCTGGCCCACCTGCACGCGCCAGCCGTCAGCGTGCGGGAGCAGGCCGTCATCATCGGCGACCGGCTACGCCGGGAGCGGGTCGCGTCGTTCCGGAGCCTGGTGGCGGATGCCGACTCCACCCTCGTCGTCGTCGCGCGCTTCCTGGCGCTGCTCGAGCTGTTCCGCGAGTCGGCCATCGGCTTCGAGCAGGCCGAGGCGCTCGGTGAGCTGACCGTGCGGTGGACCGGCACCGAGGACGGCGACATCGAGGTCGACGACGAGTTCGACGAGCCGCCACCGAACGAGATCCCCGTACCCCAGGAGAGCCCCGATGAGTGACCAGCCCGAGCTGACCGAGCCCGCCGAGGCGGTGGAGGAGCAGCTCGCGTTCGACGTCGCCGACTTCCCGGGCGGCATCTCCGGCGCGATCGAGGCGGTGCTGATGGTCGTCGACGAGCCGGTGACCACGATGGCCCTGGCGTCGGTGCTGGAGCAGCCGGTGGCCGACGTGGAGGCGGCGCTGGCCGACCTCGAGGCGGGCTACGCCGAGCAGCGCCGCGGGTTCACGCTGCGCCAGGTCGGCGGTGGGTGGCGGATGTACAGCCGCCACGAGTACGCCCCGGTGGTCGAGAAGTTCGTGCTCGACGGCCAGCAGGCCCGGCTCACCCAGGCCTCGTTGGAGACGCTGGCCGTGATCGCCTACCGCCAGCCGGTGTCGCGCTCGAGGGTCGCGGCGGTGCGCGGGGTGAACGTCGACGGCGTCATCCGCACCCTGCTCACCCGCGGCCTCATCGAGGAGATGGGGCACGACGAGGAGTCGACCGCCATCCTGTACGGGACGACCTCCTACTTCCTGGAGCGGCTGGGGCTGCAGAGCCTCGACGACCTGCCCGCCCTGGCCCCCTACCTGCCCGAGGTCGACGTGCTCGACGAGATCGCCGAAGGAGGCCGCGGATGACGCCGGCCAAGAAGTCCGGCCCCCCGCCCGGGGGCAAGAAGCGTGGCAAGCCGCAGCGCGGCTCGTCCGGCAACACCAAACCGAGCCAGCCCACCGCGGCGCCGCAGTGGCCCCGTCGACCGGCCGTCGACGTGCACGACCCCGACGGCGTGCGCCTGCAGAAGCTGCTGGCGGCCGCCGGCGTCGGCTCGCGCCGGGTGTGCGAGGACCTGATCAGCCAGGGCCGGGTGTCGGTCGACGGCCACGTCGTCACCGAGCAGGGTGTGCGCATCCGGGCCACCCAGACCGTGCACGTCGACGGCGTGCGCGTGCAGCTCGACGAGTCGCGGGTCTACCTGGCCTTCAACAAGCCGATCGGCGTCGTCACCTCGATGAGCGACGAGCTGGGCCGGGTCGACATCGGCGACTTCGTGAGCAACCGCAAGGAGCGGCTGTTCCACGTGGGCCGGCTCGACGCCGACACCGAGGGCCTGCTCATCCTCACCAACGACGGCGACCTCGCCCACCGCCTCCAGCACCCGCGCTACGGCGTGCTCAAGACCTACCTCGCCCAGATCCCCGGCCCGGTGCCGCGCGACCTGGGCCGACGGCTGCGCGAGGGCATCGAGCTCGATGACGGCCCGGTGCAGGTCGACTCGTTCCGCGTCGTCGACTCGGCCCCCGGCAAGGCGCTGGTCGAGGTGGTGCTGCACGAGGGTCGCAAGCACATCGTGCGGCGGATGCTCGCCGAGGTCGGCCACCCGGTCATCACGCTGGTGCGCACCCAGGTGGGGCCCATCCACCTGGGCGACACCAAGCCGGGCAAGTGGCGCAACCTCAGCAGCGCGGAGGTCGGAGCCCTCTACGCCGCGGCGGAGCTGTGACCCGGGTCCACGTCGTCGGCACCGGGCTGGTCGGCACCAGCCTGGGGCTGGCCCTCACCCGCCTCGGTGACGACGTCACGCTCGAGGACATCAGCCCCACCCACGCGGCCCTGGCCCGCGACCTCGGTGCCGGGCGGCTGCCCGACGGCCCGGTCGACCCCGACCTCGTCGTCGTCGCGACCCCGCCGGACGTCACCGCCGTCTGCGTGGCCGACGCCCTGCGCCGCTGGCCGGAGGCCGCGGTCACCGACGTCGCATCGGTCAAGGGTGCCGTGCTCGACGCCCTGCGGGCCGACGGCGCCGACCTCACCCGCTACTGCGGGTCGCACCCGATGGCCGGCCGCGAGCGCTCGGGCGCGGTGTCGGGGCGCCACGACCTGTTCGACGGCCGGGCCTGGGTGCTCACCCCGACCGACGAGACCGACCCCGGCGTCATCGCCCTGGTGACGGCCGTGGCCCGCTCGGCGGGCGGTGCGGTGAGCACCCTCGACCCCGACCACCACGACGCCGCCGTCGCGGCCGTCTCGCACGTGCCGCAGCTCGCCGCGAGCCTGGTGGCCGCCCGGCTCGAGGGGCTCGACGAGGCCGCCGTGGCCCTGGCCGGCCAGGGCCTGCGCGACGTCACCCGTATCGCGGCCAGCGACCCCGACCTGTGGACCCAGATCCTGGCCGGCAACGCGCCGGCGGTGCGCGAGGTGCTCGCCGCGCTGGTGGCCGACCTCGACCGCGTCGTGGGCGCCCTCGACGACCTCAGCACGTCGACCGACGCCCCGGGGGCCCGGGGCACACTGGCGCGCGCCATCGCCGCCGGCAACGCCGGCCAGGCCCGCATCCCGGGCAAGCACGGCGCGGCCCCCACCGCGTACACGACGGTGCGCGTGCTCATCCCCGACGAGCCGGGCCAGCTCGGCCGGCTGTTCGCCGACATCGGCACGATCGGCACCAACATCGAGGAGTTCCACCTCGACCACGGCCTGGGCCAGCCGTTCGGCCTGGCCGAGGTCGACGTCGTGCCGGCCGCGGCGGCGGGGCTCGCCGCGGCCCTGGCCGACCGGGGCTGGCGCCTGCACGGCTGAGGCCACCACTAGGCTGACGCCCCATGACCGCACCCCTGACGATCGCGATCGACGGACCCTCCGGCTCGGGCAAGAGCAGCGTCTCGAGGGCGGTGGCCGGCCGGCTCGGCGTCGGCTACCTCGACACCGGTGCGATGTACCGGGCGCTCACCTGGTGGTGCCTCGACCGCGGTCTCGACCTCACCGACGTGGATGCCGTGGCCGCCGCCGCGCGTGAGCTCCCGCTCGAGATCGGCACCGACCCGGCCGCCCCGACCGTGGCGGTCGCCGGCACCGACGTCAGCACGGCGATCCGCACCACCGAGGTCAGCACCGCGGTCTCGGCGATCGCGACGAACCTCGAGGTGCGGGCGGTGCTCCAGCAGCTGCAGCGCGACCTGATGGCCCGCATCGCCGAGCAGACCGGGGGAGTGGTGGCCGAGGGCCGCGACATCACCACCGTCGTCGCACCGGACGCGCGGGTGCGGGTGCTGCTCACGGCATCCGAGGAGGCGCGGCTGCGGCGCCGCTCGGCCGAGCTGCACGGCACCGTCGACGCTGCGGCCGTCGAGGCCACCCGCGACCAGGTGGTGCGCCGCGACCGCGACGACTCGACCGTCTCGGCATTCACCGAGGCGGCCGAGGGCGTGGTGCTGCTCGACACCTCCGAGCTCGACTTCGACGAGAGCGTCGAGGCTGTGCTCGACGTGGTCGCCGCCGAGACGGTGGAGTGAGCCCGGCCTCGAGCTCGGGGTGGCCGCGCCTGGCCCGGCACGTCGGGCACGCGGTGGTCGTCCTGCTGTATGCCGCTCGCGCCACCGGCCGCTCGAACGTGCCCGCCCGCGGCCCGGTGATCATCGCGGCGAACCACACCGGGTTCCTGGACGGCGGCGTGGTGCTGTCGATGGCTCCGCGACCGAGCCGCTTCCTGGTGCTCGACCGGACCTTCGAGGGGTTCGTCGGGCGGGTGCTGCGCTGGAGCGGGCAGATCCCGATCGAGCAGGGGCGTGGTGACCGCACCGCCCTTGGGCAGGCCCTCGCGGTGTTGGCCGAGGGCGGCGTCATCGGCATCTTCCCCGAGGGCGGGCGGGGGCGCGGCGACTTCGCCTCGGCGGGCAAGGGCGTCGCCTGGCTCGCCCTGAAGTCCGGCGCGGTCGTCGTGCCGACGGCCTGCCTGGGCACCCGACGCACCGGCGACCTCGCGGCATCCTGGCCGCGGCTGCGCTCCACGCTCGTCGTCGACTTCGGCGCACCGCTGGCCCTCGACCTGCCCGAAGGCATGCCCGGCCGGGCCCGGCTGGACCTCGCCACCGAGCAGATCCGCTCCGCGCTGGTCGCCCACGTTCACGCGGCGGAGGCGCGGCACGGCATCCCGCTGCCCACCGACGTGCCCCCCGACCTGCTGGACTGAAGCACCCGCGCGGTGGGGGAGAATGGTGGGATGAGCACCGAGGACCCGACCATCTCGACCGAGGACCCCGCGGCGGTCGAGCGCGCGCTGCGGGCCGGGCTGGAGGACTTCGACCTCAGTGACGAGGACCGCGCCCTGCTCGAGCGCGGCGACGACGCGCTCGACGCCGAGGCCGGCCGCGGCCCGCTGCCGGTCGTGGCCGTCATCGGCCGCCCGAACGTCGGCAAGTCGACCCTGGTCAACCGCATCATCGGCCGCCGCGAGGCCGTCGTCGAGGACGTCCCCGGCGTCACCCGCGACCGGGTCGCCTACGACGCCGAGTGGGTCGGCCACCCGTTCACGCTGGTCGACACCGGCGGCTGGGCCATCGACGCCACCGGCATCCACCTGCGCGTCGCCGAACAGGCCGAGATCGCCGTCGACCTCGCCGACGTCGTGCTCTTCGTCGTCGACGCCACGGTCGGGGCCACCGACGACGACGAGAACTGCGTCAAGCTGCTGCGCCGGGCGGGCAAGCCGGTGGTGCTGATCGCCAACAAGGTCGACGACCAGCGCACCGAGGCCGACGCCGCCGCGCTGTGGAGCCTGGGCCTGGGCCAGCCGTGGCCGGTCTCCGCCCTGCACGGCCGGGGGAGTGGTGACGCCCTCGACGCGCTGCTCGAGGTGATGCCCGAGGTGTCGGCCATGGGCGGCGCCTACGAGCGCGGTGGGCCGCGGCGGGTGGCCCTGCTCGGCCGGCCCAACGTCGGCAAGTCCTCGATGCTCAACAAGCTGGTCGGCCACGAGCGGGTCGTCGTCGACAACGTCGCCGGCACCACGCGCGACCCCGTCGACGAGCTGGTCGAGCTCGGTGGCAAGACGTGGCGCTTCGTCGACACGGCCGGCATCCGGCGCCGGGTGCACCAGACCCGCGGCTCCGACTTCTACGCCTCGCTGCGCACCCAGACGGCGCTCGAGAAGGCCGAGGTGGCCGTGGTGCTCGTCGACGCCTCCGAGACCATCACCGAGCAGGACGTGCGCGTCATCCAGCAGGTCATCGATGCCGGCCGGGCCCTGGTCATCGCCTACAACAAGTGGGACCTCACCGACGAGGAGCGCCGCCACTTCCTCGAGCGCGAGATCGAGCGCGACCTGGTCCAGATCCCGTGGGCTCCGCGGGCCAACGTCTCGGCCCGCACGGGGCGGCACATGGACAGGCTGGTGCCCGCTCTCGAGACGGCGCTCGACTCGTGGGAGACCCGCATCTCCACCGGCCGGCTGAACGCCTTCCTCGGCGAGATCGTCGCGGCGCACCCGCACCCGGTTCGCGGCGGCAAGCAGCCCCGCATCCTGTTCGCGACCCAGGCCGGCACCCGCCCGCCACGGTTCGTGCTGTTCGCGTCGGGCTTCATCGAGGCCGGCTACCGCCGCTTCGTGGAGCGCCGCCTGCGCGAGGAGTTCGGCTTCGTCGGCACGCCGATCGAGATCTCGGTACGGGTGCGCGAGAAGCGCTCCCGTCGCTGACCTCAGGCCGGATGCCGTGGGCGCCGGGGGCGATTCGGTCGCCCCGGCGCGCATGGGATAAGGTTTCGACGCTCCCGCGAGGGGGCAGCCACGGGCTGTGGCGCAGCTTGGTAGCGCACCTGACTGGGGGTCAGGGGGTCGCAGGTTCAAATCCTGTCAGCCCGACTCGCTGAGGTGGCCTGGCGAATCGACGGAGTCGATCGCCCAGGCCACTTCGCTTGTCGGGCAGACGGGATGCCGGACTCGGGCGTTACGGCAGGCTCAGGGTCGCCTGGAGGAAGAAGTGGTCGGAGGGGATGACCCCGACCAGCTTGAAGGTGATCCGGTTGACGGGCGCCCCGGTCATCCACGCCTTCACCGGCAGCGAGTTGGTGGCGAAGATCCAGTCGATGTTGTTCCCGATCCTGCTCTGGTGGTCCTCGTAGGAGTAGCCACGGGCGTCGCGCTTGTAGCCGTTGTACGAGTTCACCCAGGCGCGGTCGAGCACCGCTGCCCGTGGCTGCGACGTCACGGATGCGTACGACTGGCCCAGGACGTCACCGAAGCCGGCGGCCTTCATCCTCGGCAGGTAGGTACCGGCGTAGCTGGAGTACTTCGAGGTGTTGTAGTCGCCGACCGACACCACCGGCAGGGCACCGGCCAGTCGCTTGGTGTTGGCGATGGCCTCGTCCCACTCCGCCTTGCGGACCGAGACGGTGTAGGGGTCCAGGTGGGTGTTGGTGAAGAAGAACTGCTTGCCGGTGGCCTTCACCGTGAACACGGCCCACCCGAGGTACCGGGTGTTCTTCCCGGCCGTCTGGTGGGTGTACTTCACCGACCCCGCCCTGACCAGGGTCACGGTGTCGGTGTTGTACAGGATCCGGTTGTCCTGCGACGCGCCGCGGTTCTTGTAGACGCAGTTCGCGCTGCTGGCCGAGTTCACGCAGTTGTAAGCGTAGGAGTTGGTCAGCGCGTAGTGACCGCCCTTGGCTGCCAGTGCCCCCTTGAGGTCCAGGTACTGGTTCACGCCGTAGTCGAGCCGGGACTTGTAGATGCTGGACTGGTTGGCCTCCTGGATCCCCAGGACGTCCGGCCGCGAGCTGAGGATCCGGGTGACGATGACGGGGCGTCGCACGCGCCAGACGCGGTGCTCGCCCGTCGCGGTGGCGTCGAAGGACACCCCGGAGACGTTCATCGTGGCCACCTTGACGTCGGTGGCCACCGCGGCCACGGCAGACGGGGTGGTGGCGCCGGCGGTGACCGAGCCGGTGGCCAGAGCGGAGATCGCGAGCGCGGCCACGGCGGTGCAGGTGAGCGTGTGGCGGGCGGTGAGGAGGCTCATCGGGGTTCCTGTCCCTTCGGCGACTCCCAGCGGCCGCCCTGGTCGAGGACGATCCGTGGAGGGTCTGCGGACATCGGGCTGGGGGCGCCCCCGCGAACACCACTCAGGTTTCCTGCTTACCACCATGCACCCGGCCGCGCCCGGGCTCCGGGCGCGATGTCGCCGAAAGCACACGAGCCGGATGCCGGGTCAGGCGCCGACCGGTGCCACCCCGAGCTCGTCCAGGAGGGCCAGGACGCGGCCCTTGATGTCGTCGCGGATGGGGCGCACCGACTCCACGCCCTTGCCGGCGGGGTCCTCGAGCACCCAGTCCTCGTAGCGCTTGCCCGGGAAGATGGGGCAGGTGTCGCCGCAGCCCATGGTGATGACGACGTCGGAGGCGCGCACGGCATCCGTGGTGAGGACCTTGGGGGTCTCGGCGGTGATGTCGATGCCGTCCTCGGCCATCGCGGCGACCGCTGAGGGGTTGACCTGGTCGGCGGGCTCGGAGCCGGCCGAGAGCACGTCGACGGCGCCACCGGACAGGTGGCGGGTGTAGGCAGCGGCCATCTGCGAGCGGCCGGCGTTGTGGATGCAGACGTACAGCACCGACGGCTTTTCGGCGGTCGGCTGGGTCATGCAGTGCTCTCCTCGTCGGTGGAACGGCGCAGTCACGCCGCGCATGTCGGAGGACATTGTGGCGCCGGTGCGTCAGGGCGTCGACATCGAGAGGATGACAGCGAGCGAACGGCGCAGCTCGGGAACACGTTTGCCGTCCGCAGCCGCTACGCCCACTTCGACGTCCGGTCCGCCGACTTCGCGGTGCTGAACCAGGCGTTCACCGGGGCGGCCAACCCGCTGGACATGACCGGTGGCCGGTTCACCCCCGTGTTCGCCAGCAAGGTCCCCGACCACCGCGGGCTCGTCCTCAGCAGCGCCGTCTCCGTCGAGATCGACGACGAGGACCTCGTGGTCTCGCGCACGGGCGCCGGCCTGTCGATGAAGGTCCAGGCCAAGGACTGCGCCCAGGGCGGCACCTTCCAGATGGAGCCGCAGCGCTCCGACGGCACGACCACCCGCATCACGCACACGCTCGCCATGTCCACGACTCCCGGGCTGACGCCCTTCCACTTCGACAACCCGAGCTTCCGGGCTCGGGTGGGGCAGTTCCTCGGCTCCGGCTGCACCAGCGTCGTCACCGGCCCGCCCGGCCAGTTCTGCGTGCAGGTGAGCACTCGCGTCAACATCGCCAACGACCTGTTCCCGCGTGCAACACCGCTGCGCCGGTCACGCCCAGCGTGCGGCACTGCGGCGGGATGTCGGTGTGGGACGTCGCCAGCGGTGGCCGAATGGGCAGTCAGCCCAGTCACCTCCTGGGGGTGACTGCCCGCCGCGCTGCTTGTGTCGGCCCGCGGAGGACCCCGATCCTGTGCTGGTGGACCCAGCTCACGAAGCACGTCAGATGGCCGAGGTGCAGCAGCGCCTCGAAGCCAGGTTCCCCGACCTCGACCCCGCTGTGGTGGCAGCCGCCGTCCAGGTCGCTGCGGCCGGCATCACCGGGCCGGTGCGCGACTACGTTCCCCTGCTCGTGGAGCGCGCCGCCCGGGAGCGGCTGAACCGCACGGTGGCCGGCGGAGACCCGGCTCCGGTCGAGCACGGTGGGCCCGAACCCGACCGTGCCGTGACCCCGGGATGAAATGACGCCGAACGCCGGGTGAACTCGCGCGGTGCGACCTTGTGCTGCCCCGGAGGGGCCACGACGCTGGTGGTGGTCGGACGATCTCGGTCCGGCCCCTGGGCCGAAGTGGCCCCCCGCGGCTGCGTCCACCACTCAGCGCGGGGGCCACTTCTTCCCCGCGAAGGGACGTCAGGTGATCACCGCGCGACGGCTTCGCCTGTGGGACGGGCGCTACGACCTGCTCGAGGACGAGCGCCGGGTGGCCACCTGGGACAGTGCCCACTGGTCCACCGGCGGCAGGGTCGAGGTTGACCCTGCCCACGGGATCGGCCGCAGGAACTGGACGATCGAGGTGTTCGCCATCGCCGTGGCGCTCAGCCGCTGGAAGGCCGACGCGGCCCCGACGGGCTGAACCGGCGCAAAGGCTCAGAGCGCCGAGGCCATCCGCCGCACGGCATCCTCGAGGATGGCCGGCGACGTCGCGAAGTTGAGCCGGGCGAAACCGCGCCCGCCCTCGGCGCCGTACCGCGGGCCCGAGCCCAAGGCCACCCTCCCGCGCTGGAGAAAGGTGGCGGCCGGGTCGGCGCCGAGCCCGAGGTCGCGGCAGTCCAGCCACGCCAGGTAGGTGGCCTCCGGTGCGTGCCACCCCACGCCCGGCAGGTGCTCGGCGAGCAGGCGCCCCAGCAATGCACGGTTCGCGTCGAGCTCACCGACGAGCTGCGCCTGCCACTCCCGCCCGTCGGCCATCGCCGCGACGTGGGCGATCGCGCCGATGTGCGAGGAGCCATGCGTGTGCACCTCGGCCAACCGGGCGAAGTCGTCGACGGCAGCACTGCCGGCCATCGCGAGCGCCGACTTCAGGCCGGCGAGGTTCCACCCCTTCGACGGGGAGAACACCGAGAACCCCCGCTCGCCCCCCGGCACGGTCAGGTACGGCGTGAACGCGGGGCTGCCGGCATACACGACCGGCGCGTGGATCTCGTCGGCGACCACGCGCACCCCGTGCTCCTCGGCCAGCGCCGCGAGGGTGGCCAGCTCGGCCGGGGTGTGCGCGACCCCGGTGGGGTTGTGTGGGTTGCACAGCAGGTATGCCGCCCGCGCGCCCCCCGCGGTCGCCTCCCGGAAGGCGGTGCGCAGCGCCTCGGGGTCCAGCCGGCCGTCGGTGCCGAGCGGGGCGTCGACCCGGCGCCGGCCGATGGCGTCGACGAAGCCGAAGAACGAGTCGTACACCGGGGGAGACACCACGACCGGGCCGCCCTCGTCGGTGAGCAGCCGCAGCAGCTCGGCGGCACCGATCATCACGTCGGGCACGATCATGGCCGCCGAGGTGTCGACCTCCCAGCCCCAGGCGTCGTCGGCGTAGCGCGCGACCGCGGCGGCGTACCGCGGGCCCCATCCGTAGCCGGTGTCGCCGCGGTGCATGGCGGCGGACACCGCCTCGGCGACCGCGGGGCAGGGGGCGGCATCCATCTCGGCCACCCACAGGGGCAGCACGTCGGGCGGGTAGGCCACCCACTTCACGCTGGTGCGGTCGCGGCGCAGCAGCGCCTCGGTGGCGCCGAGCAGAGGAGTCGACATGGCGACACCCTAGGCGGCGCCAGGGCCGTGCCTGTGCGCGCCCGCTCGGCCGGACCGCCTACAGTGGCGGCATGTCCACGGGGGCGCCCGAACAGCAGGTGAGCGACCGGGTGCTCACCGTGCCGAACGCCCTGTCCGCCGCCCGGCTGCTCGGCGTACCCGTGTTCTTGTGGGCGATCCTCTCCGAGCGCGACGGACTGGCGCTGGTGCTGCTGTTCCTCGCCGGCCTCACCGACTACCTCGACGGCAAGATCGCCCGCAAGTACAACCTCGTCTCGCGGGTGGGCCAGCTGCTCGACCCCGTGGCCGACCGGCTCTACATCGCCTCGACGCTGCTCGGGCTGGCCTGGCGCGAGATCATCCCGTGGTGGCTCGTCGGCGTGCTCCTCGCCCGCGAGCTGTTCATGGGCGTGGTCGTCCTCGTCGCCAAACGGCACGGCTGGGTCGGGCTGCCGGTGCACTTCGCCGGCAAGGCGGCCACCTTCAACCTGCTCTACGCGTTCCCGCTGATCCTGCTCGGTGAGGGCAGCGGCACCTTGGCGACCATCGCGCAGCCGGTCGGCTGGGCCTTCGCCTGGTGGGGCACCGCCTTGTACTGGGTGGCCGGCATCCTGTATGCCGTGCAGCTGCGCCAGCTGATCGCGGCGCAGGAGCGGGCGGTGTCCGCATGAGCCGCCCGGCACCGACCGACCGGCGGCCCGACGCGTCGATGACCCTGCTCACGACGATGCTGCAGCGCCCGCTCGACCCCGGCTACGCCGCCGCCGCCGACCGCCGCGAGGCGCAGGGCAAGCCCCGCTCGACCTCGCTGCGCTCGCCCCTGCTCGTCATCGCGGCCGTGCTGATCGGTCTGCTCGTCGGGGTGGCGTCGTACAACCTCACCACCGCCAACAAGCCCCGCTCGCAGGCGCGCGCCGAGCTCATCGGCGAGATCCAGGACCGGCGCGACCAGGTCGACGCGCTGACCGCGAGGGCCGGGAGCCTGCAGGGCCAGCTCACCGCCCAGGAGAGCGCGCAGCTCGGCGACACCTCGCTCACCGACCGAACCCGCACCCTCTCGGCCGCGGTCGGAGCCGTGCCGCTGCACGGCCCGGGGTTCACCCTGACGCTCGACGACGCCCCTGGCTCGGGCGCGGACGAGGCCACTGAGGGCGATGCCCAGGCCCAGCAGGGCCAGGTGCAGGCCAGGGACCTCCGCTACGTCACCAACGCCCTGTGGGAGTCGGGCGCCGAGGCGGTGAGCATCAACGGCCAGCGGCTGACCGCCACGTCGGCAATCCGGTTCGCCGGCTCGGCGCTCGTCGTCGACTACCGGCCGCTGACCCGGCCCTACGTCATCACCGCGCTGGGCGACCCGCAGCAGTTCCCCGCGGCCTTCGCCGACGGCGCCGGCGGCACCTACCTGTCCACGTTGCGCAGCACGTTCGGCATCCGGGTCGACACCAACGTGTCCGACGACCTGGCCGTGCCCGCCGCGGTGGGCCTGACCACGCGGTTCGCCCGCTCCGGGGATACTGGTGGCGCCACCGCGTCGCCGAGCAGCACCCCGTCGCCGACCACCAGCGAAGGACAAGGAGCCCCCCCGTGATCCCGGCCATCGGCCTGTCCCTGGGCATCATCATCGGCCTGCTGCTGCAGCCGGCGGTGCCCGTGTGGCTCCAGCCGTACCTGCCCATCGCCGTCATCGCCGCGCTCGACGCGGTGTTCGGCGCGGTGCGCGCGATCCTCGACGGCATCTTCGACGACAAGGTCTTCGTCGTCTCGTTCCTGTCCAACGTGGTCGTCGCCGCGTTCATCGTCTTCCTCGGCGACAAGCTGGGCGTCGGCAGCCAGCTCTCCACCGGCGTGGTCGTCGTGCTCGGCGTGCGCATCTTCTCCAATGTCGCTGCGATCCGCCGGCACCTGTTCGACGCATGACCCAGCAGCAGCCGTCCGAGCGGCAGCCCACCGAGCGGCAGCCGTCCGAAGAGCCGCCGCCCGAGCAGCAGCCCACCGAGCGGACGTCGACCGGTGCGCCGGTGCCAGGTCCCTTCCTGTTCGAGGGCCCGCGGGCACCCGCCCCCTCCGCCCCGGAGACTCCCGGCGGTCCCCAGCCGGCCGACAGCCCTGGGCGGGCCTGGCACCGCCTGCTGCGCGCCGGAGCCCCGCGGCTCACCCGGGCCAACGTGCTCGCGATGCTGCTCGCCGGCCTCCTCGGCTTCGCGATCATCGTCCAGGTGCGCCAGACCTCCGACGAGGGGCTGGACAGCCTGCGCGAGGACGAGCTGGTGCGCATCTTCGCCGGCGTCGACCGCGAGGGCGAGCGGCTGGCCGACGAGATCCGTGGGCTGCAGTCCTCGCTCGACCTGCTCGAGAGCCAGTCGACCAACGACGCCGAGGCGCAGCGCGCCGCCCGCGAGCGGCAGGAGGCGCTCGGCATCCTCGCGGGCACCGTGCCGGCCACCGGGCCCGGCATCGTGCTCACCATCAGCGACCCGGAGGACAAGGTCGACGCCCCGACCATCCTCGACACCGTGCAGGAGCTGCGGGCGGCCGGCGCCGAGGCGATCCAGGTCAACGACGTGCGGGTGGTGGCCGACACCTGGTTCGCCGACACCGACGGCGGCCTGTCGGTCTCGGGCACGCAGGTGAGCCCGCCCTACGTCATCACGGCCATCGGCGACGCCAACACGCTCGCCGGTGCGATGGAGATCCCCGGCGGGGTCACCGCCACCGTGCGCCGGGTCGGCGGCGACACCGACGTGCAGATCGAGGACGAGGTCGAGGTCGACGCGTTGCTGACCCCCTCGTCGCCTCAGTACGCTCGGCCCGTACCCACCCCCACCCCCTGATGGGTCCCGCGCGACCCGACCAAGGAGCGACATGAGCGACCTCGAGTACCCCGCCGGCCTGCGCTACACCGCCGAGCACGAGTGGGTGCGCGCCGACGGCGACACGCTGCGGGTGGGGATCACGTCGTTCGCGCAGGAGGCGCTCGGCGACGTCGTCTACGTCAGCCTCCCTGCGGTCGGCGACGCCGTGGTCGCCGGCGACACCTGCGGTGAGGTCGAGTCCACCAAGTCGGTCAGCGACCTCTACGCACCGGTGTCCGGCGAGGTGACCGCCGTCAACGGGGCGCTCGACGCCACCCCCGAGCTCGTCAACACCGACCCCTACGGCGAGGGCTGGATGTACGAGCTGACCGCCACCGACGCGGGGGCGCTCGACGGGCTGATGGACGTCGACGCCTACACCGCGCAGCTGTCCTGACGACATCGCATTCCTGACGTACGCAAACGGTGGGCCAAGTACGGCGCCGTGATCTAGGGTGTGACACTCGCAGCACCGACGACGGAAGGCTGACAGCGACATGAGTGACGAGCGCGAGGAACCCCGCGTCGCGCCCCACGAGCCGACGACCATGCGGCTCCGGGCGGTCGAGGGCGCCGAGCCTGCGGAGCCGCAGGTCTCCGAGAGCGAGCACGTCCTCACCCGGGCCGACCTGGCGACCGTCGAGGCGCTGCGTCCGGGCACCGCCCTGCTCGTCGTGCTGCGCGGCCCCAACACCGGGGCCCGCTTCCTGCTCGACGACGACGAGGTGCTCTCGGGTCGTCACCCCGACAGCGACATCTTCCTCGACGACGTCACGGTCTCGCGCAAGCATGCCGTCTTCCGCCGCACCGACGGCAGCTTCGTCGTGCGCGACGTGGGATCGCTGAACGGCACCTACGTCAACCGCGAGCTCGTCGACGAGGCCGTGCTCGCCACCGGCGACGAGGTGCAGATCGGCAAGTTCCGGCTCGTCTTCTACGCCAGCCAGGCCTGACCCGTCCCGTGACCACCCCGGCACGGCATCACCTCACCGTGGGTGCGGTGGTCAAGGCCCTGTCCGAGGAGTTCCCCGACGTCACCATCTCCAAGGTGCGCTTCCTCGAGGCCGAGGGGCTGGTCACGCCGGCCCGCACCGCCTCGGGCTACCGCCAGTTCACGCCAGACGACGTCGAGCGGCTGCGCTACGTGCTGCGGGCGCAGCGCGACCGGTTCTGGCCGCTGAAGGTCATCAAGGACAACCTCGAGGCCATCGACCGGGGGCTCACGCCCGGCGATGCCGTCGACGGCCGCGCGCAGCCGCCGGCCCCGAGCCCCGATCCCGACGTGCCGGATGCCGCCGACCTCGCCACCCGCCGCACCTTGCGGCTCACCGCCGCCGAGCTGGGCCGGGCCACCGGGCTGGCGCCGGCGGAGGTGGCCGACCTCGTGTCGCACGGCCTGCTGCGCCCCGACGCCGGCGGCCTCCACGACGACGCCGACCTGCAGGTGGCCCACGCGGCCGCGGGCCTGGGGGCCTACGGGGTCGAGCCGCGCCACCTGAGGGGCTTCCGGGCCGCTGCCGACCGCGAGGTGGGGCTGGTGGAGCAGGTGGTCGGACCGAGGCGGGGTGCCGACGCCCCGCGGCACGCCGCGGAGGTGGCCCACCTGTGCCTGTCCCTGCACGCCGCGCTGGTCCGTGGCGGGCTGTCCGGCCGTGGGGGCTGACCGACCTGCCGGTGCGCGGGGTACGGTGACGCAATGAAGGTCCTGGACGTGCTCGGGGTTCGGGTCGAGATGCCGACCAACCAGCCGATCGTGCTGCTGCGCGAACGAGATGGCGACCGCTACCTGCCGATCTGGATCGGGGCGGCCGAGGCGACCGCCATCGCCTATGCCCAGCAGGGCGTGGTCCCCCCGCGCCCGCTGACCCACGACCTGCTGCGCAACGTCATCGACGAGCTCGGCCACGAGCTGACCCGGGTGCGCATCGTCGCGCTCAAGGACGGTGTCTTCCACGCGATGCTCGACCTCGACGGGGGAGCGGCCGCCGGGGGCACCGACATCGAGTCGCGCTCGTCCGACGCGATCGCGCTGGCCCTACGGGCCGGCGCGGAGATCGTGGCCGAGGAGGAGCTGCTCGACGAGGCGGGGGTCGAGATGGCCGAGACCGAGGACGACGAGGTCGAGAAGTTCAAGGAGTTCCTCGACCACGTCTCGGCCGACGACTTCGACACCGAGGCCGACACCGACAGCTGAGCTCGGCGTGTCGCGAGCCGCCCGCCGGCGACACGCCGGGCAGCGTGCGGCGTTCTCGGTCGTTGACCCGAGTCACACCTGCCCCTAGCGTCACTCCTGTCACACCCGTGGCGTGTAAGTGACGTCCGTGTCATTCGTGGGCGTACAGTCGCAGCAGTAGGTCGAGCTCAGGAGGTACACGTGGTCTCCACCGGAGAAGCGCGGCAGTCCGGGGGGTCCCCCGTGCCCGCGCAGGGCGTGTTGTTCCAGGGCGACCTGCCCGAGCTCGACGAGGAGGCCGGCTACCGCGGCCCCACCGCCTGCAAGGCGGCCGGCATCACCTACCGCCAGCTCGACTACTGGGCCCGCACCGGCCTGGTCGAGCCGTCGGTGCGCCCGGCCGGCGGCTCCGGCACCCAGCGCCTCTACGGTTTCCGCGACATCCTCGTGCTCAAGGTGGTCAAGCGACTGCTCGACACCGGCGTCTCGCTGCAGCAGATCCGTGGCGCCATCTCGGTGCTGCGCGCCCGTGGCGTCGACGACCTCGCCCAGATCACCCTGATGAGCGACGGCGCCTCGGTCTACGAGTGCACCTCTTCGGAGGAGGTCATCGACCTGCTCCAGGGCGGGCAGGGCGTGTTCGGCATCGCGCTCGGCAAGGTGTGGCGCGAGGTCGAGGGCGAGCTCGCGCACCTGCCCAGCGAGCGGGCCGAGCACGACACCGGCACCACGCCCCAGCCCGGCGACGAGCTCGGAGCCCGAAGGGCTGCCCGGCTCGCCTGATAGATTGGCGCCCGCCGCTCACACCGTGTGGGAGAGACCTCGACGTGAGTCGTCGGGGCGCCGAAGGGGCAAACCTCCCCGGAACCTCTCAGGCGCAAAGGACCGCACGGGACAGGCACCTCTGGAGCAGCCGGCCCTGCGTCGGTGTGTGACAGAGGGGGAGACGTCGACGCCGTCTGCCCTCCAGGAGCCATCGTGAGCACCTCGTCCACCGACTTGCCTGCCTTCGCCGCCCGCCACATCGGCCCCCGCGAGGACGACGTCGCCGCGATGCTGCAGGTGGTCGGCCGCAGCTCGCTGGCCGACCTGGTCGACACCGCCGTGCCGGGCGGCATCCGCGGCGCCGAGGCCCTGAACATCGAGCCGGCGGCGTCAGAATCGTCCGTGCTCGAGGAGCTGCGCGAGGTCGCCGCCCGCAACCGCCGGGTCAGCTCGATGATCGGGCTGGGCTACTACGGCACCCTCACCCCGGCGGTGGTGCAGCGCAACGTGCTCGAGAACCCCGCGTGGTACACCGCCTACACGCCCTACCAGCCGGAGATCTCGCAGGGCCGGCTCGAGGCACTGCTCAACTTCCAGACCGTGGTCAGCGACCTCACCGGGCTGCCGATCGCCGGTGCCTCGCTGCTCGACGAGTCCACGGCCGCGGCCGAGGCGATGACCCTGATGCGCCGCTCGAGCAAGGCCGCTGACGACGCCGTGCTCCTCGTCGACACCGAGGTGTTCCCCCAGACGCTCGGGGTGGTGCACACCCGGGCACGGCCGCTGCGCATCCCCGTCGTCGTCACCGACCTCACCGGCGTCACCACGGCCGACGACCTGCGAGCCGCCGCCGGCGGCGCCGAGGTGTTCGGCGTGCTCGTGCAGTACCCCGCGATGGACGGCGCGCTGCACGACCTCACGGCGCTCACGGCGGCGGCCCACGACGCGGGCGCGCTCGTCACGGCATCCGCCGACCTGCTCGCGCTCACCCTGGCGACGCCGCCGGGGGAGTGGGGCGCCGACGTCGCCGTCGGCACCACCCAGCGGTTCGGGGTGCCGATGGGCTTCGGCGGCCCGCACGCCGGGTACCTGAGCGTGCGCAAGGGGCTCGAGCGCACCATGCCTGGCCGGCTGGTCGGCGTGTCGGTCGACGCGGTCGGGGCACCGGCCTACCGGCTGGCCCTGCAGACCCGCGAGCAGCACATCCGCCGCGAGAAGGCGACGTCCAACATCTGCACCGCCCAGGTGCTGCTCGCCGTGATGGCCAGCATGTATGCCGTCTACCACGGCCCCGCCGGGCTGCGGGCGATCGCCCTCGGCGTGCACGCGCACGCCGAGGCGCTGCGCGCTGCGCTGCGCGAGGGCGGCGTCGACGTGGCCGACGGCCCGGTCTTCGACACCCTGCGGGTCCAGGTGCCCGGCCGCGCGCACGAGGTGGTCGACACCGCCCTGGCGGCGGGGGTCAACCTCTGGCGGGTCGACGACGACACCGTGCAGCTCAGCGTCGACGAGACCACCGGGCTGGTCGACCTCGGCCGGGTCGCCAAGGCCTTCGGCGTCGTGGCGCCGGAGCAGGTGCCGGTGGCCCGGCCGCAGTGGGATGACGCGCTCGTGCGCACCTCCGACTACCTCACCCACCCGGTGTTCTCGACCCACCACTCCGAGACCGCGATGCTGCGCTACCTGCGCCGTCTGGCCGACCGCGACTTCGCCCTCGACCGCGGCATGATCCCGCTGGGCTCGTGCACGATGAAGCTCAACGCCACCACCGAGATGGTCGCCGTCACCTGGCCGGAGTTCGCCAACGTGCACCCCTTCGCGCCGCACGAGCAGACTCGCGGCTACCGCGGGCTGGTCGACGAGCTGAGCGGCTGGCTGTGCGAGATCACCGGCTACGACGCCGTGTCGCTGCAGCCGAACGCCGGCTCGCAGGGCGAGCTCTCCGGCCTGCTGGCCATCGCCGCCTACCACCGCTCGCGCGGCGACGACCAGCGCACCGTGTGCCTCATCCCCAGCAGCGCCCACGGCACCAACGCCGCCAGCGCGGTGATGGCCGGCCTCAAGGTCGTCGTCGTCAAGACCGACCCGGTCACCGGCAACGTCGACCTGGACGACCTCAAGGCCAAGGTCGAGCAGCACCGCGAGACCCTCGCGGCGATCATGGTCACCTACCCCTCGACCCACGGGGTGTTCGAGGACACCATCACCGACCTGTGCGCCATGGTGCACGACGCCGGCGGCCAGGTCTACGTCGACGGCGCCAACCTCAACGCCCTGGTCGGGGTCGCCCGGCCCGGCAAGTTCGGGGCCGACGTGTCGCACCTGAACCTGCACAAGACCTTCTGCATCCCGCACGGCGGCGGCGGGCCCGGCGTCGGCCCGGTCGGTGTGCGCGAGCACCTCGCGCCGTTCCTGCCCAACCACCCGCTCGACCCGGGCGCCGGGCCGGAGACGGGGGTCGGCCCGGTGTCCGGTGCGCCCTACGGTTCAGCGAGCATCCTGCCGATCTCCTGGGCCTACGTGCGCCTGATGGGCGGTGCCGGCCTGCGCCGCGCCACCGAGGTCGCCGTGCTCAACGCCAACTACGTCGCGGCCCGGCTGCGCGACCACTACCCGGTGCTCTACTCCGGCACCGACGGCCTGGTCGCGCACGAGTGCATCCTCGACCTGCGCGGCATCACCAAGGACACCGGCGTCACCGTCGACGACGTCGCCAAGCGGCTCATCGACTACGGCTTCCACGCCCCGACGATGTCGTTCCCGGTGGCCGGCACGCTGATGGTCGAGCCCACCGAGAGCGAGGACAAGGGCGAGCTCGACCGGTTCTGCGACGCGATGATCGCCATCCGCGCCGAGATCGACGAGGTGGGCTCGGGCGCGGTGTCCGCGGCCGAGAGCGTGCTGCGCGGCGCCCCGCACACCGCACAGGCCCTGGCCGGCGACTGGGACCACGCCTACGACCGCACGGCCGCCGCGTTCCCGCCCGGTGTCGACCCGACCTCGAAGTACTGGCCCCCGGTGCGTCGGATCGACGGCGCCTACGGCGACCGCCACCTGGTCTGCTCGTGCCCGGCGCCGGAGGCGTTCGAGGAGGACTGAGACGTCGGATGCCGGCCGGTGGCCTCAGGCCGCCGGCTCGGCCGCCGCTCCGGTGCGCACCTCGACGGTGCTGCCGCTGGCGCCCTTGTGCACCACGGCCTGGTGGGTGATGCGGGCGCGCAGGTCGGCCACGTGGCTGACCACGCCGACGGCCCGACCGCCCTCACGCAGCCCGTCGAGCACGGTGAGCACCTGCTCGAGGCTGTCGTCGTCGAGGCTGCCGAAGCCCTCGTCGATGAAGAGAGTGCCGAGGTCGAGGCCCCCGGCCTCCTCCCGCACGGCGTCGGCCAGGCCCAGCGCCAGCGCCAGGGAGGCCATGAACGACTCCCCGCCGGACAGCGTCGCGGTGTCGCGCACCCGACCGGTCCACTGGTCGAGCACCCGCAGGCCCAGCCCGGACCGTGCTCCACGAGCGGCCCGCTCGTCGGAGTGTTCGAGGAGGTAACGCCCGCCGCCCATGACGGCCAGCCGCTCGTTGGCCAGCGCCGCCACCGCCTCGAGGCGCGCCGCGAGCACGTAGGCGGTCAGCCGCATCCGCAGCGTGTTGTCGGGGCCGATGCCGCTCGTGGTGTCGGCGAGGTCGCGCACCCGGGCGTCGCGGTCGGCAGCTGCGGCGACGGCGGCGCCCGCCGCGTCGACGAGGGGCAGCAGCCGCTCGAGCTGGTGCAGTGCGCGGGCGGCGTCGTGCTGTGCGGCCTGGGCGGCCAGCATGGCCTCGCGGGCGGCGTCGGCGGCCGTCTGCGCCGCGCCGAGGTCGGGCGGGTCTGCCGCCAGTGCAGCGACGACCTCGGGCTCCTGCGTCACCGCGCGCGCCGCGGCGGTCTCCTCGACCTGGGTGGTGACCGCGGTGCGGAGCGCGGCCAGGTCGGCCGGTGGCAGCAGCGCCGCCCGGGCCGCGTCGGCGTCGTCGATCCCGGCGGTTTCGAGGGCTGCGTCGAGGTCGGCGGTCACCGACGCCAGCCGGTCGTCGGACCCGGCGAGGTCGTCGACGGCGGCGGCAAGCTGGGCGAGCACGCGGCCGGCGCGGAGGTGGTCTGCCGGCTCGGTCGAGCCGCAGGGGCACCCGTCGTGCGCGCCGACCAGGGCGTCGACCCGGTCGGCGGCGGCTGCCTCGCCGGCCGTCAGCTCGTCGATCGCGGCCAGGCCGGACTCGAGACGGGTGGCGCAGCCGGTGACCAGCTCGCGGTGCACGTCGACGGCTCGAACAGCGCCCTCGAGCTTGGCGGCGGCCTCGGCATGCGTGGCGGCGTCGGCGCGGGCGGTCAGGAGGGCCGCGGCCGCCTCGGCCATCGCCTGCTCGAGGGTGGAGCGGTCGGCGCCGCCGAGGCCGGTGAGCAGGGTTTCGGCCCGCGTGCGCAGCGCCTCGACCTCGGCCTGCAGCGTGAGCAGCCGCCCCTCAGCATCACCGAGCCGCTGCTCGGCCGCGCTGATGTCGTGAGGCAGCACCGGGT
This sequence comes from uncultured Actinomycetota bacterium, assembly GCA_963800505.1. Lineage (GTDB taxonomy): Bacteria > Actinomycetota > Actinomycetes > Actinomycetales > Dermatophilaceae > Fodinibacter. The sequence continues at coordinate 90,457 of CAWDBL010000008.1, forward strand.
CGGAGCTGGTTGCGGGAGAAGGGTGTTCGCGGGCCCCGCACACGGGGCACGGCTCATCGGCGGACAGCGACCTGGCGAGCTCGCCGGCCATGCCGTCGAGCCGCAGCTGCCGCAGGTCGAGCAGCTCGGTGCGGCGGTCGAGCACCGTCTCGCGCAGCTCGGTGTGCCGCGGTGCCAGTGCGTCGGCCCGAGCGAGGTCGCGCTCTGCGGCGTCGAGCACCACGACCCGGGAACGTGCGGTGTCGAGCAGCAGCTCGAGCTCGGGCACCCGGCCGGCGCCCGCCGCACGGGCCGCGGCCTCGGCGGCCAGCAGGGCACGCTCGGCCTCGAGCTCGGCCAGCTCGGCCCCGGCCCGCTCGGCCAACGAGGTCAGCTGCTCGACCCGGTCGTCGAGCTCGGCCCGCTGGGCCTGGCGCCGCGACCGGTCGTCGGCCTCGCGCGCCAGGGCGGCGACCGTGTCGTCGAAGGCCTGCAGCCCGGCGAGCGCCGGAGCGACGTCGTCGTCGGCCAGTGCCGTGAGTGGCACGGGCACGGTGGCCCGCACCTCCTCGACCCGGCGCCGGTGCCGTGACAGGTCGTCGTGGGCCCGGTCGAGCGCGGTGAGGTGACCGGCCAGGCCGGCAGCCCGCTCGGCGGCAGCCAGCCGTGCCACCCGCTCGGCGTGGCTCCCGGCTGCGGCATCGAGGGCTTCGAGCCGGGCGAAGGCCCGCGCCCCACGGGTGCGCTGCTCGGCGAGGGCGCGGGCGGCGGCCAACGCCTCCGCGGCGGCCCGGTCCGCACCGGATGCCGTGTCGAACGCCGCCATCGTGGTGCTCACCCGGACGTCGAGCTGGTCGGCGACGGCGTGCAGGTGGGCTGCGACCGACTCGGGCGGCACGGGCGAGGGGTCGACGGCGGGCCCGGCCTGGGCCAGCACGTCGTCGGCGCGGGCGACGACCGACGCCAGGGCCGACCGCGCCACCTCAAGGTCTGCCCCGGCGGTGCGCCGGGCCTGGGCCAGCCAGGCCTCGACGTCGCTGAAGGCGGAGATGTCGAACAGCCGCTCGAGCACCTCACGGCGGTCGTCGGGGGTGGCCCGCAGGAACGCCGCGAAGTCGCCCTGGGGCAGCAGCACCACCTTGGCGAACTGCGCCATGCCCATACCCAGGGCGTCCTTGACGACGTCGGCGACCTCGTCGTTGCGGTTGCTGAGGGCGACCCACCGGCTGTCGCGGCGCTCCTCGAGGGTGACCATCGCCTGCACCGACACCGTGCCGTCGCCGCGCTTCTTCGGCCGCACGAACTCGGGGGAGCGGGTGATGCGCAGCCGGCGGGTGCCTGCGGTGACCTCGAGCGTGACGCGCGGCACGGCATCGGGCCGGGCGTGGTCGCTGCGCAGCCCGCGCTTGGAGCGCGACCCCGGCACGTCGGCATACAGGGCGAAGCAGATGGCGTCGAGCAGGCTGGTCTTGCCCGAGCCGGTCGGCCCGTGGATGAGGAAGAGCCCCTCGGCCGACAGCGCGTCGACGTCGACGACCACGCGGTCGGGGAACGGGCCGAACGCCTCGATCTCGAGCCGGTGCACCCTCACGCCGCGCCCACCGACCCGGCGTCGACCACTCCCTCGTCGTCACCGACCTGGCGGGCGACCCGGCTCGCCTCGACGGCCTCGGCGAGCAGTGCCCGCTCGTCGTCGGTGGCGACCCGCCCGCCGCGCACGTGGCCGAGGAAGTCGCAGCACACCTCGACATCGGTGGCCGTGGCCACCCGGGCCGCGTAGGGCCGCAGCGGCACGGTGGCGCCCTGCGGGTCGAACCGCAGCTCGAGGGTGAACGGGAAGCGGCGGCGCACCTGGTCCATCGCCCCGAGCGGGCGCTGGGGGTCGGTGAGGGTGACCTGGCACCAGGCCGCCTCGGCCTTGCGATGAGCCGGGTCGGTGAGCAGCTGCTCGAGCGTGCCGCGCAGCAGGGCCAGCGGGCGCTCGACCGGTGCCTCGACGTGCTCGATGACGGGGGTGCCACCGGACAGGTCGACGAGCAGGCTGCCCTTGCGGTGGGCCCACTCGGAGAACGACATCGCGACGGGGGAGCCGCTGTAGCGCACGCCCTCGGCCACCTCCTGCCGGCCGTGGAGGTGCCCGAGCGCGGTGTAGTCGACCCCTGCGAACACCGCGGGCGGCACGGCCGACACGCCGCCGACCGAGATGTCCCGCTCGGACTCGCTGCTCACCCCGCCGGTGACGAAGGCGTGCGCCATGACCACCGTGCGCCCACCACGCTGCTGGGCGTCGGCCCGCACCCGCGCCATCGCCGCCCGCAGCACCCCTGCGTGGGTGCGCTCGGTGGCGCCCAGGGCGTCGGCCGCCAGGGCCGGCTCGAGGTAGGGCAGCGGGTGCACGGCGACGTCACCGACGAGCACCGGCCGGCCCACGTCGGCGACGGAGGTGCGCAGGTGCAGCCCGGCCCGCTCGAGCAGGCCCGAGGCGAACCCGAGCCGGATGGCGGAGTCGTGGTTGCCGCTGCTGACCACCACCTGGGCGCCGGCGTCGACCAGCCGCACCAGGCTCTGCGAGAGCAGGTCGACGGTCTCGGGCGAGGGCATCGCCCGGTCGTAGACGTCGCCGCTGACCAGCACCGCGTCGACCCGCTCTCGACGCACGAGGTCGACGAGGGAGTCGAGATAGGCCGCCTGGGCGCCGAGCAGCCCCACCTGGTGGAACGAGCGCCCCAGGTGCCAGTCGGAGGTGTGGATCAGCCGCACGGCACCCACGCTACGAGGGGGGTGCGACACCTCTGGTGACCGAAACGCGGTTCCGGCTACCGGCTCGGGTCCGTCCGTGGTTGGCTGACGCCATGGGAGCAGAGGTCGAGGCGCAGAGCTACAGCCGTGAGGAGCGCCAGCGCTATCGCGAGAAGGTGCGTCAGAACCTCGACGTGTTCGAACGGATGCTCAACACGAGCTCGTTCGAGTTCGACCGGCCGATGACCGGGCTCGAGATCGAGCTCAACCTCGTCGACACCGACATGCAGCCGCACTTCCACAACGCGACGGTGCTGCACGCCATCGCCGACGAGAGCTACCAGACCGAGCTCGCGCAGTACAACATCGAGCTCAACGTGCCGCCACGGCCGCTGCCCGGCGACTCGGCGCTCGAGCTCGAGGGCGAGCTGCGCGACAGCCTCAACGCCGCCGACCGTGCGGCCAAGGAGGTCGGCAGCAAGATCGTCGCGATCGGCATCCTGCCGACGATCATGCCCGAGCACTACGAGGGCGAGTGGATCAGCGGCAACAACCGCTACACCGCCCTGAACGACTCGATCTTCGTGGCCCGTGGCGAGGACATCTACCTCGACATCGAGGGCCCCACCGGTGAGCGGGTGGCCACCTACTGCGACTCGATCGCGCCCGAGTCGGCGTGCACCTCGGTGCAGCTCCACCTGCAGGTCGCCCCCAGCGAGTTCGCCGCGCACTGGAACGCCGCCCAGGCACTCTCCGCGCCACAGGTGGCCCTCGCCGCCAACTCCCCGTTCTTCTTCGGCAAGCGGCTGCACGCCGAGACCCGCATCGAGCTGTTCAAGCAGGCCACCGACACCCGGCCCATCGAGCTGAAGAACCAGGGCGTGCGCCCTCGGGTCTTCTTCGGCGAGCGCTGGATCACCTCGATCTTCGACCTGTTCGAGGAGAACGTCCGCTACTTCCCGACCCTGCTCGCCGAGACCAGCGACGAGGACCCGATGGCGGCCTTCGAGGCAGGCATCGCCCCGGCGCTGTCCGAGCTGCGGCTGCACAACGGCACGGTCTACCGCTGGAACCGGCCGATCTACGACATCGTCGGCGGCACTCCTCACCTGCGCGTCGAGAACCGCGTGCTGCCGGCCGGCCCGACCATCGTCGACGTGCTCGCCAACGCCGCGTTCTACTACGGCGCCATCCGGATGCTGGCCCACGAGGACCGCCCGGTCTGGACCAAGATGAGCTTCGCGGCCTGTGAGGAGAACTTCCGGCGCGCGGCGCGCGACGGCATCGACGCCCGGCTCTACTGGCCCGGCTTCGGCGAGCTGTCCGCCGACGAGCTGGTGCTGCGCCACCTGCTCCCGCTGGCCCACGAGGGGCTGCACCAGTGGGGCGTCTCGGATGCCGTGCGCGAGCGGTTCCTCGGCGTCATCGAGGGGCGGTGCAAGTCGGGGGTCAACGGCGCCGAGTGGCAGAGCCGGGCCGTCCAGTCGTTCCAGGATGCCGGGTGCGACCGCCGCGAGGCGCTGCGCCGGATGCTCGAGCTCTACACCGTGCACATGGACTCCAACGAGCCGGTGCACACCTGGCCGCTGCCCTGACCCCGCGCGTACGGTGGGCGCATGCTCGAGACATCGAAGGCGTTCAGCGGCATCGCCGTGAAGGACATCGCGCAGTCGAAGCACTTCTTCGGCGAGGTGCTCGGCCTGCAGGTCGACGAGGGGAACATGGGCATGCTCGTGCTGCGCCCCACCGGGGGACGCCCGATCCTGCTCTACCCCAAGCCCGACCACGTGCCGGCCACCTACACCGTGCTCAACTTCCCGGTCGACGACGTCGCGGCCACCGTCGCGGCACTGACTGAGCGTGGTGTGGCCTTCGAGCACTACGAGGGCACGCAGGCGCAGACCGACGACGACGGTGTCTTCCGCAAGGGCGGCCCGCTCATCGCGTGGTTCACCGACCCGTCGGGCAACGTCATGTCCGTCATCGAGGGCCCGGGGCTCGACGGCTGAGGCCGCGCCCCGCCGGCGGCTGAGCTCAGCCCACGACCTGGTTCCACGACCGGATGCCGGGGACCCCGTGCTCGCCGTCGAGCACGCACACCGCGCCCGCGTCCAGCAGGAGGCGCGCGCCGAACCGCGCGTCCTCGCGCAGGTAGGTGGCGGCGAGGATCCGCAGCAGGTGCCCGTGCGCGACCAGCGCGACGTCGCCCTGCTGCAGCGGCTCCTGCACCCGCACCAGCACCCGTGAGGCCCGGGCCGCCACCTCCTCGACCGTCTCCCCGGGGGTGTCAGCGGCCGCCACCCCGTTCGCGAAGACCGTCCAGGCCGGGTTGCCCCGCGACTCGCGGATCTCCGGTGTCGTGCGGCCCTCGCAGTCGCCGTAGTCCCACTCGACCAGGTCGTCGTCGGTGGTCGGCTCCAGGCCGGCCAGCTGTGCGGTGCGCACCGCCCGGCCCAGCGGCGAGGACAGCACGAGGGCGAAGTCGAAGCGGGCCAGCACGGGGGCGAGCCGGCGCGCGTCGCGCTCCCCGGCATCCGTGAGTGGCACGTCGGTCAGGCCGGTGTGCCGCCCGTCGCGGCTCCACTCGGTCTGGCCGTGGCGGACGAGGACGAGGCGGCCGGTCGGCTCGGCGGCTGGAGGCATGGAGCCCACTGTGGCATCCCGGTGCAAGGATGCGGGGTATCGAACGCAGCACCGGCTGAACGACCACCTGGCGCGACCTCGAGGTGGTCCGCGCCATCGACCAGAAGTGGGGAGCCTGATGGCCCAGCAGCACGAGCAGGAGACCGGCGGCACGGGCCCCGGCCACCGCAGCATCCAGATGAGCCGCACCGGCACGGGCACCTACCTCGTCACGAACGCGCGCGGCGGCACGATGAGCATCGGGTCGGGGGAGTCCGACGACTTCACCCCCGTCGAGCTGCTGCTCGTCTCCATCGGCGGGTGCAGCGCGATCGACGTCGACTTCATCACGAGCCGGCTGGCCGAGCCCACCGAGTTCACCGTCATCACCGAGGGTGAGAAGCTGCGCGACGAGCACGGCAACCACATGGGCGAGATCGAGGTGACCTTCCGGGTGCGCTTCCCCGAGGGCGACGACGGCGACCGGGCCCGCGAACGGCTGCCGCGCGCGATCGCCCAGAGCCACGACCGGCTCTGCACGGTGAGCCGCAGCGTGCAGCTGGGCACCCCGGTCCACATGCGCGAGGACTGAGCGGGGCTGCGGTGGAGCCGGATCCGGCCCTGGCAGCCGTCAAGACCTACAACAACCTGCGCATCGCCCTCGCGGCCCTGGTGCTGCTGCTCTACAGCGCCATCGTGCTCGAGTGGCGGGCTGCCGGCGGCTGCCTGCAGCCCTCGATCAGCGCCTACTACTACACGCCGGTGCACGCCGTCCTCATCGGCGTGCTCGTCACGATGGGTGTCTGCCTGGTCGCGCTGAAGGGCAACACCGACGGTGAGGACGTGCTGATGAACCTCGCCGGCATGCTGGCCCCCGGTGTCGCGTTCATCCCCACCCTGGCCGTGCCCGGGTGCGGGTCCACCGACCTGCTGGCTCCCGACATCCCTGCGTTCGTCACCAACAACATGCCGGCCCTGTTCTTCACCGCCGCGGTGGTCGGCGTGGTGGCCGTCGTCATCACCCTGCGGCAGGGCGGTTTCGCCGGCCTGAGCACCGTCGACCGCATCGGGGCTGCCCTGACGGTGGTCGTGCTCGGCGGCGGGATCGCGTGGTACTTCGTCGCGCGTGACAGCTTCATCGCACACGGTCACGAGGCCGCCGCCGTCCCGATGTTCCTGGCGATCATCGGCGTTGTCTGGCTCAACGCGCGAGACGTGCAGGCGGCGGTGCGCCGGGGGGCGGCACCGGAGGCCCACAGCCGCTACGTCGCGATGTACCGGATGATCGCGGTCGCCATGCTCGTGGCCCTCGCGGCGACGGTCGTCATCAACCTCGCCACCGGGTCGAGCACGCTGGTCTTCTGGGTCGAGGTCGTGCTGATCACCCTCTTCGCGGTCTTCTGGGTGGTGCAGACCATCGAGCTGTGGAACCGCGGGCTGCGCCGCACCTGACCTCTATCGTGGTCGCATGGCTCGCTACCTCGACGTGCACCCGGTCGACCCGCAGCCCCGGGCCATCGCCCAGGCGGTTGCGGTGCTGCGCGACGGCGGCCTGATCGCCTACCCGACCGACTCCGGCTTCGCCCTCGGGGCGATGATGGGCAACCAGGCTGGCAAGGACCGCATCCGCGAGATCCGCCGGCTCGACGACCGCCACCACTACACGCTGATCTGCCGCGACTTCGCCCAGCTCGGCCAGCTGGTGCACGTCGACAACTCGGTGTTCCGGGCGGTCAAGGCCACCACCCCCGGTCCGTACACGTTCATCCTGCCGGCCACCCACGAGGTGCCGCGGCGGCTGCAGCACCCCAAGAAGCGCACGGTCGGCGTGCGCATCCCCGAGCACCCGGTGGTGCGGGCCCTGCTCGCCGAGCTGGGTGAGCCCCTGCTCTCCTCGACCCTGATGCTGCCCGGCGAGGACGAGCCGATGACCGACGGCTGGACGGTCAAGGAGGAGCTCGACCACGTCGTCGACGTCGTCATCGACTCGGGGGAGTGCGGCACCGAGCCCACCACGGTCGTCGACTTCTCCAGCGGCGCCGCGGAGGTCGTGCGGGTGGGGTCCGGGGACCCGTCGCGCTTCGAGTGACGCCGGGTCAGACCGGGGCGGCGCCCCGGGCCGCCGCCCGCAGCTCGGTGAGCACCCGCGCGTCGATGCCGCCGGGCGAGCGCCGGGTCTCCAGGTTGACCTCCGACATCCAGGCCTCGAGGGCTGTCTCCACGTCACCACCGTGGATGCCGCGCCCCACCGCGGTCAGCAGCGTCGCCACCTCGTCGCGCAGGGCACCCTGCAGCGGCTCGACGTCCTCGGGGCCACCGAAGAGCAGCGTGGACAGGTCGTGCAGTCGGGCCAGCTCGCGCGGTGCCTCGGGGTGGTCGTCCACCCGCAGGTCGGCGAGCACGCCGCAGCCGTCGTAGCCGGCGCCCGGGGCGTGCGCGAGGATCGCCGCACTCTGCCGGCCGCGGGAGTCACCGCCGGCGGCATCCCCGGCCAGGAGGGTGGCGACCAACCGGGCGTCGAAGGGCTGGCCCGCCGTGCCGAGCCACGCCGCCTCCATCGCCTCGACCACCTCCGGCCCGGTGAGGATGTTGCCCTGGATGGCGTAGGCCGTGTGCCCGTCGCCGGCGGCGACCCCGCCGGCCCAGCTGAGGCAGCCCTCGCCGGTGAAGGTGGCCGCACCGGTGGGCCCGACCGCGCCGACCTGGCGCTGGGCCCGGCCGTCGTCACCCGCCACGGCGTCCGCCAGTGCGGCGTCGACCTGCGTGCCTGCCGCGAGCGCGTCGAGCACCTCGTCGAGGTAGGCCACGCGGGCGAGCGACTGGGTCGCCACCGCTCCCACCCCGGGGCGCACGGCGGGCACCACCGAGCCGACGGCGAGGAACTTGCTGGCGACGGCGACGCCCCAGGCGTCCCCGTCGCGGGCGGCGATCGAGAAGGTCATGCCTGACAGGTTAGGTGCCGCTCAGACCACGTCGAAGAGCTCGGTGTGGATGCGTCGGCCCGGAACCCCCCGGTCACTGACGATGCGGGTCGCGGCGGCGACCATCGGCCCCGGTCCGCAGATGAAGTAGTCGACCACCTCGCGGCGGCGCCGCACGGGCAGCGACTGCTCCAGCACCTGCCGGGTGAAGCGCCCGACCTCGCCGTCCCAGTCGTCAGGGGGCTCCTCGAGGATCTCGACGAGGTGGAGGTCGAGCCGCTGGTCGAGGTGCTCGGAGTCGGCGCGGTGCAGCATGTCGTCGGCGGTGCGCCCCGCGACCACGAGCAGCACCGGCCGCGGGTCGGCGACGTCGGCCAGGGTGCGCAGCATGCTCAGCATCGGGGTGATGCCGACCCCTCCGGCGATCATGACGAACCGGTCCGAGGTCAGGCCGTCGAGCGTGAACGACCCGTGCGGGCCGTCGAGGAACACGTTGCGTCCCGGCCGCAGCCCCGCGACGAGCTCGCTGAAGTCACCGATGCCCTTGATGGTGAACTCCTTTCGCCACGGCTCGGTCGCGGCCGAGGCGATCGTGAACGGGTGCTCCTCGAAGACGAAGGGCGAGGTGCCGATCTTGAGCCAGGCGAACTGGCCGGGGCGGAACTCCACCCCGCCGTGGCCGGCTGCGTGCAGCACCAGGGTGACGGCCGTGGGGGACTCGCGACGCACCTCGTCGACGACGTAGCGGTTGCGGCGTGAGCGCAGCGGCCGCCAGACCCAGCGGTGCGCGACGGCCAGCAGCATGGCCACCCCGATCCCCACGAACCACCACCGCGCCTCCGGGTAGCGGGTCAGGTCGCCGAGCCACAGCACGTGCAGGGCGGTCGCGAGCAGCGCGACGTTGGCGAGCACCACGTGGCCCAACCGCCAGCCCTCGTAGCGGGGCCGGCGCCGGCGCCGGCTCAACCCCAGTGCCACGAGACCGAGCAGGCTCAAGGTCGCGACGACCGCCGCCCACACCCGCGGGGGCGCCGTGCGCAGGTCGAGCACGGCGACCCCGATACCCGGGCGCAGCAGCACCGCCGCCACGTGGATGACCACCAGGGTCACGGCAGCCAGGGCGAGGAAACGGTGGCCACGAAGGAGCCGTTCGACGCCGAGGTAGCCGGTCAGGGGCCGGAACCGGCTCGGCAGCACGAAGGTGAGCACCAGCAGCGACGCCGCTGCCAGCGCCGTGCTGAGCGAGACCCAGCGCAGGATGCCCTGGTGGGCGTACCCGGGGGCGGACCAGAGCGCCCAGAGGGGAACGAGCACCGCTGCTGCGACAAGCAGGGCCCACAGGGCGGGAGCGAGGCGACGACGGGCTGCGCCTCCCCCCCGCCCTACCCGCAACCGCCGTCCGCCGATGGAGTGAGTGGCCACGAGGCACCGTCCTCTACAGGGGAGGTGCCAAACGTAGGGAGGGACCCGGCCGCGAATACTAATAGGGCGTTAAGGGAACGCTAAGAACCGCTGCCCCGCAGGACAGCGGAGCCCTCACGTGGTACGCACGCGGTTGTTGCGCGCGCCGTGCTCCAGCTCGGCCTGCCCGAGCAGCTCGAGCACCGGGGTGACGTAGTTGGCGAACCGGCCCCGGTAGCCCTTGCGCAGCCCGTAGTAGCCACCGACGGGGTTGTCCGCGCTGCGCGCCCAGGCCTCGACGGTGCCCTCCTTGACCGGCTTCCCCTCGTCGGCGTTGCCGAGGGGCACCCAGTCGCCGCGCTCGCGCAACATGGTGGCAAGGTCATCGACCGCGCTGAGGTGGTACGACAGCGTGGTGGTGCCCACCCGCACGACGAGGGCCGCAGGGTCGGCCGCCTCGTCGCGCCAGGCGGTGTAGCTGGAGGTCTGCGACGGGGTCTGCAGCACCCAGGGGTCGTCAGGGGTTCCGTTGCCGTAGGTGACGTCGTCGGCCATGGGAGGGGCTCCTTCTCGGTGGTGTCGCTGCGGACGCTAACAGCCCTAAGGTGACGTCTACTGTCACCTTTGTCCGAGGAGGTCCGGTGCGCGCCTCGCGGCTGCTCCTCGAGCTGCTTCTGCTGCAGAACCGCGGCCGGATGACGGCTGCCGAGCTGGCCGGTGAGCTCGGCGTCAGCCGGCGTACTGTGCTGCGCGACATCGACGCCCTGGGGGAGGCGGGTCTGCCGGTCATCATCCACCGCGGATCGCGTGGAGGTTTCGAGCTCGGCTTCAACCACCGCACTCGGCTGACCGGCCTGGCCAGCGACGAGGCCGAGGCGCTGGGGGTGCTCCTCGCCGCCCCGGTGCCCGAGCTCGCCGAGCTGGGTCTGGCGGATGCCGCGGCCCGCGTCCGCTCGAAGCTGGTGGAGTCGCTGCCCGACCCGGTGCGCGCCACGGTGCGGCTGTCGCAGGACCGGGTGCGCTTCGTCGGTGGGGGCGCGGCGGCCGACCCCGACCGCAGGGTACGCGCGCTGGCCGAGGCGGTCCGCGGTCGCCGGGTGGTGCGCCTCGACGCCCGGTCGCGAGCTCCGGTCGTCATGCACCCGGTGCGGCTGCTGCGGTCCCCGGACGAGTGGGCCGTGGCCGACGAACGAACGCCGGATGCCGCTGTGCCCCAGCGATTGTGGGGCACAGTAAACGTGTCTGCACTGGGCTTCTGACTACCCTCGCGGCTGGTCGCCGCGGCGGAAGAGGCCGACCCAGGTGTCGGGCCCGCCCTCGCGCACCGGGTGCGGCCCCCGGCTCAGCGACACGAGCGAGGCGTCCCCGCCGGCGAACGACTCCATCTCGGCGCGGGTGACCAGCCAAGGGGGTCCGTCGTCCTCGGGCGCGTCGTCCTCGTGCACGAACTGGACCACGAGCAGCTCACCACCCGGAGCGAGCAGCGAGCGGATGCCGTCGACGGCCGTGACCGCGCGAGCTCGACGGCGGAGGGCGCGAGGTCGAAGGCGACGGTGCGGTAGCCGCGGGAGGCGAGCAGCTCGGCATCCGCCCCGAGCCCGGCACCGACGACGACGGCGCGCCGCCCGGCCGCGTCACCGGCGGCGCCGACGAGGGCGAGCACCGGCGGGTAGGGCGCCGTGCGGTCCCACGGCATGTCGACCTCGTCGCGCGCGGCCGCCGACCACAGCTCCTCGAACCAGCGGGTCGGCTCCCCGTCGGCCGCGGCCTCGCCGGCCAGCCGGTCGGCCTCGACGTCCCAGTTCCGCGTGTCTGCCATCGCCCCACGCTAACCGGGACCGTTGCTGCTCAACGGCGCTCGAGCCGCAGCATCACCTCGGTGTGCGGCGTCTGCGGGAACATGTCGAAGACCCGTCCGGCGACCGGGGTGAGCGACGGTATCGCCGCGAGGTCGCGCGCGAGCGAGTCGACGTTGCAGCTGGAGTAGACGACCTGGGCCGCCGAGGACGCGTCGAGCCAGCGGGCGAGGTCGGGGCCGATGCCGCGCCGCGGCGGGTTGACGATGACCAGGTCGGGGGCGGGGGAGAGGACGGTCGTGGTCGCGTCACCCACGACGAACTGCGCGGCATCCGGCCCACGTCCTGCCGCCGCACGGGCGGCGTCGACGGCATCGGCCGAGGTCTCGACCCCGAGCACCGTGCGGCCCGGTGCGCTCGCGTGCAGGGCGAAGCCGCCCACGCCGCAGTAGAGGTCCCACACGACCGTGGGGGCGGCGTCGTCGACCCAGCGGCGGGCCTGGCGGTAGAGCGCCGCCGCCACCGTGGTGTTGGTCTGGAAGAACGAGCGCGGCCCCAGCAGCAGGGTGGTGTCACCGACCCGCATCGGCAGCAGCGCCTGGTCGGTCAGCGGGACCTCGGTGTCGCCCTCGAGCACGGCCTTGTGCTCCGGGTGCAGGTTCGCGGTCACCACCCGCAGCGATGGCAGCTCGGCGAGCAGCCGGGGGAGCGCGGCTCGCAGGTCGGCCAGGTGGCGCCGGGAGCGCAGCACGAACCGCAGGAGGTGCTCGCCGTCGGGGGAGTGCGTGACGATGAGGTACTTCAGCTCGCCGCGGCGCGCCGGCACGTCGTAGGGCTCGAGCCCGAGGTCGGACACGAACCGGTGCAGGGGGTCGAAGGTGGCGGCCAGGCCCGGCTCGTAGAGGCCGCAGCGGCGCAGGTCGACGCCTCGGCCACGCTCGTCGAGGATGCCGAGGGTCGGGTGTCCCGCGCGGCCGCCGACCACCAGCTTGGCCTTGTTGCGGTAGTGCGACGCGGGGCTGCGCGCCGGGTCGAGCCACGACAGGTGCGGCGCCACGTCCGTGAGGGCCGCGGCGGCCCGGTGCTGCTTGGCCGCGAGCTGGTCGGCGTAGGGCGTGCCCATCAGGGTGCACGAGCGGCACCGGCCGGCGTCGAAGTAGTCGCACTGCATGGTGCGGCCAGCGTAGGTGCTACATCTTGGCGAGCTCGTGCACGACGACACCGGTGATCATCGGGTTGGTGCGGGCGAGGGCCAACGCCGCCTCGCGGTCGTCGGCCTCGATGATCGAGTAGCCGGTGAACGAGTCAGCACCGACGTCGAGGTCCCGGGTGCCGTCGGGCGTCACCTCCGCGCCGCCGGTCAGCGGGTTGCCGCTGTCGACCATCTGGTCGCCCACGGACTCGAACCACGCCATCCAGGCGCGGCCGATCTCGGGGGTGGGAGTGACGTAGCCCTTGTAGAGGAACAGGAAGGTGCTCATGTCGGGATGCCTTTCGCGGAGTTGTCCAGCGTCTCTGAGTCGGTGCCCCACCACGGGGCGAACTGGTCGGTCCAGCCCTGTACCCGGCGCAGCGCGGAGCGCTCCAGGGACAGCACGTTGTCGCGGCCGACCTTCCTGCGGCGCACCAGGTGAGCGGCTTCGAGCACCTTGATGTGCCGATGGATGGCCGGCAGGGTCAGCCCCACCCGCCGGGCGAGCTGTCCGATGGTGGCCGGTCGCACGGCCAGCAGCTGCACGACTTCGCGGCGGTGGCGGTTGGCCAACGCCGTGAAGACCTCGTCGAGGTCGTCCGGGGGCGGGGACTCATGGTTCACAATATCGTTAACCTTAGTCCGGCGTCCGACGGGCGACAAGAGAGGTGTCGGTGGGCCGTCCTACCGTGGGGTGCACGAGGTCTTTCGCAGCTGACGAGTGACAGGGGAGCTCCATGACCACACTTTCGCAACGGCCCAACACGGCGCTGATGGTCATCGACGTGCAGAACGGGGTCGTGGTCGGCGGCCACGACCGCGACGGCGTGGTCGGCAACATCGGCGCCCTGGTCGACCGGGCCCGGGCCGAGCAGGTGCCGGTCGTCTGGGTGCAGCACTCCGACGACGGGCTGGAACAGGGCAGCGACGACTGGCAGATCGTCGACGAGCTCTCGCCGGCCGACGGGGAGCCCGTCGTGCAGAAGCACTACGGCGACTCCTTCGAGGCCACCGACCTCGACGACGTGCTCGCCGCCCGGGGCGTCGGGCGGGTCGTGGTGACCGGCGCCCAGAGCGACGCCTGCATCCGCGCCACGCTGCACGGCGCGCTCGTGCGCGGTTACGACGTCACGCTGGTCGGCGACGCGCACACCACCGAGGACCTCACCGAGTACGGTGCACCCGCACCCGAGCAGGTGATCAGCCACACCAACCTCTACTGGTCCTGGGCCACGGCCCCTGGTCGGCGTGGAGACGTGGTGTCGACCGGCGACCTGAGCTTCGCACCGCCGTCCGGTTGAGCGCGGTTCCGGTCGTCAGATCGGGGCTTGGCAGCGGAATCCGAAGGCAGGTAGGGTGAACCTGCGTGATATCCGAATCCCTGACTGTGACCCCACCTGCCGGTGGGGGAGGAGGCACCGAATGACCGACCAGCTGCAGACCGCGCCTGCCGTGCCCGCCAACGACCCCGGTACCTACCGCCGACTGCCTGAGCGCACCCGGCCGGTCGACCCCGAGGTCGTCGAGCGGCTGCTGGCGGCCGAGTGGGCTCGGTTCACCTCGTGGTCGGGGGAGTCGGGCGCCCACAACGAGCGGGCGAGCAAGACGCTGCCGCTCGGCGTCACCAGCTCGTTCCAGCACTGGGAGCCCTACCCGATCTCCATCGCGTCGGCCCGCGGCGCCTGGCTCACCGACGTCGACGGCAACCGGCTGCTCGACCTGTCGATGGGCTTCGGCGCGATGCTCGTCGGCCACCTCAACCCGCACGTGGTCGAGAAGGTCACCGAGGCGCTCACCGACACCGGCACCCTGTTCGTCACGCCGTCACCCCAGGCCACCGAGATGAGCGAGCGGTTCTGCGACCGGTTCCAGCTCGACATGATCCGGTTCACCAACTCGGGCACCGAGTCGCTGATGTACGCCATCCGCTGCGCGCGGGCCTACACCGAGCGCAAGGCGATCGTGAAGATCGAGGGCGGCTACCACGGCGGCTACGACGCCCTGCAGGTCTCGGTCAAGCCCGGGCTCGACGAGATCGGCCCGGCCGACGCGCCCACCCCGCAGGTGCCCTTCGACGTCGAGGCCGGCACCGTCCACGTGGTCGCCTACAACGACCTGGGGCAGCTCGACCGGGTGCTCGCCGAGCACGGCAGCGAGATCGCCGCCCTGGTGGTCGAGCCGGTGATCGAGAACCTCTCGATCGTCGTGCCCGACGAGGGCTACCTCGCCGCGGTGCGGGCCGCCTGCGACGCCCACGGCGTGGTGCTGATCTTCGACGAGGTCAAGACCGGCCTCACGGCCGGCTACGCCGGTGCGGCCCAGCGCCTGGGCGTCACCCCCGACCTGATCACCTTGGCCAAGTCGATCGGCGGCGGCCTGCCGCTGGCGGCCTTCGGCGGCAAGCGCGAGGTCATGGAGGTCGTCGTCGACGGGCGGATGGCCCACTTCGGCACCTACAACGGCAACCCGCTGGTGATGGCGGCGGCCCGCGCGGTCGACGAGATCTGCACCCGCGAGGCGCTGGCCGAGGCCGAGGCGGTCAACGTGCGGGCCCTGCAGGCCATCGACGCGATCATCGACGAGTACGAGCTGCCGGCCCACACGGTCGGGCTCGGGGTCAAGGGCTGCGTCACCTGGGCCACGACGCCGGTGCGCAACTACCGCGACTACAAGGCGACCGACTTCGCGCTCGCCGAGCTGTCCTGGCTCTGGGGTGTCAACCGCAACATCCTCACGCCGCCCGGCCTCGACGAGCAGTGGCTGGTGTCGCTCGTGACCACCGACGACGACATGGCCACCCTGGTCGAGGACTTCCGCCAGCTGGCCCAGGCGCTGCGGGCCTGAGCGCCCGAATGGGTGACGATCCGCGCGTCGAGCGGATCATCCGCTACGGCGGGAGCTTCTCGGCGTTCCGGCCGGTGCGCGCCTCGGGGAGCAATCTCTACGACGCCACCGGCCGGGCCGTCCTCGACTTCACGTCGGGGCAGCTCAGCTCGATCCTCGGGCACTCTCATCCCGACGTCGTCGCCGCGGTGACCCGGTCGGTGGGGCAGCTCGACCACCTGCACTCGGCGATGCTGTCCGAGCCGGTGCTCGAGCTGGCCCAGCGGCTCGCCGCGGTGGCCCCGGCGTCCTTGGACCGGGTCATGTTCCTCAGCACCGGTGCCGAGTCCAACGAGGCGGCGCTGCGGCTGGCGAAGCTGGTCACCGGCCGGCACGAGGTGGTCGCCTTTGCCCAGAGCTGGCACGGCGTCACCGGTGGAGCAGCCGCGTCGACCTACGCCTTCGGCCGGCGCGGCTACGGGCCGCAGGGCGTCGGCACCTTCGCGATCCCGGCGCCGGACCCGCGCAGCGGGCCGTTCCGCACCGCCGACGGCTACGACTGGAGGGCCGAGCTCGACTACGCCTTCGACCTGGTCGACCGGCAGTCCTCGGGCAGCCTGGCAGCCTTCATCGCCGAGCCGATCCTCAGCACCGGCGGGATGCTCGAGCTCCCGGTGGGCTACCTGTCGGCCCTCGCGGAGCACTGCCGCTCGCGCGGGATGCTGCTGGTCGTCGACGAGGCGCAGACCGGGCTCGGGCGCACCGGGTGGATGTTCGCGATCGAGCGCGACGGGGTCGTGCCCGACCTGCTGACCCTGTCAAAGACCCTCGGTGCGGGCCTGCCGCTGTCAGCGGTGCTGACCACCGCCGACCTCGAGCGCCAGGCCCACGAGCGCGGGTTCCTCTTCTACACGACCCACGCCAGCGACCCGCTGCCGGCGTCCGTGGGGCTGGCAGTGCTCGAGGTCATCGAACGCGACGGACTGGTGGCCCGGGCCGCCTCGGCCGGTGCTCACCTGGAGCAGGGGCTGCGCACCTTGCTGCTCGACCACGAGTGCGTCGGTGACGTGCGAGGGAGGGGCCTGCTGCTCGGCCTGGAGATCGTGGCCGACCGCGCCTCGATGTCGGCCGACGACGAACGCGGCTCGCGCATCACGGCGCGCTGCCTGGACCTCGGGCTGTCGATGAACGTCGTGCAGCGGGCCGGCTCGGGCGGGGTCTTCCGCATCGCGCCGCCGCTCACCGTCACCGACGACGAGCTGGACCAGGCACTCGGAATCCTCGACGAGGCGATCCGCACGACGCAGCGGTGAGGGGAGGGGCGCCCGTCCGCTCGGAAGCGGTGATTGACATAATGTCGATTATCGGCGTTATGTGGGAAGGGGCACGAGCGGTCCTCAACCGCGCTCGTGCCGGTTCCGCACCGACACCAGCTCGCGCTCCAGCGCCGCCATCGACGCCGGCACGTCCTCGGCCACCAGCGACACCACCGGCATGACGAACCGGTGCCGGCGCACGCACCGCACGCTCACGTGCTCGACCGGCCCGTCGGTGCTCGGCCAGACGTCGCGGTCGACGATCTCGGCGATCGAGTCGCACTGCGGGCACCGAGTCCACTGGATCCACTGCATGTCGCCACCTCCCGGGCGCGAAGCCCTTCCTGATGGCTGTCAGGAGGCCCGCGGCGGGGGTCGTGATACGTCGGTGCACGGTTGATGGGTGACAATGTTCGCTCGCCGTCACACAACCGAAGTGAGGAGCACCGGGTGAGCAAGTCGTCCAGGCCGCAGGGTGGTGCCCGGGCCGGCCGGGCCAAGGTCGACGAGGTGCGCCAGGCGCAGAAGGCCAAGGAGCGCCGGTCACGCCTGCTGATCATCGCCGCCGTGGCCACCGTCGTGCTGGTCATCGCCGGGGCCGTCGGGTTCACCGTCTACAACGACGTCTCGAACCGCCCCAACCTCGACGCGGTGAAGACCTACACCGTCACCCGCGACCACACCACCGAGTCGGTCACCTACGAGCAGACGCCACCGGTCGGCGGCGACCACAGCCCGACCTGGCTGAACTGCGGCGTGTACACCGAGCCGGTCAAGAACGAGCTGGCTGTGCACGCGCTCGAGCACGGCGCGGTCTGGGTGACCTACGACCCCGCGCTGCCCGCCGACCAGGTCGCCAAGCTCACCGCGGCCCTGCCCGACACCTACATCGTGCAGTCCCCGTACGACGGTCTGCCGGGACCGGTCGTCGCCAGCGCCTGGGGCACCCAGCTGGTGCTGACCGGGGCCGACGACCCGCGGCTGGAGGAGTTCGTCAAGGCCTACCGGCAGGGCCCGCAGACGCCGGAGCCGGGCGCGGCATGCACCGGCGGCAGCGCGGGCGACCTGCCGCCGGCGAGCGGATGACCCCCACCCCGGTGGATGACTCCGAGGAGCGAGCCGACCACCGGCGCGACGACGACGACCACGAGCCCGAGGCGCAGCACCGGGGCCGGGGACGGCTGCTGCTGGTCGGCCTGGCCGCGCTGCTCGTCGGGGTGCTCGGCACGCTGTGGGTCGTGCAGACGCGCAACGCCGCGCCCACCGACTTCGGAGCCGACGCCGGCTTCGCGCGTGACATGCAGACCCACCACGCCCAGGCCGTCGAGATGGCGTTGCTGGTGCGTGACCGCAGCCAGGACGACGAGGTGCGCACCGTCGCCTACGACATCCTCACCAGCCAGCAGCAGCAGGCCGGGCAGATGTACGGGTGGCTGGTGCAGTGGGGCCTGGACCAGACCGGCTCCCGGCCGCCGATGGCCTGGGTCGGTGGCGAGCACGCGGCGGCGCACACCGGCCCGGACGGCTCGATGCCCGGCATGGCCACCCCCGCGCAGCTCGCCGAGCTCAAGGCGGCCACCGGTGTCGAGGCCGAGCGGATCTTCCTCCGCCTGATGATCGCGCACCACACCGGCGGGGTTGCCATGGCCGATGCAGCGGTGGCGGAGGCGCGCACCCCCGAGGTGCGCACGTTGGCCGGGGCGATCGCGGCCGCGCAGGCCTCCGAGATCGGCCTCCTGCAGCAGATGCTGGCCGCCCGGGCCTGAGCCGCAGGTCGGGGTGTCG
The DNA here is from genome assembly GCA_963800505.1 of uncultured Actinomycetota bacterium. Classification (GTDB taxonomy): domain Bacteria; phylum Actinomycetota; class Actinomycetes; order Actinomycetales; family Dermatophilaceae; genus Fodinibacter. The sequence continues at coordinate 109,031 of CAWDBL010000008.1, forward strand.
CCCTCTTCGGCGCTCAGCCGCCGGCGTCACCGCGGCGCCGGGTGACCTTGCGGGCCTCCACCTCGTAGCGGCTGGCCACCGCACCACCGGCCCGGAAGAACCGTCGGCGCAGGGCGCCCTCCACCTCGACGTGGTCGTCGACCTCGCAGCGGGACGCAGACCGTCGCGCCGCCGGGGTCCAGCACGCCACGTCGATGGTGTCGACACCGGGGCGGGCCGTGTCGCGACGCTGCGTCCGTGGAACCACCACCCGCAGAGTCAGCACGGTGTCGCCGCTCGGCAGCTCGCGCGGCTCCCCCGTCGCGGTGACCCGGCCGACCAGGTGCACCGAGTTGACATAATCCATTGCCACCCTCCCTCTGGGGGCAGCCTGCCCCCGCCCGGCCACCCTGCCGCGGACCCCTCGGCGGTCACCACGGCGTCGGCCCGCCTGTGGACGACGACCCCCTCGCGCCCTCACCTGTGGATGACCTATGGCCCGAACGGGTGGTATTTCCCCATCCGGGTATCACCCGGGCACCGCGGGGCATATCGTGAGGCGTGGTTCGTGCGGCAGGGGCACGTGCCCGGCGCCCCGTGGGGCGTCGTCGAACGTGACAGGAAGACAGAAGTCGTGCGCTGGGCGCCTTGGATGCGGGTGACGGCCGGGTCGGCCGTGCTCGCCGCGGTCGTGGCCGCTACGGCCGGCACTGCCGCTGCCGCGCAGGCGCCACAGCCGTCGCCGTCCACCTCGGTGACGCGCAGCGCGAGCCCCACGCCCACCCCGACCACCCCCTCCCCCACGGCCAGCACCCCGACACCCAGTTCCAGCCCGAGCACCACGACGAGCACGGCGCCGAGCGTGCCGCCGCCCACGAAGGCCGCACCGGCCGAGGGCGAGCCCGACCACCAGGTCGCCCTGTCCGGGGCGCTCCTCGCTGCCCAGATCGCCGAGGCCGAGCGCATCGCGACCGCCCTGTCGGCGAGCAACTCCAAGGTCGCCGCGGCCACCCGCGAGATGAACGCGCTGTCCGACAAGTCCAACGCCCTGCTGGAGTCGCTGGTCGCCGCCCGCGAGACCGAGCGGGCCGCCACCGACGAGGCCGTCTCGTCGCACACCGACCTGTCCGTGCTCGAGGCACGTCTGGCCACCGCCCACCGCATCCTGAGCGACTGGGTGTTCTCGGTCTACGCCGGAGGCGGTGGCGACGCCGACCTCGCCGGCATGCTCGACGCGCTCGGCTCGGAGCCCGACCAGGTCGGCGACCCGCTGGGCGACCTGTCCTACCTCACCGAGCAGCGCACCCTGGCCATGCGCGACATCAAGGTGCTCACCGCCGAGCAGGTGCGGCTGAGCGCCGCGGCCGACGCGGCCCAGGCCTCCGCTGCTGCGGCCACCCGGGTCATCCGGCGTGACAAGGCCGCCCTCGACAAGATCGTCCTGGCCCAGCGCTCCAAGATGGCCAAGCTGCGCAGCCTGCAGGTGGCCGAGGTCGAGAAGGCCGGCCCGGTTGCCAGCCTGCTCGTCGGCGCCCGCACCCCGGCTGCCAAGGCCGCGGCCCAGCGGCTGCGCGACGCGCTGTCCTCCGCCTCGGTCGACACCACCGCGATCGGCAAGCCGTGCACCAACGACTCGGCCGTCTACCCCAACGGCATGATCCCGCCGAGCGGGCTGTGCCCCATCTGGCAGGCCGCGGGTGAGAGCCTCTCCCCTGCCGCAGCCGCCAGCTTCAACGCCATGAGCCAGGCGTATGCCGCCCAGACCGGCGTGGCGCTGTGCATCACCGACTCCTACCGCTCCCTGCCCGACCAGATCTCGATCAAGGGCAAGCGCGGCCGCTTCGCCGCCACCCCCGGCACCAGCCGGCACGGGCTGGGCCACGCGGTCGACCTCTGCGGCGGCGTGCAGGACTTCGGGTCGCCGGCCCACCAGTGGATGCGGCAGAACGCGCCGCTCTACGGCTGGTTCCACCCGTCCTGGGCCGCCGCCGGTGGGTCGCTGCCCGAGCCGTGGCACTGGGAGTTCGCGGGCTGATCCCCGGCAGCGGACACGGGTGAGACCGAGTACCGCAACCTACGGTGCGCACCCCACCGGGTGTGGAACGCTTCGCGCATGACGACGCAGTCCGAGCGGGTCGACGCCTACGCCGAGACCGGCCGCTACCACCGCCCCTGGTACTGGTACGACTGGGCGAACTCGGCCTTCGTCACCACGGTGGGCACGGTGCTCTTCGGGCCCTACCTCACCACGGTGGCCAAGGAGGCCGCCTGCCCCGGCATCGACTCCGACGCCCGGTGCGGCACCGACCTCTACGTGGTCCCGGCCGCTGCAGACCTCCCGCGGTGGATCTCCACGGTCGCGTTCGTCGCCGTGGTGGCGCTGCTGGTGCTCCTCGTGCTCGGGGTCGTCGCCTACGCGCGCGACACGAGGGTGCTGGTGCGCCCCACCTCGCTGGTCGTGCCGCTCGCCCTGGCCGCGGTCGTCCTGGTGCTCACCGCGCCCCTGGACCCCGGGTCGATCGCCCCCTACACCGTCACCCTCGCCACCATCATGTCGGCGCTGCTGCTCATCATGGTCGGCGCCATCGCCGACCGGTCCCCGCGCCCGGCCCGCCTCCTGGGCCTGTTCGCCTGGGTCGGCTCCGCCGCGGCGGCCGGGCTGTTCTTCCTCGTGGGGAGCAACTGGCGGTTCGGCGCGGCGATGATGGTCATCGCCTCCATCAGCCTGGGCGCGAGCCTGGTCGTCTACGACGCCATCCTGTGCCGCGTCGCCAGCCCCGACGACCGCGACAAGGTGTCCAGCCGCGGTTGGGCCCTGGGCTACCTCGGCGGTGGCCTGCTCCTGGCCATCAACCTCGTGCTCGTCACCTCACCCGACCTCGTCGGCGTCGACACCGAGATGGCCGTACGGATCAGCCTGCTCTCGGCCGGCCTGTGGTGGGCCGTCTTCACGATCATCCCCGTCGTCGGGCTGTGGAGCCTGCGCGGCAACGCCCCGAGCGAGATCGACGCCCCCCGCGCCGGCGCCGTGCGCGGCAGCCTGGCGCAGCTCGGGCACACCTTCCGCGACCTTCGGAACTACCCCAACACCATGCTCTTCCTGCTCGCCTACCTGTTCTTCAACGACGGCATCCAGACCGTCATCACGTCGAGCAGCCTCTACGGCGCCGAGCAGCTGAAGTTCGACGAGAGCCAGCTCATCGCGCTGATCCTGCTCGTGCAGTTCGTGGCCTTCGGCGGCGCGCTGCTCTTCGGCTGGGTCGCCGGCAAGTGGGGCGCCTGGCGGACCATCCTTCGCTCGCTCATCGCATGGTCGCTGATCGTGGTCGCCGCGTTCTTCCTGCCGGCGGAGGCCTTCTTGCCCTTCGTCGTGCTCGGGGTGCTCATCGGGATCGTGCTCGGCGGCAGCCAGGCGCTGAGCCGCTCGCTGTTCAGCCAGCTCGTGCCGCACAGCCGCGAGGCCGAGTTCTTCGGCTTCTACCAGGCGATGGAGCGCGGCACGTCGTGGTTCGGCGCGTTCCTCTTCGGCCTGGTGCACCAGCTGACCGACTCCTACCGCCCGGCGATCGTGGCACTGGTCATCTTCTTCGTGCTCGGCTACGCCATCCTGCGCAAGGTCGACGTGCGGCAGGGCATCCTCGACGCCGGGAACCAGGTCCCCCGCGTCGTCTGAGGTCGGGTGCTGTCCGAACTGTGGGACGCCCCAGCACGTATGCATCCTGTGAGGGCTCTCACACCGAACCCTTCTACACGACGGCGAGGCGACGGAACAACGCCACCGGTCCGGTCGTTGGACGCGCTAGACCCGATCGGGGCGACCTGCCGATCGGGACACCACAGACTCCGGGAGAATCCCATGGCAGAACGCAGCCTGCGCGGCAGCCGACTCGGCGCGCTGAGCATGGAGACCGACGCAAACGTCGTCCCCAGCGAGCGCAACATCACGACCTACCTGTGCCCGAACGGGCACACCATCAAGCTCCCCTTCTCCGTCGAGGCCGACGTCCCGCACACCTGGGAATGCCGTTGCGGTGCCGAGGCCAAGCTCCAGGGTGGGGGCCCGGAGCCGGAGGCCAAGCCCGTCAAGCACGTCCGTACGCACTGGGACATGTTGCTCGAGCGTCGCTCCATCCCCGAGCTCGAGGAGCTCCTCGAGGAGCGCCTCACCCTCCTGCGCGAGTCGCGGGGCGAGCGCCCCCGCAAGCGCAAGTCCGCCTGACCGACCCTGCCGGATGCCGGGTGCCCACCAGGGTGCCCGGCATCCGTCATGTCCGGGCGGGGCGACGCCGGGAGCTCAGGGACGGTCGGGGTCGACGACGGTGCCCTCGACGACCTCGCCCGGGACGACGTCCGGGCGGCCACCGGCCGCTGGTCCGGATGCCGGACCGCCGGGTCCGCGCGCGGCCCCCGGCACCGGCCCGGACGCGGGCCACTCCCCCATCGGGCCCAGCAGCCCGCGGGCGACCACGGTCTCGAGCCACACCCGGGTGATCGGGCGGGTCAGCGGCAGGATGAAGAAGAACCCGGCGAGGTCGGTGACGAACCCCGGGGTGAGCAGCAGGGTGCCGCCGATCAGCACCAGGGCGGCGTCGGAGAGCTGACGGCTCGGCATCCGACCGCTGCGCAGGGCGTCCTGCAGCGCGGCCCAGGTCTTCCCGCCCTCACGCTTGACGATCCAGGCCCCGAGCAGGGACTCGAGCACGAGCAGGAGCAGCGTCTGCCAGCCGCCGATGACCCGGCCGACCGCGATGATCGCCGCGATCTCGACGACCGGCACGATGAGCAGGGCCAGGAACACCCAGCGCAGCACCCGCGGACGCCGCCGGCGGGAGGCGTGCGGGGTGGCGCCCGAACTGCTCACAGCGTGTGCCACCTCGGCTGGCGCGGGACGCCGACCAGCGCGCGCACCTGCCGGGCCCGGTGCCGCAGGCCCCAGCCGGTGATCAGGCGCAAGGACTCGGTCATGATGTCGCGGCTCATCTTGGAGTCGCCCACCTCGCGCTCGACGAAGGTGATCGGCACCTCCACCACGGTCAGGCCGGCCTTGACGGCCCGCCAGGTCAGGTCGGTCTGGAAGCAGTAGCCCTGCGACGCGACGCCGTCCAGGCCCATGGCCCGCAGGGCGTCACTGCGGTAGACCCGGTAACCGGCGGTCGCGTCGTGGACCGGCATCCCGAGCAGCACCTTGATGTAGAGGTTCCCCCCGACCGAGAGCGCCTTGCGGTGCACGGGCCAGTTGACCACCGAGCCCCCGGGCACCCAGCGAGAGCCGATGACGGCATCCGCGTGCTCGGCGGCGGCGAGCATCGTGGGTAGGTGCTCGGGCTGGTGCGAGCCGTCCGCGTCCATCTCGACGATCGCGTCGTAGCCGGCGTCCAGCGCCCACCGGAACCCGGCGAGGTAGGCGGCCCCGAGCCCCTCCTTGCCGGCCCGGTGCAGCACGTCCACCTGGGGGTCGGCCGCCGCCAGGGCGTCGGCCACCGCACCGGTGCCGTCCGGTGAGTTGTCGTCGAGCACGAGCACGTCGACCTGCGGGACGGCGTCGCGCAGGCGGCGCACGGTCACGGGAAGGGTGTCCCGCTCGTTGTACGTCGGGATGAGGACGGCGACGCGCTGCAGCGGCGGTCGGGCGGTCTCGGTCAAGGTTGTGGGTCCTCGTCAGGTCGGTCGGCGGGAGAACTGGCCTCCGAAACCCTAACGCTCCGGGCTGCCCGGGTGCTCCCGAGCACGAGCAGGAACAGGGCCACCGCAGCCGCCCACTCGGGTGCGGCGCCGAGCCGGTCGGCGGGGGTGCGCTCGGTGCGCACGACGGGGGCGGCCACCCGCTGGTCGGCCGTGAACAGCGCGGTCTTCTCGGTGACCGACCCGTCGGGCGCCACGAACCCGGAGACCCCGACGGTCGAGACGTGCACCACCGACCGGCCGTGCTCGATCGCCCTGATCCGCGAGATCGCGAACTGCTGCTCGGACTCGTCGGTGTAGCCGAACGTGGCGTTGTTGGTCTGCACCACGAGCAGGCTCGGCTCGTCGCCGGCGGCGCGCACGCTGTCGCGCATCAGGCCGTCGTAGGCGACCTCGAAGCAGATCGTCGGCAGGGCGACGTAGTCCCCGCCGGCCGCCGGCACCGTGAAGACGCCGATCTCGTCGCCGGCGACGAAGTTGCCCGCAAGGTCGGCCATCGGGGTGAAGATGCGGAAGAACGCTCGGGCGGGGATGTACTCCGCGAAGGGCACCGGGTGCAGCTTGACGTAGCGCTGCGGCTCGGCGACCCCGGGCAGGTAGAAGAGCGAGACGTTCGAGCTGTAGCCGGGCGGCTCGGCGAGCACGGCTCCGATGAGCAGCGGCACCCCGACCGCCCTCCGGGCGCGGACGATCTGCGCAGCGGCATCGCTGTTGCGGAAGGGGTCGATGTCGGAGGAGTTCTCCGGCCAGACGACGAGGGTGAGGTCGTCGGGCGCCTTGGCAGCGAGCACCTCGGTGCCGTCGACGTGGTTGTCGAGCACGGCTCTGCGCTCGGCGTTGAACTCCAGCCCGGCCTGGGGCACGTTGCCCTGCACGAACCCGACCGATACCGGGCGCCCGCCGGTCGGCAGCGGGATGGCCAGCGGCGCCAGGGCGACCACCGCGAGGGCGACGGCCGCGGCGGCCGCGGCGCGGACCCAGGAGCGGTGCAGCGCGGAGGTGACCGCGGCGAGGAGCAGCGTGCCGACGACCGCCACGGCGAACGTCACCCCGGGCGCCCCGAGCCAGCGCGCCACGTGGGCCAGCGGGCTGTCGGCCTGGCTGAACGCCAGTCGAGCCCAGGGGAACCCGCCGTACGGTGTGGCGCCGCGGGCCCACTCCTGCACCACCCAGGCGAGCGGGATCACCAGGTAGGCGGCGCCCAGGGGTCCGGCGCGGGCGAGCCGCTTCCCGGCATACCCGACCACCGCCGACATGGCGGCGACGTAGAGCGCCTCGAGCACCGCCAGGGCGAACCACGGCAGTGCCCCGACGTAGACCCCCGACCAGGACAGCACGGGCACGAAGAAGGCCAGCCCGGCGAGCAGGCCAAGCAGCGCGCCCTGCCGGGCGCCGGCCGTCAGGGTCGCCGCACCGAGCAGCGCCACCCCCACCGGTGCGAGCCACCACAGGTTCGCCTCGGGGAACGCCAGCCACAGGCACAGACCCGCACCGACGGCGGCCGCCGGGCGCGCGGCATACCGGAGCGGGGTGGGCACCCGCCAACGGTAGGTCACTGCGCTGACGGCACCACCACGACCCCGCGGGCGGTGGTCGCCACCACGGGTGGGTCGAGCACGTCGGCGGCTGAGGCGCCGCGCTCGGGGGTGCCCCGGCCGACGACGCGCACCTCGAACTCCATCTCGCGGGAACGGGTTCCGACCCGCACCAGCCGGGCCTCGATCTCGATCACGTCACCGGCCCGGACCGGCGCGAGGAACTGCACCGAGGAGTAGGAGGCGAACAGCCCCTCGTCGCCGTCGGTGCGGATGCACATCTCGGTGGCGACGTCGCCGAAGGCCGCCAGCGAGTAGGCGCCGTCGACCAGGTTCCCGGCGTAGTGCGCGTGGCTGTAGGACACGTAGCGGCGGTGGACGACGCTGGCGCCGACCTCTGCTCGGGTCATCGCTGCACTCCTCGTGGGTCGGGCTGGGTGCGGGACGCGACGAGCTCGTGCACCAGGTAGGACGCGACCTCGCCGGGCGTGGTGCCGCGGCCGAAGACCCGGTCGACGCCCAGCGCGCCGGCCGAGCCCTCCTCGAAGCGCGGTCCGCCCACGACGAGCAGCGGCACCGAGCCTGCGGGGAACGCCTCGCGGAAGGCGGCCGACATGGCCGTGGTGTTGTGGATGTGGGCGTCCTTCTGGGTGACGACCTGCGAGACGAGCACGGCATCCGCGCGCACCTCGCGGGCGGTGTTGACCAGGTCGGGCACGAGCACCTGGGCACCGAGGTTGACCACCGTCATCTCGCGGTAGTACTCCAGGCCCTTCTCGCCGGCGAAGCCCTTGATGTTGAGGATGGCGTCGATGCCGACGGTGTGGGCGTCGGTGCCGATGCAGGCGCCGACGACGACGAGCTTGCGGCGCAGGCGCTTCTTGATCTCGGTGTTGATCTCCTTGGAGGTCAGCAGCGAGAACTCGCGCTCGTGCACCACGACCTCGCGGACGTCGACGAGGTGGGTGACCGAGCCGTAGACGACGAAGAAGGTGAAGTGCGGGCCCATCGCCTTGGCGTGCACGAGGAGGGCGGGCTCCATCCCCATCTTGGCGGCGAGCTGCAGCGCAGCGCCCTCGGCGCGCTTGTCGTGCGGCAGCGGGAGGGTGAACGAGACCTGCACCATCCCGTCCCCCGTGGTGTCGCCGTAGGGCCGCACGACCGGGCTGGGCTCGGCGAGGCTCTGGTCACCCTCGACGACGTGCTCCATGCGGCGCTGCGCGTCGTGGGCGTCGCGGCGGCGGGTCATCGGGTGGCCCCTTCCTCGAGCAGGGTGGTCGCGGGGTTGTCGTAGTCGCCGGCCTTGACCGCGACTCCGTCGAGCCCCTTGCCCTTGGTGGGCGGGCGCTTCATCGAGCCGAAGGTGCCGTCGGCGATGGCCGCCAGCAGCGGCTGCGGGTGGGCGGTGCCGCGGGTCGTGGTGTCGCTGACGATCTCGTCGAGCAGGTCGACCGCCTCGCCGAGCACCTGCCGGGCCCGGGTCTGGATCAGCCCGTCGTGCGGCGGGTGGAAGTCCTCGGTGAGGCCGCCCGCGGCGTTGAGCACGTAGCGGACGTTCTGCAGGGCCAGGTCTCGGTCGGACAGCCACGGCGTGACGACCGCCTCGGTCATCATCCCGACGAGCAGGATGCCCTGGCCGGTCATGGCGCCGACGAGGTTGAAGAAGCCGTCGAGCAGGTAACCGCGGAAGACGTCACCGGTCATGTGCTTGGTGGGCGGCATCCACTTCAGCGGGGCGTCGGGGAAGAGCTGGCGCGCGAGCAGGGCGTGGGCCAGCTCGAGGCGGAAGCTGTCGGGGATCTCGGGGTTGATCTCGAAGGCGTGGCCGAGGCCCAGCTGCCAGTCCTCGAGGCCGGCCTCCTTGGCGAAGTACTCGTTGAGCAGCTGGCTCACGGTCACCGTGTGGGCGGCCTCGACGGCATCCGCGGTGGTGAGGTAGTTGTCCTCGCCGGTGTTGATGATGATGCCGGCGCGCGCGTGCACCTGGCGGCTGAAGCGCTGGTCGACGAAGGTGCGCACCGGGTTGATGTCGCGGAAGAGGATGCCGTACATCGAGTCGTTGAGCATCATGTCGAGCCGCTCGAGGCCGGCCAGCGCGGCGATCTCGGGCATGCACAGCCCGCTGGCGTAGTTCGTGAGCCGTACGTAGCGGCCGAGCTCCTTGCTCGACTCGTCGAGTGCGGCGCGCATCAGGCGGAAGTTCTCCTGGGTGGCGTAGGTGCCGGCGTAGCCCTCACGGGTCGCGCCCTCGGGCACGAAGTCGAGCAGGCTCTGCCCGGTGGACCGGATGACGGCGATGACGTCGGCACCCTCGCTGGCGGCCTGCTGGGCCTGTGGGATGTCCTCGTAGATGTCGCCGGTGGCGACGATGAGGTAGATCCACGGCTTCTGTGCCGGGTCGCCGAAGCGCTTGACCATGCGGTCTCGGGTGGCGCGCTGCCGGTCGATCTCGCGGATGCCGCGGGCGACCGCCGTGCGGGCGGCCTTGCGGGCCGCGGTGGCGTCCTTGCCCTCGGGGAGGCGGAAGCTGACCGCGCCGCTCGCCGACTTCTGGGCCAGGGTCAGCAGGTCGGGGGCCTCGCCGCGGCGCAGTGCGTCCCAGACCGCAGTCGTGACGCCGTGCTCGAGACCGACGCCGTCGCGCACCGCATCGACGAGGTGGTTGACCCAGGGGATGTTCTCGTGGTCGGCGCCGGACAGGCCGGCCAGGCGCAGCGTCGCCCGCTCGACGGACACCGTCGTGTGGCTGCGGGCGAGGTCGACGACCGGCTTCCCGGCCCGGCGGGCCAGGGTCCGGGCGCGGCGGACCGTCGCTGGGTCGAGATCGAGGAGAGGACGCGCACGTGAAGACACGGCGCCAATCTACCAAGATCCGCGGGAGTATTTACGGCGCTGGCGCCCCACCACGACAGGATCTGTCGGGAGGTCTGGCGCTCGCGTCACGGAGGTGGCAGTGGTTCTCGCCGAGCACCGGACGCAGCCTCGGCCGTGGGGCATGGTGGGCTCATGACCGAGAGACTGCCGCGCCTGCACCCGCCCTTCTCCGATCCCCGCCGGCAGGCGCTGCACGCCGCCATCGTGGGCGGGCGACGTGGCACGGGGCCGCAGGCGTTCCACCTCACGGCGCCCGACGGGTCGCTGGTGGGACCGTTCGGCCTGATGCTCCAGGCACCCCACCTCGGGGGGCCACTGCAGGAGCTCGGGGCGGCGGTGCGCTTCGCGACCTCGTTCACCGACCGGGCGCGCGAGGTCGCGATCCTCACGGTGGCGGCAGTGACGCAGAGCGACTACGAGCAGTACGCCCACGAGCGGGTCGGCGTGATGGTGGGCCTGAGCCAGGCCGAGCTGGACGGCCTCCGGTCGGGGGCGTTCGCGCACGCCGTCGGGGTCGACCCCGAGGAGGCGATGACCTGCCTGGTCGCCCGCCGGCTGGCCGAACACCGCCAGCTGGAGGGCGACGACTACGACGCCGCGGTGGGGGTGCTGGGCGAGGGGAAGCTGCTCGAGCTCGTCGTGCTGGTCGGGTACTACACGATGTTGGCGCAGATGATGTCGGTGTTCGGCGTGGGGGTGCCGGACGCGACAGGGCCTTCGCAGGCGCACTGAGCGGTTCCCCGGCTCACCCGGTGGCGAGCACCGTGCCGTCTCGGACGGCGAACCGGCACGTGGGCAGGCTCGCGCCGGCGCGCACCTCGGGCAGGCCCTGGTCGTCGGTGTCAGGTGCGTGCCAGGCGGCGAAGGAAGCCGGGCTGCCGACCCTGAGCACCCCTCCCCCGTGCTCGCGCGCGGCGGCGTACCCGCCGGTGGTGTGGGCCTGGAGCGCTGTGACCACGTCGAGCCGCTGGTCCGGGTCGTGGTGCTCGACGGCCGCGCGCACGGCGGCCCAGGGGTCGAACGGTGTGACGGGTGAGTCGGAGCCGAGGGTCAGGCCCACGCCCGCCCGGACGAGGCCGGCGAATGGGTTCGTGCCCGGCACCCGGGCCCGGCCCAGGCGCGCCTCGTACATGCCTGCGGCTCCTCCCCACATCGCGTCGAAGGCCGGCTGGACGCTCGCCACCATGCCCAGGCGCGCCATCCGCTTGATGCCGTCGGCGTCGACCATCTCGGCGTGCTCGAGCCGCGGGCGGCTGGCTCGCACGGTCTCGAGCCCGACCAGCCGGGCAGCGGCCTCGTAACCCTCGAGCACGGTGTCCATGCCGGCGTCGCCGATGACGTGGAAGCCGCTCTGGATGCCGGCCGCCGCGCACGCAGCGACGTGGTCACGCACGTCCGCGCTGGACCGGTAGGCCGTACCGACGCACCCGGGGTCGTCGGCGTAGCCGGCACGCAGGTGGGCGGTGTGCGAGCCGATCGAGCCGTCGATGTTGAGGTCACCGCCCAGGCCGCTGGCGCCGTGCAGGGCGAGCAGCGCGGTCGCCTGCTCGGGCTCGGTGACGGCCTCGGCCCAGTAGCCGACGGTGCGTGGGAGGTCTGGGCGCCGACCGAGCTCGAGGACGTTCGCGAAGTCCCCGGCGGAGGTGAGCAGCGGTCCGCCGCACTCGTGCACGACGGCGATGCCGTGGGCCGCCGCAGCGCGTAGCGCGTCCTCGATGTCCTCACGCCGCTGGTCGGCGCTGCGCGCGGCGTCGAAGGAGGCTCGGGCGGCGTTCTTGGCGTCGCGGGTGACGAAGCCGTCTCCCTGCCAGCCGTCCAGGGCTTGGGCGCCGGAGATCATTGCCAGCGCGCTGGACACCACGGCCGAGTGACCGTCGATCCTGGACGCGTAGACGACTCCGCCGAAGCTGGCCCGGTCGAGCTCGGCCGCTGTCATCGCACGGTCCTCGGCCCAGTCGTGCTCCTGCCAGTTGAGGACGAAGGTGGGTCGCCCGCCCCGGTGGCGCACGGCATCCTCGACGGCCCGCAGCGCCTGGGCCACCGAGGTGGTCCCGGCGAGGTCGACGCCTCGCAGACCCATGCCGGTGTGCGAGAGGTGGGCGTGCGCGTCGACGAAGGCCGGCAGCACCAGCGCGCCGTCGAGGTCGACGACGGCGTCGACGACCTGGGCATGGCGCTGGGCGCCCTCGTCGTCGCCGACCCACCCGACCCGGCCGTCGACGACCACGAGGGCCGTCGCGTCCGGCCGGTCCGGGGTGCGGATCCGCCCGCGTCGGTAGAGCGTCGTCGCCATGGCGCCACTCTAGGAGCGGGAGGGTGCGGGTCCGTCGCCGGGCGGGCCCTTCGGCGGGCGCGCGCCCATCAGCTCAGGTAGCGGCACAGCTCGCGTTCGAGGTGGCTGGTCAGCCGCGGTCGTCGTCCTGGTCGTGGTCGTTCGGTCGCCGTGCCGCTGAGGGTGCGTGGTCGGCGCAGTGCCCGCTTGCGCCGCTCACCTGGCCGTGGCCAGCCTGACGCGTGAGGGCGGCGAGGCGCGTCCGGGCGTGTCGAGTGCTGTGTCGGCTCGGCGGTCTCACTCAGAACGTCGGTCGCACTGGTCAAGCCCGCCACGACCGCCGCGTCACCACTGATCCCAGACGACCCCTCGGCCGCGCGCTCAGGGTTCGCCGCGTCGGCTGCGCTGGTCATCGACGGCTGGTCGGGCCGGGCCGGCGTGGCGGGTACGGCGGTGGTGGTCGGCGCGAAGGACTGGCTGCCCCAGCCGAGCAGCGGTGGTGGTTCGGCGTCGTAGGTGTGCCCCAGTGGTGTGGTCACCCGCACCACCCGCCTCGCCCCGGGCGCGTCGGTGCTGGCATCCATGCTGGCGTCGGTGCGCTCACGTGCATCCCCGCCCGCTCCGGCGCGTTTGGTTGCCGGCCGGTCGGCGTCGCTGCGCTCAGGTGACGGCTCGCCGGCGTTGGCGCGCTCAGGTCGCGGCCGGTCGGGCTCGGTGCGCTCGCGGCCCGTCACGCCGATGTCGGCGTCAGCCAGGATCACGCGGGTGCGCCAGCCGGGGGCTTCCTTGGCGTAGTTGCACCGGGCGCACTTGCCGTTGCCCTCCTCGAACGAGGTCTCAGCGTGCTCACGCACCGGGGTCGCATGGTCGGCGTGCACGATCGGCGCCTCACACCACGGGGTGGTGCACACGTCATCACGCAGCACCAGCATCCGCCGCAGCATCCCCCCGAACACCCGCCGGCGTGAGTCCATCGCCACCAGGTCCCGCCCGTCCGGGGTCGTGTACAACCGCCGCACCCACACCCGCGCAGGAGTCGGCAGCCCGGTCATCGAACTGGTGGGGTCGATGGGCGTCGCAGCCGGCACGGGGCCGCGTTCACCCGCACGGCCCGCGGGCTCGTGCGGCGACGTCGGAATCTCGCCCGAGGCCGGCACTGTTCCCGGCACGAAGGAGTCCCTGCTTTGGGTCGGGGCGCCGCTGCCTGGTGCTGCGGCTACCTCTGAGCCCGCGTCGAGGCCTTCAAGTAGCCAGGCCCGGGCCACCGCGGCCGGCACCGACCCGTGGCCCGGGATCCGGGCCGGCTCAAACACCGACCGGTCACCGTTGCCGGTGCCGAGCAGGGCCCGGTCGGTCATCACCAGCTGCACCTCCACCGGCTGCGGCTGACCGGTCGCCCGCCCCGACAGCAACCGCAGCGCGGTGTCGGCCGCGACCGCACCCACCCCGCGCCCCTCCGGGGGCTCATCGGGGCACTGACCACCCACCACACCGCGGGCTCGGGCCTGCACCGCTGCGTGCGCGCCGACCACGTCCTTCAACGGGCCGAGGACGGTCAGGTACGCCATCCCGTCCGGAGCCGGCCGCACACTGACCCGGCGGCTCCGCGCCGCCGCCTCCATCCGCGCCACCACCGACGCCGCGTCCAGCTCCGCCGCGACCCGCGCCGCCGCCGCACCCGCCTGCCGCACCCCCAACCGGGACAACAACGGCCCCACCCGAGCATCCACCTCGCCCCGGTCCTCCAACGACAGCGTCGCCGTCGCCGCAACCACCGCCACCGCAACCCGCTCGCTGCACTCCCCACCCGACAACGCGGCCATCGTCACCGGCATCTCATGCACCAACGCCCGCGACAACCCCACAAAACGGTCCCCCAAGGTCGGCGACTCCCGCCGCGCCAACGCCACCACCGACCCCACCGACCGGGCCACATCTTGCGGAGCCACCACCTCACGCGAACACCGCAACGCATCCGCCGCACGCGCCTGCACCGCCGACGACGCACCCTTGACCCGCTCCAAACCCGCGACCAGCTCCACCCGCTCCCGATCCGTCAGCGAGTCGACATCCACCCCGGCCAGCCACGCCCGAAACGAGTCGACCGCCACCACAACATCAGCGCCAAGGTCACCAGCCGCAGCGTCAGCAGCCGCAGCCGGAGCGCCACCACCCACCGCATCCTCCGCCACCACCCCACCCCGACCCCAACTCCAGCGGCGACCCGGCAGCGGCCGGCGGGCTCACGGCATCCGACAACCGGCCCGGCACCACCGAACCCGGGCCCACGACCCGCCCCTCCAACGCCCCCGCATCCATGCACCAATCGTACAAACGTCCACCGACAGTCACCCGAAACGACCACCACCTGTGGACAACTCAAGACCCGAACACGCCCTGTGGACAGGCCGATACACAGCCTGGTCCGCCACCAAGAGCCGGGTTCAGAGCGCGTTGGGCACACCGATCACCGTGAGCGCCGCCCGGCCGATCTCGCGCTCCTCGTCGGTCGGCACGACCCACACCTCGGCAGCGCTGTCCCCGGCCGACACCCGACGCTCCGGCGGACCCTCCGCATTGGCCGTGGCATCGAGCCGCAGCCCAAGCACGCCCAACCCGTCGACCACGGCCGCCCGCAGCACCGCGCTGCGCTCACCGATCCCGCCCGTGAAGGCAAGCGCGTCGAGCCGGCCGAGCACCGCGGCATACGCCCCGACGTACTTGCGGATGCGGTGCACGGTCACGTCGAAGGCGAGCCCAGCCCCGGCATCACCCGCCTCACGTCGCTCCACGAGCGTGCGGAAGTCGGAGACGCCCGCGAGCCCGAGCAGCCCGCTCTCCCGGTTGAGCGCCTGGTCGTAGTCCTGCGCCGACAGCCCGCTCACCCTGGCGAGGTAGCCGCCGAGCGCCGGGTCGACGTCGCCGGACCGGGTCCCCATGACCAGCCCCTCGGCCGGCGACAGCCCCATCGAGGTGTCGACGCTGCGGCCACCGTCGACCGCACACGCACTCGCCCCGTTGCCGAGGTGCAGCACGACCATCCGCAGGTCCTCCGGCTCACGGCCGAGCAGCGCTGCCGTGCGCCGCGACACCCACGCGTACGAGCTGCCGTGGAAGCCGTACCGGCGCACGTGGTGCTCGTCGCGCCACGCGCGTGGCACGGCATACGTGTACGCCTCGGGCGGCAGCGTGCGGTGGAACCCCGTGTCGAAGACAGCGACGTGCGGGATGCCGGGGAACGCCGCCTGCGCCCGCACGATCCCCTCGATGTTGGCCGGGTTGTGCAAGGGGGCGAGCGGCGACAGCGTTCTCAACGCCGTGATGA
This sequence comes from uncultured Actinomycetota bacterium, assembly GCA_963800505.1. Taxonomy (GTDB): domain Bacteria; phylum Actinomycetota; class Actinomycetes; order Actinomycetales; family Dermatophilaceae; genus Fodinibacter. The sequence continues at coordinate 124,698 of CAWDBL010000008.1, forward strand.
CGTCGTCGTCGACCACCACGGGCTCGGTGAAGCGGCGGCCGCCGTGCACGACCCGGTGCCCCACTGCCACGAGGTCGTCGTCGTCGACCCAGGGCCCGTGCTCGGCGAGCGCGGCGCGGGCGGCCGCGAACGCGGCGCCGTGGTCAGGGCACTCGAGGTCGCCCTCGTGGCGTTGACCGGACGTCTCGTGGCGGTGCCGGCTGGCCCCGCCGATCTCCGACACCAGCCCCACCGCGACGGTGACCCCACTCGTGGCGTCGATCAGCTGGTACTTCAGCGAGGACGACCCGGCGTTGACGACCAGCACGTGCGGGTGGGCGCTCACACCGGGCCGCCCTGCACCGCCGTGATGGCGACCGTGTTGACGATGTCCCGCACCAGGGCCCCCCGCGACAAGTCGTTGACCGGCTTGTTCAGGCCCTGCAGCACCGGCCCGATCGCGACCGCGTCGGCGCTGCGCTGCACCGCCTTGTACGTGTTGTTCCCGGTGTTGAGGTCGGGGAAGACCAGCACCGTGGCCCGCCCCGCCACCGCACTGTGCTCGAGCTTGGTGCGGGCGACCCGGGGATCGACGGCGGCGTCGTACTGGATCGGGCCCTCCACCAGCAGCTCGGGCGCACGCTCGCGAACCAGTGCCGTGGCCGCGCGCACCTTCTCGACGTCGGCACCCGAGCCCGACGACCCCGTGGAGTACGACAGCATCGCGACGCGCGGCTCGATGCCGAACCGCGCGGCCGTCGCGGCCGACGAGATGGCGATGTCCGCGAGCTGCTCGGCAGTGGGGTCGGGGTTCACGGCGCAGTCACCGTAGACCAGCACCCGGTCGGCCAGGCACATGATGAACACGCTCGAGACGACTGAGACTCCCGGCGCGGTGCGCACCACCTCGAGCGCCGGCCGGATGGTGTGCGCGGTGGTCGTGACGCAGCCGGAGACCATGCCGTCGGCCAGGCCGGCGTGCACCATCATCGTGCCGAAGTAGGACGGGTCGACGACCCGGTCGTAGGCGGTCTCGACCGTGACGCCCTTGTGCGCGCGCAGCGCCGCGTACTCGGTGGAGAACTGCTCGCGCCAGGGGCTGGTCGTGGGGTCCACCACGGCGGCCTGCTCGATGTCGACGCCGAGCTGGCGGGCAGTCGCCCGGATCTCACCCTCGTCGCCGAGCAGGGTGAGCCGGGCGATGCCCCGGGACAGCACCTGGTCGGCCGCCCGCAGGATGCGCTCCTCGGCGCCCTCGGGCAGCACGATGTGGGCGCCCGAGGCCCGGGCCCGCTCGACGAGGTCGTGCTCGAACATCAGTGGCGTGACGGCGCCCTCGGCAGCGCTGACCCCTTCGCCGAGCAGGGCGTCAAGGTCGGGGTCGTCGGCCTGGTCGAGCAGCGCGACCGCCGCTCGGATCTTGCGGGCGGACTCCGCCGTGATGCGCCCCTCGACCCGGTGGAGCGCGGACGCCACCGCCATCGTCCCGTGCCTGGCCGACACGATCGGCAGCCGCACCTCCAGGCCGGCGACCAGCAGGTCGACCTGCGGCGACAGCTGGAACCCGCCGTTGAGCACCACCCCCGACAGCGTCGGCAGGGTGCGCGCGTGGTGCGCGAGCAGCACGCCCAGCACCACGTCGTCGCGGTCGCCGGGGACGATCACCGTGGCGCCCTCGAACAGCCGGTCGATGACGTGCGGCATCGACATCGCCGCCACGACCAGGCCGAGGCTCTCGCGGTCGAGCAGCTCGGCATCCCCATGCACCAGGGTGCCGTCGCAGGCCGCCACGAGGTCGCCCACGGTCGGCGCGCGCAGCAGCGGTGCCTCGGGAAGCGACCAGAGCGGAACGGCGTCGATGCGGCCGCGCACGGCGGTGACGACCTCGCCCCGCTGGGCGTCAGGCACCTGGTTGAGCACCAGGCCGGCGACGTGCGCATGGTTCGCTCGCGCCGCGGCCACCGCGGCTGCTGAGCTCGCGGCCAGCTCGCGCCGGTCGCGGTCACGCGCCGGTGCCACGAGCACGAGGGGGGTGCCGAGGTCGGCGGCGATCCTGGCGTTGGTCGCGAACTCGGTCGGCGCCACCACGTCGGTGAAGTCGGACCCGACCACGAGCACCACGTCGTGGCCCTGCGCGATGGCGTGGTAGCGGTCGACGACGGCGCCGAGCGCCGCGGTGGGGTCGGCGTGCAGCGCGTCGTGGGTGACGCCCCACGCCGCGTCGACGGTCAGGTCGGTCGGCGCCTCCTGGAGCAGCACCCGCAACAGCTCGTCGGGGCCGTCGCTGCGCACGATCGGACGGAACACCCCGACCCGAGCGTGCCGCCGGGCCAGCCTGGCGACCAGCCCGACGGCCACCGCCGACTTGCCCGACCGCGCTTCGGTGCCCGCGAGGTAGATCCCCCTCACGACAGGTCCGAACAGGTGGATGCCGTGACGCCGCTACCGCTCATGGCCCAAGCCAACCAGCCCACCCCGTCACTCGGGGAGCTATGGCGTCACTCAGCGGCCTTGAGGGCGGCCTTCTCCTCGGCCTTGGACTCCTTGGCGATGGCCTTGATGTCCTTGGCCGTGACGTCGTCGATCGCGGACTCGACGATGGCGTCGGCCCGGGCAAGCGCGTTGCGGATCTCGACGGCACCGGGGTCGGACACCATGGCGAGGATGCCGGAGTGGCCGGGGGCGACCGAGAACTCCAGCTCCTTCTCCAGCCCGATCTTGTGGTGCAGCTGCCGGGCCTTGCCCAGCGCCGCGCCGCCCGCGCCCAGCGCCACGGCGCTGCCGATGATCGAGGGCGGGAAGACCAGGCCGAGGGCCGCGCCTCCGACGATGCCCCACTTCAGGCCCTTCTTCGTCGAGTGGTCGGTCGCCTTCTGGATGACGAGCTTGCCGTCGTCCTCGCGCTTGACGACGATCACGCCGTCGATGGCGACCGTGCGACCGTCCTCGATCGACTTCAGGGCCTCGTAGGCCTCCCACGCGGTGTCGGTGTCGCTGAAGTCGGCGACGAACAGGGTCGTCGCACCGTCGCTCACGGCCGCCATGTCGGCGGTGACCTCGGTGGGCTGGTCGGTGTTGTCGGTCATGGTGGTTCCCTTCGGTGGTGGATCGTGGCGCCCTCGGCACCACGCAGTGTGGTGTGCGTTCTGCGAGTGGGCAGTTCAGCTGGAGGGGCAGAGCTTGCCGACGGCAGCGGTCACCGGCTCCAGGGCCGTCGTGATCTCCTGCTGGGCGGCGGTGATGTCGGCGCCGAGGTCCTCCTGCGCCTTGGCCTTGTCCTCGGTCAGCTTCGCCCTGAGCGCGTCGGCCTTCTGGTTCAGCGTCCCGATCACGGCGGCCGCCGGGCCGCCGTTGCTCTCCATCATCATCGTGTTCAGGTCGTCACGGACCTTGTCGGCCTTGTTCGCGAGGTCGTCGACCTGCTGCTGCAGCTGCTCCGGGGTCCCACTCGCGTCGACCTTGGTCGACACCAGGTCGGCAGCGTTGGCCTTCAGGCTGCCGAAGCTGCTGCAGAGCTGGGTCGACGCCGAGGCCGCCGCGCTGCCCGCGGCCGAAGCGCCACCACCGCTGGTGTCGGTCGAGTCGTCGGAGCCGCAGCCGCCGACGAGCAGGGCCAGGGCGGCGACGACGGCAGGGGCGATGGTGCGGGCTGCGGAGCGGGTCATGGTGGGCTTCCTGACACAGACGGACCGATGAAGGTGAGCCCCTCGACGTTATTTCCGGCGGATGCCGGCTGCGTCACCCGCAGCGGGTGAAGGACCGCACCCGCCGTCAGCCGGCGAGCCGGGCCTCGAACAGGGCCCGCACGGCCGGGGTGCGGCGCAGCAGGTCGAGGGCGAGGTCGGCGTGGCCGGGCACGAAGCCGTTGCCGACCAGCATGCGCACGTCGGCCGCCAGCCCCTCGGCACCCAGCGCGGCGGCGGAGAAGCTCGTCGCCATCGAGAAGTAGATGATCGTGCCGCCCTGGGCGGTCGCCAGGATCGCCGGCTGCTCGCAGCCGGGCACGTCGACGCAGACAACGGTGACGTCGGCCGGACCACCGGCGGCCGCCACGGCATCCGACAGGCCGAGCGGTGAGCGGGCGTCGGCGATGACCACGGCGTCGGCCAGCCCGCTCTCGCGCAGCAGATCGGCCTCACGCTCGAACGGCACGACCCCGATGCAGCGCCGTGCCCCGGCGTCGCGCGCCGCGGCCAGCGACAGCGAGCCGGACTTCCCGGCCCCGCCGAGCACGGCCACCGTCGGCGCGATGCCGCGCGAGACGTACTCCCCCACCACGCGGGCCACGAGCGCCGGCGCCCCGCAGACGTCCATGACCATCAGGGCCAGGTCGGGCGAGAGGTCCTCGGGCAGGCGGGCGGCGATGGAGCGTCCGAAGAGCACCGCGGTGCCCGTCGCGGGTACCCGCTCCGAGCGGCCGTCCCAGCGCTCCAGTCCGTCGGTGATCGTCAGGGGTGTCAAGGAGAGCGAGACCAGGGTGGCGACCCGCTCGCCGACCGCGAGGCCGAGGGGTGACTGCGGCCCGACCTCGGCGACGGTGCCGATCAGCATGCCGCCCGAGCCGGTGACCGGGTTCTGCATCTTGCCGCGGGTTGCGACGATGTCGAGCACCTCGGCGCGCACGGCATCCCCGTCGCCTCCGTGCTTCTCGGACAGCTGACGGAACGACGCCGCGTCGAGGTTGAGGGTCTCGACCGCGATGAGCACCTCGTCGGGCCAGAGCTCGGGCGAGGCGTCGATGACCCGTGCCGCCTGGGGCAGTGCGGCCCCGGCGGGGTCGGTCACCCGGTGCAGGCCGACCGGTGAAGACGGAGTGGTGTGCACAAGAATCTCCTCGTCAACCGACACGCCACCGCATTTCTTGCGGCGAGAACGTGACGTGGGCGTCATCCATTGCGTATCCTGCCACGCATGACGACGAACATCGACCAGCCCTACGTCTACCGGCGTCGCGAGCTGATTGAGCCCGACTGGACCCGCATCCCGGGGTGGCGTGACGTCACCGCGGCGCAGTGGGCCGACGCCCAGTGGCAGCGGGCGCACTGCGTGAAGAACGTCGCGCAGCTGCGTGCCCTGATGGGCGACCTGCTCGAGGACCGCTTCTACGCCGACCTCGAGCGCGACCAGGCCGAGCGCGCGACGATGTCGATGCTCGTCCCCCCGCAGATGATGAACACGATGGTGCCGGCCACCGACGACCCGATGCCGCGCGCCGGGGCTGCCTTCACCGAGGCGTTCTACGCCGACCCGGTGCGCAACTACATGCTCCCGGTCTTCTCCGACCGCCGCACCGACTGGCCCAGCCACCCGTTCGCCACCCGCGACAGCCTGCACGAGGCCGAGATGTGGGCGGTCGAGGGGCTGACCCACCGCTACCCCACCAAGGTGCTCGCCGAGATGCTGCCGACGTGCCCGCAGTACTGCGGGCACTGCACCCGCATGGACCTCGTCGGCAACTCCACGGCGCAGTTCGCCAAGGTCAAGCTCGCGGGCAAGCCGGTCGACCGCTACGCCGCGATGCTCGACTACCTGCACCGCACCCCGGGCGTGCGCGACGTCGTCGTCTCCGGCGGCGACGTGGCCAACATGCCGTGGAAGAACCTCGAGGGGTTCCTCGACAAGCTGCTCGAGGTCGACACCATCCGCGACATCCGGCTCGCGACCAAGGCGCTGATGGGCCTGCCCCAGCACTGGCTGCAGCCCGACGTCGTCGAAGGGGTGGCGCGCATCTCGGCCAAGGCCCGCGCGCGGGGGGTCTCCGTCGCCATCCACACCCACGTCAACAGCGTCCAGTCCGTCACCCCGCTCGTCGCCGACGCGGCCAAGGCCATGCTCGACGCCGGGGTGCGCAACGTGCGCAACCAGGGTGTGCTGATGCGGGGGGTCAACGACTCCCCCGAGGAGCTGCTCGACCTCTGCTTCGCCCTCCAGGACGACGCGCTGATCACGCCCTACTACTTCTACATGTGCGACATGATCCCGTTCGCCGAGCACTGGCGCGTCTCCCTCAAGGAGGCCCAGGAGCTGCAGCACGCGATCATGGGCTACCTGCCCGGGTTCGCCACGCCACGCATCGTGTGCGACGTGCCGTTCGTCGGCAAGCGCTGGGTGCACCAGGTCGAGACCTACGACACCGAGCGGGGAATGTCGTTCTGGCGCAAGCACTACCGCACCTCCATCGAGGCCGGTGACGACATGGCCCTGTCGCGCGAGTACGTCTACTACGACCCGATCTACACGCTCGACGAGGCCGGCCAGCGCTGGTGGCGCGAGGGCCACGACATGGATGCCGTGCACGAGGCGGCGCTCGTCGGTGCCGGTGCCAGCCGCGCGGCATCCGTCGCCGACCTGGTCTGACGCCTTGCCCTCCGGGACGCCCGCCACGGTGGCACTCACCGCGGCGGGCGTCGCCTTCACCGAGCACGCCTACGAGCACGACCCGGCCGCGCGGTCGTTCGGGCTCGAGGCGGCCGAGGTGCTCGGGCTGCCGCCGGAGCAGGTGTTCAAGACGCTGGTCGTCGACACCGGCGCCGGCCTCGCCGTCGCCGTGGTGCCCGTCGCCGGCCAGCTCGACCTCAAGGCCATGGCGGCCGCGGTCGGAGCCAAGCGGGTGACCCTCGCGGATCCCGTTGCCGCACAGCGATCCTCGGGCTACGTCGTCGGCGGTATCTCGCCGATCGGCCAGAAGCGCCGCCTGCCCACCGTCGTCGACGAGAGCGCCGAGCTGTTCGACGTCGTCTACGTGTCAGGAGGGCGGCGCGGTCTCGACCTCGGGCTCTCCCCCACTGACCTTCTGCAGGTCACCGGCGCAACCGTCGCCGACATCGCGCGCTGAGCCGTCACGCCGAGTCTCACTCCCAGGGCGTGGAGAGCACGACCGTGGTGCGGGTGGAGACGTGGGCGACGCCGCGGATGGAGGCGATCAGCTCCTCGAGCTCGGAGGGAGTGGCCACCCGCACCTTGAGGATGTAGTTCTCGTCGCCGGCGACCGAGTGGCACTCCTCGATCTGCGGGATCTCGTGCAGCTGCTCGGGGATGTCGTCGGGCGCGGCCGGGTCGAGCGGGGTGATCGAGATGAAAGCGGTGAGCTGCTGCCCGAGCGCGGTGTGGTCGATCTTGGCCGTGTAGCCCTTGACGACGCCGCGCTGCTCGAGGCGGCGGACGCGCTGGTGCACGGCGGAGGTGGACATGCCCAGGGCCTTGCCGAGGTCGGTGAAGCTGATCCGGCCGTCCTTGGCGAGCAGGTCGACGATGCGACGGTCGAGGTCTTCCACCCGCTCAGGGTAGTGCGCCGGGAGTTCGCCCCCCGGCATGGTTCGTCCGCTCGGCGTGGTCGCCTCCGGCGGCTACTGTCGGGCGCATGCCGGAACGCCTCATGCTCCTGGACTCCGCCTCGCTGTACTTCCGCGCCTTCTTCGGCGTGCCAGACCAGCGCACGAGCCCCGACGAGCCACCGACCAACGCGCTGCGCGGCTTCCTCGACATGATCGCCACGCTGGTGACCGCGCACCGGCCGACCCACCTGGTCGCCTGCTGGGACGACGACTGGCGGCCGCAGTGGCGTGTCGACCTGGTGCCCACCTACAAGACGCACCGGCTGATCGAGGGCTCCGACGTGGTGGAGGAGAGCCCCGACGACCTCACTCCCCAGGTGCCGCTCATCCGCGACGCACTGCGCGCCATCGGCATCGTGCGCCTCGGGGCGCCGGGCTGCGAGGCCGACGACGTCATCGGCACGCTCAGCGAGCGGCACCGCGGCGTGATGCCGGTCGACGTCGTCACCGGCGACCGCGACCTGCTCCAGCTCGTCGACGACGCACACGGCATCCGGGTGCTCTACACGGGCAAGGGCGGGGTACGCGACCCCGACCTGGCGACCCAGGCCTACCTGCACGAGCGGTATGCCGTGCCCACCGGTGAGGCCTACCTCGACATGTCGGTGCTGCGCGGCGACACCAGCGACGGGCTGCCGGGCGTCAAGGGCATCGGCGACAAGACGGCCGCGCAGCTCATCGCCACCTACGGGTCGCTCGCCGGGGTGCGGGCGGCGGTCGACGGGGGCGACCCGGGGCTCAAGGGCGCGCGGCGCGCCAACCTCGAGGCGGCATCCGCCTACCTCGACGTGGCCCCCACCGTGGTGCGGGTGCTGCGCGACGCGCCGGTGGCCGACGTCGACCTGGCCCGGCCAAGCGAGGTGGCCGACCCTGAGCTGCTCGAGCAGCTCGGCGAGGCCTACGGCGTCACCAACCCGGTCGGCCGGGTGCTCAGGGCCCTGGGTCTGGATTGAGCCTCTCGCCGGCCGGGCGGGTCCACCGCATCCGGAAGGTGGTGGGGACGAACGCGGTCGCCGGGTCGGCGCCGGTGCGGAAAGCCGACGGTGAGGTGCCCACGATGTCGCGGAAGGTGCGGCTGAACGTACCGAGGCTGGAGAACCCCACCTGCATGCACACGTCGGTGACCGGCGTGTCCGTGGTGCGCAGGAGGGTCATCGCACGTTCGATGCGGCGCCGCTGCAGGTAGCGGTGCGGCGTCTCGCCGAAGGTCGCCCGGAACTCGCGGATGAAGTGGGCGCGCGCCATGTGCGCGGTGGCCGCGAGCAGGTCGACGTCGAGCGGCTCGGTGCTGCGCCGGTCGATGAGGTCACGGGCGCGCAGCAGCCGCCGGTTCCGGTCCTCCTCGGCGACACCCACGCCGACCACCGTAGGTTGTGCTGCCACCAGAAGCGCACTTTCGGAGAAGCAGGCCGCACCACACCGCCCCTAGCGTGATCGCACCAGCTCCCCGCAACGCAAAGGAACGCCAATCATGCTCAAGCGCAACAACATCTCGTCGATCTTCGTCCTCGACCAGGATGAGGCCCTGACCTTCTACACCGAGGTGCTCGGCCTCGAGGTGGGCGAGGACATGGACTTCGGGCCGATGCGGTGGCTCACCGTGCGGGTCCCGGGCGACGAGAAGACGATCCTGCTCGAGAAGCCGGGGGCGCCGGCCCACGACGAGGCCACCGCCGAACAGATCCGCGCGCTCGTGACCAAGGGTGCCGGCGGCGGCTGGCTCGCCTTCACCACGGACGACGTGGACGCCGCGTTCGCGCGGGTCAAGGAGTCCGGGGCCGACATCACCCAGGAGGTCGTCACCCAGCCCTACGGGCGCGACTTCGCCCTGCGCGACCCGTTCGGCAACCACATCCGGATCGGCGAGGTGTACTGAGCCGGACCTAGTCGAGGCGGTCGGCGGCGACGACGCCGCGCAGCACGGCATCCACCGCGGTGCGGGCCGTACGGCGCAGCTCGCCGTCGGTCGCCGCCTTGGCCACCTGGTCGAGCAGGTCGACGATCTGCTTGCAGCGGCGAACGAAGTCGCCGGCTGCCATGTCCTGACCGCGCAGCACGGTGTCGAGCCGCTCGCCGGAGGCCCACCGGTGCACCATCCAGGCCATGCCGCCGTCGGGCATCGAGGTCGACGGCAGGTCGTGCTCGGTCTCGAGGTCCTCGATCTGCGACCAGAGCCGCGACATCCGGGTCAGTGCCTCGGCGACGTCCTCGTTCGGCATCCGGGGCGAGACCTCGGCCTCCTCGTGCCTGGGCTCGTGCACCAGGGCCGACACGGCGGCGGCCAGCCCTGCGGCGTCCAGCCGCTTCCACACGTCGTGGCGCAGGCACTCGGCGGCGAGCAGGTCCTTCTCGGTGTAGAGCCGGCGCAGCCGCTCCCCCCGCTCGGTGACCACGGTGCCACCCTCGGCGAGGTAGCCCAGGGCCTCGAGGGCATCGCAGATGCGGTCGAAGGTGCGGGCCACCGTGTTGGTGCGGCCCTCGACCCGACGCTGCAGGCCGACCGTCTCGCGCTTGAGCCGCCACCAGCGCTCGGCCCACCGGGCGTGCGTCTCACGGTCGGGGCACTGATGGCACGGGTGGGTGATGAGCTCGTGTCGCAGCTGCGCAACGCGCTCGGACTCCCCCGCAGTCACCTGCCGCGCGCGGCGGCGCGGCGAGTCCTCGATGCCGTGCGGCACGGCGATCCGCAACGAGGTCGCCAGGTCGCGGCGCGACTTCGGCGACTTCGGGTTGAAGTTGGGCGGCACCTTCACCTGGGTGACCGACTCGACCGGCTCGGGCACATCGACCAGGGTCAGCCGGCGGAACTGCTTGTCCTCGGTGACGACGGCCGGCCCGGTGGGGGTCCCTTTACCGGCGCGCGACGGCTGCACCACCACGGCCCACCCGGCACGCCGACCGGCCGGGATGCGGATGACGTCACCGATGCGCAGCGCCTCGAGGGAGACGGCTGCCTCGGCGCGGCGCGACGCGGAGCGCGCCTTGACGCCCTCCTTCTCGGCGTCGGCCAGGGCCCGGCGCAGCGCGGCGTACTCGCGGAAGTCACCGAGGTGGCAGTGCATCGCCTCGGCGTAGCCCTCCATGCCTTCTTCGTTGCGCCGCACCGCAGTTGCGATGCCGACCACGGCACGGTCGGCCTGGAACTGCGCGAACGAGGTCTCGAGGATGTCGCGGGCCACCTCGCGCCCGACCTGGGCGACGAGGTTGACCGCCATGTTGTAGGTCGGCCGGAAGCTCGAGCGCAGCGGGTAGGTGCGGGTGGAGGCCAACCCGCCCACGGCCAACGGGTCGACGCCGCGGGCCCACTGCACGACCGCGTGGCCCTCGATGTCGATGCCGCGCCGGCCCGCGCGCCCGGTGAGCTGGGTGTACTCCGCGGGCGTGATGTCGACGTGCGCCTCGCCGTTGAACTTGACGAGCTTCTCGAGCACCACGGTGCGGGCGGGCATGTTGATGCCGAGCGCCAGTGTCTCAGTGGCGAACACAGCCCTGATGCGGGCCGCGGTGAAGAGCTCCTCGACGATCTCGCGGAACAACGGCAGCATGCCGGCGTGGTGGGCGGCGAACCCCCGGGAGAGCCCCTCGACGAAGTCGAAGTAGCCCAGCACCGCGAGGTCCTCGTCGGCCAGGGACTCGACACGCTCCTCGACGTGCCGTCGGATGCGCAGGCCCTCGCGGTCGGGGATGAGGCGGGTTCCGGCGGCGAGCAGCTGACTGACCGCCGCCTCGCACCCGACCCGGCTGAAGATGAAGGTGATGGCGGGCAGCAGCCCGTCGCGGTCGAGCTCGTCGATCACCTCGGCCCGCGTCGCGCCGCCCCCGGGTCGACCACCGCGAGCGAACCCGGCGCCGCCCGCGCCGCCCCCCGGGCCGCGCCCTCCCCCACCGCGGCGGTTGCCGCCCCGGTGGTTGCGCGCCGGTGGGCCGCCACGGCCGGAGCCAGCGCGCCCGGAACCGCCGCGCCGGGGCTCGTCGTCCCAGCGGCCGCGCTGCTCGGAGGTGCGGATGGCGGCCAACAGGTCGGGGTTGACCCGGTTGCCGGCGAACAGGTCGAACAGGGTGGTGCCGACGAGCACGTGCTGGGACAGGGGCACCGGCCGGTGCTCGGAGACGACCACCGCGTGGTTGCCCCGCACCTCGGCGAGCCAGTCGCCGAACTCCTCGGCGTTGCTCACGGTGGCCGACAGCGACACGACCTGCACGTGCTCGGGGAGGTGGATGATGACCTCCTCCCAGACCGCACCGCGGAACCGGTCGGCCAGGTAGTGCACCTCGTCCATGACGACGTAGCCCAGGCCGTCGAGGGTGCGCGACCCGGCATACATCATGTTGCGCAGCACCTCGGTGGTCATCACGACCACCGGTGCCTCGCCGTTGACGGAGGAGTCCCCGGTCAGCAGCCCCACCTTGTCGGCACCGTGCACCCGCACCAGGTCGTGGTACTTCTGGTTCGACAGCGCCTTGATCGGCGTGGTGTAGAACGCCTTTCGTCCGGTCGCCAGGGCCAGGTGCACGGCGAACTCGCCAACGATGGTCTTGCCGGCTCCGGTCGGGGCGGCGACGAGCACCCCCTGGCCGGCCTCGACCGCGGCGCAGGCCTGCAGCTGGAACTCGTCGAGGGGGAAGTCCAGGCCGGCGGTGAACCGGGCGAGCTCGGAGCGGTCCCGGCGGCTCCGGGCGGCAGCAGCGGCATACCGCTCGGCGGGGCTGGGCATGGCCTCAAGGCTACGTCAGCGGTCAGGCCAGGACGGTGAGCGCGCCCGGCACGACCTCCATGGTCATCGGCAGGGCCGCGAAGCGCTCCCCGTCGGCGTACGACACGATGCCGGTGGCCTCGAGCCGCACCGTGCGGGCCCGCAGCACCTGCACCTTGGGGTGGCTGACGTGGGTGCCCTTGAACACGGTCGGGAAGACGCGCAGGAACTCGGCGGTCGAGATCTTGTGCAGCACCAGCACGTCGAGCAGGCCGTCGTCGAACTCGGCTCCCGGCGTCACCCGCATGCCACCGCCGTAGGCCGGGCCGTTGCCGACCGCGACGAGCATCGCCTCGGTCTCCATCCGCACGCCGTCGAGCTCCAGTACATAAGGAATGGCGCGGAACAGCGGCAGCTCGCGCATGATCGCCAGGTTGTAGCGCATGGGGCCCTTGGGCCAGCGCCACTGGTTGGCCCGCTCGTTGACGACCGCGTCGAACCCGGCAGCGAGGACACCCAGGAACCAGCGGTCCTCACCCGACGCCATGGTGTGCTTCGCCACGTCGACGAGGCGCGTGCCGCCGTCGAGGATGCGCTCCACGGCCTTCGCGGCGTCGCGCACCGGCAGGCCGAGCTCGCGCGCGATGTCGTTGCCGGTGCCGGCCGCGATGACGCCGAGCGGCACCCCGGTGCCGGCGCACAGGTTGGCGCCCAGGTGCACCATGCCGTCGCCGCCGGCGACGACGATGCGGTCCACTGCGCCGGCGGCGATCGCCGCACGGCCCTGCTCCATGGCGCTGCGGGCATCAGCGGCGCTGAGGTCGAGGATGTCGGTGCCCGCCGCGCGCAGCAGGGTGAGAGCCTCGCTGCCGATGCGCGCGCCGGTGTTCTTGCCGGAGGTGGGGTTGACGATCAGACCGAGGCGCAGGGTCACAGCGCCTGGCTGCGCAGGTGCGCGACGACCTCGTGGCCGGCGCTCGGCCAGTCACCCGGTGCACCCGCGGACGCCTCGGTGCTGCCGGTGGCGAGCCACCGTGCCGGCTGCTCGGCCTCGGAGCTCTCGCTGCCCTGGCGGACGAGGTCGACGAACTGGCCGACCGTCACCCCGCTCTCGACCGCGTGCCGCAGCCGCTGCTCGCGGCACACCAGGTAGTGGTTGCGGCGTCCGACTCGTGCCCGGGCGACGACGCCGGCCCGCTCGAGGTCGCCGATGATCTGCTGCACGGCCCGCTCGGTGATGCCGATGCTCGCGGCGACGTCACGCACCAGGACTTGAGGGTCTGCGGCCAGGCACACCAGTACGTGTCCGTGGTTGGTGATGAAGGTCCAGCCGTCCCGCGTCATACGAACGACGATATGGGAATCGGCATTCACGAATCCGGCATTTGGGCTTCCCGACCCCCCAAATTGGGGAGATGTCGGTCACTACCGGGTGTGCTAGGCGGGTTCGGTGGCGAGCTTCGCGGGCCCTACCTGCGGGGCGGCCGACGCACTCCGTACTGCGGTTTCACGAATGGGCATTCCTGCACTCGAGTTCCCTTGCGAGGAGATGGACATGATGCGGCCGGTGTCGGTCGCCGTGCCGCCCATCAAGGCTCACACCCTGTCAACCTCGCTGGTCAGCTCGCGGGTCGTCGTGGCGTTCAACGACAACTCGATCACCGAGACCCGGTTCGCCCTCGAGCGCACGACCAACGGGACCACCTGGACCGAGGTCGCCAGTTCGACGCAGCCGTTGGGCAACTCCACCGTCCACCTGGTCGGCCGCACGATGACCGATCCCACGTCCAACGCGTCGACGGCCTACTCAGTACCGGATCGTCGCTCAGAGCACCATGGGCTACGGCTCCGGGATGCCGTCCATGACGGGCAAGTCGACGTCCGCCACGGTGGCCGCCACAGCTCTGGCCACTCCGACAAGCCTGACCGCGACCGCGGCCGCGGCCACCACTGGCACCATGCGAGTCAACCTGGCGTGGTTCGAGACGTCCACGACACAAAGCGGCTTCGCCATTCAGCGGGCCACGGAAAGCCGTGCCACGTTCACCCAACTCGCCACCGTTGCGGCGAACACGGTGAGCTACGCGTACATCGCCGTCACCGTCGGCGCCACGCACCAGTACCGGGTTGCGGGAGCCACCGCCGCCGGCAACTCGGCGTGGAGCAACGAGGCGACGGTCACGGTCACGGCCGCGCCGACCGTGCCTGCGGTGCCGACCATCCTGACCGGAACCTCGGTCCGGACGGGCACCACCCAGACGGGCACCACCACCTGGACCGCCGTCCCAGGAGCGACCGGCTACCGCATCCACCGGAGCCTGACTGGCAACCGGACAGCGCTGTCATCGCAGGCCGCGAAAGGGTGGCAGGATTATCGGCGTGACCGCCATCTTCGAGCTGTTCGCTGACACTCCACTACTGCTCTTGGCGGTCCTGCTGGCGCTCGGCGCGGCCGTCGGGCACGTGCGCATCGCCGGGGTGCGTCTCGGCCCGGCCGCCGTGCTGTTCGCGGCGCTGGGCGTCTCCGCCTGGGCCACCTCGTACGACATCGAGCTGGAGATCCCCGAGGTCATCGGCATCTTCGGGCTGGTGCTGTTCACCTACACCATCGGCGTCGTGTCCGGCACCCACTTCTTCGCCTCGCTGCGGCGCGGCTGGCCCACGATGCTCGTGGTGGCCGGCGCCCTCGCCCTGGTCGGGGGCCTCGCCGTGGGGCTCGGGCGGGTCCTCGGGCTCACCTCCGGAACCGCCGCCGGCGCCTACGCCGGCGCGCTGACCAACACCCCCGCGCTCGCGGCGGCATCCGCCCGCGCAGCGGACCCGGCCGGCCCGACGATCGGCTACTCGATCACGTACCTCGGGGGCGTCATCGTGATGCTCGTGGTTGCTGCCTGGTCGCTGCGCCGCCCCGGCGCCCAGCCGCGCCGCGAGGAGATCGGCCACATCACCGTGCGCGTCGAGGTGCACGAGCCGATCAGCGTGGAGACGCTGGCCGAGGCACACCACCACGAGATCGGCGTCTCCCGCCTCAAGCACGCCCACGCCGCGAACCCGACCATCGTCCCCGCCGGTGCCGAGCTGATCGGCCACAACGACCTCGTGACCATCGTCGGGCCCCGACCCGTGCTCGACGACGTCGCCGAGCGCCTGGGCCACGTCTCGTCGCACGACATCGTCGAAGACCGGCACGAGCTCGACTTCCGCCGCGTCACCCTCTCCAACAAGCAGCTCGTCGGCCACACCGTCGCCGAGCTCGACCTCGACCAGAAGTTCGGCGCCACCGTGAGCCGGGTGCGCCGCGGCGACGTCGATCTCGTGGCCCACGGCACCTTCGTGCTCGCGATGGGCGACCGGCTGCGCGTCATCGTGCCGCGCGACCGGATGGCCGAGGTCGGCACCTACCTCGGCGACAGCGACCGGGGGATGTCCGACATCAACGTCGGCGGCCTCGCGCTCGGCCTGGCGGCGGGCATCGCCGTCGGGCTGATCCACGTGCCCACCCCCGGTGGCGGGTTCACGATCGGCGCCGCGGCCGGCACCCTGATGGTGGGGCTGATCTTCGGGCGCCTGGGCCGGGTCGGCCCGGTCATCACCTCGATGTCGCACGGGGCCGCGCAGTCGCTCTCGGCCCTGGGCATGGTCACCTTCCTCGCCTATGCCGGCGTGCGCGCCGGCCGCTCCATCACCGAGGCCCTCGCCTCGGCTGCCGGGTGGCGCGTCGCGGTGCTCGGCCTGGTGCTCACCACGGCCGCGGCCGGGCTCCTCGTCCTCGGCATCCACGTGCTGCGCAGAATGTCGTGGCTCGAGACGGCGGGCGCCCTCGCGGGCAGCCAGACCCAGCCCGCGATCCTCGCCTACGTCAACGACAAGACGGGCTACGACACCCGCATCGGCGTCGCCTACGCCCTGGTCTACCCGGTCGCGATGATCGCCAAGATCGTGGTGGCCCAGGTGCTCGCCGGCCTCTGACCTAGAGCGGTGAGGCCTCGTTGTCGTCGACGTCGAGCCAGTCCGGCCGGGCCTTCTCCTTGCGCTTGTCGAGGAGGCGGCACACGAACCAGGCGCCGAAGTACAGGGCGGTGAGCGGGGCGGCGAAGACGAACATCGTGAACGGGTCAGCAGTCGGGGTCGCCACGGCGGCGAAGACGAAGATCAGCACCACCGCCACGCGCCAGCCCTTGATCAGCCGGTTGGCCGGCATCACGCCGACGGCGTTGAGCCCGACCAGCACCACCGGGAAGAGGAACCCGATGCCGAACACCAGGATGAACCGGGTGACGAAGGAGAAGTACATCGACACCTGCTGGATGTTCGACGTCCCGTCCGGGCTGAAGCCGTACAGGATCGCCAGCGACTTCGGCAGGATCATGTACGCCAGTGCGCATCCGACCAGGAACAGGGGGACCGTGGCCCCGAGGAACGCCAGCGAGATGCGCTTCTCCTTGCGGGTCAGTCCCGGCACGATGAACGCCCAGATCTGGTAGAGCCAGATCGGGCTGGAGACCACGACGCCGACGAAGATCGACAGGCTGATCAGGTTGGACAGCGCTGCGGTCGCCTCGCCGAAGTTCAGGCTGATCGTGCTCTGCGGGTTGGCCCGCTTGTAGTCGTTGAACGGCTCGGACAGGAAGAGGAACACCTGGTCGTAGAAGAAGCCCGCGACGATCGAGGCCACCAGCACGGAGGCCGCGGCGATGAACAGCCGCCGCCGGAACTCGCGGAAGTGCTCACCGAGGGTCATCCGCCCCTCGGGGTCGCGCGGGCGACGGCGCAGTCGAGCCATGGGGTCTGAGGGCGAGCGGGGGGTGAGGAGGGTCAGGCCACGGGGCCGGGCTGGTTGTCCGTGCGCGGGGCGTTCTCGTGCACGGCGCTGCCATCGCTGGTCGGCGCGGCGCGGTCCACCGGGGTGACGGGGGCGGCGGGCTCGATCGGCTCACTGCGCACGGTCGTGGTCGACGCCTCCGACGTCGGCTTGGTGGAGTCGTTGTCCTTCTTCATCTCGTCGACCTCGGACTTGAACACCCGAGCAGAGCGGCCGAGGCTGCGCGCGGCGTCCGGGAGCTTCTTCCAGCCGAAGATCACGATGATCAGCACCGCGACGATGATGATCTCGGTGGGTCCGATCCTGCCCATGGGGTCCATCTCCTGTGCTGTCGTAGAACGTCCGGGACCGGTCGAGCACGGTCTCGCGTCAGTGTACGCGCGCCCACGGCGGGAGCCGGTCGGTTCGGCGCGCGCGGCGGGCCGCCTTGGTCGAGGCCCGCTGCTCCCGATACTGCGCCCGCATCCTGTGAGTTGGCTGGACGACGGCGATGGGCGCCGGGTCGAGGTCGCGCAGCTGGTCGGCGCGACTCTCGAGCTCGGCCACGAGCTCGCTCGACCGCTGCACCTCGCGCGCCAGGGCTGTGGTGCGGCGCCACACCAGGCGGGCCCGCCACCCGAGGTAGGCCGCCGACCCGAGCAGCAGCACGGCCCACAGCAGCGTCCATCCCCACCACGGCAGCACGGCGTCAGCTCCCCGCCTCGGATGCCGGGTAGGCCGCCAGCGCGGCGCCCGCCCCGTCACGCACCTCGGCGACCACCGCGGGCGGGTCGAGCACCGTGCCCCGGCCCCCGAGCCGCCACACCAGCCGGCGCAGCCACGCCGTGTCGGCGGTGCGCATCCGCACGAGGAGTCCCCCACCCTCGGATGCCGGCACGTCCTGTGCCGACTCGACGGGGTAGTAGTCGGCCACCCAGGTGGCCCCCGGGAGCAGCCGCAGCGTGACGACCAGGTCGTCGGGTGCCGGCCGGAAGGTGCCCTCGGACAGGTCGCGCTCGCGTGCGCCCGCCGGCGGGGTGCCGTCGACGTCGAGCACGGTGAGCTCCTCGACCCGGTCCATCCGGAACATCCGGGTGTCCTCGGCGCGGTGGCACCACCCCTCGAGGTACCAGCTGCCGTCCATGCCGACCACCCGCATCGGGTCGACGTCGCGCTCGGTGGCCTCGTCGCGCGCGGGCACCAGGTAGCGCAGGTGCACCCGGCGGTGGTCGGCGATCGCCTGCTGCGCCAGCGCCAGCAGCTCGGGCGAGGCGCCGTTCGCGACCTCCGCACGAACCCGGCGGGCCGGAGCGGCGGCGGCACCCGCGGCATCCTCGAGCTTGGCCAGGGCGCGTTCGACGGCGTCACGGTCGCCCAGGCCCGGCACCTCGCGCAGGGCGCGCAGCCCGACGACCAGGGTCACGGCCTCGTCGACGCCCAGCCGCAAGGGGCGGGCGATGGTGTCGGCGTTGCCGACGAAGACCCGGCCCTCCTCCCAGTCGGCCTCGATCAGCTCGTCGGGCATCTGCCCGTAGCCGCACAGGAACAACAGGTTGAGGTCGGCCTCGAGCTGCTCGGCGCTGACCCCCAGGTCGTCGGCGGCCTGCTGCAGGTCGATGCCCTGGCGGTTGACCAGCCACGGCACCATCGTGAGCAGCCGCGCGAGGCGGGCGGTCGCCGACTCAGAGCCGAACCCGGCCATCAGCACCCACCCCCGTGCGCCACGAGGGCACCCCGCAGCCGGTGCACCACCGAGCCGACGAGCTCGGGCGGCGCCTCGACCACGACGTCGGCGCCGTAGCCCGCGAGCTCCTCGGCGAAGTCCTCGAGGTCGGCGTAGTCGAGGTCGACGAGGTCCCACACGTCGTCGACCTCGCCGACCGTGCGCGCCCGGCGGCGCAGGCTGTGCCCGCTCCCCCGGCGCACCCGCAGCACGGCCGGGCTGGGCTGCGTGGGGGGCGCGGCCACCCGCTGCACCATCAGCTCGGGCTCGTGGTCGTCGGGCACCTCGAACGACCCGGGGCGGCCCGCGGTGCGCACTCCCCCGACGATGCGCGAGAGCCGGAAGACGCGTGCCGCGCCGCGGTCGACGTCGAACGCGCTGAGGTACCAGCGGCCGTGCCACGACACCAGCGACCAGGGGTGCACGTGCCGCTCGCTCGCCTCCGCCGCCTCGGGCCGGCGGTAGGAGAAGCGCAGCGGCACCCGGCGCAGCACGCCGTCCTTGACCGCGTCGAAGGCCGGCTCGGTGGTGCGCAGCCGCGGCTCGATGCCGATGAGGGCGTCGACGTCGCGCTCCACCCCGGCTGCGCGCAGCTTGCGCAGGGCCTGTGCCGCCGGGCCGGCGAGGCTCGCCTGGGCCCAGGTGCGGCTGGCCAGCCCCAGCACGGCCAGCTCGTCGGGCTCGAACGAGATGTCCGGCAGGGCGTACTCACGCTGGTGGATGCGGTAGCCGGGCTCGTCCTCGTGCAGCGGGTCGATGTCCTCGGTGACCAGCGGGATGCCGAGCTCGCGCAGCTCGTCCTTGTCGCGCTCGAACATCCGCTCGAAGGCCTCGGTCGAGGCCGACTGGCCGTACTGCGGCACGAGCTGGCGGATCTGCGCCTTCGCCAGGGGGCGCCGGGTGTAGAGCAGCACCAGCACCAGGTTGAGCAGCCGCTCGGTCTTGACCTGGGCCGCTGACGGGGCCGCCGGGCCGGGCTCGCTGCTCACCCGCCAGACGCTACCCGACGGATACGCTGCGGACCGTGATGCAGTGGCGAGCGGGAACCGTGGCCGAGCAGGTGCGCCACTGGCCCGGAGCCGTGGAGTGCACCGTGGTCCTCGACGACGCACCCGGGATGCCGGTGCGCGCCCTGGCCTACACCGCCATGGTGGGTGCCCCGCAGGCCGGCGAGCGGGTGCTGCTCAACGCGTCGGCCCTGCTCAGGGGCCTGGGCACCGGCGGCCTGGCGTTCGTCGTCGCCCGGCCCGACCACCTCCTCGCCGACCCGCCGGCGGGCCCGGGCCACATCGTCAAGGCCCGCTACACCCCGATGCAGCAGATGCTGCTCGCGGTCGACGAGCAGGACAGCCCGCACCACGACGCCCTCGCCGACGCCGACGACCTGGCCGGGATGCCGGTGGTGGTCGCCGACCTGCACTCCGCCCTCCCCGCGGTGCTGGCCGGCATCCGCGCGGTGAACCCCGGCGCCACGGTGGCGTACGTCATGACCGACGGGGGCGCGCTGCCCGCTGCGTTCTCCCGGGCCGTGGCGGGGCTCGCGGATGCCGGGTGGCTCACCGCCACGCTGTCCGTCGGGCAGGCCTTCGGTGGCGACCACGAGGCCGTCACGACCCACACCGGGCTGCTGGCGGCGCGGCACGTGGTGGGGGCCGACGTCACGGTGGTCGTCCAGGGGCCCGGCAACGTCGGCACCGGCACCCGGTGGGGCTACTCGGGCGTCGCCTGCGCCGACGCGCTGCACGCCGCTGACGTGCTCGGCGGCAGGGGCGTCGCCGCGCTGCGCGTCTCGGGGGCCGACCGGCGTGAGCGGCACCGCGGCATCAGCCACCACAGCCGCACGGCCTACGGGCGGGCCCTGCTCAGCGCGGCCGACGTGCCCGTCACCACGCTGCCCGACCCCGAGCTCGACGCACTGGTGCGCGAGCAGCTCGCCGAGCTGGTCGCCGGCGCCCGGGCGGCCCTGACCGTCGTCGAGGTGCCCGCCGAGGGGCTGCTCGAGGCACTGCAGACCTCACCGGTCGCCCTGACGACGATGGGGCGGGGTCTGGATGCAGACCCCGCCCCGTTCGTCGCGGCAGCCGCCGCAGGTGCTCACGCAGGTGCGCTCAGCGCACGTCCATGAGGTCGACGACGAAGATGAGCGTCTCGCCGGGCTTGATCGCCCCGCCCGCGCCGCGGTCGCCGTAGCCGAGGTGCGGCGGGATCGTGAGCCGGCGACGGCCACCGACCTGCATGCCCTCGATGCCCTGGTCCCAGCCGGCGATGACCATGCCGACGCCGAGGCGGAACTCGAGCGGCTCGCCGCGGTTCCAGGAGGCATCGAACTCCTCACCGGTGGAGTGCGCCACCCCCACGTAGTGCGCACGCACGGTGTGGCCCTTGGTGGCCAGCGGACCGGCACCGACGGTGATGTCCTCGATGACCAGCTCGGTGGGCGGCTCGTCGCCGGGGAAGTCGATCTCGGGGCGGGTGGGCTCGGTGCTCATGACAGGAACCTCTCGGGTGCGGGGTGGCTGTGCTCTGGGCTGGACGAACCCGGTCAGAAGGCGGCGAGGATGTCGACGACGAAGACCAGGTTGTCGTTGCCCTTGATCTTCGGGGGGCTGCCGGCGGTGCCGTAGCCGTCGGCCGGCGGGATGACGAGCAGCACGCGGCTGCCGACCGTCTGGCCGACCAGGCTGTTGTCCCAGCCCTTGATGACCTGCTGGCCACCGATCGGGAAGTCGAAGAACGGCTGCTCGGGGCGGCTGGCGCTGGAGTCGAAGACGCTGCCGTCCTTGAGGAGCGCGCCGGTGTAGGTGACGCGCACGGTCTGGCCCTTCTTCACCTCGTTGCCGGTGCCCACGATGAGCGGCTGCACGATGGTCTTGGTCGGGGCCTTGACGCCCTTCACGCCGAACGTGGCCGGCTTGCCCGCGGTCATCGTGACGGTGGGCAGGCCCGCCTTCGGCGCAACGGCCTTGCCGGTGGCCTCCTTCAGGGCCTGGGCCGAGCCCTTGAGGTCGACGACGAAGACGACCGGGTCGTCCTTCTTCACGCCGATGGCCTCGTTGCCGGTGTCACCGAACGCATCGGTCGGGGTGGAGGTGATGACCACCCGCGAGCCGATCTTCTTGCCGGCCAGCTGGCTCTTGAACGACGGGAAGAGGTCCTGCGCGCCGAGGTCGAGGCCTACCGCGCCGGTCTTCCAGGTGGAGTGCGCGACCTTGCCGTCGCGGCCGTTGAGGATGACGGCCTGGATCGAGATGAGGTCGTCCTTGGCCACGACCGCCCCGGTGCCGTCGACGACGACGTCGGACTCGGTCTTGGCGACGGTGAGCGGTGCCTCGACCGTGACGGTCGGCTCCTTGGCGGGGTCGCTGCCGTTGACGGTGACCGCGCCGATGGCGGCCGAGGTGGGCGTGCTGGGCTTGCTCGGGGCCTCCTCGCCGCAGGCGCTCAGGACGAGCGCGGACGCGAGAACGGTCGCGGACAGGGCGGTGGTGAGTCGACGTGACACGGAGAGAACCTTCGGGGATCGGGGGGCTGTCAGGCAGCGCGACAACTTCCTTCACGATAACGGCGCCGCATGTGAACTCCCGCATCATCGGCTGGGAGAAGGCTGACCGCGTGGCGCAGATCACCCCCGCCCGGAACCCGGCCGCCGGGGCCGCGACCTCAGGCCGACATGCCCTCGATCAGGCGCTCGACGCGCGGGTCCTGCGCGAGGAACGGGTCCTTGCACAGCACGGTGCGCTGCGCCTGGTCGTTGAGCTTCAGGTGCACCCAGTCGACGGTGAAGTCGCGTCGGTGCTCCTGGGCGGCCCGGATGAAGTCGCCGCGCAGCTTGGCCCGGGTGGTGTCGGGTGGGCGCACCTTGGCCGCGAAGATCTCGGGGTCGCTGACGACCCGGGCGACCAGGCCGCGGCGCTGGAGCAGGTAGAACAGGCCCCGGCTGCGGTCGATGTCGTGGTAGGCGAGGTCGATCTGCGCCAGGCGCGGGTGGTCGAGGTCGAGGCCGTGCTTGCGGGCGTAGTCCTCGATGAGGCGGTACTTGATCACCCAGTCGATCTCGGTGGCCACGAGGCCGAGGTCGGCGTTCTCGACCGCGGTGAGGGTGCGGTCCCACAGGTCGAGCACCCGCGCGTGCAGCGGGTCGCTCGAGCCCTCGCGCGCCACGAAGTCGACCGCCTTGGCGTGGTACTCGCGCTGCAGGTCGAGCGCACTGAGCTGGCGGCCGTTGGCGAGCCGCACGGTGCGCCGACCCGTGGTGTCGTGCGAGATCTCGCGGATGGCGCGGATCGGGTTCTCCAGGGTCAGGTCGCGCATCACCACCCCGGCCTCGATCATCCGCAGCACCAGGTCGCACGAGCCCACCTTCAGCATCGTGGTCGACTCGCTCATGTTGGAGTCGCCGACGATGACGTGCAGCCGGCGGTAGTGCTCGGCGTCGGCGTGCGGTTCGTCGCGGGTGTTGATGATCGGGCGGCTGCGGGTGGTCGCCGACGACACGCCCTCCCAGATGTGGTCGGCGCGCTGGCTCACGGCATACGTGGCGCCCTTGGAGGTGGCGACGAGCTTTCCGGCGCCGCAGGTGATCTGCCGGCTGATGAGGAACGGCAGCAGCGTGTCGGAGATGGTGGCGAACTCGCCCGCTCGGGGGACGCAGTAGTTCTCGTGGCAGCCGTAGGAGTTGCCCGCCGAGTCGGTGTTGTTCTTGAAGACGTAGATGTCGCCGGCGACGCCGTCCTCGCGCAGCCGCTGCTGGGCGTCGACGACGAGCCCCTCGATGATCCGCTCCCCCGCCTTGTCGTGTGCGATGACCTGGCGCAGCGAGTCGCACTCTGCCGTGGCGTACTCCGGGTGCGAGCCGACGTCGAGGTAGAGCCGGGAGCCGTTGGTGAGGAACACGTTGCTCGAGCGGCCCCAGGCGACCACCTTGCGGAAGAGGTAGCGCGCCACCTCGTCGGGCGTGAGCGTGCGCTGGCCACCGGTCGAGCAGGTGATGCCGTACTCGTTCTCGATCCCGAAGATGCGCCGGTTGCCGGGAGTGTTCACTCGGCCGGACCCTCCTGCGCGGGGCGCTGCGTCTGCGGGTTGGTGGTGGCGTCGCGCACCGAGCCCGTCGCGCCACCAGCGCCACCAGCATCGTCGGCGGCGTCGTCGGCGGGTGGGGCGTCGTGCGTCGGGTCGTCGGTGCTGAGCAGCCGCTCGAGCAGCTGCCCGGTGATGCGGCGGAAGGTGCGCCGCGGGCGGTTGCGGTCGAGCACGGCCACCTCGAGCTGGGCCGGGGCGAGCTCGCGGGCGGGGCCACCGGCGGGGTCGGCGCCGAGCAGGCCAACGGCCAGCAGCAGCGCCTCGGACAGGTTGAGGCCCTCGCGCCACTGCTCCTTCAGGCCGGTCTCGATCTGCTCCGCTCCGCCGCCCATGGCCACGAACCCGTGCTCGTCGGCCACGGAGCCGTCGTAGGTGAGCCGGTAGACCTGGTCGGTGTCAGGGGTCGCGCCGACCTCGGCGACGACGATCTCGACCTCGTAGGGCTTGGACTCCTGGGTGAACACGGCACCGAGGGTCTGGGCGTAGGCATTGGCCAGGCCCCGCGCGGTGACGTCGGACCGGTCGTAGGAGTAGCCGCGCAGGTCGGCGTAGCGCACCCCGGCCACCCGCAGGTTCTCGAACTCGTTGTACTTGCCGACTGCGGCGAACGCGATGCGGTCGTAGATCTCGGAGACCTTGTGCAGCGCACGGCTGGGGTTCTCGCCGATGAACGCGATGCCGTTGTCGTAGGTGAGCACCACGATGGCCCGGCCTCGCGCGATTCCCTTGCGCGCGAAGTCGGCCCGGTCCTTCATGAGCTGCTCGGGCGAGACGTAGAACGGCATCCCGGCAGTCATCGGGCACCTCCCGGGTTGTTGACGCGGGCCGCGATGATGGCGTCGACCACCGGCGCGATCTCGGCGTCGGGCACGAAGCGCGACCCGTCGTCGTCGACGACCCCGATGGTCGGCCAGATGCGGCGGCCGACGTCGGGCCCACCCGTGGCGGAGTCGTCGTCGGCGGCGTCGTAGAGCGCCTCGACCGCGGTGCGCACGGCGTCGTCGAGGGTGCCGGCGCGCCGGTAGAGCTTCTTCAGCGAGCCGCGGGCGAACAGCGAGCCCGACCCGACGCTGTGGTGGTCGTGCTCCTCGTAGCAGCCGCCGGTGACGTCGTAGGAGAAGATCCGGCCGATGCCGGTCCCGGCGTCGTAGCCGGCGAACAGCGGCACGACCGACAGCCCCTGCATCGCCATCGCCAGGTTGCCCCGGATCATCGAGGCCAGCCGGTTGGCCTTGCCCTCGAGGGACATCAGCGTGCCCTCGATCTTCTCGTAGTGCTCGAGCTCGACCTGGAACAACCGCACCAGCTCGATCGCCAGCCCCGCCGTGCCGGCGATGCCGACCAGGCTGAACTCGTCGGTGGCGAAGACCTTCTCCATGTCGCGGTTCGCGATCAGGTTGCCCATGGTCGCCCGCCGGTCACCGGCCATGACGACGCCACCGGCGTAGGTGAGCGTGACGATCGTGGTGCCGTGCGGCGCGTCGACGGCGGCTCCCGGGGGCAGCGCGCGCCCGGAGGGCAGCAGCGTGGGCGCCTGGGCGGAGAGGAACTCGGTGAACGAGGACGAGCCGGGCACGAGGTAGGCCGCGGGCAGCCGTCCGCTGTCGGCTCCGGGGGTCACTGGCCACCCTTCTGGACGAACCCGCGCACGAACTCCTCGGCGTTGCTCTCGAGCACGCCGTCGATCTCGTCGAGGATGTCGTCGATCTCGCTCGACTGCACCTGCGCCGCAGCGCCGGCTGCGGGCTCGGGGGCGTCGTCGGCGCCGCCGTCGTCACGACGTTGCGGGCGAACCTGCTCCTGACCGGCCATGGTGACCCCTCCTCAAGGTGTACTGGCTGCGAGCCTAGTCGGAGGGTTCGCCGTTGGCCGCGAGGGCTCGCAACAGCGACGCGGCATCCGGCGCGTTGCGCACCAGCTCGCCGACCCCGGCCTCGGTGCCCTTGAGCGGCTCGAGCATCGGCACCCGCTGCAGGGTGCGCTGCCCGGCGACGTCGAAGATCACCGAGTCCCACGACGCCGCGACCACGTCGTCGGGGAAGCGCCGCAGGCAGGTGCCGCGGAACCAGGCCCGGGTGTCGGTGGGCGGCTCGTCGACGGCCCGTTGCACGTCGGCCTCGTCGACGAGCACCTCGAGCCGGCCGGTGGCCACCAGCCGGTGGGCCAGGCCGCGGTCGGCGCGCACGTCGGACCACTGCAGGTCGACGGCCTTGAGGCGCGGGTCGGCCCAGCCGAGCGAGTCACGCTCGCGGTAACCCTCGAGCACGGCCAGCTTGGCGACCCAGTCGACCTCGCGGCGCGCCTCCATCGGGTCGCGGCCCAGCTTGTCGAGCACGGTGCTCCACCAGTGCAGAACCTCGACGGTGTCGGCGTCGGGCTCGCCCCCCGACTGCTGCTCGACGAACGCGGCGGCACGGTCGTGGTACTCCCAGAGCAGCTCGAGCGCCGTCATCCGGCGGCCGTCGACGAGCTCGACCTTGGCCTGTAGGGAGGTGTCGTGCGAGACCTCGTGCAGCGTGCCCACCGGCCGGCGCACCGACAGGTCGTCGCGGATGGCGTCGGCCTCGATCATCGCCAGCACCAGCGAGGTGGTGCCCATCTTGAGCAGGTTGGCGACGTCGCAGTGGTTGGCGTCACCGAGGATGACGTGCAGGCGGCGGTAGCGGTCGGCGACGGCGTGCGGCTCGTCGCGGGTGTTGATCAGCGGCCGCTTCAGCGTGGTCTCGAGGCCGACCTCGACCTCGAAGAAGTCGCTGCGCTGGGCGATCTGGTAGCCGGGGGTGCGCGAGTCGACGCCGATCCCGACCCGGCCCGAGCCGCACATCACCTGCCGCACCACGAAGAACGGGGTCAGGTGCCGCACGATGCTCGCAAAAGGGGTCGAGCGCGCCATCAGGTAGTTCTCGTGGGTGCCGTAGGAGGCGCCCTTGCCGTCGGTGTTGTTCTTGTAGAGGTTGATCCCGGGGGGCACGGTGGCCAGGCGCGCGACCGCCTCGCGCATGACCAGCTCACCGGCACGGTCCCAGACGACGGCGGCCCGGGGGCTGGTGACCTCGGGCGAGCTGTACTCGGGGTGGGCGTGGTCGACGTAGAGCCGGGCGCCGTTGGTCAGCACGACGTTGGCCAAGGTGGGGTCCTCGACGTCGGTGAGCTGGCTCGGGTGGGCGGTGCCGCGGCCCATGTCGAACCCGCGCGCGTCGCGCAGCGGCGCCTCGTCGGCGTAGTCCCAGCTGGCCCGCGCCGGGCGGATGCCGCGCGAGGCCGCGTAGGCCGTGACGACGTCGCCGGAGGCCACCATCGGGTTCGCCGCCGGGTTGCCGGGCACGACGATGCCGTACTCGGTCTCGATCCCCATCACGCGGCGCACGGTCATGTCTCGACCATACTGACCGCGTGCGCAGCTACCGCGGGATGGCCCCCTTCACCGCCCTCGTCTCACTGGTCGGCGACACGCTCGGACCACCGGTCGAGCGGCTCGACTTCGACGGCATCCAGCGGGCCCGGGGCAGGGCCCTCCCCCGCAACCCGGTGGTCGACCGCATCACGGGGGGCGTCGACCCGTCGGTGGGCATCACCTACGGCACCGCCCCGGCCCGCGACGAGCACGAGATCCCGCTGCGGATCTACCGGCCGAGGGCGCTGCGCGACGCGCAGACCGACGTGCCGGTGGTCATGTGGTTCCACGGCGGCGGCTGGGTGCTCGGCAACGTGCTCGACTACGACCCGACGTGCACCTTCATCGCCGCTGCCGTCGGTTGTGTCGTGGTGTCGGTCGACTACCGGCTGGCGCCCGAGCACCGGGCACCGGTCGCCGTCGAGGACTGCGTCGACGCCACGACCTGGGTCGGGGTCAACGGCGACGTGCTG
This sequence comes from uncultured Actinomycetota bacterium, assembly GCA_963800505.1. Lineage (GTDB taxonomy): Bacteria > Actinomycetota > Actinomycetes > Actinomycetales > Dermatophilaceae > Fodinibacter. The sequence goes on from CAWDBL010000008.1 coordinate 152,175, forward strand.
CGCGCCGACACCTCGCGGATGGCGGTCGCCGGCGACTCGGCGGGGGCCAACCTCGCGGCCGTGGTCGCTCAGGTGCTCCGCGACCACGGCGACACCCGGTTGCGGCACCAGGCCCTCGTCTACCCGGCCACCGACATGACCCAGTCGTCCGCCTCGGTGCGGGAGCACGCGAACGCCGCCGTCCTCACCAAGCGCTCGATGGACGCCTTCCGCGACCACTACGTGCCGGCGGGGCACGACCTGCGCGACCCCCTCATCTCGCCGCTGTTCGGCCGGCTCGACGGGCTGCCGCCGGCGCTGGTCCAGACCGCCGACCTCGACCCGATCCGCGACGACGGCATCCGCTACGCCGAGGCGCTGAAGAGTGCGGGGGTGCCGGTGCGCTTCACCAACTACCTCAAGGTGCCGCACGGGTTCGCCTTCATGCCGGGCGCAGCACCGGCCGTGGGGCGCCAGCAGCGGTGGGAGCTGGCCAGTGAGCTGACCGCCGCGCTGCGCCCCGACCAGCGCGGATAGGCTGCGGTCATGCGCGAGGTCGTCGTGTTCTCCGGCTCGGCCCACACCGCCCTCGCCCACCACATCTGCGACGAGCTGGGGGTGACCCTCTCCGAGACGCTGATCAGCCGGTTCAGCAACGACTGCCTGCAGGCCCAGCTGCTCGCCAACTGCCGCCAGCGCGACGTCTACCTCGTGCAGCCGCTGGTGCCGCCGACGCAGGACTCGCTCATGGAGCTGCTCCTGATGATCGACGCCGCCCGGGGAGCCTCGGCCGCGATGATCACGGCGGTCATCCCCCACTACGCCTATGCGCGCAGCGACAAGAAGGACGCGTCGCGCATCTCGCTCGGAGGGCGCCTGGTCGCCGACCTGATCTCGACCGCCGGCGCCGATCGGGTGCTGACCATGAACCTGCACGCCCCCCAGGTGCACGGCTTCTTCTCGGTGCCGGTCGACCACCTCACCGCGCTGGGGGTGCTCGCCGACCACTTCCGCGAGCAGGACCTCGAAAACTGCGTCGTCGTCTCCCCCGACCTCGGCAATGCCAAGGACGCCACCCAGTTCTCCCGGCTGCTCGGCCTGCCGGTCGCCGCGGGGTCGAAGCGCCGGCTCGGCGACGACCGCGTCGTCATCGACTCGATCGTCGGCGACGTCGAGGGCAAGCGGGCCATCGTGCTCGACGACGAGATCGCCACCGGCGGCTCGATCGTCGAGCTGCTCGACCGGCTCGCCGACCGCGGTGTCACCGAGGTGGCCGTCGCGTGCACCCACGGGTTGTTCGCCGGCCGGGCCGTCGAGCGGCTGCGAGGGCACCCGATGATCAGCGAGGTCGTCACCACCGACACGGTGCCGCCGCCGATGAACTGGCCCGAGCTCAAGATCCGTTCTGTCGCAGCCCTGTTCGCCGAGGCGATCAAGCGCATCCACGAGGGTGAGTCGGTGTCGAGCCTGTTCGACGGCGTCGACCCGACCCACGCCCCGCCGCGCCAGCGGTCGCTCTTCGACCGGGTGCGCTCGTGACCCGTGCGCTCCCGGCGGTGCTCGACGTCGCGCTCGTGGTGCTCTTCGCCGCCGTCGGGCGGCGGTCGCACGCCGAGGGACTCGACGTCACCGGCATCGCGCGCACCGCGGCGCCGTTCCTGGTGGGCACCGCCGCCGGCTGGCTCCTCGCCAGCCTGACCCTCGACAGCGGGCCACGCTCGCTCGCCTTCGGTGCGGTCGTGCTCGTGTGCACCGTCGTCGTCGGGATGCTGCTGCGCCGGGTGCTCGGAGACGGCACCGCCGTGTCCTTCGTCATCGTGGCCACGACGGTGCTGTCGGTGCTGCTCCTCGGCTGGCGCCTCGTGGCCCGGCTGGTCAGCTGACCTGGCGCACGACCTCGCCGACCAGGGGGTAGGCGGCTGGGTCGGTGGTGTTGGCCATCGAGAAGATGACGTGGTCGATGCCGGCCTCGCGCAGCAACGACAGGCGCTCCACCGCCTGGCCGACCGAGTGCGGGATGACCCCGTCGGGCAGCGCGGCGCCGGTGTCCATGGTGAGCCGGGCCAGGCAGGTCTTCGAGATCTCGTCGTAGTCGCGCCCGACGTCGTCGCAGTGCCGGCGGATGACGTCGAGCTTGTGCGGGATGCCTTCGGGCCCCAGCCCCAGGTCGAACAGGTTGCACGCGTCGGCGTACTGCGCCACCAGCTTCAGGGTGCGCTGCTCACCACCACCGCCGACCATGATCGGCACGCGGCGCACCGGCTGCGGGTGGTTCATCGGGCGCTCCAGGCTGATCGACTCCCCCACGAACGGGCTGTCGTCGTCGGCGAACATCCGGTGCGCCAGCTTCAGGGTGTCCTCGAGCAGGCGGAACCGCTCGCGGGTCGACGGGTAAGGCACGCCGAGTCCGCGGTGCTCCTCCTCGTTCCACGCCGCGCCGATCCCCAGCCAGGCCCGGCCGCCGGAGAGCACGTCGAGCGTGGTGACGGTCTTCAGCAGGATGCCGGGGTGCCGGTAGGTGACCCCGGTCACCAGGGTGCCCAGCTCGATCTGCTCGGTCACCGCCGCGGCGTGGGCCAGGGTCGTGTAGCCCTCGAGCATGTCGAGCTCGGGCGGCCCGACCACCGAGATCTGGAAGAAGTGGTCCATCACCCACAGCGACGCCAGCCCGCACTGGTCGGCGTCGCGGGCCACCGCCCGCCAGGTGGCACCGGTGGAGGCCGGCGCTCCCGGCCAGGAGAAACGGTTGACCTGCAGCCCGAGCTTCATGCTCCGCACACTACGGGGACGACGACCCCGGCACCGGGTCCCAGCGCCGCAGCTCGGTCAGTGTCAGCACCTCGTCGTCCCAGCCGAGCACGTCGAGCGCCTCCTGCACGCGCTCTCGAGGCACCCGCCGGGCCGCCTCCCCTCGGCATCCGGGAGCAGCTCCAGGGAGTGCAGCCGTGCGGTCAGAGGTACTGGCCGGTGTTGGCGACCGTGTTGATCGACTTGCCGGGCTCGGTGCCCTCCTTGGTCTTGATGAGGGTGCGGATGTAGACGATCCGCTCCCCCTTCTTGCCCGAGATGCGCGCCCAGTCGTCGGGGTTGGTGGTGTTGGGCAGGTCCTCGTTCTCGCGGAACTCGTCGGTGCACGACTGCAGCAGGTGCTCGACGCGCAGCCCGCGCTGGCCGGTGTCGAGGAAGTCCTTGATCGCCATCTTCTTGGAGCGGTCGACGATGTTCTGGATCATCGCGCCCGAGTTGAAGTCCTTGAAGTAGAGGATCTCCTTGTCACCACCGGCGTAGGTGACCTCGAGGAAGCGGTTCTCCTCCTCCTCGGTGTACATCCGCAGCACGACGGCGTCGATCATCGCCTGCAGGGTGGCCTGCTCGGAGCCACCGTTGTGCTCGAGGTCGTCGGGGTGCAGCGGCAGCCCCGAGATGAGGTACTTGCCGAAGATGTCGCGGGCGGCCTCGGCGTCGGGCCGCTCGATCTTGATCTTCACGTCGAGCCGACCGGGCCGCAGGATCGCGGGGTCGATCATGTCCTCGCGGTTGGAGGCGCCGATGACGATGACGTTCTCGAGCCCCTCGACGCCGTCGATCTCGGCGAGCAGCTGCGGCACGATCGTGGTCTCGACGTCGGAGGAGACGCCCGAGCCGCGGGTGCGGAACAGCGACTCCATCTCGTCGAAGAACACGACGACCGGGTAGCCCTCGTTGGACTTCTCGCGCGCCCGCTGGAAGATCAGCCGGATGTGCCGCTCGGTCTCGCCGACGTACTTGTTGAGCAGCTCGGGGCCCTTGATGTTGAGGAAGTAGGACTTGCCCGGCTCGCGGCCCTCCTTCTCGGCCACCTTGCGGGCCAGGGATGCCGCGACCGCCTTGGCGATCATCGTCTTGCCACAGCCGGGCGGGCCGTAGAGCAGCACGCCCTTCGGGGGCTTGAGCTGGTGCTCGATGTAGAGGTCGGGGTGCAGGTAGGGCAGCTCGACGGCGTCGCGGATGGCCTCGATCTGGCCGGTGAGCCCGCCGATGTCGGTGTAGTCGATGTCGGGCACCTCCTCGAGCACGAGGTCGGCGACCTCGGCCTTGGGGATGCGCTCGAAGACGAAACCGGAGCGCGACTCGAGCAGCAGCGCGTCGCCGGCCCGGATGGTCTGGCCCTCGAGGGATGCCGCGACCCGGCAGACCCGCTCCTCGTCGGCCTGCGCGACGACGAGCACCCGGCCGTCGTCGAGGATCTCTTTGCAGAGCACGACCTCGCCGGTGGTCTCGTAGCCGTGCGCCGCGACGATGTTCATCGCCTCGTTGAGCATGACCTCGCGGCCGGGCACGAGCTGGCCCTCCTCGAGCGACGGGCTGACGGCGACGTGCATCTTGCGCCCGCTGGTGAGGATGTCGGCGGTGCCGTCATCGAAGGCCTCGATCACGATGCCGTAGGCGGCGGGCGGCTGGGCCAGCCGGTCGACCTCGGACTTCAGCGTGACGATCTGCTCGCGGGCGTCGCGCAGGGTGCGCACCAGGCGCTCGTTCTGCGCGGAGACGGTGGACAGCTGGGAGCGCAGGCCGGTGAGGTCGCGCTCGAGGGCGCGCAGCTGGGCCGGCGTGGCCGAGCCGCGGGCCCGCAGCGCGGTGATCTCGGCCTCGAGCGACTCCCGCTCGGCCTCGAGGCGCTCGCGGGTGCCGGGCTGCTCGGCCCTGGGCTCGTCGGTGCTCATGCTCGACGATAACCCGCGAAGGTCAGGTCTGAGCGGAGGTATCGGTCACCGAACGTACGGTCCGTCGAACCCGTTTGGCCGACGGCACCCGCTCGCCGATGGCCTCGGGGGTCCAGTCCTGCTCCACGGCATCCTCGCCGGTGACGTAGCCGCGGCCGGGGCGGCGCTTGCGCAGCGGGGGCGTGACGCCCGGCGCGAGGCGCCGGGTGGTGATCAGGAAGCCGGTGTGGCCGTGCATCCGGTGCTGGGGGCGCACCGCCAGCCCCTCGAGGTGCCAGCCGCGCACCAAGGACTCCCAGGCCTGCGGCTCGGTGAAGTGGTCGCTGTCGCGCATCGCCTCGGCGACCTTCGACAGCTGGGTGGCGGTGGCGACGTAGCAGATCAGCACCCCGCCGGGCGCGAGCGCGTCGGCGACGACCTCGAGGCACTCCCAGGGCGCGAGCATGTCGAGCACCACCCGGTCGACGGTGCCGTTGTCGACGGTGCCGGGCAGCACCTCGACGAGGTCGCCGACGGTGACCGTCCACGCGGGGTGGTCGGTGCCGAAGTAGTCGCGGGCGTTGGCCTTCGCGATCTCGGCGAAGTCCTCGCGCCGCTCGAAGGAGTGCACCCGTCCGGTCTCCCCCACCGCCCGCAGCAGCGACATCGACAGCGCCCCGGAGCCCACCCCGGCCTCGACGACCACGGCCCCGGGGAACATGTCGGCCATCATCACGATCTGGCCGGCGTCCTTGGGGTAGACGACGGCGGCGCCCCGCGGCATCGACATCACGTAGTCGGACAGCAGCGGGCGCAGCGCGAGGTACTCGACCCCGGCGGTGTTGGTCACGGTCGAGCCGTCCGGCATCCCGATGAGGGTGTCGTGCTCGAGGTGCCCGCGGTGGGTGTGGAACTGCTTCCCGGGGCTCAGCGCGATCGTGTGCATCCGGCCCTTGGGGTCGGTGAGCTGGATGCGCTCGCCCGCGCAGAAGGGGCCGCGCCGCAGCTCGGCGCCCGTGGGGGGTGTCATGGGCCCGCAGTCTAGTTGCGGCCGAGCACGCTCTCGGCCACGGCGTTGAGCCGCTCGGAGGTGACCAGGCCGCGCACGGTGCCGGCCGAGATGACCACCACGACGGATGAACCGGTGCTGGCCATGGCCCGCAGCACCGGCTCCGCGTCGTCGCCGGGTGCGAGCTCGACGACGCACTCGTCGGGCAGCCGGACGACCACGGAGGACAGCGGCGTGGTCGGTGGCAGGGTGGCGATGTCGGGCGCCGTGGGCGACGGCGCGGGCAGCAGCAGGGTGGGCCGGCCGCGCTCGTCGAGCGCCACCACTCTCTGGCGGATGCCGGCCAGCTCGCCGAGGGGGGTGCCGGCCGGAACGACCACCACCGGGTCGAGGACGTGCTCGGGGCGCACCTGCCGCAGCAGCCGCTCGAGCGGGGCGCGCCGCAGCGCCGCGGTGGCCCCCGACCACAGGATCCACGCCATCACCAGCCCGAGCCCGATGCCGAACAGGTCGGAGTCGCCCTGGGCCAGCGGCCGGACGACGTACCAGAGCGCCACTCCCGCGGCGAGCAGCCGACCGCACCAGCCGGCGACCACGAGCCCGAGGTCGCGGCGCCCGGTGACCCCCCAGACGAGCGACTGCACGAGCTGGCCACCGTCGAGCGGGAGCCCCGGCAGCAGGTTGAACCCCGCGAGCAGCAGGTTGAGGAACATGAACAGCCAGGCGAACCGGGAGGCCGGCCACGGCAGGATGCCGACCATGGCGCTGCCGATGCCGGCCAGCGCGAGGTTGGCGAGCGGGCCTGCACCGGCGATGACCGCGGTGCGGCCCGGGGTCGACCCCGTGGAGTCGTAGGCCGTGTGCCCACCCCAGAGCGTCGCCACGATGCGGTGAACGCGGAACCCGAGCACCCGGGCGGCGACGGCGTGTGCCACCTCGTGCCCCAGCACGGCAACCAGGATGCCGACCACCATGAAGACCGCGGAGGCGATCGCGCCGCCCGTGCCCAGGTCGCGGGCGTTCTGCCACCCGGTCCAGGCGACGAACGCGCCGAGGATCAGCCAGGTCCGGTCGAGGTAGACCGGCACGCCCGCCACCCGGGCGAGCCGCAGCGCCCCGGCGGGGGGGAGCTCGTCTGACATGGGACGGACCCTACGTGAGGAACCCGGCATACTGATCCTTCGACCTGCTGCCGACCCCGAAGTGAACCCCACGTGACCCAGCAGCACCGCCCCGACGCCACCGCCGACCTCACCGCCGCACTGCACCAGCGAGTCCTCGTGCTCGACGGCGCCATGGGGACGATGATCCAGGCCTACGGCCTGTCCGAGGCCGACTACCGCGGCGAGCGGTTCGCCGACCACGGCAGCGACCAGCAGGGGAACAACGACCTGCTCTCGCTGAGCCGGCCCGACCTCATCCGCGAAGTGCACCGCACGTACCTCGAGGCGGGCGCCGACCTGCTCGAGACCAACACCTTCAACGCCCAGCGCATCTCGCTGGCCGACTACGGGATGCAGGAACTCGCCTACGAGATGAACGTCGCCGCGGCCTCCTTGGCGCGGGCCGAGGCCGACGCCATGACCGCGCGCACCCCTGACCGGCCGCGTTGGGTGCTGGGCACGCTCGGCCCGACCAACCGCACGGCATCCATCTCGCCCGACGTCAACGACCCCGGGGCCCGCAACGTCACCTACGACGAGCTGGTCGGGGCCTACCTCGAGCAGGCCCGCGGGCTGGTCGACGGCGGCGCCGACGTGCTGCTCGTCGAGACCATCTTCGACACGCTCAACGCCAAGGCGGCGATCTACGCCCTCGAGACGCTGTTCGAGGAGCACGACCGGCGGTGGCCGGTGATGATCTCGGGAACGATCACCGACGCGTCGGGCCGCACCCTGTCGGGGCAGGTCACCGAGGCGTTCTGGTACTCGGTGCGGCATGCCCGGCCACTGGCCATCGGGCTGAACTGCGCGCTGGGCGCCGGTGAGCTGCGGCCCTACGTCGCCGAGCTGTCGCGCATCGCCGACTGCTTCGTCTCGGCCCACCCCAACGCCGGCCTGCCCAACGCCTTCGGCGAGTACGACGAGACGCCCGAGGCGATGGCCCGGGTCATCGGCGAGTTCGCCACCGCCGGGCTGGTCAACATCGTCGGCGGCTGCTGCGGCACCACCCCGCCGCACATCGCCGCCATCGCCGAGGCGTCCACGCACGGCACGCCGCGCACCCCGACGGTCGTGCCACCGGCCCTGCGGCTGTCCGGGCTCGAGCCCTGCGTCGTCGACGAGGACAGCCTGTTCGTCAACGTCGGCGAGCGCACCAACATCACGGGGTCTGCCCGCTTCCGGCGCCTCATCAAGGAGGACGACTACGGCACGGCGCTCAGCGTCGCCCGCCAGCAGGTGGAGGCCGGGGCGCAGGTCATCGACGTCAACATGGACGAGGGGATGATCGACGGCGTCGCGGCGATGGACCGCTTCCTCAAGCTGATCGCCTCGGAGCCGGACATCTGCCGGGTGCCGCTGATGATCGACTCGAGCAAGTGGGAGGTGATCGAGGCCGGCCTCAAGGTCACCCAGGGCAAGCCGATCATCAACTCCATCTCGATGAAGGAGGGGGAGGCCGCCTTCCTCGACCACGCCCGGCTGGCGCGCAAGTACGGCGCGGCCGTGGTGGTCATGGCGTTCGACGAGGAGGGCCAGGCCGACAACCTCGAGCGGCGCCGCGAGATCTGCGGGCGGGCCTACTCGCTGCTGGTCGACTCGGTCGGCTTCCCCGCCGAGGACGTCATCATCGACCCGAACGTCTTCGCGGTGGCCACCGGCATCGAGGAGCACGCGGCCTACGGCAGCGACTTCATCGAGGCGACCCGCTGGATCAAGGGCAACCTGCCGCACGCGCTGGTCTCCGGCGGCGTGTCGAACGTGTCGTTCAGCTTCCGCGGCAACAACACCGTGCGCGAGGCGATCCACGCCGTGTTCCTCTACCACGCCATCAAGGCGGGCATGGACATGGGAATCGTCAACGCCGGTGCGCTGCAGGTGTACGACACCGTCGACGTCAAGCTCCGCGACGCCATCGAGGACGTCGTGCTCAACCGCAGGACCGACGCCGCCGAGCGGCTGCTCACCATCGCCGAGGAGTACCGCGGCACCGGTGAGGTGGCCGACGTGGCGGCCGAGGAGTGGCGCTCGCTGCCCGTGGGCGAGCGCATCACGCACGCGCTGGTCAAGGGCATCGACGCCTTCGTGGTCGAGGACACCGAGGAGCTGCGGCTCGAGATCGCGGATGCCGGGGGTCGACCGCTCGAGGTGATCGAGGGTCCGCTGATGGACGGCATGAACGTCGTCGGCGACCTGTTCGGCGACGGCAAGATGTTCCTGCCGCAGGTGGTCAAGTCGGCTCGGGTGATGAAGAAGGCTGTGGCGCACCTGATCCCGTTCATCGAGGCCGAGAAGGACGAGGCCGCCAAGAAGCGCAGCAAGGGTCTGGTCGTCACCGCCACGGTCAAGGGCGACGTGCACGACATCGGCAAGAACATCGTCGGTGTGGTGCTGCAGTGCAACAACTACGACGTCGTCGACCTCGGGGTGATGGTGCCCACCCAGAAGATCCTCGACACGGCCAAGGAGGTCGGCGCCGACATCATCGGGCTGTCCGGCCTGATCACGCCCAGCCTCGACGAGATGGTGCGGGTGGCCGGTGAGATGGAGCGCCAGGGCTTCGACATCCCGCTGCTGCTCGGTGGTGCCACGACCTCCCGGGCGCACACCGCGGTGAAGGTCGACGGGCAGTACCACGGGCCGGTCGTGTGGGTGAAGGACGCCTCCCGGTCGGTGCCGGTGGTCAGCCAGCTGCTCTCCGACGGGCAGCGCGGCGCCTTCCTCGACGGAGTCGCCCAGGACTACGACGCCATCCGGGTGCGGCACGCCGCCAAGACCGGCGAGCGGCCGCTCGCGAGCTACGCGGATGCCGTCGCCAACCGGCCGGTGCTCGACTGGGCGTCCTACCGTCCCAAGCGGCCGCAGCTGCTCGAGCAGCAGAGCCGCGACCGGTGGTCGGGGCCGCCCGACGCGCACTGGCACCGGGCCGCGACCCAGTTCACCCGGGTCTGGGACGACTTCCCCGTGGCCGAGCTGCGCCGCTACATCGACTGGACGCCGTTCTTCCTCGCCTGGGAGATCAAGGGCCGCTACCCCGACGTGCTCAACAACGCGGCGACCGCCGAGCAGGCCCGCTCGCTGTTCGCCGACGCCAACGCCATGCTCGACCGGATCGAGCGCGAGCACTGGGTCACCGCCCGCGGCGTGGTCGGCATCTTCCCGGCCAACGGGGTCGGCGACGACATCGAGGTCTACGCCGACGAGGCCCGCACCACGGTGCTCACCACCCTGCACGGGCTGCGCCAGCAGGGGCAGCACCGCGACGGGGTCACCAACAAGTGCCTGTCCGACTTCGTGGCCCCCAAGGAGACCGGCGTCGCCGACCACGTCGGGGCGTTCTCGGTCACGGCCGGGCTCGGCATCGAAGAGCACCTCGAGGCGTTCAAGGCCGACCACGACGACTACTCGGCGATCATGCTCGAGGCCCTGGCCGACCGGCTCGCCGAGGCGTTCGCCGAGCGCCTGCACGAGAAGGTGCGCCGCGAGCTGTGGGGCTACGCCCCTGACGAGCACCTCGACATGGACCAGCTGATCCGCGAGAAGTACCACGGCATCCGGCCCGCCCCCGGCTACCCGGCCTGCCCCGAGCACACCGAGAAGGAGACGCTGATGGCGCTCCTCGGCGGCGAGGAGCGCACCGGCATCCGGCTCACCGAGTCGATGGCGATGTGGCCCGGCGCCTCGGTCTCGGGGTGGTACTTCGCGCACCCCGACAGCCAGTACTTCGTCGTCGGCCGGCTCGGCCGCGACCAGGTCGAGTCGTATGCCGAGCGCAAGGGCTGGGACCTGCGCACGGCGGAGCGCTGGCTGGGCCCGAGCCTGGGGTACCAGCCCGAGGACTGACCCCGTCTCCCCTTGCGAACGTGGGTGAAAAGCCTCGCCCTACCGACGTACATCACCCACGTTCCGGAAGTCCTCGGCGAACGTGGGTGAAGATCCTCGCCACGACGACGGTCTTCACCCACGTTCGGCATCCGTCGGCGGGCTGCGGGGGTGGCGGCGAGGGGATGTCGGTGACCCGGCATACCTTTGCCGCATGACCCCCGCCCTGTCCCCGAGCCGCGCCGCGGACTTCAAGCAGTGCCCGCTGCTGTTCCGGTTCCGCACGATCGACAAGCTCGAGGGCCCACCGTCCCCCGCCGCCGCGCGCGGCACCCTCGTGCACGCCGTGCTCGAGCACCTCTTCGACCTCCCGGCCGACCAGCGCACGCCGGAGGCGGCGGTCGCGCTCCTCGAGCCGCGCTGGTCGGCGCTGGTCGAGGAGCGGCCCGAGCTGCAGGTGATGATCGACGACGACGAGCTGCTCACCACCGAGAGCTGGTTCGCCGCGGCGCAGGCCCTCGTCGAGCAGTGGTTCGAGCTCGAGGACCCCACCCGGCTCGAGCCGGCCGCCCGCGAGCTCTACGTCGAGACCGAGGTCGAGGGCCTCACCCTGCGCGGCTACGTCGACCGGCTCGACGTCGCCCCCGACGGCGCGATGCGGGTGGTCGACTACAAGACCGGCCGCTCCCCCAGCGAGCTGTTCGAGGCCAAGGCGCTGTTCCAGATGAAGTTCTACGCCCTGGTGCTGTGGCGCACCCACGGCGAGATCCCGCGCCAGCTGCAGCTGGTCTACCTCGGCAACGGTGAGGTCGTGCGCTACGCGCCCGACGAGCGCGACCTGCTCGCCATCGAGCGCAACGTCAAGGCGATCTGGGATGCCGTGGTGCGCGCCGCACAGACCGGCGACTGGCGCCCGCGCACCTCACGGCTGTGCGACTGGTGCGACTTCCGCGACCTCTGCCCGGCGTGGGGCGGCACCCCTCCCCCGCTGCCCGAGGGTGCCGGCGTGATCGCGCTCGACCCGGCCCGCTCAGGCGCCGTCGACCCCGCCGAGGAGTGAGACCGAGGCGGCCAGCTCGGCGAGCCGGCGGGGGGTGATGCCGGCCAGGCCGTCGACGTGCACCGCCCCTGGCGTCTCGGGCACCGCCACGACGTGCGGCACCGCCAGGGTCGGCACGCCTGCCGCCACAGCGGAGCGCACCCCCGTGGGCGAGTCCTCGATGGCGACGCAGTCCTGCGGCGACACGCCGAGCAGGCGGGCCGCAGCCCGGTACGGCTCGGGGTGCGGCTTGCCGTGGGAGACCTCGTCGCCAGTCACCACCGCGGCGAAGGCCCCGACGGGCAGGGCGGCGACCACGGCGTCGGCCAGCGAGCGCCACGACATCGTCACGAGCGCACTGGGCACCCCCTGCTGCCGCAGCGCCTCCAGCAGCTCGCGCGCACCGGGCCGCCACGGCACGTGCTCGCGTACCTGCGCGACCACCCGCTCGAGCAGCTCGTCGACGATCCGCTCCGGTGACCAGGTGATCGGCGAGTGCTCACGGATGAAGGCGGCCGACACCATCAGGTCGTTGCCCACGAGCTGGTGGGCGAACTCGTCGCTCCAGGTGCCGCCGTGCTCGGCGACGATCGCGTGCTCGGCGGCGATCCAGTAGGGCTCGGTGTCGACCAGGGTGCCGTCCATGTCCCAGAGCACGGCTGCGGGAAGGCTCATGGGCCGCAAGCCTAGTGAGCCGTAGGGTGGAGACCTGACGACAGGAGGGTGCGAGTGATCGAGCTCGAAGACCTGCCCGAGCTGAAGGACGCGGTCATGATCGCCGCCTTCGAGGGCTGGAACGACGCCGGCGAGGCCGCGAGCGCGGTCATCGAGCACCTTGCCGAGATCTGGGACGCCGAGGTCGTGGCAGCGCTCGACCCCGAGGACTACTACGACTTCCAGGTGAACCGGCCCCGGGTGCTGCTCGAGAACGGCCGGCGCCGCATCAGCTGGCGCACCACCCGCATCCTCGTGGCCACCAACACCTCCCTCGGGCGCGACGTGGTGCTGGTGCAGGGCGTCGAGCCGTCCTTCCGGTGGCGGGCCTTCGCGATCGAGCTGATGGAGCTGGCCCAGGCCGCCGACGTCTCGATGGTCGTGACCCTCGGCGCGCTGATGGCCGACGTCGCGCACTCCCGCCCCATCCCGGTGTCCGCCACCTCCGACAGCGAGGACACCCGACACCGTCACGACCTCGAGATGAGCAGCTACGAGGGACCCACCGGCATCGTCGGGGTTCTCGCGGATGCCGCGACCCAGGTGGGCGTCCCGTCGGTCTCCTGCTGGGCTGCGGTCCCGCACTACGCGGGTCACAGCCCGTCGCCCAAGGCCACCCTCGCCCTCGTCAGCCGGCTCGAGGACCTCCTCGACGGCCCGATCGAGCACGGGGAGCTCGACGAGGACTCGCACGCGTGGGAGCGCGGCATCAACGAGCTGGCCGCCTCCGACACCGAGGTCGCCGAGTACGTCGAGAGCCTCGAGGAGGCCCAGGACACCGCCGACCTGCCGGAGGCGAGCGGCGACGCCATCGCCAAGGAGTTCGAGCGCTACCTGCGCCGGCGCAGCACCGACGAGGGTTGACCCCCGGCACAGGCAAGGGCCCGCGAACCCAGTGCTGGGTTCGCGGGCCCTTCGTGCCAGTTCAGAACCTCCGCTGCAGGGGGGGACGGGAGTTCCGGATCAAGCACTTCAGGGTAGCGCCGCATCCCCACCCTTCGGATTCGGGTGTGACCCCGGTCGCACGTCCTGGGAGGGGCCCGGCTCAGTGATCTCTCAGCGGCGAGGCCCTCGCCTGGGCGGTGCGCCATGGAGTCTGCGGGGTGCCGTGCTAGCAGCGGCCTCCCGGACTGCGTTGGCGGACAGGGGCTTTCCCACCGTTATCCGCATTGGAACAACGACCGACGACAACCGATGAACACCGCGCGATGCGCGGCGCACAGGACAGTCCTGTGCACCTGCGCTAGTACGTGCCCGAGCGAGTTCGGTTCTCCCAGAAGGACCGTCAACCATGTTGAGGTGCGGCAGCCTCCAGGAGAAAATGGGCCGAAAAGCACGAAGTCCACGAAAGCCGGTGTCTCGCCGGGCTTCCGTGGAACTCCGTGTGCTTGATCGGAGCTTCCGCTGCAGGGGGGTACGGGAGTTCTTGTTCAAGCAAGGCAAACGTAGCGTGTCAGCCGGTGCCCGCGTCACGGAATCAGCAACCCTCGCGCAGCCTCACTCAGCACGTTCTCAGCGAGGCAGGCCCGCCCAACAGACCGGGGTCGGGTCAGAGGCGCACACCGAGCACGGCATCCACGGTGCGCGCCACCAGCCCGGGCGCTGCGGCGTCATCCCACTGGCCGGCCAGGGTGCGCTCGGCCCACGCGTCGACGGCGGCCAACGCGCCTCGGGTGTCGAGGTCCGCGGCGATGGCCGAGCGCACCGACGCGATGGTCGCGGTCGCCTCGGCGCCCTGGTTGACCGACAGCGCCTCGCGCCACCGGGCGAGCCTGGCCTCGGCAGCTTCGAGCAGGTCGGGGGTGTACTCCCAGTCGGTGCGGTAGTGCTGGTCGAGCAGCACCAGCCGGATGGCCATCGGGTCGACGCCATCGGCACGCAGCTTCGACACCAGCACCAGGTTGCCGCGCGACTTGCTCATCTTGGCGCCCTCGAAGCCGACCATCGCCTGGTGCACGTAGAGCCGGGCGAAGACGTCGCCACCGGTCAGGGCGGTGGCCTGCACGGCGCTCATCTCGTGGTGGGGGAACACCAGGTCGGTGCCCCCACCCTTGACGTCGAAGGGATGGCCGAGGTGCTTCAAGGAGATCGCGGTGCACTCGATGTGCCAGCCCGGCCGGCCGGCGCCGAGCACGTCGTCGTCCCACGAGGGCTCACCCTCACGCGCGGCGCGCCACAGCAGGGGGTCGAACCGGCCGCGTTTACCGGCCCGATCGGGGTCGCCACCGCGCTCGGCGAAGACGGCATCCATCTGCTCCGGGGTCCACCCGGAGACGGACCCGAAGGTGGGCGCCTGGGCGAGGTCGAGGTACACGTCGTCGCCCGGGCCCTCGTGCGCGGGCAGGGCGACCCGGTATGCCGTGCCGTCAGCCAGCAGGGCGCGCACCTCACGGATGATCTCGGCCATCGACTCGACGACGCCGACGTAGGCCATCGGTGGGATGACCGCCAGGGCCGTCATGTCCTCGCGGAAGAGGTCGATCTCGGCGGTGGCCAGCTCGCGCCAGTCACGGCCGTCACGCGCGGCCCGCTCGAGCAGCGGGTCGTCGATGTCGGTGACGTTCTGCACGTACTCGACCTGGTGGCCGGCGTCGCGCAGGGCCCGGCCGACGAGGTCGAAGGTGACGTAGGTGGCGGCGTGCCCGAGGTGGGTGGCGTCGTAGGGCGTGATGCCGCAGACGTAGAGCCGGGCCACCGGGCCTGCGTCGACCGGTTGCACGGACCTGCTCTGCGTGTCGAACAGTGAGAGCGGGTCACCGTGGCCGGGCACGGCGGGGACGAAGGGGGCGGGCCACGATTTCACCGGGCAAGACTACGGGGCGACGACTACAGCGCCGGCCACGGGATCGCGGGCCAGCCAGGCCGCGGCGCCGGGTGCCGCCGGGTGCGCAGCAGCGACTCCGTGCGCTGCTGCAGCGCCCGAACCTCGGCGCGGGTCAGCAGCGTCGTCAGCTCGTCGGCCAAGCCCTGTCGAAGCGCGTCGTGCAGCGTCTCGAGCCGGCCCAGGTCGGCGTCCGGAACGGGCTCGCCGGCCCAGCCCCACAGCACCGTGCGCAGCTTGGGCTCGACGGACAGGCTGACGCCGTGGTCGCAGCCACGCACGAGTTCGCCGTCGCGCAGCAGGTGGCCGCCCTTGCGGTCGGAGTTGTTGAGCACGGCGTCGAACACCGCCACGGTGCGCAGCGCCGGCTCGGGGCTGTGCGACACGACCACGGGCCGCCCACCGGGTGACTCACCCTCGAGCACGACCACCCACCCGTCGGGCACCCGGCTGGCCGGGGTCACGTCGACCAGCGGCTCGGCCCCGCCGTCGACCGGCCCCACCCACAGCTGCACCGAGCCCGGGCCGAGGGGGCCGTTGCGCAGCACAGTGGGAGGCACGACCTCGAAGCCTCCGGCAGCGCTGACCAGGTAGGCCGCCCGCTCACGGGCGACCAGGGTGCCGTCGGGGTAGTCCCAGAGCGGACGCTCGCTGGCCTCCGGCTTGTGGATGACGAGCACGGGCTCGGCACCGGCATCTTCACCGGGGGCCTGGACCGAGCAGAGCAGCGCGCCGTTGGAGGAGTCGACGATCCGGCCGACCGGGGTGAGGACCCCGCTCGCCAGGAGGTCGACGACGTCAGCGCCGGTATCCGTTGGCACGAGGGCAGATGTGGCCGGTGGGGTCCAGCGGCTGGCCGCAGAACGGGCAGGAGGGGCGGCCGGCGGACACGACCGCACCGCACCGTCGGGCGAAGGCCCGCGCCGCCGCGGGGCTGAGCACGACGCGCAGGCTCTGCACGGTGTCCTCGTCGGACTCCTCGGCCTCTTCGGGGTCGGCGTCGTGGCACTCGATGACGAGCACGTTGCGCACGGGGTCCCAGGCCAGGGCGAGGGTGTCGACGCGGAACTCGTCCTCGATGGGGGTGGCGAGGGGTTCGGTGTCACCGCCACCGAGCGGCTCGGTGGCGGTGCCCTCGGCGTGCGCGTCGAGCAGCTCGTTGACCCGGTCGGCGAGCACGCTGACCTGGACCTTCTCGAGCGAGACCGACACGAGCCGCCCCTCGCCGCTCGCCTGGAGGAAGAACGTGCGGCCGCCGGGCGGCCCGACGGTCCCGGCGACGAATCGCTCGGGCGGGTCGAACACGGTTGCTGGCATGGGCACCACCCTAGATCGAGAACCCGACGGGCAGCTCCAGGCGGTGTCGAGCCATGAAGACCTCGTCGCCGAGCACCGCGCGGGTGGGGCCGTCGGCGACGACGACGCCCTCCGACAGCACGACCGACCGTTCGCACAGCTCCACGGCGTAGGGCAGGTCGTGGGTGACCATGAGCACCGTGACGTCGAGCGAGCGCAGGATGCCGGCCAGCTCGCGCCGCGACGCCGGGTCGAGGTTCGACGACGGCTCGTCGAGCACCAGGATCTCGGGCCGCATGGCCAGCACGGTGGCGATGGCGACCCGCCGCCGCTGGCCGAAGGACAGGTGGTGCGGCGCGCGGTCGGCGAGGTCGCCCACGCCCACGAGGTCGAGCGCCTCGACCACCCGGGCCTCCAGCTCGTCGCCGCGCAGGCCAAGGTTGGCCGGCCCGAAGGCCACGTCGTCACGCACCGTGGGCATGAAGAGCTGGTCGTCGGGGTCCTGGAAGACGATGCCGACCCGGCGCCGCACCTCGAGCAGGTTCGCGTCGGTCACCGGCAGCCCCGAGACGGTCACGCTGCCGGCACCGGGCGTCAGGATGCCGTTGAGGTGCAGCACCAGCGTCGTCTTGCCGGCGCCGTTGGGCCCGAGCAGGGCCACCCGCTCCCCCGGGTGCACGTGCAGGTCGACGCCGAAGAGTGCCTGGTGCCCACCGGGGTAGGCGTAGGCGACGCCGCTCAGGTCGAGGACGGGAACGCTCATCCGACCCGCACCCCCACGGTGACCGCGGCGGCCACGGCCGCCGGCGCGAGCGCGAGCACCCACTGCGCCGGCGACGCGGCGAGGGGCGCGGTGACCGGCATCCGGCCCGACCAGCCGCGGCTCACCATCGCGAGGTGCACCCGCTCGCCGCGCTCGTAGCTGCGGATGAACAGCGCCCCGGTGCTCGCGGCCAGCGCGGGCCAGGCCCGCACGGAGCGGGCGGTGAAGCCGCGGGAGGTGCGGGCGACCCGCATCCGGCGCAGCTGGTCGCCGACGACGTCGACGTAGCGCACCATGAACCCGGTGATGGTGACCAGGGTGTCGGGCACCCGCAGGTGCTGCAGGGCGCGCACGAAGTCGCGCGGGCGCGTCGTGACGGCGAAGGCCACCGCCACGAGGACACCGCAGGTGCCCTTGAGCAGCAGTGCAACGGCTGCGTCGAGGCCGGCCTGCGAGACGGCGACCGGCCCGAGGGCGACCTGCGGGCCGACCGCGACGAACGGCAGCAGCAGCGCGAACACCACGAAGGGCAGCTCCACGGCCAGCCGCGGCAGCAGGTACCGCACCGGCACCCGGGTGCTCGCCAGCACGCCCACGGCCACGAGGACCAGGGCCAGGAGCGCCAGATGCTGCTGCGGCGGCACCGACACCACGAGCAGCACGAAGGCGAGCAGCCCGACCAGCTTGGCGTGCGCCGGCATCCGGTGCAGCGTCGTGCTGCCCTCGACGTGCAGGTGCGCGGAGGGACCCGAGCCCACCTCAGTCCTCGCTCCGCGGCGCGCGGCGCCGCAGGAGGAGGACGAGCCCGGTCATG
This sequence comes from uncultured Actinomycetota bacterium, assembly GCA_963800505.1. GTDB lineage: Bacteria > Actinomycetota > Actinomycetes > Actinomycetales > Dermatophilaceae > Fodinibacter. The sequence goes on from CAWDBL010000008.1 coordinate 170,274, forward strand.
AGCAGCCCGACCACGGCCAGCCCGACCAGGCCGGCCAGCCCGCCGGACAGCCGTGCGTCGCGGACTCCGGACACCGAGTAGTCGGCCAAGGGCGAGCCTGAGGTCGCGGAGCTGCGCCCGGTGTCGGCGAAGCCGAGCGACTCCGCGACGAAGGTCAGGCCGTCGGGGTGGCCCGACGCGTAGAACGACAGCACGCCGGCGATGAGGGCGCTCACCACCAGCCCGATCACGACGAGGCGGCGGGTGCTCACGCCACGGCCTCCGGGGTGCGCAGCTCCAGCACCGGGAGCCGGCCGCGGGCGCCGTGGACGAGGTCGGGACGGGCCGCGACGACGCTCGACACCGCCAGCACGGTGATGGCCGCCTCCCCGAGGCCGATCAGCACGTGCCACCCGGTCATGAAGGCGGCGAGCTGCGCCAACGGGATGGGCGCGGCGCCCCCCACGGCGTAGAGACCCACGAACGCCAGCGCGGCCATCGGCACGCTCACGAAGGCGCCGACGCCGGCGGCGACGCTCACGCTGGAGAGCCGGCGCGGCAGCACGGCCAGCGCGAGCCGGAAGGCGCCGTAGCCGACCCACACCGCGACCACGCCCATCAGCAGGACGTTCGTGCCGAGGGCGCTGACCCCGCCGTCGGCGAAGAGGAGCGCCTGCACCGTGACCACCACGGTGAGGCAGAGGGTGGCGGTGGCGGGCCCCACCAGCACGGCCGCCAGCACCCCGCCGAGCAGGTGCCCCGACGTCCCTGCCCCGATGGGAAAGGTGACCATCTGCGCTGCGAAGATGAACACCGCCACCAGCCCCGCCAGCGGCGCCGACCGGTCGGTCAGCTCATGCCGGGCCGAGCGCACCAGGCAGGCGGCGACCACGCCGGCGGAGACCACGGCCGTGCCGACCGAGGTCGGGGCGTCGAGGAATCCGTCGGGCACGTGCACGGGCTGCTCCTTGCCGGTCGAGGGTGCTTGTTGCACATTATTCGCAACAGGGCCGTTGTTGCACATCGTTCGCAACAAGGAACCGCCGGCTCAGCCCGCCCCGCCCCCCACCTCCGAGTCGCCGCTGGGGGCATGCGCCGGGCGCGCCACCAGCGGGGCCAGGTCGCCCTGCACGGTGTTGCTCGCGAGCAGCACCATCCGGTTCTCGGTGAGGTGCACCGCGGTCAGCGAGCCCGGGTCGACCCGCACCCGCTGCAGTCCGGACAGGCCGGCTCCCACGGCCTCGGCCACGACCGCCTTGATCGGGTCGCCGTGACTGACGGCCACCCACACGGCATCCTTGCCGTGCTCGGCCTCCACCTCGGCGTCGAGCGCGCGCACTCCCCCGACGACGCGCTGCGCCATCTGCGCCAGCGACTCGGCGGCGTACACGTCGTCCGGTGGGAAGGTGGCGGCGCCGGGGTCGTCCTGTACGACCCGCCAGAGCGGCTCCTTCGCGGCGTCGGCCAGCGAGCGGCCGGTCCAGCCGCCGTAGTGGCACTCGCCGAGCCGGTCGTCGCGGCCCACGTCGTGACCGGCCAGCGCCACGGATGCCGTCTCGAGGCAGCGCTGCAGCGGGCTCGACACGGCCCGGGCGATGGTGAGGGGGGCGAGCCGCTCGGCGACCCGGGCGGCCTGCTCACGACCCGCGTCGGTGAGGCCCACTCCTTCGGTCCAGCCGGCGAGCACTCCCTGCGCGTTGGCGGTGGAGTGCCCGTGCCGCAGGAGCAGGACGATGGCCACGAGAGCCCACTGTAGGGGGCCCCGCGCGCCGCTGGTCACGGGTGCCGTCGCTCGGTGGGCCTGCGGGGGACACAATGGCGCTCGTGATCGTGGACAAGGCCATCTACGTCGATGGGCAGCGGCGTCCCTGTGGTGACCTCAGCGACGAGCTCGACGCCCTGCGTGACGGCGGCTCGCCGGGCAGCTTCTTGTGGATCGGGCTGAAGAACCCGACCCAGGCCGAGTTCGACGAGGTCAACGAGGAGCTGCGGCTTCATCCCCTGGCCGTCGAGGACGCGATCCACGGCCGGCAGCGGTCGAAGGTCGAGCTCTACGAGAACAGCGTCTTCGTCGTGCTCAAGCCGCTGCGCTACGTGGAGCAGACCTCCGACATCGAGACCGGTGAGCTGATGTGCTTCGTCGGGGACCACTTCATCGTCACGGTGCGCCGCGGCGAGGCGAGCCCGCTGGCCGGCCTGCGGCACCGTCTCGAGGTGGAGCCGGGCCTGTTGCGGCTGGGCCCGATGGGCGTGCTGCACGGCATCGTCGACGGCGTCGTCGACAACTACACCCTCATCGACGGCGAGGTGTCCGCCGACCTCGACGACATCGAGACCGCGGTCTTCTCCGGCGCCGACATGGACTCGTCGACGATCTACCGCCTCAAGCGCGAGGTGCTCGAGTTCCGCCGGGCGACGGTGCCCCTGGCCGCCCCGCTGATGGCCCTGCACGAGGACGCGAGCCCGCACGTCACCGACCCCGAGCTGCGCCTGCAGTTCCGCAACGTGTCCGACCACCTCCAGGCGGTCATCGACCACGTCGAGGGGTACGACCGGCTGCTCACCGACGTGCTCGGCGCGCACCTGGCCCAGATCACGGTGCAGCAGAACACCGACATGCGGCGCATCTCGGCGTGGGTCGCCATCGCGGCGGTGCCGACGATGATCGCCGGCATCTACGGCATGAACTTCGACTTCATGCCGGAGCTGACCGCCAGCCTGCACGTGGGCGGCGGCGAGTTCCGTTACGGCTACTTCGTCGTGCTCGGCGTGATGGCGCTCGTCTGTGGTGCCCTCTACCGGGCGTTCAAGCGCAGCGGCTGGCTGTAGCCCGCGTCCTCGGTCAGGTGGCGGTGATCCAGCCCGCGACGAGCGCCACGATGATGGCCAGGCCCAGGGCGATGCGGTACCAGATGAACGGGCGCAGCGAGTTGGTGGCGACGAAGCGCAGCAGCCAGGCGATCGAGGCGTAGGCCGTGCCGAAGGCGACCACGATGCCGAGCAGCATCGGCCCGACACCGAGGTCGAGGAGGTACTCCCTGCCGCGGGCCGCCTCGAACAGGCCGGCCGCGGTGAGTGCCGGGATCGCCATGTAGAACGACAGCTCGGTGGCCGTGACCCGGTTGATGCCGCGCATCAGTCCGGCCGAGATCGTGGCGCCGGAACGGGAGACCCCCGGGATCAGCGAGAAGCACTGCACCAGGCCGAGGACCAGGCCGTCCTTGACCGTGACCTCGTCCTCACCGCGCTGGATGCCGCGCTTCTCGAGCACGTCGTGCCGCTGCTCCGCCACCCAGATCACGGCGCTCCACAGGATGAGCGCGAAGGCGACGACCCAGAGGCTGCGGAGCGTGCTCGAGATGATGTCGCGGAACAGGAAGCCCACGATGCCCACGGGGATGGAGCCGACGATGACGGCCCAGGCGAGGGTGTAGTCGGGGTTCTCGCGCGCGCCGTCGACGCCGCGGATGCCGTTGAGCCACGCCATGAACAGCCGGGCGATCTTGCGGCCGAAGTAGATGAAGGTGGCGACGATGGCGCCGATCTGGATGATGGCGGTGTACGCCGTCACCGCGGCGTCGTCGACCGGCAGCCCGAGCAGCTGCTCGGCGATGGTGAGGTGGCCGGTGGAGCTGATCGGGAGGAACTCGGTGAGTCCCTCGACGACACCGAGGACGACGGCCTGGAAGTAGCTGAGTTCGACGGGCACGAGCCGACAGCCTAGGTGCTGGGGACACCCCCACCGCGCAGCGCGTCTGCCACCACGCGCAGCACCTCGGCACGCCCCTCGGGAGTCCACGCGTGGGGCGCGACGCTCAGCGTGGTCACCCCGGCATCGGCGTACCGGCCGATCCGCTCGGCGATCCGCTCCGGCGGCCCGATCAGCGCTGTGGCGTCGATGAGCTCGAACGGCACGGCCGCCGCGGCGTCACGCGCACGACCGTCGAGGTAGAGGTCCTGGATGGTCTCGGCGGCGTCCTCGAAGCCCATCCGCCGGGCCAGCGCGTTGTAGAAGTTCTGCTCGCGGCTCCCCATCCCGCCGATGTAGAGCGCGGTGTAGCCGGCCAGGGCGGCCCGCGCCGCCTCGAGGTCGTCGGTGACGACGACGGGCACCGACGCGAGCACGTCGAACCCGGCCATCGGGTCGCCCGGCAGCCCGGCCCCCACGGCCTCGCGCCCGGCCCGCACTGCGGCGATCTGGTCGGCGGAGTGTTCCGGCGAGAAGAAGATGCCGAGCCAGCCGTCGGCCACCTCGCCGGCCAGGCGCAGGTTGCGCGGCCCGACCGCCGCGAGGTAGATCGGCAGGTCGGCGCGCGGCGGCCGGATGGTGAGCCGCAGCGCCTTCCCCGGCCCGTCGGGCAGCGGGAGGGTGAAGTGCTCGCCCTCGTACTCCACCTGCTCGCGGCGCAGCGCCATCCGCACGATCTCGACGTACTCGCGGGTGCGCGCGAGGGGTGCGGCGAAGCGAACCCCGTGCCAGCCCTCGCTGACCTGCGGCCCGGAGACACCGAGGCCGAGGTTGAACCGCCCTCCGCTCAGCGTGTCGAGCGTGGCGGCGGTCATGGCCGTCATCGCGGGGGTGCGGGCCGGGATCTGCATCACGCCGGACCCGAGCCCGATGGTCGAGGTCTGCCCCGCGAGCCAGGCGAGCACGGTCACGGCGTCGGACCCGTAGGCCTCCGCCACCCAGGCCTGCGCGTAGCCGAGCCGTTCCGCCTCCTGCACCAGGTGGAGGGTGTCGGATCCCATTCCCATGCCCGCGTAACCGCAGGAGATCGCCAGCCGCATGGCGCCCACGGTAGCGAGGGGGCCGGGCGATAGGGTCGCCGCCATGCTGACCCGCCGCCTCGGCACCTCCGGCCTGGCCGTCTCGCGGGTCGGCCTGGGGACGATGGCGTGGGGCACCCGCACCTCACCGGAGGACGCCCGCGACCTGCTCACGGCGTTCCGCTCCGCCGGCGGCACCCTGGTCGACACCGCCCACGGGTATGCCGGTGGCGCTGCCGAGGACCTGCTCGGCGCCCTCCTCGAGGGCCCCGACCGCGACGAGATGGTGGTCGTCACCAAGTCGGGCATCAGCCGGGCCACCGGCAGCCGCGTCGTCGACTGCTCCCGGCGGGCCCTGATGCACCAGCTCGACACCTCGCTGCGCCGGCTGCGCACCGACCACGTCGACGTCTGGCTCGCCCACACCTGGGACGACCACACGCCGATCGAGGAGACGGTGAGCGCACTGGTCTGGGCGGTCGAGACCGGCCGGGCGCGCTACGTGGGTGTCTCGAACCACGTCGCCTGGCAGGCGGCGCGCACGATGTCGCTGCTCACGGCATCCGGCGTGCCGATGGTCGCGAACTCGGTCGAGTACAGCCTGGTGGCTCGCACCCCTGAGCGCGAGCTCGTCGACGCCGCAGGCGCCCTCGGTTTCGGGCTGCTGCCGTGGTCACCGCTCGGACGCGGCGTGCTGGCCGGGCGCTACCGCACCACCGTCTCGGCTGACTCGCGCCTGGCGTCGGAGGAGTTCGCGCGGTTCGCCGGGCACCACGTCGGCGACCACACCCGCGGCGTGGTGGAGGCGGTGCACACGGCGGCCAACGGGCTCGGCGTGGCGCCGGCCGTGGTCGCCCTCGCCTGGGTCCGCGACCGGCCGGGGGTCACGGCGCCGATCCTCGGCCCCCGCACGCCCACCCAGCTCGCGGTGCTGCTCGACGCCGAGGCCGTCGAGCTGCCCGAGCAGATCGTGCAGGCGCTCGACGAGGTGTCGGTCGACCACACCTGAGCGGACGCCGGCCCGGGTCAGCGGCGCGGCGTCTCGGGCGAGTCGTCGCTGTCGTCGTCGTACTCGATGTCGTCGTCGAGCCCGGCGTAGAGCCGCGAGCCGTCGCCGTCCTCGTCGTCGTGGTCGTCGAGCTCGTCCCCGGCCGCCTCGTCGTCCTCGTCGTCCTCGTCGTCGTCGTCCGGCTCGCCGTCGTCGTCACCGCTGTAGATGTCGAGCGGGGTCATCTCGCCGTAGGCGTCGTAGAGCGCCCCGTCGTACGCCTCGAAGGCGTCGGCGAGGTCCTCGTAGGCGGCGACGACCGAGGGGTCGTCGTCACCGTGCTGAGTGCTGCTCGCCTCCAGGTGGCGCTCGAAGGCGGCGACGAGCTGGCTCAGTGCGGCACGCGGATCGGCGCTCATGGTGCTGACGCTACCGGTCGTTGGGCACAATGTGGCGATGGTCGAGTACGAGTACCTCGTCCTCTCCTTCGGCAGAGAGGTCGGGCGCGGTGACATCCGGCGCCAGCTCACGGAGCACGCCGAGTACGGCCGCTGGGAGCTGGAGCGCACGGTCACCTACGTCGGTGGCCGCACGCGGACCTGGTTGCGGCGCCGCATCATCCGGCCACGCCGGTCGATGAGCGCGTCGGTCTGAGCAGTCAGCAGGTCTGCAGCAGCCGCAGCAGCACCCGGGTGCCGAAGCGCAGCGACTCCGTCGGAACCCGCTCGTCGATGCCGTGGAACATCGGCGCGAAGTCGAGGTCGGCGGGCAGCCGCAGCGGCGCGAACCCGTAGCCGGTGACGCCGAGCAGCGACAGCGCCTTGTTGTCGGTGCCGCCGGACAGGCAGTAGGGCAACACATCGGCCTCCGGGTCCTCGGTGCGCAGCGCCGCGACCATGGCCTCGACCAGGTCGCCCTCGAACGGCGCGTCGAGCGCGATGTCGTGGTGCAGCACCTCGACGTCGACGTGCTCGCCGGCGAGGTCTCGGATGGTCGCCATCAGGTCGTCCTGGTGGCCGGGCAGGAAGCGGCAGTCGACGTTCGCGGACGCGTGCTGTGGGATGACGTTGTGCTTGTAGCCGGCGTCGAGCATCGTCACGTTGCTGGTGTCCTGCAACGTCCCTCGCACGAACCCCTGTGCACCGCCGAGGTGCTCGAGCAGCTCGTCGAGGTCCTCGTCGGACCAGGTGGTGCCGGTGATCTCGGACAGCCCGTCGAGCAGGGTGCGCACCGACGGGATGAACTCGCGCGGCCACTTGTGCGCCGCGATCCGCGAGATCGCCTCGGCCAGGCGCACGATCGCGTTCTCGTCGTTGGGAACCGAGCCGTGGCCCGCGCGTCCGTGGGCGGTGAGCCGAAGCCAGACGATGCCCTTCTCGGCGGTCTGCAGCAGGTAGGTGCGCCGCTCGTTCCCGTCACGGTCGGTGACGGTGACGCTGTAGCCGCCGACCTCGCTGATCGCCTCGCTGACGCCCTCGAAGACCTCCGGGTGCTCGGCCACCATGAAGTGCGACCCCTTGGTACCACCCGCCTCCTCGTCGGCGAAGAAGACGACGACCAGGTCGCGCGGCGGCGCGGTGCCGGTGCGCGCGAGGTGGCGCACGGCGGCCAGCATCATCGCGTCCATGTCCTTCATGTCGACCGCGCCTCGCCCCCAGACGCAGCCGTCGCGCTCCTCCCCCGCGAACGGGTCGACCGACCAGTCGGCGGCGTTGGCCGGCACGACGTCGAGGTGGCCGTGCAGGCACAGCGCGCCACGGTCGCGGTCGGCGCCGGGCAGCCGCACGGCGACGCTGACCCGCCCGGGGTCGCTCTCGAACGTCTGCGGCTCGAGGCCGACCTCGCGCAGCCGGTCGACGACGTAGGCCGCAGCCGCGGCCTCGCCGGGGCCGCTGCCGTCCCCGTAGTTGCTCGTGTCGATGCGGATCAGCTCCTGGCAGATCCGGACGACCTCGTCCTCGGGCCGGGTGACGGTGTCGGTCATGGGCAGCAACTCTAGGCCGACGGGTCGGTGAACCAGCCCGGCTGTGGCGCCTCGTGCGTGGTCGGGTCCGACCCCTCCGGATGCCGGGTGGCCGCCCAGCGCGCCAGCAGTGCCGCTCCGGTCGCGCCCGGCTCCTCCAGCGTGACGTGCTGCGTGCGCTCGGCGAGGCCGTGCCGGCTCGCGGCCACCGAGGACAGGTTGGCCCAGCCGCCGGTGAGCACCACCTCGTCGACCAGCACGTCCACCGCCCGGATCGCGGCCACCTCGGACGCGACGACCTCCCGGGTGCGGGCGAGCACCCCGGCCCACGCGGCGTACGGGTCGGTGTTCTTCGGCCACGCGACGGTGACGTGGTCGTCGGACATGTCGAGCCCCTCGACGGTGACGGCGGCGGGGTGGGTGGCGGCCGGCATCCCGGCGTCGAACGCGAGCCGCTGCTCGATGGTCGTCGCCCCGAGCGCGTCGAGGGCGTGCCCGAGCACCAGCCCGGTGCGCAACGCGCCGAGCAGGCAGGTGGTCGAGTCGACGACGTGCGGGTAGACCGACAGCCCCCGCGACACCAGGCCGGCGACGACGCGTGGTGGCGGTGGCGCCCCGACCGCCGCCACGAGGGCCTCCGCCGTGCCCATCGAGTCGCACAGGCTGCCCACGCCCCCGGCCCCGAGGGCGGCCGCCGCCACGAGGTGGTCGTGACCTGCCACGGTGAGCACCGCCCCGCGGGCCTGCGCCACGGGGTGGTCGGCCCGCACCCGGCCCAGCGCGGCGCCGGCCGCCACCCTCGGGGGAACCAGGTGTGGGCCGGCGTCCAGCGCGTCGAGCGCCGGCTCGAAGAGCGCCTCGTCGTGGATGTCCCACAGGGCGGTGCGGCCGAGCATCGAGTGCTCGGCGAACCGCCCGGCACCCAGCCCGTGGCAGACCAGCTCGGGCAGGCCGAGCCACTGCAGGCCGGCCAGGTCGAGGCCCGCATCGTCGCGCCACCAGAGGAGCTTGAAGAAGGTGGCGACGGCACTGACGGCCAGCCCGGTGCGCGAGGGCAACACCGCCGCCAGGGCCGGGTCGAGGGTGGCCGCCTGTCGCCCGCCACGCGGGTCGTGCCAGGCGAGCAACCGGGACACCGGCGACCCCCCGGCATCCACGAGCGCCCCGGTCTCGGCGATCGAGCAGAACCCGACCGAGCGCACCTGCACGTCGCCGGCGACCCGCACGAGATCGGCGAGCAAGCGGTCCACGGTGGCGACCGCATCGGCCGGGTCGCGTTCGCACCACTCCGCCCGCGGCCGCTCCCAGGGTGTGGGCAACGAGGCGCGCGCGACCACCTGCCGGGCACCGTCGAGCGCCACCGCCTTGGTGACGGTGGTGCCGAGATCGACGCCGACGTCGACGGTCGTGGACATGTGCTCCGCAACCTAGGGAGGGCAAGGCACCGCGGTCAACGGGTCGGGTGCGCTGACCTGCGCGATTTCGGTTCCGAGCGGCCGAGCGTGTATCGTTCCCGGTCGCAGGACGGCCTCCCCAGGGCCGCTCACGCACCACTCGTCCGGGTGGCGGAATTGGCAGACGCGCTAGCTTGAGGTGCTAGTGCCCTTATTGGGCATGGGGGTTCAAGTCCCCCCTCGGACACACTGCATCCCCCGGTCCTCCACGTCGAGGCCCGGGGGTGCTGCTTTCGCCAACCGCGTTTTCCCGGACCTCGGTGGCGGCCGCCCCTGGGCGAGGACGACAATCAAGTCGTGCCCCACACCCAGAACGCCGCCATCAACCTCCGCCTGGCCCAGCTCGGCCTGCCCCTGCCGCAGGGGTACGAGGACACCGACGCCGCCAGGCTGGCCCGCCCACTCCTCGCCCGGCAGCGCGAGCTGAGCCGGCGCCTGTCCGACCGGCTGTGCGCGGCCGACCACCGCATCCAGGCGTTCCTCGACGACTACCTCGCCGACACCGGGGTGCAGCCGCAGCTGCCGCGCCGGACCCTGGTGCTCGACGAGCCGGGCCTGGCCCGCGAGCTGTCCCTGCCGTTCGACGGCGACGACTTCACCTCGCCGCTGCTCAGCAGCTACCGCCTCGTCAACGGCGTGCTGCACAACCCGGCGAACGACCGCCGCACCACGGCCGGCGTCTTCCACATCGCCGAGGGCGGGCTGCCCATCCCCGACGACAAGCTCGCCGTGCCGACCGGGACCTTCGCGCGCCTGCTCGCCCTGGCGTTCGAGCCGCCGCAGACCGACATGGTGCTGCCCTACACGGCCAACGAGGCCACCCCGGCCGCCTGCTTCGTCTCGCTGCACCTGCGCCCGCTGGTCTCCCCCGAGGTGCCGGGGTCGGTGCGGGAGAAGCGGATGGAGACCCGCTTCATCGTGCCAGGCGGCACCGTCGCCAACCTCGACTTCGTCGAGGGCATCTTCGGCAACGGTGGCGACCCCTACCTGCCCGAGAACGACGCGTCCCTGGCCCCGGAGACCTGGACCGGGCACACCGGATGCGTGATCCTCGCGCCGCACCTGACCCGGGTCACCAAGAAGCAGGTCGGGCTGCCCCACGTCCGCGAGGCCACCGAGCGCCAGCAGCGCGACGGCATGTGCTGGGAGAACGAGGACGAGCTCTACAACGGTGGCAAGGCCTTCAAGGTGTGCGCCCGTGACGTGCGCGGCGTCATCGTCACGGTGATCGCCGACACCTACTTCGGCTACTGCAAGAAGGAGGTCAAGACGCAGATCTCCTACTCCGCCAACCTCTTCGGCAACGCCGAGGAGGAGCACTCCGGCGGCGCACTGGTGTTCGCCAGCTACAACCTGGGCCAGGAGTACGACGAGAGGTCGTCCGGGGACGACTACACCCTGACCGAGGTGCTCGAGCGCGACCCCGCGCGCTTCGCGGCCCAGCCGGCCGGTCACGCCGACGACCGCGAGCAGCCGCACATCGTGCTGGTGCCCGGCGGCGCCCACTACTCGATGCACGACATGACCGTCAGCTGGCCGCGCTCCGACGGCGGCACCGGCTCGGTGCCGCTGCGTGCCGACAAGGCCTACCTCAGCCCGAACGGCTACCGCGTCACGGTCGCCCAGCAGCCGCACGACCCCAACACCTGGACGCTCATCGGCACCGTCCCCAACGCCACGTCGTGCCACAAGCCCGCGACCGTGTCCGGCGGCGGCAAGTCCGAGATCTCCAAGGCGATCACCGACGCGTTCATCGTCGGCTCGGCGTTCACCGCGAGCTTCGAGACCGACATGGACGCGGTCACCGCGATCCTCGACCGCGACTACTCACGGCGCTTCCTCGACCCCGCCCGGCACGGCACGGACACCCGCCCCATCCTCTCGGCCGACCGCTCGGTGGGCTCGGTCATCAAGCTGCTCACCCCGTCGCGCTCGGAGTACACCGCCGACTACAACGCCTGGCTCACGCGCATCCCGCCGTACGTCAAGGAGCTCGTCTACGTCGTCAAGCGGTCCTGCCGACCGGAGTGGGGCGCCGACTGGCGCAGCCACTTCAGCGTCGCCGAGATCGACGGCCGGCAGGGCAACTCGCTGCACCTCGACGGCACCAAGATCACCCTCAACATGCTGCGCGTCGGCTACAACGTCGACGGCTCGTGGCGGCTGTTCAGCCTGCGGCACGACTTCTCGCCCGCAGTGAAGGTGCAGACCCAGGACGACATCACGGCATCCACCGTCGTGCCCGGCGGCCTCCTCGGGCTCGACCCCGAGCGGTCCTACAAGCTTGTCGAGAACTGCGAGAGCCTGCTCTTCCAGCGGCCCGACGACGCGATCCACCGCGGCTACGACACGGTGGCCGAGCGTGACATCGCCACACCCGGCACGTTCCTGTCCAACTTCGAGCCGCTCACCCACGCGGATGCCGTGGCGATGCGCGACGAGGCCGTCTCCTTCGCGGCGTTCAGCGCTCCGATGGCGCACCTGCTCAGCACGTTCGCCGACACCCCCGAGGGCGACGGCCCGGACTACGTCGTCAGCTCGGCCAACCCGCGGCTGGTCGACGGTGCGCCGTCGAAGAACCCGCGCTACCTCCAGCAGCGGCCCGACCGCACCGACGCGAAGGCGACCGCCGTGGCGGAGCTGTCCGAGCGCCTCGTGCGGCGGATGCCGGCCGGTGCGCCACTCCCCCGGCCGGTCGACGTCGTGGCCGCCGGGCGGCGGAACAACCCGCCCGAGGGTGCCGTGCCGGCACTGTGCTCGTACGGCCCGCTGCACTTCATGGAGGTGCCCGAGCTGTTCATGGAGTTCATCTCGTCGATGACCGGCAAGTCGCCGTCGACGACGGGAGCGGGCTCCGAGGGCGCGCTGACCAAGGGGCCGTTCAACGCGCTGCCCGCCATCATCGACCTCAACGCCAACCTGCTGTCCTACGTGCTCACCGGGCACGACGGCTGGCTGTCGGCGGCGGGCTACGTCGGCCCACACGTCAAGGTCGACCACGACTTCTCGCTGCTCGTGCCCGAGCTGTTCGCCCGGATGACGCCGCAGGAGCGCGACGCCCGCAACCTGATCGCCGAGGGGGCGCTGGAGAAGATCGCCGACGTCGAGCACGAGGGCCAGCGGGTGCCCGCCAGCCGGCTCGGCTACCGGATGACCGAGCGGATGGCGACCAAGTACTTCGGCCGGATCTTCCTGCACCCCGAGGTCGTCTTCACCCCGGAGATGCTGCGCCCCGAGCTGCAGGACGTCGCGGTCTTCGCCGAGTCGGTCACGACCATCGCGACGACCCACGAGCGGGTGGCCCGCGCCTACGTCAAGGACGGCACGATCTCGCTGGCGATCCCGCCGCTGCGCGCGCTGCTCGAGATCATGGCCGACGGCTCGACATCGGAGGGCTGGCAGCTGGAGACGCCGGAGTTCCGCTCCCTGTTCACCCGTGAGTCGGTGCTCGCGTCGGACTGGTATGCCGAGCGCCTGGCGGCCAAACAGGCCGCCGCGAGCGGCCGGGCGGTCGCCGGCCTCGCGGCCATCGAGAAGTTCGTGTCCACCCCGGGCAACGAGGAGCCGACGGCTCGACTGGGCATGCCCGCCCGGGTCGAGGCGGCCCGTGCCGAGGCCGAGCGGCTGTCCGGCGCCGAGTTCGCCGAGCGCCTCGTCGGCACCTCGGGCAGCACCCCGCTCTGACCCGGACGCGCTTGGGCTACCGCTCGAAGACGGCGACGGTGCGGGCCGGCACCGTGAACTCGCCCGTCCTGCCGTCGTACTCAGCAGTGCGCACCACCGGGTCGGAGCCGTTGGCCTGCACCGGGTGCAGCCGGTAGCCGGCGCGGGCCGCACCGGGCACCCGCTGGGTCGTGGCCCGGTCGGAGGCGTTGAAGACCACCACCACGCCCTTGCGTGAACGGTCGACGTCGCGCCCGACCGTGTCGTCGATACGCATCACGATCACGCCGGGCGTCTGGCTCGGCCCGCCGCTGGGGAAGCTCAGCTTCTGCTGCACCAACCGAGCGCTGCCCAGGCGGAACAGCGCGCTGCTGCGCCGGATCTCGAGCAGCTCGCGCGCCGCCTGCTCGGCGCTGCGGATCTCCGAGGTGTCGGGGTCGAGGGCCGGGTCGGCGAGCAGCGGGCGCATGTAGCCCCACTTGCCCTCGTTGTCGGTGCGCGGCGGCAGCCCGCGGGCGAACCCGTTGGTGCGGTGGCTGTAGTCGAGCACGTTGAACCAGTCGCCGCTGTCGTAGCTGTTGCGGTCCAGCGACTTGCTGCGCAGCATCTCGCTCCCCGCGAGCCAGAAGGACACGCCCTGACCCAGCGCCGTCGTGCCCAGCGAGAGGGTCTGCATCCGCACCCGGTCGGCCATCGAGGTCGACTGCGGCAGCTTGTAGGCCAGCGCGTCGTAGAGCGTCTCGTTGTCGTGGGCGTCGACGTAGGTGATCGCCTCCTGGGGGTCGGCGGTGTAGCCGGCCGGCTGGCCGTTGTAGTCGACCTGGGAGCCCCTGACCCGCGCCCCCGTGCGGTCGACGAACGTGTAGTCCCTGAGGTTGCCGGTGAGGCCGACCTTGATGAGGTCCTGGGCCAGCAGGAGGCGGGCCTTCTGCTCGTCGGGCGTGCCGTTGACCGGGTCGCCGTTGGGGTCGGTGAACAGCCCGCTGCCGAAGCCCTGGACCCGAGGGTTGTCGTCGAAGGGGCCGCCGCCGCGCACGGCGTCGCGCAGCCGGTCGTTGAAGGTGCCGATGCCGGTGCCGGCCATGTTGAGCTGGGTGGCCTGCTCGAAGCGGGCGTCGTTCGCCACCTCACCGAAGTTCCAGCCCTCGCCGTAGAGGTAGACGCCCTTGCCGTCGACCCCGTCGTGGCGCAGGCTCAGCCGGTCCAGGCGCCGGCGCAGCTCGACCATGGCCGCCTTGGGCTGGTGGCCCATCAGGTCGAAGCGGAAGCCGTCGACCTTGTAGTCCTTGGCCCAGGTGAGCACCGAGTCGACCATCAGCTTGCCCATCATCGTGTGCTCGGTCGCGGTGTTGGAGCAGCACGTCGACGTCTCGACGGACCCGGTCGACGGGTTCAACCGGTGGTAGTAGCCCGGGACGATGCGGTCCAGGTTGTTGCGACCGGACTGTCCCGCGTCGGTGGTGTGGTTGTAGACGACGTCGATGACGACGCGCAGCCCGGCCCGGTTGATGGCCGCCACCATGGCGCGGAACTCGCGGGTGCGCGCCGCGCCCTCCGGGTCGGTGGCGTAGGACCCCTCCGGCACCGTGTAGTGCAACGGGTCGTAGCCCCAGTTGAAGCCGTCCCGGCCCGCGACGGCCATCACGCACTCCTGCTGCTGCTCGCCGTCCGGTGGGAAGGAGGCCAGGTCACAGTCGGGGGTCGCCTGCTGGTCGCGACGCTCCTCGATGGTCGCGATGTCGTTGACCGGCATCAGGTGCACCGTCGTCAGGCCGGCCGCGGCCAGTGCTCGCAGGTGCTTCATCCCGGTGCTCGAGCCGACCGTGAAGGCGTCATACGTGCCGCGCAGCCGAGTCGGGACGGTCGCGTCGGAGATGGAGAAGTCGCGCGCGTGGAGCTCGTAGACCGACTGGGCCTCCGGGGCCGACAGCCGCGGCTTGCGCAGGCGGTCCCAGCCGGCCGGCGTGAGGGCACGGCTGTCGAGGTCGACCAGCAGGCTGCGCTCGGAGTTCGTGGACAGGGCCACGCTGTAGGGGTCGGTGACCCAGTTGTGCTCCACCGTGTCGGTCTCGGGAACGTAGACCTCGACCTCGTAGAGGTAGTACCTCTTCTGCCAGCTGCGCTCGCCGGTGACCGACCACACGCCGGTTCCGGCCCGGCGGAGGGGGACGCTGCGCAGGGCCGGTGCGTCTCCGCTCCCGGCCGCGAAGACGTGCACCGTGACGCTGCGCGCGGTGGGCGCCCACAGGGCCAGGGTCGGGGCGCCCTTGCGCCAGGTCGCGCCCAGCCGGCTTCGGGTGGCGCCGGCATACACCTCGTCGATGACGCCCGGGGTCTGCACGCCGGTGGCGTCGACCAGTGCACCGGCGTCGTCGAACGCCGCGACGACGAGCTGGCCCCTGAGCAGACCGCCCACCGTGCGGGTCGAGAGCCCGCGCAGCCGCAGCGCGTCGAAGGCCGCCAGGTGGGGGAACTGCCGGCGCACCGCGGCCGGCAAGCCGTCGGGGTCGTGCCTCAGGGGCAGCGCGGTTCCGCCGACCACCCGCCCGTGGGTGACCGTCATCCCGCCGTCCGGCGCCGAGTAGAGCCGGTAGGTGCGCGCCTCGGGGTGGGCGCGCAGGTCCCACGCGATCACCCGCTTCGCGAGCCAGTGCGCACCCGCCTGGGCGCCGAGAGCGCGCGGCGCGTCGTCAGTGATCACGTGCGTCGTGTGGTTGTAGGTGAATGTCACCGAGCCGCCCGGCGCCCGCAGCGGGATGTCGGACCCGCCGGACGCTCCGCCGGAACCGTAGTTCTCGTTCCAGCTGCCGTTCAGGGCCACCTTGTACGCGAAGGTGCCCGCAGGGACCTCGAACGTGCCCCGCCAGAGGTCGGGTGACCCGGCGACCGGCGCGAGCCGGGTGTCGGCGCACTCGGGCTGCCAGTCGCCCGGGCAGCCCAGCTCGGACTGCAGCGACCCGACCAGCGCCACCACCGAGGGTGTCGGGGTGTGGTCGGCCACCGCTGCCACCGGTTGAGCCAGCAGCGCCGCGGCCAGCACCGCGACCAGCGCGGTCAGGCGCACTCCCCAGCCGCCGGAGGTCCTGCTGTGCCCCGACGCCGAGCTCGAACCGCGCATGTGTTCCCCACCCCTCGTCCAGCACCCTTGCTGGCCCTTTCCGAAGGGTGGTCGAGGGTCGACCTCGTGTCAAACGGTGCGTCCCGGTGGGCTACTGGGTCGCCGACGGCGAGGCGCTCGGGGAGTCTGGCGGTGGGTCGGTGGGTGTGTCCGTCGGCGTGGGACTCGGTGTCTCGGTGGGCGTCGGCGTCTCGGTCGGCGTGTCGGTCGGGGTGGGGATCGGCGTACGCGATGGCGCCTGGGTGGTGGGCGGGGCCTGCGTGGTCTCGGCAGGCTGCGACGTGCTCGGCGTCGCGCTCGGCGTGGGGGTCGGGTCGGTGCCGGTCTCGCGGAACTGGTTCCACAGCAGGAGGCCGATCGCCACGGCGGCCACCACGGCAAGCACCCACACCCACGGCGACACCCCGGGGCGCTCCGGCTCCCGCGGCGGCAGCGGCGGCACCACGGGCGGGGGCGACACGGCATCCAGCCGCTGGGTGCTGGCGGCGCCGGCGGCGGGCAGGACGGTGGTGGCCGCACCGCTGAGCGCGGAGCGCGTCGACAGCGCCTCGGCCACGCTCGCTGCCCCGGCGGGGCGCTCGTCGGGGTCCTTGGCCAGGAGGGTGTGCACGAGGTCGGCCAGCCAGTCGGGGGTGTCCGGGCGGAGCACGCGCACGTCGGGCACCGGGTCGTTGGCGTGCATCATCATCGTGGCCACCGGCGTGGCGCCGCGGAACGGCGGCTCCCCCGCCAGCAGGGCGTAGAGCACGCAGCCCAGCGCGTAGAGGTCGGCGCGCCCGTCGACGCGGCCCCCCATCGCCTGCTCGGGCGCGAGGTACTCGGCGGTGCCCATGACGGTGTGCGTGGCGGTGAGCGCCTGGGAGTCGGTGGACTCGGCCAGCTGGGTGATGCCGAAGTCGAGCACGCGCACCCGGCCGTCGGCGGCATACGCGATGTTGCCGGGCTTGATGTCGCGGTGCACGAGCCCGCGGGCGTGCGCGGCGTCGAGGGCCGAGGCCACCTGACGCCCGACCTCGATGACCTCGTCGACCCGCAGCGGCCCGTCGGCGACCTCGTCGGCCAGGCTGGGCCCGGGCAGCAGCTCCATGACGATGAAGGCGGTGTCACCCTCGACGCCGCTGTCGTGCACGGTGACGACGTTCGGGTGGCTCAGGCCGGCGGTCGCGCGCGCCTCGCGCTCGAACCGGGCAGCACCGGACTCGTCGCGCAGGGAGCGCAGGTCGATGGTCTTGACCGCCACCTGCCGACCGAGCACGGTGTCGGTGCCCCGCCAGACCTCGCCCATGCCGCCGCGCCCGATGGGGGATTCCAGGACATAGCGACCGGCCAGTCGTCGCTGCTCGCTGCTCATCCCCGAAACCCTACTGGCACTCCCGTAGCCTGTCGGACGTGCTCGAGACCGTGACCGCGACGCGCTTCGTCCTGCCCCTGCGCGAGGGGGGCTCGCTGCCGGGGCTGGTCGAGGCCGACGACCTCGGCACCTACGTCGTGAAGTTCACCGGCGCCGGGCAGGGGCGCAAGGTGCTGGTCGCCGAGGTGCTCGTCGGCGAGCTGGCCCGGCGGCTCGACATCCCCACCCCCCGCCTGGCGGTCGTCGACCTGCCGAGCGCGATCGCGCGCTACGAGGCCGACGAGGAGGTGCAGGACCTGCTCAACGCCAGCCCGGGGCGCAACCTCGGGGTCGACTTCCTGCCGGGGTCGTTCGGCTACGACGGCTCGCGCGCGCCCTCGGCACAGGATGCCGGCGCCATCCTCTGGCTCGACGCCTACACCGCCAACGTCGACCGCACCTGGGCCAACCCCAACCTGTTGGTGTGGCACGGCCGCACCTGGGCCATCGACCACGGGGCCGCCCTGTGGTTCCACCACTCCTGGCCGAGCCGGCCACCCGACGTCCGCCGCTTCGTCGACCAGCCCTTCGACCCCAGCGGTCACGTGCTCGGGGCGGTCGCGGAGCCGGTCGAGCAGGCCCACGAGCGCCTCGCGCCGCTGGTCACCGCCGACGTCATCGAGGAGGTCGTCGCGCTGGTCCCCGACGAGTGGCTCGAGCCCACCGCCAGCCTGCCCACCCCGGATGCCGCCCGCGCCGCCTACGTCGAGCACCTCACCCTGCGCCTGGCGAACCCCGCCGCGTGGGTCGGAGGTGCGTCATGAGCCACCCGTACCAGTACGTCGTGCTGCGCTACGTGCCGCGCGTCGACCGCGGTGAGTGCCTCAACGTCGGCGTCGTCGTGCACTCGCAGTCGGCCGGGGTGCTCCGCTGCGGCTACCACCTCGAGGAGGAGCGGATCCTGGCCGTCGCGCCGGACGCCGACCTCGACGGCCTGCGCGCTGCGCTCGAGGCGGTCTGCACGATGTGCGAGCGGCCCCCGAGCGAGGTCGACGCCACCCTGTCGACCCAGGGCAAGCGGTTCGGCTGGATCAGCGCCCCACGCTCGACGGTGCTGCAGCCGGGGCCGGTGCACGGCGGCTCGGTCGCCGACCCGGTCGCCGAGGTCGAGCGGCTCCTCGACCAGCTGGTCCGCTAGCCCGCTCGAATCACCTCCGAAGGCGTGACATTGCTATTCACATGGTGAATAGTGAGCCAGGTGACGACGGGACATGTGCTGCTGGGGCTGCTGTCGAAGGGGCAGCAGCACGGCTACGACCTGAAGCGGGAGCACGACGCCCTGTTCCCCGCCGCCAAGGAGCTGGCCTTCGGGCAGGTCTACGCCGCCCTCGGCCGCCTGCAGGACAAGGGGCTCGTGCAGGAGGCGGCCCGCGAGCGGGTCGACGGCCCGGACCGTACGGCCTACCGCCTCACCGAGGCGGGGCGCGAAGAGCTCTCCAGATGGCTCGCCACCGTCGAACCGCTCCCGGAGCGCACCGCCAACCCCGTGGCGACCAAGGTGACCCTGTTGCTGCTCACCGAGGGCACCCACCGGGCCGTGGAGCACCTGGTGCGTGAGCGGGCCGCCCGCGTCGAGCGGATGCGAGAGCTGACCGCCGCGAAGCACCGACCGGACACGACCCTCCAGGAGGTCCTCGCGACCGACCTGACCCTGGCGCACCTGGACGCCGACCTGCACTGGATCGACTCGGCTCGCCGCCGGATCCACGACCTCGAGGTGGAGATCGCATGACCGCACCCGTGCTCAGCTGCCGTGGCGTCGTCCACGACTACGACGGGACGCCCGCGCTGCTCGGAGTCGACCTCGACGTGGTCGAGGGTGAGGTGCTCGCCATCACCGGCCCCTCGGGCTCGGGCAAGTCGACCCTCCTGCTGTGCCTGGCCGGCATCCTCGTGCCCCGGGAGGGATCGGTGCAGCTCGGCGGTGTCGACCTCCGGGCTGTCGGAGAGCAGCACCGTGCGGCCCTGCGCCGGCAGTCGGTCGGCATCGTGTTCCAGTACGGCACCCTCGTCCCGGAGCTCACCGGCGAGGAGAACGTCGCGCTGCCGCTGCTGCTCTCGGGCCGGCAGCGGGCCGAGGCGCTCGCCCCGGCGCGCGAGTGGCTCGGGCGGCTCGGGGTCGCGGAGGTCGCCCAGACCACCGCGGCCCGGATGAGCGGGGGGCAGCGCCAGCGGGTGGCCCTCGCCCGGGCGCTCGTCGGGTCGCCACGGGTGGTGCTGGCCGACGAGCCGACCGGGTCGCTGGACTCGGTGGCGTCCGACCTGGTGGCCGGCGAGCTGGTCTCCGCCGCCCGGGATGCCGGGGCCGCCGTCGTGATGGTCACTCACGACGCGAGAGTGGCCGCGTTCGCCGACCGCGAGCTGCACCTGTGGGACGGTCGGGTCGACGAGCCGACGGCCTCGGTCGGCGACACCCCGGACCAGGTGCTGCGGTGAGTGCCTCGCTCGGCTGGGCCGACGCCCTGTGGCTCGCCCGGCGGCGCACTCCCAACGACCGGTTGCGGTTCTGGGGGAGCATGCTCTCGTCGGCGATCGCGGCGGCCCTGCTGTGCACCGCTGCGGGCCTCCTGGCTCAGCCCGGGACGAGCCTGCAGGTCTCCATCCAGGTGGTCGCCGACTGGGGTACGCGCGGCGGGGCGGCGTTCGCCGTCCTCCTCGTCGCGCTTCCCGCCTTGTACCTCACGGGGCAGACCTGGAAGCTGGGCTCGATCGAGCGGCGCGAACGGATGCGCCAGCTGCGCGACGCCGGCGCCGGCCCGAACGACCTGCGCCGGGTCGCCATGGCCGACACCGTGGCTCCGGTGCTGGCCGGTGCGGTGGCCGGCATCCTGCTGCTCGGGGCCGGTCTCGGCCTGCTCAACGCACGCGGCACGTACCTGCAGGGCTGGGTCGACACCGCCGACGGCGGCATGGTGCCGTCGGGCACGTACGTCCTGAACCCCGACCTGTCCGTCGTGCCGAACGTCGTCACGGCCTCGTGGTGGCCCGCGCTGCTCGCCATCGCCGTCGTGGTCGTGGCGGCAGCCTTCGCCGCCGCTCGGGCGGTGGCCCGGGTCGACGAACGGCCGGCGCCGAAGCGTGCCCCCGGGCGGCTGAGCAGCCTGCTCGCACGGCGCACCGGCCGACCCGACCTGCTGCTCGCCCTGCGTCGGCTCGCCGACGAGCCCGGCCCCACGGCCCGCCCCGCCCTCCTGCTCGGCCTGGCGGCGATCGTCGCCGGTGCCTCGACCTGGCTGAGCCGGCAGTACCGCCTCTCGATGGGGCAGCAGTGGGTCGACGACGACTTCTTTTCCGAGTCCTTCGACCTGGTGCGCCTGGCCACCTGGGTGGGCATCGGGCTGTGCGCGCTGGGTCTCTTCGTGGCGCTCGCGGATGCCGTGGTGCGTCGCCGTCGCGCAGACGCCTCTGCGGTCGCGAGCGGGGTGCCACGAGCCGTGCTCCGACGGGCCCTCGTTCTGCAGACCCTCGTCCCCGCCGTACCGGCCGTCCTCATCGGGCTCGTCCTCGGTGGCGGGCTGGCCGTCGCCTTCACCGGCCCACGCATCGGCAACCGGTTCGCCGAGCTCGGCCCACTGGGCCCGCCCGTCCCGTTCCCCTGGGGGCAGTGGCTCGCGTGGGCGGTCGGGATCCTCGTGGTGGCGCTGTGCGCGGCACTGCTCGCGTCGACCGCGCTGAACCGCACGACGCGTAGCGACCAGCTACGCGTCCCGGCCTGACGACCTCGCCCCGGGAGCTGCAGTGAGCACCTGGTCGAGGCGCTGCTTCGGAGATCCCACGACCTCGACGACCCGGCCCACCGCACCGATGAGCTCGTCGTCGTCGCAGAGGTCGAGCAGGTGCGCGTCCATCGCCGCCCGCAGGTCGGGGTCCTCGTCGTCAGGCACCCGGATGGTGTCGGGCACCTCGAGCGGCAGCACGACGAGCAGGTCGACGTGGGCCATCGCCTCCGCCGTGGTCGCCCACAGCCGGGCCAGGTCGTCGCGCCCGACCGAGGGTCGACCGAGGTCGGCCAGGGCCGCCAGGTAGGCGAGGTAGTCGATGGGCCCGCGCTCGGCCACCACGTCGGCCCCGCGGGGCAGGTCTACGAGGCGCTCCGCCGCGACCGCGAGCTGCTGCCCGAACGACTCCACCCCAGCGGGCTCGAGGTCGTCGTCGATCAGCTCGAACGGGTCCGGCAGCTGGGCGTACCCGAGCGCCATGGCCAGGTCGGACACCAGCGTGCTCTTGCCGCTGGCGTGGGTGCCCGACACGACGACCCGCACGGTCAGTCCCGCACCCGCAGGGCCCACGCCGCCACGGCGCCGGCGGCCGCGACGTTGAGCGAGTCCACTCCCCCGGCCATCGGGATCCGCACCGTGAGGTCGACCGCCGCCAGGGTGCGCCGCGACAGCCCGTCCCCCTCGGTGCCGAGCACCAGCGCCAGGCGCTCCGGCGGGTCGGCGGACAGAGCGTCCAGGCCGACCGAGTCGTCGGTCAGGGCCAGCGCCGCCACGACGAAGCCGAGCTCGTGCAGCTGCTCGACTCCCTTGGGCCACGGGTCGACCCGCGTCCACGGCACCTGGAACACCGTGCCCATCGACACCCGGATCGAGCGGCGGTAGAGGGGGTCGGCGCAGCGGGGGGTGACCAGCACGGCATCCACGCCGAGCGCCGCGGCGCTGCGGAACACCGCCCCGACGTTGGTGTGGTCGACCACGTCCTCGAGCACGAGAACCCGACGGGCACCCTCGAGGACCACCGGCAGCGACGGCAGCGCCGGCCGCTGCATCGCCGCCAGCGCGCCCCGGTGCAGGTGGAAGCCGGTGAGCGACTCGATGACGTCGTGCTCGCCGACGAAGACCGGGATGCCGTCCGCCTCCGCCCGCTGCACGAGGTCGGCCAGGTCGGTGAGCCAGCGCTGTGCCATCAGGTAGGACCGCGGCTGGTGGCCGGCCGCCAGCGCCCGGCGGATCACCTTCTCGGACTCGGCGATGTAGAGCCCCCGCTCCGGCTCGGTGCGCCGCCGCAGCGCCACGTCGGTGAGGCCGACGTAGTCGGTCAGCCGGAGGTCGGCGGGGTCCGCGATCGGGGTCGGCACGACCGCAAGGCTAGGCCAGCGCGGCGCGGGCAATCACCGTGAGGCTGGCCACCACGCAGAACCCCAGCACCCAGCGCCGGAACCGTTCGGGGTCGATCCGTGAGCGCAACGGGGCCGAGACCGCGTAGCCGAGCAGACCGAACGGCACCCACACGAGCCCGGCGACCACCTGCTCGCGGGTCAGCTCGCCGCCCAGGGAGAGACCGCTGAGCCCGAGCAGGGAGCCTGCCACGAAGAACACTGCCAGCGTCGAGCGCACCCGTTGCGGCCGCTCGTGCTGCAGCACCAGCGCAAGGAAGGGGCCGCCGATCGCCGCCGCCGTCCCGGAGATGCCGGACACCCCGCCGGCCACCGCGGCGTTGCGCGGGGTGGCGCGCAGGTCGAGCGCCCAGATCGACAGCGCCACCGTGACCAGGATGAGCAGGCCGACCAGGGTGGCGATCGCCCGCGGGGAGAACCAGGCCACGATCGCGACGCCCACCGGGGTGAGCAGCGTGCGCGCCCCGAGCGCCCACCCGAGCGGTCGCCAGGCGATGTCCCGGTCGCCGTGCCCGAGCTGCAGCAGCGGCAAGGTGAGGGCCGGTAGGAGCAGCGCGACCGGCATCAGCTCGGGCGCGAACACCACGACGAACGGCGCAGCCACGACCGCGAGCCCGAACCCGATGGTCGACTGGACGACCCCGCCGGCGAGGACCGCCAGTCCCAGCGTGACGACCAGCGGCCAGTCCATCAGGGGAAGGCGACGAGCTTGACGATCGCCACGAGGCCGATCACGACGATGACGCCACGCAGCACCGGCGGCGGCAGCCGGCGCCCGACCGTCGAGCCGAGCACGCCGCCGATGGTCGCGCCGATCGCGATGAGCAGCACCACCAGCCAGTCGATCTGGTCGCGCGCGACGAGGATGAAGACCAGCGCGGCGACGCCGTTGACGATGGTCGCGAGCACGTTCTTGTAGCCGTTGAGCCGTTGGATCGGCTCGCTCGACAGCGCACCGAGCACCCCCATCAGGATGATCCCCTGGGCGGCGCCGAAGTAGCCGCCGTAGACCCCCGCCCCGAAGACCCCGCCCTGCATCGCGCGTTCGTGGGTCGCTGCGTTGGCCGTACCCGCCGCCCGGCGGCGCTCGGCCCAGGCGTTGATGCGTGGGCCGGTCACCACGAGCACCAGCCCGAGCAGGATGAGCACGGGGACGATGGCGCGGAACAGCTTCGGGTCGAGCACGAGCAGCAGCACCGCGCCGACGACCGCCCCCAGCAAGGACATCGGCGCCAGCCGCCGGAGCGTGGGCGCCGCGCCCACGAGCTCCTTGCGGTAGCCGATGCTGCCCGTGAGGCTGCCGGGCACCAGGCCGATGTTGTTCGAGATGTTCGCCGTGATCGGCGGGATGCCGAGCAGCAGCAGCGTCGGGAACGTGATCAGCGTGCCCGAACCGACGATGGTGTTGATCGTGCCCGCCCCGATCCCTGCCAGGACGACGAGGAAGGCATCGAGCACGGACACGCGGACACCCTATGCGGGTGTCCGCGTGTCGTGGCGGGGCGGTCCGCCCCACGTGCGGTGCCGGGTCAGCGCGGCGCAGCGGGCTCCTCGCCGGTCGGCGGCGCGGGCGGGGCTGCGGGGGCAGGCGGCGGGGGCGGCGGGGGCTGCTCCTCGGAGAACGGCACCGGCGGCGCCGGCGGCACGGCCGGCGCGCTCACCGGTCGCGGCGGCACGGCATCCGCACCGGGTGCGATGGGGGGCTGCACCCGCGAGGCGGGTGCCCCGTGCTCGCCGGCCTCGCGGGCGGCCAGACCGGCCTGGCCGCGGGCCCGGGCCAGCGCCTCGGCGGGGTCCTCGAGGGTGGCGTCCTCGAAGGCGTCGGCGAACTCCTGGCCGGGGTCGACCCAGTCGTCCTCGTCGCTGCCGTCGAAGCCGCCCTGGCCGCGGCCGAGCATGCCGCCGATGCCCTTGAGCGCGTCGGTGAGCTCGCTCGGGATGATCCACATCTTGTTGGAGTCGCCACGGGCGATCTGCGGCAGCACCTGGAGGTACTGGTAGGCCAGCAGCTTCTGGGTGGGCTTGCCGCGGTGGATGGCGTCGAAGACCTGCTGGATGGCGCGGGCCTGGCCCTGGGCCTCGAGGATGCGGGCCTGGGCCGAACCCTCGGCGCGCAGGATCTGGCTCTGCTTCTCGCCCTCGGCGGTGAGGATCTGGCTGGCCTTGGTGCCCTCGGCGGTGAGCACGATGGCGCGGCGGTCACGCTCGGCGCGCATCTGCTTCTCCATGGACTCCTGGATCGAGTGCGGCGGGTCGATGGCCTTGAGCTCGACCCGGTTGACCCGGATGCCCCACTTGCCGGTGGCCTCGTCGAGCACCCCACGCAGCTGGCCGTTGATCTGGTCGCGGCTGGTCAGCGTCTGCTCGAGGTCGAGCGAGCCGATGACGTTGCGCAACGTGGTGACGGTGAGCTGCTCGATGCCCTGGATGAAGTTGGCGATCTCGTAGACGGCCGACTTGGGGTCGATGACCTGGTAGTAGATGACGGTGTCGATGCTGACCACGAGGTTGTCGCTGGTGATCACCGGCTGGGGCGGGAACGACACCACCTGCTCGCGCAGGTCGATGTTGGCGCGCACGACGTCGACGAACGGCACCAGCAGGTGCAGGCCGGGCTCGAGGGTGCGCGAGTAGCGGCCAAGGCGCTCGATGATGAGCGCAGTCTGCTGCGACACGATCTTCACCGTGCGCACGAGCACGATGATGACGAACAGGGCCAGCAGCAGCAGGACGATGAGCGACAGGAGGCCGCTTGTCATGGGTCAGCCTTTCTCGGGGCGCCGGAGCGCGGGTCAGGTGTAGGGGTCGGTGGTCGTGAAGCCGCCGGCGGCGGGGTGGTCGGTGGGCGGGACCGGCGAGACGATGGCGGTGGCACCCTGGATGGCGATGACCCGCACCTCCTCGCCGGGGCCCACCGTCGTGGTGGTGCCCGCGGCCAGCCGGGCCGACCAGGTCTCGCCGCCGAGCTTGATCCGGCCGTCGCTGTCGGTGACCGACTGCAGCACGCGCGCTTGGCGGCCGACGAGGCCGGAGGCGCCGATCTGGTGGTCGACCTCGCCGTCGAGGAACTGCCGCTTGACGAGCGGCCGCACCGAGAACAGCAGCAGGACGGCCACGGCCACGGCGACGACGACCTGCAGCGGGAAGGAGGCACCCAGCCCGGCCGCCACGGCAGCGGACAGCGCACCCCCGGCGAACATGATGAAGACGAAGTCGACGGTCGCCGCCTCGATGGCGGCCAGAACCAGTGCGACCCCGATCCAGAACAGCCAGACGTTGTCGGTCAGCCAGTCCATCGCCAAACCCCCTTCCTGTGGTGTGTCACCACATCGACGTCCGCCCGGTCCGGGCGGTTCCCACTGGGCCTAACGAGCGCGAGCGGCATATCGGTCCCCCCGGATCTCGAGCTCGAGCGGCATGTCGAAGGTTGCCTCGAGGTTCTCGGCGGTCAGCGTGATCTCGATCGGGCCCTGGGCGACGACCCGGCCGCCGCGGATCAGCAGCACGTCGGTGAAGTGCGGCGGCACCTCCTCGACGTGGTGGGTGACCAGCACCAGGGCCGGCGCCGCGAGGTCGGCCGCGAGCTCGCCCAGGCGGCGCACCAGGTCCTCGCGCCCACCGAGGTCGAGGCCCGCGGCCGGCTCGTCGAGGAGCATCAGCTCGGGGTCGGTCATCAGGGCCCGGGCGATCTGCACGCGTTTTCGCTCGCCCTCGGACAGCGTGCCGAAGCGGCGGTCGGCCAGGTGGTCGGCGCCGAGAGCCTGCAGCAGCTCGTCGGCGCGGCCCTCGTCGAGCCGGTCGTAGGACTCGCGCCAACGCCCCACCACGCCGTAGGAGGCGGTGACGACGACGTCGCGCACCCGCTCGCGGGGCGGGATCCGCTCGGCCAGCGCGGCCGAGGCCAGGCCGATGCGGGGCCGCAGCTCGAAGACGTCGACGGTGCCGAGCACCTCGCCCAGGATGCCGACGACACCGGTGGTGGGGTGGATGCGCGCGGCCGCGAGCTGCAGCAGCGTGGTCTTGCCGGCACCGTTGGGGCCGAGGATCACCCACCGCTGCCCCTCCTCGACCTCCCAGCTGACGTCGTCGAGGATCGTGGTGTCCCCGCGGACGACCCCCACGCCGGCCAACGCCAGGACATCGCTCATGTCCAGAACCCTAACCGAGTCAGGGCGTCGCCCCCCGGCGCCGCAGGACGTCGAGGTAGACCTCGTTGGTCTGGTCGCCGATCGAGGCCCAGGAGAACGACTCCACGGCTCGGCGACGCCCCGCGAGGCCCATCCGTTCGGCGCGCGAGGTGTCGCTCACGGCATCCGTGAGGGCGTTCGCGAGGTCGGCGACGAAGCGGTCGGGGTCGACCGGGATGCCGGTGCCGTCCTGCACCTGGTCGATCGGCACGAGCCAGCCGGTCTCGCCGTGCACGACGACCTCGGGGATGCCGCCGGTCGCCGTCGCGACCACCGGCAGCTCGCAGGCCATCGCCTCCAGGTTGACGATGCCGAGCGGCTCGTAGACCGACGGGCAGACGAACACCGTTGCGCTGCTGAGCATCGCCACGACCTCGTTGCGCGGCAGCATGGTCGGCACCCAGACGACGCCGTCGCGGGTCTCGCGCAGGGTCGCGATGAGGCCCTCGACCTCGGCCTTGATCTCGGGGGTGTCGGGGGCCCCGGCCAGCAGCACGAGCTGCACCTCGGGCGGCAGCTCGGCCGCCGCGCGCAGCAGGTAGGGCAGGCCCTTCTGCCGGGTGATCCGGCCGACGAAGATGACGCTCGGCCGGTCGGGGTCGACGCCGTGCCGGCGCACGACGTCCTCGTCGCGCTCGGCCCGCCACAGCTGCGAGTCGATGCCGTTGTGCACCACCTTGACCCGGTCGGGGTCGATCGACGGGTAGGAGCGCAGGATGTCCTCGCGCATGCCTGCACTGACGGCGATCACGGCATCCGCGGCCTCGTAGGCGGTCTTCTCGACCCACGACGACACCCGGTAGCCGCCGCCGAGCTGCTCGGCCTTCCACGGCCGCATCGGCTCCAGGCTGTGCGCGCTGACCACGTGCGGGATGTCGCCCATCAGCGCCGCCAGGTGGCCGCCCATGTTGGCGTACCAGGTGTGCGAGTGCACCAGGTCGGCCCCCTCGCACGCGGCGGCCAGGGTCAGGTCGACCCCCAGCGTGACGAGCGCGGCGTTGGCGCCGGCCAGCTCGGCGAGGTCGGGGTGGCCGGTGGTGCCGTCCTCCTCCCGCGGCTCGCCGAACGCGTGCACCCGAACGTCGAGGTCACCGCGCTCGCGCAGTGCCCGGACCAGCTCGGCCACGTGGACCCCCGCGCCGCCGTAGATCGCCGGGGGGTACTCCTTGCTGAGGATGTCGATTCGCACGAAAACTCACCCTAGTGAGGTTCACTCCGTCGCGGGGAGGGAGGGACCCCACTAGCGTGGGGCCATGGCATACCGCAGCGGGGGTCCCAAGGTCCTGGTCATCGTTCTCGCCGGCGGGGAGGGAAAGCGGCTGATGCCGCTCACGGCCGACCGGGCCAAGCCGGCGGTCCCGTTCGGCGGCATCTACCGGCTCATCGACTTCGCGCTCTCGAACGTGGTGAACTCCGGCTACCTCAAGGTCGTCGTGCTCACCCAGTACAAGTCGCACAGCCTCGACCGGCACGTGACCCGCACCTGGCGGATGTCGACGATGCTCGGCAACTACGTCGCCCCCATCCCGGCCCAGCAGCGCATCGACAAGTCCTGGTACCAGGGCAGCGCCGACGCGATCTTCCAGAGCTTCAACACGATCACCGACGAGAAGCCCGACATCGTCGTGGTGGTCGGCGCCGACCACGTGTACCGGATGGACTTCTCGCAGATGGTCGAGCAGCACGTCGAGTCCGGCGCCGGGGTGACCGTGGCCGCCATCCGGCAGCCGAAGCCGATGTCGACCGAGTTCGGCGTCATCGACGTCGTGCCCGACGACCCGACGCGGATCCGCGCCTTCCTCGAGAAGCCGGCCGACCCCGACGGCCTGCCCGACTCCCCCGACGAGATCCTCGCCAGCATGGGCAACTACGTGTTCGACGCCGACGTGCTCATGGATGCCGTGCACGCCGACGCGACGCTCGACGGCTCGAAGCACGACATGGGCGGCGACATCGTGCCCGCCCTGGTCGAGCAGGGCGCCGCGTACGCCTACGACTTCAAGAACAACGTCATCCCCGGCGGCACCGAGCGCGACATGGGCTACTGGCGCGACGTGGGGACGATGGACTCCTACTTCGACGCGCACATGGACCTCGTGTCGATCCACCCCGTCTTCAACCTCTACAACTACGACTGGCCGATCTACACGAGCTACGGCCCCTACCCGCCGGCCAAGTTCGTGCACGGGCACCACGGCCGGTTCGGCGAGGCGCTCAACTCGGCGGTCTCCCCCGGCGTCGTCATCTCCGGGGCCCGGGTCAACGGCTCGGTCGTCTCCCCCGACGTGCACGTGCACAGCTACACCGAGATCGACAGCAGCGTCATCCTCGACGGGGTGCAGATCGGGCGGCACTGCCGCATCCAGCGGTCCATCATCGACAAGAACGTCACCATCCCCGACGGCACCTCGATCGGCTACGACAAGGGGCGTGACCTCGAGCGGGGGTTCTCGGTCACCGACTCGGGCATCACCGTCGTCGGCAAGGGCCAGGTGGTCACTCCGTGACGGGTGCTGTCCGTCCGGTGCGGATCGGGGTGCAGCTGCAGCCCCAGCACGCGACCTACGCCTCGATCCGGCAGGCCTGCGCCGACGCCGAGGAGATCGGGGTCGACGTGGTCTTCACCTGGGACCACTTCTACCCGCTCTACGGCCCGGCCGACGGCGCCCACTTCGAGTGCTGGACGGTGCTCGGCGCCTGGGCGGAGGCGACCTCGCGGGTCGAGATCGGCGCCCTGGTGACGTGCAACAGCTACCGCAACCCGCAGCTGCTCGCCGACATGGCCCGCACCGTCGACCACATCAGCGCCCGCGACGGCGGTGAGGGCCGGCTGATCCTTGGCATCGGGTCGGGCTGGTTCGAGCGCGACTACGACGAGTACGGCTACGAGTTCGGCACGGCCGGAGGACGGCTCGACGCGCTCGACCGCGACCTGCCCGTCATCAAGTCGCGCTGGGCCAAGCTCAACCCGGCACCGACGCGCGACATCCCGGTGCTCATCGGTGGCGGAGGCGAGCGCAAGACGCTGCGCATCGTGGCGGAGCAGGCCGACATCTGGCACGGCTTCGGCGAGCCCGACACGATCGCCCACAAGCACGCCGTCCTCGACGAGTGGTGCGCCAAGGTCGGTCGCGACCCCGCCGAGATCGAGCGGTCGTCGGGTGTGTCCCCCAAACCGGGGCGCCTTCCCGAGGACGTCGGCGACTACGCCGCCGGCGCCGAGGCGCTCTACGACGTCGGCACCCGGCTCTTCACGGTCGGCCTGAGCGGGCCCGACTACGACCTGGGTCCGGTGCGTGACCTGGTGGCCTGGCGCGACGCCCGCGCTCGGTAGCCTGCACGGGTGCCCTCCGCCCCCGTCGACCCGCCCGCGGCGCCCCTCCCCGACCCGAACGCCCGCACGCTGCTGCTCACCCTCAACGGACCCGACCGGCCCGGCGTGACCAAGGTGCTCTTCGACGCAGCCTCGACGGTCGGCGCCGACGTGCTCGACCTCGAGCAGGTCGTCGTGCGAGGCCACCTCACGCTGTCGGTGCTGCTCTCCCCCGGCCGCGACGAGAACGTGCTCGTCGACCGGCTGACCCGCGCCGGGTCGCGGCTGGGGATGCGGGTCGACCTGGTCTCCGGGCGCGGCGACAACGCCCCGCGGCGCACCGGCCGGGCCGCCGTGGTGGTGATGGGTGCTCCGCTCGAGACGCACCACGTGGCGGCCGTGGCGGCCGCCATCGCCGAGCACGGCGCCAACATCGACCGCATCCGGCGGCTGTCGCGTTACCCCGTCACGACCGTCGAGCTCGACGTCTCGGGGGCCGACGTCAGCGACCTGCGCCAGGACCTGGCCATGGTGTCGCACGTGGTGGGGGCCGACATCGCCGTCGCCCCGGCCGGGCTCGCCCGCCGCGGCGGGCGCCTCGTGGTCATGGACGTCGACTCCACGCTCATCCAGGACGAGGTCATCGAGCTGCTGGCCGAGCACGCCGGCCGGGCCGCCGAGGTCGCTGCGGTCACCGAGTCGGCGATGCTCGGCGAGCTCGACTTCGCACAGAGCCTGCACGCCCGGGTGGCGACCCTGGCGGGGCTGCCGGTGTCGGTGCTCGACGAGGTGCGCGATGCCGTGCGCCTCTCCCCCGGCGCGCGCACGCTCGTGCGCACCCTCAAGCGACTCGGCTTCACCGTGGGGGTCGTCTCGGGCGGCTTCGTCGAGGTCGTCGAGCCGATCGCCCACGAGCTCGGCATCGACCACGTGCGGGCCAACCGCCTGGAGGTGGTCGACGGCGTGCTCACCGGCCGGGTGGTCGGCGCCGTGGTCGACCGGGCCGGGAAGGCGGCCGCGCTGCGCGAGTTCGCCGCACTGGAGGGGCTGCCGCTCGCCCGGACCGTGGCCATCGGCGACGGCGCCAACGACCTCGACATGCTGGCCGCGGCCGGGCTGGGCGTCGCGTTCAACGCGAAGCCGATGGTGCGCCGGCAGGCCGACACCTCACTCACCGTGCCGTACCTGGATGCCGTGCTCTTCCTCCTCGGCATCTCCCGCGAGGAGATCGAGGACGCCGACGCCCACGACGACGCCCTACTAGGCTGACCCGGTGCCGCGCTACCCCTCGACCACGCCCACGCTCTTCATCATCGGTGGGGCGGAGGACCGGGTCGGTCGAGCCTCGCTGCTGCGCCAGTTCGTCAAGCTGTCCGGCGGGCGCCGCGCCAAGCTCGTGCTCATCCCCACGGCTTCGTCCTTCCAGGACGAGGTCGTCCACTCCTACACCGAGGTGTTCACCCGGCTCGGTGCTCCCGGCGTGGCAGTGGTCAACCCCGCGACCCGGCAGGACTCGCACGACCCCGAGCTCGTGGCGCGGGTCGACGACGCCACCGGCGTCTTCCTGAGCGGAGGCAGCCAGCTGCGGCTCTCGCAGCTGCTGCCGGGCACCCCGCTCGGCGAGGCGCTGCACCGCGCGCACGACCGCGGCGCCGTCATCGGGGGCACCTCGGCGGGCGCCTCGATCATGAGCGACTTCATGATCTCCCTGGGGGACGAGGGCATCACGCCGCGCCAGCGCGCCAGCCAGATCTCGGCGGGGCTCGGCCTGGTCCGGGGAGTGGTCGTGGACCAGCACTTCGACCAGCGGTCACGCTACGGTCGGCTGATGTCCGTGATCGCCCCGTCGCCGCACCTGCTCGGCATCGGGATCGACGAGGACACCGCCATGGTGGTGACCGACCGCCGAGAGTTCACGGTGCGTGGCTCCGGCGCGGTGTTCGTCGTCGACTGCACCACCGCCGTCACCGACGCGCCGGACGCCCGCGCCGGTGCCCCCGTGCTCGTGTCGGGGGCGACGGTGCACACCCTCCCGGCGGGCGCCACCTTCGACCTCGCCGAGCGGCGGCTCACCGCTTTCGTCGAGCAGCACCCCGACCTGCTCACGTCGGTCGCCGCCGCCAAGGCCTGACGGCTCCCGCGCTCCACCCGCCCCGCCCGCCCACCGCCCCCCAGGAGAAGCGCCGATGGACCGCCCCAGCCCGACCGGCCCCGCCGCCCCCGACCTGCGCATCGTCGAGTCGCGCGTCTACCGCGGCGGCAACATCTGGTCCTACAACCCGTCCATCCACCTCGTGGTCGACCTCGGTGTGCTCGAGGGCTATCCGACCGACACGCTGCCCGGCTTCACCGACCGGCTCGTCGAGCTGCTGCCCGGCCTGGAGAACCACACCTGCTCCAAGGGGGTCAAGGGCGGCTTCATCGAGCGGCTGCGCGAGGGCACCTGGGTCGGGCACGTGGCCGAGCACGTCGCCCTGCAGCTGCAGCAGGAGGCCGGCCACGACCAGCGCCGCGGGAAGACCCGCATGGTCAAGGGCAGCCCCGGCGTCTACAACGTCATCTACAGCTACACCAACGAGGAGGTCGCCCTGGCGGCCGGGCGGCTCGCGGTGCGCCTGGTCAACGACCTGGTGCAGGAGGACCCGGAGTTCGACTTCGCCGCCGAGCTCGAGACCTTCCTGACCCGCGCCGAGCGCACGGCGTTCGGCCCCTCGACCGGGGCGATCCTGGAGGAGGCGGTCAGCCGCGACATCCCCTTCATCCGGCTCAACAGCGGCAGCCTGGTGCAGCTCGGGCAGGGCGTGCACCAGCAGCGGATCCGCGCCACGATGACGTCGAAGACCGGCGCGCTCGCCGTCGACATCGCCGGCGACAAGGACATGACCACCAAGCTGCTCGGCTCGGCCGGGCTGCCGGTGCCCAAGCAGGAGACGGTGCGCTCGGCGGAGGGCGCGGTCGCCGCAGCCCGCCGGATCGGCTTCCCCGTCGTGGTCAAGCCGCTCGACGGCAACCACGGGCGCGGGGTGTGCCTCAACCTGCAGAGCGACGCCGAGGTGGCCGAGGCGTTCGTCGTGGCCGAGGACCAGTCGCGCCGCGGCTACGTGATCGTCGAGTCGTTCGTCACCGGCCGCGACTACCGCTGCCTCATCGTCGGCGGCCGGATGCAGGCGATCGCCGAGCGGGTCCCCGCACACGTGACCGGCGACGGCGCGCACACCGTCGGCGAGCTCGTCGAGATCACCAACTCCGACCCGAGGCGCGGGGTCGGGCACGAGAAGGTGCTCACCAAGATCAAGGTCGACGCCGCCGCGCTCGAGCTGCTCGGTGAGCAGGGCTTCACGCTCGACGACGTGCCGCCCGCCGACACCATGGTCAAGCTCGCCCTGACCGGCAACATGTCGACCGGTGGCATCTCCATCGACCGCACCTTCGACGCCCACCCCGACAACGTCGAGATCGCCGAGGAGGCCGCCCGGCTGATCGGGCTCGACGTGGCCGGCATCGACTTCATCTGCCCCGACATCGCCTCGCCGGTGCGCGAGGCCGGCGGCGCGATCTGTGAGGTCAACGCCGCGCCGGGCTTCCGGATGCACACCCACCCCACGATCGGCGAGCCGCAGTACATCGCCAAGCCGGTGGTCGACCTGCTCTTCCCGCCGGGCGCGCCGTCGCGGGTGCCGATCGTCGCGGTGACCGGCACCAACGGCAAGACGACGACCTCGCGGATGATCGCGCACATCATGAAGGGCGTCGGGCGCCAGGTCGGCATGACCTCGACCGACGGCATCGTCATCGACGAGCGGCTGGTCGTGAAGTCCGACGCGTCCGGGCCGCGCTCGGCGCGGATGGTGCTGCAGAACCCGCGCGTCGACTTCGCGGTGATGGAGGTGGCCCGCGGCGGCATCCTTCGCGAGGGACTGGGCTACGACCGCAACGACGTCGCGGTGGTGACCAACGTGGCGCCCGACCACCTGGGCATGCGCGGCATCGACACCCTCGAGCAGCTCGCCGACGTCAAGGCCGTCGTCGTCGAGGCGGTGCCGCGCGACGGCTTCGCGGTGCTCAACGCCGACGACGCCCTGGTGCGCCGGATGCGGCGGCGCTGCTCGGGGTCGGTCATCTGGTTCAGCCTCGAGGAGCCGGGCAGCAAGGTGCGCGAGTTCATCGACAACCACTGCCGCAACGGTGGCCGGGCGGTGGTCCTCGACCGCACCGACCGTGGCGACATGATCGTCATCCGGCACGGGCGCCGCTCGATGCAGCTGGCCTGGACCCACCTGCTGCCCTCGACCTTCGGCGGCACCGCACTGTTCAACGTGGCCAACGCCATGGCCGCGGCGGGCGCGGCGTTCGCGAGCGGGGCCGGGCTGCACGAGATCCGGCAGGGCCTGCGCACCTTCACCACCTCGTACTACCTCTCCCCCGGCCGGATGAACCAGATCAACGTGCACCACGTCGACGTGATCGTCGACTACTGCCACAACGCCCCGGGGATGCGGGTGCTCGGCGAGTTCGTCGAGCGCTACGCCGCCATGAAGGCAGGGCAGAGCGACCTCGGCAAGATCTCACGGATCGGCATGATCGCCACCGCCGGGGACCGGCGCGAGGAGGACATGCGCGAGCTCGGCGCCGTCGCGGCGGAGCACTTCGACGTCGTCGTGGTGCGCGAGGACCAGCGCCTGCGCGGGCGCGAGCGCGGGTTCACCGCGGCCGCGGTCGCCGAGGGTGCCCGGAGCCGGGTCGGCGAGCCCGGGGTGCGTTGCCGGCAGGTCGAGATCGTGCTCGACGAGACCGAGGCGGTGCGGCACGTGATGGCCCGGGCCAACCCGGGCGACATCGTCGTGATGAGCGTCGACCAGCACGCGGCGGTGATGTCCGAGCTCGAGGGGATGACCCATCAGGCGCAGCCGGGCAGCCACACCCGCGACGGCGTCGGCGACCCCGACCTCGACTCCGAGACGATGGAGGAGGAGGCCCGGGAGGCCGGCGACAGCGCCGCCCGCGACATCGAGCCGGCGCAGCCCACCGGCTGACCTCGGCACGACCGCTGGGGGGCAGCGCGCCGCGCTAGCCTTCGACGATGGCGCCGGACGTCGCTCGAGGGGCCACGCCGTCGCGACTGCGGGCCGCCACGGCTGCCTTCGCGACGAACTGGCGCAACCCCGAGCTGCGGCGGGCGCAGGCCGCGTTCTTCGGGGCGTGGACCGCCGAGTGGGCCGTCACCGTCGTGCTGGCGGTCTACGCCTACGGCCGCGGGGGCGCCACGGAGGTGGGCGTGGTGGCGCTGGTGCGCGTGCTGCCCGCGGCCGTCGTGGCACCCCTGGCCACGCAGTACGCCGACCGGTGGCCACGGGAACAGGTGCTCGTGGCGGTCTGCGCGGTGCGGGCCGTCACCATCGCCCTCGCCGGCTGGGCCGTGTAC
Source organism: uncultured Actinomycetota bacterium (assembly GCA_963800505.1). Lineage (GTDB taxonomy): Bacteria > Actinomycetota > Actinomycetes > Actinomycetales > Dermatophilaceae > Fodinibacter. Next base: position 205,634 of record CAWDBL010000008.1, read on the forward strand.
GCCGACGGTCCCGCGGTGTCCGTGTACGCGCTGGTCACGGTGTCGTCCGCCGCGGCCGTGCTCTTCCGGCCGGTGCACTCGGCGCTCCTGCCGTCGCTGTGCGACACCCCGCCCGAGCTCGCCGGTGCCAATGTCGTTCGCGGAGCGCTGGACTCGGCGGCGACGCTGGCCGGCCCCGCCATCAGCGCGGTCCTGCTGGCAACGGGAGGAACGGCGCAGGCGCTCGCGGTGGCGGCCGTCGCGTCGGCCTGGGCCGGCTGGCTGATGGCCCGGGTGCACCCCGAGCCGACGCCGCTCGACGCCGGGCCGCCCGACGACGAGAGCCCGCTGGACCGCGCCCTGGGTGGGGTGCGCGCCGTCCACGCCAACCGCGACCTGCGCCTGCTCATCGCCATGATCGGCGCCCAGACCTTCATGCGCGGGGCCATCACCGTCTTCACCGTGGTCGTCGCCGTCGAGCTCGTGGGTCTCGGCGACCCCGGCGTCGGGGTGCTCAACGCCGCGCTGGGAGCCGGCGCGGTCCTCGCCTCCGCCGCCGCCGCCCTCCTCGTGGGCACGAAGCGGCTGGCGGCCTGGTTCGGGCTCGGTGCGGCCCTGTGGGGCGCACCGCTGGTCGTCATCGGCCTGCTCCCGTCGGCACCGATGGCGATGGTCATGTTGGCCGTCGTGGGAGCGGGCAACGCCCTCATCGACGTCGGTGGCTTCACCCTCATCGCGCGCATCTCCCCCGCCACCGTGCTCGCCCGGGTCTTCGGTGTGCTCGAGAGCGTCGTCGCCCTCTGCGTCGGTGTGGGGGCGCTGCTCACCCCCGTCGTCATCGACGCCCTCGACCTGCGCAGCAGCCTGGTCGTGCTCGGCTCGCTCCTGCCCGTGGCGGTGGCGCTCTCGTGGCGCCGGCTCAGCGCCCTGGACGCCGTGATCGTCGGCCGCGACGACGAGCTGGCCCTCCTGCGCCGCGTCCCACTGCTCGACGCCCTCCCCCTGCCCGTCCTGGAGTCGGTGGCACGTCAGCTCGACCACGCCGTCGTGCCGGCCGGAGAGACGGTCTTCCGGCAGGGCGACGACGGTGACCGGTTCTACGTCGTGGTCGCGGGCACGGCCGAGGTCGTCGGCGACGGTCGCGCGGTCACCCGGCTCGGGCCGGGCGACTCCTTCGGAGAGATCGCGCTGCTGCGCCGGGTGCCCCGCACGGCGACCGTCCGGGCGGTCGAGGAGCTGCGTCTGGAGTCGCTGCGCGGCGACAGGTTCCTGGCCCTGATGACCGGGTCACCGCGCGGGAGCCAGGCGACCTCGGCGCACGTGGACGAGATGCTGCACCGGTTCGCCCCCCGGCCGGAGACGGGGCCGCCGGCGGCCGGCTGAGCGCCGGCTCGAGCGGTGCCGGATGCTGCCGTCTCAGTCGGTCAGCTCGGCGGCGTAGCTGGTGAGGGCCCGGCGGTAGCGCACGACGTCGGGGTCGGTGCTCGTGGTCGCGATGGCGGCGAGCAGCTCGGCCAGGGCTCGGGTCGGCGCTCCCGCGTCGTGGTGCACCAGCGCACGGAACGCCGCCACCCCCAGGCTGTCCGGATGCCGTGCCGCCACGTCGTCGACCAGCGCCACCGCCTCGTCGGGCCGGTGGAGGTTGCGCAGGCTCGAGGCCAGCTGCAGCTGGGCCCGGTGCCGGTGCGGCTCGCGCAGCCCGGCGGCCAGCGCCTGCGTGTAGAGCGGGACGGCGGCGGCCTCGTCGCCGGCACTGTCGTGGGTGCCGGCGTACTCGTACGCGATGCGGGCGTCACCGGGGTGTGCGGCGTAGAGGGCGGCGGCGGCGTCGACGCGGGCCGCGGCATCCGGAAGGTCCCACAGCGCCGCGATCTCGTCCTCGCACTCGTGCTCGCCGCGGGCGCGCACCACCTTGCGGCGGATCGCGTCGGGGTCGTCGGACGTGGCGCCCGATGCGTGCAGCCAGTCGACGATCTCGACCCGCTCCGCGTGGCACATGACGGCCACCACGTCACCGTCGTCGGCGGCGTCCACCAGCGACTGCAGGCCGGACAGCTCGGTGGGGTACGAGGCGACGTCGCCCACGCCGGCGTGGGCCAACCCGATGCGCAGCTGCGCCTCGAGCTCGTCGACGGTGCGCCCGCGCAGGTAGTGCACCTTGTGGGCCGCCACGACGTGGTCGGCGCGCAGGCCGGCGATCTCGCCGAGTGCCTGCAGGATCTCGTCGGTGCGGTCGCCGGCCGTGCCGAGCGCCAGGTGCACCCGGCCCCCCGGCGCCGTGAGGCCACGAGCCACGTCGAGCAGGGCCTCGAGCCCGGCCTCGTTGTGCGCGAGGTCGACCACCACCGTGACGTCGCCGCCCTCGACCGGCACGGTGTAGGTGTTCATCCGGCCCGGGTTGAGCACGTCGTCGGGGCGGAAGGTGCGCAACCCCTCGACGACGGCATCCCGGTCGATGCCGAGCCCGAGCGCCGCCGCCGCGCCGGCCAGGGCGTTGAGCACGTTGTGGTGCGACAGGCCCGACAGCGCCATCGGCAGGTCGACGACGCGCACCAGCCGGTCGGGTGCGGCGTCGGGGCGCAGCACGGTGAGGTGGTCGTCGAGCACGGTCATCGCCCGCCCCCCGGCGCCCAGGGCCTCGCGCACGGCGGGCGCCCCGGAGTCGGCGGTGAAGACCCACGGACGGGCCCGGATGCCGGTGCGCATCGCCCAGACCCGCGGGTCCTCGCCGTTGAGCACCACCCAGCCGTGCGGCCGGGTCACCCTGGTGATGATGGCCTTGACCTCGGCCAGCTGGTCGACGGTGTCGATGCCCTGCATCCCCAGGTGGTCGGCCGAGACGTTGGTGACCACCGAGACGTCGTTGTGGGTGACGCCCATCCCCCGCAGCAGCATCCCGCCGCGGGCCGTCTCGAGGATGCCGACCTGCACCCCCGGCGCCTCGAGCACGGCGCGCGCCCCGGCCGGGCCGGAGTAGTCGCCCGGCTCGATGACCTCACCCTGCACGACGACCCCGTCGGTGGAGCTCCAGCCGGTGGTGAACCCGGCGGTCATGCAGATGTGGGCCAGCAGCCGGGTCGTGGTCGTCTTGCCGTTGGTGCCGGTCACCGAGGCGACCGGGATGCGCGGGGTGACCAGCCGGGGTCCGTCACCCGGCACCGTGGCGGCGGCGACCGCCGTGGCCCGGTGCGCCACGGCATCCGGGAAGGCATGGCCGTCGAGCAGGTCGCCGAGCACCAGTCCGATCGCGGCACCCAGGGCCTCGGCGCGGGCCCGGTGCCGCCACACGAAGGCGCAGACCACGACGTCGGTCTCGTTGGCCACCCGGGTGCGCACGCCGAGCCGCTTGGTGCCGACCTCGGTCGCCAGGGAGCGCGCCACCCGCTCGACCAGGCGCAGCAGCACCTGCTGGCGCTGCTCGGAGCCCGGTGCCCCGGTCTGGCCGCGGCGCAGGCCGGCGGCGGTCTTGATCGCGCGCAGCGCGTCGTCCGGGGCGTCCAGGTAGCCGGGCAGGGCCAGGGTCACCTTGACGGCCGGGCGCGGGAAGTAGAGGTTCGGTCCCTCGAGCAGGCGCACCTCGCGGGTGGAGACGCCGGGCCGGGGGGTCGCGCGGGGGTCCGCGGGCTCGCTGCTCACCGGGGGAGCCTAGTGCTTGGGCTCAGACGCCCATCGCGTGGAAGCCGCCGTCGACGTGCAGCATCTCGCCGGTCGTGGCCGGGAACCAGTCGGAGAGCAGGGCGACGCAGGCCTTGGCGGTCGGCTCGGCGTCGTCGACGTCCCAGCCGAGTGGCGAGCGGCCGTCCCACTCCTCCTCGAACCGTTCGAAGCCGGGGATCGACTTGGCCGCGGTCGTGCGGATCGGGCCGGCGGCGACGATGTTGCAGCGGATGCCCTTGGGCCCGAGGTCGCGGGCGAGGTAGCGGTTGGTCGACTCGAACGCGGCCTTCGCCACGCCCATCCAGTCGTAGACCGGCCAGGCGAACCGGGCGTCGAAGGTGAGGCCGACGACGCTGCCCCCCGGACCCATCAGCGGCAGCGCGGCCTTCGTGAGCGCGGCCAGGGAGTAGGCCGAGACGTGCACGGCGGTCGAGACGTCGTCCCAGCCGGCCTCCATGAAGTTGAACGCGCCCTGCGGGGCGAACCCGATCGAGTGGAGCACGCCGTCGAGGTGCGGCACGTGCTCGCGCACCCGGTCGGCCAGCGCGGCGAGGTCGTCGTCGTTGGTGACGTCGAGCTCGACCACCGGCGGGGTCTGCGGCAGCCGCTTGGCGATCGCGGAGGTGATCTTCATGGTGCGCCCGAACGACGTGAGCACCACCTCGGCGCCCTGCTCCTGCGCGAACCTCGCGACGTGGAAGGCGATCGAGGAGTCCATGAGGACGCCGGTGACGAGCAGCTTCTTGCCCTCGAGCAACATGTGGCGGACCTTTCGGTGGGGTGCGTTCGGTCGTTCGGTCGGGTGGTGGTGCAGTCAGTGGCCCATGCCGAGGCCGCCGTCGACCGGGATGACCGCGCCGGAGATGTAGGCGGCGTCGGCGCTGGCCAGGAAGCGCACCGTCGCGGCGACCTCCTGTGCAGTGGCGAACCGGCCCGCCGGGATGGCGGACTGGTAGGCCTTGCGGGTCTCCTCGGGCAGCACGGCGGTCATGTCGGTCTCGATGAAGCCGGGTGCCACGACGTTGGCGGTGATGCCTCGCCCGCCGAGCTCGCGGGTGATCGAGCGGGCCAGCCCGACCAGCCCGGCCTTGCTCGCGGCGTAGTTGGCCTGCCCGGGGCCGCCGTAGAGGCCGACGACGCTGGAGATGAGCACGATGCGGCCGCGGCGCAGCCGGATCATCCCCTTGCTCGCCCGCCGGGCACAGCGGAAGGCGCCGGCCAGGTTGGTGTCGATGACGGTGTCCCAGTCGTCGTCGCTCATCCGCATCAGCAGGCCGTCCTTGGTGACGCCGGCGTTGGCGACGAGCACCTCGATCGGCGCGCCGAGCTTCTCCTCGGCCTCGGTGAAGGCCGCATCGACGGATGCCGTGTCGGTGACGTCGCAGCGGACGCCCACCAGGCCCTCCGGCGCGTCGCCGGAGCGGTGGGTCACGGCCACGTGGTCGCCGGCCTCGGCGAACGACCGGGCGATGGCCAGGCCGATGCCGCGGTTGCCACCGGTGACGAGGACGGTGCGGGGCTCACTCATGCCGTCGAACCTAGTGGACTACCGCTGGGTAGCCGGAGCAGCGCGACATACAGTGGACGGGTGCCCACGACCCGTCACGACCACGACGTCCAGTCGGTGACGAGCGCGCCCGAGGCGCGCACCGAGGACCAGGCCCGTCGGCTCAAGCAGTACCTCATCACGATGGCGATCCGCACCATCTGCTTCATCCTGCTCGTGGTGGTCGACGCCTGGTACCGGTGGATCTTCGCCGCCGGCGCGGTGTTCCTGCCGTTCGTGGCCGTGGTCGCGGCCAACGCCGTGATGCCGCGCGTGAGTGGCCGGGTGCGCCCGGTGCTGCCGGTGGTCGACCAGACCCCGCAGATCACCCGCGCGCCCTACCAGCCGTACGACCCCGAGGACTCAGCCACCGATCGCTGACATCGGGCGGTCGGGCTGCTCGAAGCCGGCCTTGTCGATGCCGTGCCCGATCTTCTTCGCCCACATCTCGGCGATCACCAGGTCGGCGAGCTCGGTGTCGGTGGCGCCGGCCCGGATCGGACCCCGCAGGTCGACCTCGCGGCGGGCGAACAGGCAGTTGCGCAGCTGGCCGTCGGCGGTGAGCCGCACCCGGTCGCAGCTGCCGCAGAACGGCGCCGACACGCTGGCGATGACGCCCACGGTGGCCGGCCCGCCGTCGACGTAGAACAGCTCGGCCGGGGCGCTGCCGCGGTCGGGCACCGGGGTGAGGGTGAAGCGCTCCCCCAGCCGCTCGAGGATCTCTTCCTGCGACACCATCAGCGAGCGGTCCCAGGCGTGCTGGGCGTCGAGCGGCATCTGCTCGATGAAGCGCAGGTCGTAGCCCCGGTCGAGGCACCACTGCAGCAGGTCGGGGACGTCGGTGTCGTTGACGCCGCGCATGGCCACGGCGTTGACCTTCACCGGGGTGAGCCCGGCGTCGGCGGCGGCCTTGAGCCCGGCCACGACGTCGTTGAAGCGGTCGCGGCGGGTGAGCCGGCCGAAGTGCTCGGGGTCGATGGTGTCGAGGCTGACGTTGACCCGGTCGAGCCCCGCCTGCGCCAGCGGGGCGGCGAGCCGGTCGAGCCCGATGCCGTTGGTGGTCATGGCGATGCGCGGCCGGGGCTCGAGGGCCGCGATGCGGCTGACGACGTCGACCAGGCTGCGGCGCAGCAGCGGCTCGCCGCCGGTGAGCCGCACCTGGGTGATCCCCAGGCCGACCATCACGGTGACGAGCCGCACCAGCTCGTCGTCGGTGAGCATCTCCGGCTTGGGCAGCCAGTCGAGGCCCTCCGCGGGCATGCAGTAGCTGCAGCGCAGGTTGCACCGGTCGGTGACGGACACCCGCAGGTCGCGGCCGGCGCGGCCGAAGCGGTCGAGCAGGCGGGGGGCTGGAAGGTCGGTCATAGGCGACCAATGTACGTCGCGTACCGTAACCACGTGCTCAGGCGGCTCGTGACACCTCGCTGGCTGGGCGCCCTCCTCTTGGCGGCGCTGATCGCGTTCACCTGCTACCACCTCGGCTGGTGGCAGTACCACCGCTTCGAGGCCAAGCAGCAGCGCAACGAGCGGCTCGACACGCACTACCGGGCGGCACCCGTGCCGTTGTCGACGGTGCTGACCCCGGCGGGGCTCGACCAGCAGGACGAGTGGACCCGGGTGACGGTCTCCGGGCGGTATGCCGGTGGGCCGGTCTTCGTGCGCAACCGTCCCCTTCAGAGCGAGCCCGGCTACGAGGTGCTGTGGGCCTTCCGCCCGAGCACCGGCGGCCCCGACGTCGTCGTCAACCGTGGCTGGGTGGCCGAGTCCGAGAGCGGTGCCAGCGTGCTGCCCGACGTGGCCCCCGCACCCACGGGCGAGGTGGAGGTGGTGGGCTGGGTACGGCCGGGGCAGGCCTCGAGGAACCGCCGGCTGCCCGACAACCAGATCGCCAGCCTCAACCTGCGCGACGCGGCCGGCATCCTGGGCACCGGCGCGGTGCTGCCGGGCTACGTGCTGCTGGAGTCCGAGACGCTGCCCGACGGCTCCTCGCCGCCCCGGCCGCAGGCGCTCGGCGAGCCCGACCGCGACCTGGGCCCCCACCAGGCGTACGCGTACCAGTGGTGGCTGCTGATGGTGATGGGCTTCGTGCTGATCCCGTTCGGCATCCGCCGTGAGCTGCGCCTGGAGAACCCTGAGCAGTATCCGGCCACACCGAAGAAGACCCGGATCTGGGACGAGGAGGACGAGTAGCCTCGGCGGAGCCGCCCGCGGCCGAGACCGCTCACACACCACCCCGGAGGAGCCATGACGACCGCCGCCCTGGCCGCCCTGCTGCTGGCCGGCATCGTGGTGCTCACACCCGTGGCGGACCGGGTGAAGGTGCCGCTGCCGGTGCTCCTGACGGTCTACGGCCTGCTGCTCCCCGTGCTGCCCGGGATGCCGGCGCTCTCCCTGGAGCCGGACCTGATCCTGCCACTGGTGCTGCCGCCGCTGCTCTTCGCCGCGACCCAGCGGGCCACCGCGCGCGAGTTCCGCGACCAGTCCCGAACCATCCTGCTGCTGGCGGTCGGTCTCACCGTCGTCAGCGCCGGGGCAGCCGCCTGGGTGGCCACGCTGGCCGGCCTGGGGTGGGGTGCTGCCTGGGTACTCGGCGCCGTGGTGGCGCCCCCGGACCCGGTGGCCGCCACGGCGGTCGCGCGCCGCCTGAAGCTGCCGCACCGGGTGGTCACCGTGCTCGAGGGCGAGGGCATGTTCAACGACGCCACAGCCCTGGTGCTCTACGGTGCAGCCGTCGCCGCCGTGGTGAGCGGCCACCTGACCCCCGGCGGGCTCAGCCTCCGCCTGGTCCTCGCCGTGGTCGGCGGCGTCGCGGTCGGGCTGGTGGCCGGGCTGGTCACCCGCTGGGCCCTGGCCGCCCTGCACATCGCCGCCGCCGAGACCGTGGTGACCCTGGCCGCCCCCTTCGCGGCATACCTCGCGGCCGAGCAGGTGCACGGCTCCGGGGTGCTCGCCGTGCTGGCCCTGGGGCTGTACCTGCGCAGCTACGGTCACCCGGCCGTCACCTCCGGCGGCTGGCTGCTCGGCCGGGCCGTGTGGGGCTTCGCCGACTACCTCATCACCTGCCTGGTGTTCGTCCTCATCGGGTTCGAGCTCACCGACGTGCTGCGGCGCATGACTCCCGAGGTCGATGTGGTGCTGCTTGCCGTCGCCGTGATCGTCACGCTCGTCGGCGTGCGGCTGGTCCTGGTGTTCCCCGCGGCCCGGCTCGCCCGGCTCCCGTGGCGGGGGCAGACTCCCGACGCTCCCGCCGGCTGGCGCGAGACGCTGGTCGTGGGCTGGGCGGGGATGCGAGGCGTCGTCACGGTGGCCACTGCCCTGGCGCTGCCCCTCACCACGGAGTCCGGGGAACCGTTCCCGCACCGCGACGCGATCATCGCCGTGGGCCTGGCCACCGTGCTGGTCACCCTGGTCCTCCAGGGGCTGACCCTCTCGCCGCTGGTGCGCACGCTCGGGGTGGGGACCGCCGGGAGCTCCGCCCCGGAGGTGGCGGCCCTGCGCCAGCAGGCGGCCGAGGCGGCGCTTGAGTCAGTGCGCTCGGCCGACCCCGGCATCCCGGAGGCGGTCCGGCGAGCCGCGGAGCTGCAGTACGAGGGCTACCTCGCGGCGCAGGAGGCGCTGACGGCGTCCCGGCTCGCACACGCGAAGCAGGCCGGTGTCGACGGTGACACCGACGACGATCTCCTGCATGCCCTGCTCCGCCGGGCCAGCGAGGCCGAGCGGAGCGTCGTGCTCGAGGCGCGGCGCAACGGCGAGGTGAGCGCCGAGGCCGCCGACGAGGCGCTGTCCGACGTCGAGGCCCGGGCCCTGCGCGACCTGTCCTGACCGGTCTCAGCTCCGCGGGACCGGGAACACGTGCGCGTCGCCCGGCTGGTCGGGGTCGTCGACGATCTCGCGGTCCTGGAGCCAGGCGGTGACGACGTTGGCGAGCTCACCGGGGTGGCTGAAGTTGATCGCGTGCGCAGCGCCCTGGATGACCACCGCCCTCACGTGCTCCGGGGACATCCGGACCACCTCGATGACCCTCGCCGGGCCCGGCATCAGCGGGTCGCGGCTGCCGAGCACGGCCAGGGTCGGCACCGGAGTGTGCACCAGCCGCTCCAACGACGGGAACAGGGTCAGCTGGTGGAACAGTCGCAATGCGTTCAGCGGACCGAATCCCAGGTAGTCGGGCACGGCCACGCGCGCCATCCGCGGCGACTCGCGGAGCCCGTCCTGGGCGAGCTGCACCAGTGCCCTGCCGAGCGGCTGGTTCTGGACGCCACCGGCCGGTGACACCAGCACCATCCGCTCGACCCGCTCCGGTGCGGCGTGGGCGACCTCCAGGCTGATCGGGCAGCCCATCGAGTTGCCCAGCAGGACGACCTCGTCCACGGCGAGCGTGTCGAGCAGGCCCAGCACCGCCTCGGCGAGCTCGGGGATGTCGAGGGTGTGGTCGCGCCGCGGGCTGCGGCCGTAGCCCGGGAGGTCGGGCACGATGTTGACGGCGTGCCGGGCCAGCAGGCGGGCGGTGGGCATCAGGTAGGACCCGGAGATGCCGAACCCGTGCAGGTGCACGATCGGCACGGCATCGGTCGGGCCCGTGCCGACCCGGTAGAACAGGTCGCGGCTGCCGACCCGCACCCGGCGCTCGCTCCACCCCTGTGCGTCGCCGGCCACGTGCCGGATTCTCGCACGGACGCTCTGGCACAGTTGACGGGATCGGGCGTCGCCGACGCCGCCTTGGGAGGTTCGTCGTGCAGCGCAGCCGCACCGCCGTCAGTCGCCCTGACCTCGGGGACGGGCGGCGAGCTGGTGCTGACGTTCGTCTCGACGGAGGGCGACCCGGTCATCGAGTACCGCCGCATCACTCCGGCCGGGACCACCGAGGTCTACACCGACGCGAGCAAGGACCGGTTCAGCGACGGCGCCTGGCTGTACGGCTCGTGCGACCACCCCGCCAACGCCATGGACAGCGCCTGCTGAGGCGCGCCCACGGGGTTTCTCACGCTCGGGTGTCGAGCACCTCGCCGAGCTCGTCGCTGAACTGGGTGCGGTAGAGCTCGCTGTAGAGCCCGCCCGAGGCCACCAGCTCGGAGTGGGTGCCGCGCTCGACGATGGTGCCGTCGTCGACGACGAGGATCTGGTCGGCGTGCCGCACCGTGCTGAGCCGGTGCGCGATGACCAGCGCCGAGCGGTCGCGCAGCGCGTGGTCGAGGGCCCGCTGCAGGGCCTGCTCGGACTCGCTGTCGAGGTGGGCGGTCGCCTCGTCGAGGACGATGAGCCCGGGGCCCTTGAGCAGCAGCCGGGCGATGGCGAGGCGCTGCTTCTCGCCCCCGGAGAGCCGGTGGCCACGGTCGCCGACCACGGTGTCGAGCCCCGACGGCAGCGCCTCGATGAGCGACCAGACCTGCGCGGCCCGCAGCGCCGCCACCATGTCGCCCTCGGTGGCCGAGGGGGCGGCGTAGGCCAGGTTGGCGCGGATCGTGTCGTGGAAGAGGTGCGCGTCCTGGGTGACGACCCCGACCGCGTCGTGCAGCGACTCGCTCTGGGCGTCGCGCACGTCGAGCCCGTTGATCCGGATGGCACCCGCGGTGGGGTCGTAGAGGCGCGCCACCAGCGAGGTGATGGTCGTCTTGCCGGCACCGCTGGGCCCGACCAGGGCGACGAGCGAGCCCGGCTCGACGGTGAACGACACGTCGTGCAGCACCGGCCCGCTGCCGCGCCGGTCGCCGGTGGCCGTGGTCTCGAGCGAGGCCAGCGACACCTCGTCGGCCGACGGGTAGGAGAAGGACACCCCGTCGACCTCGACGCGCACCGGGCCCACGGGCACCGGGCGGGCGTCGGGCGCCTCGGCCACGAGCGGCTCGAGGTCGAGCACCTCGAAGACCCGCTCGAACGAGACCAGCGCGGTGAGGATGTCGACCCGCACGTTGGAGATCGCGGTCAGCGGCCCGTAGAGCCGGGCCAACAGGGCCGTCAGGGCGATGAGGGTACCCACGGTCAAGGTGCCGCCGACGGCCATCAGGCCACCGACGCCGTAGACCATCGCAGTCGCCAAGGACGCCACCAGCGTCAGGGCGACGAAGAACACCGAGCGGTTGACGGCGATGCGTACGCCGATGTCGCGCACCCTGGCGGCGCGGACGGCATACTCCTCGTCCTCGACGGCGGGGCGACCGAAGAGCTTGACGAGCAGGGCGCCGGCGACGTTGAAGCGCTCGGTCATGCGCGTGCCGAGATCAGCGTTCTGGACCATCTGCTCGTGGGCGAGGCCCGCGAGTCGTCGACCCATGACCCGGGCGGGGAGGAGGAAGAAGGGCACCAGGACGAGGGCGGCGAGGGTCAGCTGCCATGACAGCGCGGCCATCGCCGCGACGATGACCACCAGGGTGATGGCGTTGCTGACGACGCTGGAGAGCACCGAGGTGAAGGCCTGCTGGGCGCCGATGACGTCGCTGCCGAGCCGGGTGACCAGGGCGCCGGTCTGCGCACGGGTGAAGAACGCGACCGGCTGGCGCAGCACGTGCGAGAACACCTGGGTGCGCAGGTCGTAGATGAGGCCCTCACCGATGCGGGCGGAGAACCACCGCTCGACGAGCGTCAGGGCGCCGCTGAGGACCGCGATGGCTGCGACGTAGAGCGACAGGCGCACCACGACCGCGGAGTCCTTGGGATAGATGCCGTCGTCGATGATCGACCTCAGCAACAGCGGTATCGCGACGACCAGCATCGACTCGATGACCACGAGGCCGAGGAACCAGGCGATCTGCACCTTGTAGGGGCGGGCGTAGCCCAGCACCCGCTTGGTGGTGCCGGGAGCCAGGCGGCGCTCCTTGACGCTGGAGTCGCGGCTGAGGCTGTGCAGCGCCTGCCACCCTTGCATGCTCACCGGTCGTGCTCCTCACATCGTCATCTGGCCCTGTCAGTCAACCACCGCCCCCCGACAGGTGTTCCTGCACGTGGGCACCCCCTTGTGCGGGCCGGTGCCCACCCCGAGGATGACGGCGGCGCCGCCACTCGGGTGGTCGCAACCGAGGAGAGGTATGCCGTGACCGCACCGCTGCGCCACAAGGTCGTTCTCGACGAGGACGAGATGCCGACGCGCTGGTACAACATCCTCCACGACCTGCCGACGCCTCCTCCGCCGCCGCTGCACCCGGGCACCGGGCAGCCGGTCGGCCCCGACGACCTGGCCGCGATCTTCCCGATGGACCTCATCGCGCAGGAGGTGACGACCGAGCAGTACATCGACATCCCGCAGGAGGTGCAGGACGTCTACAGGCTGTGGCGGCCCTCCCCCCTCTATCGCGCCCACCGGCTCGAGAAGGCGCTCGGCACCCCCGCCCGCATCTACTACAAATACGAGGGCGTCTCCCCCGCCGGGTCGCACAAGCCGAACACCGCTGTGCCGCAGGCCTACTACAACGCCAAAGCCGGCATCCGCAAGCTGACGACCGAGACCGGCGCCGGGCAGTGGGGCACGGCCCTGTCGTTCGCGTGCGCCCAGTTCGACCTCGAGTGCGAGGTCTGGCAGGTGCGGGCCTCCTACGACGCCAAGCCCTACCGCAAGATCATGATGGAGATCTTCGGCGGCACCGTGCACCCCAGCCCCTCCGACCTCACCGAGGCCGGCCGCACGATGCTCGCCAGCGACCCCGACTCCCCCGGCTCGCTCGGCCTGGCGATCAGCGAGGCCGTGGAGATGGCCGCCCAGGACCCCAGCGCCAACTACGCCCTGGGGTCGGTGCTCAACCACGTGCTGCTGCACCAGACGATCATCGGCGAGGAGGCCCTGCTCCAGCTGGCGAAGATCGGCGAGAGCGTCGACCTCATCGTGGGGTGCACCGGCGGTGGCTCCAACTTCGGCGGGCTCACCTTCCCCTTCCTGCGCGAGAAGCTCGCCAGCGGCTCGGGACCGGTCATCCGCGCCGTCGAGCCGGCCTCCTGCCCGAGCCTCACGCAGGGCACCTACGCCTACGACTTCGGCGACGTCGCCGGCCTGACCCCGATGCTGAAGATGCACACGCTGGGCCACGACTTCATCCCCGACCCGATCCACGCGGGCGGTCTGCGCTACCACGGGATGAGCCCGCTCATCAGCCACCTCTACGAGGAGGATCTGATCGAGGCGGTCGCCAAGACGCAGAAGGACTGCTTCGCGGCCGGGGTGCTGTTCGCCCGCACCGAGGGCATCGTGCCCGCGCCGGAGCCGACGCACGCCCTCGCGGCGGCCGTCGACGAGGCGATCGCGTGCATCGAGACGGGCGAGGAGAAGGTCATCCTCACCGCCCTGTGCGGCCACGGCCACCTCGACCTGCCGGCCTACGACGCCTACCTCAGCGGCGACCTGGTCGACCACACCTGGGCCGACACCGAGCTGCAGCAGGCCGTCGCCGAGGCGCTGACCCGGCTACCCGCCATCCCCGCCTGAGCGTGGCATCGTTGCGCCGGTGACGAGCTGGCAGACCGTGGCCGTGCGCGGCTACCTGCGCGCCACCCGCAAGAAGCGCTACCGCACGCACGAGGCAGGGCTGCGCAGCATGGCCCACTCCCTGCCCGCGGCGCCCGCCCCCGACGAGCTCGCCGGGCGCCTCAGCACCGAGGCGCTCGGCGGCGGCGAGGTGGTCACGGTGCGGCCGCGGTCGGATGCCGTGCCGGCGCCCGGTGCGCTCGTCCACCTGCACGGCGGCGCGTTCGTCAACGGCATCCAGACGCAGCACTGGTCACTGATAGCCCACCTCGCCGACACCACCGGCCGCGAGGTGCACGTCGCGCGCTACCCCCTCGCGCCGGCCGCCGACGTCACCGACGCCGAGGCGTTCCTCGCGGCCCTGCACGAGCGGCTCGCCCCGCAGGGACCACTGCACGTGCTCGGCGACTCCGCGGGCGGCACGCTGAGCCTGCTGCTCGCGCAGGCCCACGCCGGCGACGGCAGCATCGCCGGGCTCACGCTCATCGCGCCGTGGCTCGACCTGTCGATGACCAACCCGGCCATCGAGCCGCGTCGAACGCCGCGACCCGTGGCTCACCCGGGCCGGCATGCGGCCGATCGCGGCCCACTGGGCCTCCGGGCGCGACCTCACCGACCCCACCGTGAGCCCGCTGTACGGCGACCTCACCGGGCTGCCGCCCACCCTCGTGCTGGTCGGGTCGCGCGACATCTGCCGGCCCGACTGCGACCGGCTGCGAGACCTGGCGCCCTCCACGGCCGACCTCACCCTGCACGTCGAGCCCGGTTCACCGCACGACTACCCGCTGCTCCCCACGCCCGAGGGCCGCCGGGCGCGGGACGCGATCACCGCGCACGTGCTGCGCACACTCAGCGGCTGAGCACGACCTGGTCGGTGAAGGAGCCGCCCGCCACGGGCACGAAGGATGCCGTGAGCCGGTCGGCGCTCACCCGCACGTCGAGCGACCCGTACGACGGATGGAGGTCCTTGCCGCTGAGGGTGGCGAAGTACCGACGCTCGGAGTCTGCCTCGTGCACGTCGCGCAGGGGGGTGCCGCCCGTGCCGACCGTGATGAACGTCGTGCCGCCCTCTGGGGTGACGCAGGCCGGGTCGAAGCGGCCGGGGCGGATGGTGGGGCAGCCTTCGCCGAAGGCCAACGGCTGGGTCCGCTGGTAGAGGTGCTCGTGGCCGGTCAGCACGAGGTCGACGCCGGTGTCGAGCAGGAGGTCGACGACATCGACACCGGGGTCGCAGTCGTAGTTGCCGACGGACAGGCAGGGCTTGTGCATGCCGACGACCACCCAGGGGATGCCGGCCGCGCGAGCCCCGGTGACCGCGGCCCTCAGCCACTCGTGGTGGGGGGTGCCCGCGGCGTAGGACCACTCGCCGTGCCCGAAATCCAGTGCGGGCGAGATCATTACGATCCGCAGCAACGGGTGGGATGCCGGCTGGTCGACGTACCACTGGCGCCCGTAGGTGCCCACGAGGCCTGGCAGCCGGTTCGGCAGGCACCGGGCGAAGCGCTCGATGTCGCCGTTGTCGCCGTTCGACTCGTGGTTGCCGGAGACCAGCTCGAACGGGTGCTCCGTGCCGACCCGCGCCGTGACGAACCGGCACCAGGCGTCCTCGGCGCCGTCGTCACCGTAGGACAGGTCGCCCAGCGCGAGCGTGAAGTCGTCGTGACGGTCACCGATGGACCGCAGCACCGCGTCCGACGCGTCGGTCGAGCTGATGTCGCCGAGTGCCGAGAACCGCACGGATGCCGGGGCGCCCGTCGCGCTCGCCGGGGCGCCCGTCGCGCTCGCCGTGGCGGTCGCGCTCGGCGTGGGGGCCGGCGTTGTCGAGCCGGTCGGTGCCGTCGACGCGGGCGGTGAGGCGGTGGCGGAAGGCGACGTCACGGCATCCGGGCTGTTCGTGCACGCCGTGGCGAGCAGTGCGGCCACGGCGAGGAGCATGGCCGCGATCGTGCGGGGGCTCCTCATGGCCCCATCCTCTCGCCCCGCGATGCGAGGGATGGACCGGTCAGGCGAGGTTGACCAGGTCGCGGTAGTCGGCGCTGAACAGGTCCTCGACGCCGTCGGGCAGCAGCAGGATGCGCTCGGGCTCGAGCGCGTCGACGGCTCCCTCGTCGTGGGTCACCAGCACGACGGCGCCCTCGAAGGTGCGCAGGGCGCCGAGGATCTCCTCGCGCGAGGCCGGGTCGAGGTTGTTGGTGGGCTCGTCGAGCAGCAGCACGTTGGCCGACGACACGACGAGCAGGGCCAGCGAGAGCCGGGTCTTCTCGCCGCCGGAGAGCACCCCGGCCGGCTTGTTGACGTCGTCGCCGCTGAACAGGAAGGAGCCGAGCACCTTGCGCACGTCGGTCTCGCCGAGGTCGGGCGCTGCGGACTTCATGTTCTCGAGCACCGTGCGGTCGACGTCGAGGTTCTCGTGCTCCTGGGCGTAGTAGCCGACCTTCAGGCCGTGCCCGGGTTCGACCTGGCCGGTGTCGGGGGTGTCGACGCCCGCCAGCATCCGCAGCAGGGTGGTCTTGCCGGCGCCGTTGAGGCCCAGCACGACGACGCGCGACCCGCGGTCGATGGCGAGGTCGACGTCGGTGAAGACCTCCTGCGACCCGTAGGAGCGCGACAGCCCGCTGGCACGCAGCGGCGTCTTGCCGCACGGCGAGGGCTTCGGGAAGCGCAGCTTGGCCACCTTGTCGTGCGTGCGCTCGGCCTCGAGGCCGCTCAGCAGCCGCTCGGCGCGGCGGGCCATGTTCTGCGCCGCGACGGTCTTGGTCGCCTTGGCGCGCATCTTGTCGGCCTGGGCCATCAGCACCGAGGCCTTCTTCTCGGCGTTGACCCGCTCGCGCTTGCGGCGCCGCTCGTCGGTCTCGCGCTGCAGCAGGTAGGCCTTCCAGCCCAGGTTGTACTGGTCGAGCTCGCCCCGGTTGGCGTCGAGGTGGAACACCTTGTTGACCACGGCGTCGAGCAGCTCGACGTCGTGCGAGATGACCACGAGCCCACCGCGGTAGCCCTTGAGGTGGTCGCGCAGCCAGGCGATGGAGTCGGCGTCGAGGTGGTTGGTCGGCTCGTCGAGGAGCAGGGTCTCGGCCCCGGAGAACAGGATGCGGGTGAGCTCGATGCGGCGGCGCTGGCCGCCCGAGAGCGTGCCGAGCTCCTGGCCGAGCACCCTCTCGTCGAGCCCGAGGGCACCGGCGATCTGGGCGGCCTCGGACTCGGCGGCATACCCACCCGCCGCGGTGAACTCGGCCTCGAGCCGGCTGTAGCGGCGCATCGCCTTGTCCTGCTTCTCGCCGGTCTCGGCGGCCATGGACTGCTCGGCGGCGCGCAGGTCGCGCACGATCGTGTCGAGGCCGCGGGCGGAGAGCACGCGGTCGCGGGCGGTGATGTGCAGGTCGCCGGTGCGCGGGTCCTGGGGCAGGTAGCCGACCTCGCCGCTGCGGGTGATCGTGCCGGCCGCCGGCTGGGTGACCCCGGCCAGGGCCTTGGTCAGCGTGGTCTTGCCCGCGCCGTTGCGGCCGACGAGGCCCACCCGGTCGCCCGGGGCCACCCGGAACGAGGCGGCGTCGAGGAGCAGGCGGGAGCCCGCGCGCAGCTCGACGGAGGCAGCGGTGATCACGGTAGGGCCTTCGGTGGTGGGGGCAGCGGCCCGGGACGGCCGCGACCATCCAGAATAGCCGCCCTCGCACGCTCACCTCCGACCGAGGGCCCGTAGTCCCAGCCGGCCGCCCGCCACGTCTCGGCGGGCAGCGCGTGGCGTCCGTCGACGACACAGCGCCGCGCCACGATGTGTCCGAGCAGCTCTGGGTCGATGGCCCGGAACTGCTGCCACTCGGTGAGCAGCACGACCACGTCGGCGTCGCGCGCCGCGGCACCGACACCGTCGGCGTAGTGCAGGTCGGGGTAGGCCCGGCGGGCGTTGTCCATCGCCTCGGGGTCGTAGACGCTGACGACAGCACCCTCCTCCTGGAGCATCCGGGCGACGTCGAGCGCGGGGGCGTCGCTGATGTCGTCGGAGTTCGGCTTGAAGGCCGCGCCCAGCGCGCAGACCCGCACCCCGTCTATCGATCCTCCCGCGAGGTCGCGCACGAGGTCGACCGTGCGCCGGCGGCGGCCGTTGATGACGTCGACCTCGTGCAGGGAGTATATGAAGACCAGCCGCACCGTCGCGAGGGTCTTCGAAGGCAGCTCGTCGAGCCCGGGCGCGTAGAAGGGCAGCTCGCCCGCCGAGAGCCGCGCGACCTCGTCGGGGTCGACGTCGACCCCGAGCACCTGCAACCGAGCGCGGTCATGCAGTCCGCGTCGGTGGCGCCGAGGTAGCCGGTAACGATGACGGTGACCGTCGGTGCACGGGGCCCGTGTGGCTCGGGTGCGACGTCCCAGTCGCCGGTCGGCTCGGGAGTCAGCGGCGGTGTGGCGTGGGTCTGCCGGCACACCGACTGCCCATGCACGCACTCGTGTGTGAGATGGCCCACCTGCACGGTCACGGCGAGGTGGCTCCCGGTAGGCGCTGCCGCATCGGGGGCCTGCCGCAGGCGGGTGTAGGCGCACGGTAGGTGGTTCTCGCACACCGCGCGCCGTCGGTGAGGTGCGGCTCGGGCCCGGCAGCCGGACCAGGAATCCGTACCCGCTGGGTGGGCCCGGCGTCGAACCTGAGAGAACGCCATGGACAGCTATCGCCGCGAACTTGACGCTCGCACAACGCTGTTCATAGCCTGAAAACGCACAAGACCGTGCGGGGCCAAGGGTCTTGATCGACACCCGCCCCGAGGACCACCGTGCCCAACATTCCCGTCTTGCCTGCCCCCACCATCGTCCGGTCCTTCGTCGGCGTTGCTGCCACGCTCGCCCTGCTGCTGGGGGGAGCGCCCTCGGCCCCAGCGGCCGTGGCGGCGCTCACGCCCACCACCAGCCCGCGTGCGGCGGCCGCTCCGCTGGCCCCCCTGTCCAGGGTCATTCACCGGGGGTCGACGACCCTGACCGCGTCGGCCTACGACGTCCAGATCCGTGCGGACTCCCCTGTCGCGTACTTCGCCCTTGACGGCACGTCCACCACCGACCTCGCCGGCAAGGGGCACCGGCTCACCTACCGCGGCACGCCCAAGGCCTCCACCACCCCCGATGGTCAGCGCGTGGCGGTGTTCAACGGGTCGACCCAGTACGCGGAGATCGCCGACGCCGCGGACCTCTCGGTCACCCGGACCCGCTCGCTGACGATCGAGGCATGGGTGCGCCCGGACACCCTGGAGTTCCCCGGCGCGGAGTCCTCCGGCGACGGCCCGATGGTGCACTACCTCGGCAAGGGCGTCGCCGGGTCGCAGGAGTACACGCTGCGGATCTACTCACGCAGCTCCTCGCGACCGAACCGCTTCTCCGCGTACCACTTCAACCCGACCGGCGGCCTTGGCTCCGGCTCGTACTTCCAGGGAGGCCTGAGGTCCACCGACGGTGGGACGCCGCCGCTGCTTAAGGCCGGTGCATGGGTCCACGTCGCCGCCGTCTTCGACACCACGACCCTCGTCGCGGGCTACGGCACCGTCAGGCTGTACCGCAACGGCGTGCTGATGGACCACGACTCGATGCGTGACTACGCCATCGTGCCGCGCGACGGCTCCGCGCCGCTGCGGGTGGGCACCAGGGACCAGAAGTCCTTCTTCACCGGCGCGATCGGCAGGGTGGCCGTGTACGACCACGTCGTGTCCCAGTCACGGCTTGCCGCGCACTTCACCGCGATGACCCAGAGGGTCGCCCCAACCACCGCACGCTGAACCACCGGGCCGCGGCCAGGCCCACGCCCTGTGGCGTGCGGTCTGGCCGCGTTTCGTGGGCTTCCCCAGCCGGTCTGCGCCCCGGCCGGCTCAGTTCCGGGGCTGCACGCTGAGCTCGCGCAGGTGGAACTCGGTGTTGTCGCCACGCACGCCCACACGACCCGTCCCGCGCAGCGGTGCGGTCCCGCCGGTGCCGGCGTCGAGGACCGACAGGACGACGCGCGACCCGACCGACAAGGTGATGCGGACCCCGCCGGGCTCGTTGCGCACCGAGACGGTGTACTTCACCCAGCGCCCGACCGGGCACGGTGACGACCCCTGGGCGAGGGTGCTGTAGTACCCGTCGTCGGACGGGGTGCCGGGTTCCTTGCGCTTGATCATGACGGCGCCGTCGCGCCGGCACAGGCTGACCGCGTAGAGGCTGTCCGGGCTGGTATACCGCAGCAGGAGGTGGACCCCGTCGTAGGCGTTCTTGCCGGTGCGGCGGGTGGTGGTCTGCCCTGCCACGTCCAGGGCCAACCTGACCACTACGTCGCCGAAGTCGTCGCGGGCGCTCACCGCGCGCAGCACCGCCGAGCCGGTGGCGCCGGTGCTGGAGGGGTCCGGTGACTTGCCGTCGATGGTTCCGCTCCACGCCGTGCCGTCGTCGGCGAAGAGCGACCCGCTGGTGACCAGCCAGTCCGCTGACCGGCGGGCGCCGGCAGCCTGCGGGTTCCGGTAGGCGAACTCGTTGCTGATCAGGGAGCGGCCCGGGGGGAAGCGCGGCTGCCACACCCCGGGCGTACCGCCGGTGGACCCGCCCGCGCCGCCCCCGGTGGCACCGGGAGGAACGACGCGGGTGCATCCGGCGAGCAGCCCGGTGAGCAGGACCGCCACGAGCACCACCGCGCCGGCGAACGTCCTTCGCCGGCGCGGTGGGAAGCGCTCGGCAGGGTTCACTTCAGGGGCCGCACGCGCAGGTCGTCGATGCTGCCCCAGCCCGCGCGGGTGGAGTCCCGGCCGAACACCACGCCGACGGCACCTGGGGCGCCGGCACCGGTCACCTCGGCCAGGGGCCGGCCGTCCACCGCCACCGTGGTGGTTTTGCCGGTCACCACTACCTTCACGCTGTGGGTGGGCTGTACGTCGCCGGTGTCGGAGAAGATGCGGTTTGCGACGACCTTCCCATCGGACAGCACACTGGCCACTTTGGAGGACACCCGCACCGACACCTGCTGGTCGCGGTCCGGGCCGTGCACGGTCAGCCCACTTGTCCCGCCCTGCGGTGAGGGCGTGATCGTCCCGCTCAGCTGGTAGCGGCGCCACTCGCTGGTCCGCTGCGGCTCGAAGTACGCCTGCAGGTATCGCAGGCTGCGCGCCTTCGGGATGAGCACCCCATCCTTGAGCCGGGCCGGGTCCAAGGGCGCGGTGTGCCCGCCCTGCTCGAGCCAGAGGGCGTCGCCGTCGGCCAGGCGGAGGTCTCGCACCGGCAGAGTCTCCATCTCGCGCATCCGCTGGAACAGGACGGGTGCGGTGTCGCCCGCTCGCAACTCGAGGCGCTGCACGCGTCCGCTGCGGACATCGCTGCGCGTCGCGGGGCGCGGCCGGAACACGTTCGCGAACGCGACCGGGAAGGCGCGGGAGACCTCCTGCTCGGCCACGGCCGCGGCCGCGGGGTCGGGCTGCTTGCCGACGATGCCCGAGAACGGCCACGCGAACGTCTGGGGCCGTGGCAGGTCGTGGTCGGCGAACGTGCGCACCGAGCGTTCCAGGTCCGCCCGCACGGTGGCGCGGAAGGCGTCCAGAGTCTGCGGGCGCCGGTCGGAGGGTGGCCGGGCCGTCAGTGCGGACACCTGCGAGCCCTCCGTCCCACCGGTCTTGGTGTGCAGGTCGTTGGTGTGCGAGCCGAAAGACCAGCGGCCGCTGGCGGCCATCCGATCCACCTGCGGCCAGGTCAGGTAGTAGGGCGCATGCTCACCCACCGCAGCCGTGATCAGGAAGGCCACGGCGGTGAACTTGTACCGCTCCAGGACGGGGTCGGCGTAGGTCCACAGCCCGCGGGTTCCGTCGTCGAAGGTGATGAGCACCGAGCGTGGGGGCACCTTGCCGGTGCGCTGGTAGCGCACGAAGTCCTCGGCGGTCAGGGTGCGGTACCCGGCCTCGTGCAGCATCGCCATCTGCGCGGCGAACTGGGCCGGGGAGACGACGTACTCGCTGTCCCCCGCCGGCGCGATGTCGTGGTAGGTGAGCACGATCGGGGCCGCCCCGGTGCCGGCGGGGGCATCGGCGGCCGCGGCAGCCGCCGCGTGGAAGGCGGCAGCGTCGGTGCCGCTGAAGGTTGGCGCGGAGGCCGGGTGCTGCTGCCCGACCTCCTTCTGCCACCACACGTACCCCCAGAAGCCGGCGAAGACGGACGCGACTAGGGCCAGCGAGGCCACCCCGGCAACGACCATGGTCAGCCGATGGTGCACCCGCCGGCGCGGCACGGGGCGCTCGGCGAGCTCGGGGAGCAGGGCCAGGGCGCGTTCGCGGTGGTGTGCCGCATCGCCGGTGGCGGGCGGACGGGGTCGGGTTCCGACGTTCACGGCAGCGCTCCGCGGGAGAGCACGAAAACGTAGAGCAGGACCAGGGCGAGGACGACCAGGAGGCCGACCAGTCGCGAGGAAACGGCCCGAGCTGTTGTGGTGCGGCGGCGTCTCATGCCGACCTCGACCAGATGCCGCGGCGGATGGTGGCCAGGGAGTAGACCAGGAGCCAGCTCAGCGCCAGCGAGGAGATCACGCTCATCAGCGGCCGGTACCGCCAGCGGGTCGACCCAGGGTGGTCGGCCAGGTAGGCCAGCCCCCACGCGCAGCCCTTGACGAGGACCCCGCCCAGGTACAGCGCGGTCAGCATCCACAACCCATGCACCGGAGCCCAGACCAGGTGCCGCACGGCCATCACGGGTGCTGCGAGCACCCACAGCGAGTGGCCGTAGTACAGGAACGCCGGCCCCAGCCCGCGTCGCCACATGAAGCGGCCGGTGAAGGCGAGGTTGCGCACGAAGCTCTTCTTCCAGCGCACCTGCTGGCGGATGAACGGGCGCACCCGCTCGGGCACGACGGTCCACACGTGGGCCGAGCGCACATACCCGACCCGCCAGCGACGCTCGGCGTAGTCCACGTCCGCAACGAACGGTGAGTCGCGGTTGGCGTCCTTCAGGCGTGCCCCGACCCACTTCTGGCCCAGCACGTAGCCGGTCAGCTGCCGGTCGGTGGCGAAGCGGAACTCGCCGCCGAGGAACCGGTCACGCGTCCATGCGGGCAGGTAGTTCCAGATGGCGTCGCGGCGGAACACGGCCAGCGGGCCGGACACGCAGGTGACCGAGCCGAAGACGGACTCGGCGGCCTTGGAGATCCGGAAAGAGCCCTCGTACCAGGTGTCCTGCACCTTGCTCAGCAGGCTGGCGTCGGCGTTGAGCGCCCGGGCGTGGCCCGAGACGGCACCAAGCCCGGGGTGGGCGACCAGGGCGGCCACGCACCGGCGCAGCGCGTCGGGGGCCAGGATGCAGTCGGAGTCGGTGAAGGCGAGCACTTCGCCGGTGGCGAGCTCCGCGCCCCGCACCAGCGCGTGCTTCTTGCCGACGTTCTCCTGCAGCGCTACCAGCGTGAACGGCAGCTCCTCGGCGAGCTCGGCCAGGCGCTGTGCGGTGCCGTCGGTGGAGGCGTCGTCCACGACGATGACCTGCAGGTCGGGGTGGTCGGAGTCGACCATGGAGCGCACGCACCGCTCGATGACCTCGAGCTCGTCCTTGACCGCGACCAGGAGGGACACCGACGGCACCGTCGGCAGCGGGGCCGCCCCGGCGTCGTCGCGCACCCGGCTGAAGCGCGGGTCGGAGGGGTCCTCGTACCGGGTGTAGGCGAGGTAGAACACCAGGATGGTCGCCGTCAGCACGCTCATGCCGTAGCCCAGCACCCACGGGTCGTTCAGGAAGCGGGGGGTGACCCGGGCGAGCAGGGCCACCAGCGGAAGCAGCGCCACGAGCACCAGCAGGCGGCGCAGCCCCCGCCGCACCCCGGGCTCGAGGCGGTCCAGGCGGCTCTCGCGCGCCAGGTGCCCGTCGGTGCGCGCCGCCGACCCGACCGGGGGCAGCACGCTCACTTCCGGGATTCCGGTGGGTGCCGGCACCAGCCGCGTCCCGGGGCGGGGGGCTGCTGCCGGCGTGGGAGCAGGTACGGATGCGGGGCCAGGTGCGGACGCGGGTTCAGGTGCTGTTGCGGGCACAGCTGACCTGGCGGGCGCCAGCCGGCTGAGCACCCACTCGGTCCCCGACGGCGGGGTCGCCGGCGGCTCCAAGGTCTCGGTCACCGGGTCAGACGACACTGTGCGAGACCTCTCCTAGGCGGAAGGTGGCGTCGAGCACGCGGTGCTGCGAGCCCAGCCACGCCAGGTCCTCACCGGGGTGGCGGGTGTGCACCAGGACGATGTCGGCGGCGACGTCCGCAGTCGACGAGGCTGACAGGGTTCCCCCGTCGCGCAGCCGGATCTGGTCCACCAGCGGGTCCGAGAACGACACGTCGGCACCCTCGCGCAGGCACTCCTCGAGGATCTCCAGTGCGGGAGACTCCCGCACGTCGGCGACGCCCGGCTTGTACGCGACTCCGACGATGTGCACCTGGGCGCCGCGCAGGCTGCGGCCGGTGTCGGCGAGCTCCTCGCGCAGCCGCGACACCACCCGGCGTGGGCGCTGGGCGATGGCGTTCATCGCGGTGTCCATGACGGGCGCGGCGACGTGGTCACCACGCAGCTGCCACAGCAGGTAGTGCGGGTCGCACGGGATGCAGTGCCCACCCACGCCGGGGCCGGGCGTGAAGCGCATGAAGCCGTAGGGCTTGGTCGCGGCAGCGTCGATGACCTCGCTAGCCGACAGGCCGAGGTGGCCGGCCACGTCCGCGACCTCGTTGGCGAAGGCGATGTTTACCGCGCGGAAGCTGTTCTCCA
Organism: uncultured Actinomycetota bacterium; assembly: GCA_963800505.1. Classification (GTDB taxonomy): domain Bacteria; phylum Actinomycetota; class Actinomycetes; order Actinomycetales; family Dermatophilaceae; genus Fodinibacter. The sequence continues at coordinate 229,977 of CAWDBL010000008.1, forward strand.
ACAGCTTGGTGAGCTCGGCGGCCTCGGGCGAGCTGACCTGGTGCACCGAGGGGCAGGTCTGGGCCAGGGCCTCGGTGACCTTCTGCGTGCAGGCGGGAGTCAGGCCGCCCACGACGCGCGGCGTGGTCGCCGGCGAATGGTCGACCACCCCCGGGTCGATGCGCTCGGGGCTGAAAGCGACGTGAACGTCGACGCCCGCCTCGAGCCCACGCTCGCGCAGGGGCTGCACGAGCAGGTCTCGGGTACACCCAACGTACGTCGTCGAGGTCAGCACGATGCTCTGCCCCGCCCGAGCGTTGGCCACCACAGAGGCGCACGCTGCGGCCAGGGGCGCGAGGTCGGGGACGAGGTTCTGCGTCACCGGGGTGGGAACACAGATGATGACGACGTCGGCCTCGGCAAGCTGGGCCGCGTCGTCGGTCAGGACCCAATTGTCTGAGCCGAGATGCCCGACCAGCCGGCGCAGGTCCTGCGGGAGCAGGTCCACGTCACCCTCACGGATGGCGCCCAGCCGCGCCGGGGAGACGTCCACCCCAATGACAGGTGTGCCCGCGTCCAACAGGGACAGCGCGGTCGGGAGCCCGACGTATCCGAGCCCGACTACCGCCGTGACGGGTCTGGGCGGGTCGACACGGAAAGGCGCCGTTTCCGGGCGCGGACGGGTAGTGGTCATGGTGACGTGCATTTGGTGGGCTCCCCTGCCTCATGTGGTGCCTCGCCCCTGCGCGAGCACCGACGACCGAAACACCCTGGCATTCCGGTGGCAGGACCATAACAAGGCCCTGACCTGCGCTGAGCCAAACGGCGCCCGGTGACACCAACATGTCAGGGTGGCCTGGCCACTGGGCTGCGGGTATAGGGGGATCGACGCTGCCACTTCACGACAAAGAAGAGAATTGACGGCAAGGGGTTTGGAAGAAGTGGTGACATGAACAGGACACAGTCGCCGGTAACGTCGGCGGTGATCACGGCGGGCAGCGTGATATTAACTGCATGCTCCGCGGATGCCGGCACTCCACCGGTGCCTACCACGGCAGTCACGCTCACCACCGCACCACGACGCCGAGGGGTCGGCCGGAGCCACACCGACGCCCTCGACCGGATCACCGCAGTGCGCGGAACAACCTGGGCGACGGGTGCGTCAGCCCCCCGACATCGTGGTGCCGGCAGTGGAGGTGCCGGGGATCTCTGCCACCGGGTCCGACAGAGGTGGCGCCGTCGCCGGGTTCACCGTGCCGGCCCAGCTGGTCGACGGTGGGTGCATCATCGAGTACGACGCGCCCCTCGAGTGCGTGGGCGCGGTGGAGATCACCGCGGTGCAGATCCCGGCAGCGCAGATCCCCAAGACGGTGGTCTCGGCCCTGACGCTCCCCAGCGGAAGATCGGTGGGCGAGAAGCGCTTCCCCGGTGTCAAGGTGCCCGGCCGCACGCTCCCGGGGGCCCGCGCGGAGCAGGTCTGCCGGAGGTCTCCGACGAAGAGCTTCCCTCGGGGACCCGCGCCGGCGTCGTGCGGCAGGGCGGTAGCCGCAACGGCGTCGTGCCTCCCGGCGGGTCGCGACCCGAGGTCTGCGACGACGGTGCCTGCGCTCAGGCCGTGGTCGTGGGACCCGTGCGGGCCCGCGCTGTGCGCATCGACGACGTCGACGTCGACCCCGTGCGGCTGACCCGCGAGAAGTTGGGCCGCGGGGTGGACAACGTCAGCGGCGACGACCGCGGCGGCGGGGAAGGGCATTTCGCCCTCTTGCGACGTCGTGCAAGAGTCGGTGGCCAGGTGGCTCACCACGGGGCGCGTCCCGGCATCCCGACTGAAGGTCGTCGCCCGGGGTGAGTCCGCTCCGGTGGTCCTGAACGACAGCGAGGCCCACCGGGGCCTCAACCGCCGGGTGGTGGTCTCGGTCTCGGGCGAGTGAGAAGTCCGTCGCAGCGCCGGCGACCGGGGAGCGTTGTTGCGGTGGGGGCGCCGTTAGGGTGGTGCCCCCACCCCGCGCCTGCGCGGGTGCGCTCGCCACGGAGGCCCGACCATGAGCTTCAACGACAACGTCACCCTCGACACCTCGCAGGTGTCCTCCGGCGGCGGCGGAGGCGGCGCGCCCGGGGGCATGGTGGTCGGTGGCGGTCTCGGCGGCATCGTCATCCTCATCCTCACCCTGCTCTTCAACGGCGTGTTCGGCGGAAACGACGGCGCCACCGCCGGCCTCGACCCGAGCCAGGTCGGTGTCGCCGGCAGCGAGGACCCCAACGCGTTCCAGGAGTGCAAGACCGGCGCGGACGCCAACGCGAACGTCGAGTGCCGCATCATCGGCACGGTCAACTCGGTGCAGGCCTTCTGGGCCGCCGAGGCGCCCCGGAGCTTCCGCCAGGAGTGGCAGCCGACGCAGACCGTGCTCTACAGCGGGCAGACCCGGTCGGCCTGCGGCGTCGCGAGCAACCAGGTGGGGCCGTTCTACTGCCCGCTCGACAAGCGGGTCTACATCGACGCCAGCTTCTTCCAGATCCTGCAGGACCAGTTCGGCTCCAGCGGTGGGCCGCTCGCGCAGGAGTACGTGGTCGCCCACGAGTACGGGCACGCGATGCAGGACCAGCTGGGCCTGCTCGGCGAGGCGCAGCGCGACGCGCAGGGAGCGCAGTCAGGCGCGGTGAAGACCGAGCTGATGGCCGACTGCTTCGGCGGGGTGTGGGCCAAGCACGCGGCGACCGTGCCCGACGAGGACACCAACACCGCGTTCCTCGAGCCGCTGACCACCCAGGACATCAAGGACGCGCTCTCGGCCGCGTCGTCGGTCGGCGACGACCGCATCCAGCAGGCCACGCAGGGCCGGGTGAACCCCGAGAGCTGGACGCACGGCTCCGCCGAGTCGCGCCAGCGCTGGTTCCTGCAGGGCTACACCACCGGCGACCCCAACCAGTGCAACACCTTCGGCGCCGCCACGGTCTAGTGGCCTCCACGGTCGTCACCGGCGGCATCCGCCCGCAGGAGCGGCCTCCGGTCAGGCCACGGAGAGCGCGCGGAGGACGCCGGCCCCGAGCGGTCCGAGCCACTGGGCGAGGGCTGTCAACGGGCCGATCAGGCCGGCTCCCGCACCGACGAACGCACCAGCCGCCGACAGCACCGACGTGAGCCGCTCGAGACGGGTGCGGACATCCTCGGCCGACGGGGTCGACGAGGCCATCTCCTCCTCGACGGCCGCGGCGTCCTGGTCGACCTTTGCACGCTCGGACTCCGTGAGCTGACGCAGCCGCAGGTCGGCGAGCAGCTCACGCAACGAGGTGGCAGCGGCTGCTGCTGTGGCCTGCTGGGTGATCTGGTTGCCCTGCTGGCCACCCTCGACGCGCTGGTTGCCGGTGACGTTGTTGATCACCCCGCCGCTCTGGCTGCCGATGTTGAACGACATGTCCCCTCCTCAGGTGGGCAGGTTCCCCCAGCCGGGCGGCAGGGGGTAGCGGCGGTCCACTTCGCGCCGCCGGGTGGACGCCGCGAACTGGATGATCATCCCGAGGAAGAACAGGGCGAAGCCGACCAGCGCGGCACCCATCGCCACCGCGAAGACGGGCACGCCGGCGACCTCCGGGAAGTCACTCTGGCCCGAGGACCCTGCCTGCGCGGAGGATGCCCCGCTCCAGACGATCGAACCGATGAAGGAGAGGACCCCTGCTGCGGCCAGCGAGAAGCCCACGATGACCAGCGCACGTGCGGCCCGGCTGAGCGAGGCGATCTGTCGAAAGGCGTCCTCGCGAGGAATGATGATCTGCTGCACCACGGAGTTGTACTGGTCGCGTCCGACATTGCTGATGACACCGGCTCGTTGGTCGTCGACGTCGAACGACGCAGCGCTGTCGGAGGTCGGTGCGCTCGTTGGGCGGCTATTCGTCTCGGCCACTTCTGCGAGGTAGCGCAGCCGCACCGAGGCGAGCTGCACCACGTCGCCCGGGCGGAGGGTGCGCGGCCCGCTCAGCGGTGCCCCGTTGACCAACGTTCCGGCCGTCGACCCGAGGTCCTCGATCTGGTCACCATCGGGTCGGTGGTACACCGCCGCGTGGTGCCGGCTGACGGCTGGGTCGGGAAACAACCAGTCGACGTCGTCACCGCGTCCGAGCACGAGCACCGGCTCGGTCAGCCGGCGTTCGTGGACGCGACCGCTCGCGTCGTTGACGACAACCAGATGGCTCACGACTCTCCCCCAACCCGGAGTGACCGTTGGAACGAGTGTCGCCGTTCGCGCGAAAACCTGTCAACGGAGTTCGGATCCGCACGCCGTGCTACTCCTCGATGGTGACGCGCACCGCCCGGCCGCGCTCGAGGGCCTTCTCGAGCACCTCGAGCCGCGGGTCGGGCAGGTCGTAGAGCTCGCGCCGCGGCAGGTCGCGGATGCCCGCCAGCCGCGGGTCCTCGAGCAGGCTCGCCACGAGCGCCTTGTCGCCACCGAGCACGACACCCCTGGGGTGGATGCCGGTGAGCAGCCGCACCGCGTGCTCGACAGCGGCACCGACCAGGCCGTCGGCCTGGTTGGCCCGGCGGCGGGCGAAGCGCTGCTGGCTCCAGCCGCCGGCCGCGGTGCGGGACTGGACGTAGCGGCTGCCGACCTTGTGGGAGGTCAGCCGGCCGCCGGACCCGACGCCGACGGCATACCCGCCTCGCCGCACGAGGACGACGGCGAGCGGGTCGTGGTCGAAGCGAACAACCCCGACGACCCGCTGGGGGCCGTCAGGGTTGTTCGCGGTGAACCGTTCCTGCCAGCCGTCGAGGCGCGCGGGCGCGACCTCGACGACGCGCTGGGTCACGAGGGGCTGCGGATCAGATGTTGAAGCCGAGGGCGCGCAGCTGCTCGCGACCGTCGTCGGTGATCTTGTCGGGGCCCCACGGCGGCATCCAGACCCAGTTCACCCGGTACGAGGCGACCAGGCCCTCGAGCGACTGCTCGGTCTGGTCCTCGATGACGTCGGTGAGCGGGCAGGCCGCCGAGGTCAGGGTCATGTCGATGACGGCGTGGTTCTGGCCGTCGACGGTGATGCCGTAGACGAGGCCGAGGTCGACGACGTTGATGCCGAGCTCGGGGTCGACGACGTCGCGCAGGGCCTCTTCGACGTCCGCGACGTTCGCCTGGGAGTTGGGGCTGCTCGTGGTGGTCTCGGTCATGCTGTGGCTCCTTCGGCCTGGTGCAGGGCGTCGGTGAAGGCCATCCAGGACAGGAGGGCGCACTTCACGCGGGCAGGGTACTTCGCGACACCGGAGAGGGCGACGCCGTCGCCGATCTGCTCCTCGTCGCCGGGGTCCTCGCCCTTGCTGGTGAGCATCGAGCGCATCGCCTCGACCGTCTCGCGAGCGTGGGCGACGGACTCGCCGGTGATCTCCTCGGCGAGGATCGACGCCGAGGCCACGCTGATCGAGCAGCCCACGGCGTCGTAGGACACGTCTTCGACCACGGCGTCGTCACCGGTGCCGGTGACGTGCACGCGCAGGGTGACCTCGTCGCCGCAGGTGGGGTTGACGTGGTGCACCTCGGACTCGAACGGGTCGCGCAGGCCGGCGCGCACGGGGCGCTTGTAGTGCTCGAGGATGAGCTCCTGGTAGAGGTCCATCAGACCGCCACCTCCAGACCGAACATCGCGGGCACCCGGTCGAGCGCGTCGAGGAGGCCGTCGACCTCGGCGGACGTGGTGTAGGCGGCGAAGCTCGCACGAGTGCTGGCCTGGGCCTTGAGCGCCCGGTGCAGCGGCCACGCGCAGTGGTGGCCGACCCGCACGGCCACGCCGCTGTCGTCGAGCACCTGCCCGACGTCGTGGGCGTGCACGCCGTCGACGACGAAGGCGACCGCTCCCCCGCGCTCACGCAGGTCGTCGGGACCGAGCACGCGCACCCACGGACGCACCGCGAGGCCCTCGAGCAGCCGCCGGGTGAGCGCCTGCTCGTGGGCGTGCACCCGGTCGAGCCCGAGCGCACTGAGGTAGTCGCACGCCGCCGCGAGGCCGACGGCCTGGGCCGCGACCGGCACGCCGGCCTCGAACTTCTGTGGCGCTGGCGCGTAGGTGGAGCCCTCCATGGTGACCGTCTCGATCATCGAGCCGCCGGTGAGGAACACCGGCATCTCGTCGAGCAGCTCGGGGCGGGCCCACAGCACGCCGATGCCGAGCGGACCGAACATCTTGTGCCCCGAGAACGCGAGGAAGTCGACGCCGAGGTCGTCGACGGCGACCGGCAGGTGCGGCACCGACTGGCACGCGTCGAGCACGACGAGCGCACCGACGGCGTGCGCGCGCTCGGTGAGCTGCTGCACGGGGTTGAGGGTGCCGAGCACGTTGGACACGTGGGTGAACGCGAACACCTTGGTGCGCTCGGTGAGCAGCGTGTCGAGGTCGGTGAGGTCGAGGCGGCCGTCGGGCGTGACCGGCACCCAGCGCAGCGTGGCACCGGTGCGCCGGCAGGCCTCCTGCCACGGGATGAGGTTGGCGTGGTGCTCCATCTCGGTGACCAGCACCTCGTCGCCGGGGCGCAGGGTGAAGCGGTCGCCGTGCCCGCCCCCGCCACCGTGCGTGCCGTTGGTGTAGGCGTAGGCCACGAGGTTGATCGCCTCGGTGGCGTTGCGGGTGAAGACGACCTCGTCGGCCCGGGCGCCGATGAACGCGGCGATGGTCGCGCGGGCCGACTCGTAGGCGTCGGTGCCCTCCTCGGAGAGCTGGTGGGCGCCACGGTGCACCGCGGCGTTGGTGTGCTCGTAGAACCCGCGCTCGGCGTCGAGCACCTGGCGCGGCTTGTGCGAGGTGGCACCCGAGTCGAGGTAGACCAGCGGGTGCCCCCCGCGCACGGTGCGCGTCAGGATCGGGAAGTCGGCCCGGATGCGGGCCAGCTCCTCGTCGGGAAGGGGGGCGGAAGCCAACTCAGGCCTCGACCGTCTGGACCGCGTCGGGGAGGAAGCGGTCGTAGCCCTCGGCCTCGAGGCGGTCGGCGAGCTCCTTGCCGCCCTCCTCGGCGATCCGGCCGTCGACGAAGACGTGCACGAAGTCGGGCTCGATGTAGCGCAGGATGCGCGTGTAGTGCGTGATGAGCAGCACGCCGGCGCCGGTGGTCTCCTTGGCGCGGTTGACGCCCTCGGAGACGACGCGCAGCGCGTCGACGTCGAGCCCGGAGTCGGTCTCGTCGAGCACCGCGAACTTGGGACGCAGCAGCTCCATCTGCAGGATCTCGTGGCGCTTCTTCTCTCCGCCGGAGAAGCCCTCGTTGACGTTGCGCTCGGCGAAGGCGGGGTCCATGCGCAGCTGCGTCATGGCGCCCTTCATCTCCTTGACCCAGGTGCGCAGCTTGGGGGCCTCACCGTCGATGGCGGTCTTGGCGGTGCGCAGGAAGTTGGACACGGTGACGCCGGGGACCTCGACGGGGTACTGCATCGCGAGGAACAGGCCGGCACGGGCCCGCTCGTCGACCTTCATCGCGAGCACGTCCTCGCCGTCGAGGGTCACCGAGCCGGAGGTCACGGTGTACTTGGGGTGACCCGCCACCGAGTAGGCCAGCGTCGACTTGCCCGACCCGTTGGGGCCCATGATGGCGTGGGTCTCGCCGGAGCGGATGGTCAGGGTGACGCCGCGCAGGATCTCCTTGGCGCCCTCCTCGGTGTCGACGGAGACGTGCAGGTCCTTGATCTCAAGGGTGGACATGGTTCAGCTCTCCTCGGACAGGGCGACGTAGACGTCGTCGCCCTCGATACGGACGGTGTGGACGGCGATAGGAGTGATGGCCGGCGGGCCGGTGGGCTCACCGGTGCGCAGGTCGAAGCGCGAGCCGTGCAGCCAGCACTCGAGGGTGCAGCCGTCGAGCTCGCCCTCGGACAGCGAGACGTTGGCGTGCGTGCAGGTGTCGTCGACGCAGTGCACGTCGCCGTCGTCGGTGTGCACGATGGACACCCGGCGACCCTCGATCTCGGCCAGGGCGGCGCCCACGGCCGGCAGCTCGTCGAGCCGGCAGACCCGCACGAAGCCGGTGTCGGTCAGCTGTTCGCTCACGCAGCACCCCCGGCGAGCCCGGGCTCGGCGACGCCACTGGCGAGCTCACGCTCGATGGCGAGCATCAGGCGGTCCTGCACCTCGGGGACACCGATGCGCCCGACGACGCTGGCGAAGAACCCGCGCACGACGAGGCGGCGCGCCTCGCCCTCGGGGATGCCGCGAGCCATCAGGTAGAACAGCTGCTGGTCGTCGAACCGGCCAGTGGCAGAAGCGTGCCCGGCACCCTTGATCTCACCGGTCTCGATCTCGAGGTTGGGCACCGAGTCGGCGCGGGCGCCCTCGGTGAGCACCAGGTTGCGGTTGAGCTCGTAGGTGTCGGTGCCCTCGGCGCTGGCGCGGATCAGCACGTCGCCGACCCACACGGTGTGCGCGGTGTCGCCCTGCAGCGCGCCCTTGTACTCGACGTTGCTGCTGCAGTGCGGCGCGCGCGTGGTCGACGAAGAGGCGGTGCTCGAGGTGCTGCCCGGCATCCGCGAAGTAGACGCCGAGGCCCTCGAACGAGCCGCCGGGACCGCTGTAGGACGCGTTGGTGTTGAACCGCACGATGCCGCCGCCGATGGTGACGGCGATGTGCCGCACGCTGGCGTCGCGCCCGATGACCAGGTCGTGCTGCGCGAGGTGGTGGGCGTCGTCGTCCCACTCCTGCACGGTGACCAGGGTGACCTGCGCGCCGTCGGCGGCGACGACCGAGACGACCTCGCTGTACTGCGAGGTGCCGGTGTGCTCTAGGACGACGGTGGCGCGGGCGAACCGGCCGACCCGCACCAGCAGGTGGCCGTGCACGACCTCGTGCGCCAGGCCGTTGAGCCGGATGCGCACCGGCTCGTCGAGCTCGGCGTCGGCGGGGATGTCGAGCACGGCGACGCCACCGCTGTGCGCGGCGGCGACGGCGGCGGCGCGGTCACCGGGGGCCGGTGCGCCGCTGGCGCGCCACTCGTCGACCGATGCCGTGCCGAGCGTGACGCCGTCGGGGAGCGACTCGCTCCGCTCCAGGTGCGCGCCGGTGGCCTCGTCGTGGAACAGCGCCCCGAGCCGGTCGACCGGGGTGAACCGCCACTCCTCCTCGCGGCCGGTGGGCAGCGGGAAGTCGGCGACGGCATACGACGTCGTGCGTTCGGCGCGCGACTGGTTCGGGACCATCGTCGCGGCGCTGTCGGTGTGCGCGCCCGGGGTCGGGCGCTGGGGGGTGAGCAGGCTCATTCAGCCCACTGCTCCTTCCATCTGGAGCTCGATGAGGCGGTTGAGCTCGAGGGCGTACTCCATCGGGAGCTCCTTGGCGATCGGCTCGACGAAGCCGCGCACGATCATCGCCATCGCCTCCTCCTCGGACATGCCTCGGGACATCAGGTAGAACATCTGGTCCTCGGACACCTTGGAGACGGTGGCCTCGTGGCCCATCTGCACGTCGTCCTCGCGGATGTCGACGTAGGGGTAGGTGTCGGAGCGGCTGATCGTGTCGACGAGCAGGGCGTCGCAGACGACCGAGCTCTTCGAGCCGTGCGCGCCCTCCATGATCTGCACCAGGCCGCGGTAGGACGTGCGGCCACCGCCGCGGGCGACCGACTTGGAGACGATCGAGCTGCTGGTGTTGGGCGCCGCGTGCACCATCTTGGAGCCGGCGTCCTGGTGCTGGCCCTCGCCGGCGAAGGCGATGGACAGCGTCTCGCCGCGGGCGTGCTCGCCGAGCAGGAAGACGGCGGGGTACTTCATGGTGACCTTGGACCCGATGTTGCCGTCGATCCACTCCATGGTGGCGCCCTCGGCGCAGGTGGCGCGCTTGGTGACGAGGTTGTAGACGTTGTTGGACCAGTTCTGGATGGTCGTGTAGCGCACCCGGGCGTTCTTCTTGACGATGATCTCGACGACCGCCGAGTGCAGGCTGTCGCTCTTGTAGATCGGCGCGGTGCAGCCCTCGACGTAGTGCACGTAGGAGCCCTCGTCGGCGATGATCAGGGTGCGCTCGAACTGGCCCATGTTCTCGGTGTTGATGCGGAAGTAGGCCTGCAGCGGGATGTCGACGTGCACGCCCGGCGGCACGTAGATGAACGAGCCCCCCGACCACACGGCGGTGTTGAGCGCCGCGAACTTGTTGTCGCCGGCCGGGATCACCGAGGTGAAGTACTCACGGAACAGGTCCTCGTGCTCGCGCAGCCCGGTGTCGGTGTCGACGAAGATGACGCCCTTCTCCTCCAGGTCCTCACGGATCTGGTGGTAGACGACCTCCGACTCGTACTGGGCGGCGACGCCGGCGACGAGGCGCTGCTTCTCGGCCTCGGGGATGCCGAGCCGGTCGTAGGTGTTCTTGATGTCCTCGGGCAGGTCCTCCCAGGAGGCGGCCTGCTTCTCGGTGGACTTCACGAAGTACTTGATGTTCTGGAAGTCGATGCCGGACAGGTCGGAGCCCCACGTCGGCATCGGCTTCTTGCCGAACAGGCGCAGCGACTTCAGCCGCAGGTCGAGCATCCACTGCGGCTCGCTCTTGCGCGCCGAGATGTCACTGACGACCTCGTCGTTGAGGCCACGACGTGCGGTCTCACCGGCTGTGTCGCTGTCGGCCCAGCCGAACGCGTAGGTGCCGAGGTCCTTCAGACCGGGGTTGAGCTCTTCGATGCTGCTCGTCATGACGAGGGCCTCTCGGTGGTCGGTGCAGGGATGAACGTGGTGCAGACGTGGTCGCCGTGGGCCAGGGTGGCCAGGCGCTGGACGTGGACGCCGAGCAGGCGCGAGAACGCCTCGGTCTCGGCCTCGCAGAACTGGGGGAACTCGGCGGCGACGTGCTGCACGGGGCAGTGCCCCTGGCAGAGCTGGATGCCGGTGAGCGGCCCGGTGCCCGCGGTGCCGACCGGGCGGGCGGATGCCGCGTAGCCGTCGGCGTTGAGGGCATCGACGAGGGCGCCGGCCCGGGCGGCGGGGTCGTCGCCGGCGGCGTCGATGCGGTCGGAGTAGCGCCGCTCGAGCGAGGCGACCCGGTGCTCGGCGAACTGGTGCACGGCGTCGGCGCCGACGGTGTCGCTCAGGAAGCGCAGGGCCTCGCCGGCGAGGTGGTCGTAGTCGCTGACCAGGGCGCGGTGGCCGCGGTCGGTGAGCACCCACGACTTGGCCGGGCGGCCGCGCCGGCGCGGGCCGGTGGCCTCGCGGGACTCGACCAGCCCCTCGGCGTGCAGCGCGTCGACCTGGCGGCGCACCGCGGTCTCGGTGAGGCCCAGCCGGTCGACGAGGGTGGTGATGCTGACCGGCCCCTCCTGGCTCACGACGCGCAGCACCCGGTCGCGCGTGCGCGACTCCAGGACCTTCACATCGGTATTAACCACACACCCATGTTAGGTAATTGCCACGACCCTGTCCAAGGAAGGGTGTCCTAAGTCTCGACGCGGGGCTCGACGCCCCCCTCGACGGGGCCGCCGCGGGCGTCGTCAGCCACGTGGTCGACGTCCACGACGTCCGCCTCGTGCGCGTCGTCCTCGTCCTCCTCGTCGTCGTCGAGCGGGAGGAAGACCGACGGCATCCGGCGCCGTGGTGGTGCGACCGAGTCAGGCCCCAGCCACCGCTCGCGCAGCGGCGCGGTGAGCACGCCGAGCGGGGCGGTGAGCACGTAGCCGTAGGCGACGACGAGGAGGGTGAGCCCCGGCGAGAGCGCCAGACCGACGACGATGGCGAGCACGACGGCGGCGGTGGTGAGGCGGGCGTTGCGGTTGCGGGGTGACAGCAGGGCGCGGAACGAGCGGAACCGCACGGTCATCACCATGAGCAGGGCCGGCACGACGCTGACCATCAGCGGGAACCAGGCCTGCCACGGGCCGGTGCCCGGGCCGAAGTGCGGCGAGTCGAGCGCCAGGATGGTCGCCATGACCACGGCGGCTGCACCGGGCGAGGGCAGCCCGACGAAGTAGCGCTTGTCGGCCAGCGGGTCGATGGTGACGTTGAACCGGGCCAGCCGGAACGCCGCGCAGGCCAGCCAGAAGAACGCCGCGAGCCAGGAGAGGATCGGCCACTCGTCGAGCGCCCAGGTGTGCACCAGGATCGCCGGGGCCAGCCCGAACGAGATCAGGTCGGCGAGCGAGTCGAGCTGCAGGCCGAACGGCGAGGTGGCCCCGATCAGCCGGGCCACGAAGCCGTCGGCGATGTCGAGCACGATCGACACGGCGATGAGCGCGGCGGCCAGGGTGAAGTGACCGTCGAAGGCGAGCATCACCGACGACAGGCCGCTGATCATGTTCAGGGTCGTGAAGGCGCTCGGAGCCAGCAGCCGGGCGCGCTCGCGCTTGGGCAGCTGGCGCAGCGAGACGACCCGTGCCCCGGTGGGCGACACCAGCCGCCAGCGGTCGAGGATGCGGCGACGCCCCGGCGCGTCCTGGCCGGTCACCCGGTCACCCGGACCGGGCGCGCCCACCGGGCGATCACGGTCTCGCCGGCCACGACCCGGTCCCCGGTGGAGACGAGCAGGTCGCACTCCGGTGGCACGAACACGTCCATCCGCGAGCCGAACTTCATCAGCCCCACCCGCTGACCGGTGGTGAGCTCGTCGGCCTCGGACACCCGGGTGACCACCCGGCGGGCCATCAGGCCGACGATCTGCCGGAAGTGCACGCGGCGCAGCTCGTCGCCGACCTGCCGCTCGACCGTGATGTCGCTGCGCTCGTTGAGGTGGGCGCTCTCGTGCTTGTACGCGGCCAGCCACTTGCCGGGCCGCTGGACGACCTCGACGACCCGGCCGCCGTAGGGGGCCCGGTTGATGTGCACGTCGAACGCCGACAGGAAGATGCTCACCTGCTGCCACTCCCCCTCGGGGGCGAGCCCGTCGACGGCGGCGCCGGCGTGCATCACCTTGCCGTCGGCGGGTGAGAGCACGTCGTCGACCGGCACGGTGGCGGAGTCGGGGGTGCGCTCGGGGTCGCGGAAGAAGGCGGCCACGGCGACGGGGAGGAGGCCCAGCACGGCTGCCGTCCGTGGTCGGCCGAGCAGGAGGGCGAGGGCGGCGGGCGCGGCGGCCACCATGGTGGCGGGCGCAGCCTCCCTGTCGATGCGGGGCATGGGCGCCAGCCTAGGATGTCGAGCCGTGACCGGAGCAGTGGTGGTGCGCGCGCTGCACAGGACGTTCGCGACGACCACCGCGGTCGACGGCGCGTCCTGGTCGGCCGCGGCCGGCACGGTGACCGCGCTGCTCGGCCCCAACGGCGCCGGGAAGACCACCACGATCGAGTGCCTCGAGGGCCTGCAACGCCCGGATGCCGGGTCGGTGCAGGTGCTCGGCCGCGACCCGTGGCGCGCCGGGCCCGACCACCGTGCCCGGGTCGGGGTGATGCTGCAGGAGGGTGGGCTGCCGACGACCAGCCGGCCGCTGCCGTTGCTGCGGCACCTCGCCGCGCTGTACGCCGCACCGGCGCCGCTCGAGGAGCTGGTCGACCGGCTCGGGATCGCAGCCTTCGCCGGCACCACGGTGCGCCGGATGTCGGGTGGCCAGCGCCAGCGGGTGGCGCTCGCGGCTGCGCTGCTCCCCCACCCGGACGCGCTCTTCCTCGACGAGCCCACTGCCGGGCTCGACCCGCACGCCCGGCTCGAGGTCTGGGGCCTGGTGCGGGCCGAGGCGGCCCGCGGCGCCTGCGTCGTGGTGACCACGCACTCGTTCGAGGAGGCCGAGCGGCTGGCCGACCGGGTCGTCATCATGGCGGCCGGGCGGGTCGTTGCCGACGGCACCCTCGACGAGGTGCGCGGCGGGAGCTCGCTCGAGGACGTCTACTTCACCCTGACGACCGGGGCGGCGCGATGAGCGCGGTGGCTCCGGACCGACCCTCGGCCGCGGCAGCGCCCGCCCGGCAGCGGGTGCTCTCGCGAGCGTCCTTCGAGACGCGGTCGCTCCTCGCCAACGGCGAGCAGCTGCTCGTCTCGGTGGTGCTGCCCGCGCTGGCCCTGGTCGGGTTGGCCCTCGCCTCGGTGCCCGACCTCGGACCCGACCCCCGCGCCGACGTCGCCCTCGCCGGGGCGCTGGCGCTGGCCGTCGTCTCCACCGCCTTCACCGGACAGGCCATCTCCACCGGGTTCGACCGGCGGGCCGGGGTGCTGCGGCTGCTCGGCACCAGCCCGCTGGGGCGCGGTGGGCTGCTCGCCGCGAAGTGCCTCGCCGTGCTCTCGGTGCTCGCCGTGCAGGTCGTCGTGCTGGGCGCGCTGGGGGTGGCGCTGGGGGCGCGGCCGGCGTTTGGCGGCATCCTGCCGATGCTCGTCACCCTGCTGCTGGGCAGTGCGGCGTTCGTGGCCCTGGCGCTGCTGCTCGCCGGCACGGTGCGGGCCGAGGCCGTGCTCGCGATCGCGAACCTGGTCTGGGTGCTGCTGCTCGGGCTCGGGGTGCTGTTCCCCACCGACCTGCTGCCGGGGGCGCTGGGCACCGTGGCCGCGCTGCTGCCGTCCGGAGCGCTCGGCGACGCCATGCGCACTGCCGTCGTCGCCGGCGGCTGGCCCTGGGCGCAGTGGGCGGTGCTTGTGGTGTGGGGCCTGGTCGGTGGGCTGCTGGCGCGGCGCTACTTCCGCTGGGGCGACTGACCGACCCGGCGACCGGCCAACCCTGCACAAGGCACCTCGAGGGCCGCCGTAACCTTGTGTCGTGACCAGCACGAGCACCACCACTCCGCCCGCTCCGGCGGCACCACGACCCGGCCCCTTCTGGCTCTCCGCGATCCTGCTGGCCAACCTGGTGGCCGAGGTCGGCATCGTCGTGACCGGCGGCCTGGTGCGCGTCACGGGCAGTGGCCTCGGGTGCCCGACCTGGCCCGAGTGCACCGACGGCTCGATCACCCCCACCGTCGAGCAGGCCGAGGGCTTCCACAAGTACATCGAGTTCGGCAACCGCACCCTCACCGGCGTGCTGCTCGTCCTGGCCCTCGCCACCGTGATCGGCGTCGTCATCGGTGCGCGGCGTCGGGCCATGGTGGTCGCCTCAGCCGTGGTCCTCGGCGGCGTGATCGCGCAGGCGGTGCTCGGCGGCATCACCGTGCTGCTGGGGCTCAACCCCGCCATCGTGGCCGCGCACTTCCTGGTGTCGATGGGCCTCGTGGCCGTGTCGTCCTACCTGTGGTTCGCCCGCCACGAGGGAGCCGGGGCGCCCCGGGCACTCGTCGCGCCGCTGGTGACCCGGCTCGCGTGGGTCACCGTCGTGGTCGGCAGCGCCGTGCTCTTGCTCGGGACGGTGGTGACGGGCTCCGGGCCGCACTCCGGCGATGCCCTGAAGCCGAACCGCTTCGGCTTCGACCCGCGCACCGTGTCGTGGCTGCACGCCGACCTGGTGATGGTCTTCATCGGGCTGGTCGTCGCCACCTGGCTCGCCGCCCGGCTGACCGCCGTCGACGACGAGCGCGGGCCGGCGCGGGCCTGGCTGGTGGTGCTGGGCGTGGCGCTGGCGCAGGGGCTGATCGGCTACGTGCAGTACTTCACGGGCCTGCCCGAGGCGCTGGTCATCGCGCACATGCTCGGGGCCAGCCTGCTGGTGGTGGCGCTGACGCACGGCATCCTCGCCCTGCGCCGCCGCGCCTCATCCCCGACTCCGTAGGGAAGCGGCCGCGCAACACGCGGCGAACGGGCCGGGTCGGGCGGCTTCCGACCTACACAGTCAGGGAGCTCCGTCGTCGGCGAGCAGCCCTGCGGACCTCGCCAGCGCCACTGCCTCCCCGCGGGACGACGCCCCGAGCTTGGCCAGGATGTTGGACACGTGCACGCTCGCGGTCTTGGTGCTGATGAACAGGGCCCGCCCGATCTCGCCGTTGGACCGGCCCTGTGCGACCAGCCCGAGCACCTCGGCCTCGCGGGCGGTGAGCACCTCGTTCATGCGGGAGTGCCGCGGGCCGAGCCGGTCGAGCGCCTCGCGCAGCGGCACCGCACCGAGCGCACGAGCCGTCGCCCGGGCGGCGCCGAGCACCTCGGTGGCGGCGGGGTCGCCGGCGGCGAGCAGCACCTCCGCGAGCCGCCACTGCGTGCGCGCCACCTCGTAGGGCTCGCCGCGCTGCTCGAACATCGCGACCACCTCGCGCCAGCGGGCGACCAGGTCGGCGAGCGACACGCGGTCCCCTGCGGCCCACCGGGCCCGCTCCAGCTCGGCGCCGACCCGGGCCAGCCAGGCGCGGCCCTCGAGGGTCGGCGCATGGAGCCGCGAGCCCGGGCCGAACACGGCATCCGCCTCGGTGCCGAGCCGCTCGGCGTGCGCGAGCAGCTCGGTGCGGCGCACCCCGGTGCCGGAGCGGAGGGCGGTGGCCAGGTGGCCCACGACGAGGGCGGCGAAGCGCACCTCGGCCGCGACGTGGC
Source organism: uncultured Actinomycetota bacterium (assembly GCA_963800505.1). Taxonomy (GTDB): domain Bacteria; phylum Actinomycetota; class Actinomycetes; order Actinomycetales; family Dermatophilaceae; genus Fodinibacter. The sequence continues at coordinate 246,258 of CAWDBL010000008.1, forward strand.
CGTACCCCCAGAGGTCGCGCAGGAAGCCGACGACCTCGGCGTGCAGGGCGAGCATCGCGTCGACGTCACCGTCGCGTCCGACGACGTCGAGCGCCGCCGCCCCGCCCTGCACGGCGATCCGGCCGTCCTCGGTCCACCACGGTCGCGTGGCGTCGACCAGCTCGGCGACCCCCAGCACGCCACGGGCGGCGAGCACCTGGCCGGCGGCGGCGTCGATGTTGGCCGCCGCCCCTGACGGCATCGCCACGTCGGCGGTGTGGTCGGCGAGGCGCAGGGCGGTGTCCCAGTCGCCCATCTCGTAGGCGGTCGTGACGGCCATCGCGCGGGCGTCGACGCCGTAGACCGACCACGCCAGGCGCGCCCGGCGGGACTCGGCGATGGTGCGCTCGAACGCCGCGAGGGCCGCAGCGTGGTTGCCCTGGCGGTAGTGCACGGAGGCGAGGATGTGCATCACGCGGAGCAGGGCGAGGTCGGGCTCGCGGGTCCACGCGGCGACGGCGCCCTCGAGGCGGCGGATCGACTCATCGGGGTCGCCGGCCGCCTCGCTCAGCCGCGCGAGGATGCTTGTCAGGTCGGTGCGGTCGACGGTGAGGTCGTGCTCGACGGCCAGCTCCATCGCGTCGTCGGCGACGGCGAGCGCCTGTGCGGACTTCCCGCTGTCCATGAGTGCCTCCGCGCGGCGGGCCAGCAGGCCCACCCGCAGGCTGACGGGCGCGTCGTCGGCCAGCAGCCCCAGGGCCTGCTCGGCGAGGTCGAGGCGGTCGACGCGTTCCTCGGTCATCCGCGCGGCGAATGCCAGGGCTCCGAGCAGCTCGGCGCGCTCGTGCGGGGTGGGCAGCTCGGTGTCGAGCCGCGCCCGCAGCAGCGCCATCGCGCGCAGCGGGCGGCCGCTGCCGTTCGCCGCCGCGGCCGCCCGCAGGGTGAGCAGGTGGGCGGACGCGGGGTCTCCGGCAGCGTCGGCCAGGGCCAGGGCCATCTCGTAGTGCGCCAGGGCCTCGGCGGGGCCGCCCATCCGCTGGGCCGCGTCACCGGCGAGCACCGACGCCTCGAGCGCGACAGCCCGGTCTCCCGCTGCGAGCGCGTGCCGGGCCAGGTCGGCGGAGCTGCCCAGGGCGGGGTCGGCGCGCAGCGCCTCGACGCAGGCCCGGTGCAGCTGGAGCCGCTCGGACGGGAGCAGGTCGTCGGTGACCGCCTCGGCGAGCAGGGCGTGCCGGAACTCGTAGCCCCGATCGCCCCACGGCTCGAGCACGTGGTGCTCGACGGCGGCGCGCAGGGCGCCCCCCAGCGTGCGTGCGTCGACACCGGCGACCCGCTCGAGCAGGGTGTGCGGCACGCGCCGGCCGATGACGGCCGCGACCCGCACCACGGACTGCGCGTCGTCGTCGAGCCGGTCGACGCGGGCCAGGAGCAGTCGGGCGAGGTCGGCGGGGTCGGACCCGCCACGGTCGTCGGCCGCGACCGCGAGCTCCTCGGCGAAGAACGCATTGCCCTCGGCACGCTGGGCCACCCGCTCGACGAGGTCGTCGGTGAGGTGCGCCCCGGCCCGGCGGACGATGCGGCGCAGGTCGGGCTCCGGCAGCGGCCCGAGCTCGATGCGCGTGAGGCCGGGCAGGCGCGACCAGACGGCCAGCGCCCCGGAGAGCGGGTGGCGGCGGTGCACGTCGTCGCTGCGGTAGGTGGCGAGCAGGCCCACGCCGGCGGGCAGGTCACGGGTGAAGAGCAGGGTCAGCAGGTCGCGGGTGGACTGGTCGGCCCAGTGCACGTCCTCGACGACGACGAGGAGCGGGCCACGGCGTCCGAGGTCCGCGAGGGCGCCGTGCACGGCCTCGACGAGGTCGGCGCGCACGGCGTCCCCGCGGGCCCCGGACGCCACCCGTGGCACGAGCGGCACCAGCCCGGGGTGGGTGGCGACCAGCTCGTCGACGAGCTCGCGCTCTCGGGAGTCGAGGGCCGCGAACATCTCGACGAAGGGCAGGTACGGCAGGCTGGTGCCGCCCTCGCCGACGCAGTGCCCCACGAGGATGCGCCGGTCGGCGGCGAGCCGCACGACGTGGCCCACCACCGCGGTCTTGCCGATGCCGGCGTCGCCGCCGAGCAGCACGCCACCGGCTCCGTCGCCGCCCCCGTCGAGGGCGTCGAGGAGCCGGTGGACCTCGTCCTGGCGACCGACCAGCTCGGTCGTGGTTCTCGGCGGCACGGGCCTGATCATGGCACCCGTGGGCGACACGAGGGTGCTCACGGGTGGCGCGGGCGGCCGGCCGCCACGGTGCTCCCGCTGCTGGTCCGGGTCGAGCTGGCGGCTGACCCGCCCACGAGGCGCGTGAAGAACGCCGCGAGGGGGTGGATGGCCAGGGTGCGCCCCGAGACCTCGAAGCGGTGGTAGGCGTGCCGGTCGCTCGGGTCGAACCCGGCGAGCTCGTAGCGACGGTCGATCTCGGTGCGGACGGTGGAGTCGATGTAGGTGTTCACGATGCGCTCCTGGGGAGTTCGGTGCCCGGATCGGCTGATCCCGACGCCCTCAACACTCGTCGGCTGAGGTGGGGCCCCACATCGGGCGCAGTGCGTATCTCTCCCGGCATCCGCGGCGTCTGAGGTACCTCATTCCCGGCCACCACCTCAGTTCTCCCGCACCGGGTGAACATATCCACAAGTACGCTTGTGCAATAGGTCTTGTGGGGTTAGCGTGGCTGGTATGACTCGGCCCGAGGTACGCACGCTGCGGGATGCCGCGCCGCTCGCCGCGCTCGCCCACCCGTTCCGCTCGAGGATCATGGACGCGCTCAAGGTCGACGGCCCGTCGACGGCATCCATGCTCGCCCTGCGCACGGGTCAGGCGGTCGGCAACGCGAGCCACCACCTGAAGGTGCTGGCCGCCGCCGGGCTCGTCGAGGAGGCCCCCGAGCTGGCCCGCGACAAGCGCGAGCGCTGGTGGCGACTGGTCACCACCGGCACCCGGTGGAGCCGCCGCGAGCTCACCGACCAGGCCGCGATCACCGCAGCCGAGGAGGCCGAGGCGCTCAACCTGCGCCGCCAGCAGGAGCGCGTGCGCGACTGGCTGGTCAACGCCGAGTCCGCCCCCGAGTGGGACGACGTGGCGTTCGCGACGTCGAACTGGCTGCGCCTGACCCCCGAGGAGCTGGGGCAGGTGGCCCAGGAGGTCGTCGACGTGCTCGTGCGCTGGGGCAACCGCGACGTGCCCGACGACGGCGAGCACCGCGAACCGGTCTACGTCTTCGCCCGCGGCTTCCCGAGCCAGCCGTGAGGGCGCTGGCTCCGACGTCGACGACCAGCGCTCCCCCGATCGCGGGCAACCGCAACTTCCGCCTCCTCTGGGTCGGCGAGGGCGTGTCGGTGCTGGGGTCGATGACCACCTCGGTCGTGGTGCCGCTCGTCGCCGTCACGGTCTTCGACGCCGGGCCGGGCTGGATGGGCCTGCTCACGGCCGCCGCCTGGCTGCCCTGGCTGCTCATCGGCCTGCCCGCCGGCGCCTGGGTCGACCGCAGCGACGCCCGCCGGGTCATGATCGTCGCCGACCTCGGGGCCGCCGCGGCCATCGGGTCGGTGTCGCTGGCGTGGGCGCTCGACCTGCTGACGCTGCCCCATCTGGTTCTGGCGACGCTCGGCGTCGGTGGTGCGGCGGTGTTCCTGCGCACCGCCTACCTCCCCCTCGTGCCCCGCGTCGTCGCCGAGCCCGACCTCGCGAGGGCGAACGCCCGGGTCGTCGGCACCGAGTCGGCGATGCAGGTGCTCGGCCCGGGGCTCGGCGGCCTGCTCGTCGCCGTCTTCTCCGCCGCCACGGCGGTGCTCGTCGACGTGGTGTCGTTCCTGGTGTCCGCGCTCTGCCTGCACCGGATGGACCCCCGCACGCTGGTGCCCCAGCCGCCCGCGCCCACGCACCGTGAGCCGCTGCGGCGCGAGGTCGCGACCGGCATCGCGGTGGTGTGGCACGACCCGTTCCTGCGCTTCTTCACCCTCCAGGGCGGCGTTGCGAACTTCGCCCTCACCGGCTACTACACGCTGCTCGTGCTGTTCCTCGTGCGCGACCTCGACCTCGACCCCGGCCGGGTCGGCGCCGTGCTTGCCGCCGGCAGCGTCGGTGGGCTCGTCGGCGCCGGCATCGCGCGCCGGGCCGCGGGCCGCCTCGGGGACGCCCGCGCCATGGTGGTGCTGCAGGTCGCGGCCGGCCCGCCTGCGCTGCTCATCGCGCTGGCCCAGCCCGGCCTGCGGGTGGTGCTGGTGCCGCTCGGCCTGGCCCTCGTCGGCGCCGGCGTCGTGGCCGCGAACGTGCTGCGGGGCACCTTCCGGATGCGCTACACCCCACCCGAGCTGCTCGCCCGGACCACCTCGACGTCGTCCCTCGTCAACTTCGGCACGATGCCGCTGGCCGGTCTGGCCGCCGGCTGGATGGGCACCCACGTCGGGGTACGCGAGACGGTCACCGTGATGGCAGCGCTCTACGCGGCATCCGCTGTCGCCCCCCTGTTCGGCCCGTACGGCCGGATCCGCGACCTGCCGGATCAGCCGATGGCGACGTGCAGCAGCGGGTCGACCGCCACCGCGAGGAACACGACCGTCACGTAGGTGATCGAGTAGTGGAACAGCCGCATCGGCTTCAGCGCGGGGCCGACCGCACCACCCTTGGCAGCGCGGAACAAGCGGTGCGCCTCGAGCAGGAACAGCGCGCCGGCGAGCACCGCGGTGACGGCGTAGACCCAGCCCATCGACGCCACCGGCACGAGCACCAGCGACGTCGCCACCATGACCCACGAGTAGAGGACGATCTGGCGCCCGACGGCGACCGGCCCCTGCTCGACGGGCAGCATCGGCACCCCCGCGGCGGAGTAGTCGTCGCGGAAGGCCATCGACAGCGGCCAGTAGTGCGGCGGCGTCCAGAAGAAGATGAGGAAGAAGAGCACGACGGCCGGCCACTGCACGGTGCCGGTGACGGCCGACCAGCCGATCAGCGTGGGCATGCACCCGGCCAGGCCGCCCCAGACGATGTTCTGCGAGGTGCGCCGCTTGAGCAGGATCGTGTAGCCGACGGCGTAGAGGACGATGGCGGCCACGGACAGGGCCGCCGACAGCACGTTGACGACGAGCGCGAACCAGACCGTCGAGACGACGGTGAGCACCCCGGCGAAGACGAGCGCGTTGCGTGGGCTGACCTCGCCGGTGACCATCGGCCGGTTGCTGGTGCGGTGCATCAGCCGGTCGATGTCGCGGTCGTAGACCGAGTTGAAGGTGTTGGCCGCACCGGCGCTGAGCGTGCCGCCGACCAGCGTCGCGAGCACCAGCCACAGGGAGGGAACCCCGCCCTGCGCGAGAAACATGACCGGCACGGTCGTGACGAGCAGCAGCTCGATGATCCGGGGCTTGGTGAGGGCGAGGTAGTTCGCCACCGTGCGGCGTCGGTCGAGCCGCTGGACCGTGGGATCGGTCGTGATCGAGGTGGTGGCCACGTCGTCCTTCGGGTCGGCCGGTGGGGTGCTCGGCGATTCTAACCTTGACCGGGTTGTGCGAGCCCCAGTGCGGGGTAGTCCAGACACTAGGGTGGACGGCGGACCCGTCCCCACCGTGTGCACGATCCCCGCGAGAGAGGCCCCAGTGAGCACGACAACCACGAGCAGGCGCACCCCCACGGCGACCCAGGGACGGAGCCCGGACATCTCCCGGCCCGTCGCGAAGAAGGCGAAGTGGACCGACCTCGACGTGCGGGCGGTCGACACCGTGCGCGTGCTGGCCGCCGATGCCGTGCAGAAGGCGGGCAACGGCCACCCCGGCACTGCGATGAGCCTGGCCCCGGTCGCCTACCTGATCTACCAGAACGTGATGACGCACGACCCGTCCGACCCGACCTGGCTCGGTCGCGACCGCTTCGTGCTCTCCTGCGGGCACTCCTCGCTGACCCAGTACATCCAGCTCTTCCTCAGCGGCTACGGCCTGGAGGTGAAGGACCTCAAGGCGCTGCGCACCTGGGGCTCGCTCACGCCGGGTCACCCTGAGGTGCACCACACCGAGGGCGTCGAGGTCACCACGGGCCCGCTCGGCTCGGGGCTGGCCTCCGCGGTCGGCATGGCGATGGCGCAGCGCCGCCAGCGCGGCCTGCTCGACCCCGACGCCAAGCCCGGCCAGAGCGTCTTCGACCACCACGTGTGGGTGCTCGCCTCCGACGGCGACCTGATGGAGGGCGTGGCGTCCGAGGCGTCCTCGCTCGCCGGCCACCAGGAGCTCGGCAACCTCACCGTCGTCTACGACGCCAACCAGATCTCGATCGAGGACGACACCGACATCTCGTTCAGCGAGGACGTCGCCAAGCGGTACGAGGCCTACGGCTGGCACGTCGTCGACATCGACTGGCGGCGCTCCGACGACCCCGCCGGCACGGCCGACTACACCGAGGACGTCGACACCCTGTTCGCGGCGCTCGAGAAGAGCAAGACCTCGCGCAACAGGCCCACCCTGGTGCGGCTGCACACCGTCATCGCCTGGCCGGCACCCTCCGCCCGCGGCACCGGCAAGGCGCACGGCTCGGCGCTCGGCGACGACGAGGTCGCCGCCACCAAGGAGCTGCTCGGCTTCGACCCGACAAAGACCTTCCAGGTCGACAAGGCGGTGCTCGCGCACGCCCGCGAGGTCAAGAAGCGCGGCAAGGCCGCTCACCAGGCGTGGAACAAGCGGTATGCCGCGTGGCGCAAGGCCAACGCCGACCGCGCCGCCCTCCTCGACCGCCTCGTCGAAGCCCGCCTGCCCGACGGCTTCGAGAAGGCGCTGCCCGAGTTCCCCGCCGACGCCAAGGGTCTGGCGACGCGCGCGGCATCCGGCAAGGTGCTCGGGGCGCTGGCGGACGAGCTGCCCGAGCTGTGGGGCGGCTCGGCCGACCTCGCCGAGTCCAACAACACCACGATGGCCGGCGCGGACTCCTTCATCCCCAAGGGCAAGCAGACCGCCGAGTGGAAGGGCGGCCCCTACGGGCGCACCCTGCACTTCGGCATTCGCGAGAACGCCATGGGCATGATCCTCAACGGCATCGCCCTCGAGGGCATGACCCGCCCCTACGGCGGCACCTTCCTGGTGTTCTCCGACTACATGCGCCCTGCGGTGCGGCTGGCCGCCATCCAGCAGATCCCGGTCACCTTCGTGTGGACCCACGACTCGATCGGCCTCGGTGAGGACGGCCCCACCCACCAGCCGATCGAGCACCTGGCCGCCCTGCGCGCCATGCCCGGCCTGGCCGTGGTGCGCCCCGCCGACGCCAACGAGACCGCCGAGGCGTGGGCCGAGATCCTGCGCCGCGGCACCCCTGCCGGCCTGGCCCTGTCCCGCCAGAACCTGCCGATCGTCGACCGCACCGAGCACGCCAAGGCCACCGGCGTCAGCAAGGGCGCCTACGTGCTCATCGACGCGGCATCCGGCACGCCCGACGTGGTGCTCATCGCCACCGGGTCCGAGGTGTCGCTGGCCCTCGAGGCCCGGCTGCGGCTCGAGAAGGCCGGCATCGGCACCCGCGTCGTCTCGATGCCCTGCCGGGAATGGTTCGAGGAGCAGTCGCGCTCCTACCAGAACAAGGTCCTGCCGCCCTCCGTGCGCGCCCGGGTCAGCGTCGAGGCGGGAGTGGCGATGGGGTGGCACGACCTGGTCGGTGACGCCGGCCGCTGCATCAGCATCGAGCACTTCGGTGCCTCAGCGGATGCCGCGACCCTGTTCCGCGAGTTCGGGTTCACCCCCGAAGCCGTCGTCAAGGCCGCCAAGGACTCCCTGGCAGCGGCGCGCAAGGCGGGGCAGGTGCCCGCCGTCAACGACACCGCGCCGCGGGCCCGCAAGGACTCCGGTACCGATGTAGGCACCCAGAACGCGCCGAGCCGCAAGAGCGCGGCCACGGCCGGGAAGTGAGTGACATGACCAGCACCGCCCTGAAGGACCTCGCCGCCAACGGCGTCTCGATCTGGCTCGACGACCTCTCTCGCGAGCGTCTGACCTCCGGCAACCTCCAGCAGCTCATCGACGACAAGGGGGTTGTCGGGGTGACCACCAACCCGTCGATCTTCCAGGCCGCCCTGTCCGAGGGGCACGCCTACGACTCCCAGGTCAGCGAGCTCGCGGATGCCGGCAAGACGGTCGACGAGGCCGTCTTCGCCCTCACGACGCAGGACGTCCGCGACGCGTGCGACGTGTTCCTGCCGGTCTACGAGGCCACCAACGGCCAGGACGGCCGGGTGTCGATCGAGGTCGACCCGCGGCTGGCGCACGACACCGCGGGGACCATCGAGGAGGCCAAGGCCCTCTCGAAGGCGGTCGACCGCCCGAACGTGCTCATCAAGATCCCCGCCACGGTCGAGGGCCTGCCAGCCATCACCGAGGTCATGGGGGCGGGCATCTCGGTCAACGTGACGCTGATCTTCGCGCTCGACCGCTACCGCGCCGTCATGAACGCGTTCCTCGCCGGGCTCGAGAAGGCGCGCGAGAGCGAGGCCGACCTGTCCGGCATCCATTCGGTCGCGTCGTTCTTCGTGTCGCGGGTCGACAGCGAGATCGACAAGCGGCTCGACGAGCTGGGCACCGACGAGGCCAAGGCGCTGCGCGGAAAGGCCGGCGTCGCGAACGCCCGGCTGGCCTACCAGGCCTACGAGGAGGTCTTCTCGACCCCCCGCTGGCAGTCGCTCAAGGATGCCGGCGCGCACGAGCAGCGCCCACTGTGGGCCTCGACCGGCGTCAAGGACCCGGCCTACTCCGACACGATGTACGTCACCGAACTGGTCGCACCGGGCACCGTCAACACGATGCCCGAGAAGACCCTCGACGCCGCCGCCGACCACGGCGAGGTCACCGGCGACACCGTGACGCCCTACTACGCCGAGGCCGCCGAGGTGCTCGACAGCCTGGAGCGGCTGGGCATCTCCTACGCCGAGGTCACCGCCCTGCTCGAGCGCGAGGGCGTCGACAAGTTCGAGAAGTCCTGGGGAGAGCTGCTCGACGGGGTCACCCGCGAGCTCGAGAAGGCCACGGCGTGAGCACCCTGGCGGTCGCCGCCACCGGGGCGGCGGCCGACGCCGTCGCACAGCACGTGCCCACCCTCGTGGCCGACCGGGTCGCGAGCCGGCTGTTCGCCAAGGACCACACGCTGTGGGGCGAGGCCGCCGAGTCCGAGTCCGCCAAGCGGCTGTCGTGGACCGGGCTCCCCCGCACCTCCCGCCACCTCGTCGGTGAGATCGCCGCGATGCGCGACGAGCTCGCCGCCACCGGCTACGACCGGGTGGTCCTGTGCGGCATGGGCGGCTCCTCGCTCGCCCCCGAGGTCATCTGCGCCACGGCCGGCGTGCCGATCGTGGTGCTCGACTCCTCCGACCCCGACGTCGTGCGCGGCGCGCTCACCGATCTCGACCGCACCGTGGTCGTGGTCTCGAGCAAGTCCGGCTCCACCGTCGAGACCGACAGCCAGCGGCGGGTCTTCGTGCAGGCGTTCACCGACGCGGGCGTCGACCCGACCACCCGGATGGTCATCGTCACCGACCCCGGCAGCCCCCTCGACGGCGAGGCCCGCGCGGCCGGCTTCCGGGTCGTCAACGCCGACCCCGACGTCGGCGGACGGTACTCCGCCCTCACCGCGTTCGGCCTGGTGCCGAGCGGGCTGGCCGGTGCCGACATCGAGGCACTGCTCGACGACGCCGAGGCCGTGGCCGACCTGCTGGCCGCCGACGACGACGCCAACCCGGCACTGCGCCTGGGCGCCGCGATGGCCGGCACCGAGCCGCTGCGCGACAAGCTGGTGCTCGTCGACGCCGGCACCGAGAACGTCGGCTTCGGCGCGTGGGCCGAACAGCTGATCGCCGAGTCGACCGGCAAGGACGGCACCGGCATCCTGCCCGTCGTCGCCATCGGCGACTCGCCGGCCCACCTCTACGACGACGGCACCGTCGTGCGCCTCGTCGCCTCCGACGCCGACGACGACGAGGCTGCGGATGCCGGCCACCCGGCATCCGGCGTGACCGTCGCCGGCCCGCTCGGCGCGCAGCTGATGCTGTGGGAGGCCGCCACGGCGGTCGCCGGCCGGCTGCTGGGCATCAACCCGTTCGACCAGCCCGACGTCGAGAGCGCCAAGGCCGCGGCACGCGAGCTGCTCGACGCCGGCATCGGCGCGGGCGAGGACCCGGCCTTCACCGACGGCGCCGTCGAGGTGCGCGCGCTGGGCGGTGACTGGCTCGGTGACGCAACGACCGTCGAGGCCGGCGTCGACGCGCTGCTCGGGCAGCTCGACGGCGAGCACGGCTACGTCGCGGTGATGGCCTACCTCGACCGTGAGGCCGACGCCGACCTCGAGCACGTCGCCCGCGACCTGTTCGACCGCACCGGCCGCCCCGCCACCTTCGGCTGGGGCCCGCGCTTCCTGCACTCCACCGGGCAGTACCACAAGGGCGGCCCACCCACCGGCGTCTACGTGCAGGTCACGACGGCGCCCCGGCAGGACCTGCCCGTGCCGGGCCGCGACTTCACGCTGGGCCAGTTCATCGCCTCCCAGGCCGGCGGCGATGCCACGGTGCTCGCCGACCACGGCCGCCCCGTGCTGCGGCTGCACCTCACCGACCACGACGCCGGGCTCGCGGCGGTCCGCGCGGCGCTCGGCCGGGGCCGCGAGTGAGCCCGGCGCGCGTCGCCGCGGGCACCAACCCGCTGCGCGACCACCGCGACAAGCGGCTGCCCCGCATCGCCGGCCCGTGCTCGATGGTGCTCTTCGGGGTCACCGGTGACCTCGCCCGCAAGAAGCTGATGCCGGCCATCTACGACCTGGCCAACCGCGGCCTGCTGCCGCCCGGCTTCTCCCTGGTCGGGTTCGCCCGCCGCGACTGGGCCGACCAGGACTTCGGCAAGATCGTCTACGAGTCGGTGCGCGAGCGGTCACGCACGCCGTTCCGCGAGGAGGTCTGGCGCACCCTGTCCGAGGGTGTGCGCTTCGTGCCGGGGTCCTTCGACGACGAGTCGTCCTTCGACCTGCTCGCCCAGGTGGTCACCGAGCTCGACGAGCAGCGCGGCACCGGTGGCAACCACGCCTTCTACCTGTCCATCCCACCCTCGGCGTTCGCCACCGTCTGTCAGCAGCTCGAGCGGTCCGGCCTCGCGACGGCCCAGGCGGGGTCGTGGCGGCGGGTCGTCATCGAGAAGCCGTTCGGCCACGACCTGAAGTCGGCCCGCGAGCTCAACGCCATCGTCGAGAACGTCTTTCCGACCGACTCGGTGTTCCGCATCGACCACTACCTGGGCAAGGAGACGGTGCAGAACCTGCTGGCGCTGCGCTTCGCCAACCAGATGTTCGAGCCGGTCTGGAACGCCAACTACGTCGACCACGTGCAGATCACCATGGCCGAGGACATCGGCATCGGCGGCCGCGCGGGGTACTACGACGGCATCGGCGCCGCACGCGACGTCATCCAGAACCACCTCCTGCAGCTGCTGGCCCTCACCGCGATGGAGGAGCCGGTCTCCTTCGACGCCCGGGGCCTGCGCGCCGAGAAGGAGAAGGTGCTCTCGGCGGTGAGGCTACCCGCCGACCTCGCGGCCGGCACGGCCCGCGGGCAGTACGCCGCCGGCTGGCAGGGCGGCGAGGAAGTGGGCGGCTACCTCGACGAGGACGGCGTCGCCGACGGCTCGCGCACCGAGACGTATGCCGCGGTGCGGCTCGACGTCGACACCCGCCGCTGGGCCGGGGTGCCGTTCTACCTGCGCACCGGCAAGCGGCTGGGGAAGCGGGTCACCGAGATCGCCGTGGTGTTCAAGCAGGCGCCGCACCTGCCGTTCTCGAACACCGCCACCGAGGAGCTCGGCCAGAACGCCGTCGTCATCCGGGTGCAGCCCGACGAGGGCGTCACGCTCCGGTTCGGCGCCAAGGTGCCCGGGGCGCAGATGGAGGTGCGCGACGTCACGATGGACTTCGGCTACGGCCGGGCGTTCACCGAGTCCTCGCCCGAGGCCTACGAGCGGCTCATCCTCGACGTGCTGCTCGGCGAGCCCCCGCTCTTCCCGCGGCACGAGGAGGTCGAGCTGTCCTGGCAGATCCTCGACCCGATCGAGAAGTTCTGGGAGAAGAAGGGGCGCGCCCCCGAGCAGTACATGTCGGGCGGCTGGGGGCCCGACAGTGCCGACGAGATGATGCGTCGTGACGGACGTGAGTGGAGGCTACCGTGATCACCACCCCAATAAGTTCTTCGCTCGTTCCTCGCTCCGATACTGATCGGGGACCCCGGTGATCGTCGACCTGCCCAGCACCACCACCGGCGACGTCGCCGCCAAGCTGGTGCGGGTGCGCGCCGACACCGGCTCGATGGCGTTGTCGCGGGTGCTCACCCTCATCGTCGTCGTCGACGAGTCCGACGCCGACTCGGCGATCGAGACCGCCAACCTGGCCAGCCGCCAGCACCCCTGCCGCATCATCGTCGTCGTCGCCGGCAACAAGCGCGGCGCCGCCCGGCTCGACGCCCAGATCCGGCTCGGTGGCGACGCCGGGGCGTCAGAGGTCGTGGTGCTGCGGCTCTACGGCAAGCTGGCGAACCACGGGCGCGCGGTGGTGACGCCGCTGCTGCTGGCCGACTCCCCCATCGTCGCGTGGTGGCCCACCCACGGCCCCGTCAAGCCGTCGGCCGACCCGATCGGGGCGATGGCGCAGCGCCGGGTCACCGATGCCGCCCAGTCCAGCCAGGCGCCGCACTCCGTGCTGCGCCGGCTGTCCGACGGCTACGTCGACGGCGACACCGACCTGGCCTGGTCGCGCATCACCCTGTGGCGCGGCCTGCTCGCGGCGGCGCTCGACCAGCCGCCCTACGAGCCGGTCACGAACGCCACCGTGGTGGCGGCCACCGACTCGCCGTCGGGCGACCTGCTCGCCGGCTGGCTGGCGGTGCGGCTGAAGTGCCCGGTGATGATCGCCCGCGCCCGCAACCGCAGCGGGATCATCTCGGTGCGGCTCGAGCGGGCCAGCGGCACGGTCGACCTGGTGCGCCCGCTCGACGGCAACACCGCCACGCTGTCCCAGCCCGGCCAGCCGGTGCGCACCCTGGCGCTCGCGCACCGCTCGGATGCCGAGTGCCTCTCCGACGAGCTGCGCCGCCTCGACCCCGACGAGGTCTACGAGGACGCCCTGGTCACCGGCCTGCGCAAGTGCACGGTCTCGCGCCAGACCGCCACCGACGCGATGCGCGCCGGCCGGGCACCTTCGGTCGCCGAGGCCGAGCGCACGGCGAAGAGGCTGCGCAAGGCCGCCCGGGCCAGCGCCAGCAGCCAGATGGTCGAGGCCATGCCGATGCCGCAGGACACCGGCGACGCCGGCGCGGTCAAGCAGGCCGCCGTCAAACAGCTGGCCGAGGTGAAGGAGCGTCGAGGATGAGCGAGCCCGCAGCGACCGTGGTCGTGCACCGGAGCAGGCAGGCCCTCGCCCATGCCGCCGGCGCCCGGCTGGTGGTGGCGATCGTCGACGCCCAGTCGGCGCGCGGTGTGGCCCACGTGACGATGACCGGCGGCTCGATGGGATCGCAGATCATCGAGTCGCTGTGTGCCGTGCCGGCGCGTGACGCCGTCGACTGGTCCCAGGTGCATGTCTGGTGGGGCGACGAGCGCTGGCTGCCGGCCGGCCACGACGACCGCAACGACACCCAGAACGACGCCGCCGGGCTGGCCGCGCTCGGGCTCGACCCGGCCAACGTGCACCGCGTGCTCGGCCCCGACGAGAGCGAGTCGGCCGAGGAGAGCGCACGGGCCTACAGCGACGCGCTGCACGCGGCCGGGGCCGAGCTGTTCGACGTGACGGTCCTGGGCGTCGGCCCCGACGGCCACGTCGCCTCGCTGTTCCCGAACCACCCCACGGCCAAGGAGGTCGGAGCGCCGGCGGTGGCCGTGCACGACTCCCCCAAGCCGCCCCCGACCCGGGTGACGCTCACCCGCGAGTGCCTCGAGCGCTCGCGCGAGGTGTGGTTCCTCGTCAGTGGCGCCGACAAGGCCGATGCCGTGCGGCGCGGTGTCGCCGGAGCCTCGTTCGAGACCACCCCGGCCGCGCACGTGCACGGCGTCGACCGCACCCTGTGGCTGGTCGACACCGACGCCGCCGCCGACCTGGAGCGCTGAGCGATGGGCTTCCTCGACAAGCTGCGCGGCCGCGACGACTCCACCCCCCAGCCCGACGACGACCCGGATGCCGTCAGCGGCGCGGGCGCCGGCGACGACCTCGACGGCGTCGACGCGGTGGAGGAGATCGGCATCCGTCGGCTCACCGCCGACGAGGCGGCAGCGCTCGAGGCGGTGCGCGGTGGCTACGCCGCGCACGGCATCGACCCGGCCGACCTCGGCAGCATCGCCGCCGCCTACGACCGCGCCCTCGACGAGCACGGCGACGGGGACTCGTCAGCGGTGGTCGAGCTGCTCGGCACCGCGATCGGCGACCACCTGGTCGCTGCCGGCGGCTACCGGTGGGTGGTCAGCAGCGACCCGTTCGGCACCGACCTGGCCGTGGAACCCCCGCGGCGCGGCGTGCCGGTCGTGACCCGGATGCTCGTGGCGACCCGCTGGCTGGGGCGCGAGCGGGGCTGGATCGACGGCGTCGTCGGCCACCTGGCCGACATCGGCCGCAGCTGACCTCGCGCTACTGGATGAGGCCGCGGTCGCGCAGCGTCTGCAGCGCCTCGTCGAGGATGGCCTCGCCGTCCTCGTCGGAACGGCGCTCCTTCACGTAGGCGAGGTGGGTCTTGTAGGGCTCCACCCGAGGCGCCGCCGGGGGGTTCTCCCTGTCGCGGCCCGCCGGGAGGCCGCAGCGCGGGCAGTCCCACTGCTCGGGGATGGCCAGACCGGGCTCCTCGGAGAAGCTCGGCCGGGTCTCGTGCCCGTTGGAGCACCAGAACGAGATGTGCACCCGCGGGGCCACCTCGCCGCGCTCGGCCTCGCCCATCGGGCCCGCACCGACGCGCGACCCACGGATCGCGTTACCACCAGCCATGTCTACCTATTCCTGTCAGGCGAAGCGAGCGAGGACGCCGAGGCCCACGACGACCGTGAACCACACCAGTGCGACCCCGACGGTGATGCGGTCGAGGTTGCGCTCGGCGACCGAGCTGCCACCCAGTGAGCTGGACATGCCACCGCCGAACATGTCGGACAGGCCACCACCCTTGCCCTTGTGCAACAGGATCAGCAGGGTCAGGAACAGGCCGGTGATGACCAGGAGGATCTCAAGGCCGATTTGTACCGCTTGCACGAGCAGTCCTTCGGGTGGGTCGGGGGCAACCGCTCAAGGATAACCTTTGACGGCGCCGGCCGCGGTAGGCCCCCCGCGGGCCGAGGTCAGGAGGTCTGCAGGTGGTCGCGGAAGCGGCAGATCGCGGCGAACTCGACCGGGTCGATCGAGGCACCACCGACGAGCGCGCCGTCGACGTCCTCCTTGGCCATGATGGCCGCGACGTTGCCCGACTTCACCGAGCCGCCGTAGAGCACCCGGATGCCGTCGGCGACGTCGCCGCTGTAGAGCTCGGCGAGCTTGGTGCGGATGGCGGCGCAGACCTCCTGGGCGTCCTCGGGCGTGGCGACCTCACCGGTGCCGATCGCCCAGATCGGCTCGTAGGCGACGACCACGGTGCGGGCCTGCTCGACCGGCACGTCCTTCAGCCCGGCCTCGACCTGCGCGAGCACGTGCTCGACGTGGGTGCCGGCCTGGCGGATGTCGAGGCCCTCGCCGCAGCAGAAGATCGGGGTGATGCCGTGCCGGAAGGCAGCCTGCACCTTGGCGTTGACGACCTCGTCGCTCTCGGCGTGGTACTCGCGCCGCTCGCTGTGGCCGACGGTGACGTAGTCGCAGCCGAGCTTGGCGAGGAAGGCCCCGCTGATCTCGCCGGTGTAGGCGCCGGCGTCGTGCACCGACAGGTCCTGGGCGC
Organism: uncultured Actinomycetota bacterium; assembly: GCA_963800505.1. Classification (GTDB taxonomy): domain Bacteria; phylum Actinomycetota; class Actinomycetes; order Actinomycetales; family Dermatophilaceae; genus Fodinibacter. The sequence continues at coordinate 262,157 of CAWDBL010000008.1, forward strand.
CGTGCTTGAGCTCGAGGCGGTCACCGTCGATCAGGGTCTGCACGCTGCGGATGTCGGTGAACGGCGGCAGCACCGCGACCTCGACGGCACCGAAGTCGTGCTTGCCGTCCTTGAGGGTCCAGTCGAGCTTCTGCACGAGGTGGGTGGCCTGGAGGTGGTCCAGGTTCATCTTCCAGTTCCCCGCCATGAGGGGGGTACGGCCCGAGGCCATGGGTGCTCCTAGGTGGTGGTGCGGGGACGTCAGGACAGGATGGCGATGCCGGGCAGTTCCTTGCCCTCGAGGTACTCCAGGGACGCGCCGCCACCGGTGGAGATGTGGCCGAACTGGTCGTCGCGGAAGCCGAGCTGGCGCACTGCAGCCGCCGAGTCGCCACCCCCGACGACGGTCAGGGCACCCTTCTCGGTGACCTCGACGAGCGCCTCCGCCAGCCGGCGGGTGCCCGCGGCGAACGGCGCCATCTCGAACGCGCCCATCGGGCCGTTCCAGAAGACCGTGCGGGTGTCCGCGAGCTTCTCGGCGTAGAGCTCGGCCGACGTCGGGCCGATGTCGAGGCCCATCATGTCGGCGGGGATGGCGTCGGCCGCGACGGTGACGGTCTCGGTGTCGGCGGAGAACTCCCGGCCGCACACGATGTCGACGGGCAGCACGATCTCGACGCCGCTCTCCTTAGCGCGCTCGAGGTAGCCCTTGCAGGCTTCGACGCTCTCGGCGTCGAACAGGCTGGTGCCGATCTCGTGGCCCTGGGCCGCGAGGAAGGTGAAGAGCATGCCGCCGCCGATGAGCAGGCGGTCGGCGGTGCTCATCAGGTTGTCGATGACGGCGAGCTTGTCGGCGACCTTGGCACCACCGAGCACCACGGCATACGGGCGCTCGGGGTCGACGGTGAGGCGCTTGAGCACCTCGACCTCGGTGGCGACCAGGCCGCCCATCGCGGCCGGCAGCCGGGTCGCGACGTCGTAGACCGACGCCTGCTTGCGGTGCACGACCCCGAAGCCGTCGGAGACGTAGGCGTCGGCCAGCCCCGCGAGGGCGTCGGCGAACCCGGCGCGGTCCTCGTCGGGCTTGGCCGTCTCGCCCGGGTTGAACCGGAGGTTCTCGAGCAGCACGACGTCACCGTCGGACATCGCGGCGACGGCCGCCTGCGCACTCTCGCCCACGGTGTCCGTCGCGAAGGTCACCGGGCGGCCGAGCAGCTCGGAGAGCCGGCCCCCCACCGGGGCCAGCGAGTAGCGCTCCTCGGGAGCGCCCTTGGGCCGGCCGAGGTGGGCGCACACGATGACGCGTGCGCCCGCCTCGGCGAGGCTCGAGATGGTCGGGACCGACGCCCGGATGCGTCCGTCGTCCGTGATCGTCGTGCCGTCGAGCGGCACGTTGAGGTCGGAGCGGACGAGCACGCGCTTGCCGCGCAGGTCGCCCAAGGAGGCGAGGTCACCCATGGTCGGATCGGTCCCGTTCGCTTCAGAGGCTCTTGCCGACGAGCGCGACGAGGTCGATGAGGCGGTTGGAGTAGCCCCACTCGTTGTCGTACCAGCCGACGACCTTGACCTGGTTGCCGATGACCTTGGTCAGGCCGGAGTCGAAGATGCACGAGCTCGGGTCGGTGACGATGTCGGAGGACACGATGGGGTCCTCGGTGTACTTCAGGTAGCCCTTGAGCGGGCCCTCGGCAGCGGCCTTGACGATCGCGTTGACCTCCTCGACCGTGGTGTCGCGCCCGGCCTCGAACGTGAGGTCGGTGGCCGAGCCGGTGGGCACCGGCACGCGCAGGGCGTAGCCGTCGAGCTTGCCCTTGAGCTCGGGCATGACCAGGCCGATCGCCTTCGCGGCGCCGGTGCTCGTCGGGATGATGTTCAGAGCCGCGGCGCGGGCGCGACGCATGTCGCGGTGCGGGCCGTCGAGCAGGTTCTGGTCGGACGTGTACGCGTGGATCGTCGTCATCAGGCCCTTGACGATGCCGAGCTCGTCGGACAGCGGCTTGGCCATCGGCGCGAGGCAGTTGGTGGTGCACGACGCGTTGGAGATGACGTGCTGGGTGGCCGGGTCGTAGTCCTTGTCGTTGACACCCATGACGAAGGTGCCGTCGTCGTTGGACGCCGGGGCCGAGATGATGACCTTCTTGGCGCCGCCGTCGATGTGGGCGTGCGCCTTGGTGGCGTCGGTGAAGAAGCCCGTCGACTCGATGACGATGTCGGCACCGACGTCGCCCCACGGGATGTCGGCGGGGTTGCGCTCGGCGAAGATCTTGATGGTGGAGGCCCCCACGGTGATGGCGTCGTCCGTGGCGGAGACGTCGTCGGCGAGCACGCCGAGCACCGAGTCGTACTTGAGCAGGTGGGCGATGCTCTTGTTGTCCATCAGGTCGTTGGCGGCGACGATCTCGATGTCGGCACCGGACGCCTGGACGGCTCGGAAGAAGTTGCGGCCGATGCGGCCGAAGCCGTTGATCCCTACGCGAACGGTCACGGTGTGTGTTGCCTTCCATGTGATGCGGCGTGCCGCAGGTCAGCGGCACCTTGGGTTCACCTCCACCCTAGACCTGTCCGCCGGGGCTCCCCACACCGTCCGGCGTACGGGCGAGTAACCGCTTCCGCAGGACCGGGACCCGCAGGTCGGGGCGGGTTCTCAGCCGTCGAAGAACGCAGCGCGGTGCGCCCGAACAGTCGCACGGCATCCGCCAGCACCGTGCGGTAGCCGGGCGGCAGCAGCCGCGCCGCGTCGAGCGCCTCCGTAGCGGTGTCAGCGGTGTCGTAGCGGAAGTACTGCTCGAACCCGCCGGTCTGCACCGACCGGCGCCAGACCCCCAGCACGAGCACGGTGCGCTGCTCCGGGGTGAGGTCGTACCACGTCTGAGGGTCCTCGACCCTCCGGGTCGCCACGTGGTCGACGACGAACCAGAAGACCCCCTCCGTCCGGTCAGGCGCCCACTGCAGCAGGTTCGCCACGACTCAGGTGTCGAGCATGTCCGGGGTGAGCACGGCCTCGGTGTTGGGGATGCCGTCGTCCTGGGCCCGCTTGTCGGCCATCGCGAGCAGCCGGCGGATGCGACCCGCCACGGCGTCCTTGGTCATCGGCGGCTGGGCCAGCTGGCCGAGCTCCTCGAGCGAGGCCTCCTTGTGCTGCAGGCGCAGCTCGCCGGCCTCGCGCAGGTGGTCGGGGATGTCGTCGCCGAGGATCTCCATCGCCCGCTCCACGCGCGCGCCGGCGGCCACGGCCGCCCGGGCCGAGCGGCGCAGGTTGGCGTCGTCGAAGTTGGCCAGCCGGTTGGCGGTGGCACGCACCTCGCGCCGGATGCGGCGCTCCTCCCAGGCGAGCACGGCGTCGTGGGCGCCGAGCCGGGTGAGCATCACCCCGATGGCGTCGCCGTCGCGGATGACGACCCGGTCGACCCCGCGCACCTCGCGGGCCTTGGCCGAGATGCCCATCCGGCGGGCCGCCCCGACCAGGGCCAGGGCCGCCTCCGGCCCGGGGCAGGTGATCTCGAGCGCCGAGGAGCGGCCGGGCTCGGTCAGCGAGCCGTGGGCGAGGAAGGCTCCGCGCCAAGCGGCCTCGGCGTCACACACCGAGCCGCTCACCACCTTGGGCGGCAGGCCGCGCACCGGGCGGCCGCGGCTGTCGATCAGGCCGGTCTGCCGAGCGAGCGACTCGCCGTCCTGCACGACCCGCACGACGTAGCGGCTGCCCTTGCGCAGCCCGCCGGCCGCCAGCACGAGCACCTCGGGGGTGTGGCCGTAGACCTCGGTGAGCTCGCGCCGCAGCCGCCGGGCGGCGTTGGCGGTGTCGAGCTCGGCCTCGACGACGATGCGGCCCCCGATGATGTGCAGCCCCCCGGCGAACCTCAGCGTCGCGGCGACCTCGGACTTGCGGCAGCACGGCTTGGTCACCACGTGCCGGCTCAGCTCATCCTTCACCTTCGCCGTCATAGCCATGGCCGTCATCCTGCCACGCGTCACCGGGCCGGTCTCGGGGTGGTGAGAATGTCTCGGAGGGCCGCCGCGTAGCGCAGCGGGTCGTGCTCACCGGGCCGGTCCCGGCGGCCCACGGGGGCGACGAACAGCTCCGCGCCGAGCCGCAGGCACTGTTGCGCCAGAACCGATTCGTCGTCGACGACGGCGGGGTCGGCGAGCACCGCGTCGAGGCGCAGATGGGGGGCGAGCGTGACGAACGTCTCGAGGTGACGCCCCGCGCTGAAGCCGGCCGTCTCGCCGGTGCCGGGGTCGAGGTTGAGCACCAGGAGGCGCCGCGCCCGGGTCACGCCGAGCGCCTCGGAGAGCTCGGGCACCAACAGGTGGGTCATGACCGAGGTGAACCAGGACCCCGGCCCCAGCACGACCCAGTCGGCGCTGCGGATGGCGGCCACCGACTCCGGGTAGGCCGGCGGGTCCGGCGGCACCAGGCGCACGGCGCCCACCTCACCGGGGGTCACGGCGACCTGCGCCTGCCCGCTGACGGTGCGCACGGCATCCGGCTGGTCGGGGTCGAGCCCGGTGACGTCGGCCTCGATGGTGAGCGGCACCGCCGCCATCGGCAGCACCCGGCCCTGTGCCTGCAGCAGCCGCCCCACGAGGTCGAGCCCGGCGACGGGGTCGTCGTGCAGCTCCCAGAGGGCGACGATGAGCAGGTTGCCCAGGTTGTGCCCGCCGAGGGGCCCGTCGCCCGCGAACCGGTGCTGCAGCACGTCACGCCAGGTCTGGCCCCACTCGCTCTCGCTGCACAGGGCGGCCAGGGCCATCCGCAGGTCGCCGGGGGGCAGCACGCCGAACTCGTCGCGCAGCCGGCCCGAGGAGCCGCCGTCGTCGGCGACCGTGACGATGGCGGTGATCTCGTCGGTGACGTAGCGCAGGGCGGTGAGCGTGGCGGCCAGGCCGTGGCCACCACCCAGCGCGGCGACGACCGGCCCGGTCACTCGCGCCCCAGGTCGCGGTGCACGACGAAGCTGGCCACCTGCTCGGTCGTGAGCCGGGCGGCGACGGCCTGGGTCATCGCCACCGAGCGGTGCTTGCCCCCGGTGCAGCCGATCGCGATGGTGGCGTAGCGCCGCCCCTCGCGCAGGTAGCCCTCGGTGACCGGCTCCATCAGTGCGACCACGCGGTCGAGGAACTCGGCGGCTCCCGGCTGCCCCATGACCCAGTCGGCCACCGGCGCGTCGGCCCCGGTGAGCGCCTTGAGCTCGGGCACCCAGAACGGGTTGGGCAGGAAGCGCATGTCGAAGACGAAGTCGGCGTCGAGCGGCACGCCGTACTTGAAGCCGAACGACATCAGCGCCAGCCGCACGCTCGGCCCCTCGGCGCCGCCGAGCAGCGGGGTGAGCTTGCGCCCGAGCTGGTGCACGTTGAGGCCGGAGGTGTCGATGACGACCTGGGCGTCGGCCCGCAGGTCGCGCAGCATCTCGCGCTCCGTCTGGATGCCGTCGAGCAGCCGGCCCTCGCCCTGCAGCGGGTGCGGCCGCCGCACGCTCTCGAACCGGCGGACCAGGGCCTCGTCGGTGGCGTCGAGGAAGATCAGGTGCGGTTGCCAGCCCGCGTCGCGCAGCGCGGCGAGCCCGGCCTGCAGCTCGGAGCGGAAGGCCCGGGCCCGCACGTCGACCACGGCGGCGATCTGCAGGTCGCTCACGCCCGAGTCGCGCACCTCGCTCGCCAGGTCGGCCATCGCCGCGAGCAGCTGCGGCGGGAGGTTGTCGACGACGTACCAGCCGCGGTCCTCGATGACGTTCGCGGCCGTCGAGCGCCCGGCGCCGCTCATGCCCGTCACGATGACGAAGTCGGTGGAGCGCGGCACCGGCGTGAGGTCGCCGCCGCCCGACCCGTCGTCAGCCACGGCCCGCTCGATCGCCACGGTCTGCCCCTTCGTCGTCGACCACCTCGCCGGTGGCGAGGTTGACCGCCGGCATGCTGTCGGCGCCCGACCCCAACTGTGCCGCAACCACCGCTGCCAGCGCAGGCCCTATGCCGGGGACGGCCGCCAGCTCGTCGGCCGAGGCGGCCCGGATGCGCTTGACCGACCCGAACGCCTTGAGCAGCGCCTTGCGGCGCTTCTCGCCCAGCCCGGGGATGCCGTCGAGCTGGCTGGTCGTCATCGCCTTGGAGCGCCGCTGCCGGTGGAAGGTGATCGCGAACCGGTGCGCCTCGTCGCGCAGCCGCTGCAGGAGGTAGAGGCCCTCGCTGGTGCGGGGCAGCACCACGGGGTACTCCTCCCCCGGCACCCACACCTCCTCGAGCCGCTTGGCGAGCCCGACGACCGCGACGTCGACGACCCCGACGTCCTCCAGGGCCCGGGCAGCGGCGTTGACCTGCGGCAGCCCTCCGTCGACCACGACCAGGTTGGGCCGGTAGGCGAACCGGGCGGGACGCGACCCGACCTCGGGAGCCGGCTCACCGGCATCCGAAGCGTCGGCTTCGGCGTTCTCGGCCTCGGCGAGCTCGGCCTCCTCGGCGCGGCCGCGGCGGAACCGGCGGGTGAGCACCTCGTGCATCGCGGCGGTGTCGTCAGTGGCCCCGGTCTCGTCGCCGCGCACGATGAACCGGCGGTACTCCGACTTGCGGGGCAGGCCGTCCTCGAAGACGACCATCGAGCCGACGACCTGCGTGCCCTGCACGTGGCTGATGTCGAAGCACTCGATGCGCAGCGGGGCCTCGTCGAGCTCGAGGGTGTCCTGCAGCTGCTGCAGCGCCTGGCTGCGGGTGGTGAGGTCGCCGGCCCGGGTCACCTTGTGCCGGGCCAGGCTCTGCGTGGCGTTGCGGGCGACGGTCTCCATCAGGGTGCGCTTGTCGCCGCGGCGGGGCACCCGCAGGTCGACCCGGCTGCCGCGCAGGGTCGACAGCCACAGCGACAGCGCCTCGGCGTCGTCGGGCAGCACGGGCACGAGTACCTCGCGCGGCACGGCGTCGCCGGCCTCGCTGCCGTAGACCTGCTGGAGCAGGTGCTCGACGACGTCGGGCGTGGTCTCGGCGTCGCGCTCGGCCACCCAGCCGCGCTGGCCGCGCACCCGTCCGCCGCGCACGTGGAAGAGCTGCACCGCCACCTCGAGCTCGTCCTCGGCCAGGGCGAACACGTCGGCGTCGGTGGCGTCGGGCAGCACCACGGCCGACTTCTCGAGCACCCGCTCCAGCGCCCCGATGTCGTCACGCAGGCGGGCGGCCCGCTCGAAGTCGAGCTCGGCGGCAGCGCCCTTCATCTCCTTGGTGAGGCGGGTGACGAACCGCCCGGTCTCGCCCGCCATGAAGTCGCAGAAGTCCTCGGCGATCTCGCGGTGGCGCGCCGCGTCGACCCGGCCGACGCAGGGGGCGCTGCACTTGTCGATGTAGCCCAGCAGGCAGGGGCGGCCGACCTGGCTGGCCCGCTTGAACACGCCGGCCGAGCAGGTGCGCACGGGGAAGACGCGCAGCGCGAGGTCGAGGGTCTCGCGGATCGCCCAGGCGTGCGCGTAGGGCCCGAAGTAGCGGGTGCCCTTGCGCTTGGCGCCGCGCATCACCTGCGCGCGCGGGAACTCCTCGCCCAGGGTGACCGCCAAATAGGGGTAGGACTTGTCGTCGCGGTACTTGACGTTGAACCGCGGGTCGAACTCCTTGATCCACGCGTACTCGAGCTGCAGTGCCTCGACCTCGGTCGTGACGACGGTCCACTCGACGCTGGCGCCGGTGCGGACCATGGTGGCCGTGCGGTGGTGCAGCGCCGCGACGTCCTGGAAGTAGGAGGACAGCCGCTGGCGCAGGCTCTTGGCCTTGCCCACGTAGATGACCCGGCCGTCGCGGTCGCGGAACCGGTAGACGCCGGGGTCGGTCGGGATCTCTCCCGGCCGGGGACGATAGGTCGAGGGGTCAGCCACCCGGCAACCCTACGACCGGGGTCCGTCAGGTGACCGTGATGCCGTCGGCGCCGACCGTCACGCTCTTGGTGGGAAGCGGCTTGGTGGCCGGGCCCGTGATGACGGCACCGGTGGCGACGTCGAAGGTCGAGCCGTGGCACGGGCAGGTGATGGCGCCGTCGGTGACCCCGGCGACGGTGCAGCCCTGGTGGGTGCAGATCGCGGAGAACGCCTTGAAGTCGCCGGCGGTCGGCTGGGTGACGACGACCTTGAGCGTGTCGAACACCTTCCCGCCACCCACCGGGATGTCCGCCGCGGCGATGGCGTCGCTGGCAGCCGACGCGGCCCCGGAGGCGGCGGAGCCGGCCGCGCTGGACACGGCCTCGCCGGCGCTCGAGCCGCACGCGGTGAGCCCGGCGGTGCCGACCACGGCCACCCCTGCCACCATCAGGCTCTCGCGGCGCGACCAGCAGGCGCAGGTGGTCTCGGGGGCGCCGGCATCGGCGGTCGCGAGGGCCGACGTCGTGGTGGTCTGCTCGGTGCTCATCGTGGTCCTCGCTGTCGTGGGGTGCCGCGGTCCGGGCTGGGTCCGAGCAGTATCCCCACACTTTCCTGTGATGCGGTGGTGGACCTTCGGACAGTGGACAGAGGTCCCTACCCGGTTTCAGCACCGTCCGGAAATCTCAGGTAACAAGTCGGCACCACTCTGGGGCAATGCTGGGCGGCTCCCCTGACCTGTGGTTACAGTGCGCATGCCCGTCTCGGCGTGGCACGAGCAGTCCTGCTCATCACTCTTTTCGTACTACTCAGGAGGAAACGTGCCTCAGCGTTCCGTGGTTGCCGTTGGCGCCTCGTTGCTCGTGGCCTCGCTCGCGCTCGCCGGTTGTGGCACGCGTGGCGACAGCGGCAGCGATGCGTCCGGATCTGGTTCCAGCGAGAACAAGGTCGCAAAGATCGGCGTCATCTCGCCCCTGTCCGGCGACCTCGCCGCCCTCGGGCTCGGCATCAAGAACTCGGTCGACCTGGCCATCAAGCAGGCCAACGAGAACAAGACCATCCCCGGGTGGACCCTCGAGATCGCGGCCGAGGACGACGAGGCGAAGCCCGACGTCGGCAAGAACGCCGCGACCAAGCTCGCGTCCGACACCGACGTCGTCGGTGTCGTCGGCACGCTGAACTCCAGCGTCGCCCAGAGCGTGCAGCCGGTGCTGGCGTCGGCCAAGATCACGATGGTCTCGCCCGCCAACACCAACCCGTCACTCACCCAGGGCGCCGACTTCGCGACCGCCCCGGTCCGCACCTACCCGAACTACTTCCGCACCTGCACGACCGACTCGATCCAGGGCCCCTTCGCGGCGCGCTACCTGTTCGAGAAGGCCGGCATCAAGGAGGTCGCGACGGTCAACGACAAGAAGACCTACGGCCAGGGCCTGGTCAACGCGTTCTCGCAGGAGTACACCAAGCTCGGCGGCAAGATCGTGGCGGCCGAGACGATCAACCCCGATGACGACAAGTACGACGCCGTCATCAGCAAGATCAAGCCCTCGAACCCGAAGACCGTCTACTACGGCGGCGAGTACCCGCAGGCCGGTCCGTTCTCGCAGCAGATGAAGGCCGCCGGCCTCAACGTCCCGCTCATGGGTGGCGACGGCATCTTCTCGGGTGAGTTCATCAAGCTCGCCGGTGCGACCGCCGACGGTGACCTCGCGACCTCGGTCGGCGCCCCGACCGACACCCTCCCGTCGGCCACCGCCTTCGTCGAGGCCTACAAGGCGGCCGGCTACCAGGAGCCCTACGAGGCCTACGGTGCCTACGCGTTCGACGCGGCCAACGCCATCATCAACGCGCTGAAGGTCTCGCTCGCCAGCGCCGACTCCGCCGAGGCTGCCCGTCAGCCCACCATCGACGCGATGGCCGACGTCGCCTTCGACGGCGTCACCGGCAAGGTCGCGTTCGACGAGTTCGGCGACACCACCTCCAAGGTCCTGACCGTCTACCAGGTCAAGGACGGCAAGTGGGCGGCGATCAACACCGCTGCGTTCGAGAGCAACTGATCGACGACGCAGTAGCACCCGCGTGATGACGGCGGGGGTGGTCCAGACCGGACCACCCCCGCCGTTTCGCTCCCAAGCCCCTCTCCCGAGGGGCGCGGCGCCAACGCTCGACGCGGATGCCGTGTGATGCGCGACACCACACGACGCAGCCGCTACGCTCCCCCCAGCCCGTTCACGTCAACTAGGAGGTCGTGGTGGACGCCTTCGCCCAGCAGCTCGTCAACGGGCTGACCCTGGGATCGCTCTACGCCCTGATCGCGGTCGGCTACACGGTCGTCTACGGCATCGTCCAGCTGATCAACTTCGCCCATGGCGAGGTCTTCATGATCGGCGCGTTCGGTGCCCTCTCGACCTGGCTGATCTTCTTCGACGGCAACACCGCGTTGTACACGCTGCCGTTCATGATCATCGGAGCGATCATCGCCTCGGTCACCACAGCGGTCCTCATGGAGCGCATCGCCTACCGACCGCTGCGGAACGCCCCGCGGCTCGCCCCGCTCATCACGGCGATCGGCATCTCGGTGTTCCTGCAGGAGGCCGTGCGGCTCTTCTACGGCAAGATCCCGTTCTTCGACTTCCCCGACGCCAAGCAGCGCGTCGCCTTCCCGCAGATCGACGTCGTGACCGGGCCGGCCTTCCAGCTCGGCAACGTGACGATCCAGCGCTCGGCGCTGTTCACCATCGGCTGCCTGCTCATGTGCTCCGCCGGGCTGTGGTACTTCGTGAACCGCACCAAGACCGGGCGCGGCATGCAGGCCGTCTCGCAGGACCCCGACACCGCACGCCTGATGGGCATCAACGTCGACCGGATCATCGTCGTCGCGTTCGCCGTGGGGGCCACCCTGGCGGCCGTCGCCGGTGTCGCGCAGGGCCTGCAGGTCACCAACATCAACTTCCGGATGGGCTTCCTCGCCGGCCTGAAGGCGTTCACCGCGGCCGTGCTCGGCGGCATCGGCAACGTGTGGGGCGCCGTCGTCGGCGGCCTGACCCTCGGGCTCGTCGAGGCCATGGCGGTCCAGTTCATCCCGGGCACCTTCGGTGGCAGCCCGTGGAAGGACGTCTGGGCCTTCGCCCTCCTCATCCTCGTCCTGGTCTTCCGACCGCAGGGCATCCTCGGCGCGAAGGTGGTGGACCGGGCATGAGCAGGCTCCGTTTCTCGGACGAGACGCGCACCGCGCACGGCCCCAAGGCCCCCGTCCTCGCCCTCGCCGGCGGGGCGCTGATGGTCATCAGCGGCCTGCTGTCCTGGTCCTACGACGAGCGCATCCTCGGCAACATCGCGGTCCGCTTCTACCCGGCCGGCATCCAGATCTACTCGATGATGTTCGGGGTCCTCGCCCTCATCCTGGGGGTGCTGCTGGTGCGGCGTCCGCCGTGGTTGAGCCCGGCCCGCGGCCTGCGCATCCTCGGCATCACCGCGCTGGTGTTCCTCGTGTGGGTGCTCGGGTCGGTCGCCATCAAGACCGGTGGCCTGATCAACCTCAACGAGGGCGGCTGGGTGGCGCTCGTGGGAGCGGTGCTCATCACCGTGTCGGGCCACCTGTCCCCCGACGTCGACATCAACGTGCTGAAGTGGCCCCGGCTCAGCAGCACGCTCGAGATCCTCATCATCATCGTGCTGATGACGGTGCTGCTGTTCACCGTCGCCTACACGCTGGACATCCAGGACGGCGTGGTCTTCGCCTCGTTCCTCGTGGCGCTCGTCGGCATGGTGGGTGGCCTGCTCGGCACCGGCTTCGGCGACTACCTCGGGTTCCTGGCGGCCAACAACCGCCGTCCGCTGCTCCTCGCCGCCTTCGTCGTCGCCTTCCTGTTCCCGTTCACCCAGGACGGCTCCGACGCCAACATGTCGATCGCGACGCAGATCCTCATCTTCGCCGCCACCGCCCTGGGCCTGAACATCGTCGTCGGCTTGGCCGGCCTGCTCGACCTGGGCTACATCGCCTTCCTCGGCACCGGCGCCTACGTCGGCGCCATGCTGTCGAACTCGGCGTTCGCCACGGTCGGCTGGAAGCCACCGTTCGTCGTCGTGATGCTCGCCGGTGCCGCCACGGCGGCCACCTTCGGCCTGATCATCGGTACGCCCACCCTGCGCGTGTCCGGTGACTACCTCGCCATCGTGACACTCGGCTTCGGTGAGATCTTCCGGCTGGCGATGTTCAACCTCGACGGCAACAACGGTCCCGACCTCACCAACGGGCCCAACGGCATCCCCGCCATCCCCGACCTGAACTTCTTCGGGTTCGACTTCGGCGTCGAGCACACGATCGCCGGCATCCCGCTCGGCCGGTTCAGCAACTACTACTTCCTGCTGCTCCTGCTGTTGATGTTCGTCATCCTGGTGTTCACCCGGCTCAACGACAGCCGGATCGGGCGCGGCTGGGTCGCCATCCGCGAGGACGAGCGGGCCGCCGAGGCGATGGGCGTCAACGTGTTCGGGCTGAAGCTGCTCGCCTTCGCGGTCGGCGCCTTCCTCGCCGGGCTCGCCGGCACGATCAAGGCCCACCAGGACACCTCCGTGAGCCCAGACCAGTACGTCTTCCTCGAGTCGGCGTTCCTGCTCGCGGCGGTCGTGCTCGGCGGTATGGGCACCGTCATGGGTGTGCTGGTGGGTGCGACGATCCTGAAGCTGCTGCCCGAGAAGCTGCGTGAGGTCAGCGAGTACCGCCTGCTCATGTTCGGGCTCCTGCTGGTCCTCATGATGCGGTTCCGTCCCGAGGGTCTGGTGCCGAGCAAGCGGCGCCAGCTCGAGTTCCACGAAGAGGACACCGAGCTCGTCGAGCTCGTCCAGGCCGAGCACCTCCAGGAGGCGAAATGACCGTCACCGAGACCCAGGCCGACGCGGCCCCCACGTCGCCCCAGCTGGTGCTCGAGGCGAGCGGGGTCACGATGCGGTTCGGCGGCCTGACGGCTGTCGACAACGTGAGCATGAGGGTGCACGAGGGCGAGATCGTCGGGCTGATCGGCCCGAACGGCGCCGGCAAGACCACCTTCTTCAACTGCCTCACCGGCATGTACATCCCCACCGAGGGGCGGGTCACGCTCAACGGCGAGACGCTGCCACCGAAACCGCTGGCGGTGGTGCGGGCCGGCATGGCGCGCACCTTCCAGAACATCCGGCTGTTCGCGAACATGACGGCGCTCGAGAACGTCATGGTGGGCCGCTACTGCCGCACCTCGTCGATGGCCATCACCTCGATCCTGCGCGGGCCGAAGTTCAAGCGCGAGGAGGCCGCCACGCGTGAGCGCGCCCAGGAGCTGCTCGACTACGTCGGGCTGGGCAAGTCGACCGAGATGCTGGCACGCAACATGCCCTACGGCGACCAGCGCCGGCTCGAGATCGCCCGGGCGCTGGCCACCGACCCGCAGATCCTGCTGCTCGACGAGCCCACCGCGGGGATGAACCCCAAGGAGACCGAGGAGACGATGAACCTGATCTTCAAGATCAGGGACAGCGGCCTGGCCGTGGTCGTCATCGAGCACGACATGCGGTTCATCTTCAACCTCTGCGACCGGGTGCTCTGCCTGGTGCGCGGGTCGCTGCTCGTGGAGGGCACGCCCGGCGAGGTGCAGTCCGACCACCGGGTGATCGAGGCCTACATCGGCGGCGACGACGAGGACGAGGAGAGCGCGTGAGCGTCATGCTGGAGGTCCGAGACCTCGAGGTGTCCTACGGCAAGATCAAGGCCGTCAAGGGCATCACCTTCACCGTCGAAGAGGGTGAGGTCGTCACCCTGATCGGCACCAACGGTGCGGGCAAGACCACCACCCTGCGCACGATCTCGGGGCTGCTGCGCCCGGTGGCCGGGTCCATCACCTTCCAGGGCAAGGACCTCACCACCGTCGCGGCCCACGACATCGTGCAGCTGGGCCTCGCGCACTCCCCCGAGGGCCGGCGGATCTTCCCGCGGCTCACCGTCGAGGAGAACCTGCGCCTGGGGGCGTTCGCCCGCAAGGACAAGAGCATCAACTCCGACCTCGACGCGGCGTTCGCGCTGTTCCCGATCCTCGAGGAGCGCCGCGCCCAGCCGGCCGGCACCTTCTCCGGTGGTGAGCAGCAGATGCTCGCCATGGGGCGGGCGATGATGAGCCGCCCGAAGCTGCTCATGCTCGACGAGCCGTCGATGGGCCTGTCGCCGCTGATGATGAAGCGGATCATGACGACGGTGACCACGCTGCAGCAGCAGGGCACCACGATCCTGCTGGTCGAGCAGAACGCCCAGGCCGCGCTGAAGCGGGCGACCAAGGGCTACGTGCTCGAGGTCGGCAGCATCGTGCTCAGCGGCACCGGCCAGGAGCTGCTCGCCAGCGACGACGTGCGCAAGGCGTACTTGGGCGAAGACTGAGCTGCCTCGGCCGGGTCCCACGCGCAGCGTGGGCGGACTGAGTCACAGCTTCTCTGCAGAGGTGAGAAGGCCCCGGATGCCGTGATGCGGCATCCGGGGCCTCTCGCGTTCGCGCTGGGTCAGCTGGCGGCGCGCTTGGTCGCGGTGCGGCGCGCCGGTGCCTTCGTCGTCGCCTTCCTCGCCGATGCCGTCGTCGTCGCCTTCCTCGCGGATGCCGCCGTCGTCGCCTTTGACCCGGCTGCCGCTGACGTCGCCTTCGTGGTCGTCGCCTTGGCTGCCGTCGTGCGGGCCGCAGCCGTTGTCGCGGGTGCGGCGGACCGCGCCGCCGTGGTCTTCGCGGCCCTGGTTGCGGGCGTCTTCGCCGCCGGTGACTTCCGGGCGGCACCGGTGGCGCGGGTGGTGGTGCGGGCCGTCTTGGCCAGCACCGGGGCGAGGAACCGGCCGGTGTGCGAGTGCTCGAGAGTGGCGACGTGCTCGGGCGTGCCCTGCGCGATGACCCGGCCACCGCCGCTGCCGCCCTCGGGGCCGAGGTCGACCAGCCAGTCGGCGCTCTTGATGACGTCGAGGTTGTGCTCGATGACCAGCACCGTGTTGCCCTTGTCGACCAGGCCCTGCAGCACCCCGAGCAGCTTGCGGATGTCCTCGAAGTGCAGGCCCGTGGTGGGCTCGTCGAGCACGTAGACGGTGCGCCCGGTGGACCGCTTCTGCAGCTCGGTGGCCAGCTTGACGCGCTGCGCCTCACCACCGGAGAGCGTGGGGGCCGGCTGGCCCAGCCGCACGTAACCGAGCCCGACGTCGTTGAGCGTGCGCATGTGCCGGGAGATGGCGGGAACCGCCGAGAAGAAGTCGGCGGCCTCCTCGATCGGCATGTCGAGCACGTCGGCGATGGTCTTGCCCTTGAAGTGCACCTCGAGCGTCTCGCGGTTGTAGCGGGCGCCGTGGCACACCTCGCACGGGACGTAGACGTCGGGCAGGAAGTTCATCTCGATCTTGATCGTGCCGTCACCGGAGCACGCGTCGCAGCGGCCACCCTTGACGTTGAACGAGAACCGCCCCGGCTGGTAGCCGCGCATCTTCGCCTCGGTGGTGGTGGCGAACAGCTTGCGGATGTGGTCGAAGACGCCGGTGTAGGTGGCCGGGTTGGACCGCGGGGTGCGGCCGATCGGGCCCTGGTCGACGTGCACGACCTTGTCGAGGTGCTCGAGCCCCGTGACGGTCTTGTGCCGCCCGGGCACGTGCCGGGCGCCGTTGAGCTTGTTGGCGAGCACGTTGTAGAGGATGTCGTTGACCAGCGTGGACTTGCCCGAGCCGGAGACGCCGGTGATGGCGACCAGGTTGCCCAGCGGGAACGACACGGTGACCTTGTCGAGGTTGTGCTCGGTGGCGTGCACCACGGTGACCTCGCGGCCCTTCTCCTGGGGCCGGCGCACCTGCGGGGTGGGGATCTCGCGCCTCCCGGAGAGGTACTTGCCGGTGAGGGAGTCGGGGTGGGTGAGCAGGTCGGCGACGGTGCCGGAGTGCACGACCTGGCCACCGTGCTCGCCGGCGCCCGGGCCGATGTCGACGACCCAGTCGGCGGTGGAGATGGTGTCTTCGTCGTGCTCGACGACGATGAGCGTGTTGCCGAGGTCGCGCAGCCTGGTGAGGGTCTCGATCAGCCGGTGGTTGTCGCGCTGGTGCAGCCCGATGCTCGGCTCGTCGAGCACGTAGAGCACGCCGACCAGCCCGGACCCGATCTGGGTGGCGAGCCGGATGCGCTGGGCCTCGCCACCCGACAGGGTGCCCGCCGGGCGGTCGAGGCTGAGGTAGTCGAGCCCGACGTCGAGCAGGAAGCCGAGCCGGGCGTTGATCTCCTTGATGACCCGCTCGGCGATCTGGCGCTCGCGCACGGTGAAGTCGACGTCGTCGAAGAAGCGCGCGGCATCGGCGATGGCGAGCCGTGAGACATCGGCGATCGACCGGCCGCCGATGAGCACGGCGAGCGACTCGGGCTTGAGCCGGGCACCCTTGCAGACCGGGCACGGCACCTCGCGCATGTAGCCCTCGTAGCGCTCGCGGCTCCAGTCGGAGTCGGTCTCGGCGTGCCGCCGCTTGACGAACTCGACCGCGCCCTCGAACCCGGTGGAGTAGGACCGCTCGCGGCCGAACCGGTTTCGGTAGCGCACGTGGACCTTGTGGTTCTTGCCGTACAGCAGGGCGTCCTTGGCCCGCTGGGGCAGGGCCCGCCAGGGCGTGTCGATCGAGAACTTGAGGTCGTCGGCGAGCGCGGCCATGACGCGCTGGAAGTAGTCGGCCGCCCCGGAGCCGCTGGCCCACGGCGCGATGGCGCCCTCGGCGAGGCTGAGGTCCTCGTCGGGGACGATGAGGTCGGGGTCGACCTCGAGCTCGGTGCCGATGCCGGTGCACTCGGGGCAGGCGCCGAACGGGCTGTTGAACGAGAAGGAGCGCGGCTCGACCTCGTCCATCGACAGGGGGTGGTCGTTGGGGCAGGCCATCTTCTCGGAGAACCGGCGCTCACGGTCTGGGTGGCCCTCTTCGAGGTCGACGAACTCGACCACGAGCACCCCGCCGGCCAGGCCGAGCGCGGTCTCGACCGAGTCGGTGAGCCGCCGCTTCGACGACGGGTCGTCGGCTCCCTTGGCGACGAGCCGGTCGACGACGACGTCGATGGTGTGCTTGACCTGCTTCTCGAGCTTCGGGGGCTCGGTGAGGGCCACCACCTGCCCGTCGACCCGGGCCCGGGCGAAGCCCTTGGACTGCAGCTCGGAGAACAGGTCGACGTACTCGCCCTTGCGGGCGCGCACCACCGGGGCGAGCACCTGGAAGCGGGTGCGCTCGGGCAGCTCGAGCAGCCGGTCGACGATCTGCTGCGGGCTCTGCCGGGTGATCGGCTCACCACAGACCGGGCAGTGCGGGCGGCCGGCGCGGGCGAAGAGCAGGCGGAGGTAGTCGTAGACCTCGGTGATGGTGCCGACGGTGGACCGCGGGTTGCGGTTGGTCGACTTCTGGTCGATGGACACCGCCGGTGACAGGCCCTCGATGAAGTCGACGTCGGGCTTGTCCATCTGCCCGAGGAACTGCCGGGCGTAGGCCGACAGCGACTCGACGTAGCGGCGCTGGCCCTCGGCGAAGATGGTGTCGAAGGCCAGGCTGGACTTCCCCGACCCGGACAGGCCGGTGAACACGACAAGGCTGTCGCGGGGCAGTTCGATGCTGATGTCCTTGAGGTTGTGCTCGCGGGCACCACGGACGACGAGGTGGTCATGACTCACGCCCGCAATGCTAGGTGGGGCCACCGACAACACCCTCATCCATGGACGCCCCGGTAGCGTCTGGGCATGGACCCGACCTCCCCCGCCGTGCTCGACGCGGTCGCCGACCAGACCGCGGCCTTCCTGCGCACCGCCAGGTCGCTCGACGACGTCCAGGCGCCGTCGCTGTGCGAGGGCTGGACCCGCGGCCACGTCCTGACCCACGTGGCCCGCAACGCCGACGGCCTCGCCGCCCTGGTGCGCGCCGCCGTCGACGGCACCGGCGAGACGATGTACACCAGCCCACAGGCGCGCGATGCCGACATCGAGGCCGGGGCTGGCCGGCCCGCTTCCGAGCAGGTCGACGATGTCGACCGCACGGCCCGGGCGCTGGCCGCCGACCTGCCGCGGCTCAGCCCCGAGCAGGCCGAGGTGCGCCTCGAGCGCACCCCCGGCCAGTTCCTGATCAAGGCCAAGAACATCCCGTTCATGCGGCTGCGCGAGCTGGTCTTCCACCACGTCGACCTGCTCGGCGGCTTCGGCTTCGGCGACCTCGACGCCGAGCTGCAGCGGCTGCTCCTGAACGAGGAGGTGCGCCGGCTGCGGGCCGCAGACCCCGCACCCGACCTCACCCTGCGTACGCCCGACGGCGACGAGTGGGCGGTCGGGCTCGGCACGGCATCCGTCGTCGGCGAGCGAGGCGCCCTGTTGGGGTGGCTCGGGCGCAGGCCTCACCGACGGCCTGACCGGCGACCCCCTCCCCCACCTCCCCGAAGGACTGTGACGATGAGCTACACCGGGCACGTGACCCCCGGCGGACCGAGCGACCTCCGCCGCCTCGACCGCGCGACCATCCGCAAGATGTCGGTCAGCGAGATGCACAACAACGTCTACCTCATCACCTGCAACGCCACCGGTGAACAGCTGCTCATCGACGCCGCCGACGACCCGCACCGCTGCCAGCTGCTCGTGCGCGAGGGCACCGGCCGGCTCGACCACCTGGTCACCACCCACCAGCACTGGGACCACGTGCGGGCGCTCGAGGAGGTCGCCCGCGCCACCGGCGCCACGACGTATGCCGGCGCCGATGACGCCGACGCCCTTCCGGTGGCGCCCGACGTGCGCCTGCAGCACGGCGACGTGGTGACGGTCGGCGAGCTCGAGCTCGACGTGCTGCACCTGCGCGGGCACACCCCCGGCTCGGTGGCGCTGTCGTGGGCGGACCCCGACGGCCACACCCACCTGTTCACCGGCGACTCGCTCTTCCCCGGCGGCGTGGGCAACACCAAGAACCCCGGCCAGAGCTTCGAGTCGCTCTATGCCGACGTCGTCGAGCGCGTCTTCGACCGGTACGACGACGACACCTGGTTCTACCCCGGCCACGGCGACGACTCCACGATCGGTGCCGAGCGCCCACATCTCGACGAGTGGCGCGACCGCGGCTGGTGACCGGAAGCTCCGGTGGGTCAGCCCTCGACGAGGGTCATCTGGGTCCCGCAGCAGATCTCGACGTGGGGCACGTCAGCGGGACATGGGCAGCCAACCTCGTACGCGAGCTTCGCTCCGCACTTCTCACAGACGTACTGATCTCCCGTGTTACGAGCCATCTGACTGCTTCCCTTCTCGACGTGAACCTGGTCCGGAATATACGCAGCCGTCAGGCACCGGGCCGGTGGATGTGTGGTGGATAACGTCGGCGACCCGGTCTGGACCAGTCGCACAAGGGCCGCCGGGCAGTGGCTAGCCTGACGCGGTGACGACCGCCGCAGACCGGGTGCCCGCACCGGTCCTGGTGCTGGCGGGCATCGTCTCGGTGCAGTTCGGCGGGGCGCTGGCCGCGACGCTGGTGCCGGTCATCGGCGCCGGCGGCTCGGTCGTCATCCGGCTGCTGTTCGCCACGCTGATCCTGCTCGCCGTGGCGCGGCCCCGCTGGCGGGGGCACTCGGCGCGGGCCTGGCGCACCGTCATCGCCTTCGGGGTCGCGCTGGGGCTGATGAACTTCACCTTCTACAGCTCGCTGGCCCACCTGCCGATCGGGGTGGCCGTCACGATCGAGTTCATCGGGCCGCTCACGCTCGCGGCCGTGCTGTCGCGGCGGTGGGTGGATGCCGTGGCCGTCGCCGCCGCGGGGCTCGGCGTGGTGCTCATCTCCGAGGCGCTGAGCACCCCCCTGGACGAGCTGGAGTGGGTGGGCATCGCCCTGGCGCTGGCCGCCGGCGCGTTCTGGGCCGCCTACATCGTGCTGTCCGGACGCACCGGTGCGCAGTTCCCGCGGCTCGAGGGCCTGGCGATCGCGATGGTCGTGGCCACGGTCGTGACCCTTCCGGTGGGGCTGGGGTCGGTGCCGGAGTGGACCGCGGCGACGCTGCTCAAGGGTCTCGGCATCGCGGTCATGTCGTCGGTGCTGCCCTACTCGCTCGAGCTGCTCGCGCTGCGGCGGCTCTCGGCGAAGGTGTTCGGCATCCTGCTCAGCCTCGAGCCCGCGGCCGCCGCGCTGGCCGGGCTGGTCGTGCTGGGGCAGCGGCTCTCTCCGACGCAGCTGCTGGGCATGGGCTTCGTCGTCGCGGCCTCGGCGCTGGTGCTGGGCCTCGGGGCGCGCAAGGACCCGGCGGAGTCGGCCGGCGCCTGAGGCTCGGGAGCGCCGGCCGTCGGCTCAGGACTGGACGGCGTCGCGCGCGTCGCGACGGGTCTTCCTCAGGCTGAGCACTGTGGTGGTGCCCAGGATGAGCACGATGGCCACGAGCGACATCCAGATCGGGATCTCCGGGACCGGCACGTGCTCACCGCCGTTGATGAACGGCAGCTCGTTCTCGTGCAAGGCGTGCAGGAGGAGCTTGACGCCGATGAAGGCGAGCAGCACCGCCAGGCCGATGTTGAGGTAGACGAGCCGCTTGAGCAGCCCACCAAGCAGGAAGTAGAGCTGGCGCAGCCCCATCAGCGCGAAGAGGTTGGCCGTGAGCACGATGTACGGCTCACGAGTCAGGCCGTAGATCGCCGGGATCGAGTCGAGCGCGAAGAGCAGGTCGGTGGTGCCGAGCGCGAGGATGACGAAGAACATCGGCGTCGCGAGGCGCTTGCCGTTCTGCACGAAGAACAGCTTCGTGCCCTGGTAGTCCTTGGTGGCCGGGAACCGGGCCTCCATGAACTTCATGAAGCGGTTCTCCTCGAACTCGTCGTCGTCGCTCTCGCCCTCGCGCACGAGCTTGACGGCGGTGTAGATGAGGAACGCACCGAAGATGTAGAAGACCCAGCTGAAGTTGTTGATCGCCGCGGCACCGAGCCAGATGAAGAGGCCGCGCAGGATGATCGCGATGATGATGCCGACCATGAGGGCGAACTGCTGGAGCTTCTCGGGCACGGCGAACTTCGCCATGATCAGGATGAAGATGAACAGGTTGTCGACCGAGAGCGAGTACTCGGTGAGCCAGCCCGCGAAGAACTCCCCCGCGAGCTGGGCCCCGGCGAAGTACCACATGCCCAGTCCGAAGAGGATCGCGGCACCGACGTAGCACCCCAGCGCGAGGCCGGTCTCGCGGTTGGATGGGCGGTGCGGGTTGCGGGCGATCCAGAAGACGTCGAACGCGAGGATGGCGGCAGCCACGCCGATGGTCACCCACCAGACCCAGGGGTCGAGGTTCAGGGACTCGGTGGCGGTCGGGAGGATCGCGAAGGTCACCGGCGCCACTCTACCGAGACGACGATGCGGTTCTGCCCATCGGCGCCCCGCCGGATGTGCGGCGCCGTCCCCGGCATCGCGGGGACGACACGGTCGAACGAGGTGCCGACCTCCGCGGTCAGCCGGACGGTCGCTGCCGCTTCGGCAGGGCGGCGACGACGAGGTGGTAGGAGGTGTCGACCGCCTCACGCAGCGCGTCGTCGGGGATGGCCCGGCCGACTCGCAGGGTGTTCCACCCGTGCCGGCCGATGTAGGCCATCACCGAGGCGTCGTCGGGGTACTCGGCGAGCCACTCGTCGGCCTCGGCCCGGGTGCCGCACTTGACCCCGATCGTCTCGCCGCCGAGGAAGCAGAAGATCTTCTCGCCCACCTTCGCCACGTGGTCGCCCTCCCACGGCTGGTCGGCCCAGGCACCCGGCTTGGCGAGGGCGTACTCGGCCCACGGACCCGGCGGTCGGGACGGTCCCGACTGCACGGCATCCGGCTCGTCGTCGGTCACTTCGTGGCCTCACTCATCTGACGCAGCTCCTTCTTCAGGTCACCGATCTCGTCGCGGATGCGGGCCGCCAGCTCGAAGTGCAGGTCGCCGGCCGCCTGGTGCATCTGGGCGGTGAGCTCCTGGATGAGTCCTGCGAGGTCGCTGGCGGCCACCGGCTCGGCCCGCCGAGCACCCAGCGAGATGTCGGCTGCGGCGGCGCCTCGGCCGCCCCGCCCGCCGTCGCTCTTGCCCCGGGACCGGGCGCGACCGGAGCCGAGCAGCTCCTCGGTGTCGGCGTCCTCGCGGTTGAGCATGTCGGTGATGTCGGCGATCCTCTTGCGCAGCGGCTGGGGGTCGAGACCGCGCTCGAGGTTGTAGGCGATCTGCTTCTCGCGGCGCCGGCTGGTCTCCTCGACCGCCTCGGCCATCGAGGGCGTGACCTTGTCGGCATACATGTGCACCTGGCCGGACACGTTGCGGGCGGCGCGGCCGATGGTCTGGATGAGGGAGCGCGCACTGCGCAGGAAGCCCTCCTTGTCGGCGTCGAGGATGGCGACGAGCGACACCTCGGGCAGGTCGAGGCCCTCACGCAGCAGGTTGATGCCGACGAGCACGTCGTACTCGCCCAGGCGCAGCTCGCGCAGCAGCTCGACGCGGCGCAGGGTGTCGATGTCGGAGTGCAGGTAGCGGACCCGGACGCCCTTGTCGAGGAGGTAGTCGGTGAGGTCCTCCGCCATCTTCTTGGTGAGGGTGGTGACCAGAACCCGCTCGTTCTTGTCGGCGCGGGTGCGGATCTCGTGGAGCAGGTCGTCGATCTGGCCCTTGGTGGGCTTGAGGATGATCTCGGGGTCGATCAGGCCGGTGGGGCGGATGATCTGCTCGACCACACCGCTCGCCTTGGCCAGCTCGTAGGGGCCGGGGGTGGCCGAGAGGTAGACGGTCTGGCCGACGCGCTCGAGGAACTCCTCCCACTTCAGCGGGCGGTTGTCCATGGCCGAGGGCAGCCGGAAGCCGTGGTCGACGAGGCTGCGCTTGCGCGAGGCGTCGCCCTCGTACATCGCGCCGATCTGCGGCACCGTGACGTGGGACTCGTCGATGACGAGGAGGAAGTCCTCGGGGAAGTAGTCGAGCAGGCAGTTGGGGGCGGTGCCGGGCGACCGGCCGTCGATGTGCATCGAGTAGTTCTCGATGCCGGAGCAGGAGCCGATCTGGCGCATCATCTCGATGTCGTAGGTGGTGCGCATGCGCAGCCGCTGGGCCTCGAGCAGCTTGCCCTGCTTCTCGAACAGCGCCAGCTGGTCCTCGAGCTCGTGCTCGATGCCGGCGATCGCGCGCTCCATCCGCTGCGGCCCGGCGACGTAGTGCGAGGCGGGGAAGACGTACATCTCCGT